>JAHDFY010000002.1:0-200379 GCA_020627925.1 bacterium
CCACATGGAGATTTAGCGGAAGATATGCTAGAATTTATACCTAAATCAAGAGCAAAAGATGTTGTCTTCTTTGATGCAGGTAATGAAGATAGACCAATGGGTCTTAACCTTTATGAAATTGATAATCCTGATCAAGCGGATAGAACGGTAAACGATGCGACAGAAATATTTTTGAAAATGTTTTGACCTGAAATTTTTGGTCCACGTATCCAAGAGTATTTTAAGTATGGGTCATTAACTATTTTGGAA
The DNA here is from genome assembly GCA_020627925.1 of bacterium. Classification (GTDB taxonomy): domain Bacteria; phylum Patescibacteriota; class Gracilibacteria; order Absconditabacterales; family Absconditicoccaceae; genus JAHDFY01. Next base: position 250 of record JAHDFY010000002.1, read on the forward strand.
GATTTTGAAGATAGACCAACTTTATTGGATGTTCCGCGTTTGTATACAGATGAAACATATAGAGAATTTAAAACAAAAAAAGTAAAAAATCCCGTGGTAAAGAACTTTTGGGAAAAGACATATAATTCGATGGGAGATAGAGAAAAACAAGAAATTATTCCTTATTTTACTTCGAAATTTGTATCATTCAATACCAATAGACTTATTCGTAATATTATTGGTCAAACAAAATCTGCCTTTAGATTTAAAGAGGCAATGGATAACCAAAAAATAGTATTGGTGAGTCTCTCTAAAGGTAAAATTGGTGAAATTAATGCCCAACTTTTGGGAATGATTATGGTATCCCAAATATACAACGCTGCGATGGGTCGTGCGACTATGGCAAAAGAGGATCGTAAAGATTTCTATCTTTACGTCGATGAATTCCAAAATTTTGTTTCGTGAACTTTTGCTGATATCCTTTCTGAAGCCCGTAAATATCGTTTGTGTCTTGTGATGGCTCACCAATATATTGCACAATTAGAAACTTCCAACAAAGATTCTGGAGGTAAATGAGATGTAAAAGCTGCGGTTTTTGGTAACTGTTGAACAATTCAATCATTTAAAATTGGTGCTCCTGATGCAGAATTTCTTGAAAAAGAATACTCGCCTGTATTGTGAGCACAGGATATTGTGGGTATTGCAAACTATAAAGCTTACATTAAATTAAACATTAATAATACAACAACTCGTGTATTTTCAATGAATGCGATTTATACGAACGATTACAAAAATAAAAAAATTGCAAAAATTTTGAAACAATATTCTGCAAAAAAATATGGAAGAAAGAGGGAGTTTGTTGATGCAGAAATTGCTGCAAGACTAGGTCTTGACTGAGATGGTGAAAATGAAAAAACTCCATTGCCCGCAGAGGCAAATGCTCCAGAACCTGGTGCTGTCGGAGCACAACAAAATACACTACCTGCAAATCCTTGAACTTTGCCAGAATCGCCTTCTACATAAGAAAAAAAACTTACCTATGATAGTTGAGTCCTTAAGGGCTCAACTTTTTTTATGCTACCTTGTGATATGATATCACAAAATTTAATAAACATGAATCAAAAGTAACTTTGCGACTTGCAAAAACCTGCTTTTTGACTACTAATTTTTAGTAATTATGTTTAGGATTAAAGTAAGAATTCATGCAGTTTTTTATCATAATGGTTTTGTTGGGAATAATTCTACTGACTGCTGTTGGGTTTTGATCAGTGGCAGCGTATAGAGATTATTTTTCACGTATGCAAAAAAAACATAGAGACGAACAATCCGATGATCTAAAATTCATGCAAGTTCTCATACCAAAAAATAGAATGGCAAGGTCTGCTGATATGGAAGCAACAGACCACATTAATTCTATGAAACAAAACATTGAGTTAATGAATCAAGTATACAAAAATTTGTATGCTGTTTATGAAGAATCAAAGTTGAATGAAAAATATTGAAATAATTTTGTTTCAATGGAAGTTGTTGTTGAAGACCAACTAATAAAATTTTTTCTATGAATTCCTAGTGGTCATGTAGAGACTGTAGAAAAAAGTATTTCTTCTTTTTATCCTTGAGCAGTTGTTCATCTTGTCGAACAACCTAAAATGCTCGAAGAAGGAAAATTTTTGTCATGAGGAGAGTTGTTGCTCAAAAAATCAAATGCTAATCCGATCAAAATGTATGATGTTTTTGAAGCAGATCCAATGGATAGTTTGTTTGCATCATTTGCGAGAGTGCAAAAAAAAGAAAAAGTAGCTTTGCAGGTTTTGCTTTCTCCGTTACATGAAAAACGACAAAAAGAACTAAGAAAATCAGTTGAAGATATAAAAGAAGACAAAAAAAAATCTGCTTGGAAAGATTATGTTGTGTATTTTTTCAAAAAAATGCTATGAACAGATTCTGACGATGGTGATGATAAGAAAAAATCTCATAAATTTTCTAATCAACAACTATGAGATTTGGATAAAAAAGTAGAGGATGAATTGTTTGAGGTGTCTATCAAATTACTAGCCATTTCTCCTGAGGAAAAAAGACCAGATATTATGATTCAAGATATGGTAAGGGCTTTCCAACAATACAATTATGTTGGATTAAATGGTTTTACTTATACAAAAGCAGAGGATAGTAAAAAATTTGCGATTGAATTTGTAAAGAGAACGTTAGGAAAAAATAGATCTCTTTTGGATAGTTATAAAAACTTTAATACTTTCATGATTCTTAATATTAAAGAATTATCTTCATTTTTGCATTTTCCTCATTCTCGTTTTAATAGAAGTCCTCGTATTATATGGCAAAAATATAAAATAATACCAGCTCCTGATAATACGCCAAGCGAAGGGGTGTATCTGGGAGATAATTTGTTTGGTTGAGTAAAGAGAAAAATTTATGTAAAACCTACTGATAGGTTTAGACATTTTTACATCATTTGACAAACAGGAACAGGAAAGTCGACAATGATGGAAAATATGGCTGTACAAGACATGAGATTGTGAAATGGTTTTTGTTTGATTGATCCGCATGGAGATTTGTGTGATCATATTCTTCCTTATTTACCCAAGGAAAGGTTAGATGATTTGATTTACTTTGATCTTTCCAATGTTGATTATCCTATTGGATTTAATCCATTTGATGCTGATACTGATGAAGAAAGGGATATTGTAACCAATGATATGATTGAAATGTTTGTGGGTATGTATGGTCAAGAAATATTTGGTCCTCGTATTCAAGATTACTTTATTAATGCTGCATTTTTATTAATGGAGCAACCTGATGGAGGAACATTACCAGAGGTAATGAGATTGTTTACTGATGAGGCCTATTTAGAGGCAAAACTTAAGAACTTAACTAATCCTGTTATTAACGCATGGTGGAGAAAAACATATAAAGCAATGGGAGACAGAGAAAAGAAAGAAATTATTCCGTTTTTGCAATCTAAGTTTTCTAGTTTTACCAATGGAGTCTATGTAAGAAACGTTATTGGTCAACCAAAATCTGCCTTCAATTTTACTGATGCCATGCAGGAGTGAAAAATTATTTTATGTAATTTGTCTAAATGATTGACAGGAGAAATTAATTCGCAACTTATTGGTAGAATGTTTGCTATGCAAATTAAGATTCATGCTTTGAGAAGAGCAGCGATTGAATCAAAAGATAGACAACCATACTTCTTGTATGTGGATGAGTTCCAAAATTATGTTTCGCAATCATTTGAAAGTATTTTGTCAGAAGCTCGTAAATATAAATTAGGTTTGTGTATTGCTCACCAATACATAGAACAATTAAAATCTGCTGGTTTGTGAGGAAGTGTTGATATGGCTAAACCGATTTTTGGTAATGTGGGTAGTCAACTTTATCTAAAAGTAGGTCCAGAAGATGCTGAATTCTTAGAAAAAAATGTAGAACCAGAATTTAGTAAGGGAGATCTAATTAGCATGGATAGATTTAAATGAGTAATGACATTATCTATTGATACACAACCTTCTAGACCATTCAGTATTGCTCCTTATTATGTACTTCAAGAAGATCCGGTTCACTTATCCGAAAAAGTTGAAATTATCAAACAAATCTCTGCCTTAAAATGGGGAACAAAAAGAGAGTTGGCAGAAAAAGAAATTTTCTATAGAGTTGGTGTCTAGTTAGTTATTCGTTGGTTTATTATTGTTTATTGAAATTGTGTAGTATGAAAAAAAAATATATTTTATTTTTGTTGTTGATTGGCTTGTTTCTGCTTGACCAATTACTGAAGTACTTGTTTTACGATTTGGCTCTTTTGGAGTGATCTATTTTTTTTGAGCCATTGCTAAATAACGGAATTTCTTTTGGGATTTGACTAAATTATTATTTTATTTTGGTTGTGAGTGTTATCGTCTTTTTTGCATTTGCTCGAGGGTGTTACTCTTGATCAATTTCTTGTTCTATTGCAGTGATCTTTTTAGCATGATTGCTAGGTAATCTTTATGATAGAGTAGTTATTGGCGCTGTGAGAGATTTTTTTGTTTTTGGCCATTGGTTTGTTTTTAACTTGGCGGATGTGTATTTGAGTTTTGCTTGTTTTATGCTGCTCTTGGAAGAATTTCCTCTTGTAAAAAAAATGAGTATAATTTTTTCTTGAAAAAAATAACACAACACCTATAACCAGTCTGGTAGAAAAGAATTTGCTACTATTTTACATTATATTGTTTACTTATGATCGTAGACGGAAGAATCGAAGGAAAGATCATCTACATTGGCGAAGAGCAAGAAGTAGGAAAAAATAACCTACGTAAAAAAACGTTTGTTGTAGAAGAAAACAGTGATAAGGAATATAAAAGTTCTCTATCAATAGACCTTATTAAAGACAGGGTTGATATGGTAAACGAATTTGCTGTGGGTGATGTTGTATTAGTTTCTGTAAATTTTAGAGCAAATGAATATAACGGTAAATACTACAATAGTATTACTGCTTGGAGAATCGATAAGTCAGATGGATCTGTTTCTGGGAATAATGATGCAGACGATGATTTGCCATTCTAAATGATTGTAATTAATAAAAAATCTTCTAACTTAATTTAGTTGGAAGTTTTTTTTGTATTATTGATTATTGCTTCGCTTATTATTGTCCTTATTCTTCTATGAGTTTTCTTCCTCTTGATGTTTTCTGTACTTTTCATAATTTAATTAGTAGAGGCTCTATTTCATCTTCGACTGTTTTTTCGTTAAGTCCCATTTGAAGAGAGATAGTTTTGAGTCATAGTATTGTATCTGATCAGGAAAGTATGTCTAAGTACTTTTGATGAACGGGAGTAATGCCTCAATCTTTCACTTGGAGCCATGACTCACAAGAATCCCATAGTGTTTGTGATAGCGTCAGATTTCATTCATTATGGCTTATAAGAAAATCTCTAATCTTTACACAAAAGTTGTGTATTTCTCTTGGAACGCTATCTACTTTTTTGCTAATAGTTGGTATGAGATTTACATTTTCTAATATTATATCGTACTCATTGAGATATCTACTCACCACTGCAAATTTTTCATTTTCTGAATACTCGATAAGATGGCAGTTGTATACAAATCTATTTTTTAGTGGTTGCGAAAGAGACTCGGGCTTTGTTGTTGCTCCAATAAGTGTAAAAGGAGAAAGAGGAACTCTTACATTACCACCATCAGGCATAACCATATCAATAGCAAAATCCTCCATTGCAATATAAAGCATTTCTTCAATGGTCGGTTTGAGTCTATGAATTTCATCAATAAATAATATATCATCAGACTCCATTGATGTTAAGATTGAAATGATGTCTGCGGGCTTGCTTATTGCGTATCATGTAATGATGTGTATTTTTCTTCAAGCTTGGTGAGAAATTATTTGTGCTAATGTTGTTTTACCATACCCGCTTGATCACGCAAGTAAGATATGTCATAAATGCTTTTTTCTGTGAAGCGCACTTGTTACAGCAGTTTGCAAAATATTTTTTACGTGCTCTTGACCAATAAATTCATCAAAATTTATTGGTCTGTAAGAATTATTCGTTTCAAGTGATTTATCCGTTTGAATTTGTTTGATCTGCATCCTTTATTTTGGTCATAATATAATAGGCGGTAGTGAATTCTGAAGGATTTATATGAAACACTTCACCATTGCTCATTCTTATTGTTCACTCAATAATTAATCTTGAGTCAGTATTCAAGAGAAGATTAACAGTTCATTTTTGTTCGTCAGTTGTTATTGATTTTAGCGATCAAAACCAGTTGGTGCTGTTGGTAAAGATGCTAATGCTTTTTTCTTTTTGTAGAGTATATTTTTTGTTGTTAAATAGCTCTATGATACCGATGCGTCATTCTTCATCAAAAAGTTTGTTGGTATTAATCGCTATTTTCTTTTCTTTACTGTTGTCTAATGTTTCGTTGATGCTATCATCAAAAACTGTTAGTATATCGTTGGGACTTATTGTGCTTTTTTCTAAGCTTTGTAGAAATTTGTATTTTACGTTGAATCTATACAGCTGTAGAGCTACTTGATATCTAGTAACAGGTAGTTCAAAGTTGACTTTATCTCCTTCTTGTACGATTCATAGTTCTAGCGCTCTGTCAAAATATGGCTCTCGTCGAACTACTTGTTCTCAGGAACCAATAATGTTTTTATCTAGCATTCTTACTAGACTTGCAACAAATTCTGCTTGGGTGATGTTTTGTGATGGTAAAAACAATGTTCCACTAGCGTTTATTAATTTGTTTTGACACACATAAAAAATGTAAGACCTGACACTATTGCTGCTGTCTTGGAGATCATCGTAGAAACATTCGTTGGGTATATTATCTGTCTCTCCGTTGAAATATGTTTGGTGGAAAATACCAATAAATTTTGATGCGTATTGTCTTTGCAGATATACTAATGGTTGAAAATCTATAGTATTTTTTGCAGAAGTCATTCATAGATCTCTCATCCATCAAAGAGCTTCTTGAAACTCAGGATCTCATTCAAATGAAAGTGATTGGTTGCTATAATTAGTGCTTTTTACTATTACTTCTGTATCTATTTTTTCTTCGTTTTCTCCGGGTATTTTTGCCAAATTGTTGGTTTCTTTCATTATGTTTCTTAATCTGTACATCATGATGGCAATGTCTCATCTTGTTGTTGTGTTATATATTGTTTCTTCTGTAATTCTCAGATTATTAAGTAATCCTAATGCCTTTGCTTTTGTATAAAATCATTTCCATCGTGGACTGCTTTTTTCTGTTTCTGTATTTCATTGAAATATTTTTATTAATACGGTGAGAGATTGAGCATAAGAAAATTCAGCTTTAGGTAGGAAATTTCCAGAATCTCACTTAAAAATACCATGTTCACAAGAGTAGGTAACCCATTCTTTGAGTCACTCATGAGTTTGATTAAAATCATAGAATTCACAATTATAATTTTCGTCAGATTGATAATCTAGTATTTTTGAAAGTTGGCTAATGAATTTTGCTCATTGTTCTCTAGTGTGTAGGCCTCCTGTTCGATATTCCTCAACAGTAGGAAATTTTGTAAGTCAATTTGTATACATCCATGCTATAGCGTTTTCTATTTCTGATTTTTTGTCATCATGTTGATAACTATCAATAATAACTGTTCTTGAGTTATCTAAATTTTCTGAGTCATCTGAGTTGTTGTTTTCTCATCAGTTATTTGTTCCTGTAGTCGTTACACTGCCTGAAATTGTTTGTTGGTTCCCTGTTGTAGCAGTTCCTGTTTGTATTACATCATTTGTTCCTGTACTGGTGACGCTTCCCGTGTTTGTGTTTCCTGTCGTTGTGGCTCCCGTATTTATTTGTCCTGTTGTTATAATACTACCGGTGTTGGTCTCTATTGATCATGTTCCTGTACTTGTGTTGTTGTCTTCTTGTTTTTTTATGAAGACATGACAGTTCTCCATATTGGTTATCTTTGTTCTATTTTGATTGAAGAAATAGCCTTTTGCTATTCAAGAATCAAGTTGACATGAACGATCATTATCTACAGAAGAAGGATCCAAAAGAAATATATCTCCTGTTTTGGGGTCTATAATCTTATCATCGTCCTTGTTGAGGGTTGCTTGAGCAAATGTAAATGATAAAGTAGACAAAAGTAGACATAGGGCTAAGGTGTTTTTTGCTAATGAAATCATTGTGTGTAATCAAATGATAAACTTAGTTTTTCTTTCGGGATACTACTTAAAATATAATACTTTTCAATGTGTTCTATTTTTTTGAGCTGGAATTTCTTTTGATATGTTGTATGGATTTTTTTTGAAAATACAGAAGCTCTTTTTACATAGTGTTGTATTTTTGCACAACTACTATATACTTAAACCAGTTTAGATAAGAAAATAATCATTTTCATGAAAAAAAGAATATTGACAGGAATTCAAACCACTGCAGAACAGTTCCATTTGTGAAATTACTTTGGTGCAGTTCGTCCTATGCTTGAACTTGCAAAAGATCCCAATAATGAAGTTTTTTTGTTTACGGCAAATATGCACAGCTTTACTGTAGTGCAAGATTGAGATGCTTTAAGAAAAAATACTCTTAATGCATTGAAACTTTTCCTGGCTGTTTCTCCTACTCCCGAAACATTTTTCATATATAATCCGGCAATGGTACCGGCTCATGCTCAACTTACATGGGTAACCCTTTGCCTTACAAATATGTGAGTACTTGAAAGAATGCATGCATTCAAAGATAAAGTACAAAAATGAAAGCAAAATGAAGCTAGCGTTGGATTATTTACTTATCCTTCACTAATGGCTATGGATATTCTGCTTTATGATGCCAATAATGTTCCTGTTTGAAAAGATCAAAAACAGCATGTTGAATATACAAGAGATTTAGCTATGAAATTTAATCGTATTTATGGAGAAACTTTTGTCATTCCAGAAGCGGTCATTCAAAAAGATGTTGCTATTGTTCCTGGTATCGATGGTCAAAAAATGTCTAAGTCTAAGAATAATTATATTTGACTTCTTGATACTGAAAAGCAAATCTTAAAAAGAGTTAAGCAAATAGCTACAGATGCAAAAAGAATAGAAGACCCCAAAAATCCCGATGAATGTAATGTGTATAATATCCTAAAGCTTTTTCTTTCTCCTGAAGAAAATATTAGTATAAGAAAAAGATATATTGATTGAGGTTTATCATATAAAGAAGTAAAAGATTATCTTTATGAAAAAATAATTGAATTTGTAATACCTATTCAACAGAAATTTGACGCAATTTCTGACGAAGAAGTAAAAAAGATGTTGCAAATAAATGCAAAAAAAGCGAACGAGATAGCGACAAAAAAAGTTGATGAAGTGTATAAAAAAATTGGATTTATCCTTTAGTTTTTTATGACAAATTAGACTATGAAAAAAATATTTTCTATTGTATTTATAACCTTGTTGTTGAGTGCTTGTAACCGCTGATCATCTGTCGATCAATTTATACAAGCAGAACAAAAAGACATGGTTTCAGAAGTTGTTTCTAAAACAGGACAGACTTCTTCGATCAATGAAGTTGTTGCTTCTATTGCTTGAGAAGAAAATCAGATAGAGGAAGTTGCTGATGATATTGTGTCTAATTTGCAAGACACTTCAGAAGAAAAAGAAGTTTTGAGATATCAAGAATTTTCTAAAACTTTATTGACCCAAAGCTTACAAAATAGCAAAACAATTGTCATTCACTTTTATGATGAAAATAGTCTCGTCGATCAATCTTTTAGAAAAAATGCTTTATTTGATAAAGAAAAAATACCTGCAAATGTTATTATTTTGGCACGTCCTTATCAAGCAGAAGATGTTCTTGTCAAGAAATATCAAGTGAAAGCAGAAAATACGTTCATTTTTGTAGATGAAACACTTAATGAACAATACAGAATGTCGAAATGAATAGTAAAACTTGAAACTATTTTGAAACGTTTACCGTAACTGATACATGAATACAGTCATCTCTTATTTGCAATATCATCTTTGAATTAGTAGAAGAAAGCTTGTCGTTTTGATCAAAAATGGCAGAGTTTTTTTGAATGGGAAAACTCTTGAAGAATTTAGTAAGGAACTTTCTCCAAATGATGTTTTGGAGGTTGTAGTTCCTAAAATGAAAAAAATACGTTTAGTTTTTCAGCAACAAGAAACTCACACAAATGTTTCACTTTTGCTTTTTAATAAGCCAAAATGATATGTTGTTTCCAAAGAAGATAAACATAACAAAACAATTTATGAGTTACTCCCTCAAGAATACAAAAAATTTTATTATATAGGAAGACTGGACAAAAACTCTCATGGTTTACTCTTGTTGACAGATAATCCTCGTATGGTTGATTTGTATGAATCTCCATCGTCTAAAATTGATAAAATTTATAGAGTAGTGATTGATAAACAAATAGGAAAAAAGGATATGGAAAGAATGAAAAAATGATTATGGGTTTCTGCTGAATGAAAACTCATTCCAAGCATTAGGGAATGAGCACATAAATTATCCTTTTCCCTTATTAAATATAGTTTTGAAAAAAGGAAACATGTACTAACTATTTATATACATGAAGGTAAAAAGAGACACATCAGAAGGTTGCTAAAATCATTACATTATAAAGTATTGGATTTGCAAAGAACTGCTGTAGGAGAATTTACCTTATGAAACTTAAAACTAGGTCAACGACGTTTGATTAAACGTAAAAAGTTATTTTAATCGTAGACAAAAATGTTTCTAAAAAGAAAGAATAGACTAACTACCAAAGATATTCGTTATATGCTGAGAAAAAGAAATATTATTTTTTCTCAATATTTCTCCTGTCTACGAGTTCCTCAATATGTAGATAAAAAATATCATCAATATAGCGTTAATATTGGTTTAGCTTATAGTAAATCAGCAGTAAAAAGAAGAAAACTAAAAAAGATGCTTCTTGCACATTTACGCACCTTGGCCAAAGTGCAACAACCACTATGATGAAAATATTATAAATTATTTTTTTCACTGAATAAAAAAAATATTCCTGACTTGCAGTCAAGATTTGCTTGAATGTCACGTCTACAACAAAAAAAGTATGTTTCGACATTAGCTATGAAAATGCGAAAAAATATTTCTCATAAATTGAAATAATTGATTTTTCTTTCCCTTTATTTGCGATGTTCCTTCAGGAATAGTAATTTTGCCCATGCTCAACAACAAAACGCAACAATCTTTCTTCTTGAGGGAAGCTGCCACTTCTCTTGTAAAATCACAATGTAGAGAATGATCTAGCTAATTGGGCAAATGGCATATGATGCTATAAAAAATGCAGTTTGGGTTCATCATGTCTTATGATTCTCAATGAAAGATTAATGATTATTGAGTAAAAGAATCCCCAGTAAATATGTGATTGCTCATCTACAAGTCTGTTGACTATGAAGTACAGACTTGCCTTATTTTAGAAAAATATCTATGAGAAAAAAAATGATCTTATGTCGATATTACAAAGTTTATTGGTTTGTGGGAGCCTAATAGAGAATATAAGAAATCATTGCAAAAAAGATGAGTGCTCAAATAGCATTTCTTTTTTCAATAAAAAAAAAGAAGAGATTGCAAAGAAATACAGTCCAATCTCAACCTGGCAGATGGCCGGGTTGAGGTTTAACAGTACCTCGATGTGAAAAGTTGGTGGTAATATCCATTTTTTCTCATTGAAGTACTATGTTTCCAAAACATAATAATCCGACCATCTGTTTTCTTCGTTATCTATGTTCCTGGGTAGGCAACAGTAGATCGCATTTAGAGAAATACAATACGCGATAGCGTAAAAAACAGATTTTTAGCTTTTTCTTTTTTTGTTTTTGATATCTTCTTGTTTAGATATACAATTATAATAAGAAATGTTGTTTCAGCCACAAAAGAAAATGTTGTACAATCCTCTATCTTTCTGTTAGCTCATTACTGGTAAAAAATAGAAAATATTGTTATTCTTTTTTTTGTTTTTCAGATAAATGCTTGACTCTATATATTTCTGATAAATTATAACATAATTCTGAAAGTAGATAGAGTTGGTGGTGAGAAATTATTTTATAAATAGACATTCATTCACGTAAGTTCTTTATGTTTATTTTGATGTCTATTCAATAGTCTTTGCTCCCTCTCCATTCTTTGATATAGGTTGCGTATGAAAATTTTAAGTGAATTCTTGTTATATCTTTTTGTAAAAGAAAGGTTTTTTGTTTTGCATAGTCGTCGCTTTTTATCGCTAAGTTACTATTCATATGGTGAGAAAGTATGTTTCTTGCTAGGTTTATTATCTGCATGAATGGAAAAAACTGTCAATCCAAGGTTTTTCTTACAAATGCATAATAGCCCTCATCATTTTCTATTCCCTCTTTTGTTGCACTAAAAATACCTCTTCGGGCAGAAAGTTCTGTGAGATAACCAAATAAATTCCTTTGGCTTTCTTTTTCGTGTATTTCTTTCAGGATGGGAGAAATTAACTTTGTATTGATGGTAAAGTTAGTAGTTTTTCAGGTCTTTATTTTGATTGGTTTGAGGTTTTGAGACATATCTTGTTGTTGTAGTATGTCTTCCATAAATTTCCCTAAAAAGAGATATTTATAGTATCATTGAATAAGTTCAATGTTTTTGATCATGGGGATAGTGATCTAGAGGGTAAAGTTGATGTGAATAGTGTTGGTCGTGTTGTTTGTATTTTTTATCGTGGAGTGGAAGTGTATTCAGTTGGAGAAGGGGCTTTGAAAGTACTTGACTGTGTGAGCATCTCCTTGAATGTCAATAATTGTTGTTTCTAGAGGAAAATGAATTGTTGCTTTTGTTTCTCGTCGTTTTTCTTCGCCAGTTTTGTAGTTCTTTACTGGCTGTATCGCTAATATTCATTTTTCTCTTGAACCAATTTCTATATCGTATTTTTCTTGTAAGCTATAGATAAATTCTATGTAATCTTGTGGTATAGCTAATCTATAGGCGATGTTCATTTGATATGTCACGCCTTTTTGTAGCTGATCAATAGGTATAACATCTTTATCAGTTAGAAAAATCTTGTTTCATTGGGGGTCTATAATTGCAACATTTTTAGTAACGAAAGTATCTACTTTGTTGTAAGAACTATTATTGTCCCATGCATATATATTGGTTTTTTCATAATTTGTGGTGAGTTTGTTTTTTTTCAAAAACTGTTTAAACTTTTTGTTTGCGTTTTCTATATAGATATTTATGTAATTGTAACTTATTACTTCTTCAAAATTTTTGATAAATTTCTTGGCTAATTCTCCTTTGTTCTTATCAAAAAATTCTGTAAGTTCTTTTTTGTAAATTGCTTTTTTGTCAGGTAAATTTTCCCCTCTTATTAGGTCAATACTAGCATTAACAAATTGCCATTCGTGGAGTAATGGTTGCAAGTTAGGTAAGAGATACGTAAGAAAATCTGATCTAAGAAAGATAACTCATTTTATTTTTTTGTTGAATGTTTTTTCGAATAGTCATGTTTCTATCACATCTTTTTTCTTTGTATACCCTTGGGGATCATTAAATGTTAGATCATAAAGTGTTTTGATATTATGACCATCTGTTGATGAAAATCAAAATTTATTGGACGAAATGAATCACACGGTGTCTGTTCATAGTATGCCTTGCGCCCAGTCTGCAACAGGAACTCTGACATCAGGGTTAATTCGTTTTGGATAATAGGCATCAATAATTTCTAGTTCTTTGATGAATCAGTATTCAATTGAAACAAAGGCAAATGATCAAAAAAATCAACCATTGGGTCTTTTTTCTGCGCTATTTTGTAGTAATATAAGATAATTTTGTTCTCCGTGTTTTCATAATAACGTGTAGAGTTCATCCTTGTGTTCTAATGACTCGATAATGACTTCTGCCAATTTTGTATATTTTTTGAATCATACCTGCAATAAGTAGTCTTTGTTTGTTTTGATATATTGTAAGACGTATTCGATTTCATCTTTTTTTTCTTCAAAAATATTTTGCCCATTGCTGTAAGCTTGTGCTACATCATCAATAGTTAGTAAAAAATCTCTTACGTCTGTGTCAAAGTATTGAAAGTATAAAGCAATATCGTGAAGGTTTTCTGTTACGATATCTAGCTTATTAGGAGAGAAAATAATTCTTGTTACATTTGCGTATATTGCAAAAATGCTTAAAGAAAAAGTACTCAATAATAAGAATGTTATATTGAGATGCTTGAGATAAAATTTCCAATCTCTTGTTTCTTTTTTTGTAATTCAAATTTTGCGCATACTGTTATTGTATTCAATTGACTCAAAGAGGCAAATGAAAACTTGTTTGCCCTATTGCCTCTCTTGTTTTTTGATGGATAATTATTTTTTGTTGATTGTTTTTCTCGCTCTTACATATTTGATATTTCTTCCTTGTTCACGAAATATTTTTTCATAGTGAGTCACTATGTTATGATGCTCTTGATAGAGTGGTGATTCATATAAGTCAAATGTTATTGCTTCTATTGTTCGTCATTCTGCAACCAATGTTTCCACAGAATAATGAAACAGACAAGTATCATCGGTTTTTAATCTAAGAATCCCTCCTGGTTTAAGAATTTTTTCATACATATGCAAAAAACGAGGATGGGTAAGTCTTTTTTTTGCGTCACGATTTTTTGGTCTTGGATCTGGATGAATTACCCATATTTCATCTACTTCGTCTTGCTCAAAAAAATTATCAATGTGGTGTACTAATGTGCGAAGAAATCAGACATTAGAGTAGTTATTTTCGTTGGCTTTTTGTGATCCAACTCGCATTCTTTCTCCTTTGATATCGACACCAACGAAGTTTTTTTTGGGGTAGTGAGGTGCTAGCCCTACAGAATATTCTCCTTTACCACAAGCAAGTTCTAGTACAAGTTTGTTGTCATTATGAAAAAAAGAGCTATTCCATTGTCATTTAGCATTTTCATAAAAATCTTTACCAGGTTGTACAATACGTGGATCATTTTCATTCATAGAAAATTTTTTTAATTTTTTTCTCATTGGTTGATTGATTAGTTTTGAATAAATGTGCTGAAAAGAAAATCAGGTAATTGAGTATTTTTGTTTGCTTGAAGAGACGCACGATGCTTTCCAAATAGTCATTGGCTTTTGATAACTACCACGCCCTTGGGTAATGCTGATTTTTTGTTGCCTATTTCAATACAAAACGTTGCTGTTTGAGGGTTGCTTATCGGTGTGTTGTTGGTGATAAGTAGATAATTGAAATAATCATCAAATGTTTGAGAAATAGGAAATATTGCAACGAGTTGATTTCATAGAGAATACAAAAGCTGTGTTGGGGTCAATGTCTCTCCAGGGTTGACATAGTTGACTTGAAGCGTGTGCAAGAAATCATTGATCGAGAGTGTTACACTAGAACCTGTTATTGCAAGTTTGTGTCTATCTACTTTGTTTTGCGCTCCGGACCCCAATGAAATACTTATTGCATACTCGTCAGCGTTTCCAATGTTATGCAATGTGAGATCAAGATCTTCATCTAATAACGAAACAAGATTACTTCATCATGTGAGACTTCCTGCATCATAAAAAAGTGGCATACTTCGCGATTCTCCTCTTTGTAGGGTGATTGCGTTATTTTCATTACATTGAGCATCGTTGTCATTGCTGGTAATATAAGAATTCGTTCATGAATGATAGCGTCAACGCGCCACTATTTCAGATGAGACGTGACACCCGTCACAGAGAAAATTTTTGTTGATGTCATTGGATCATGTCCATGAAAATTCCATCCCTACGTCATATTCTTTGAGTATAACGAGTGAACTTTCTATTCATCATTTTGCCAAGTAGTATGCTTTGAAGTACCCGTGCAAATTTCATGAGCTCTCTATAATGGAGCGAACGTAACTTGCACTCAAAAGAGCCATCAGCGAAACAAGGGCTAGAATGAACATTACAGTTATGCTAATATTTCCTTTTTGAACGGCCATGTTAGTCACTTATACTAAAAAACGTTTGGAGGGGGAGGTGTACGTTCATTTCTCGCTTATTTTTTGTGTAATTTTTGATGTATAGATGACCGTATAATTGAAATCAGTCACTTTGAATGTTGCGTAAATCTACTTGCGTATAAATATTACCTGAGTAAGCTTGGATAGGAAATATTTTGAATCTTGTATTTGCTATATAAATTTTGTCTGGGTTGGTGAGCTTGATTGTTTTGTCTTGTGTTATTGCTTCAAGTCGACATTTTTTTTGTGAGAGTGATCAACTAAATTGTGTTGAGATAATATCACAATCTCCATTTGCTTTGATGGTTAGACTTCCTGTTCCTTGACTCAAAGAGAGAACATCAGTAAAGCCATTATCATCCAGTTGGTTGTCGGCAAGATATGCTTCGCTATCCAGTTGTGCCGTATCACTCATCGTATCCAAAAATTGATGAAGAAAAAGTCATTCATTGAGTAACGTGTGTTCGTTTTCTATTCTTAATGCTAGTGATGCTGTTCTAGAATATGTTTGAAAAAGAATACTAAAAAGCATTCCTATGATCACAATAACGATCATAGCTTCAGCTAGAGTAAAACCCTTTATTCTCTTTTTCCCATTATACTTTCAAAGATTATTTCTCATGTGATAGTTCACTTGCTAAACAAAGTAGTACTCGTAACTTTTGTCATGTTTTTTGCTGCTTCTTGATTTATGTCGTCAGCAACAATCTTGTCATAAGTGATGAATCTTGCAAAATTTGTTTTTGTTCCATCTGTCTGGTTGTGATCAAATCGCTCGATGGTGTAGTTATCTGTTGTGTCTGTATGAGAATATAGGCGAGTTTTTTCAAATATTTCTGAGAACGATCATGATAAGTTAATGGGCGCTATCGTATATGTTCATTCTTGATCAGTTTGTATGGTATAGGTATTAGTTCCGCTTGTAACAATATCATCACATCACAAATCATTATTGGATGATGCATCTCTTTCTCCACAAGACCAATTATAAGAAAGTAACACATTGGTGTTTCTGTGGTGGAAAGCAAGTTCCATTCCTTCTTTGTTGAGTAGGGTGGCAGTTGCTTTTAGTTTGCTGCGGTCTATCAAAGAAATGTTTTGTGTCATCACATGTAAAACACCCAGAATACCTACTCAGAACACGACAATTGCTATCATAACTTCCAAGAGAGTCAGACCTCTTTTTTTTATTGTTGACATACTTTTTGTGAGAGTTTGCATGTGTCACTAAAGATGGTAAAACAACGTGGATGGCTCCCTTGTGGTGTGTTTATTTCAATTTCTCATGTTTCTAGTTGTGGGTCATTGTTGATGAGACAACCTATTTGGTAGGGTTTTCTTGTGAGTGTTAGTCATGTCTCATCAGGAAATGTTTTGTTGAAGAGGGTAGTGTTTAATGAAAATATCTCTTCTTTTCATTGTTCCAATGTGCCTGTATACAAAAAAACCATACGATCTGTATTGGGTTGTATTGATGTAATGTGCTCAGTAAAATTATAATCACCGTGATAGTTGGTGTTTAATAAGCTTGAAATTTCGCTGTTGTAGGATATAGCAAATTGCGCGAGATCGTTTTTTACTTTTAGGTCAGTCACAGCACTGCTACTCATACGGAAGCTTACTCATAATATGAGCGCCACAACACTTAACACGACAAGCATTTCTACTAGTGTGAATCACGCAAGAGGTTTCATTGTTTCATTATAACTGAATTGAATCCATGATGTTGGTGATAACTCCAAAAACACCTAGTGCAATCACTATAATAATTCATCAAATAAATACAAGCATCACTGGCTCAATCACCTTTGACAAATTGGTGATAGTACTTTGTAATTCTTCGTCAAAAATTTCTGAAATATTGTTGAGTGATTCTTCCATATTTGCCGTTTCTTCACCTACCTTTATGAGCGCTGTAGCACTCATTGGTATTAATTCTGTTTCATATTTCATATCATCGTAGATACTTTTTCATTGTTGAATTCCTGTAAGTATTTTTTCTATCATTTCTTCGTAGAGTGGCATGTCCATAATTTCTTTGAGAAGCTTGAAACTTTGTACATAATTCATTCCTGATGTAAGCATCATAGTCAAATATCTACACATTTTAATCACATAATAGTATTGAGTAATTTTTCCAATGACAGGTATTTGCAGAATACTTCTATAGAAAAATTTACTTCCTTGTTGAGTGGAAAATCATATTGCACACGCAAAAATAACAAAAATAGTTCATCACACTAACCACTGCCATTGACCAATAATAATTTCTGATATGTTTTTTAAGATACGAGTCATTGTTGGTAATTCCAATCACTCAAATTGTTCTGTAATAGAAAAAATAGCTGGAAGTACAAATGCAAACAAAGCAATCACCGCCCCTACTGCGATAACGATGAGAATAATAGGGTAAATCAATGCTCCCATGTACTGATTATATATTTTGTTGATGAATTGATATTCATGAGCAAGTGATTGTAATGTTTGTACCAAGTGACCACTTTTTTCTCCAGACTTGATGATCGCAATATCACTTGATGAAAAATATTCTGCTTGTCTTGTGAGCGAATAAGCAAGTGTTTTTCCTTGAGTGATATGTTTTCTAATATCTCTTGTAATTGCTTTGAGAGCAAAATTAGATGTGTTTTGATTGATCAGTGTAATTGCATCAAGTAAACCTACTCATCCTTGTAGCAAATAACCAAGTTCCTTGAAAAAAAAGATTTTGTTTTTAATTCAAAAATCTCTTTTATCAATATTTTCAAGTGTGCTGCTTATCGCTTTTTCTAACATTTTTGATGAGTTATTTTGTGTAGTAAAAACCTTCTAACTCGATACTAATTTCTTGCTGTTTATTATAATTGACTATGTCGTAATCCATTCCGTTGATTTTGTATAATAGAGTGCTTTCAAGAGGCATTTGTGAATTTTGTTGATAAAAGACATGGCTTTCGATGTTTTGAATAAACTTTAGTAGTGCATCTTTATTATCAAAATTCATGGTAATCGTAATATCGAAACTTTTAAGATGTTCTTTGATATCTCTTGTATCTCCTATGGTAATTCCTATTACTTCACCATTGTATTTTCTTTGCGAATCAAATGGATCTTCTTGTGCAAGAAACTCATTAATGTTTTTGAGTATGATTTTTTCATTAACGATCATTTTGTCTTCTGATAAATCATTGAGTTGTAGATAGGACCTAATTGTCTCGAGATTGTTTTTTAATTGTTCATTTAAATCTCCACAATTTTTTTCTGTGTTGAGGCAGACAATAAGCTCAGGAATATTACTATTAATTATTTTGAGTAATGAAATATCTTTGTCATATTGTTGGCTTTTGGTAATATTCCTTTGTATAGCAAGATTTGCTTGTTCTATTTCATACATTACGGCATTATACTCTCTATATGCTTGCATGGCAGGATCATAGAGAACAATTCCTAATAAAAGCATCACAAAAGCATATATCTTATATTTAATAGATATTACCCTGACTTTTTGTGTCGTGTTGTATTGTTGATCAAGGTTTTGTGAGACATTGTCTGTTTGTCCACTTACCCCTTGAATCAAGCTGTCAGCCGATGGATTAGTAATTGGCATTTTGTAACGAAATATCAGCATCTAAAGAAAAATTAATACGATCTCCTATTTTTTTGTATTCTCTAATTTCCAACGTAGTAATAAAATCCAACTCGTTAAATCTATCAATAAGACTTTTGTAATTTTTTTCTGGTACTGAGTGATAGAGTAGTATTAGATTGGATACACTTCACTCTAGTGTAAGGTGATTGTCATCGATACTAAGATCTGAAAGTTCTATCACATTACTTCCTACATAGTCTGTGTCCTGTACCTCTTGAATAATATTGATAAGTGATTTGATATGCTCAGCCCATGGTATTTTTGTGTTATCTTTGGTAATTTCCCTTGCAAGTGCTAGCTTAATAAAATTTTCTTCACTACCTTTACTTTCTACAATTTTTTGCGTTGCTGCTATTTGTTCTTGTTTTTTGACTAATGTTTGTGTTCTTCATCGATAGCTAGAAGATTTGTAGTATACAAAAAATCAAAAAGATACGACAAGAGCCATACATAATAATTGAAATATGAGTTTTCGACTTCCGCGGTAATGTGATTGCATGCTTTTTGATAGGTGTAAATATTCTCTACTAGCTATAGTATAATGAACTTTGTTGTTTGCAGCTAAAAACCTATACAAGAAAACCTTTTTTGCTTGTCTTTTTCCCAAAAAATGATTGTATATTTTTTAGAAAAAACCCACACTCAGAACGAGTATGGGTTTTGTACGCAGCCAGGGAGTGGGGATACCAGGAATAGTAGATATTCATTGTGGGCTGCATTCGTAAAGATAAAAAACACCGTCGCGTTTTTATGTAATCTCTACCCGGCACAAAATTGCGCTCCCTCCGTTGTAATTAGATACTATATATGAGCTTTTTATTTACAAGACAAAACATCCTATAATTTAATACAATTTTTATTTTTTTGATGTTGTGATTGTGTTTTACCAGGTCTCATTTTTGACTATTTGGTTTTTTAGTCGTATAATTGCTCTTGTGTCTTCGTGATATAATATATAAAAAGATGCTATTTATTCCCACAAAAAAATAATGACATATAAACTACAATGGGATTTGAGTTGAATGTTTTCTTGACCAAAAGATCCTTCTATCAAGCAAGATGATGATTTAATTGCAAAAAAGATTAATGCATTTGCAAATAAATGGAAAAAAGATCAGTCATATTTACATGACACTGATGCTTTACGTGAAGCATTGGAGGAGTATGAGGAAATCTGTCAGAATTTTTATTGGTGAACCAAATCTAGTATTTATTTTTGGCTAATGACCGTTACCAATAAAGACAAAGAAATCAAATCTGCTTACAATAAGGCGCAGGATTTTTCGACTAAGCTATCTAATATTTTGCAGTTTTTTGAATTATCGCTTGGGAAAGTTGACAAAAAAAATCAAGAAAAATTTCTCGCTGATCAAAGCGTCGCTGAGTATCATGAATTTTTGCGTAATATTTTTGTACAATCACGTTATTTTCTCACAGAAAAAGAAGAATCATTATATACCACTATGTCCAAGACTTCTTATCAAAATCGAAGAGACATGATAAGAGATTTTCTTGCTTCGGAAAAAATGCTTGTTCTTAATGAAAAAGGTGAAAAAGAAGAAAAATGATTTTTTCAACTTCACTCTCTTTTAGCAAGTACTGATGAAAATGTTAGAGATGACGCAGCTGCACACATCAATAATGTTTTGGAAAAATATGTCGATGTTGCCGAAATGGAAATCAATTCTATTTTGGAGTATAAAAAACTTACTGATGAAGTACGTGGTTATGAAAGACCAGATCAAGCAAGACATTTGAGTGATTGAGTGTCATCTAGTGTTGTTGATGCACTTGTTGAAGCAACGGTTGCTTCCAATAATATTTCTCATGATTTTTATGAATTTAAAGCGAAGCTTCTAAAAAAAGATACTTTGTGATATCATGAAAGAAATATTCCTTTTTCGCCTGTTGGGTCACCTTCATCTACAATGAAATTTTCTTTTGATGAAGCAGTGGATATTGTCAAAAAAACATTATCTGATTTGGATCAAGAATTTGCGGATATTTTTGTAAAAATGTTGGAGCAGGGGGCTATTGATGTTTATCCTCAAGAGTGAAAAGAAGGAGGTGCATTCAATGCTGGAGTTGGAAAGAATATAGGAAATTTTGTTATGGTTAATTTTAATGGATTTGCTAGGGACATTACTACTCTTGCTCATGAAATGGGACATGCTATTCATACTGAACTAACATGAAATACCCAAAATGCAGTTAACTATGGTTATGGTATGTTTGCTGCGGAAGTAGCAAGTACTTTTGTAGAAAAATTTGCACTTGATGAGCTCATAAGTAGAGTTCCAAAAGAAGAGCAATTTGCATTGAGACTTGAATGAATTCAGGAAGCGATTGCAGCAGTACATAGACAAATTGCGTGTTATCGTTTTGAACAAGCTATTCATGAAGAATATAGAGAAAAAGGCTTGGTTTCTAAGGAGAAATTATGAAGCTTGTTTCAAGAAAAAATGGCTTCATATATGTGACCGTTTGTTGAACAGTCTGCGTGATCAGAAAATTGGTGGTTGCATTGGAGTCATATCAGAAGATTTTTTTATGTGTATACATATTCATCAGGACTTCTTATTGCAAAAGCATTACAAAAACGTGTGAGAGAAGATAAAAGCCTTGTTGCAGAAATAAAAAAACACTTTCTTTCTGCAGGTCAATCTCGTTCGCCTGAACAAATGTTTGCAGCTATGGGTATTGATATTACAGATAAAACATTCTGGGAAGATGGTCTTCATTGATTGCGCAAAGATCTTGAAGAAACTATCGCATTGGCAAAAGAGTTAGGTTATCTTTAGTTTATGATAATAGAATGGAGTTTGTACAAGCATACAAAAGACTTGAAGAAATTTATTTGTTTCTTCAGAGTAGTAAAGTAATTGCAATTGATGAAATTCTTGCTATGCAAGAAGAAGCACAAAAATTACATGCACTGTGTAATGAAAAATTATTGAAAGCAGAAGCTCACCTAGATACTACACAGCAAGCTAATGAAAAATAAAAAAACTGGTGGTTTTTTTTACACAGGTTTTGGAGTTCTTGCTTTCTTAGCCACTGTTTTTTTTGTTTTATCCTACGGAGAATTGGATAAACATAGAAATGAATCAATGATTATCCAGCAATTCTCTCATGTGATGAATGACCAATGATTTGACTCCTTTCAGCTAAGTGGTTTACTGCAAAAGTATCCTGTTGATAATTTTTCTGATAGTCTTTTTATGCAGAGCGCTATTCATTTTGCTACTGCATATTATTCTTACGGCAAAAATGACATAACAACTGCACACGAAAGCTTGTCACAAGCGAATGATTTGTTAGATATTGCATTGTGAGAGTTAAATACGAAAGAGCAGCATGTTAGATTGGCCAAACAAAAAAATACGATTAACCAGTTTCGTTCTCTATTGGAAATTGATATTTGTGTCAAACAAAGTGTTGGGGCAATGGACTCTCTGCAATTTTTGCTTGATCAATTACCTATTACAAAAAAACTATTAGAACAAAGAGAGCAACTATTAGTAAATTTTTTGTTGGAAAGTGCTGATAAAAATGATGAGCAGTGTTTGTCTTCTAACCTGTCAGATACGCGTAGATATTTGTCTCGTTTTGCTATTTTGTATGATGAAATGCAAAAATGACTTGATGAATATTTATGAGTAGTTAATGCAATACGTTCCGATGCAATTTATTGTCTTCGTAATGATGTTTTTTCTAATTTTCCTTTTGAAGAAACGAAAAAAATGCTATTGGAATTAGAAGAAACTATAAAACAAGAGTTTGTTTTTTCTGTGGAACACTATGTTGATCATTATTGTAGCTCCACTGATCAGCAATGAGACTCATTATTGGAAGAAATTATAGAAAAAACAACATGATTAATGCAAAAAAATAAGAGTGTAATACAAAAACAAATAGATTCCTTTGATGATTTGTGATCACAAAATTTTGATGAAATAATTTCTAAAGAGTATAAAGAACATCTTCAAAATATAGAACTTTGATGAAAACAGTGGGAATCTTGAACAAAGGATTTATTGAAATTTAATCTTACTAACTCAGAAAAACTGTTACGCGACCAATATGATGAATTTTATGGAGATATTACTGATTTTGTAGAAAACACTGAAAACTATAAAGAAAAAATACATCAATGAGAACGATAAAAAAAGCACTCACGTGCTTTTTTTTGATGAGAAGAGAAAGTGAGAAATTATATTTAGAGTGTGTTTTTGAAATCAGTAAGTTTATCAATGAGGTATTCAAGAATGTCTTTTAGTTCTGACTTCTTTTCTTGTAGGTTTTCTAGTTTTGCTATGACGATACGAACGACTGCTTTTTGTTCTATGTTACTATCTGATTTGTTTTTTATTGCTGTTTTTACTTTAGTAAGCATTTTGTCTAGTTTTGCTTTGGTTCTAGAAGAAACATTATATTGTTTTGGAGCAACATAGTCATTGTCATTATTTGTTGTTGTCGTAGTGGCTACTTTTCAAAAAAGGTGAGGAAATTCTGCATGAGTATCACTCATTCCATAAGGATCTCTTGTTGATTCTATATTTTGACCTGCAAATGAATCTTTTGTATGAAATGTTTTGATGAAATCTATCCAAATCCATCCGATTTGTCCATCATCAGTTTTTACTTTGTGCCATCTATGATTTGTTGCAATTGCTGTTACCATTTGTCCAGGTTTGAGAACAACACCTCTTTCAGTTTTGTTCGGTCCACTATTTTCTGAGCAAGGCCCGCTCCTCAAATAAACAGCAGTTTTTATTTCAACTCTTGAATCGTGTAAATAAGTTGGTCCTGTGAAACATTCTCATGCATGAACTTTGTTTGATGAAGAAAGGAAAGTGCTTGCAGTGATTATTGCTCCGATTGCAAATAGTACTATTTTTTTCATTGTTGAACAATGTAATTTAAAAAAGTTGTTTACCTTTGCGTATCATAATAAAGCAATTGGTTAAGTCAATACACTCTATTTTATTCTATTTACATATTGTTTTTTTAGTATATTGCTAATTTTTCATGTCTTGCTCAAAAAAATCAAGAAGCTCATCTATTCATTTTTTTGTGCTACTTGATGTGATGAAATTAGGAGGAAAAACACTTCGAGTTTTGAGCATTTCTTTTTTGAAATCTTGTATATTTTTTTCTATTTGTCTTTGTTTATCTTTGTCTGATTTTGTGAAAATTATAACAAAAGGAACTTGATGATCAACCAAGGCTTCCATAAATTCAATATCTACTTTTTGTGGACTTATGCTGCTATCAATCAGCACACAGACATATTCAATAGTATCTCTCCAGTATAGGTATTTCCAGAATGATTTTTCCCATTGTATAATTTGTTTTTTTCCTTGTTTTGCATAGCCATAACCAGGAAGATCCACAAGAAACCACGTGTTGTCTATTAGAAAGTGATTAATATTTACAGTTTTTCCTGGCGTTTTAGATACTTTTGCTATTTCTCTTGAGCAAATAGTGTTGATCAGAGAGGATTTCCCCACATTAGACCTTCATACAAAAAGATATTCGGGGTATTGAGGTGCTGGAGCATCGGTTGTCGATGTACTACTTTTAATAAATTTTGCTTCCATGTTTTTTTAGAAAATAATAAGTTTCTGTTACTATAATCTTTTTTTTATAAAAAGCTATAAACTTTGTCTATATACTACTGGTTCATTGTATTTGCATGCTTCGTAAGCAAATGTTCCAGATAGTTTACCATTGATACAAGCTCTTTTTTCTCGAACACATTGGTTTTGCTGGTGATTGGTGCTTGCTACATTGTAAGCATAAACAAACTCTCCATGTGCTACTGTACTTTTCCATGGAGTTGTGCAATTTAATGGCGTTGACACAATTGTCTCATTATCCTTATTCCAGTCATCTTTGTTTTTAAATGGAGTCTTTTTTCTTTTGTTGTTCCATACAAATTTTGGAGAAGGGTTATACGAAGGAGGAGATAATTTTCCTTCATTGGTATATATTTTTTGCCTATCGGTTGTTTCTGTTGGTTGTATATACTCCATAGGTGGTGCGACATAAGGAGTAATGAATGTCTGAAAACTCTCCTGTGCTCACTGTACTGCTACAATATCTCATTGAAATCAATCAATTTCGTGTTCGCAGTATTTGTATTGATAGCTCCCATTAAGTCTTCCATTATTACACACTCTTGTTTGAGATTGACACACATTGTCACTTGTTGACAATGGTGCGATATATGCAATAATACTTGTTCCATTCTGAATTCTTGCTCACCGAGGAGTTGTGCACGATTTTTTTCTATTATTTTGATAAGGTGTTGGCTGTTTTTTAAAATTACTTATTTTTTGTATATAGTTATCTGCTTCATTATGAAATGATGCTAGATATTCATCTTCTGTTATTGGGTTCCCAATTTTGTCATAGTAAATTGTTTGTGTTATTTGTTTCCCAGTATTATATGATATATTTTCATTGTTTACTGATGTATTATTTCACTCTAAAAAATTATCAAATACCGGTGTAAATTTAATCAAAAGAAAAAACAGCAAAAGAGCAACGACTAATTCAAAAAGTATTTTGAAAAAATATTTCATTGTTATTGAGCGAAATGAAAGAAATGTACTAATACTTTATAAAATTTCTTTCTTATGTCAATATTAAGATGAATACTTGATAACAGCATTTCCAAGTACTTTGTTTTCATCATAGAAAACTATTATTTGCCCTGGAGCAATCGCTCGTATTTCTTCATGAAATTGCACAGAAATACTTTCTTCTTCCTTGAGAGGAGTGATTGTTACTTTCTTTGTTTCTTTTTGTCTGTATCTTATTTTTGCTTGCACTTGCAAAGGAAATGAAGGTCTTGTCTCATTTATTCGATGAACATTGTGGGCTATTAGTGTTGATTTTGTTAGGTAATGATTGTGTTTTTCATAGCTAATTGTTATTTGATTTTTTTCTACATCAATTGCTGTTACATATGCTTTTTTGTTTATATCCAATCATCTACTTTGGCCAATGGTAAAAAAATAGGCTCCTTGATGCTCTCCTACTTTATTTCCGTCAGTATCAACGATATCTCACTTTTTGAGTGGTAGTTTTTTCTTTAAAAATTCTCTAATGGGTGTTTTTCCAATAAAACATAGTCCTTGACTATCTTTACGTTCAGCGTTTGGTAAGTTTATTTTTTTTGCAAGCTCTCTTACTTCAGGCTTTGTCATATTTCAAAGAGGTAAAAGTGCCTTTGATAATTGATATTGATTGAGTCAGGACAAGAAGAATGACTGATCTTTGTTGCTGTCTATGCCACGGATGAGTTGGTGTTGTTCTTGATCGTTTTTTTTGATGCTAGCGTAGTGTCCCATTGCAATATAGTCGAAACCTAATTTTTCTGCTTCTTCAAGAAATATATTGAACTTAATCAAATTATTACATAGCACATCAGGGTTGGGTGTTATTCCTTTTTGATATCATTCATAAATATAATTGATAATTCTTTTGTTGTATTCTTCACGAAAATCAAAAATAAGAAATGTTTTTATTCACAAAAAATGAGCAACTTTGATTGCCATATTCCTATCTTCTCTTGTATGACAGTGCGGGTTTTCTGGTTCAGCAAAGTTTTTCATGAATCCAGCAGCAACTTCATATCCTTGTTGCTGGAGTAGATAGGCAGTAATTGCACTATCTACTCAACCAGAAAGTCATACTAACACACGTTTTTTGCTCATAACATCTATTTTATCTAAATTTATTAGATACTAGGCTTTTTTATATACTTTTCAAGAGTTCCATTTTTTTGAGATCATCAAGATTTTTTGCCCCACACACAAACATAGCGATTTGTATTTCTTTTTGTCGACATTGCAGTGCTTTGATACTAGTTTCTGCAGATTCTAATGCTGGTTTGAGTAATGGTTTTGCAATACTTGCTAATTTTGCTCCCATGATCATTGATTTTACCACATCTATTCCACTACGAATACCTCCTCAAGCAATGAGGCTCGCTTCTATGGTTTTTCCGTGCTCTAAACATTCTGCAGTGGTATATCCTACCGTAGAAAATAATTTTCCTAAATGATCTTCTCTTCTGTATCATTCGACTCGAGGCCGTGATGTTCATCATAGGCCATTAACATCAATGCATTTGATTCCTATTTCTGCCAGATGTTGTAGGGTTTGTTTATCGATACCATTTCCTACTTCTTTTATAAGAATTGGCCTTTCCGTGTTTTTAACTACTTTGTGTAATTTTTCTAGAAGGTTCTCTCGGTTGTAATCACCTTCAGGTTGTATTGCTTCTTGAAGAGGATTTATGTGTAGAAAGATAGCGTCGGCATGTATACTATCCATAATTTTATTGACTTCTTCAACTCAGTAACCATAGTTTAGCTGCACAATTCCCATATTAGCAATGAGAGGAATTGATGGGCATAGTTTTCTTACATTAAAACTATCAACTGCTTCAGGTTTACGGAGAATAACTCTCATTGATCAAAGAGCTAGCGGTATCTTTAGCTCTTCAGCTGCTATTGCAAGGTTTTCATTAATAATTTTTCCTTTGCTTGGTCATCAAGTCATTGAACCAATAAGTAGGGGAGTCGAAATTTTTTTCCCAAGAAACATTTGCTCCATATTGATTTTTTCCATGTCAACTTCTGGGAGTGCTTTGAATGGAAGGCGATAATTGTTGAATGATGATGGAAGGGGTTCAACTTCTTTGTTTAATACAATATCTATATGTTGTAGTTTACGATCATTGATAGTCATTTATCTGGCTTACTTCATCCAAAATAAAACACGCTTTGTGTACTTTACTTACGCTTTCTTAAGAAGCTTTAACGGTATTTTTCTTAGTCCAAATTTGGGATCAGCAAATCTTACAAGTCCAACATAATTCCAAATTTCAAGTAATTCTCCTTCACCGAAGAGTTTATGTGATACTCGATCTCATTCGTTCAAATAACCTCCTGGCTTTGATTTTGAAGGGGACTTTCAATTAGTCAGATCATAGTTTTTTTTGAGATTTGCTGGAAGCTCGTCGATAAATCTCGATGGCTGATTCACAGAAATTTTACCCCATTGCATTCTACTGTTGGCATGAGAAAGAAATAGGTGATCTTCTGCTCTGGTGATAGCAACATACATAAGTCTTCTTTCTTCTTCTAGAAGTTTTGTTTCCAGTCTTGCGTTTGAGAGAGGAAAAATATTTTCTTCCAGACCAACAATAAATACGTGTTTGAACTCCAAGCCTTTTGATGAGTGAACAGTCATCAGTTTGACAGCATCTACTTTGTCTTCTTCTTGATCTGCGATATCACTCAATAAGGCTATTTCATCCATCAATAGTCTTAATGATTCTTCTCCTGTTCCCTCATATTTTTCGGCCATATTGATAAGTTGTCCAATATTTTCATATTTTTCAAGCCCTGCCTGTTCATTTCCCTCTTCTTTGACAAGATATGCTTTGTATTCAATTTTGTTTACTATCATGGCAATAAGTTCTGAAGGAGTAACGGTGGGTAACTCATTGCGGATCATTTGCATTATTTGCGCAAATGTTTGTATTGCTTTTATTGCAGCACCTCAAAGTTTGATAGAACTTGATTGAATGTTGCTAATAACATCATGCATGGTAAGGTCATGCAGTAATGCATATTCTTCAATTTTTCCTATGGTTGTTTTCCCTATTTTTCTTCCTGGAACATTAATGATACGTTTGAGAGAGACATTGTCCCTTGGATTCATCATATACTTGAGATAAGCCATCGTATCCTTTATTTCTTTACGTTCAAAAAATTTGAACGCTCCATATATTTTGTAAGGAACTCATTCCTGCACCAATACATTTTCCAAAGGAGAAGATTGGGCATTAGTTCTATAAAGAATAGCGTAATCGGATCGTCTGTGTCCTTTGTCATTGACAAATTTTTTGATGAGATCTATTGTGTTAATTGCTTCGTCTGTTTGATCATTATGGGTAAAGACAAGAATGTTGTGTTCTCCTTCTCTATGTGGTTTTATATCTTTTGAGTATTGATTACTGTTGTTTTTGATTATGTGTGATCATGCTGTAACAATATGGGGTTTTGAACGATAATTGATTTGTAATTTAAACATTTTGATATCATTCCAGTATTTTTTTACATTGAGAAAATTCTCCATTAGAGCCCCTCTCCATCCATAAATTGATTGAAAATCATCACCAATTAGCGTGATATTCCCATTATCTCCACTCATTAGTCTCATGAGTTCAAATTGTATCCAGTTGGTGTCTTGTGCTTCATCAACCATGATGTAGTCAAATTTATTTTGCCACTTGTGAAGTACATTTTCGTCTTTTTTGAAAAGAAGATAAGGGAGTAATAAAAGATCATCAAAATCTAAGGAATTTGCTTTCATTAACTCTTTTTGGTATAGTTCGTATATTTTTGACATAGTCAGTTCATAGTCATCTTTTGCATTGCTGGTAAATGTTGTATAGGGTATTCATTCATTTTTCATTTTACTTATGAAACCTTTTGCTTCTCTTGGTTCGACGTCATCGGCCATTCATTTATCTTTGATTATTTTTTTGATGATAGACATAGTTTCGTTGCTATCATAGATTCCAAAATCTCTTGTGTATCCCATCGCAAGATTTTCAATTTCTTCTTTGAGGAATTTGAGAAAAGTACTATGGAAAGTTCCAATCCATCTAAATGATTGTGGATTAATCAATGTTTCACGGTGAATTGCGTGACTAGGCTCTGCAGAAGCTTCTTTTGTGAATTCATCGAGAAGAGCGTCAAAATCTAGCTCATCCGCTGACGGGGAGTCTTGTTGAGGCTTTTTTTTCTCGTCGAGTGTGACATTGTCTGCTATTTCTTCTGCTAGGTTGAGTAATCTTTCTTTCATTTCATTTGCTGCCTTGTTGGTAAATGTTACAGCAAGAATACGGTTAGGACGAACTTTTTTTCAGAAGATAAGATATGAAATTTTGTAGGTAAGTGTTCTTGTTTTTCCACTTCATGCTCAAGCCAAAATAAGTGATGAGGTATCGGTATGAACCGCTGCAGCATATTGTTCATCATTTAGTTTAGATTGTAAGTAATCGAGCATAGTGTTATGAGTATAATAAATGTGATTTTTATAATACACTACTTCTAGCTATATAACGTTTTTTTGCAAAGTAAAAACACCCAAAAAAAACAGACAAATTTCAAAAAATATATAAAAAAAACTAACTCAACAGTAAGTTAGTAGTTAGTTTTCATCTAGTTTTACTTATTTTTTGAACCTTATGGTACATTGTTCATTTATTCATGATTATTGTACAGAAAATTGTGTGTACTTCATGATAAATGTTGTGAGCATTATTCATCATCCTGTATTTATTTTGTGTTGTTTCACGACAATAAATGTACTGATTTTGTGTTAACTTTCAATGCTTTTTTCACTTAATATGTCAATAAAAGAACATAAATAGTAGTCCTGAATTTGTATTTGTTGCAATAAAAAGCTATACTTAGTATAGTATTTATGCTTGTTTATTCCCAATGTCTGAAATACTCAATAAATTAGAAAACGTTGATCTAACAGATAATGTCTCAGCAGAGGAGGCCGCTGTTTTGAGTGATGTAAAAAAAATGCTAGAAGATCAAAATTGATCAGCTCTTTTGGATTTGACTGCTGCGGTGAATGATCAAGCAAACAATCAGCGTATTACAGCTATCATGAAAAATTTGCAAGTTGCAAAATGATCACAATTAGATAATGAACAAAAAAAAGCAATTGCCACAGTTCTCTCTTTTTTGGATATGGCGAATCCGTGATCTTCTGATGAAGTTACTACATCAACAGAAAATTTGGCAGGAGTAAAAGAAGATGTTGATGCTATCAAAACAAATGCCCAAAATAACATTGATGCTTTAGAGCAAAATGTTGTTTCTTCTGCAGAGACAATGAGAAAGTCACAAATAGAAAAAATGCTTAATCAGCCAAAAAATTTGGACAGTCAACATGCGTTGGTTCATGTGGATGAAAAATTATTTGATTCGTATCTAGATGAAGCGCAGGATGCTCTTGATGACAGTGATCAACAAAGAGTTGCTGCTATCAATACCTTTATCAAATCCTACTATTCCAATATGGAAAGTGCGGTGCCAGCAAATTTTGAATGATTTGAGGTAGGGGTTGATGAGCAAGGTAATAGGGCATTGATTCTCTTACCCCAACAGCCTGCTGATGCAGATAATCCAGAACCGTATTACCTTAATATTACTTTTGGTATGCCAAGCTCTGAGCATATGCCTGACTGGGTAAAAAGCCGTGTTTCTCAAGGCGTGGGTACTGAAGTGACTAATGCACAAAACTCAGTCGCTGGTCTAAAGAAAAAAATGTGATGGTCAAATGCTTTTGACAAGATTTTGGCTCAAGTGGAAAAAGTATGAGCTATGTTTGCCATGGTAAGTCAATCTCTTTGATATAAACTAACTCCAGAGCAACAAAAGCTTGTTGATAAATATAAACAAGAAGCAAGGATGAAAAATATTGATGAATCTCATCATACGAAGTATGCTACTATTCAGGCTTCTCCTGGTATGGCTCAGTATTTTGCGGAAAAAACAAACAATGACACACAAGCAATGAATACTTTGCTTGCTACTACCTCTATTGAGTGACAAGGTTGAATAAGAGAATCAGCTGCTTTGCGAGTACAAAGTAGAATGTGATCTAAAAAAGATAACTATAAAAAAGCTTCAGAGTCAGCATGATATGATAATTTTGATGATTTTTGTCTTAGTCTTGATGAGCAAGAAAGGAAGGATGTCTATAATGATCGAGATATTGAGCAAAGACAAAAAGAGCAAGAAGCTGCTGCTGCTGCTGCAACACAGGCGCAAGCAACGGAGCAACAAAATGCTACGGTAGAGCAATCTCAAGCACTTCCGGCGGTAGCGTTAAATCAAGCACCAGTTTTTATTCCGAGTTTGCAATTATCTCCAGGAGATAATGGATCTTTTGAGTGGAAACAATGACTATCTTGAGAAGAGTACTATACCGTTAATGGGAAAGCTGTTCATTTGGTTACACAACAAGATGGAACCAAGCAAGGAACCTATATAGCAAATATTCCTGGTAACCCGAATAAAATGATAACAATCACCAAAAAGGTTGATAATAGTTATCAAATAAGCCAACCACAACAAATGCAAGATACTAATGCGCTTCAACTAACAAATACATCAGATGTTGGTATGTTCAAAAATGAAATGATCAAAACGATTTTTGCTACGAATAGTTGATTGCTTGATCAATCACAGAAAGCTCAATATGATCAAATTATATTAGATTTACAAAAAAATATTGTTGCATCATTGAATTCTGAAAATCTTATGCAATTATTGCACAACATATTACCTAATCTTGTTGCAACCTATACTACTCAAATGCAATTGGAGCAAACAAGCCCATTGTTGCCAGCAATTAATAATTTGCAAACAGCATTGCAGCATAGGCTTTCTTTGACCCCAGAGTCTGCAACACCTACGACTCCTGTTGCGTCAGTAAGTTCTCCTTCACCTACTCATTCCACTTCATCTTGATGATGATCGACGCCATGACAATGAGGCGGAGACATTCCTGCAATGTAAAAAAGACCATAACGGTCTTTTTTATTTTTTCGGTGATAAGCGAAGAACTTTTCGTAGCCATTCTTGTATTGTGATGAGGGGTTGTATGATGTGTTTGTCAAGGCTTCATTGTATTGGTTGGTAGAAAAGAATGAGCGGTGTTACAACTCCCACTACTACTCCTGCTATAATATCTGTTGGCCAGTGAATACCAATCATGATTCTTCCGAATGCCATGATACACGCCATAACATATAGTAAGACTCATAGGTAGATAAGGTGTTTTCTTTCTTTTTTGATTCCTCGTATCATAGTTGCGGTAGCGATAGCAAAAGCCATTGCTGCGTGGTCTGATGGAAATGTATTTTTTGGCAATGTTTCTAGTACGAGTCATTCTCTATTTTCATAGAGTAGGTCTAGAAGAACATCAGGTCTTGTTTTTGTAAAAATCAATTTTATAACAAAGTTGACAAGCATTGATGCCCACCCTGCACAAAATATAAACAACGCAGCCTCTCTTTCTTTTTTTGTTTGATTGTTGATTCCGTGTAGATAGAGTCCTACAAGAAAAATTGGATAGAAAAAAACAAAAATATCGGATGCAATAGGCATTATATTGGCAAGGTAGCTATGTTTATCTAACAACCCGTTGAGAAAAAGAAGTGTGTGTTCTCCCCATGAAGGTTCTGTTAGTTGTATGCGTTGGTGTCAAAACATGAAAATATAATTGATAATATGTAAAATTATTTTGTACTATTGTTGTGGTAGTAGTTACAAAAAGAAGAAAAAGGACATGAATCGCATTGTGGTTTACGTGCCAAGCAATGATATCTCCCAAAAAGTATCATGGCGTGATGGGCAGTCTTGATATATTTTTTTCCTATCTTTTTTTCAATGACTTTTGAAGTTTGTAATGGTGTCGATGTGTTCGTAAGGCCGATTCTGTTGGCTACTCTGTGTACATGAGTATCTACGGCGACCACAGGTAGATCATATAGGTTAGATGCAACTACTTTTGCTGTTTTTTCTCCAACGCCATGTAATGTTTCCAGTCATGATATGGTATCAGGAATATAATAGCCATATTGTTCAAAGATGTCATGAGCTTTAGGGTGACTTACTTTATTTTTTCGCTGGTTAATAAATCATACATTAGTTAGTAAGACTGATGTATTGAAGACGTTTTTTCATTTGCTTTTGTAAAGACCTATGGATTTTATTGCTTCGGTAAATTTTTCTTGTCACATACTCACGACATCCCAAGGTCATATAATAGCTTTGAATAAGTTTGTTGTTACTTTATTGACTTGCTTGTCTGTTGCTTGTGCAGACATTATTACAGCAATAAGAAGCTGAAATGGAGTCGTGTAATGGAGTTCAATAATTGGTTCAGGAAACATCTTTTTGAGTCACTCAAAAAAGGCGTCTTTGTTGGCTGTCTTCATATGCGTTGATATGAGTAAAATGTGTTATTATGATGGGGTGATAATCTGCGAACAATCAATAAAAAATCCTCCGTGATAGTTGTCTGGTTTTATTTTTCCTATGATATTGATAGTATCTCCTATATTGTATTCTCCTAATAAATCTCCTTTTGATCGTCGTAACAACGTCATAATGTTATCATGATGTTGTACTGATAGCTTCAAATGTCCTTTTCCTCTTTGACCTACTTTGTCCACTCACACGATGGTACACTCTTCAAAAAGAAAGTTTGGCTCTTCATTACCAACACCAAATGGTGCTAATTTTTGAATTTGCCTGAGCGTGTCATTGTTCCATTCATGAGCATAAAAAATAGTATCAACATTTATGGTCCTTATTAGTGTTTCTTCAGAAATAAGATCGTCTACATATTCCAAAAAATGATTTTTGAGGCTATCGAGGTTTTCTAGTTTGACTGTGAGTCCTCCTGCCTGTTTGTGTCCTCCGTACCTTTCCAGTAAGTGGTCTGCTGTCTTGAGCATTTCTACCACATTGAAATAATCAGGTCACCTTAAACTCCCTACAGCAATACCTCTTTCTTTACACATGTGTAATACTACCGATGGCTTGTAAAACTTTTCGGTAATTCTTCACGCAACAATACCTACAATACCTTCGTGATACGAGTGATCAGTTGCTATAAGAATTTTTTCATCGGTGTTGATGAGCTTGAGTGCGTGTCTGTGTGCTTTGTCTTGAAGTTTTTTTCTTTCGGTATTAATTTCATCAATTTTTTCGAGATATTCTTTTTGTTTTTCTCATGAAAAGAGGAGTGTACGAAGACTATCGTAAGGAGATGCTAATCTTCCTCCTGCATTAATTCTTGGCCCAATCACAAAACCAATATGAAATGTATCCATTTGATCTTTGATATTGACGTGTTTGAGAAATCCTTTGAGTGATTCTGGTATTTTCTCTCTTTGTCTGTTTATAATTTCTAATCATTTTTTTACCATTGCTCTATTTTCATTGACCAGAGGAACACAGTCAGCAACAGTTCCAATGGCAACAATAGGTAGAAAGTATTGGAATACTTCTTTTTTTTGTGCTGATGAAAAGTTGGCTTTTTTCATGAGTGCATTGATTAATTTGAATGCAACTCCTACACCAGCGATTCCTTTGAATTCATAGTCCTGTGAGACTTGAGGATTGATGATAGCATCTGCATCGGGAACTATATCCAGAGCGTGGTGGTGATCAGTAATGACTAATTTTATTCATAACTCTTTTGCGTAGGCAGCTTCTTGTATTGATGTAATTCCATTGTCAACGGTAATGATGAGGTCTATGTTTTTTTCCTTCATCATATCTATGTGTTTGCACTTGAGACCATATCCATCTTTGAGTCTATTGGGATACATGATACTTATGTTTTTGTGATGGAGATGTTTTGTAAAAAATGAATACAAGCTAAAACTTGATGTGACTCCATCAACGTCATAGTCCCCAAAAACCATTATTTTTTTATTTTCTTTGATATGAGAAAAAATGATGCTGGTTGCTTTGTCTATATCATTGAGTTTGCTTGTGGGAATTCGGTACTTTTTGAGCGTAGGATTGAGAAAATCTTCCGTTGTGCATGCAACGTTTCTTGCTTTGAGTAATCTTTGTAGAATAGAAATATCTTGTTGTGTGTTAAGCAAGTTTATTTTCATGGGTTGATGTATTTTTTAAACTTTTTAGTGATATAGATATTTTTTGCTATATGTAGAGGAGTATAGAGAAATAGCTGGACAAATTTTGTTTTCTTTCAAAAGTATGAAAATAAAAAAACCTCGATTAATCGAGGTAAAATTTTACTGAATAATTTTGTCAATAATACCGTATTGTAGTGCTTCTTCGGGAGATAACCATTTGTCTCTATCCATATCTACTTCTACTTGGTCGTATGGTTGACCGCTTCTATCTGACATAATTTTTGTGAGCATTTTTTTGAGTCTGAGTCATTCTTCTACGGCGATAAGAGTATCTGATATTTTTCCTTGTGCGCCATGAGCAGGTTGGTGGATCATAATTCTAGAATGAGGAAGTGCGTATCTCTTTCCCTTGGTTCATCCTACCAAAAACATTGATCCCATTGAGGCTGCTAGTCCCACACAAACTGTTTTGACGTCACATTTGATGTGTTGCATCGTGTCAAAAATTGCCATACCAGAATATACTTCGCCTCCTGGACTATTGATGTACATCGTGATATCTTTGTCAGGATCTTTTTTTTCCAAAAAAAGCATTTGCGCTACGATAGAATTAACCATGTGGGTTTCTATTGGGCCAGCGACAAAAATAACTCTATCTTCTAGCAGTCTAGAATAAATATCGTAAGCTCTTTCTCCTTTGTGGCTTTTTTCAATAACTGTTGGAATTAGTACCATAAGTGTATAATCAAAAATGAATAGATAATTTTGTATGATACAAATTTACCGATCTTGGTGAGTAATGCAATTAAA
The DNA here is from genome assembly GCA_020627925.1 of bacterium. Taxonomy (GTDB): domain Bacteria; phylum Patescibacteriota; class Gracilibacteria; order Absconditabacterales; family Absconditicoccaceae; genus JAHDFY01. The sequence goes on from JAHDFY010000002.1 coordinate 36,886, forward strand.
TGGAATTGCATTTGCTTGGCAAACAAGTAATTTGTGGATTAATATATATAGCTTATGGTTTTTTTTATTGTGTGAGGCGGTTATGACAAAAAGATCATGATTTACATTGCTAGAAACATTGATTTCATTGACTATCTTTTTTTTTGTTGTTGCTATAACATTGAGAGCGTACCTACAAACTATTGATATCAAAAATGGTGTCGAAGCAAGACAAACCTTGGTGCAAAGTTCTTATTTCATGATGGAAAAACTGCAAACACTTATGAAAAATTACACCATTGATTATGAGGAATATTTTAATAGAAGAATGGTGTGATGTGATGGATTGGGGGATGTGAGTGGAATTCCTCGTTTTTCACGATCTGGCTGATCTAATGGACACTGCGACAGGTTTACGGCTTATGGTAATGAAAATACATTGGGTGGGGGAGTGGCAACCTCAGAACACAGATTGTATTATTGTTCGAGCATTATTGATTCGACAGAAACTGCAAATTCTGTTTTGGTGAAAGCTGTACCATCAATAGATGTTGCTGATTTTTTGAATGGAGCGGGTTGTTTTAGCTATTTATCAGATCCAAGTGGAAAGCAGTCATTCGGTCAATACGAGGCAAACTTTCATGATGTCCAGGATGACGTTGATTTGGTTCTATGATCATTTTGAGATGATGACGACTTTGCTATTGGTCAATGACCTGATGCTTTGGTAGACTCTTCCTCTATTTCTGAAATATATCTTATTTCGCAGAACAAAAACCAAAGAGTATTTTTGAGAAGAAAGCTTGTTGCTTCATGAGATTGGAATGGAACGGGTGGTGTTGGTGATGTTCCTTCTGACTATTTGTATACTATTCAATTGTTGAAATTGAGAGGTTTTGATGCATGACATAATCATGATTTTGACGCGTCTATTAATTCGTGAGTGTATGATGGAGTTATTGATACGTGGGCTTGTGATTTTCAAGAATGATTTGCTTGTGGGGATTCTAATAGAGATTGATCAGTAGATTTGCTTGATAGCTATTCTTCTATTAGTACATTATACTCAGGCTATGTGATGCCAATGCATGAAGATGATGGTTGGGTTAATTTATTTGGTAATGATGTAACTGTTACAAATTTTTTGGTAACGATTTCTCCTACGATTGATCCCGATCTTGCCCGAGACGATGATGTTGTGCAGATTAATCCTTCTATTACTATTTTGCTGGATACTGCACTGTATGGTAAAAATTGGCAAACAAAAGTGGGTGAGGCAACGGTTAATAATTTTGATCTCACATTGCAAACAACATTTGACGTAAAGAGTTTTTATTAAATTGAAAAGAAAGAATGGTTTCTATTGAAGATATTAAATTGCCTCCTCATAGTGTTGATGCGGAAAAGTGAGTTCTAGCATGAATTTTGATGGAGAATGATTTGTTTTTTGTGTATGATGGTTTCCAATTGATGCCACAAGATTTTTACAAAAAAGAACATCAGCAAATTTTTGATGGAATGAAACAGCTGAGAATGCAACGTAGAACCATTGATGTGGTGACACTCAGCGATCAACTAGTAAAAATGGATCAACTTGATTATGTTGGTGGTCAAGATTATCTTTTTGAGTTGAGTACCTTTTTGTTGACGACATCTTCGTGTGGTGAATATGCTCAATTGGTAAAAGAAAAATCTGTGTTGAGAGGAATTTTGAAAACATGTCAGCATATTACAGGTGATGTGTATGAGCAAAAAGATACTGCAGAAATTCTTGATAAAGTAGAAAAAAGAGTGTTTGATCTTACACAAATTAATCTTGCAGACAGTCTTAGACATGTAAAAGATGTCTTGTCGCAAAGAATAGATCATTATATGGAAATTATCGATAATCCTGAATTGGGAGATAAACATAAGGTAATGTCTACTTATCATAAGCTTGACGAAATGCTTTGATGATTCAAACCAGGAGAATTACTTATTTTGGCTGCTCGTCCTGCGATGGGTAAAACTGCATTGGCCCTGAATCTTGTTTTGAATGCCGCAATAGAGCAAAAAAAATCTGTTGCCTTCTTCTCACTGGAAATGACTTCAGAATCGTTGGTTGATAGAATTTTATCAACAGTATCGAGGATCCCTTTGTACAAAATTACAAAAAATAAACTTGAAGCAGATGATTTTACATCGATGGGAGAGGCTATCGAGCAACTTTGAGAAGCCAATATTTATCTGGATGATCAAGGAATTGCAACGGTCCCTCAAATGAAATCAAAACTAAGGAGACTAAAAATTGAAAAATGATCATTGGATTTGGTGATTATTGATTACTTACAATTGATGAGTGGTGCCGGAGGTAAGTATGAATGAAACAGAGTACAAGAAGTTTCACAAATTTCTCGTGGACTTAAAGAACTTTCAAAAGAACTTAATGTGCCAATTATGGCGCTTTCACAACTTTCGCGTAATGTAGAGTCGAGAATAGATAAACAACCTCAGCTTGCTGACTTGAGGGAATCGGGATCTATTGAGCAAGATGCTGATGCGGTATTGATGTTGTATAGAGAAGATTATTATGATCCTGATACAGACAGAAAAGGAGCAACAGACTTGCTTGTCAGAAAAAACAGAAATGGTCAAGTATGATCTATTGAGTTGATGTTTAGAGCTGAAACAATGAAGTTTGAAGAAGTTCTTGATGGTGAATGAGATGGTTCTTGGTAGTGACTCTTTTTGTTTTTTGTGTTTGATATTTTTATGGGAATATATATCCTTGTATTAATTTCGAGGATTTAATTTTTTGAGTTAATAAATGAAAGAACAATTTCCCTCTTCATCTGAAGAAAAAAATATGAGTATTCAGCCGGCTCCTTCGCCCTACGATAATTCTTGTGGAAAGAAGCTTTTGGAGACTTTAAATAAAGATATCTCTCGCTTTGAGTGTATTTTACAAAACTACGAATGAGTGGTGTTTTATCGTGATTCTCCATTGGATATTATTCTCAAAATTTTCAGATTAGCTTTGGATAAATTGGATGAAAAATTTGATGTACATACTTGGTCTCTGGAAAATGTAACAAATGAAGAAGAATTTTTGGTGTCATTGAAAGATTCATTAAATGATTCGTATTGTACAAAATCATGATCTGGAAAAATTGATTTTGAAGGTTGTAATGATTTTGTCTCAGTAGTTAATAGGTCTCTTAGACAATTTAATACAACTAAGAGACAAGTGTTTTTTGTTACGTGAGCGTCTCTATTAAATATTAGTTTTTTGGATGAGTATATTCATGATTTGGGAGAAAATAAAATGTATGTGATTACTGATAGTCCCGATGTTGCTACTGAGCGGTCTAGATTTTTAAGACTAACACACAAAGGCTCTGTTTTCCCAGTTCTTCTTAATTAAAAATAACCAAATTTATTAGCTAAATAATTGACTTTTTTTGATAATAGCGTTATATTTGAGTATAGTGCTTTTTATGTTTTGGAAAAAAATGATCAATCAATCGGATATTATCGCTCACGACGTTGTGTGATTTGATGGAGATAAATATCTTACAATGCAAAAAAAACTTATTATGGAAAGAATTGCTCGTTTTCCTGGTTCTCTTTATTTGGAAATTGGGGGAAAGTTTTTGATTGATCAACATGCAAGTAGGGTACTTCCATGATTTTATCCAGACATGAAAAAACGTATCTTCAATGAACTTCTCGATCAGGCTACTATTGTTTTTTGTATTAATGCTGATGATATAGTGGGTAATAGACAGCTTTCTAATGAAGACATTTCTTATGAGTTGTATGTGCAGCAAATGATCGAGGATATTGTGACTGAATTAGGACAAAAGCCTTTGCTTGTAGTTAATTTGGTTGATGATGCGAATGTTTCAGTGGTTGATGCATTTATTGCATGACGAGAGAAAAAAGAATATATAGTGTATAAGAGATATAAGATTATTAATTATTTGAATGAACTAGAAAAGGTTGTTTCTCCGGATGGATTTGGGCGCGATGAATATATAAAAACGGATAAAAAATTGGTATTGGTCACATGAGCTGCATCCAATAGTGGTAAGATGTCTACATGTTTGGGGCAAGTGTATTTGGATAATGTGCGTGGTATTGATTCAGGTTATGCTAAGTATGAAACATTTCCAATATGGAATCTTCCATTGCGTCATCCTGTTAATTTGGCTTATGAGGCAGCTACCGCAGATATTGATGATTATAATTGTATTGATTCTCATCATTTGCAAGCCTATGGCCAAGAAGTGGTAAATTATAATAGAGATGTGGAGGCATTTCCTATATTGTTGACGCTTATCAAAAAAATAGTTGGCCCGGATAGTTATATGCACAACTATCAGTCGCCAACGGATATGGGTCTTAGTTCTTGAGGATTTTGTATTAGAGATAGCAAAGTGGTAAGGCAAGCATGTTACGATGAAATTTTGAGAAGAAGAGAGCGATATAAACAAATGATGGAAAGGGGAGAAGGACAACAAAAACGAATAGATGCCTGTGATGATCTTGCGTGTCTGTGTCGCACAATAGGGTAGGTATTAGGTATTGCTTGGCATGAGATAGCTGTATCTTTTTATGAGTTGATTGATTTTGTTTGCAAAATCTTCATCAACATACCTTGCAAGTTGGTATAATCTATTGAGAGAGGAGTGGTGTTTGTTGTGTTTTAGTATGGTTGCATATATTTCTAGGTCTATACTTTTTTTGTGTTTTCTAATGATTTTTTTGATGAGCTCGTCGGTATAGCCTTTGAGTAATAGAGGAGGGTTATAGAGGCTTTCAAGTATTGCAAGCTCTAATACTGCCACAGGTAAGGTATATTTTCCTATTTTCATTTTTTTGCTGAACTTGTAGAAAACACGAAAAAGGTTTTTGTGTCTGGAGTTGTAGGTTTTGCATAGTGTTTTCTTGTCTAGCATAACTGTTTCTGTTGCATTTTTATGTTCATTGATGATAGTAATTTCGTCAGGAATGCTGTAGTTTGAGGTATTGAGTTCTAGTGCTTTTAGTCAACCGATGTACCATCTTCCATCAATGTAATCTCTGCAGTGTTTTTTGAGTATTTCTCGGTAGTATTTGTCAATTAATTCAGATTCTTTGAATTCTTTATTGGGGGCTTTTGCAATAAAGACATTTTTTTTTAGTGCAAAAAGTTCTCCTTTGTTTTTTAGCTTATGTATGGTTTTGTACATTTTTGAATCGCTGTATTCATCGTCAAGTATTCACTGCAATCGCTTTTTGATGATTTGGTTGCTTATTATTTTTCCTCTATAATTTAACATCTTTTTCACAACGATGTGAAAATATTCATTTCTCATGTTTGTTTGCTCTAGCCAATAAATCTATAAAAATATTTATTGTTTCTTCTTTGTAAATCAATATGTTTTTTCTAATAAAATTGTAATGAATATTCTTTATGTTGTTTTTTAATTGGCTTATTGTCTTGTTTTTAATGGTTTTTGTTTTGTTGTTTTTAGTTTGTGTAAATATTGATTTTTTTAGTTTAATTGATGGTTGGTTTTTTGTCAAATAGAACTTGTGTTGTTGGATTTTGTTATATGTCGCTTGTCACCTTTGCTGTATAAAAAAAAGCATGGTGTCTCCATGTCTATATTTGTTCTTGCATTTTGCGGGAATACGTCTATATATGATGACGTTGTAATGTAAAGAGCCTTTTGTTTAAAGCTTTTTGCAGAATTAAATGCAATATATCCACTTAGAGGATATCTACTTTATTTCTACTTAAGAGACATTAAATTATGGCGACAATGAAGCATATCAAGGCACAAATCAAGTCAGTAGCAAATCTTAAAAAAATGACAAGAGCCTTGGAAGTTGTGTCTACTGTTAAATTACAAAAAATTAAACATAAGACAGAACAATATAGAAACTTTTTTCATGAGTTTCTAAGTATTGCTAAGATTGTTCATGATAAGGTAGATTTGTTTCCAGAGACAAAAAAAATGGCTAGTGGAAAAACACTTCTCATTGTTCTGTCAACTGATAAAGGCCTTTGTGGTCCAATTAATAGTAAGTTATTTAAGACTATTTTTGCAGAATATGCAGAGAGTAAAGATGTAAGAAAATCTGTTGATGTATTCTGTGTGGGAAAAAAATCACTAGACTTTTTTGTTAGAACAGGGTTCTCAACTGTCGGTACTTTGCAAGTTAAAGATGACTTTGAAGGTACTGATTTGTCTCCTTTGTATACTTTTTTGTCTGATGTTATGACAAAAAATATGTACTCTAATATAAAGGTTTGCTTTAATTATTTTCAAAATGCTATTAAGCAAACTCCTGTAATGGTAGATTTGTTTCCGTTTAATAAGGCATCAATTGATCAATTTATCGAACAAATTGATGTTGATGTAAATGTGGACCAATACCTAAGTTCGACAAAAAAACATACAGACCTTGCTATCGAGCCTAGTGTTGAATGTATGAGAAAGGAAATTATGTCTCAATTTATGCAACACTTGATTTATGGAGCAGTACTGCAAAATAAAGCCGGTGAATTTTCTGCTCGTATGATTGCCATGAAAAATGCAAAAGATAATGCGACAGGACTTATGAAAGATCTTAAGCTACAATTCAATAAAGCTCGTCAATCTGCTATTACACAAGAAATTTCTGAAATAGTTAGTGCTAAGATGGCGATAGAAAGCTTTAACTAATATTTCTAACTGTATATTCATCAAATATATGTTATCCCTTCAACTTTGGTTGAAGGTTTTTTTTATATTCGTATTATGAATATTATTGAAATATCTAGTAAAATTTATTTTGACTTATTTTGAGTATATGGCAGAATCGTCTTTGGTAGTCCAAGAGTATTATAAAAATCCGGTAAACAATTTTGCTATGGATGGTTATACAGTAAAGCAAGAACAATGAAATGTTGTTTGTGGCGATAATGTTGTTGTCTATCTTAAGATTGATTCATCGTGAACTGTTGTTGATTTTTCTTATTCAGGGGAACCCTCACTTATTACTTCTGCTGCGGCAAGTTTGCTTGCAGATTTGATTGTTGGAGAAAATATTGAAAAAGTACTTTTATGGAATTATCAATTGTTTTTGGATAATCAGTTTTGTGTTTCTTATAGAAGAAGAAGGGCTGTTGTTGGTGCCTTGCTGGCAGCAAGAAATGCAATACATTTCTATATAAAAGACTGAATTATTGATAATTATGATGATCTTTTTGAATAAGTTATATCTGCTTTGGGGTTTTATTGGTTGTAATTTTGCCTTTCTGCTTATTGTCTTGACAGGAAATGACAAAAAAATATACTGTTTTTTGTTTACATAACATAGGATGGTATGATTCACTTTTTTTCGCAGTTGATAGTTATTGCTGCTGTTAATGGTTTTGTAATGTTTGGAGTAGTGGAATATTTTCCTGAGTTTGGCTTAAATATTACTGTTCCATCTGTTCTTTTGGGATATTTTCTCATTTGATTTGTTTTTTGGTTTTTCTTTGTAATTTTGAAGAAAATGATTGATATAGTAGCCTTTCCTTTTAAGTTTTTTACAATGGGGTTGTCTACTGTTGTTGTCAATATTTGAGTGTTTTATCTTTTTGCTCATGTTGTAAACACCTATTTGCCTTTGTATTATCCTGGGGTTTTGATTCAACTTGGATCTGTTTGGCAAACTTTTCTGTTATCAATTGTCTTAGGGGTGGTTATGTCTGTATTACATTTTATAGTTAAAAAAATCATCTAATGAAAAATCTCTATCTAACTGGTGCAATTATTATATTTATCGTATTGATTATTCCTTTTTTCGAAGGATTTGCACTTAATACTTCTGTGCAATTTTTGGGAGATACTTGGTCTTTTACTGCCATTTATCCAATATTGGTGTTATTTGGTATTCTTGAATGAGCATGTATCACGCTTTATGTGCAATCTATCGTACAAGAAGTAAAGAATAAGACGTCAAACTCATTTGATTTGTAATGTAATTATTTATCTATTGTAAAATATAAGTAATGTGAAAAGAATCTTATACCTTATCAAGGTCACAAGCTGCTGATTTTCTTAACGTTTCGACAAGATCTATAGATAGGTATGTCAAAAGTGGAAAACTTTCTTACAAAAAAATTGCCAATAAGGTGCTTCTTAACAAGGATGAAGTTATGGCACTTAAAAAGGATTACGATATGCTTCATCAAAATCAGTCAGCAGTAGTGACTGACGTAGTGAATCATGGAACAAGTTCTATTGGATGAATGTCTGATACAGAACGTCTTTCGGAGATAGATCAAATGATTGATCAAAAAATAGAAAGATTTTTTCTTGTTTTTAAGGAAAAAGAAAAGCTTATTGAGGATAAGAATAAGATCATCTTTATGTTGCAACAAAGAGTCGGAGAATTAGAAAGTAAAATTCAAAGTATGATTGCGCTTCCTGATTACAACGAAGAAAAACAAAAGGCTGTTTTGGAAAAAAAGAAGCTTGAGCAAAAAATAAATGAGTTGAATAAAAACTTGTGAATAGAAAAAACAAAAAACCTTATTTCTTTAGGTTTTCTTCTGGTTATTATTGGTTTGGTGATTGTATTTTTTTGGATTACTCAATAGAATTATTGTTTGTAAATATGGTAATGTTAAGGAACTCGGAAGGGTTCTTTTTTTTGTTATAATTTGGGGTTAAGAGGGGATTTTATCAGGTATGGCTTTTGTGTTGTTGTCATTATTTTTATTTTGGTAATTAATTTTTTATAAATTTGTAAATAGCATTTTTGTTAAAAACTCATTTTTTCTTTTTACTTTGCACAACTTACATTGTGTAAGGTAAAAAAACAGGGAAAAATAGTTTGTTTTGATGATTTGTTTGTTAAGCTTAATTTATATTTGTTTTTGTTTGATAAAATGTTTCAACTTTGAACAATAATCTATACTCCCCCATAGGAACTCTATGTTAAATGAAAAAGCTCCTTATAGCTCAACACAATGCAGGTAACCAAATACATAAACCTACGTTCATATTTTAGGTCGCATTGCATCGAGTCAAGATTAGATATTTTTGAGGCACTGGAAGTGTAAATCCACGATAAAACGAACTATCAATGTATGGCAAGTTGCCTGAACTGTTAAAAAGCTCTGATTTATATTATGACTTAGGTAAGAAGCCAAAAATAACTATTTTTGGTCATTTCTTTCTTTGTTTTGTCAAAAATTCAACGTTTTTTTATAGAAAAATGGGGAAAATATAAAGCTTATTATAAACAGCTTAGTATTTTTATTTTTTTGTATTGGGATGAAAGACATCGTTTTTTTACAATAGAATTAAGAGAATTTTTTTTATTAAAAAATTGGAATAATGTGTGATAAACTAAAAAATAATTACTAAAAACTCAGTGTATATATAATATTTATTAATAGACATTCATATAAAATTGTTTATAATATTTTTTTAATTTGCTGATGATTAATGGTTCTTGTTATCATTAATGTTTTCAAATATAGCTTTTTGTGCTGATAATGGGTGTAAAACTACTTGTTTTTGTTATATATCTAAGTACTATTGAAATTGCTCAGAAGAGCATTCATCCTGTTTTTTGAGCTTTGTTTCATATAAGCAAGACAAGGTGGAAAGCCACTCCTTCGGGGGTGGTTTTCCATTTTTCATTTGATTTTTTTTTCTGGTAGTTTTTTTGCCAATCCTTATAGTGTTTTGTATGACTCATAAGACTCTTACCGATTATATTGATCTTTTTTTGGACTATTTGCAGGAAGCAAAGAATGCTAGTCCCAAAACTATTGAAAACTACTCTCTTTGGCTAAATAGATTAGTTAAATTTTTTGGTGATGTTGATATTTCTATCATCACATCTTTGGGCCTTCTTGATTATAGGATGCATCTTTCTAAAAAAAAACTTTCTAAAAGAACAGTCAATTATCATATGGTGGCTATTAGGTCATTTTTAAAGTTTCTTCATAAACATGACATTGCATGCCTTAGCCCTCAAAAAGTAGAATTAGCAAAACAGGCCCCTATAAAAGTTTCATTCCTCACTCAAATACAAGTAGAACAGTTACTTTCTGCTCCACATACATATGAAAAAAAAGATCTAAAAAGAGCGAGAGATATAGCAATTCTTTCTCTGTTGTATAGTACATGATTGAGAGTAACAGAGCTTATCTCATTAAAAATTACAGACATTTCGGATGACAGTAAACAGTTTCGTGTTATTGGAAAATGAAATAAGTTAAGATCTGTTTTTTTGACTCAAAAGGCAAGAATCACTATGCAAAATTATTTAGATTTAAGGACGGATAATTCGCCATTTTTGTTTATTAGTTTATCTAAAAATAGTTATGGTAAAAGCCTGAGTAGAAATGCTATAGCCTCTTTGGTTAAACATTACTCTGCCCTTGTGGGAATTAAACAAAAAGTAACTCCTCATACTCTAAGACATAGTTTTGCTACTGCTCTGCTAAAAAAATGAGCAGACTTGAGAGCTGTACAAACAATGCTGGGACATGCTTCGATTACAACGACGCAAATTTATACTCATGTTGATGATAAACATCTGCAAGAAGTTCATTGATTGCTTGATGATGAATAAAAATATATAAAAAAACTGGCACGTTGTGTGGCAGTTTTTTTATTTCTATTCTTCTTCTACGAAATGTAGGAATACTCCATCATATTTTTTTACATCAGTGACATGTCGTTTTTTGTTGTTTTCATCTACAAGAATTCATTTGTCTCCTGTTTGTCATCCACTTTCTGCATAGAAAGGAGTTTTATCTAGTATAATAACTCTTTGGTCGTGAACGACAAAATTTTTGATAATTTTGCAATCTTCTTGGTTTGTTGTTGTTCGTCCTATAAATTCTGTCTGATCAATTCATTGTAGGTAATTGGCCCAATCAATATCCTTGTTAAACATTTTTTGACTAGAAGATTTTGCTAGTTTTTTTGCATCTTCCATATGTTTTTGAAAGCTTTCCATATCGACAGAAAATCATTTTTCATCAGTGATTTCTTGAGTTAACTCGACAGGGAATCCGTACGTATCATACAACTTAAAAGCGTGAGATCAGTCTAATTTCTTATTTGAAGATTTCTCTAAATAGTCCTCTAGAATTTTCCTTCACTTTTTTATTGTTTTTTCAAATTGTTCCATCTCCTTTGTAAGTGTTGCAATACTTGATTGTTTTGCAGTTGTTAATCCTGGGTATGCTTGTTGATATTCTTTTTCTATTGTTTCATAGAGTGTTTCAATGATATTTTTTATTGAGTGATTTGTGTCCAAAGTACCATGTTGTGGAAAAAGCTTTGTTAGGTGATAATATGCTCTTCTAATTAATCTTCTTGCAACATACCCTCTTGATTCATTGGAAGGAATAACTCAGTCCATCAATAAAATTGCAACAGATCTCATATGTTCAGCCACAATCCTAAACGATCTTGTAACTTGTATTTGTGCTGGAGATTGATCATTAAATTTTGTCACAAATGAAGGATATTGTTGTCCAACTATCTTTTCTATTTGATCAATAATAGGAGAAAAAAGTGATGTTTCAAAGATAGTCTCTTTATTTTGCAATACCATGTTTAACCTTTCGAATCCCATTCCTGTGTCTATATTCTGTTGACTCAAAGGAGAAAATTTCCCATCTTCATCTTTATAAAATTCCATAAACACATTGTTCCATATTTCTACATATCTATCATTTTCTCCGATATTTCGGTCACTTGGACCCCATTCCTCTCCTCTATCATAGTGAAATTCAGCACTCGGTCCACAAGGTCCAATTGGTCATGCTGGTCATCGCCAGTTATCGCATTTGGTTGGCATATGCATAGGTATTGCCTTTATTTTTTCTTTGGTGATACCGTTGGCCAATAAAATATCTTCAGCTTCTTGGTCATAAGGAACAAGCTCTTTCCCATTCTCATCAAAAAGTCATCAAAAAATACTACATCAGAGTTTATTGATGTTAAGATTAAGATGCTTCACGAGAAATTCTATCGATCGCGTTAGACTTTCTTTTTTGAAGTAATCTCACAACGACCAGTTTCCCATCATCTCAAAAAATGTACAATGTCTCTCTGTTAGTCATACTTCTTCGATATCACCTGTTCTTATGCACCTTTGTATGTTGTATAATCTCGTTCCTTTGGGATGTGGCTTTCCTGTTAGATACGGGACCAATGGTTGCATTCATGCAACATTAAAAATCACCGTTTTGTCCTCTCCTGCTGGAACTAAGCTTGATGGTTTTGCTTCTGCATGTTTTTTTTCTTTCCAAAAAGCATATCGTAATTTTCTTATTTCATGGGGAGTTGTGTTCATAGGAGTGATTATATAGTTGTTAAATTACTCTTCTTCAAATTGTTTGATAAATGTTTCGATGTTTGTTTCATATACTCATTTTTCTGTTAGAATATACATGAAATTAGGTGTTGTTGTTGGTATTGTTATGTCGATGATTGAGTCTTTTGTTTTATCGAATTGCATTCTGAATACATATAATAGATTGTAACTATGTTGTTTTCCAGAGCTTGTTTTTTTAGGATTAGATCTGTATACGGTGATAGACATTTTATCCTTATCAAAAAGGAATACGTAAGGAGAATCTGTTAGTTGAATAACTTTTACGTTTTCTCCCAATCAGTTTTCGATATTGTCTCATCACAAAAGAGGAACTTCACGAGAACTTAGCTCACTTACAGAATCTGGTTCTCTCCATAGTTGGTATAATTTTTTTTCTTTTCCTTCCCAGACAAGAAAGGTTCCATCGATAGACATACTTGAAAAATTTTGTGCTTGACCAGTTCCTGTATGAAGGTTTCTATTGATGTATCTCACACTACTTCAAAAGTCAGTGTAGCTTCCAATTTTGTTTGAATATCTTGAAATTATTTTTTTACTTTCTTCTTCAAAAGATTGATTGTCATGAAGAATATATAAGTTTGAACTAGTAAATGTTCCTAGCTCATGTATAGGACTTGGGAAAAAAGAATCGTCGGTTTGTAGCGGTTGTACTCATCATTGAGTCACACGGTAAACATTGCTAGAGTCATCAAAACAGTAGAGACCTTGTTGGCTTAAATCAAACGAGCATCCTTTCATGGTGATGCTTTCATCATTATAGCTAATTAAATTCCCTATGATGTCGGCACTAATCCCTTGCATAACTACTCATTTTGTTCCTGCAAGGTATAAACTTTGGTTATAGAGAATTGTTTTTAATTCTCCTAGGGTTGATTTGTGCTCTGCTCCCAATGGGTAAATATTCTCAAAATAGCTAGAATTTTGTTCAATATTATCTATGAGTACTACATTAAATCATTCATAGTATTTTTCTTGTATGAATTGTTTCCATTTTTTTACTTCTTCTGGTCGTCTATTTTCTGATTCTAATATAGCTAATTGTTCCACTACTTCTTGATATTTTTCAGCTTTTATAGGATCGTCAATTGAGATTTGTACAAAATCATTGATGTCTTTTTTAATTTTATCAAGAGTAATTGTTACTTCAGTTCCATCTTCTAAGATAAATGTTGGTTGATTACTTCCAGACCCAGTGAGTGTTGAAATAACATTAATGGCCAAAAATATAATGAACGATCAAAGTATTCATATAGTTATATTGTACTTATGCTTTAGAATTGTTTTTTGGTCAATAATTGGTTTTCTATTTTCCTTATTTTTCTTTTTTGCTATTTTAGTAATGTTTTTTTCTTTGTAATTTTGCACCAAAATAATTCCAAGCTCGGTTGGATCAATCTTGGTAGTAAATAGTTTTTCAAAAAAATCGATAACATCTTTAGCATCAAAACTCCATATCTCATCAAGTTCTTTCATATCTTGCTCATCTAGTAAGTTTTGATAGTTTGTTCCAATAACGACCAATCTATCATCGGGTTGAATTTCTCCTTCGATGAAATCAGAAAACGTATCAATAGATCCTCTATTGGAAATATCATTACTCGCAGCAAAGTATGTTTTTTTGTTTCTTACAATAATAATACTTACTTCTCCAATAAGAGATGAGAAAAGTGTATTTTTGTAAATAAGCTGTATCATTCCTTTTATTGAAAAAGGTTGACTATTATCTTCTACTTTTTCAGCAAAAGCATCAAGTCTTGTATTTAGTTTTTCTAGCTCATTTTCAAATACGTAAGCAACGTCATCTTCTGAAAGGGATGAGTCATGCCCTGCTCTATCTATGGTGTTTGCAACAAAATCATTGATTAGTTCTTTTTGATGATCAAGAAGTTTTTGATTGAGAAATAGTAAATTAACAAAAATTTCAAGTCAATTATCGCATAACTTGTTCATTGCTAACTCGTTGGTTTTTTCTCGATATAACTTTGATTTTTGGCTTTTTGCCATTGTTGAGAATTTTTATGGAAAGTAAAACTTTACACCAGTGTGCGTTCTAGCTAAATAGATAGTGAATAGCTACGTTTTTTCAATGAAATTTTGTTATTAGATCATCAATTAGTTATCACTTTTTTCTTTTTTTATTGCTATGATAAAAAATGACTACTGATAGTTATCTTTCTCTGATTTAGTTATTTTCGAAATAATAGTTTTTTAGCCAAAAATCTACCAACACCAAACATTGCTAGAACTTTATTTTTATTTTTTTTGGGGTTTTTGGCCAATCTGTATAAGGCTTCAAATATTCTTCATTTTATTGCTCGCTCGGGAGCTCTTTTTTCATATCAAGATATAAAGTCCATTAATCATCATGCATTAAAAACAAGTATTCAATTTTTTTCAAAAAAACTTTTGTGTTTTTCTGTTCGTACTTCTTGCTTGGGAGTTCCCAATCCCACAATAAAAAGTTTATATTGAGCTTTTGTTTCATTAAGCGATTGTTGATATTTTTCAAAAGGAAATGCTTTATTCTCCTCTGAATCTCTGTAGTTATGTGCGAAAGAAAAATCAATTGCCTTATTGTAGAATTGTTTTTGAAAATTTTCTTTTGCATATTCTACATACTCTTTTCCTTTGTTGATAACTGGGTCATAGGTGTGATATAGAGCGATATGAAAATTGTTAGGATCCTTTTTCATTACTTTTTTTAAAAAATAAGGAATGAAATCAGTTCCATTTAAATTGGTAGGTCGCCTTGATGAAAGTATCTTATTGAAACGACTTGCTATAGCATAAAACACTTCAATAGCAATACCATCAGGCAATATAAAATCAGCCTGTAACATCGCAGCATTGTATTTTTTTTGTTGTTGGTTTTGTTTTTCAAAAAGTCTTAATTTCATTGCATTGGCAAAATAGAGAAAACTAACGACAGTATAACCCTTCTCTTTGTGATGGTCCATTATTTGTTTGCTAGCATCATTTCTGCTCGTATTGAGTATTTTTTGTAATATTGGAAGCGAGTTTGTTACGGACATCTTTTTGTGATACAATTAAATACTTTTATGTTATTTTATAGTTTTTATACTTATTTATCTTTTTTTTTAAATAAAAAAATACTTATGTAAAAAAAACAAACTGCTTGTGAGCAATTTGTTTTTGATTACAGCCATCATTTTTTTTTGAACAAAAGAATGGTTATGAGTAATAAGATGATCATAGATCCTATTATTCAGATGAAAGCATAAGGAGAGTCGGCGAAAGGTAATGCGACATTCATCCCATAAGCTCAAACAATAACAGCCATTAATCCTGTTACTACGGTACATATTGTCAATGTTGTAATGATGGTGTTAGTTTTGATCGTCATCAAGGAATTATAGGTGTCTGTCAGAGATCTGATTGTTTCAAAGGAAACGGAGATAGTATTGATGATTTTATCTAACTTTGCATCCAAATCATCAACATACAATTTCAGCTCTTCTACGTCAATGCTGTCTTGTTGATATATTTTTTTTAGATTTCTTTTGATTTCATGGAGAATCTCTCTTTGTGGCCTAAATGTATGTTGTAAGACAATCATATTAACCTTTTTGGTCATGAGCTCTTCGATTAGTTTCTTGCTCAAAGTATTGGAGTACATTATTGATTCTTGTAATTTGAGAATTTCTCTGTTGGATTTACTCATTCATCTTAGTGTTTTGTCGTACATGATGTCAAAAATTTCATACATCACGTCAAAAGTATTCTTTATTCCATTTTTTATCCTGTAATCTTCTTTATTCATGAGCGTGATGCTTTTTTCTAAGTTTTTTGAACTGAATCTACTCACTGATAGTATGACACCATCGATAATAATAATTGCCAATGCGTTCAGTAGGTGTTTGTGTAGTGCTTGTTTGTACTTGGGAAAATTAACCATAATGGCTAATGTTTCTTCTTCTTCAAAGTACTCTACTTTATTTTCACTATTCATTTCGAGAAGATCTTCCAAGATAAGTTCATGAAAACTGTATTTTTGATGCAATGCCAAAACCTCCTCCCTTGTTGGGGCGTTTAGATGTATTCGTGTAAACTGCTTGTTTTGGCTTTTGAGCATGATAGTATCTATATATAATTGCTAAATAATTATATATTTTTATTGTCTTATTTGCAAAATATAGAAAGGTTTTTTGCAGGTATTCATTGTTGCTGGCTACTATATTCAAACTATTTTTTATTGCAATACTTTGAAAAACAAATAAATTCTGACTATATTTACGTTTTGATTTTTGTCTATGTTTGTCCATCTGCACGGTCACAGTACGTATTCTATGTTAGAGGGTATCTGATCTATAAAAGAAATAATTGCTAGAATACAAGAGTTGGGAATGAATACTGTTGCTTTGACTGATTATTTTGGGCTTTATGGCATTGTTGATTTTTTTCGTACCGCTTCTGATAATGAGGTAAAACCTATTTTTGGTTTAGAAATACATTATGTTGATAAAATCCAATGATATATTCCTGATGAGAGCGATGGAACAATTGTTTTGCTTGCTGAGTCTATGTTGGGTTATAGTAACTTGCTCAAATTAATGTCTTTTGCTTTTGATAATCTCATTGACGAAAAGCCAACTATTGATAAAGCAAAGCTAGAAGAATTACAAGAAGGTATTTTTTGCTTAATTGGAGGAACTTTGTCATGATATGGAAAAAAAGTATCACAGTGAATCTCAGAAGCAGAGCTCAATGAATACTTATATAATTTTTTACATATTTTTTGAAAAAAACATCTCGTAATGGAAGTCGTTGCTCAAGATTACTCTGATGAACCTTCTTATCAAAAAATTAATGAATGAGTTTTGGAATTTGCACAAAAAGAATGATTAATTGCTGTTGCAACATCAAATTTTCATTATCTTAGAAAGGAAGATAAAGAGGCATATGAGTTAGCGCTAGCAATTAAAGATGGTTACAAAATTTTTGATGAGCAAAGAAGACATATTAAATGACACTACCATATTTATTCAGAGCAAGAAGTTCGTCAGACACTTACCAATAATTGAATTGATGCTACAATAGTGGATGAACTTATCAATAACACATGATTGATTGCAGATCAATGCGAGGTAAAACTAGAACTATATCAATCTCTTTTTCCCAAATATGAAAACCCAGACTATATTACCTCTCTCTATCAACAATATGGTGATGAGTTAGTAGATAAAATGTAACAGTATTTTAAATTTTTGTGTATTGCTTTTTTGTTGTTAATATATATAATATATTCTATGTAATTATAGAATTGTATATTAATTGATAAAAATAAAATAAAATAAAATAAAATGAAATGAAAATAATAACAACAACTTTGCTCCTATTCGTTTTTTCTTTTTTCGTAGTAAAAAATTCTTATTCACAGCATGATATTTGTTTTGCAGGGGGATTAAATTTAGGAGTTAACTCTAATGTTGGAATTGATCTCGGGCTGTTTGCACAATCTGGTTTCAAATTTTCAAATTCGCCAAATGTTATAATTGGCTTTATTGAATCTGAGATTAATTTGAGTAGTAGTTTTTTCTCGACAAAACTATTTGCGGTACCCTATGTAAAATTGGGAATTGGGCTGATGGGAAAAGAAAAATTAAATGATGTAAACTTTTTTTTTTTCTGGAGGTTATGTCTCCTTATTAAAAGGTTTCGTTGATTTAACTTCAAAACCCTTTACTGGAGTTTTGGTTGATACAGGTATTTATGCAAAGCTTGGAATGGCTTTATCACGAAGGTGTTCTGTTTATGCTTCATATTCATTTGATCTTGCATCAAATTATGGGCTACTTTGTTTTGGAATTACTTGGGGAGTGTCATTTTTTTAAGAAAACTAAAAAGAAAAGCGAATTTGCTTTTCTTTTTCTTATAGCATTATTTTGATTATTTGTCTTCCTACTTTTTGTCATTTTCTGCTGTATACTTCAGGGCATGTTTCATAAGCTATTCCTTTCTCATCTAAATAATGTTCAATAAAACGAGGAACAATGTCATCATGTTGTAAATGAACTGGCGCAGTTATTACTATAATACTTCCTTTGGCAAAAAAGTTGATTGAATGTCTCAAAAAATCTTCATAGAGTGCATAAATATCTTTTTGAATATTGTAGCTTTCCCTTGCAGTAGTTCTGTGGTTAATTATTGGTCATAGCCATCATTCGGTGACTATACAATTGCTGTTTTTGAGCATTTTTTTGTTGAATGGATTGGTGACGTCATGTTTGATAAATAGAATTTTTTTATCTGATTTGCTTTGATGTTCATCTCGCCATTTCTTGTTTAGTTTTGCCTGTGTAATGTTTTTATCTGATCCAAAGGTATCATATCCTAGTGCATTAGCGAGAAAAGAAGTAGTTCCAAATCATACAAATGGATCATAGATTGTAGGCTCTTGTGTGCTTTTTTTGCGATACTCCCCTACTGCAATGTTTAGTAGTGTGTGTGTTAGCTTTGTTGGCATCATTCCAATTTTCATTCCACGACTAGGTTTGTCAAAGTCGATGGTTTCATAGAGAGGAATATTTTGGTAATGCATTACTAATCATAACTGATCTTTACCAAGAGCAAGTATTTCATCTCATTTTTGTTTGAGCTCTTTGTCGCTTTTTCTTGGTTCAATTATTTTGTATCTTTTGTAATATCATTCTTTTTTCAGTGTTTGAGCGAGTCGTTTTTGATCTGTTCATAAAATTGATTTTTTGCTCATTTTGTCTATTTCTTCAATCGTAATGATGCGTCATATTTTAATGAGTGAACCAACTTGTAATTGTTTGATGTCGTGGGGATAATCGAAAAAAAATGTCTGTCAAGAAAGATTGATATTTGTTGCGCCTAATGATTGTAACTCAAATGCTGCAATTTTTTTATGGTTTCCGCTAATTCAAAAATACATGAAAAGAAAAAGATATAATAATTGTGTATTACTATATCTTTTTCTTTTTTCAATGCACGCCGATTTATTGTTTTTCTTTTATTGTTGCTAGTTTTATATCAGCTCTAATTTTTTCTAATTTGATAAGAGATCTTTCTATTTCTTCAATGCTCCCTTCTTTTTTGAGCGCAACGATTTTGTTCTCAAGATCTTTTTTCATTGTTTTGAGTGTGTTGGTGTTCTCTTCTGGAGATGCTGTAGCTATAGCAGTTACCACACTGACATTTTTACCATCAACATATATCATACCTTTTGAAAGGCTGATGTGTATTGTTTCATCGTTAAATACGAATTGATCCGTCTCTTTGTGTTGTTCTGCTGGCCAGATACTCATGACACCAGGTTTAACAACAGACACAAGAGGCATATGGTTAGGAAGTACAGTGATATCACCACCTTCTGTTGGTATAGTTGCTTTCAAAATTTTTCCATCAAAAATTACCTTTTCTGGACTAGAAATTTTCAAATACATGTTGTGGTACGGAATAGGGTAATAAATTATAACTGATTTCGCAAAAGAAGTATAATAAGTTTTTGCGCTTTTGCAAATAGAACTACTTTTTTAATCTTTTTCTTATAAATGCAGGTGTTTCGTAGTCTTCTTGCTGAGATACCTCATTATTTACAGCTCAACTTGATTGTTCTTCTCTCAATCCTCTTGCTATAAAGTTGTCAGAGTGTCATCAAATTTTTCTTCCTAGTACATCTCTTGATGGTTTTTTGAGTATGGTATCTTGGCTTTGTTCGTCAAAACCAGTAGCAATAATAGTTACCTTTACTTCATCTTCAAAGTTTTCATCAAACGTCATTCCCCAGATAAGATTAACATCTTCATCCATTATTTCTTCAACGATTGCAGCTGCTTCTTGCACTTCTATTGGTGTAAGATCATGACCACCTTGTACGGCGAAGACAACATTTTTTGCTCCATCAAGATTTGTTTCAAGAAGTGGGTTTTCAATTGCTTGTCTTGCTGCATCAACAGCTCTTTTTTCACCAGCTCCGTATCCAATTCCAAGAACAGCATTTCCAGAATCTTTCATAATTACTTTGATATCTGCAAAATCGACATTAATGTCTCCTGGTTTGATAATCAGATCAGAAATTCCTTGCACACCTAGATAGAGAATCTTATCGATCATAGTAAAGGCTTGCTTGAATGTGGTCTTTTTGTCAACAACTTGAAATATCTTGTCGTTAGGAATTACAATAAGTGTGTCTACTGAGTCTTTCATTCTTTTCAATCCCTCTGCAGCGTTTGTGTGTCTTTTTCTTCCTTCGAAGCTGAATGGTTTTGTTACGATTGCAACAGTAAGAATTCCCATTGCTTTTGCCATTTCCGCAACAACTGGTCATGCTCCATTTCCGGTTCAACCACCCATTCCACATGTAATAAAGACCATGTCTGTGTCTTGTAGCATCATTTTGATTTCTTCACTACTCTCTTCTGCAGCTTTTCTTCCTATTTCAGGGTCCGCTCCAGCTCACAATCCTTTTGTAATGTTTAATCCTATGTTGATTTTTTTGCTTGCAAGATTTGTTGCAAGATCTTGTGCGTCAGTATTAATAGCAACAAAATCAACTCCTTCAAGTTTTTCAGAAATCATTCTGTTGATTGACTTGTTTCATCCTCCACCAACTCAAATTACTTTTATCTTTGCTCCAGGAATAAATTCTGGATTTACTTCTACTAGCGTCATGATTGTTTTGAAATAATATTAGTAAAATATGAAATTTAGAAAAGATCTTTAAAGAACTGTATTATGTTTTTCATTCGACCTATGCCTATGTTGAATCATGTTTGTGTTTTGTATTTTTTGCTTCGTGTATATAGTCAGGCAATAGTAACAAATTGCTTGTTGTCAGAAACGTCCTTGATGTGTAGGTGACGATCTTTTGCGTCAAAAACAGCTAGTTTGAATATTTCTTTAGCAAGTTGTTTTATGTTTTCCATTTTTGTTCCTCATCCGACTAGTAGTACTCACCCGGCAAGTTTTCCATCTCTTTCTATTTGTTTGAGTTCGTCGTTTATTTTTTCAAATATTTCTTCATATCTTGCAGTAATAATATCTGAAAGAAATCCTAGATCAATTTCTGTGTCTAAATCTCTATCAGATTCTTTGATTATATTTCCTAATTCTTTTTTGAGTCTCTCTGCTTCTTTGATTTCTATTTGTAATCCAATAGAAATATCTTTTGTTACATCTTCAGATCCGATTGGTAACGAACCATACAATAATGGATATCATTCCTCATAAACAACATATGATGTTTGATTTGTTCCAATATCGATAAGTAATGTTCCTAAGTCTTTTTGATCCAGATCTAATGTTGCTTCAGCATTGACCAATATATTAGGTACAATATCTACTACGTTGATTCATGCTTTATCGAAAGTATCACTCAATCCTGAATAAAAATTTTTAGGAATTCTGAATACGTCAGCAACTAGTTGAAGTTTTTTTGCTTGTAAGTCTATAGGATCTTTTTCTTTCTTTGTTTCATCAACGATCCAATATACTGGCATTATTTTTAGTGTTTCAAAATTTGTCTTTTGACTAATGTCATGAATTACTTTTGATAAATGAGTTATATCATCCTCTTTTATCTTTTCTCCCATAATTCTTTTGTGTTCTGTAACTCTTTCTCTTTGTATTTCTGGATGTGATAACCCAACGATAGCTTCATCAATAAAGTCACCTCATAATTTTTTTATGAATCTCTCATTCATTCATGTAATGATTTTAGTTATATCATCGCTATCAAGAATTTTTCCTTTACGTAATCCTCTTGTTTTTGTTTTTTCTTTTGCAAGTAAAACTGTGTTGCCATCATCCTCTCCAAACACCGCTCACTTTATGTATCCATTTCCTATATCAAATATTGCTTTAATGTTTTGCATACAACACATACTGGAATAACTAAAATTTATACTTTATGTCAATGTATATGTATGTTACAATTTGAATCCATCTTAATAAAAAATGATGTGATAATATTTGGTTATCTTTGGCTTTCCAACTGTTTTTTAAAAAGAAAATAGTATTGCCTTCTTTTATCTTTATGGAACTTTAACATTGTGTTATTTGAAATAATATTTTTAATATTTTGTTTGTTTTTGCTTATTTTCATTTTTATTATAGGTTTTCGTATGGTCTTAATTAGTGTTTCACTTTTTGATATAAATCGGTTAGGTGTTCGTTTTTCTATGAATTGTTTTCATGCTCCTTTTTTTGTAAATTTTTTGTGTCATAAAAAAATGTTTTGCTGTAAAGAAATATTAGGAAGGAAGTTCTTTACTCGTATATTTGCTTGTTGAAACTTGTTTGATATATTTTGGTTTTCAATATATAACTCTGATAAATGCGCTATCCAATAGGGCAAATAAACATCTCATCACTTAAGGCGCAAATGTTCAATATCTAAGTTGTCTTCGCTGATATAGAAACTTAGACAGAACTTTTGCTTTGGATTTGTCATATTTCTTTTGAGATTACAAAGTGTGAACAATAACACACTCCAAAATCTGGCTCGCCATAACTGCCCTTTTTTGGTGATAATAAATAAATCTATGTCTGAGTTTTCATGAAGTGCATTGAATGTTATGCTGTTGCACAAGTATATTGCTCTTACTCACGGAATGTTTTTGTAAAGTCGTCCATATTTTTCTATTTTTGATAGATAAGCATCCATATGTGAATTTTTTTTGTCTCGTGAAAATCAATGACTTAACGTTGTTGACGCTCAGGCTTTATTGCTTTTTACTCCTTTGTAATTGGGTTCATAAGAAAAAACATGTGCATTGCTAGGTATTGGGTATCAAAGTGCTTTATAGAAATCTACGTTCATTTTTTGTCTATTTATCTAAAGGTTATTACTCGTTTTTCCATATTTCACATTGTTCAATAAATGTCAGACATTTATTTTGTTCTATTTGTTGCGTTCTTTTATCAAAAATAAATTCATGAAATAGATGACACTCGTCTCCCCCACTCTTTTTTCGACAAAAATAAATAGGACTAGTGACAGAACTTTTGTTGGATGGATTATTATTCTGCATAATGCTAAATCAAGGTTGAGCAAATTGCGACATTCATTGTTTTGTGATATGCACTCATATGTTGGAACCGCTTAGTGCTATGTAGTGTTGGTTGCTTTGACAGTGAGGGTTTTCTCCAAGAAGCTCATCAGAAAAAACACTTCCGCTGTTGTAGGAAAGTGTTATTTTTTGCTGTGTGGTCTTTATGTTGATTGCAAAGGTGTCAGGAAACACAAGATTTCCTCCTGAATAAACTCCTTTTCATGTTGCTGCATCGACAAGGTACTTTTGCATACTACCAAACATTTTTTGTACACATGCTTGGCCATCGATGACAGCTTTATTGTTGTTGACGAACAAATTTCTTGCAATAGTAAATATGATACCAAGTAACATAATTACTAATACTGTTTCTAATAATGAAAATGCTTTTTTATTTGTGAATTGGCCTGATAACGTATTTGTATTGGCTTTCATTCGTCTCGGTCAAAATTAAAGGAGATTGATCATTGATCATATTAAACAAAACTTCTTCTCCTTCAATAGTTCTCAAAAAATCTGTCACATGTTTTCCATTCAGTCATAATGTGATATCTGTTCCATTTGTTTTTCCTTGTAGCTGTGTTGCTCCATCTCCTTTGTCTGTTTCTCCTGAGGTAATGGTGATATCATTTCCTTTAATGTCCAAAGAAATGTAATTATTGATATCTTTTGTCAAAATGCCGATTTTTTTGATAGCTTTGTCACATCCAGACTTGCTCATTTCTACGTTAGTTGTAAATTCTTTGGGCATAATTTTTTCATTATCGTAGTCAGGAAATGCTCCTTGTATGAGAAGTGATGTTCCTTTTATTGTCATTGTTTCTAGCTCAAAGCTACATCTTACTAGGTTCTTTGCTAGTTCAATAGTTACTTGTCCATCGTTGTTTGATGAATGAGCAAACTGAGCAATAGATCTGAAGTCATTCACGCTTGATTTTGGAATGATAAGACTCATTTCTTCTTCGAGGTTTCCTTCGTAGTCTACTTTGTACTCTGCTAATCTAAAAGAATCTGTTCATACAAAAATTATTTTGTTTCCTGATTCTTCTTTTTTTGTTCTTATTAGCACACCGGTAAATACTGGAGAAAAATTCTTTTCCGTCACGGCGTATTCTACTTTTTCAATTCCTTTGGCAAGAATATTGCTTTTGATCGCTATGGTTTGTGTTGTATTCATTTCTGGTAATGCAACGTATTCGCTTGCGCTTATTCCTTTGATTGAAAATGAATCATAGACGCTCTTGATCGAAAGAGAGTCTTTTTGTTGATCAATCATGATGTCAACGTATCCATCTTCGATTGTTCTAGCAATATCAACAAATGTTTTTGCATCAACAGTCAGTGCTCCTTCTCCTTCAATATTGGCTTGAAGAGTTACTTCGATATATTTTTCCATATCAGTAGCTCTCCATGTTAGCGTATTTTCTTTTCCATGGATATAGAGGTTTTGAAGAATTGGTAGGGTATTATTTTTTGCTACGAATTTGCTGCAAAGATCAACGATGTTTTTTAATTCCTTTGTTTCAAGTGTAACTTTCATGATAGCACAAAAGGGGTAAAATTACCCCTTGTTTATTGTTTTATACCAATTTGTCAATTTTAATTTATAGTAAAGTTTGCGAAAAAGTAATACATATATGTATGATTTGCCACTGGTCAAGTAATGTTTTAGAATCCTGTTTGAAGTTTTAATAGCTTGGCATATTGTCATTTTTTTTGTACGAGCTCGTGGTGTTTACCCCTTTCTATTACTTTTCATTTTTTCATTACAATAATTTCGTCTGCTTCTTTGACGGTTTGTAATCTGTGGGCAATGATAATAACAGTACGATTTTTGAACAAGCTATGCATCGCTTGAGTAACTAATTCTTCGCTAATGCTGTCTAATGCTGATGTTGGTTCATCAAGTATGATTATTTCTGGATTTTTTAGGAAAACTTTGGCAATAGCGAGACGTTGGCGTTGTCCTCATGACAGCCTTACTCCCCTTTCGCCTATGTGAGTATCTATTCACTGTGGTAGATCATATATGAATTCACAGGCGGACAAAGTAATTATTTCTTCTACTCTATTGTTTGAGGGTTTGCTATCTAATCAGTAGCACAAATTTTCGTAGATTGTTCCGTCAAAAACACCAGGATCTTGAGTAAGAAATCAAATATGTTTATAATAGGATTGTAACGAAACATGACTGCTGTCTTGTATTTTCTTGTTTTGTGGAAGGTTTTGATTGTCTATGCTGATGTGTCACTGCTGTGCAGATAAATATCATGCGATAAGTTTTGCAAGTGTTGATTTTCATGAACCAGATGAACCAACTAATGCTGTTTTTTTTCATCATTGGAGAGTTAAAGAGAACTTATCAAACAATGCTTTATTTCATTTGTAGCCAAACGTGATAGCGTCCAGTGTTATATCTCATTTTTTGTGTACAAAGGTATTCCCTGTATGATATCAATAAATTGGCTTATTTTTTTCGAAAGTTTTTCGGAGCTTCTCGATGTGAGGTGTCTTTCTTGATATGCTTCTAAATCGATTGACTAAACCACCTACCATGCGATTGATGAGTCAAAAAATGGTAACAAATACGACGAGATCAGAAAGTGTTAGTGTTCCTTGAAAAACACCATATCAGATGTAGCTATATCATATTATTTCTCCTATCGCTATCAAAAAAGGAAGCAAGGCATGAAGACTCCATTTGTATGGTACTTCACGTAGTTTGTTTTGAATGAATTTTTGTCTTAGTTTTTGCATATTTTGCAGCTCTTGCCTTGTTTTTCCGGCTTGTAATATTTCATATTTGGACATAATTTGTCTTACAAACAGTCTTGTGATGTCCATGCTTGTTTCTTTTGTTTCTTTTTTTACCTTATTTTCTGCTTTGAGAATAGCGCTTCATAAAAGAATAACGATTAGCACAATTGCTATTCACACTCAAAATGCTTGCCATGAGTAAATAAAAAGATAGGTGATAGAGACAATTATAGTGCATACTTGTCTTAATCAGACAGAAAAGACTTCATAATGCATGTCTGCTCGGTTTTCGTATCCTTTTTGTACTATTGATATCGTTTTTCATGTACCAATACTTTCTGCTTGGCTTGCGTTCAGGCATAGGAACTTTTGCATATATTTTTCATATATAAGTTGCCTTGTTTTTGCTAATGTTGGTCGATCACTTTGTTTTTTATATCGCTCGAATACTGGTCGAAAGCATTTTATTGCGATGAGACCTCATAACATATAAATAAATTGTTGTTTGTTTTGTGTTTCAATTGCTTGTGACAGTTGTCTCAAAAATTCTACATTAAGAATGTTTACTAACGAAACAGTAATAACTAAAAAAGTAATAATGATGTAATGACGCGGTAATTTTTTGAGCGGAAAAAAAAACTCTTTCCATTTGTTGGAATGAATAATATGCATGCTATTGCAAAAAAAACTAAAAGGTAACGACCTTTTTCCTATCTCTCATCTTTTTTTCAAAACAAAAAAAGACAGACTAAGGGGTTTCAATGATCTCATTGAGAATGATCGCATTTATAACATAGTAATCTGTTTTTTTTACAGAGGTAATACTCCTTTTTTTTGGTAGCATGACATGATGCACTCGGCGAGTCCGAGGCTTATTAGAGTAAACGATGATATCGTTGTTTTGTGACATCTTTTTTGCATTCATTTTTTGTTTGTATGATATTCACGCTATTTTCAAAAATTTCTATATGCACTGATTGTATCAAACCATTGTAGTGCTTCTTCAAATTTTTCTACGGTAAAATCTGGACACTTTAGCTTAGAAAAGTATAGTTCTGCATAGCCAATTCGCCAAGAAAGAAATCATGAAGTTCTTTGAGCCATGTCTCATTTGGTTCTGATAACAAGATCAACAGGCGGTAATCACGCAAGGTCACTGTGTTGTGATATAAGCTCTTGCGTTACGTCTTTCGCTTGTATATTTTTTTTGATGATCTTTTGTACGGCCCTAACGATTTCGTCTCTTCCTCCATAATTAATGGCTGTGACAGAATATTTCTCTGATTTTGGGTAGGTGTGACGTTTTTCTTGATGGCGCAAATAACTCACAAGGTGATCAGGTAGTCATTCAGCGCTCCCTATCCATTTGTAATTTATTTGTTGTTTTTCCATCAATGAATCTAGTTCGTTTCCGATTTTTTCATAGAGTTTGAATAAATATTCAAGTTCTTGTTGAGATCTTTTTGCTCTGTTTTCTGTGCTTAGTCCCCATGAGGTAAAAACTTTGATGGGAGTATGAGAAAATACG
Source organism: bacterium (assembly GCA_020627925.1). Classification (GTDB taxonomy): domain Bacteria; phylum Patescibacteriota; class Gracilibacteria; order Absconditabacterales; family Absconditicoccaceae; genus JAHDFY01. Next base: position 64,558 of record JAHDFY010000002.1, read on the forward strand.
TACGTGATAAGCTCTATTCCTCTTTGAAGACCTTCAAGATGTCCTTGAAGGGAGTCAAGATTTTTTTCTTTTGCCCATGTTCTATTTCCATCAGGAATAAGAGCGACATGTGTAGGATAATGCATAAGTGTGCAAAAAAACAAAAATCCTCACTTTGTGAGGATAGTTAGATAACTTATGGATGTATAGTAGTTTATACCGTAATGTCAACAAAATTTTCTTGGAAGTATTTTACGGCTTTCTTGAGAATAATGAGTACTTTATCACTATCAGCGAGATCTTTTTTGCTGATTTCCACTTTGAGACTGATAGGTCCTTTGTAATTTCCCTTTTTTAGTTTTTTGAGTATGCTTGGTAGTTTGAGTGTTCCATCCCCAGGAAGTACATGACCTTGACCGATTCTTGTCTTATCAGAAAAGTAGACTGTTGATAAATGAGGAATGAACTTATCAAGTTTTCTTAGTAATTGTTGCTCCAGAGCATCTTCGTCGATATTAACGATATCCAAAGCAAGGTCTGCATTAAATTTTTTGATGATTTCAACAAGATTGGTGAAACGAAATTTGGGAATTGGCAAAAGGTAGGTTGCTTGCGATGGATTGATAATAGCAAATCTGATGTCCTTGTTATGTTTCTTGTAGTTGTTAAGGTTGTCAGAAATGAAATTGTATGTTTTGAGACTGAAATAACTAGGCGCGTTGATATTAATAATTCTTGCTCCTGTTTCTGCACACAGATCAAGTGCTTGGTTTAATTCTTTGGGGTTAACGTTTGATGATACTTGGATACTGGTCACTGGTATTTCATATTTTTGTGATAATTTTTTTACATATCCTTCATTCCATGCGTCATAACTTTTCCATGTTGCTAGATCGATACCATCGAATCCTGCACTTTTTGCTAGATCAAAAATAAGATCGAGACCATATCCGCTCAATGTATCCGTACTTAGTACAAAGTTTGCTCATTTAGAAGATTCAACCATTAACTCTCTGCATATTAGTAATAAATTCTACTACAACCAATTGTATGTAGCTTGGTCGGTATTTGCAAATTTTGTGAGCTTTTTTGGTGTTGCTTATTCATTTTTTATAAAATCCATTACCATATTTTCAAATTCTAAGTAATGACTAAGCAATGTTTCGAATTCTTGCTCGCCAAATTTACCAAGCACATAATCAGCAACACTCATTCATTCATGAGATGGCCTTCCTACTCCGATTCTAATTCTTTTGAAATCATTAGTTCCTAAGTGAGTAATAGTGTCCCTGAGTCCATTGTGTCCTGCATGCCCTCATCACACTTTGTATTTTATCGTACTACTTGCTAAATCTATTTCATCATGAGCAATAAGCACGTCTTGGACAGCTATTCCAAAAAAATTCATGGCTGCCTTGATTGATTTTCATGAACGATTCATGTATGTTTGGGGTTTCAAGAGTATTACTTTTGTTTCGTGCAATCTTGCTTGTGCGAGATCACCAAAAAACTTTTTTTCTGCATGAAAAGAAAAATCATGATGATATGCCATTTTGTCGAGAAACAAAAAACCGGCATTATGTCTAGTAAATCTGTAATTATCTCCAGGATTTCCTAATCAAACAATCAATTTCATGACTAAACATGACTAACAAATAAAAAACCTGACAGCTGTCAGGTTATTCAGGTTTTACTTCTTTGAGAACATAGAATTCGAGTGTGTCTCCTTCTTCAATTCTTTTTTTCGATGTTACTTTCATTCCACATTCGTGACCTTCTCCTATTTCTTTTACATTTTCTTGTTCTTTTTGTAGCGATGTTATTTCTCCTTTTCCAATCTCCTCTTCTCCTCTGAATATTCTGAATAATGCTCCATTCATTGTTTTTCCTTGTACTACTTTTCCTCCAATAACCATCATTCTTTCTTTTCTGAAGAAATTTGCGAGTACTTCTAATTTTCCGATAGCTTCTTCTACAATTTCTACTTCTACCAATCAATAAACAGCTTGTTCGATAAATTCGATAATTTCGTAGATAATATCATATGATTTGATTGATACTTTGTGTTGTTCTGCTTTCTTTTTCATTGAAGCGTTTGTTTTGGTGTTGAAACCAATAATAACAGCATCAGCAGCTTGAGCAAGTGCAATATCCGAATCACTAGGATCTCCAACATCTTTGTGAACAACTTTGATGCTTACGGTAGAAGGTACCGTAATTCCTTCTACTGCTGCAGAAAGAGCTTCAAGGCTTGATGGACCATCAGATTTTAGGATAAGCTTCAATTCAGCATTCCCTTCTTCTTTCATTTGTTGTAGGAAATGTTGCATGGTGCTTTGTTGTTTTTCATCTGCCATTTGTTCTTTGATGATTTCTACCTTTTCTTTTGCTTCTTTTTCATTTTTTACTCCTTCTACTACTCTACCTGGTTCTGGTATTTCATTGAGTCCTAGGATCATTACTGGATCTCCACCAACAGCTTTTTTCATTGGTTTTCCTTTGTAATCAAGCATTCTTTTTACCTTTCCATACGTGTTATGTACTACGATAACGTCTCCAACTTTGAGCGTTCCTGTAAGTACGATCAATGATGTAGAAATTCCTTGACGAGGATCCTTATGGGCATCAACTACGACACCAACTGCCTTTCTATCAGGGTTGTATTGTAGTTCTAGTACCTCTGATTGTAGGAGAATATGATCAAGAAGGTCTGGGATTCCTTGCCCTGTTACAGAAGAAACACCTATAACGGGAATATCTCCTCCCCATTCTTCAGGAATTAGTCCGTGTTGACCGATATCTGTTTTAATTTTTTCGTAATTGTTGTTTGGTTTATCTATTTTGGTTACAGCAACGATGATCGGTACTCATGCATCTTTGGCATGATTGATTGATTCAATTGTTTGTGGTTTTATACCGTCATCAGCAGCAATAATAATAATAGCAATATTGGTCAGTTTTGCTCCTCTTGCTCTTAGTGCAGTGAATAACTCGTGACCTGGTGTATCAATGAAAGTAATTTGTTTTCCATCATGAGTGATGCTTGATGCTCCAATTGATTGCGTAATTCCTCCTGCTTCTCCTCCTGTGACGTTACTTTTTCTCAAATAGTCAAGTAACGATGTTTTTCCATGATCAACGTGACCCATTACCGTTACAACGGGAGGTCTTTCTAATAGATTATCTGCATTTTTATCATTATCAAGAATTGCTTGCAGATCTCCTGTCAATATTTTATCAAGATCAACGCTTTGTTCTTCTCCTTTGGCAGCTACACCAAATTCAAGAGCAATAAGTGATGCTGTATCAAAATCTAATACTGTATTCACTCCTCCCATAATTTTGTTTTGTAGCATTACTTTAAGAACATCTTGGAGCGTTACTCCCATTTTTTCAGAAAATTCTTTTACAGTAATATTGTCTCCAATAAGTATTGATTCTTTTTTTGTCAATGTACTTGATGTTGTTGCTACTTTCTTTGGCTTTGGTGGTGCCTTTTTTTCTACTTTTGGTGATGGAGTTGTTGCTGGTTTCTTTTGGTAGCTGTTTCTTGTGAAACTTCTCTCTTTGTTTTGTGAGTTATTTCTCGCTCCGCTTCCTCTATTGGTTGTACTCCTATTCCCTCTTGAAAATGTAGGTCTAGAACCAGTTGGTCTTGTATTTCTTGTAGGAGATGGTGCTGCTTTTCTTATTACTCTTGCATTTTCTCAAGAAAAAGAAACCGATTCAGTATCTTTTTTGTGACTTTTGGTTGCTGCATGTACGAGAAGATCATCTTGTGTTGTATCTTCTACTTTTTCTTTTTTCTTCTCTTCTTTTTTTTCGAATCATAGTCACGAAAAAAAGCCTCCTTTATTTGATCAAAATTCTTTGCTTTTGATGACAGCTTTTACTTTCTTTTCGTTGTTTGTCATATATTAGGTACCACCAATTATAAAAATGCTACAAGCTCTGTAGCATGCTAATGTTACAACGAACATTAACAATTTATACAAGAAAAACAACAAGAAATATAGAAATAGCAGTCTTTTTTTGCTTTTTTGATTGAAAAAAAATTCACAAACCTTACAAAGTCGCTGATAGAAATTTTTTTCTGTGTTTATATTTTATGGCAAAATTTGAATGAAATACTCATTGGAGAAAGGAAATAAATCGAATTATGAAATACAAGTAGCTCTTGATGATGCCCTTATGGCATCATTAAAAGAAAAAGTGCTCAAAACATTTCAAAAAGATATTAAGGCGCCTGGTTTTAGGCAAGGTCACGTACCTCTTGATATGGTAGAAACTCAAATTAGACCTGGATATCTTCAAGTAGGTATCTTGGAAGAAGTGGTTCATGATGTAATGACAAAAGTATTGGATGAAAATAAGGATATCCAGTTTATTGGTCAACCATATGATTTTGATCCGTCACAATTGATGGTAGAAAAAGATAGTGTATATAATGTTGTTTTCAAGGTGGATGTTTATCCAGAGATGCAAGAAAAGGATGCTAAATGGAAAAAACTTTCATTAAATAAGATTGCAGTAAAAGTGGAAGATGAAAAAAAGAATTCAGTATTGCAAACTATTAAAAAGCAATATGCTGAATACAAAGACACTGATGCGATTGCTGAAGATACTGTATCAAAAATTGCGGTAAGATTCTTAGACAAAGATAATAACGAGCTTTTGAAAAGAACTGTTTACGTAGGAGAAGAAGAATTTACGAAAGAAGCAAAAGCTAAAAAACTTTTTGTAGGAATGAAAAAAGGTGAAGTAATAGAAAAAAAATATTCTGCAAAGACAACTCCAGATTTTCTTTTGTATACAGGTGAAGGAAAACCAGCGCTTATGATGTTTGATATCAAAGACTGTAAAAAAGTTGAATTGCCTGTATTTACTGATGAATTTGTTGCAGAAAAATTTGGTGGTGATGGATGAATCACTAGCGTTGCTAGCCTTATGGAACAAGTAGAAAAAACATTGGGAGAAACACAAGCACAAGAGGAACTACAAAAAGCAATGGAAGACTTTTTGACAAAAGCGGAAGCTTCTTTTGATCTCATTATTCCAAAAACATTCGTACAAGAAGAAATGAAACATAGAATGAAATCTATGGAACAAAAATTAGGAGGAGAAGCTGGATTCAAAAAATTTATCGAAAGTATGGGAGAAGAAAAAGCAAAAGCATACTTGGATGAAATGGAAAAGACAGCTGAAAAAAGTCTACATAAGTTCTTGTTGTTGAAAAAGATTGTTGATGAAAACAAACTTGATACGGTTGACTGGAATACGGCAATGGATGCAGAAAAGAAACTCTACGAATTTATGACATGAGATAAGACTCTTTTTGGAAAAGAAGAGAAGAAAGAAGAAGAAAAGAAAACTAATGCAAAAAAATCTACAAAAAAATAGTCATCACTCATTTATATTAGACGACAAATAATAATATGTTTGGACAAATTGGAGAATTAAAAAAGATGTATGATAAATACAAACAGCTACAAGATAAACTAAAAAAATTAGTTATTAGAGCGAAACAAGGAGAATACACCGATGGAGGCGGTGAAACCCAAGAAGGTGCAGTAGTTATTGATATTACTGGAGAAATGAAAGTAAGAGATATTTCTATCAATGATTTGGCCTTACTTGATCCTTCTAAAAAAGGGGATCTTGAAGAAACAATCAAAGCTGCTTTTGTAAAAGCACAATCAAAAGCACAAGAAGTGGTAGCTGCCAAGACAAAAGAAATTCTTGGTTTTGATCCATCAGATCTTGCTGGAATGATGGGAGGTGCTGGAGGCGGAATGCCTAAAATACCAGGATTATCATAATCAACCTAACAATAAAAACAGAGCTTAATGCTCTGTTTTTTGTTTGGGAGAAAATAACTGTATGAGGTCGTTGTTTGGTGATCATCGGCGAAAAAAAATAGCAGATTCTGGTTTGTGCTCTTTGATGTTTTGTTGGCTCACATAGGTATCTATTGGATTGACCCTATACTCCTCTTTTTCTCCGTTTATTTTATTACTATCTTCTCCAAATGAGATAAAATAGTTTGCTTCGGTTTGTTGTAGCGCATTATCAACATAAGCAGCTATACCATTTCATTTAGGGTTATTGGGCCCCGAAAGTTTGTTTGATCGGTCGGTGTCGACAGGCAATTTTGCTGCAAAAAATTTATAAAAAGTCTTGTTGTCGCTTCCTTTTACTAGATAATAGTGCTCTTGTTCGGAATAAGCTATTATTTTTTTGAAATGGTTTCCATGGTTGACAATATTTTCAAGAGTCGTTTCATTGATACTCATGACTCAAAAGTCGTTGGCTCAGACTGTTTGTTGCTCTTGATACCCGTTATGAAGGATAAGCTGGCTTGTGCGATTAGTGAGTGATGGTGGTGTTTCACTGCCCGGTAAATCAAATCAAGGAAAACAGCTTAGAACAATAGTGATGGTGTCATTTTTGTTGGATTGTTTTGCGTGTAGGAGTGTATCGAGAAAGAGAGCTGTATATTGTGCAAAATCATTAGCAGAAAGCTGTGGCGTTATATGTACAAAAGATTGTTGTTCAAGGTGAGCATATGCTTCTTTGTTGGTAATCTCATTAAGATAGGCAAGCAAAAAACTACATACATAATTACCACTTCATGAGCCAGTTGTCGTAATGAATGCCTGGGAGTCCTCTGTTTGACTCAGTAGTATATGAGGAATCGTGTTACCAAAAGAAAGGCCTCGTTCTGATGATTCACGAATTATTTTGTACAAATGGGCGTCTTTTTTGTTTTGTCATGATTGTTCCCAAAAATAATGTGCGCTGTATTTTCCTTCTCTTCGTTGTTTGTCTAGGGTGAGAAAATTTTGTGTAAGAAGCTCTTTGAGATGACGAGATGTTGCAAATGGAAGCAAACAAAAACGTGAAATACTATTTGCATCGTATGTTTCTGTAATGATATGAATGTTGTCTTGATTAATATTTTGACAAATATTATATATTTCACCCATTTCTTTGATTGCATACAAGTAGCTTTTTACTATTTTTTCAAAATTACTGTAATAAAGTGCCGCGTTTTCATTATGAAATTGATCAAATATTTTTGTTGCGCTGCTATCGCTTGCTATTGTATGGACTTTTTCTTTCCAAGTTTCCAAAAATTCTTTATGGTCTTGGTAAACATTTTCAGGTAGGTGAAATATTTCTTTGAGCTGTTTTTTGTCTAAGGTCTGAATTTGTAGCAAGGCTTCTGCTAGATAAGTAGAATAATACGTCAATGAAGAAGCAGTTGCAGATCCATTAATCAATGCATGAACAAGTGCCAACATGTAGATGTTTTTTTTGATTATTCTACTTGTGTAGTGAGGTTGTATTTCCATTCCTTCTTTCTTGTTAAAACTATTTTTTATGGTCCGAAAAAGTTGTTATTTTGCAAATGCAAAATAGTAAAAAGTGTTTTTGATTTGGTGTGTTCGTGATAATTTTGAGTATTTTTTATGACTGTGTTTCTATTATTTCTTCTGCAATGTGTAGTGAATCAAAACGAGTTTGTTCTATCATATAATCACTAATAATGGTAGAAAGGTTTTGATAATTAGGTGAAATGACATAGATATCTTTGTTTTTTACTCCTTCACGCTGTAATTCTTCTTTGAGGTTTGCGAGGTATGGGTCGGTTGGCAATACATCTAATGCCAGCACTACATTGTTATTGGTCTTGCAGCTTTCGAAAAAATCAGGAGTGAATGCAAAATCATATCTATTGATTGCAAACAAGTTGAATGCCTCTTGTTTTTTTTGTTGTATATAAAAATGTGCGTTGGTGAGTTCTGGTAGGTAAGCAGCACTTCCCAAAACCGTTGTGGTGTTTCATGAATAAGAAAATGGTCTCATATCGATGAGTCATGATTTTCCCGTAGGGTGACCTTCAAAAAGCTGTTCTGGATATTCTTTATCGTATAGTCTAATAATTGCTTTTTTTTGTGATCAGATTAACTCGATCATTTGTCCTAAGTCATATGCTTCATAGGTTTTTCGTCATGTGTGTTCAATAGTACTTTCGCTTATTTTATGAAGCTTGGATGAGATTCATGCGAAACAGTCGATAATGATGCTGCGTTCACTATTTGTAGGTTGGTTGATGTAATAATCTGCCGGAAGTTTATGAGCGATAAACAATGTGGTGTTCCCTTCTTTGTTTGTTTCTTGGTTGCTTTCGGGATTTTCAAAAAATATTTTCTGGATGTTTTTCTTGTTTTGTATGTCATTCACGAATGTTCCGTATGCAACGTATTTACTGAGGTTCATGGTAAGTAATACTTATGTTATGAAAGTAATTGAGTAATTTGTTCTGCACCTTGCGGGCTAACTGATATTTTTTTTGTCCCAATAGTCATCTCTTGTGATCCTGGATTGTCTTTGATGATGCCAATGATCTTTTGCAAAATAGACATAGATTCTGGAAGTGGAAAAGTTGTGGTTGGTCATTGTTCGCTTTTTTTTGTCTCTTCTGGTGGTGTTGTCACTTCTTGTGTTTGATGTTCTTTTGAGATGTTTGCTTCTTTGTCTGCTTTTTTTGTTGTTTCTTGCTGTTGAGTGTTGTTGGTTTGGTTATTGTTTGTCGCTTGTGTCATTGGAGTTGCTAGTTTGTCTTGTAGACGTACTTTAGATTTTCTCGATGCTTTTACTTTTGCGACAGTTCGTTCAGGGTCAAACTTCTTTGTTCTTTTTGCCTTATTGACTAATTCGTCCAGTGTTACTTTAACCATGTGATCAATGGTAGTTGTTCTTCACTTGTATCACTTGATATGAAATATATCAAACAGTTTGATGTCTAACATTTCTTTGAGGAATATTTCGAAGCTATCGGTTGAATCTTCTAGCGTAACAAAAAATCATTTTTTTCTTGCTCTTTGAATTTTTTTGACATATGCAGTAATGTGAAACTCCCCCGCTTCAGGAACATCTTTGAACTGAGTAATGAAATTCTTCTTTTTGAGTACAGGATAGAGCCCATCAAATGGATGACCAACGATAAATGTTTTGAATATATCAAAGTCCATTAATAGCTTTTCCATCATAGGAGTTTCGTATCTTTTGGTGAATTCTAGTTTTGATTCGATCATTCCTCCAAATAGACCAGCACCCATATTTTTACTTGCTTTGGTTCGTTCTATGATTTGAGGTACTGCTTCAAGCATTGTTTTACGATCATCGAAGCAATCAAAAGCACCTGATTTGATTAGAGATTCTAATGACTTTTTGGTAATAATTGTTTCACATCTTGTAAGAAAATCTTCAAGAGAGCTGAATGGTCCATTTTTGTTTCTCTCTTCTTCGATAAACTCTCCGACACTATACCCTATTCCTTTACACGCAAGAAATCCTATTCTCACATGATCTTCTACTGCAGCCACATGATTATATGATTTGTTTACATCGGGAGGTAAAATATTGAGTCCCGCAGTCAAAATTTCATCAATAAAGAAACTGAATTTATCCGTATCCTCTTCTACCGATCTCAGCAGTGCTGCATAAAATTCTAACGGATAGTGAGCTTTGAGAAATCAAGTTTGATAAGCAATGTGTGAATAACATGCAGCATGCGATTTGTTGAATGAGTAAGCTGCCGCCGGCTCAATCATTTTTTCGTAAATGATTTTTCCTGTTTCTGGTTTATAACCTCTGTGTGATTGTGATCTTTCGATGAATTCTTTTTTGAGTTTTTCTATTACTTTTTTCTTCTTTTTACCCACTCATCTTCTCAATAAGTCCGCTTCAGGTAGAGAAAATCATGCCATACTTTGTACCAAAAACATTAGCTGTTCTTGATAAACAGCAATACCGTAAGTAATTCCCATAATAGGATCAAGATCTTCAATTAGTTTCTTTCTCTCCTCTTCTATAAGGTCCTTTTCTTCTGGGTATTTTTCTTTGAGGATATTTTCCAGCACAGGAAGCATGTAGTCAATTTCTTCTTTTCCATGTTTTCTGTTGATGTAGGTAGGGATAAATTCCATAGGACCAGGACGATACAGTGCCGCCATTGCAATCAAATCATTGATGTTATTGGGTTCTAGCATTACAAGAAACCTTCTCATTCATTGTCATTCAAATTGGAAGATACCTGAAGTATCTCATTTTTGAAACACTTGTTCATATGTATAAATATCATTTAATGATGGTTCAAATTGCATGGTATCCAAAAAATTTTGGAATAGACTTGGAAGTTCTTTTCCTTGATATTCTTTGATTGCTCTTTGTGACAAACCATTGTAATAGATTGGCACTCACTCATGACCTACTTTGTGCCTTGCTGCAATAATTTTTATTGCGTTTTTGATCACAGAAAGATTTCTTAGTCACAAAAAATCCATTTTGAGAAGACCAATTGTTTCCAATGTTGGACCGTCATATTGACTTACAAATCAATCATTTCATTTTCCCATTGGTTGTATTGCTGTGTATTCTGTGATGTTTTCTGGAGCAATAATGAATCAACAAGCATGTACTCATGTTTGTCTTAGGTTTCATTCTAATTTTCCTCATAGGTCTATTGCTTTCTTTACTATTTCATCGTTGTCGTAGTAATTTTTGATTTCTTCATTGTTTTCTGCTGTAGTAACAGCTTGTAGTAAGGATGCTTTTTCGGGTATGATGTTTGATATTTTATTTGCTTTATCAAAGGGAATTCCCATTGCTCTTGCTGCATCTTTGAATGCTGCTTTGGTCGCCATTTTCATATAGGTTCCAATGTAGCATACTTTGCTTTTCCCATATTTGTGCGTCACGTATTCGATAACTCTTTCTCTCTGTGTATCTTCAAAATCGATATCGAAATCGGGCATCGATATACGGGCAGGATTAAGAAATCTCTCAAAGAGGAGATCATACGCAAACGGGTTTATTTCCGTGATACCTGTCACCCACGCTAATAGCGATCAGGCCCCTGATCATCTTCCAGGTCCTACCACGATGTCATTTTCTCTTGCCCAATTTACAAAATCAGAAACAATCAACATATACGTGTTGAATCACATTTCTTTGATCACTTTGAGCTCATACTCAAGTCTTTCTATATATTTGTCGAGCGTATCATAGGGAAGTTCTTGTGTGCTGTACTTTTTGAGCTTTTTTCTTTTGTAGTTACTGTAAGTATCTGTTGTTAATTGTTTTAGCTCAGTAGGGGAAATTTCTTGGATTTTTTTGTCAGGAACTCACTGATTACTAATTTGCACCAATTGAATGAGGTCTTTTTCTTCCCATCATAATGAAAATTTATGTCCTAATCCTTTGAATGATTTGTAACGTAGTTCAAATTCAAAAATATCCATTGATCAAAGCTGTATTCACTAAAGTATGCAACACTATGTTGTGTGCTATTGGTTGTTTTTTTTGATAATAAAAAAAACTTCCCCAAAGGGAAGTCTTTTTAGATTTCTAATCACGCGATTAGTTCAGATGATTAATTGGTAACCAATCAGAACACAAAGAATATGAAAGTTACTAGGAACCATGAGATACCTATAAATCAGATACCGATAGCTGCATTTCTGAGAATTTGCATTCCAGACTTGGTTGCTCCTTCGTCTTCACCTCCGGTAACGATCTTCCATCCTCCGTAAAGTAGCATGATAAGAGCAACTAATCCTAGGAATCCTAGAACGTAATTGATAAGATTCTTTATTACTTGAATAATTCTGTCTCCTTGATCTGTGTCTGTCCCTCCAGCAACATTTATTCCACCTTGTACAGGGGAATTTGATGTTGTTTGATCCCAAGAAGATGGGATATTAGAACCCTGTGCATTCACGGGATTTACTGCAATAGTACTCAGTCCAAAGACAGCCATTATTGACATAAAGAATCCTAACACGAGCTTTTTCATGTGTTACGTAAGTATAAACTAAAGTGTTTTGATTGATGCTATGTCCTCATTATACACTGCTTTGGTGTAAAAAGCAAATTTTTTGGCCACTTTTTTGTTGTTATGTGCTTTGGCGTAATCTTTCGTGATTTTATTGTTTAGGATTGCATCGTTTTGCGATATGTGTATATTGGTTTGTGAAACTATTTCGCTATCTATTGACTATTCATGGCTAAAAAAAAACTTTTTTCCTACATAAACCATTATCATCAACTTTTGTTCAAAAAACTTTCTGCTCAAATACCTGCGATCAAGCAAATGGGTAATCGCAAAGAGTTTGCTATTTTTCTGTTGTTTGTGTTCTTTTTTCTTGTTGTCTTGTTGAGAATATTTTATTTACAAATTGTGAGAGCTCCCTATTATGATGCGTGGCTTACTGGTCAGCACTTAAGAGAAGCGAAGCTAGTCGCTCAAAGATGACATATTTACGTGACTGACAGTTCTGATAAATCTTTGCAACTCACAGAAAACATCACCTTATACAATCTTTTTGTTGATCCTGAACATATTAGTAATAAAGATCATTTTATTTCTCTTATTACTCCGGTTGTCTATTATCACTTATGTAAAATCAATGGTTTTGAGAGAGTGGATAAGAGAACATGTATCGAAAATATTGAAGATTTTACAAAAGAAACATTAATTCCTGAAGCCCCTGAGGTGTTCTATTTTGGGAGTGGTCTGTATTCTGAAGAACATTACACTTATGATTGGGATAGTTATAATCAAGAGGTGGATACTATTATTACTACTTTTTCTGGACAACAAGCAATGGCCTTAATTTCTGAAAAATTGACAGAGCGTATCAAGGTAGGTTTTAGAGAATATAATCCGCTTGGTTTTTTTTCGGATGACCTTGTTGATGATTTGAGAGAGCTTGCCCTTCCTTATGTGACGATTAGATATGGAAACTATGTTTATATACAGCCAGAAAAAGTATCAAACCCTACGATAGCAAAAAATATTTTGGATCCTATTTTTCTCAAATATGACCAAGGAAATGTAGTAGAGTTTTTACCCAAAGCCTTGGAAAAACAAAAACACAGGTATGTCAGACTACTCACGGACGCAAATCCTGAAATAGCACTGCTTATCAAACAACTCAAAATTCTTGATTTCTATCGTGGAAAAAAAGAAAAAGAGGTATATCTGAACAAATTGGCGTTTGAGTTTGATTTTTTCGAGTATTATAGAGACATTCTCGAGACTATTTATTCTCTTGATTATAATCCAAAAGTAAGGTACCTTTATAGAAATACACACAAAGAAGAAGGATATAAATATATCAAAGCGCCACAAAGAGAGCTGTATGGTTTGTGAATAGAGCCTTACACCAAAAGATATTACCCTTATAATAATTTTATGTCGCATGTGTTGTGATATATCAATGATGATGGTAAACCATATCATGGTATTGAAGAATATTATCACGATATACTGAGATGACAAAACGGAAAAATTACTTGACGCTCCTCTGCTTGGGTTGGACAAATTGGAGCGAATGATTTTGAAATTGATAAAGTAGAACATGGACAAGATATTTATTTGACCGTAGATCCTTCTATTCAAAGACAGGTAGAACAAATAGCAGAACGTTTTCACAAATTTTTTAGGGCAGATAGTTTGAGTGTGTTGGTGTATGATCCTTATTCAGGTCATATTGTTTCTTCAGTAAATTATCCTAATTTTAATCCTAATACTTATTATGAAGCCTATGGGTTGAGGCCATTGACTGAGTTTGATGAATATGTCATCGATGACAATACTCATTTGGATATTCCCATTTATATCAAAACTGGCGATAGAATAAGGCAGGCATTTTCTTATGAAAGGGATGATGTGACATTGCCCAAGTATATTAGTAACAATATTTTTGGACCGACTGCTTTTGCTGATAAAAATATTACCTATGCATACGAACCAGGTTCTATTTTTAAAGCATTTACTTACGCTATTGGATTAGATTCTGATGAGATAGATATGTATGATCTGTATGATGATCCTTATGGAGAGGTTGATGTTGGTCAGTTTACGATTAAGAATGCTGATGATAAATGTACAGGGACTCATAACTTTCTTTTTGCCTTGCAGTATTCATGTAATGTAGGAATGGTGAGAATTGCACAGAACATTACAAGATATGTATTTTATAATTACATAGAAAAACTTGGTTTTGGTCAATATACTAATATTGAGCTTGGATGAGAAGATAAATGATTTGTGGAGTCTGTAAACAAGGCATCGGATGCGAGGTTTTATAATAATACGTTTGGACAGTGATTGCTTGCAACGCCTTTGCAAATAGCAGTCGCATATTGATCATTCTTTAATGGTGGTTATTATATGAAACCAACTATCGTAAAAAAAATCTGTGATGGCACAGAGTGTCAGCCAGTCACAGCCAAAAAAATAAGGAGAATTTTTGGTGAAGATATCGCCGAAAAAATGAAAGAATCACTACTAAAAGTAATGGATAATCCAGGTAATCAGAAGTTTTCATTTTTGGAAGGTTATACATTGGGTGGAAAAAGTGGAACATCGCAAATTGCTTATAAAGGTAAGTATAGACAATGAGAATGATGGACTAATGGTTCTTTTGTATGAATTGTTACTGAAGACAACCTTAAATATGTTGTTGTTGTGCAAGTTCGTCGCCCTAGACAAAGTCAATGGTGAGGTGAAACAGCAGGTCGTGTATTCAAAGAAGTGGCAGAATTTCTTGTAGGATATGATTTAATTGATAAATAACCCGATGGTTGTAGAACAAATAAATAACACTATGATAGCAAAATTACGTGACATTATTGAAAGCGGAGATTCTTTTGCTTTGTTTGGTCATAGAAATATTGATGGAGATGCATTAGGATCTATGTTGGGACTGGGAGGTGTACTTGAAAAATTAGATAAAAACGTACGCTACTTTACTTCCAATGAGCCTTCTGTTGTTTTTGATTTTGTTCAATGAAGGGAAAAAGTAGATACTGAGTTTGACTATGGGGAATATGATGCCTTAATTTTCCTGGATTTTTCTCCATATGACCGTATTGAAGAATTCACCAAAGAACATGAAGCGTGGTTTGACGAACAAACACTTATTGTGATAGATCATCATCACGGTGATGCTCCTGAACATGCTTCTGTTGTGCTTAAAGACGTTACCTCAATGAGTAATGCTGAGCGAGTATATAAGATTATTACTATGCTTTGGGAAGATAAAATAGATAGCACTATTGCAACTAACCTGTACTTATGACTTGCGACTGATAGCGGTAATTTTGTTTACGATAATAAACAACAGTCTCCTTGAGTGATGCGTACTGCGTATGAGCTTATAATGAAATGAGCAGATAAGCAGCTTATTGTAGAAAAAATGTTTCGTAGTAAGTCGCTTGCTTCAGTAGAATATATGCAACTTGTATTGCAAAGAATGAAACACTACCAATGAAATATCTTGACCTCGTATATGCTTGAAGAAGAACTGAAAGAAAAATGACTAGACAGATATCAATGATGATATGCGCAACCATTGATGCAACAAATCAAATGAATTGACCTCATAATTTTATTTAAACATAACTACGAAAAAGCCTCTATGAGCTGTTCATTGAGAGGAAGAAATAAATATGATTGTTCAAAGATTGCTCAAAGCTATGGTGGTGGTTGACATTTTAATGCAGCTGGTTGCAGAATTCCAGTTGGCGATAGAAATTTTGAAGAAGCGATGCTGAGAACTATTGATGAAATATATGAAAATTATGTAAAGAAAGCATCTAATTAATTATGAGTAGCTTAGCTCTCATTTGGTTCTATTATTTGTATATCTTTAAACTCTCCTCCACATATTGGTCAGTGGAATGAATGATTATTGTCTCCAATAATTATTTGATAGTTTCCTATCATAGTGATTGGATTATTTATACTGCTATTGAGTAATTGGTTTGTAGTACTCTGCGCTATTTCATATAATTTTGTAGCGCTTTTTTTAGTAAATGGTGTTTCGGTGTATTGACTGCTTATTAGCGTGTTTTTAGGTGATTTACATCCTAAAACTATTTCATCTCCTTTTTCTAATTCGTTTCCTACCGTAGGAATATTATCAAAAGAAACTTTGCCAAGCAAACGAATGTTGGTGTTGGGTTTTTCTGTAAGCGTAAATATGATTTTTTTTACCAGATAATCTTCACATGCATTTGATTCACCTCTGCACGAACTATTTATAATTTCCATATTTTTTTCTGTTGCATATCATGTAATTTTCATATTTCATCAACCTATTGCGTAGATATTTCAGTTTTGGTAGTTATTGTTTATGTTTCCCATGAAAAAATCGTTATTGTATTTATTATCATAGTATGACAACAAATATTTTGTAGTAGGCTCATCTAATATATCTTGCAAAAGATTTTCTTTGTTTTTTAGCGTAGTATATATGACTGCCTGTAATTGATTTTTTTGATGATTTTTACTGATTATTCCATCTATTTTCTCAATAAAATACTGGAGCTTATAAAATGATTTATGTTCTTCTGATTCGTAAAATTTTTTTGTACTGTCATTTTCTGTGATATATGACTTTGTCAGCTCGTATGCTTGTTTTCCATCTAATGTGATGTGGCTTTGTTCTGCATATATTGTTGTAATGGAAATTACTGCTGAAATAAAAATTATAGATTTGGTTAGAAATATTTTCATTATGCTGTATTGTAATGTAGTAAAAATTGAAGTAGAGAAAATATTCAAAAAAATAATTACAAAAAAATAATCTAGATGAAATAGAAACTTTTATGAAAATAGTAGCTTAGTTTACTGTTTTTTAGGTGTCAGTAGTCATATTTTTGTTGAGTATATGAGGCTCCCTACAAGGAGTAATAATAGCGTTATTCACCAAATAACTAAACCGTCTCTATATTTGCCAAAATAAATGTTTTGTTGAAAAAGATAACCAGCTATGATAGGCGTGATTATTGATAAAATTCCTCACAATTGAGCTTTCAATGAAAGAGCTGTTGCTTTATATCTTGGATCAGGTAATGACTCCATAATATATTGACTTACTATAGGACCTCTTACATATCTATAACCAAGACCGACGGCTAGTATTATTCATATTATGTAGGTATTGGTAATTACTCCAGCCAAAATAAAATATGATCCAAATATCACAATATCAAGTAGCATAAGTTGTTTTAGATTGCTTTTCTCTTTAATTCGTCATGTTGCATATGACATAGCCCATCGTAGTAGTCTTGATCATGAGGCTACTGTTCCAACTAAAAATGTGCTGTATCCAATTGATAATAAAAATGGTTCTCTAAATGTTGTAAGTCACATAAAAAAAGATCAAATGAGGCTAAAGAATAAAGCAAGTGGATAAAATCCAATTCATTGAAGTTCTTTAGCAATAGTTATAATGCTTTTTCTCTCTTTGATTGCTGTATGATTATTTGGTTTTACTAAACTGTATGCTATAAGAAGTCAAATGATGTCAGCAAAGAAACCAATATAAAAAGGAATCATAAATTCATATTGGGCAATCATAGGAAATAGTAAAAATGTTCATGTTTGTATTAAGGATACTTTTCCTTTTATTTTGCTAAATATTGAAGAATATTCTTTGTCTTTACCTATACTTATTAGAGTTTCATGCGTAAAAGCGCTTAATGTTCCAGATACGAATGAAAATGAAATAGAAAGAAATGCTGATGCGATGAAAAACCAAATGTATGACTCATAAAAACTTGCTAATATGAAGCAACTAGAGTTTATTAACATAGACCGTTTGGCTAAAATTAGTGCTTTTTTATGCCCCATTGTGTCTGAAATATATCCACTTGGTACCTCTAGAATAAAGCCAACTATTTGTCCTAATGCCATTGCGTACCCTAGTGTTTTTTGAGTAACATCAGGTTGCATTAAGAAGTAAATACTTACAAGAACAATAAAATGCCTTCTATTTGTTAGAATATAGGCAAAAATTTTTCGTATATTTGACTCGATGTTCATAAAATTGGTGTGAGTGTAAAAAAAAGTCTACAAATATTAATACACCCTCACTACTATTCCATTGTGATCAGATCATTCAATAGGTATTATTTGTGCTTGGTAGAGAGTGGTGTTGTTGCTGAACCAAATGTGATCGATATGTGACCTAATGAAAGATTGTGTAAATCCTAAATAATGTTCTCCCCAACGTTGCAATCATCGTGTTGTGTAGGGAGGCATATATTGTGCAATATGCGTCATTGGATTTGGTAATTTTTGTAGTTGTTCGTTGAATTGTTTGAACATAGGGGTTCGTGGAGAAACATTGAAATCACCGACTATAATAACTTTGTCTTCAGGTAATCTGCGTTGTTCATGCTCAATCAAATTACTTTGAAATAGTGCAATTTGTTTGTTTCTATTGTCGTATAATTCTTCTGATACTGGTGCGCTGGTATGTACGAGATAGAAATAGTAGTCCTGTTGTTCGTGCGTGATAGCAACGTAGCCATATCTTCGTGCTCATTGATAGATTTTGGGTGCGAAGTCTTCCAGCGGAATCTTGGAAAATATAACATTCCCTACCACGTCTTGCTCCCCTTTGATGCGATTCACATAAGGATATTCTTTGCTAAAAAACATCTCAAGATTGTCATGATGATGCTGCTTATATTCTACAAACATGACGACATCAGGATGGTGTTCCTTTATGGTAGCAATAAGATCGTCATAGTTAGTATTAAACTTCAAGATATTTGCAAATAAGACTTTGAGACCGATCTCTTCTTGAGTTTTGTCAAAGTTTTCTTGAGAAGAAAGTTCTTCGTTTTTGTAAAATTGTGTTTGTTGTAAGGTAGTATGCAGACTCATGATCACCAAAAATACGATACACAGCAGTTTGGCTCACCATTGTTTGTTTTTGAAACGTAAGCATAGCACGAGTGTCAAAAGAAAAAGAAAAACACTGTGATATGGCAAGAAACTTAGCGCAAGTTCGCTGACAAAATAATGAGGCAATAGAATAGTTATCAATAAGACAGTAGCATAGACTAATGCAAAAACATAGATCATTTGCTTGATTATAATCGCAAAAATATTTACTTGACTATTGATAATAATTGATGTATAAAAGTCCAGTAAAAAAATCTTCTGGGACCATTCGCTTTGCGTTGTTTGACCAGTTTGTTTATGTTCTATTAATGTGCTATGGGATCTTGCAATGATAACTGTGGTTGTCAATCTGATGAAAATATAAAAAAAGAAAGCTGTGGCGGTTCGTGTGGTTGTTCTTCACGTGGAGAGCAAAAAAAACGTGACGAAGCACTTCATCTGGACAGCAACACAACATCAATAACATCCACAACAGGAAAGAAATTTCATATTGTGGTTTTTGGTTGTCAAATGAACTATTCCGATTCTGCAAGAATTAAATCTGTTTTGCAAAATTGTGGGTGGGAATTCGTTTCTCGCATTGATGATGCAGAAGTAGTTATTTTTGATACTTGTAGTGTGAGGCAAAAATCTGAAGATAAAGTAACTGGAAAATTAAAAGAACTCCACCCTGAGCAAAAAGTATGGATTACTGGTTGTATGGTGCAACATAATCTGAGAAATGCAAAAATTTCTGCCAATGCCAAAGGAAAAAAAATTAAAGGATTGATGACTTCTGGTAATTTTGTTGGAACGGTAGAAACCAAAGATCCTGCCATTATGTGATGGACCAACGAAGAAATCAAAAAATGATTAAAAAACAACACAATTAATCCGGATGCAATTGTCTATGTTAATCATGCGTTTAATCCTATGTTCTTTAATTTGCAAAAAAATAACGCAAATGTTGAGCTTCTTTTCCGTATTGACGATACTGGTTTTTTGCCACTGATGATGAGAAGTTTGGGATATGACGTTTCGTATGATGTTGAAGTAACCAATGAATACTCTAGTATTATTCCACAAGGAACCAATCAATTGATGAAAAATAATACAAAAACAGCGTTTGTGCCTATTAGTACCGGTTGTAGTCAGTTTTGTGCATTTTGTATCGTTCCTTATGCGAGAGGAATCGAAAAACATTTGCCAGTTGAGCAAATAGTAGCAGAAGCAAAACATCATATTGAAAATGGTGTAGAAGAAATTACTCTGCTTGGGCAAATTGTTAATAAACATCCGCAGTTTGTAGAAATTTGCCAAAAAATATTGGATCTTCCTGGTAATTTGAGATGGTTGAGATATACATCGCCCTACCCTACTCATTATTCAGATGAACTGCTTGCTCTACATGAAAAAGAAGAAAGAATGTGTCCACACATCCATATGCCATTGCAGTCATGATCGACAAAAATCCTCAAAAAAATGTTTAGATGATACAACAAAGAACAATTTATAGATTTTGTGGATAAAATTCGCGCACTTTCAAGGCCAATTAGTATTACTACGGATATTATTGTAGGATTTACTGATGAAACAGAAGAAGATTTTCAAGAATCACTGGAATTGGCAAATTATGCTCGTTTTGATATGGTGTATATTGGTAAATACAGTGTTAGACCTGGAACGTATGCTGCAAGAAAATATGAAGACAATGTTAATCGTGAAGATAAACATGATAGATGGGACAGACTTAATGAATTGCTCAAAACCATTTCATCACAAAATAATCAGCAAGAACATGGTACCACAAGAACGATTATGGTCAATAGAATTGAACCTGATTGGATTGGCGGTTACTCCGACAATATGAAGAATGTTATCATCAAATTAGACAAAGTAGCAGTGACTGAACAAACGCAATCAAGAATAACTAACAATGCTCCCAAAGGGAAAAAATGAGGACTGACCTCGATGTACGTAGGCGATAGACTAATTAAGTTAGGAGATTTTGTTGATGTTCGTATCATAGGTTCTGAACACTTCAAGCTTTTTGCTACATTGGATCAATAAAATACTTATATAATTATTTATATAAAAAATAGAAGATCGTTCTGGCCTTCTATTTTTCTTTTTTATGCTTGATTTATTGCTGCACCACTTCTACTCATAATAAAAACAATGTTTTCGATAATTGTTTTTATTGATTATTGACATTTTTTAATATTTGTTTGACATCGTCCTCAAAATAAGTATACTTTTTTCATCATTAAGGGTCTACTATAAGAACACCGCTTGATGAAAAACAAAAAAACAATTAAATAACAACAACTACATTTTATAAATGTAGTATGAAAATCGATTACTGAAAATGAAAATTATTAAATTAACTATTATCTTAGCTTTTTCTTTGTTTGTTTCATCTTTTTGTATAGGACAAAACAGCACAAAATCTTATACAACTACTGATGTACAGACTGGTGTAACTACAGAAGTTCGTGAGACACTAAATGCCAAGGGAGACATTATTTATACTCAAATCACAGAAACAACACGTCATAAGCATGGTACGGGTGGTTTTACAAAAAAAATTACAACCATTGCAAACGGCACCAAAGTCGTCTCTGAGATGGGGAAAAAAGTAAACCCTGAAACAGGTCAGATGATTCCTATTTCTGAAAGATTCATTTTAGGATCTGCAGAGCAAAGAAAAGAACAAGGGAGAGTAATAACAAAAAACAAGGAACAAGTAGAACAGTCCAAAGCAAGCTCATTGAAGAAAACACTAGAGCTAGCACAAAAGGTTCATTACGGAATTAATTATGGACTAGTTGCTTATGGTTATGAAGGAAATTATGAGCCTGAATTGGATAATTTTGCTTTCGCCATAGGCGGTCATTATCATTTTCACAATAACATTCCTAGTGTTTATGCTACATTGACAACAGCATATGTGCATATGAATAATGATGTGTATCAAAGAGAAGATCGAATGCTTCAAGGTGCTTTAGATTGTGGAATGATTATTAGAACTTCCGATAAATGGAGTTTGCCTTATGCTTTTGTTGGTGGTGGTGTTTCTATTGCTTGGAATTACTGGGGACAAGGAAATAGTACTGCAGAACAAAAACCTTTGTCTGATCCTTTAATCTCCTCAGGGTTCTTTGGTGTTGGAGGTGTTGCCCAAGTAGGTTTCCGCGTTCCAATTCTAAAAAACAAAAAAATAACATCTTTTGTTGAAATTTGGGGAGGTGTAAAAGTTTATTACGGAGAGTTGGATAGTCGTGCGATGGCTAACCAAAGCTTTGTGGAGCAAGGAAATAAAAGTAGAGTTACAAGAATTTTCTTTGTTGGTGTTCGCTCTGGTTTAGAGTGGCACGTAGACGACCCAAGAGATTTCAATTAAATTAAAACTGGTTACTTATTTTGGTAACCAGTTTTTTTTATTCACCAATTCTATACTTTTGTCTATCTTCTTCACTCATGTAAATACTTCCATTTTTGTATTTTAGTAGTAAATGAGTTGGTACTCAATGAATTGTGGATTCAGCAAGTTTCATATTTCATTTTCTAGCAAATTTACTTTTGCCTAAACTCCCTGCCCAGCCTTTTGCTGCATAAATACTTTGTCTCCCATTGTTGTCTGTGCGTACTATTGTTTCTGATGGTTTATTAATTCTAAGTTTTTCTAATTTGGGAAATGTTTCAACAAGATTTACTAACTCTCCATCTTTTTTTACGCTTCATCAAAATGCATTAAGTTCTTCCAAATCATTATTGATTCATGCGAATGTATTGATGTCGGGAATGTCAGTCATTCTTAGTCTTGTGACTTTTTGATTTTTGACCGTAATTCATGAGATGATTTCATTGTTTGCTTTGTCTCATTGTCCTGTATATGTGAGCAAGAATGCTTTTTGTGCAGGTTGTAGGGTCGACGGACTCATTCAGTCAATCAGTCAACGTAGTGCTGAAATTTGATTATGATTAACTCTATTAACGGTAAAGCCAGTTATTTCTCTTGTGATTGGATCTATATTGATCCCATCAAATGGGACTTCTTCCATTGCTTGATTAAATTCATCTGTGTCGAGTGAAGGAGATAGTTTTATGGTTTGATTGTGTGGAATAGTTTTTTCTTCAAATTGTACCATATTTTTAACTACTTTATAGACGTCGTGATTCATTGCTTTGCTTTTTTGTGGAGAATCAGTGTTGATATAAAAAGTTTTTTGATCTTCTTTTTCTCCGTTTATATAATTTGCTAATATTGCTATTGATGTATAGTTTGGTTGTTCCATTTGTACATAAATGAATTCTTGTGCCATTGGATCAAAAGCGAGATAAGCATCATTACCAAGGTTTTGCAACGCATAAGGAGAATCCTTATGCAATTGAGAAGGAAGAATGTTGAATACACGATTTCATCAAATAGTACACGTTCGGCTCCCATCAGCGTTTTTTGTTCTTTCTACTTTGCTAAAAGGTGATGTTTGTCCCGGTAACACAACAATACTTTTATCCGATAATTTTTCTGTTTGCTTTTCTTCTTCAGGGGCTACCTCAGGTTGATTGTTTACGATTACTTCCTCGTGTACACTGATTGTTTCATCATCTTGTGCTAACCTTTCTCGAGTTTCTGGTCCTAATCTACCATCTGCCTGAATGCCATTAGTTTTCTGAAAAAGCATGATGTGATAAACAAGATCCTGGTTGGATTGAATACTTCATGTCAGTGAGTATCACGTCTGTTCCAAACGTTGTATGACTATCGAAAACATTTCTCAAGGCGTAACATCATTTCGGTCTGGCATTTCTTTTCATATTTTTGTCGCGACTATATTTGCGAATTTTTTTGCTTTGGCTGAAATTCCTGTGAGACGAAAACCCGTATTGAGAGTAATATAATCATCTGATTTATCACTATTGTCGGTACCTCCATAAAAATTACTATTCCAAAAATCAGTGTTTTCTTGCGAAACATGGTATTTTTTGCTTTCGCCATATTCCTCTACCGAATTGTAAATGACCGTATGTAGAAATTCCTTTGCTCTGTTAAAGCGTTGGTTACGCTCAGTTTTTATGGCAACATTGAGCTCTTCGTATTCTTTTTTTGTTCACTCAAAAACCTCTTGTTGCTCTTTGTCTTTCATTTGTGTTGTAAGAGATTCATGAGTTCTTGGTGCAGTTTCACCTGCATAGTGTTGTTTTTCACCTCATATATTAGGTAGTGCCATAGTGTGTTGATGACGCAAAATAAATTTACTTTGATTGTATAGACGTTTTTGCTTTTTGTCAAAAAAATAGTGATATTTTTGCGTGGTTATTTTTTATAGAGACCTTGCAATTCCTTTTTCAAAGCGTATATACAAACTAGTTGGATAAACAAAAAGTTATCATTTAGGTAGTGTTTGACTTGTTGATGAATTTGGAAAAACTATTTGGTAGTAAAGCAAAAGTAGATATTCTCAAGTATTTATTGTTCAAAAGACAGTGACTTTCTTTGAGGGCGTTGGAGAGCGAACTTCAATGGACTTTTCCTGCTATCAAAAAACAAGTGGACTCTCTTTCAACAGCAGGTGTTCTTGTTGTCAACAAAGAAAAAATGAAACGATCTATTGATATTTTTGAAGAATTTCATCCTCATATCAAAAACATATTTCTCTATGCTCTCAAAGCAGAAGTAGAAAAACTTTTTGAACAACATGAATTTAGTATTGATCAGTATTTTTTTGGAAAGGTTTTTGGTAAAAACTTGGATATGGATTTGGTATTAATCCATTCTAATGCAGAAAAACCTATTCTTGAGCAAATCAAAAGTGAGATTAGTGATTTATTTACTAAGTACTTTATTTATAACCTTTCGGTTACTTTTATGTCCACATCTGAGTGGGAAAAACGTTATAGATTAGCAGACAAATTTGTCTTAAAGATTTTGGGTACTATCGGAAAATAACTTATGACCATATTACATTCGACAACAGTCATTGCCAAGGCAGATCCACATATGTTGCTTT
The DNA here is from genome assembly GCA_020627925.1 of bacterium. Lineage (GTDB taxonomy): Bacteria > Patescibacteriota > Gracilibacteria > Absconditabacterales > Absconditicoccaceae > JAHDFY01. The sequence continues at coordinate 89,305 of JAHDFY010000002.1, forward strand.
CGCAAATTCTTTATTATCTTTCTCATGCTCCACAGTGAGCAAAAACATGAGCACAGCTTTTGTTTGTTCCTTCTTTGCATGTATTGCATGCAGGAAATATGCTAGCGCTTGCATATGCTTCTCTTTCTCAACACTACAAAAAATTTCTTTTGGTAATGCAATCAGAACAGGAAGATGATATTATTGTTCCTTCTGCAGATGCTTTTCAAACTCTTTTGGGCTGCACTATTGCCATCGACTTCCCTCTTGCTGACCACCCTACTACGGTGACTGTTGCCAATGATTTTTTTTCTTATAATGAAGAATTACGAACGCAATTGGCGTTTTTGAGAGTAGGTTTTGCGTGTGAGAATGTTTTTCCTGTTTCTTTTGCTTCTCATATGACAAGCGATGCAATATTTTCTTGGTTAGATACACAGCTGCATGGACACGATGATGTTGCTGTTATCTTTTTGTGATCATTGAAGCAATGAAGTGATGCACCACTATCTACAAAAAAAATTACTACTCTTATGCTAACAAACCAGAAAAAATGACTGACTCCCCTCTTTGTTTCTTATGTGGCTCTCGCTGAATCTATGAATTTGTTGCCAGAACATTTGCATGTTGATGATTCCCATTCGCTAAGTATTCATAATGAGAAAACACAAATCTATGTAGTTTCTGTTGCTTAGTTCTTATTTTGTTTCTACTTCTACTTCTACTTCTACTTCTACTTGAAAGCACTACTAATAATCTAGCTGAACTTTAATAAAAAAAATAATTTGTTGACATTTTTTTGTTTTATGTTTGTCGTCTTAATTGTTTATTACTTTATCTGTACTTGTATGGGACTCCATTCTTTGAAAAATAGCCTTATAGACAAAACTAGTGATACATTAGGTGCTGTAGTTTCTTGATCAAAAACAGGTTCTCGTCTTGCTAACGTATTATTGGCTGAACATTTAGATGAACTTGCTGTTGTTGCTGAAAAAGAAAAACGTGAAGAATGTGCTACTTTGAAACAAGCTTTGGAGCACCCGCTTTTTATCAAATGACTTAGTTTAGGACTTGCAAATGCCGTAAAAAGGGTCGATAAAAAAGAATCTATTTATACAAATCCTGATTTTTGGCAAGAAACTTATCTTCCTTGGTTGTCAAGTGACCAAAAAACTTACCCTCTTGAACATTGGCAGGAAAATCAACTACTGCGAGGGCTTAAAGCAATACAAAGAGTAGTTAATTCAAAAAATGCCCTTATTATGCTTACTCATTATTTGCAACGTATTTTTGCGCAATCAGACAACGAAGAAGTGGTAAGATGAACAGATTCCATTTTTAGATCAGTTTTAGGTTCAGTTGACTCACGAAGAGTTATGTATGAATTAAAAGAAGCAGCTTTCAAAAAAACAACATTTTAGGTAAACGATTATGATAGAAAGATTGATTATTTTCTATTTAGACTTGCAAATTTGGCTGACTTGAATATTGTTCAGGTCAGCAGATTTTTTTTTATTGGTAAAAAACGGAAGAATGAGTTTTCTTTATGATAGCTTGGATACAGTGAAAAAATTGAAATACCCAACTAAAAAAGAAATTACAGAGTTAACTATTGCTATTTTTGCAGTAGTGATTGTTTCTGGATTGATTTTTGTTGCACTTGATACGGTATTTTCAGGATTGTACAGATCAGTATTCTTTGCAGTAACAAGCGGATAATCGCTTGAAATTAGCGATGATAATCTATTTTTGAATAAAAGTTTTTATTAATTTTGGTGTTTGTTTATGGCTGCTCCAACACAATCGGAAATTAAAAAACAAATAGAAGATAATTCATACAAATGGTATGTTTTGAGTGTTGTTTCTGGACAAGAAACAATGACAGTAGAAAATCTTAGAGAAAGAGTAAAAAAACACGGTCTTGATGAAGATGTTGTTGACTTTCTTGTTCCTGTTACACAAGAAATTTCTATGACAAAGGGAAATAAAAAAATCAAAGAGAAGAAAATGTATCCAGGATATGTTTTTGTTAAATCAAAAATGAATGATAAAATCTGGTACGTTATCAGAAACACCCCTGGTGTAAGAATTATTGTTGGTGCAGAAACTCACCCGATCCCATTGACTGATGCAGAATTTGATAATATGATGTCTCACATTCAAGCAAGCCAAGAAAGATCTGAATTGGTTGTTCCTTTCAAAGAAGGAGATGTTGTTTTGATGAAAGCAGGTGATTTTGCAGGAACAAAGTGAAGTATTAGAGAAATTGATGCAGAAAAAGGATTTGTTATTGTGAATGTAGAAATGCTTGGAAGACTTACTCCAGTGATGCTTCCTTTTGACAAAATTGAGCTTGTTAACTAGTTTTTTGATGGCAGTATCTCATAGATATCGTGAAGCAGATATAGTAAGGGTAACACTTGTTGTTATCTTTTTAAGCTTAGTGATAATTTATGTTGCATATTTCCAAATAGAAGAAGTTCCTTTTCAACTCACCCCTTCAACTTCGGTTGTGAATACTGGTTCTGTTGTGAGTACTGGAGAGGTTTTTTCTACGCCAGCGTTGGATAATAAAGAAGATACTCTTGTGACGTGAGCATTGCTTACGTGAGATACAAACCAAACGTGAGCGCAGTCAGATTCCTTGTTTGATGCGACTAGTGTCATTCGTGATATTGATGCAACACAAACAGGAATAGTAGCAACAACGGGAGAAATTTTGTCACCGGAGACATCAATAACGAACTCTGTGGATAATTCGAATGATCAAGCTGATTCAACTACTCTTTCATGAAACAATACAGAAATTATTGTTCTGAGTGGTACAAAACAATTTTTTGGCAATATTGAGTCAACCCAAATATTGGGCCTTGATTACAAATATATATTGACAGATAATGAATCATATTATGTCTATTTGGGTACATGAGACTATGATTTTGCTTCGTTGGCTAGGAACTTGGATGGAAATATTGTTGAAATAGTAACGGAAATAGATATACTGAAGAACGATCTTTTCTGAGAAAAGATAGCTTTTGTTAATATACCAGGTGTGACTTACACGACCATACCTGTAGAACAAAAGATAACTGTTTTCATGATTGTATGGTACAATAATGATAGACGGCTTTTACAAGCCGATTACGCTTCTTATCATCGTTTAAAACCAATTATGAAACAACGTTTTGCTTGATACTATGAAGAATAGTGGCGAGTAGATGCTTTTATTGATTAATGTATGTAAAAGAGAATGGCAAAAGTACAAACTATTCTTAATTTGGAAATTCCTGCTGGTAAGGCGATGCCAGCTCCACCTCTAGGACCTATGCTTGGAGCAAATGGAGTAAATATCGGACCATTCATCAAAGAATTCAATGATAAAACTATGGATTCAATGAAAGAATTTGGTGGTGCTGAAGTAAGAATTAAATGTAAACTTACTGTATTTGGTGATAGAACTTACAAACTAGAACTAAAAGGACCTGTAACATCAGATCTTGTTAAATGGAAACTTGGTATCAAAAAAGGATCAGGAGAACCAAATAAGAACAAACTAGGAAAAATCACAAGAGCACAATTGGAAGAAATTGCTGCTATCAAAAAAGATGGTCTTAATACCATGAACCTAGAATCACAAATTTCATCGATTGCTGGTACTGCAAAAGCTCTTGGAGTAGAAGTAGAAGCAGGTGCTGTAAAAACAAGAGATGAAATCAAAGCAATGAAAGATGCTGCATAGTCCATCCACTCAATATAATTTGATTATTGATTGGTTTATGGCGATTCGGGAGGACAATGTCCGCTACTACCGTTTTATACACTTATTCATAACAAGCAAATGGCTAAAAAAGGAAAAAAATATGTAGAAGCTGCAAAGCTTATCGATTCAAGCAAAAAATACACAGTTGAAGAAGCTGTTGCTCTTTTGCCACAAACAGTATGTACAAAGTTCACTTCATCAGTAGAATTGGCAGTAAAAACAAATGCTAATCCTAAGTATAATGATCAAATGATCAGAGCAACAACAACACTTCCTCATGGAACAGGAAAAACAGTTAAAATTGCTGTTTTCACGACGGAAGATAATACAGCAGACGCAAAAAAAGCTGGTGCTGATGTTGTTGGTTATACAGAATTGCTTTCTAAAATCGAAAAAGGAGAAATCAACTTTGATGTGTTGATCACTACTCCAGATTTGATTAGAGAACTAGCAAAAGTTGCTAAGATTCTTGGACCAAGAGGGTTGATGCCTTCTCCAAAAGCAGGTACTGTTGCAACAAATATTGCTGATGCAGTAAACGAAATCAAAAAAGGTAAGATTGAATTCAGATTGGATAAAACTGGAAACATTCACGCGTTGGTTGGTAAAGTTAACTTCTCAGCAGAACAATTAGTGGATAATGTTAATGCACTTCTTGCTGCTATCGATGCGAATAGACCTACTGGAGTAAAAGGAAAATTGATTAAGAAGATTGTTCTTTCTACTACTATGGGACCTTGAATTTCATTAGAAGCGTAATCAAAACGTACCATAATAAATAAAAAAAGATCATACCATTTGGTGTGATCTTTTTTGTAGTAATGAATATTTGTCATTATATTATGCAGCAGCTGTTTTTTTGTTGTTTATATCTACAATTTTTCATGTGTCTTTATCTTGAGTCGTTGGACTATTTTGTGCAATAGAACTTTTTCCATATAATGGATGGTCTTTTGAGAAGGCTTCTTTTATATTCTCTTTCGGATTTTTTGCTGTAAGCGTATTACTTAGCGCATGGTTTGTTCTGTGTCGAATTCTTCCTATTCTACTCCCTCTTGATGTATCAACCTTGAGTGATTTGATTCACAAAAAATTGGCCAATCCATATATTGCATCTTTACCAATCCCTACGGTATTTCTAATCAATGACGCTCCAGCTTTGGCGTAGTGGACAGGAGCTATAGCTAAGTTTGCCACTCCTGATAATGGTTTTTTTGCCATATCTAAAGCTTTTTGCTTACTTCAAGAAAAGTATTCTTTCTGTCTAGCCTTTCTTTGTTCTGCTGTTTCGTCGCTTCTAAATATACCCAAAAGAGCGTCAGTTCCTTTGTTGATTATGTCTTTTCCTCTCGCTCGCGGTGTTTTAGGATCTTCTATTTCCGTTCAAAAAATAGGCCTCCTGATCAACACATTCACCAGATCCTTTGCTGTTCCTACGGTATTTCTTGCAACAGATGTTCCCAAATTAATAAACCCTCTAGGAGTTCCTAGTACTTTTTTTCCTGTTTCTTTTAACCATATTCATTTGGTTGCTGTTTCGCTCATAGAGGTGTATTGCGGGTAAAACTATATATATTATATCATTAAAATATAAAAAAGCAAATAGTTTGCAACCAATTTCTCTGTGAAGAGTCTGTAGTAATCATATAATTCATAGTATTTATTCGTTTTGCTGTTTTCTTTGATGAGACGTACTTCATGAATAATTGTTTTGTTTGCTTTGCTGGCTTTGGGTAACATGCTGTTGTTCCTAGGCTTCCAATTTTTTCTCTCTAAAAAATATATTTTTGCCGAAAAACAAGATCTAACAAAATTTATTCAAGAAGAATTGCATATAACACCATCAAAAAATGATGTTGCGAATTCACTACTTGAACAATCGGTATTTGATTTACAAAACCAAGTGGTCACTACAATTAGTGACAATCAAAAAAGTGTCGTTAATATTGTTATTACAAAAAATTTAGAGATTTTTTTGCAAGATCCTCGTGGTTTTTTTGGACAATGAAGTATTGCACAAAAAAGAACACAAGTAGGAGGAGGAAGTGGTATTATTGTTTCTAAAGATTGACTCATTATTACAAACAAACATGTTGTTTCATTACTAGATGCGGATTACTCTGTCGTGCTGAATGATGGAAGAACCTATCAAGTACAAAATATTTGGCGTGATCCATTGATTGATTTGGCGGTGATTAGTCTTGCTGTAGATGAGCAAGAAAATGTACAATTTGATCCTGCAACGTTCATTGATTTTAATCAAGACGTGATGATCGGTCAGTTTGTTCTTGCTATTGGAAACGCTTTAGCCGAATATCACAACTCGGTGACCTTAGGTATTTTGAGTGCAAAAAATAGAATGTTAGATACCTACTCTGCCGATAGTATTTATGTTGGTCTATATCAAACGGATACTTCTATTAATCCTGGAAATAGTGGTGGCCCTCTGCTGGATATCTTTGGTAATGTGATAGGAATCAATACGGCAGTACGTACAGAAGCTGACGGAATTGGTTTTGCTTTGCCAGTGAATAAGCAATTTATTGATGCAACCTTGGAGATCATTCGTACGCACAATAGTATACAAAGACCGTTTATTGGAATACAGTACCAAGATTTGCATCCGACTGATGCACAAGCGCTGGGTATGGGGATTAGTAATGGAACACTAGTAGAATATGTTGTTCCTGACTTGGAAGCAGAAAAAGCATGACTGCTATCATGAGACGTGATAGTTGCTGTTAATGAACAGGCTATCCAGTCAGATCTTCCTTTTTTGTATCATATCTATCAGTATGTACCGGGAGATACGGTTGCATTAACTATCTTGAGAAACGGACAAAAACAACAACTATCTGTTGTTTTGGGAAAAAAATAATTATTAGACATAATAAAACATATTTGTAAATAAATAAAATTTGTTGAATAGAAGTTTTTTATCCTTTCTTGTTTGGCTTGAGTATAGTAGCACTAGGACAACAATTTACTTTCTTATCTTGTGGAAACCTCATGGCTCATATATTACCTTCTCAAATTGAAAAAATAGAATCGCTCAAAGAAGAGTGAAAATTTGATCAAGCAATTTCTTTGGTTAATAAAATCTTGATGAAAGATCCGACCAATGAAGATGCGCTTTTGCAAATTGCTGATATTCAATATAGACAAGGAGAAATAGAAAAAGCAGAAAAGGCTATTGATTTTTATAATAGCAGAAAATCAGACAAAGATCCTATGGGATTGTATATCAAAGGAGTCTTAGAGATGGAAAAAAATTTATGGCATGAGGCAAAAAAATATTTGGGAAAAGCCTTAGATTTGACTGATTATGGAAACCATGAAATTTTGAGATGCTATGGTTTGGCTGAATATTGGTATGGAAATAGAGAGAAGGGAGTGAAGTTTGTTGAAAATGCTTTTGAAATAAATAAGATGGATGCAGAAGTTATCTATAATTTGGTTGAATTGTATCTCTTAGAACGTAGGTTTCGTAAAGCAGAAAAAATGATAAAACACTATTTTGATAACCACAAAGATATTAAGGCGTTTGATAAAGATATTACGTTCTATGATAGCAAAATTAACCTTTTTCAAAAGTTCATTAAAAACTACATTTCTCTACAAAGCAGTTAATTTTGTACATTCACCACATCTGTTAAATGAAAAAAAAAATTACGCGTAAATCAATTATTAAAAAATCAATTGTTTGGGATGATGTATTGAGCATGATACGTTATTCGCTTCCCAAATTTTTGTTTATGGGAATAATAATTGGTTTTTTGCTTTTTTTCTTAAACCTTTTGATTGGTTTGTCAAATCATGCAAACAATTTTGCTGATACATTGCAATCAAAGCTTGGTATGTATTTTTATATCAAAGATCTTCCTTGAGAAGAAAATAATGTATACACTAGAGTTTTGCATCTTCAGCAAAAGCTTGAAGATAGAGGTGTTGATACTGATTTTGTTTCGAAAGATGACGCCAAACAGTTTTTGGCAAAAAGAATACCTGATATATTAGAGCAGTTTGAATATTATGGTATTGAGAGCCCTTTCCCTGCTACTTTGTACATTATGATTACCTCCAAAGAATCGTATGAGGCAACCTCACAGGTTTTGCCTGAGTATAGCGATATTATTCTTAATGTAGCAGATATTACCAAATGAAGAACTATTGCAGAACAAGAAAAAAGAATTGTTAGAGTGATGAATTTTTCTAACGCTGTAGTTCGATTATCCTACTTTCTTATTGGATTTTTTGTCGTCATTATTGGCGTTATTATGTTCTATATGATTCAGACAAAATTCCAACAATTTCATGATAAAATTGAGCTCAAAAAATTACTCTGAGCAACTTACATGCAGATTAAATTACCATTCTTGTTGAGTAGTTCGCTTCTTCTTGCTCTAGGGTTCTTGATTATGATCTTGCTTCTCCTTGTGACTAATGGATATGTGCACCAGTATGATTTATCGGTCGAATATCTAGCGCAGTTATTTCAATTAGATATTGAGCTATGAGATGCTCTTCTCAAAAATTATGTAGGAACATGAGTGTTTATGATACTGTTTGAGATGGTTGTTTTCTTTGCTTGTTTGTGGATTTTTGCTGGTATGTATCTTCACAGGTTAGTAAAAAAAGTCTCATTCTAGTAATTTGTTTCTTTGCTATAAAAAATCCGAAGTTTTATTCTTCGGATTTTTTTTGTGTAGAGATAACAAGCGCATAGTGCTGGTAAAAACCATATACTCCTCCTCCGTTTCGGAACTGTAATAGTTGTTCATTGTCCCAGGTTGTGTTTCCGGTAATTTCCCCATTTTGGTCAATGGTGTATCATTTGTTTCACTTTTTTTGAATGGGGTCATACAAATACCATTCGTTTTTTTCTTGATCATATCACAGAAGCGTAAGAAAATGTTGGTAACCATCAAGATCTCCTAGCAAAATAATTGGTTTGTTTTGTGCTAATTGCGATTGTAAGTAGTGAAATTTTTTATCATCAGATCGCTGGCTCAGTTTGGGTGTTTGCGTCGAGTATCATTGTCTATGAAGGTACATTTCTATTCATTTTGGTAATGTGCTTTTTCTTCTTGGAACTCTTAAAGGCATTGCTTCTCCTACTTTGAGTGAGTCAACATTTTCGTCTCCTAAGGCTCTCATAGCTGCTGCAGCGCTAAATGGACCACATCCATTGTAGTCTTGTCTGTAATTCCACTCTGTTTTATAGCTAATTTGATGGCTTGTCGGTAGCGTTGGTTCTGTTTTAATGATTGGTTCCGGTTTTGGATCAAGAAAAACGTTTGTTTCTGATCTATACGTGATAACTGCTAGTAAAGATAGGAAAGCAGCCGTAAAAATAATTTTGTAGTAGTTGTTCATTTTTGGCAAAAAGCAAAAATTAAATGATTACTGCTTTTTATTACGACATGAAGCGTATTAGTTGTGACAAAATAGGATAGCCATTTTGTACATTTTTACACATAGAAAAAAAGTACAACAAAGTGAGCATAATTATTGGGTCTGCTCATTTTTTTTCTTGTAAAAAAGATCGGGATGCGAATGTCGCTGTTTTCCAATTTTTTTTGCTATGATGAGTCCCCTTTCGATCAGCTTTCTTCCATAGTCTGCAGAGTAGCCGTTTTGTACTACCAGATCACTCAATGGTACAAGCTCATTTTCATTTAACCTTGAGGTAATAAGGTAATCCATACTATGAAAAAGAGCTTTTTCTATTATGCTTGTTAATAGAGAAAAATCTCCATCTTTTTCTCGATTGTCTTGTGGAATTTCTCCTGGGAAAAAATTATTTAACCCTTTTTCTGCTAGTTCGAGACCTAAGAAATAATTGTCTTTAGCTTTCTCTGTTCATTTGATAATAATGTTGGGAAGTCAGTGTATCAGGAGTAAATAATTTATTATAATTCTGCCTACTCTACCATTTCCATCTTCAAAAGGATGAATTGATTCAAATAGTGTATGCATTTTTGCAAGTTGCTCTGGCAAATAGCCAAGTCCGATATTTTTCTTGTTTCGACTGACAAAGTATTCCATCATTTGGTCAATCATTACTCCATATGGTGGATTAATTTTTGCCTTATTTATCATGATATTTCACTTTCTTCGTTCTCCTGTTCTGTATTCTGGTGATCAATATTTGAACATAAGTGAATGTATGGTTTTAATTTCACTGAGACCAATGATTGCTTCATCGTTGTTTTTCCATTTTTGGTAACCAAATTCATACAGTAATGTGGCTGCTTCAAAATATCACAAGATTTTGTCTGAGTGGTTTCATTCTTTTTTTCATTGAATGACGTCTTGTAGGTTTTTTTTGTTGGTAAAATATCATTCTATCATAATAGAATTTCTTGTTTCTTCTTCAAATAGATACATCCATTCTTGATTTTTTACCATAGGTTGTTTCAATCATCCCGTTTGCTCTAAGAGTGTTTTTCTCCACTGAAGTAGTGCTTGATTTGTCACGGTTATTTTGTTTTATCATATAAAACATATTATATAACCTATACTGAAAGCTTGTCACGTTTGCAAGGTTTTTACAAACGTGACAATTTTTTGCTATAATTTATGTGTTTGTAAGTCTCTGCTTCTTGATTGAAATAATATCTTTTTTCTTCATATGAAAGTGTTTTTTCATATAGGTATACAATATTTTTTCACATTTTTTTTTATACAACATTTTATCTCGTCGTCTAATTCAATTTCCAAAGATTTTGTGATACCATGTCGTGTAGTGCTTTCTTCTAAATGATAAATTTTTTTCTCCTTTTTGTATCACTTTTGCAGCTATAGCTTTGTCTTTACGAAAAGAAGGAGGAAAATATTGTAAAAACTTTTTTGCTTCAATTATTTTATCTGTACAAATAAGCTTTACTATAGCGTTTACTCGTAAAGATTTAAAATTAGGAATATGCTCTAACATAGTTATATATTGCATGAGCATATAATAATTATAGTTGAGATTTAATTTACCTACTTCGTTATATTTTTGTAACCAATTGAAATTTTTTATAGGAGTAAGTGAAAATGGATCATTTTTATATACTTTGGGTCATACTAGCTTTTTGTGTCTTAAATCTATAAATAGCTTATAGTCATCTAAAAATATAGCAAGATGGCTGTCAAATATAGCAAAACTATGATTTATTTTTCTTTTTTGTAATTCCTTGGAAAATCGTCAAGAAAATTTGACGCAAGGGTTTGATACTTTTTTATTCTTGTGGTGATATCGAGCATAGAATACCTTGCTCTTTTGTATGTATAATTGTTCTATCTCTTTTATCATTGTTAGTTTTATACTAGTAGTTATAAAAAAGTACGATGAAATATATTTCATCGTACTTTTAACTATATTTTTGACTATCAAACTGATCCTTCCATTTCCATTTCAATGAGTTTGTTGAGTTCTCATGCATATTCCAATGGTAGTTTTTTGACGACAGGAGAGAAAAATCCATTAACGATCATTGCCATTGCTTTTTCTTCATCGAGTCCACGTGCCATTAGATAGAATAGTTGTGTTTCATCTACTTTTCCAGCGCTTGCTTCGTGTGCTACGACTCCGTGTTCATTTTCTACATTAATATGAGGGATTGTTGTTGAAATTGATTGATCATCTAACAAGAGCGCATCACATTCTGTTGCGTTTACCGCTCCTTCCGCAGTTGCTTTGATATCAACAATACCTCTGTACGTAGAGATACCTCCATCCTTTGAGATTGTTTTGGAAACAATTGTTGATGAAGTATTTTTTCCTATATGGATGACTTTTGATCATGTATCTTGATTTTGCTTGTGACCGGCAACGGCAATACCTAATAAGTCTGTTTTACTGTTGTGACCTTTGAGGATTGTGCACGGATAAAGCATTGTTGTACATGAACCAAGATTTCCGTTGACCCATTCCATATACCCGTCATTTTCTACGAGGGCTCTTTTGGTATTGAGATTGTAGGTATTGGTCGATCGGTTCTCGACAGATGAGTATCTCATGTGAGAGCCTTTTCCAACGAACACTTCTACGAGTCCAGCGTGAAGGGAGTTCTTATTAAATTTTGGAGCAGAACATCATTCGATGTAATCACCTTGTGCTTCATCGTCAATCACAATTAGTGTATGTTCAAACTGTCATCCACCATAGGTATTCATACGGAAATATGCTTGCAAAGGCTCTGTTACCTTTACTCATTTGGGCACGTAAATAAACGTACCACCACTCCAAACAGCTCCATGAAGTGCTGCAAAAATATGGTCATGAGCAGGCACTAGTTTCATGAAGTATTTTTTTACCAATTCTTCATGCTCCCTTACAGCGACTGCCATATCTTCAAAAATTACTCACTTTTGTGCTCGCTTCTTTTTGATTTTGTGATAAACAATTTCTGCATCCATTTGACCACCCGCACCGGCAAGATATTTACGCTCTGCCTCAGGAATACCTAGTCTTTCAAACTTTTCTTTGATGACAGGATCTACTTTGTTCCGATCATTGGCGTATCATTCGTAACCTTTTTTGGGTCTTGCATAATACACGATATCATCAAGATTGAGATCTGACAAATCTGGTCATCGCTTAGGTAACTCCATATTTTTAAATGTTTTGAAACATGCGAGTCTGTGTTGCAGCATCCATTCAGGTTCTTTTTGATCCGCAGAAATTTTTCTTACAGTTTCCTCTGTAAGTCATTCAAGATAAATGGCATATTCTATATTATCAGGTGTTTGTATTGCTTGTTGTAGGCTTGTATCCATAATATTGTTATTCTATCGCTTTAAATCATTCTTCTTTGATTTTCATTGCCATTTGTTTGTCACCAGTTTTTACTAATTCACCTTTTTGTAGGACAAATACCTCATCAACATTGATAAAGTCCAGAATAGTAAAGTAGTGAGTGATGATAATAAAACAGTTATCATCATGATCAATTTGTTTGATTAAGTTCGCAACGGAGCGGAATGCATCGACATCAAGACCGCTATCAACTTCATCCAAAAAGATATATTTGGGATCAAGTAATTTGAGTTGTAATACTTCTATTTTTCTTCTTTCACCACCTGAAAAACCAACATTAAGATCTCTCCACAAAAATTCGTGATCAATATGGAGTTCATCCATATGGGCGATAATAATTTTTTTGAATTTTACAAATGAGATATTTTCTCCTACTTTTGCACTATAAATAGTTCTGAGAAATTCAAAAAGTTTTACTCCTTTAATTTCGGGGATTTTTTGAAAAGCAAGAAAAATTCCTTGTTGTGCTCTTTCATGAGGCTCCATTTCTTTTATTGATTCACCATCAAGTAGAATATCTCCATCAACTATTTTGTACGAGGGATGTCACATAACAGTCAGGGCAAGTGAGGATTTTCCTGAACCGTTTTTACCAAGAATACAAAAGTTTTTACCTGGAGTAAACTCCATAGATAGATTCTTAAGAACGGTGTTTTCTTCGATATGTACGCTGAGGTTGTTAATAGTAAGCATCAATGTTGTTTGCATAAAAAAAATGTCAGTAGTTGACTGATGTTCTTTTTAGTCATATTGCTGTATTTTTCAACCTTTTGCACAGTGTTTTATTTGGTGCTATATTTCACTTTTTTGCAATACATTGATATTCTAGTTATAAGTCAAATTATTGCGTGATGTTTTGTATTAGCTTAATGATTTTAATTTTTTTGGACTTGATTTGAGGAGCTTTTATACTACTATTTTTCTAATTATATGGGAAAGTGGCTCTCTACTTATCCTCTATTGTCTTACCCTATTTTAGCATCATTGTGTTATTTTCAATCGAATGGCATTTCTAGAAAAAAAATTAAACAAATGGCTGGCTGGTTTCTTGCTGGGAAAAGTAGAGTCACGTGACAAATCAGACGATGGCGTTTCTTCTGCTTCTCCCTCCCCAAAAAAGACCAAAAGAAATGTTTGGACAAGAACATCTGATTTTTTTAAGAGCGGTATAAAAGAAATGGAAAAAGAATTGTGAGGTCCAATGGAAGATATTTCTGTCAAAAAAGACACCTAGTATTTTTTTGTCTATATTTATCTATTCTAACATTACTTAGCGCCTTATGCTTATTAGATTTTTTGTTGCTTTTCTCTTTTCTTTTCTCTTTTCTGGAACAACGTATGCTTATGTGTTTTGAGTAAAATCTTTCGACAATACCATTCGTAATATTGAAATGATAGAACAACGCTATGATCTGCATTTTCCTATGGTTTGACTTATTTTTGATACACGAAATGAACGAGAGCAACAAAAAATAACAGATTTGGCACAAAAATTATGAAGAAGTAGAATTTATCACTTAAGTTTCTCGCCAGAGCACTACTCTGCATGGGAAGTTGCAGAAGGCTTGTATGATCACGAATACAGATCTTTCTTTGCTATTATTAAAGAATACGATCTTAAAGTAGTCTTCAGAACTATGCATGAAATGAACAGTGGGTGGTTTCCCTGGTCTGATGATACTGATTCCTTCAAAAGGGCGTGGAAACATATTCATAGAATTTCTAGAGAAGTTGGTTTGGATCAAAAAAATATTCTTTTTACGATGTCTTCCAATCATCGAGACATGCCAGCTGAATATGGAAAACCTTCTCAACAGGCTCCACTTGTAGAATGTACTATTGAACACAAAAAACAAACCAACTGTTCTACATTTGAAAATTATTATCCAGGTGATGAATATGTAGACTTGGTCGGTGTTACTTTTTATAACCGATGAAAGTGAAATAGTGATAGAAAATGGTTGATGCCTGATTCCATACTCAATGATCCTGATTGGGAAACATTGACAAGATTAAAATCATTAGGAAAACCTCTTTTTATTGATGAAGTAGCAACGACAGCGATTTGGTATGAAGGGATGTATGATCAACAAAAATCACAAGAAATGTACACGCGGGCCAAGGATAAAAAAAATGAATGGCTGAGCGCTCTTGCTCAATTTATTGCAGAAGAAGAAGCTTTTTTGGGTATGCTTTATTTTAATACTGATTATACCGATGGCCTTGCTGGTTGGCATGTAGGAGAAGCAGACTGGGCTGCAATCAACCTTAATCAAGGAAAGCTTTATACGTGAATCTATGATCTATTCGAACACAGTAAGCGTAACTCACATCGCAAACTTGCTGCTCTCTTTCATCATAAAATATTATGGAAAGGGCAAAAAGCAATTATGATAAGAAATGACGATTATGCCTTGTTTCTTCGTTTGCGTAATATATTGGAAATTAAGGTAAAGAAAAAGAAATTAATTCTTGCTGTCTTAGAGCAAATTCAGGGAAAGTTATACAAAAAGGAAACTCACACACCAAATGATAAAAAATTACAAAGAGTGATTTTTTCTTTGTATGAGTTGTATGAATAATGATTCATAAAATGTTGTAATTTATAGGCTCTTTTACCCTTGTAATAGAGCGTTGTAATGATTATATTGATTCTAACAAAGGAAGCGCCATACAATTAGTAATAATTGTTATGGCCTTTTTTGTCGCTGTTTATTACCACTATTCCCCACAATGAAAGAAGAAGATAAAAAAAATATTTCTGCATTAATTCTTACTTTTGCAGAACAAAAACAATATGTCCCATTTTTTGAGGACTTTGTTGCTCATCCAGCTTATGGTCCGATATTCTCAGCCTTGGATGATAAAGACAAACAAGAAGTAACAACACTTATTGATAATCATATCAATGAAAAAATATATTCATATAGAACCAAAGGGTGACAATATTTTCAAAGATTTTTTGAAAATAATCCCACTGATTTCTGGGCTTTTAGGAAGCTCAATAGAAGTGACGATTTAGTAAAAACTCCTGAGTTCCAATCATTAGGTAAAAAAATAGAACAAGAGATGTTTCGTTATGAGTGACTGCTTACTGAAAGCATGCTTCATAGACCAGAAGCGCTCGACAAAGTAGTTGGTGCTTTTTACAATATTGTCTATTATTTTTTCCCTCGCTTTTGAAAAATTGAGACCGAATAGTCTCAATTTTTTGTTTGTTAAATAGTTCTTCTCAACTCTTCTAATGTTGTTGTTCCTTGCAGCATTTTGAGGTAACCGTCTTCTTGTAATGTCAAAAATCAGTTGATTCTTGCTTGCGTCATTATTTCGCTTTCACTCCCTCCATTGATGATGATTTCTTTGATTTTTTCATCGATTTTGAGTACTTCGATTACTGCTACTCTCCCTTTGTATCAGGTGTTGTTGCACTCGGGACAGCCTTGCGCATGAGGAATTCTATTATTGAACTCTATAGCTAAATCTGGTTTTACTTCTTTGATTTTTTCTATACGTTTTTTGATTTCTGCACTTTCCATATCATTTGCTTCTCTCATAGTCCCACATTTTTTGCATACTTTCCTTACCAATCTTTGTGCTTGAATCATAATAAGCGCTGGCGCAAGTGTGTATCCTTTGATTCACATATTGGCAATTCTTGTGATTGCTTCAATAGCACTATTGGTATGTAATGTTGTGAATACTAAGTGACCTGTTAGGGAGGCACTAAGTGCTGTTTCTGCCGTTTCTAAGGTTCTTGTTTCCCCGACAAGAATGATATCCGGATCATGTCTCAAACACGCTTTTAATCCTTTTTCATAGTTGTAATTCTTGCTGTAATTGATTTGTGATTGTTGGAGTCCTTTTACTTTGAATTCGATAGGATCCTCAAGAGTAATAATTTTTTGTTTCCCATCATTTAAATAGTTTAGAATGCTGTATAGTGTCGCTGTTTTTCACGATCCGGTCGGTCACGTTACCAGTACCATTCAAAAGTTTTTATCTAATGCTTCTTTGAGATTGTCATACATTTGACCCCAAAAACCAATATCTTCAAAGGTTCTAATTGATTGTGAACTATCCAAAAATCTTAAAACAGTACTCTCAAGACCAATACCAGGCATAAAACTGGCTCTGACATCAATAGTTTTTTTGACGTCATTAATATGTACATCAAAACTAAATCTACCATCTTGTGGTACATAATCGATATTCATTTTTGTTCCGGCTATGAATTTTAGTTTTTGGATATAGATGGTAAATTCTTTGTGAGAAAACGTATGTACTGTTTGCAACACACCATCTATTCTCAATCTCATATGGACGCCGTTTGCCTCCGGTTGAAAGTGGAGATCAGATGATCCTGCTTGGAATGCTAATCTTACCATTTCCATAATAAAATCTCCTGGATCCATTGTTGCTTGTTTTGCTACTACTTTGTTGATCATTGCAACAGCATTTAATCCTTCAGCATTTTTTTGCGCTTCTTTTTCTGTATATATTTGCGTATCTTTTTGTTGTTTTAACTGGTACCAAGTATATGCAATTTCTATTCATTCTTTACTGGTGTAGTAGACATCATACTCAAATCATTTTTTGCTAAGATTGGTATAGAGTTGTTTTAGTTGTTCAGAAAAATTATTAGTTGTCAATACTGCAACTTTTGCTCCATCACTATCGAATATGACTGCCTGTAGCTGACGAGCAATAGTCTCTGGAATCATCCCTATTTTAGAAAGGTCAGGCTGTATGCCCTTAATATCATGTACTTCTAATATTTTTTTTGTGAGAGTATTGAGCATCGGTGGTAATCGATAGACAAGATGTAGATAATATTCTGTCTACATTATAGATGGAAACTTGTTTTTTTGCAAATTTTCTTCATGTTTTTGTTCTATGTTTCTTTAGTTTTTGGAGATATCAAAAAAACACTCCGGAGAGTGTTTTTGTTTTCTATTTTCTCAGTTCTGCACCAGTTTTTTGTGCTTTTTCAATTGCTTTATCCATTATTTGATTGATTTGTTCTGTTGTCATATTTCCATCTCCTACAATTTTCATGCTGAGTGCTATTGATTTTTTACCTTGTGGTAAATGTTCTCCTTGGTACAAATCAAAGATGCGAAGAGAGGTTACTTCCTTGACTGATTTTACTGCATGAATTACTTCTCCGAACGTTTTTTCTTGATCAATAACGAAACAAAGATCTCTTTGTACTATTTGGTCCTGTAGTGTTTCGTAATTGCTTCCTGCTTTATTTTTTTTCTTATTATATCGATGAATAATCATATCAATATCTATTTGCATATAGACAAGTTGGCTGTTTTGTTCCATTTTGTGCTTGCTAAGCAAGAGTGGATGTAATTGTCCTAGGAAACCGATTGGCTGTCTGTTGTATATGATAGTTCCTTGCTTTTTGGGATGGAATTGCGTTTTGTCCGTAGGAACATATTCAACTTTTCCATTGAGTCAGAGAGAAGCAAACATCTGTCCAAGGTGAGACTTTGCTTTCAAGACTAAATCGTGAGACCAGTCTGTTTGTTTTTTTTGAAATAATACAGCTCCTCACTGCCATTTTTCATGATTAGGTTGACCAGGAACACCATAAAGTTCCTCATTCTTTTCATGTTTTTTGCTCCATACTTTTCCAATATCAAATAGTTTGAACTTATCAAAGAATTTGCTATTTTTGGCTGCGTACGAGAAAAGATTGTATATCATTGAATCTCTCAAATGTTTTGTTTCAGGACTTAATGCATTTTTTAAAGTCAGAAGGTCTTGATAGAGTCATTCTTCATTTTTTTGGTGGTCGTGTAACTCCCCCATTAATTTTTGGTCGGCCCACGGATATGTTTCCATTTGGTCGTAACCACACAAGTGGGCAAAACTATGCTCTATTGTTCTGATTACTTGAATATCTATAGGAAACGGAGTTGTTTGTACATCGTTTGTCAAAGGTAGCGGTGCAATATTTTCGTATCCATGGATTCTTGCAACTTCTTCAAAAACATCTTCAGGAATATTGATGTCTCCTGGTCCTCTCCAGTAAGGAACAGTCACCGTAGATTGTTGGTCGTTTTGTGTTATGCGAAAACCAAGCCCTTCAAGTACTTTTTGTATCGTTGCTAGATATTTTTCTGTGTTTCCATCACCCCAAATTGTTTGTATCAATTGATCTTGGTGTAATGAAATAGTCTTTGGACTTGTTGTTATTGATGGGTCTATATAGAAATCCAATCCTGCAAATGTTACTTCTCCCAAGTCTGGCTTGTTGTATTGTACTTGATCCATTAAAAGGAGTAAACAATGAAGCGTAAACAATGGGTTGATGTTTTTTTCGTATCTCATAGAAGCATCAGTTCTCAATGCCAGTCTTAATGCTGTCTTTCTTACATGAACAGGATCAAAATTTGCTATTTCTACAAGAATATTTTTGGTGTTTTGGTCCACACCAGAGTTATTTGCGCCATAAATTCATGCAAGTGCAATAATTTTTTCTTGATCGGCAATCACGATATCATTAGAAGTGAGAACGTGTTCATCGTCATTCAAGTCAGTAAACTTTTCATCTGGTTCTGCCTGTCTTACAACAATGTCTCCTTTTACTTTGTCTGCATCAAAAAAGTGTACCGGTTGACTACTGAGATTCATAAATATATTAGAGAAATCAACCCAGTTGTTGATCGGTTGTCATTCAATATCTCTGAGCATTACTCTTGTGAAAAAGCTTGATTCTTTTACCACAATATCATTGAGTTCTACCAATACATAAGACCTAAGGTTTTCTGTTTTTGCATGTATTTTTCTTGTGGAAGATGTTGCTTGTTGCAGATGTTCTAGTATGTTGAGATTCATCATGTCTTGTGAGACATTTTGCGCTTTGTTGAATATTATTTTTGCAGAGTCATCAAGTGATTGGTAAATAGCATTTAACTCCATTGCTACTCCAAAATACCCTGTGAGATCTGGTCTGTGCGTTAATGTTTTATTATCAACATCAAGAATATGGTTTTCTAGTCGTGGATATTTTTCTTTGACTGGCTTTCCTTTATCTTCTTGTGTCAAATCATCACAGTCATCATTCATTATCCATATCCAGTGCTTATCAGTGTCCTCCATGATTCCTAGTTCTTCTTTTGCACAGATCATTCCATTACTATCTACTCATCTCATCTTTCTTTCACCAATTTTTAGATCAATAGACGGTAAGTAACAACCAGGCAATGCATTGGGAACAAAAGCACCTTCTCTTACATTTTCTCCACCGGTAATTACCTGAAATGTTCCATGAGAACCACAATCAACTTGACAAACAAGCAGCTTGTCCGCATCCGGGTGTTGTTCTACTTTGGTCACATAACCAATAACTAACTCATCAGGCAATACTCTGCTATCTATTTGTTCTATCTCACATGATTTACGTGTGAGTTTGTTCGCTAGTTCCTTAACTGCGTCATCAACATTAATATATTGCTTGAGTAAGTTCAGTGAGTATTTCATTGTCAAAAGTAAGTGCTAAATTATAGATGTGTGTCATTTTTTTATTATCCTTCTTATGGTTACTTGTACTTTTTTGTTCAGAGATTGCAAGAGGCGTAGGAATTATTAGTATACAGAT
The DNA here is from genome assembly GCA_020627925.1 of bacterium. GTDB lineage: Bacteria > Patescibacteriota > Gracilibacteria > Absconditabacterales > Absconditicoccaceae > JAHDFY01. The sequence continues at coordinate 109,462 of JAHDFY010000002.1, forward strand.
TATGATATTTTGATTGTATAATGATTTTTATGAGACAAACAAAAAAAGAGAATAGTATGTTGCAAGACGAAAGCTTATTGCAAAAATTTACCAAAAAAGGTTTTTGGTTATATCTTTTTGCTTTTCTTATTGCGCCAGCAGGCTATTTGATAAGGATGGTTATTTCGTGAAGTTTAGACACTGATGAAGTGGGGCTTTTTTACTCTGTGATAAGCTTTGTTTTGTTGGTTAGCATTTATAATGATTTGTGATTGACTGAAGCATTAGTCTATTTTTTGCCAAGGTACTGGATCAAAAAAAAATATAATTTTTTTGTTACAGCGCTCTTTTCTACTTTGGTGATGCAAATTACCTCGTGATTTCTTTTGGCATGACTACTCTACTATCTGTCTGATTGGTTGGCTTTTGTTCATTTTCGTGATGTTAGAGCAGGAGAAATGCTCCGTTATTTGTTATTTTATTTTATTGGAATAAACATTTTTCAAGTTCTTTCTGCTTTTTTCAATTCGTTTCAGGATATTTTTACCTACAAATTTGTTGAATTGTGTAGAATTTGGAGTGTTGCAGCCTTTTCTTTTTATTACTTTTGGTCATGAAGTCATGAGGTGCTTGATTTTGTTTTTGCCTGGATCTTTGGTGTGTTCATAGGAGTCATTGTTGCGCTTTTCTTATTTTTGAAAAATTATTTACGAGTGTGGAAAAAATGAACACTTGTCTATGATTCTCATGAAACCAAAAAGTATCTCAAATTTGCATTTTGGACCTTTTTGGCAATGAATTCCTGAACACTTTTGGGGCAAGTCGATCAGCAAATGATTACCAATATGTTGACTCTGGTTGATGCATGATTTTATACTAATTACTTTAGTTTATTCGGTACCTATGCAGTTGTTTTTGCTCCTATTATGGGGTTTATGTATCCCGTGATATCCGAGATGATGGCAAAATGACATGCAAAAAGTATCATTTCCTTACAAAACACTATCTATACGTACCTAGTGATCTTATGATGTAGTTTTAGTTTTTTTCTCATCGTGTTAGGTCCTGAAATTGCAACAGTGCTATTTACAGAAAAATTTCGTTATTCGTGAGAATTAGTGCAATACGGAGCCTGGTTTATTGTGCTCAATATTATTACTTCTATCAGTTTTTTTATTCTTTCTTGAATGGGATTTGTCAAAGAAAAAGTATTTATTTTGATAGGTGCCACGTTAGTTAATATTGTACTGAATTATTTGTTTATTCCACTGTGGGGATTAGAAGGCGTTATTGCTTCTACTGCTTTTTGACAGCTTCTGTTGGCATGATCTAGTTTCTATTATGTACATAAGCAGAATGCTATCACGATCGATGGTTATATTGTGTTGAGTGATGTCTTGCTTTTCGCGTTGTTGGGCTTATCTATCCGACTAGGAAAATGATCACTCGATTTATTTGAACAATCAAGATTGACTCTCTTTGTAATAATTTTTTGTTTTGGTATTGCTTATTACTCTATTTTTGCTCTCCTCAATTGGAAAAGACTACAAAAAATATTCTATCTAATCAGAAATCAAAAAACTGCTTTATCGTAAATAAAGCAGTTTTGCAGTTTGGATAAATTTTCAACGGATGAGGCTATTTATGATTATGCCTATCTTTTTTTTGATAGAAGAGCTCGTGACAAACTCATAATATAGATTGTTGATTTTTTGTTTTTGATCAATTATTCTTAGTAGGTTTTGGTTATTTTGGATTAAATTTTTTAGGTCTGGATAGAATGTTTTGTTGCGAATTATCTGCTTAATCACTCTTTTTTTTATGCTTTTTTTTTGTAAAATATAAGTTGATAATTTCTTTATTTTTTTTATTTCTCCTGTTAAGCTTTTACTGTGTATTCTATAAAATCAGAGAGGCTTGCTTCAATTATATTGAATTATAGTACCGTTACTATTGCTTATTACTAAACTGATTCGGTGATCTTGATCACATCCTTGTGAAAATGGTATAATTTTATTAATAAATTGTGATGCGAACATTAATCATGAGGTAGTACAGTGATTTCCTTTTGTTACAAACTCATTAACGCTTTCATCAATATTTCTTGTTATTTCAAAAATGTCGAATGTTGTGCTTGGTTGTATTTCACTATTTTTATCAAAAATTTGCATTGAATGATAAGATAAGTCTCATTGTTTTTGTAATAGGTGATCAATTTGTTTCTCTATTTTATCCTTTTGTCGTTTATCATCAGAATCAAGTAACGCTATGTATTCTCCTTTACATTTTTTTAACCCTTTTTCTGTTGTTTTTTGTAATCATAGGTTTTTTTCATTTTTTAATAATGTTATTTTTTTCTTTATTGCGTTTTGTTGTCAAAAAATTACTTGTTGAGCTTTATTGAATGAATTATCTGTAGAACAATCATCAACAATAATCATTTCCCAATTGTTATAGGTTTGTTCTATAACACTTAATATTGCCTCCTCGACAAAGCTTTCGTAATTATATAATGTAATAAGAACAGATACTAGTGGTTTTGTATTTCATTGTTTGTTCATTTTGTGATGGTATATATAAAGCGGTATGGCGTTTGCGATTTATATTCATAAGAAAATAAGTTCACTATATGGCTAAAGTAAATAGAAAAGAATTTTCCTATTTTACTACTGCTTTCTATATATGTTATTAGTAATCGTAGATAGATGTTTCCGTTTCCTTGTTTTGTTATGGTGAGATTTGGTTGTTCTTTTTTAATCGTTTCTAGTATAGTATCAATTTCTTCTTCACTAGGTGTTCATAGCTCTATGTGTTCTTCTAATCGACCATGCACTTTATGTCACAGCTTTTTTTGGTATTTGTAAAGTATCTGGTCATTATGATAAGCAAAATCACCACAAGGAAATCAAACAATACAAGCTTTGCTACTGACTCTTATAATTTCCCTAAATGCTGTAAGCCTGTCTTTGGCATCTATGTGTTCTATCATATCTAATGATAGTGCGAAGTCATATTCATTATTCTTTGCCGGGATGGCAAGAGCACTTCACTCTATATAATTCATTTGTTTGTTTATCTCTTTTTGTTTTTCACCATAATCATTGATACTTAGGTCCATCCCAGTAAATGGTATCCTGAAAAATTTCCCAATACCTTGCGATCACGACCCTATTTCCAAGATGTTTTTGTACTTGTTTTTTTTGATAAAATTTATAATAGGTTTGTACCTAATAATTTGATTAATCATGGCTAAAGAACTAGATAAAAAACGTTGTTTAATGAACTGGAACATTTAGAAGTTATTATAATTAGGTTGTTTCTATTGAATTTATTGTTGATTGCAATCTTGTTTTATTCTCCTTTTACCATTGTTATGGTTTGCGTTTCTGTTATTATGACTACTTACAAACATCAACATTATATTGGGCAAGCAATTGACTCAGTTATCGCACAAAATTTTACTGATTGGGAGCTTTTGATTGGTGATGATAGTCCAACACAAGAAACACGGGAAGTTATACAACATTATGTAAAAAAATATCCAAAAAAAATTTTTGCACGACACCATAACCCTAATAAATGAATAGTTGCTAATAATAATTTTTTGCTAGAACAGGCAAATCCTGCAAGTGATTATATTGCTTTTTTAGAGTGAGATGATGTGTGGACTACTGATTATCTTTCTACCAAATTGACTGTCTTTACTACTTATCCTCAAACAGCATTAGTATACAACAATTTGGATATTATCAATAGTCATAGTGTTGTGACCAAACAAAATTATTTTGCTCATATGACAAAGGTTTTGCGTAACGAAACACTTACCCCTTTGGAATTTTTGACGGGAAAATATTATCATTCTTACTCTACTCTGATGATGAAAAAAGAAATGCTGGCGCAATACCCCATTGTTACTCTGACAGAAAATAAACATTATATTACATCAGATTGGGATTTATTTTGAAATGTTGCTATTAATTATCCCGTTTATTGAGTAGAAAAAATACTTACTCTTTATAGAATTCATGCAAAAAATAATTCCAAAAATTTAGCGAAACTATATGAAAATATCTTACTAAGTACTAAAAAAGTTATAGACACCTATCACGTTCAACCTGATACGAATGTACGTTTTAAACAAACAATGCTGCATGTCATTATTTCTTTCTTTTCGGGAAATAGAATGGCAACATTCCGTTTCTTAGTTCGTAGTTTCTTTCTCGATAAAACGACAAAATGTATGCAAAGAGTTTGACTATTGCTACTCAATTGCTTACCCCACTCATGGTGAATATTTTTATTCAATAAACTAAAAAAATATGCAACCTAAGGTTTCAATTATTATTTCTGCATACAATTCAGGTTTTTATATCAAACCGACTATCCAAAGTTGTCTTGACCAAAACTATGATAATTACAATATTTTAATCTTAGATGATAATTCTCATGATAATACTGTTGATATTATCAAAGAATTTAATGATGAAAAAATTATTCTATTTGAATGAGAAATAAATCGTGGTCCTTATCGTTGACTCAATTTTTTGATGCAACAAACAGATGCTGATTACATAGTAATTCAAGATCATGATGATATATTTCATCCAGACAAACTCAAAGAAACAGTTAATTTTTTGGAAAATAACAAAGATCATATTGCTTGTGGAAATGATACGTTTGTATTTTTTGAATGACAAGAACAATGATATATCTATACCGCAGATAAATGAAAACATGTAATGCATACTTCTTTGGTTTTTAGAAATATCTGATTACGTTATAGGGATAAACAGGATTTCTATTTAGAAGATTTGTTTTTTCAAAAAAATATTCTTGCAAAACATGGTAAGATTGGGAATATTCCTATTTCTCTTAATTTGCACTTAATTAAACAATGAAATAAAAATCTATCAGCAAAGTGGAACACTTTAACATGCTCATCAGTATCAAAATTTTTTTCTCTTTATTGATTCAATTTATACGGTATAAAAGTATTTGCTACTATTGTTCTGAAAAGTTTATTTCCTGGTGCTTATAAACAACGAAAAATATCACTTATTGATCATACATATTGAATAATAAAAACAGATCAAGCAATTCCTAATAATTATATTGCTCGTTTGGTTGTGTGAGTAAAAAAATAACTATTTACATTTTTTTCAAAAAAAATGTCTTCGCAAATTTCTACGATAATTATCAAGTATGATAAGATTTTATAAACTATTCTGACTCGGGCAATTATTTGCTTTTGTCTATGTGTTTATGACCAATGAGGTGTTTTTTGATCGAGTATTTGCTTGCCATTATAATTAATAGAGTTGGTATATTAGACCGTTGTTTATTGTTACTTTTTGTTATTTTTTATGAAAAAAAAAGCTACTCTGGAGTAGCGATGACACTTTGCGTAGCAGCAGTTATTTTCTATTAAAAAAGAAAAAATAGATTTTGTTGTAATAATTTTTTTTGATCGTATTGTTATTTCTAGTACTCTTAACTATAAAAGCGGTAGATAATAAATAGTTTTTATTTTGTATAATATTATTTTTATAAATGACACAACAAGAAACAGTATTAGTGACAGGGACAAGTTGATTTATTGGTTTTCATTTGGCAACACGTTTGTTGAATAGGTGACACAAAGTTGTTTGAATTGATAATGAAAATGATTACTATGATCAACAATTAAAGCGTGACAGAAGGTCAAAACTTGAAAAAAGTCAAAATTTTTCTTTTTATTCTGCTGATTTACAAAACATTGAGTCTTGTGCTCAGATTTTTCTTGATCACAGAATAGACAGAGTTGTTAATCTAGCTGCATATGCAGGTGTGAGGTACAGTATGCAAAATCCATTTCCTTATATTCAAACCAATTTGGTTGGTTTTCATAATATTTTACAGTTAGCCAAAGATTATAAAGTAAAAAATTTTCTTTATGCTTCAAGCGCATCTGTTTATGGAAAAAACACTCCCCCATTTGACGTGAAAGATAAAACAGAAAATCCTCTTTCTTTGTATGCGGCGTCCAAGAAAGCAAATGAACTAATTGCTCATAGTTATAATAATCTGTTTTGAATTAAAACTACCTGACTAAGGTTTTTTAATGTGTATGGTACATGGTGAAGGCCTGATAGCGCATTGTATCTTTTTACCAAAAATATTTCCGAAGGTAAACCTATTAACTTGTTTAATCATGGTAAAATGAAAAGGAACTTCACTTACGTCGATGATGTTGTTGACTGAATAATGAAAGCGTTGCGAATTGAGTCAGACTACGAAATAATCAATTTGTGAAATCCTGAAGTTGTCGAACTAATGTATTTTGTAGAAAGAATAGAACACGAGCTTTGAAAAAAAGCATCAATTAATATGATGCCTATTCAGCCATGAGAAATAGAGACAAGTATGGTAAATATTAATCATACAAAAGACCTGCTTGACTGACGAGAACCAAAAATAATTGTTGATGAATGAGTGCATCGTTTTATTAAATGGTTTGTTGATTACCACAACTGCCCTTAGTAACAATTTCTTGATACTTGTTGTAGTATGTTTGTATATTTTTTGACCGGGAAAAATTTTCTCTAACTGATTTTAGAGATTTTCCCTTTTTTGTTTTCATTATTTTTATTGCTTTGGCTAGTGCCTTTTGAATCTCTTGTGTAGATCATGGTTTTATCAAAATGAGATCTTCTTTATCTGATATTTCCGGAGTTCCTCCTACGTTCGTTGCGATCATGATGAGTTTGCTCATTAATCACTCAACGACAGATGTTGGCAATCACTCTTGATAGCTTGCATTAATTCATATATCCATCTGTGGTAAAAATTGTTCAAGAAAACTTTTAGACTGAAACCCATGAAAGGTTATCAATTTTTTTGTTTGTTTTGCTTGTCTTTCAAGTTTTTTTCTTTCTTCTCCATCACCGATAATATGTAGATGTATGTTTGATTTATTTACATTCTGAGAATTACCAATAGCTTCTATAATTAGATCGACTCATTTTAATTTTACAAGCCTCCCAACAAAAACAACATTGATTTCATTCTTTTTATCTGTTGTTTGAGATTTTTTAGAATCATTATGCTCAGGAATGAATTCAACTCCTCTGTGGATTACTGAAATTTCTTTTTTTGTAAATTTTTCGGCAAAACGCCTACAACCGTGAGATAATCAAAAAACATAGTTACTTCGGGTAAATACCATTCTACCTAATGTTTGATCATATAGTCGTGCTATAGAATTTTTCCACCAAGCATTAAGCTTTATGTAATCAACTCCGTGTTCAATGTGTATCCATGTTTTTTTATGTAGCTTTGCTAGTACTCCTCATATTATACTAGATACAAAAAATCTTGTGCGAGTTTGATATATGTCTGCATTAAGTGTTTTTATTTTTTTTATTATTGCTCGAAAGTCTTTATGTCGAAATTTTGGAAAAGGAAATGTTGAGATGATTTCAAAAGCTGGCAATACAAGTACCTCAAATCCGTCTATAGAATAAACACCTTTTTGGATTTGTCAAACGCTAAAAGTTACGGTTGTTATTTTTCAAAATCCTTCTTTTGTCCAATGTTTTGCTCGTTGATATGCATGAGTTTCATAGCCTCATTTGTGAGGTGGAAAGTACGCTGCAAATTGCACAACATTGATTTTTTTCATTCTATTCGTAGTGGTAAAATATGTATTGTGAGAATAATTTTTTATATTCGTAAGGCAAGCTTTTTACCAATGAAAAAACCCTCTTTTGAGGGTTTTTGTATATTATACAAAATTATTTCTGAATAAGTCTCCTTTTATTTTGTCATGTTGTGTGTAGTTTTTGTTATTTCCTTGTAGGTTTTTATTTTGCAAATCACTGGTGTTAACTATCATGTCTCTCTTATAATAAGCCATGTTGGCGTATCAAGGGGTTTCTACTTCAATTTTGATTTTACCATTTCATAATGGTTTGAGTTCTGCTCTGATATCTCCTTTGAAATTTTTTCCCCAGACATTCATTCTTTTTTCTACTTCACTTGTAGAAAGAGATCCATCGTAATTTATATTAAAATTATTGAACCAGCGACCCAGTTTTTTTGCTGTAGTTAATGGATGATCATTGCTATCAAATTGGTTTCCTAGCGCTTCTTTGGTAAAGTTTGCAATTGCTATCTGTTCATTAGTTTGTGTGGTTTCCTTACTTTCTACTTTTTTTGCTTTAGATGAGACTGAAGACCTTGGTTTGTTGATAGGTGAAGGATTGCTTTTTACTGACGCAGTCCTTCTAGTATTTACTCTTTCCCAGTTACTACTCGGAGCTTTCTTGCGGAGAGCTGCCTTAGTTTTTGGTCCGACAATACCATCAACTCCTGCTCATGAAAATCATGCATCAATTTGTAGTATTTTTTTGATACCTCTGAGAGTTCCCTCTCCTCCTATCCCATCGACTACTATTCCTTGTATATTATGGCTGCTGAGTACTTTATTGATGTTTGTTTGCATTCTTCTTGTTTTATCTCTAGGAGAAGATTCCCCATCAACTCCATTATAAATGCTCGCAAAGTTTGCAAAAGCGCCATCAGGAGCATTATCGACCATTGTATTTAGTTGTTTAAGTTCTGCTTTTTGACTGCTAAAAATATACATTTTATCTACCGCGCTACTGTTGATAGATTCGTTGCTTGTTTCTACTTTATTAGAAGCATTTGCTGATATGTTTGGTGATTTTTTTGCAGATATTCTGTTTGTTTTGTCGCTAATTTTGATTGGTGCTGCAGATCTTGCTTTTCATGCATTGATTGTTGTTGTTGCACTAGATTTTGTTGGTTTTGTAGCATTGCTAGCAGTAGTGGTTGTGCTTCTTGATCTTGGATCCGTAATATTTTTTGTTGCTCAAGTGTTTTTTGCTTGTGGGTCTGGATCATTATTTGTTTTGGTTGAGGTTGCTTTTTCTTGTGTTGCTTCCTGAATAGTTTCCTCTGTTACTATTGAAAGCACTCCATTTTCATCAATAGTAATCTCTTCTCCATTGATACTATACGATTCTGCAGCCAAATAAGTAGTTACTCCATTTTCATCAGTTTTTGGAGTAGCTAACCTGTTTCCTACTATTGCGTATTTATCTGTGCGTTGCATTGCTTGAAGCAATTGAGCTTGTGTTTCCTCTGGTGCACCTTTGAGTAATGCTGAAAACATTCTTTCTGTTGTTTTGGTATGTCTTTCTTGTAATTTTGTGATTGCTTGAGTTGCTCTGTTTATATCATTGGTTAATGTATCAGGAATTGCTAGTTGTTGTGCTTCTGGCAAACTTTTGTTTCTTTCTTCAATGGTTGCTTTTTTGGTTTGAAGTACCGCTAACTCATTTTGTTGCTTTTGTAGTTCATTGTTGATCTTAGTTAGGTCTACTTGAAATGAGTTATATTTATCGTTTTCCGCCGTCAGCGCATCAAACCCATCAAAATTTTTGATGACATCTTGCATTTTTGTATAGTCGGTGAATGTATGATTAAATTCAATAACACTCCCTTCTACCTTGCTAATTGTTATTCCTTCAAGTGTTTGTAATGCTGAAACATTGTTGAAAATACTTTCTTCCATGATTTGTGGAGGTTGTTCATTGCTCATGTTAACCAGATAATTTTTTGCTCACTCTTGATTAACACCTTGAATTGGCGCTATTACTCCATCGTTGAGTGAAAGATCAGTCATGTCATACGTGAAACCATTTTTTGAAACTTTTGAAAAGTCAGACACAACGTCATAGGTGTCAGGGTCAACTTTTTCAGCAATAGTGAATGATGCCCCGATAAGAAGTTCTTGTATTTTGTTCATATCGATATGTTTGGTAGATTCTATCGATTTTTCGCTTTTTTCTACTTTGGCATTTTTGTCAACAAGTTCTCCTTCGACATTAACCAAATTGATGTTTTTTGTTGTTCCACTAATTTCTCCTTTTTGGAAAAGCGATGCATTGATGATAGAACCTCTTTTGTCTATTGTTATTGATGTTAAAGAATTCATTTTGTCTTTACCAGCTTCTGTATCGATGAATTCCTCAGACTTTTGAGTATAGGTGAAGCTTCCATCGCTATTTTGCTTTGGCTCGTCAAAAGATTGCAAATCAATTCACGCTAGCTCATCATGTGCCGCAAGCGATTCGGCGGCCTTATTTTGTGCAAAAGTTTTTTTGTCATCAATCATGGTGAAGTGAACTCACTCAGACATTGCTTGACCTTCTTCTCCATTCACCATTTTATCTTTATTGAGAGAAATTTCATACAAAGAACCTCCCAAAAATACAAATGGATCAGCATCTGGGTTAAGGAAAATCCCCTTGCTTTTGCTGTCATAGTGAATCAAATCCTCTCCACCATCAATTGAAGCTCCTTGTATAGACACTGTTTGTGTTGCTTGCTTTACTGCTTCTTCAGGTGTGTCGTAAATACCTTTGTTTAATGTGATAGAGCTTTGCACGTCATAGCCTTCAGGTATTCCTGTTTCATCTCCAAAAAGATCCGAAACTTCTTGATTTCTTTGGGCAATAAGTGTTTGTAAATGCTCATTTTGTCTTACCGAAAAATCAGAAGCGTCTTCCATTTTTTCTGTGGTACCACCAGACTCTACTGATGCATTATTGTTTTTGATAGTAAATCCTTCTGTATCTCCATTCTGCAAAATGAATAGCGGCGCATTAGCATCGTCGAGTCTTCATTTTTCCATGAATTTGTGCAAATCAGGAAGGTTGATTGTCATGGTGTTTTCTACTGATCCATTTTCGATTTTTCCAATATTAATAGCGTTGCTTTTGTACTCAAATGAGTAATCTTGTAAAATATCTCCTTGCAAATCAATTCCTTTGGTGGTCTCCATTCCCCTTTTGATATTGAGTGCCGTTTTGTTGATTAAACCTCCTTCTGGAAGCGGTACTTTATTTCCATTAGGATTAAATTTATCAAAGTGGATTTCTTTGCCAAGTTTTGCTGTTCCTTCAGCGTTGTTGTACTGATCGAGTTCTCCAAGTTTAAATCCTGTTGTTTGATACATTTTTGCAGGTTCTCCTTTTGCATTTAGGAATAATGGTTGTTTATCAATAATTCCTTTTCATTCTGAAGATTCTTGACTGACTATCACATATTGTGTAACATCTTCGTACCCAGCACTTTCTGAGTGTACCTTATGAGTAAATCATTCAACAACAATACCTCTATGATTATCAAAAAATCATTTTTTAATGGCAGAAACCTGGCTGCTATCTAAGTTTGTTTCGGACATAGTAAGTTTTACTCTAGCTCATTCGAAGTTAATATTAACGTCTTGAAAACCTTCTTGTTGTATTCTTGTTGCACCAATATTTTTTAGTTTCCCTTCTTGTTCTGATTCATTGTACTCTTGATATCTTATTTGTACAGTATTATCATTGATTGCATGAATTCCGTTTTCTGGCGAATTATTGATTTTCCGATCAGATGACTCTGAATCAAATGAAAAATGAAGCAATCCCTTTTGTTTTCCTATAAAATTCTTTTTGAGTGATGGATCATCAGCTGCAAAAGTAGACATTTGTAATGCAATGATCCCATTCTCTATGGTAGGTTTTCCTACCACAAAATTGGTTCCACCACTATCAAATGCAAATTCTGCATTAAATTTTGCCAAAATTACTGCATCTTTAGCTTTTTCTAAAGATGTTCATAATGTTTCTGTTGCTTCATCGGTCTCTTCTGAGGCTTTTTCTGGTTCTTTTTTTACTGCTTTATTAGCTGCAGCGTTTTCTTCTATTTTTATTTTTAGAAGCATAAGTTGTACTGCCCAACTTTTGTCAAAATCTTCAGTAGAAGGATCTAATGCTTTAAGCTCATTTCCTCCTTTTTCAAAAAAACTACTAATAGCTTCATCTACTCACAGATTATCAAAATCTTCAAGCGTTTTACTATCAATTGCATGTAGCTCTTTGGCAACTTCATCAATATTTTCCTCTTTTGACATCAGATTTTTGAGATCATTAAGTTCTTTTGATGATATTTGCTCGTTATTGTCTTGATCAATATTGTGTAGAATTTCTGCCATGGTAGTAGATCATTTTCACAGTGTAAAATTGGAATGTTTTATTCAATAAGTTCGTCAATTTGCTTTTCTAGTTCTTGAAGTTCTTCAGCCTCTTTTTCTTTATTTACATTTTCTATTCTTCTAATCTTTTCGATGATCTCCATTCAAGCAGTAAGTTTATCTGATAGTTCTTCACCTGTTACTTTTTTTATTGCTGATTGAAGCATCTTTTTTATTGCATCGAGTACTTTTTTATCAAGCGTTACTTTTTGTACCAAAATCAAAATTTCGTTTGCCATATCCCAATGGCCCACTAGTGATTCAAGTACTTTGATAATATATTCTTTTTTGTTCATAATGAGGGTTTCCTAGCAATAAAATTAGATTTTCTGATCTAAGTATAGAGCTAATCATCTTTTTATGCAAAAAAATGACTAGAAATATCTATTTACAAAAAAAGCCTAGAATGAAGACTCATCCTTAGGCTCTTTGGGGTTTCGTAATTTTTTTTCTTGTTACTCGTTTTCCGTGTTTTTCTTTGTCACTTTTTTGCTTGTTCTTTTGGTCGGCTTTTTCTTTGTTGTTGTTTTCTTTTGTGCGGCTTCTTTTTTTTCTTTTTCCTTAGCAAGTGCGAGTGCTTTTTCTTCTTGTTCTGATTCAATTTTGTATTGAGCAAGTATTGTTTCAGCTGCTGTAATGTCATTGAATATATCAATAAACTCTTGTTTGCTAAGATATTCTTTTTCTAGAAGTACTTCTGCCATTTTGCTTACTGTTTTTTTGTGCTGCTTTATGATTTTGATTGCTTCTTTGTATGCATCTCCTAGAAGTCCTTTTATTCTTTGATCTGCTAATTCTGCTGTTTTATCGCTGTATCGGCGAACTTGTCCATAATATACATCAGGAGAATCTTCATTATGATACATGACAGGTCACAGTTCTTCATCCATCCCGTACTTGAGTACCATGTCAGACGCGATAGCAGTCGCTCTCATAAAATCATTGGAAGCACCTGTTGTAATTTCTTCCTTACCGAAGAACAGCTCTTCTGCGGCTCTTCATCCTAGCAAGGTAACCATTTCTGATTGTAATTTTGCTTTTGAGTAGAGATGTTTTTCTTCCTCCGGTATTTTCCATGTTACTCATAGAGCCATTCCTCTTGAAACTATAGAAATTTTTTCAACAGGATCACCGTCAGGGAGAACATGAGCAGTAATGGCATGACCTAGCTCATGGTAGGTAATGATTTCTCTCTCTTTTGCTTTCATTGTTTTGATCTTTTTTTCTGGACCCATAATTACTTTTTCAAGGGCGTACTCAAAATCTTTTTTGGTTAGTATTGTTCTACTTTCTTTTGCAATTTTTAGCGTTGCTTCATTGACGATATTTTCTATATCAGCTCCTACTAATCAACTTGTTCTTAGTGCCAAACTATGCATATCTATATTTTTGTCTACTGATTTTTCTTTGAGATAGTAGTCAAATATAAGCTGTCTTTCGTCGGTTGTTGGCCTACCGACTCTTACCTTTCTGTCGAATCTACCTGATCTCAACAACGCTGGATCCAATATATCTGGTCTATTTGTTGCTGCGATTACAATAATACTCGTATCTTTTTCAAAACCATCCATTTCGGTTAATATTTGATTGAGCATGTTTTCTTGTTCTTTGTGGGCACCCGATGGTCATCTACCTCTTTTAGCACCGATGCTATCAATTTCATCAATAAATATAATTGCTTTTCCTGCTTGTTTTGCTCTTTTGAATAGATCTCTTACTTTGAGAGTTCCTGCTCCTACAAACATTTCAATAAATTCTGGACCTGACGCAGAGAAAAATGGTACGTGTGCTTCTCAAGCTACGGCTCTTGCTAGAAGTGTTTTTCCTGAACCGGGTGCTCCATGTAAGAGTACTCATTTAGGTACTCTTGCGCCTACTTTGTGGTATTTTTGTGGATTTTTGAGATAATCAACTATCTCTGTTAGTTCTTGTTTTACTTCTTCCATTCCAATTACATCGTTGAATCTGGTTGTTATTTCTTTTTTGTTGGTAAGTTTTCCTGCACTAGAAATAAAAGGCATTCCTGCTCATCCTTTGGGAGCAAGCAATCTCATCAAGAAAAAGAATCCAGCGATAAGTAGTACGAGAGGAATTAGTTCTACTAATACTTTGCTCCAAAATGATGCCTCATTGTAGACTACTTCAATAGTTGTTCCGTTGGCGTTTCCTGTGAGCAATATTCCCAAATCAGAAAGTGGTGTATCCAATGGTTTATTGGTTTTGTATATTGTTGTTTTTGTATTCTCTTCTTTAGTTTTTAGAGACATGAAAGTTGATGGATTATCATTTCCTGTCAGTGTTAGTACTTGGTGTCATTCCAATTTTGTTGCGTCAATTACTTTGACCGTATCAAAAGTATTTTCTTGATAAAGAGAAATAAACTCATTGAGAGATACCTTTTCTGATTGACTGTTTCCTCGTATATCTCCTCATACATTTTGTGCCTGTGTCAAAAATAATGTAATAATGATTGCAGCCACCAAGAAGAAGGTGAGACCTTTTTTCATATTGTTTATCTGGTGTTATCTAAAAAAGAATTTTTTGTAAATCATTTCTAATCCCAACAAAATACTGTTTGAGCTTTTTTGTCCTTTTCATAAGGTATACTCATTGTATATAATGTGTACGGGTACTTCCTTGAAACGTATCTTATTTTTGTGTATTTGTTCGTTGAACTCATTAGCATAATGAAATCAGTCAGAAGTGATTGTTATTTTATTTAGTGTTTTCAGACTCATCACTCTATAACCTATATGGGGATCTGTTATTTGAACTCTGTAGAATAATCTTGTGACTATTCTGGATACATAGAGAATCACTCTTCTTACAGGAGGCATATTCTCTACTTTACTTCCCTGTAAAAATCTTGATCCAAGATACATTTCTGGTTTATTTTGTGTGTGTGCGTCTTGCTCAATATTGTCCATAAAAGTGTTCATATCGTTGATATCCATTTGCCCATCTGCATCGTATCATACTACTCGCTCTATGTTGAGTAAATGACCATGCTCTTTGAGAAAAGCGTATCATGTTTGATTAGCTGCACCTGGTCCTCTATTGATAGTGTTGGATAAAGTGATCATTAGTGAATCCTTATATTGTTTCTTCTTTTCGGTGATAATATCAAGTGAATTATCTTTGGATCCATCGTTAACAAAAATTATTTTTTTGAATCAATTATTGATAACGGTATCTATTGTTGATGCCAAAACACTTGCTTCATTGTAGACTCTTATAAGAAACACGTAATTATCTTTGGATGTTTTGTTGGAATAGGTAGTAATTTCGTCGTTGTGTGTTTGTATGGTTTTTTGTACCGCTAGCTGTGAGATGAGTTTTGTTAGTTGAAATTTATCTTTTGTAGTATGATTGATTATTTCAATATAGAAATAGAAAAGCAAAATAATAGCTATATATACCAATAAGTCAGCTCCCCTAGCAAGTCAAAAATAACTACCAAATTTATCCAAATAGTCAGGGCGGATAGAAAACAATATGAGAGAAAGACTTCCTCCAATAAATACCAAGAAGTGCAAAAGCGTTGCTTTTTTTCTTTTGTATCGATCGATACCGAAAAGTAGAAATACTACTGAAGCAATAATGATTAAAAACTGAAGCAATGACATGCCATTTCTATAAAGTTAAAAATTTGCTCTGTTATATTATTTTGTTTTAGTGATGTTTGGTAACAAAATTCCAATGATCTTGCAACGCTTCAAACGGTGTTTTTTGGCTTTGTCGTCAAAGTATGTTTTGTGCTTTTTTGCTGTTACCAATGAGTACGGCAACTTCTCATTCTTTACGTTCCTCTACTTTGATTGGTATTCTTTGTTCTGTTATTTGTTCCATTGTGTTGGTTATTTCAAGAACACTGCTTCCCATTCATGAAGCAATATTGAATATTTCGTTTACACCATGAAGGAATTCTATATCATCACTTTCTTTTTGTGTTTTTTCAAAAGTTTCTAGGTAGACATATGAATGTATAAATGCACTCGCCACGTCATCAACGTGAATAAAATCTTTGATCGCGCTACCGTCCTCTGTTGCAAAATCTTTTCCATATAGTGCAAATTTATCACGTTGTCCTAATGCTACTTTTGATAAATTACTTGCCAGATTTGCGTGTTTTTTGGGACTGTCTCCGATAAGACCGCTTTTGTCTGCCCCTATAGTCGTGAATATTCTTAAGGTAACAGAATTCATATATTTGTGCTTTGCAATATCTGATAGTATTTGCTCTACGATGAGTTTGGTCGTCGCTAATGGTGTGAGTGGTTTTACTTTATCTGTTTCGACAAATGGCGGAATAGTGCTTGCAAAATCATAGACGTTCGCTGTTGATGCAAAAACAATTTTGGTAATGTTGTATTTGTTGAGCATGTACAACAATCTTATTGTCCCATTGATGTTCACATCATAGTATTCATATGGTTTTTCACAACTCTCTTTGTTTGATTTGTATCAAGCTAAGTGCAGTACTCACTCTATATCGTTGTGCTCTGAAAATAGTTGTTCCAGTTTTCTAATATCTCTCATATCCGCATCAAAAAAGATTGGTTTTTTTCCAACAATTTGCTCTATTTCGTGTAACGTTGTGAGAGAACTGTTGCTGAGATTATCGAGAATCACTACTTCATAACCTTCTTTCATACACTGGATAGTAACATGTGACCCAATATATCAAAGTCCTCATGTGATGAGTATTTTTTTCATGTGGAGCAACTATAGTATAAAATTTTATTTTGTGGTATTTTTTGTAATTTTTACTGTAAGAGTATGGTCGTAAATATCAATAGTAAGCTCGTCTCAATTGCCCAATTCTTTTAATTTTTGTGGGGTAATATATGTTCCATCTTTTTGTATAATTCCGTACCCTTGGTGTTTCAGTTTAGATGGATCTTTTTGTTGTATAGCGGTATATCGCTTTTCTATATTATTTTTTGTTTGAGTATAATGATGAGAAATGAGGCTGTTGATGTTGAGTAAGAGAGTGTCTATTGTGGTTTTTTGTTCATGTATTTTTGTCTGTACACGTTGGTGTATTTGGGCAAGATAATGGTTTGTTTGTAGGTGGTATTTTTCGGTTGCTTCTTGGCATATGTAGGCCGCATCTGTTGGGGTTTTGGCTGTGTGATAGGCTATTTGATCAAGCACAGAAGTATCAGATGTATGTCATACTGCCACAATGGTTGGTACAGAAAGGTGGCAAATTGCTCTTGCTATCTTCTCGTCATTTTGTCGCAACATTCAACTACTCTCCCCACCTCATCTGGTAATAACGACATAGCTATAATTAACGTGAGAGCAGTCTTCTTTTATTTTTTGCAATGTTTGCAGAACTGACTCTTTGGCTGTGTTTCCATGGACTGCCGTATGGTAAGGAACTATGTTGTATTGATAAGGGCTCTGTTCCAATACGCTCAAAAAATCTTTTGCTCCTTGTGATTTTGCTCCACAGACCAATGCTATAGTCAAGGGAGGCACGGGGGCAGGTAAATGTTTGTTGTTGTGATGTATTCATTCCTGTTGCAACTTGGCTAGAATGTGTTTTTTTTGTTCGGTAATATTTCCTAACGAATATTGTGAAGAAATTTCGTTGATAATGATACTTGTTCCATAATTTTTGTGGAAATGTAATTTTCCTTTGATAAGCAAAGTAATATTATCGCTTTTAAGTAAGTTGATACCTGTTTTTCTTTGAAAATTACTTACAATAGTTGCATCAAAAATAATTCCTGTTATTTTGGCTTTGATGTTATGTTGGTCATCAAATTCTATCATTTCACTGTAATAATTATTTCCTACTTTTCTTATTTTGTGCATTTCTGTTTCAAGCCAAAAAGAAAACCCTCCAAAGAGAGCTTTCTGACCTTTGTTGACTATGGTGAGAATATCTGATAGAGTAAATTTTAGCATAGCCTATGCTTCTTCAACATCAAATGTAAATGTCTTATAAGGAGTATAATATTCTGTTTCATTTTCTTTGTATACCATGGTGCAATGTATGGTTTTTTGTCCTGTATTTTCAAGAAGTGTTTTGTCTTGAGTGATAAGTTGTGTATTAATTGTTTCAATCCTGTTGGAATCAAGAACATTGGTCGGGATTGTTAGTGGAAAGATGCTATCTTCCTTGCCAACTGTTGCAAAACAGTAAATATCTTCAATGTTGTTGATAGGAGTATCAGAAAAATTTCTTATGGTAACAGCAATAGGTATATTGGTATCATATTGTCTTATTGTCTTTCAAGGATCTTGGTGAGAAATGTTGGTTATGACTATTCCTTCTTGGTTGCCATCAAAATACGTTTTGCTAAAAAGCGTATCTACTTTTCCGACAAGTTTTCAAGGTTGATCAAGCTCTTCTTTGTACAGATCAATAAGGTGGATCATGTATTGGATAAAGAACGTTTTTTGGGGTGTTCTTTGCTTGGAAAGAAAAAGTTTTTTGTCCACTTGTTGTAACGTGGTTTTCATTTCTGTTACTTTTTTGATCATTTCTGCTTTACCCAAAGAGAGCTCTTCTTCGCTTGCTCGAATATCATAGAGGGCTTTGTTGATAATCTTGATTTGTTTCCATTGCTGTGGGCAGGTATCGATATATTTATTTTCTATAAATAAGCAGTTTTTTTCTAGTGAATCAAAGGTTGCGAATACAGGAGTGATGCAAACACACAAGATAAACGTAAGGAAAATATATCTGAACATTGGTCGTTGGCCAAATCTAAAGTACTTGTTTGATAATACAAAAAAAACACGGTATTTCTACCGCATTTTTTTGATCTTTGTTATCGCATTTCCACTGCTTTTTTTACATAAGGCTTGATAGTTTGTACTATCCAAGGATCATTAATTTTCTCTCATAGTGCCTCAGTAGTTTTTGTGTCCTCTTTATGAACAGTTGTTTTCTCTTCATTGTGAGGTTGCTCTGTTATTGCACCTAGCAAAAGCATTGCTGCTTTTTCATAGCTTACAAGATCGACATCTTGTGATTTATTTACAATAACCTCATTGTTTAGTTGATGTAACATCGTATTTGCTTCGTAGAGTGTAACGTTTTTTTGTGGCTGTAAGTACGTTTCATTTCTATGAATTGTTTCAAAAAATGATGTTAATCAGTTAATTTTTGCAATACTAATCTCATTAAAGTACTGATTTTCACTAGTGATGTCAGCAAAATAATCAATGTTGCCTATTTTTTCAGGGATACTATCATTGTGCTTTTGCATGAATTTTACTGTCCAAGCTATAAACTCTTCACGAGTAATACTAGCAAGTGGGTTGCTTACACTATTGTGGAATTCGTCTATAATTCCCATTTCTATCATGTTACTGATGTATGAGTTTCACAAATTCTCTGTCATAGTGACCACTGTATCAGGAACAATTCATGTTGGAGCTTCTGGATTGTATGTGTTAGTGCGTAAATCAGTCATTGAGATCAATGTATTAATTGCTTGTGCTCTTGTAACTTTTTGATCTGATTGGTACAGGCCTAATTCATCCAATGTTTTTATTTTGGGACGAATATTTTGTAAGCTAGCAAGAATGTTAGTAAATTCTGTATAACTAACGCAATCGTTAGGTTTTTTATTGAGCGCGATGAGCTCTTCCAATAGCATTGTGCTGATTTCTTTATTGTAGGCAGCTTTGTATGTATTTTGCAACATAGACAGAAGGTCTGCGTACTTTAAATCATTGTCTGGGTAAAATTTACCATTGAAGTGACCATTAATAATTCCATTAATTGAGGCAATTTCAATATCGCTTTGATACTTATGATGCTCAATGTCGGGAAATGTATTCGCAGTAGGATCTGTTTGGATCTCTTGCTCCATTTTTTCACGGTCTTTCATTTTGCTAAGGTTTTGCTTATCATGCCAAGCCACATGCCTTTTGTGATCTTGAGGAATGTTTGGATTTCTCTTTGAATCAACAAAAGCTTTTAATGCTACAGATTTAATTGAATCTCGTACCGACTTGTCTTTCTGCTGTAAAGCAGTCGAGCTGACATTGGGGCCAGTAATCTTATCCACTGCCTTAATGTGTATCATGCTGTAGCTATAAATTATCATAACAACAAAGGCAATTAGTGAGATGTGGATAATTGATTTTTTATTGCTCGCATTTTGTGTATGCGTCCTCATGTCCACCACGGCATAAGAATAATTAAAAATGTTGAGCAGTCTCAATATACACTAAAACTAAAAAATGTCAATAAAATTATTTAATTCTATTTTTTTTTAAAATGAATTGTATTAGTTGACTACTGGCTTCTTTGATGTTTTACTTTTGTTTAAAAAAAACAAAAAAAGGTTTTTTTCAAGTTCAGCTTTGTGTTTTCTCGTTTTAGCTTTGTTTTTCTAGAGGAGAACTTAAAAAACTATCCACTGAGTGAATAGTTTTTTTCTTTTCTTCTTATTTTTTCTCGTTTATTTTTGATCATTATCTGCTGATTTTTCCTCTTTTCCTTCAAATAATCCTTGTTCTTTTTCTTTCAATTCTTTAATTTTTTGCTTCTTTTCTTCTTTATATTGCATGTTTTCCGTTTTTTCTTCCCATGGTCTAAAGACGTTTGTTATTTTTGATGACACCTTGAGGTTATCCATTCCATCCTCTGGCATTCATAAGAATACATCATCTGAATGTATCGTTGTATATTCGTCTTTTTGGTTTCTTAATCTTACAGCTCCTTCTTCTATACTTATCGCTCCAATTACTTTGTCTCATTTATCTAGTGTTGCAACGACTTGTCCTCTTTTTGCTCTTTTTCGAACTTTTAGATCTTCAAAATTCAATAGTTTTCCTTTTTTGTCTGTGTAAATCATAATGAATGGTTCATCTTTGTATACCATCATGTATGAAGGCTTATCTCCATTTTCTAGTTCTATTGCCCTCACTCCTCCCGCTGTTTTACCCATCGGTCTTACGTTGTCTTCTGGGAAAAGAAGCATGGTTGCTTGTTCAGTAACTATTCCTAGATGATCTCCTTGTACTACTGGTTTTACCGAAACAATCTTTTCTCCTGTTTGAGGAAGTTTCATAATTGTTGTTGGGAATTTCTTGAATGAAAGAACAACATTTTTTTCTATTTTTTTGATGTTGTTTTTGTTGGTCAAGAATATCAAGTAGTCATAGTGGAAGTGTAGCGTCTTAGCAAAAATAACATCTCCTTTGAGTCCAAAGTGTTTTTTCAAATCAAGCGGATGTGATTTAGTTGTGAAAGTACCAAAATCCTTAATTCTTTGCACTACCAATTCTCCCTTACTAGTTACAATTACTAGTTGATCTTGGTTATGAGTATATATTATATCGAGTGTTTCGTCAGGAACATATGAAGTTCTTGTTTGGTAAAGGCATCTAATTTGGTAACTGTCAGACATCCAAACGATAACGTCTTCCTTGACTTTATCTGCTTCTCCTTCAAGTCATTTGAGAAGCTTTTTGAGGTTATAAACACTTTGATCTTCTACTAGAATACTTCTTCTTTCGTCTCCGTATTTATTTTTGATATATTCCATTTCTTCGATTACCACTTCGTTTAATTTTTGTGGATTATTAATGATTCCCTCAAGATACTCGATAAGCTTTAGCTTTTCTTCAATTTCTTCTGATATTTTTTCGATTTCAAGTCATACAAGTGATTGCAGTCTCATCAAAAGAATATATTCTGCTTGAATTTCTGAAAATTCAAATTTTTCTATTAAGTTTTGCTTTGCATCTTGCTTGGTGCTAGAATTTTTGATTGTTTCGATTACTTCATCGATAATATCTATCGCTTTCTTTAGACCTTCAAGAATGTGTAGTCTATCTTGAGCTTTTTTGAGTTCAAATTTTGTTCTTCTTAGAACAACTTCTTGTCTAAAGTGAACAAATTGGAAAACAAGATCTCTAATATTGAGAAGCTCTGGCTGTGTTCCTTTTTCTACCAATGTTACATTGTTAACATTGAAGTTTGTTTGTAAGTCTGTTGATTTATATAATTGTAGCAAAATCTTGTTTTCGTTTGCTGTACTTTTGATGTATATTGCCACTCTGATAGTATCTTTTGATGACTCATCTCTGATATCCGTAATTCCTTCAATCTTTTTTTCGATTACTAGTTCTGCAATTTTTTCGATAAGTCTTGCTTTATTTACTTGGTAAGGTACTTCGTCGATAACGATAATTTTTTCCTTTCCTTTATCTTCAATATGTGTTTTACCACGCATAACAATACCTCCTTTTCCTTTCTTGTATACTTCTAAAATTCTTTCTGAATCAAAAATATACCCTCCAGTAGGAAGATCAGGTCCTTTGATATATTGCATGATGTCTTCGATGGTTGCTTCAGGATTATTTACACAGTGGATACTTGCGTCAATAACTTCCCTGAGATTGTGAGGAGGCATATTGGTTGCCATACCTACAGCAATACCCATGGTTCCATTACACAAATGGTTAGGAAATTTTGTAGGAAGCATTTGCGGTTCCTCCAATCTATTATCATAGTTGGGTGCCCATGTTACGGTATCTTTTTCGATATCTTGTAGCATTTCTTCCGCTATCTTGGTCATTCTTACCTCTGTATACCTTGGCGCAGCTGCACCATCACCATCAATACTACCGAAATTTCCTTGTCCATCAACAAGCGGGTAACGTAATGCCCAGTTTTGTGACATACGGACCATCGCTTCGTACACACTCAAGTCTCCATGCGGATGGTATTTACCGAGGACTTCTCACACAACGTTCATCGATTTTCTGTATTTTGCATTGTGGAATAATTTAATTTGGTGCATAGCAAAAAGTATCCTTCTCAATACGGGTTTGAAACCGTCTCTTGTGTCGGGAAGTGCACGAGAAACAATCACTGACATCGCGTAATCGATGTAGGATTGTGTGATTTCTTTTTCAATACTTAGGGGTTCAATGTTCTTACCTTGGTTTCCTGGGATAAGATTTTCATTTTGTTGTTCACTCATGTAGACGAACGCGAAAAATTAAATAACTGTTTCCTTATATGAATTTACCTCTGTCTTTTCAAGACTTGTTTGTTCTTGCCACTATTGGAGCTTTTTTCTTGCTTGATATAATTGGTAAAATTCTTTGAGAGTCATGTATGGATAACCTGCTTTTTTGTTCTTTTTACCGATTTCATATATTTTGTGTCGGTGGAACATAAATTCTTTGTATCACTGCAAGACGTTGTATTGAGGGTCGTAAGCATGCGCAGGCTCCGATGGTGCTCCATTGACTTCCAATATTTTTATTGGACCACTCTCTAAGTCATCAAGCGATGCTAGTCTTATGTCATAACGTCAAAAGTAAAATGTATTCATTTGTTGGGCTATTGCATCAAAACGTTCTACCATTTTGTCAGTAATATGTTCTGATATATCCAAAAATTGGGTTCATCTACTATGGGTTCCCAAAGGCATTGCTCTTAGCTCTTCTCCCTTGTTGAGTACTGCATCCCATTGGCGTTTATTGATATCGTGTAGTTGTTTCATATAACGATTTGCCCTCGGATGCTTTTCTAGTAATTCTTTCAGTGTTTTTTTTCCATCTCCTATAACAGTAAGAAAATTTCTTTGCATGATACCACTAATAACTCATTTTTTTTGTCCAGGAATATGGTAGTACATAACACCTACTTCTATTGGCCAATCTATCATTTGTTGTATGAGTGTGTCTCCTTTGCTTTGAGAGAGATACTCAATGAGTTGCTTTTTATTTCTGATTGGCTGTATGTGGGAACCTCTACGTCCGAGATCAGGTTTTGCAATAAAAGGATAATCGTTTTTCATTGCATCTACTTGTTTGATCGTTGTATCTATTGCTGTTCATGCACGATGTATAATAGTTTCTGGTAATAATTCTTTGTCTAATTTTTTGAAAACATTGTATTTTGAGGTGTCGAGAAAATCGCTACATTCCATAAATGGATCAATATTAGAAAAAAACAACAGGTGCCTTGCTTTGATTGCTAGATACACAAAATAAAAAGCAATAGGTACATAAAAAACAGTTGCTGGTCGATATTCTCGTTCGGTAAGTGTTTTTTGCAATTGTTTGATTTTTTGGTTTAATGGGTTCATTAATAGTGAGAACTATAGTAAATGAGGTACTTATAGCGATGAATGTTTGCGTATAATATATTTTATAAACAAAAAAAACAAGAAATTTCCATTAATTTATTAGGTTACAAAATTGTGTGAGTGATGACTATTTTTTTGAATATCTTTTGTACAAAGCTATTTTTTTAAGTGTTTGTTGATTTATTTTGTTTAATTGATATTGTTCGTTTGCTAATGTATTAGTAATCTATAAAATAAAAACTTAAAAAATGCAATTATTACCTATTTTATTGTTTCAGATTGGGCTCTACTCACTTGGATGGAGTTTGATTACTTTTGTGCTTGTTTTTTTTGCATACTGGGCGTATAGAAAAATCAAATTTTTTGATGAAAATCCTTTCGTATTACTATTACTTTTGGTATTACTTTTGGTTTGTTCTATCACGATTGTTTTTCCTTACTTTCCACCTCTTCCCAAAACAGAGCAAGCTATTGCTCAAATTATTACGATTCCTGTGTTTATTCTTTTAGAAATCGTTTCTATTGTTGGTCACATATTGTTATATAATCTTTTTGATAATCAAGAAGGAGAAATTAATGTGACAAACCCATATGAACTAAAGCCAATTCACAAAGTTGGAATATATGCAACTTTTCTTTCGGGAATAGTCTGCTTTGTTATGATTGCTGCGATGTTAGTATCAACGATATAAATAACAATAAAAAAAAAGCCTATTATGTATTCATATAATAGGCTTTTTATTTCGTCAAATAATTAATGCATGTTAGTATTTTTGGTTTGTCATGTTTTTTCAAAAGATGAGATTTTGACTTTGACGGGCGGGAAAAACGTCCACTTTTTTTTGAATGTGACTTGCGGTCAGATGTAGTGCTCTATTTTTTGATTTTGTGTCGTACGATATTGTGCCGTGATAAACATACCATCTTCGACGAGCTTTTCATGACACGCTTTGAGAATGATGTTACCTACTATTCACATTGTGGATAGAGGAAGCGTCGATATAAACACATCAACGGTGTCGTTGTTATAATCAGTGATGATGTCTTCTGCTGATTGCTGTCTGATGCTGATATTATTGTACTCGTGCAACTTATTGCGAAGAATATTGCAAAAGTCGGCATTAATTTCGTAAGCAATAATATCGGCGGTGGGAAAATTTTTGCATAATGCGGTAGTAATATTCCCTGGTCAAGCTCCTAATTCGATAATTCTTAGTGGTCTATTGTCATATTGATTTGCTATGATAGCTGTTATTTCATCAACGATATGAGGCGGTAGCGCAAAAATAGCCCCAGTTTCTCTTACATTTTTGGTAAATGTTCGAAACTCATTTCGTTTTTGTCTAATAGTCATCAGAAATAGTTGACAAGCGATAAAGGGATTCGTAGTACATAGACAGGGTAAAAAATATATGAAAAAAACTAGAATGCAAGTTGGAGTTTATGTTTGTATTAACTTTGGGGTATGAATTACGAGCTTTTTGATCATAAAAAGAAAGGAAAAAAGATCTATTTGGTCGATATGACAAAAGAGGCTACTGGATATTTTTCTGAATTAGCAGAAAGAGGAATAGAGAAAACTCTTCGCCAAGGTAAAAGAGTTGGTATTATTCTCAACAAAAAATGATTTTCTTCGTGAGTGCTTTGCCAGTCATGTGGTTATATACCCCAATGTCGTCAATGTGATGTAAGTGTGGCCTACCACAAATTACCTCAAGGAGATTTTATTGGTTTGTGTCATATTTGTAAAACGCAATATGATGCTTTTGATGCTTGTCCTCAGTGCAAACAACCCAATGCGATGAAACCGTATTGATTAGGTATTCAAAAAGCTGGTGAAATGCTGCGAGATATGTTTGGTGTTAGTCCGTTGTTGTTGGATTCTTCCAAGGTCAATTCGTTTGCAAAACTCAAAAAACTGGATTTGGCTGCACATCAGTTAATTGTTGGTACAGAGTTACTTACAACTCCAATAAAAGAATGTGATTTTGACTTGCTCGTTTATCTTGATGCGGACGTAGGGCTCAACATTCCTGACTTTGCTGCCGTGGAGAGAAATTTCCGCTTTTTGTATGATGGTTTGTCTCGCCACACAACAAAAAATTTTATTGTGCAGAGTTATAATTGTGACCACTACTCTGTTCGTAGCGCATGTGCCTTAGATCTTGTAAGATTCAAAAAAAATGAAGATGAATTTAGGTGTGATCATGCATATCCTCCTTATGGACAAATCTGTGTTCTTCGCTACAAACATGAGGTCGAAGAACGTCTTCATACGCAAGTTTCCAATTTGTATAAGGAGCTTTTGTTTTTGCAAGAAAAATACAAAATGCCTGATCTTGAAATTTATACGACTCCTCCTCTTGTGTATAGAATTTATGGTAAATACCGTTATCATATAATTCTCAAAGGGAAAAACTTGAGACAATTCATGGAAGCAGTGTACACAACATTGAAACTCCAAAAAAGATGATTCAAAGTAGATTGGGATGCAATGTCTTTGGTATAAAAAAAGTTAAAAAATGCTCAGTTGTCAGATTGTTTTATTTTGTTTTTGTCGATAATAGTATGCTTTCGGTAAAAAAAATGTCGTTTGCGTATCGCCCTCGTGTACCTATTTTTGCGTGATTTGATCTTGAGATAGCCCAAGGAGAATTGACCGTTTTGTATGGACCATCATGAAAAGGAAAAACGACATTGTTGAAAATATTGGGAGGTTTACGTGAACCGCAGTCTGGTGCTGTTTTTTTTGAAAAACAAAACATTTATGCTTTGCCCTATGATCAATTGCTCCACTATAGAGGAAATGTGGTGTGATTTCATTTTCAGGATTATGGTTTGTTGTATGATTGTAGTGTCCGCGACAATATTTTGCTGCCTTTTGCTCTTGCACCACAAGCAACAACTTGCGATAGTGAGTGGTTTGATTATTTGGTTGATTATTTGCAACTGCATCCATTTTTGGAAACTAACGTTGCTGATTTGTCTGGTGGGCAACAAGAAAGAGTTTCTTTGGTAAGAGCGATGATTCACAAACCTCGTGTGTTGTTGTTGGATGAGCCAGGAGCGAACTTACACAAACCTCTTGCACAAAAATTGTATGCTTTGATACAAGATTATGCATCTGATCATTATGTTGTAGTTGCAACACATGATGAACATTTTATTTCTATGACGAAGCATTCATGCTCTATTGACTAGTCAAAAAGCACATCGCAGCACATCCTTTTTTGACCAATATTGTGATTGGATGTCTTGCCTTGGGGATGATGTTTTGTTGTGGAATGGTAGCTATGTATTACAATGCTTATCATTTTTATGTTGATGCGTCGTGAGCAGATGGCTTGGGACAACATAGTTTTGTCTTGACCAATACACCGAATGTTGCAGATGGGCTTGATACAAGAGTGCTTGCCACATGACTTTTGACAGAGATTTCATGACTTTCGTGAATCGATGATTTGTATGCGTTTTATACGGTGCAAGTACCTGTAAGTGTGGATATTTCCTATTTGGGTTTAGGTCTTCATACCGATATGCAATTGTATGCGGCGTCGGATAATTATTTTTTGGATATGCAGGGATCGCTGTCGTGAGTTGCTGTTTCCCAACAGTTGATTGATGTCTATAATCTCAGTTTGTGAGGTACCTCTTCCTTGTATCCTAAATTGACCAATGAAGTATTATGAATGTTGTCGTTGGATTTTTATATAGGACAATCGAGTTTTTTCTCTTATATACAGAGTGTACAGCGCAAAGAACGTATTAGTTTTACTGATGCGACAGTTCCTCTGCTCGGAGTGACGATGCCATTGAGTACTGTTGAAGAGATGCTTGCACAACTGTGACGTGGAAATATTGCGTTGTTTAAAGTGGTTGGTCGTTTTGATTCTCGTGATAATTTTGAGACTTTTTTGCAACAATATAGTCGTGACTACTCCCTTTCTTATCCTGAGAAGCGTACACAAAAAATAGAAAGTAATCTGAACGCATTGAAAGTACTCCTCCTTATTTTGTCGGGGTTTGTTTTGGTGATTGTTGTTTTTTTTATGATGTATGTGCTTGCCTCTTTGTTACATAAACACAAAAGGTTGTTCTTTATCTTTGAGTCAATGGGTGCTCATTGGCATAAATGATTGCAGTTTTTGCTTTTTGAAATAGCTTATTATTGGGGTGTTGCATCACTTACTGCGGTGGTAGTGTTTATTGGTATTCAGCACGGTATTGCTGCTCGAATAATGCATACTAATCGATGAATTACTTATCACTTTTTGCATCGGTTTCATTTTGTGGTAATCAGCGGTATTTTTGGTTTTTTTCTATGTTTTTGTGCCTTTTTGATGTATCGTCATAAGTATCAATAAAAAAATACATTAATAAAAATAACAGGCAACGGATTTCCGTTACCTGTTTTTTGTATTTTTATAGTCCATCTACTAAATCATTTATAAGCTCTTGGATATCATCTGGTGATAATTCACTTGAGCTCACCGTTGATTTTTTCTTACTGCTTTGTGATGACTCAATTATAGAAACCGTTGATGTAGTATAATTAGAACCTACTATTTTTGTCCAAATTGTTTTTAATATTCTACCTAGCATTTTTATTATTCTTTTTGTTATTTAATGATTTCGATCATATTTTTTCCTGAGTGGAATGCAAGAAGTTGTACATAGTCTATTTGGACTTTGAATTCATGTATAAACATGTATAACTTCTTTATGATTTTTTTGTCATCTTGTTTACTTGAGTAATATAAAAGGGATGTTTGAAGCGATTAAAAAAAGCGATGCGGCAGTGTTTTCTTCATTGCAAGCAGAACAACAAAGGCAAGCTGAGTGAATGGAACTTATTGCAAGTGAAAACTACCAATCGGCGGCAGTATTGGCGGCGCAAGCGAGTGTATTTGGTAATAAATATGCAGAATGATTTCCTGGTAAGAGGTACTATGGAGGGCAAGAAAATACCGATGTAATCGAATCACTTGCTATTGAGAGAGCAAAACAAATTTTTGGTGCAGATCATGCTAATGTACAAGCACTTTCTGGAGCGGCAGCTAATTTGTGTGCTTATCATGCGATGATGGAACCAGGTGACACTATTTTGGGTATGGATTTGAGTCATGGAGGTCATTTGACCCATGGTGCTCCTGTAACATTTACTGCAAAAGTGTTTAATTTTGTTCGTTATACGACCAACAATGGCGTTATTGATTTTGATGAGTTGCGTGCGATGGCTCTCAAACATAAACCCAAGGTCATCCTTGCTGGGTTTAGCGCATACCCAAGAGATTTGGATTATGCAAAATTTGTAGAAATTGCTCAAGAAGTAGATGCTTATGCTTATGCTGATATGTCACATATTGGTGGATTGATTGCGGCAGGAGTGCTCAAAAATCCTTTGGATTATGGGTTTCATGCGATGATGACAACAACGCACAAATCACTTAGATGACCAAGAGGTGCGCTTATTTTGTCCAAAGGAAATGTGCTTAATCCCCTCAAAAAACCAGAACCACTCAAAGAAAACCTACCAACATTAATTGATAGATCTGTTTTCCCGGGAGTGCAAGGAGGTCCACACATGCATACTATTGCAGCGATTGCAGTTGCTCTTGGTGAAGCACAGCAGGATAGTTATAAAACATACGCTCAACAAATTATTGCCAATGCAAAAACAATGGCTGATGAATTCTTGCGTTTGGGTTACCAGCTCGTGACCTGAGGAACAGACAATCACATGGTTATTGTTGACTTTAGTAATTCAGATATTCCTGATGGGTCTGTGGCTGAAAAAGCACTTGATGCTATAGGAATTTCTACCTCTAAATCGACTATTCCCGATGATCCGAATCCTCCGTTCCGTCCATCAGGATTACGTATTGGGATTCAAGCGATGACTACTCGTGGTGTCAAAGAAGAAGATGTCAAAAAGATTGTAGGCTTCATTGATGAGGCATTGCAATATAGAGATGATGAGCAGTACTTACAACAATTGCGTCAAAACGTGAAAGCGTTCTGTTTAGAATTTCCTTTGCCGTAAGTACTGTAATTTCCTTACTGAAAATTGAAGTAATTAAATCCAACATAAGCAACATAAGCGACAAGCAAGATTACGCCTTGTCGCTTTCCTAGTTTCCATTTGCTGGCTCGCAGTAATCCAAGGAATAGTAGCGAAATAAGTGCCAAAAGCGCAATTGCCCAAAGTATAGCAGCTTTGTCTTGTATTACAAAAACAGAGGTGTTGGTGACGAGTGCTGCGATCAATGTCATAAGACATGTTGATATTGCTATGTCGATACTATTAGAACCTACTGCGTTTCCTATTATTTGATCTCCTTTTCCTTTTTTTGCTAGTGGTATATTGGTTGCGAGCTCGGGAAGAGATGTGATGGTTGCAAGAATGGTGAGGCTGAGGAAGGCTATAGAAATACCAAACTTTGTTCACAAATCTTCTACTACTCCTACAAGAATATAAACAGAAATTCCTACAAGTAAGAGTGAAAGAATAAATCCGAGAGGTATTTTTCCTATATATCCTCGTTTATGGTCAGGTGCAGGAATAAGTTTTGCTAGTTTGGTAGGAAGATATCTTGAGATACGTGCAAATAGTCCTTGTTTTTTTTCAAAAGAGTCCGGCAAGTGGTGATCACGTATGGGCTGTTTTTTTCGTCATTTTTTTGTTCTAATGTGTGGCCGTTGAGTAATAGTTCGGTACATAAAAATAGCCCAATAAGCAACAATCCCAATGAGTTCCATTAATTGAATTTTTCCATCAAGAATGACTAATCCAAGCAATACCAATGTAGAAAAATAGAACAACACAGTTCTTATCACTTCATATTTATCGACATGGAGTGGCTTTTTACTAACAAGTGCAGGAATGGCGATAACTGGCATAAACTGAAATACACCTGAGCCAACATTGGCTGCAAGTCACACAACTGGGTTAAGCGCAAAAAATACCACAGAAACAAACATGGTAGACATTTCAGGAAAAGATGTTGCTAATCCTTGAAATAATTCTCAGGCAACAGCATCGGATACTTTAGTTTTTTCTTGGAAATGATCGATCCACTCCATGGAATTTTTGTCAGACACTCTTTCTACAAGTGTTCAGAATTGCCAAATGATAATAATTTGAATGGCGATGATAAGTGAGGACATGAAATAAGTAGGTAATAAATTGTCTATGTTTGTATTTATGAAATCCGTTTGTAAATTGCAAGAAGACAAGAAACAAACATCACCTGAGGGTGATGTTTGTTGTTGTGCAATGGCCATTGCATCCTGTTTAAGAGCAAGATATTTTTTCCTGTGCAAGACAAGATTATACGATAGTATGAGATTGTTTCGTTGAAGCGGTGAGTATAGAAGGCAAAAATTGCTTTCTACAACACCTAGAGCACATTAGGTAGTAGTATATATGGCATTCACTGCCATTCTGCTGTTTAATCTGTTGTAGGTTTCTTTTTATAATACGTCACTCATATCCACAATGATCACAAGAAAAACCCGAACGAAGTAGTTTCCCCACATGTTTATCTTCCGACAAATCTTTGCCACTTTTCCGAACTTTATTGATTCATTGCTGCTGATATAAATTCATATTACATAATTGTATAGTAGTGTAAACTTGGGGCCCCGGAAAGTGTTATACGAAATATAAAACGATTTTAAATCAAAAAAATACTCCCAAATAATCAGACAATTCGTTATTGATGCATTCATTATTTGAACATATTATTTCTTTTTGATGGATATTAAGGGATATTGCCATAAACTCTAATGCGTATTTTGATAAAATCAAGTAATAATCATTTGTTTTACTCTCAGAAAATATGCTTGCTTGTTTGCTATTCATCGTTCAATTACTAATAATGTATCTCATAAATATAATTGTTAAACCCCCTAAAATTAAAAAATGAAAAATAAAAAATTAATAATCCTTCTTGCCTTGTTGCTTTTGGCAATTGCTTCCTTTGCGTTATATTGCCTTTGGGATGTTAATGTTAAAAAGAACAAAAATCGTTTTTCTTCTGACGATCAATTTAAAAGAACTTTTCTTGCTGTTCTTGCTGCTAATGCTAGTCTGGGTTTACTGAGTGTTGAAAATCTCTCTATGCCAGTAGAGAAAAAAAATTATTACACAAATAGACTCAATACCATCATTGATAGTCTTCGTGACAGTAATATTTCAGCAAAGCTCTGCGGTAGTTACTATTATGAATTGGAAAAAATAGAAGATAGAGTAAATTTTTACTATTTTAGAGCTTGGCTAAAACAAACAAGCTTCTCAAATCATGTTGTACCATACAAGAGTTATTACAAAGGGCGAATTATTTATGATGACGATAAATAGTAATTAGTTTTTTCATTTACTAATAACTAATGTCCTAATAGCTATTAACAAAAAGCTTTTCTAGCATCTAGAGGGCTTTTTTTTTGCAAGAAAAGAGTTATAGTTCTTTGGAGTAAAAATTTATTTTTTGTGTGAGGTATGTGGTTTGTGTATATGGTAAGATGTGCGGATGGTTCTTTGTATACATGAATTACCACTGATATAGAACGTAGAATAACCGAGCATAATTCCTCCTCATTATGAGCAAAATATACAAAAACAAGGCGTCCAGTCACACTTGTTTGGTGTCAGAAATGTGCCAATAGATCAGCAGCATCCAAACGTGAATACGATATTAAACGTATGACAAAAAAAGCTAAGGAAAACTTGATAGGGTCATGATTTCCTCTTGTACTTTGCAAAAATAACTATATAGAAGAGACAGATTTATGATGCAATTAGTTCTATGAATAGCATATTTGTAGTTAAAAAAGACAAAAAACCTTCTCACTCTGCTGACAGCTAGAGAGCTTTTTTGTGTGAAATTGTTCATCATAAAGGAATCTCATCGCTGTTGGCGGTGGGATTTTTTTTATTATTTCAATTATTGTCTATTATGAAACATGCTTTTTTATCGACGGTCGCTTCTCAGTTGCCACACTACCCCGCTTACGTATATGACCAATCCCATTTGGTGCAGCAAGCAACAACACTGCTGAATATGCCCCATGCTTTTGGTTTGACGGTTAGATATGCAATGAAAGCTAATCCTCTTGGAGCGCTCTTGCAGTTGTTGCATCGCCAAGGGATTGCGATAGACGCATGTAGCGGGTATGAAGCGATGAGAGCGATCAATGCAGGAATTCCTGCAGAATCTATTCAAATTACTGGGCAACAGTGGCCCCATAATTTATCTGATTTGATTGCACGTGGTGTGAAATTTTGTGCGTGTAGTCTTTTTCAATTACAAAAATTCGGTGAGCTTTTTCCTGGTACAGATGTTGGGATTAGACTTAATCCTGGGGTTGGCTCTGGTCAATTTTCCCAAGTAAATGTCGGTGGTATTCACTCGTCTTTTTGAATTTGGCATGAATATATTGAAGAGGCAAAAAAGATCGTAGCTCGCTATAGTCTTCGTATTGTCACCTTACATACGCACATTGGTTCTGGTACTGACCCTGATATTTGGCAAAATGTGGCGGCGCTTTCTCTGTCATTTGCAAAAAAATTACCTGATGTTGTCAATGTAGATTTGGGTGGTGGTTTCAAGGTTGCGAGAGTTCCTTGAGAGAAACATGCTGATGTATTGGCTATTTGATCTGCTCTTCAATCACAATTTGAGGCATTTTACCAAGAGACATGAAGAAAACTTCATATGGAAATCGAGCCGTGAACATTTTTGGTAGCGAATGCGTGATATTTGTTTAGTCATGTTGATGACATTGTCGACACAGGAAAAGAAGGTTATACGTTTGCTAAGCTTTGATGCGGAATGTCAGAGATAATTAGACCGACAATATATGGTGCACAACACCCTCTTTTTGCTCTTAATCAAAGTGATACTATCAAAGATTATGTTGTCGTTGGACATAGTTGTGAAAGTGCTGATTTATTTACTCTGGATGGACAGAGAAACATAGCAACTCGTTGATTACCCTTATTAGCAATATGAGATGTTGTGGTTATAGGCGGCGCTGGTGCATATTGCAGCTCTATGAACACAAAACATTATAACTCATACCCAGGCGTTGCAGAATATTTGTGGGATGGAACATCTTTGCGTCTTATCAAAGCACCTGAAATCATTGAGGATGTTACAGCAAAAGAGATACTGTAGTGCTTTCTTCCAATTTGTCTTTGGGTGGAATTCATGTAGGTAATTACTATACATAGCTTTAGTTTATATCTTTGTATATTATCATGAAAAAAATCTTATTTTTGAGTGGATTGTTTTGTGTAAATTCTTTTTTTCTTTTTTCTGTTGTTCATGCTGATTGTAATTATGCAGAAATTGAGCCAGTTTGTGGTATCAATGGACAAACTTTTACTAATTCATGTGAAGGATGGAGTGATACCTCTAGCTGGGAGATTCTTCCTGCGTACGAAGGACAATGTGTTGATTTGCCTCCTTTGCCCCAAAGCCTTGAAACAAAAATAGAAACTATCATGCTTCGTATACTTAGAAAGTTTAAAAATACAGACATGAGATTCTATATGTTGACTCCAAAAGGACAAGATTTTGTCATGAATGCTTTGTTTCCTAGATTGCAAAAACTTATTTCTACAGAAATGAAAAAAGATTCTCCTGATTTATTGAGAGTAGCTGTCTTTACCAAAATAGCGAGCATGATAAAATATGACTTCGCAATTGATGGTTTATAAAATAAAGAAAAGAGTTGCTTATTAAGCAACTCTTTTCTTCTTTATCGTTCTCAAGCGAGAAAATTGTGTTGTGACTCACGCTGCTTCTCCGATTGGGTTCGTGTATATTTGGGTTGATAATAGAACAAGCGAAATGGTCTAAACTTTGTTTTTCACGATCAACTGAGAAACTCGGAGTACGGAACGTGAACACGTCTGTTGCTTACTGTTTCTGCTACCCATACTCACTGTTTATCAAAACTATAGGCAGTAGCAACATGAGCATAAGTCTTTCCTCTGTGAGTAAGCATATAGGAAATGGCAACAGGGTCTCCTTGTTGTAGTGCTGTGATGAGAGAATTGACATCCGTTTTGTATTCTTTTTGCACATGAGCGATTTGATCAAAACGATCTTGTATGGCAGTGGTGGTAAGCGATGTTTTGCTTCTGCCTAGATATTGGTCAGTATTGTTGACGTAGACACCAATTCCATATTTGTATTTGAGGATGTTTCTTACACTAAAAAAATAGCAGGCATTGAGGCTTTGTTGTTTGATAGGAAATTGAAACTGAGGGCCAAGGTGAGGTCTATATCCGTGATTTCGATATTCTTGAGGTGTGCGATAATATTTTCTGAGCGATTTGTCGAGTATTTTACTGATATAGGTATAATAGGTTCCCTTGGTAAATTTGGTGTTGGCGGTGATTTCTTTTTCGCAGATTTTGTGATAGACACAATTGGATTTTCAAAAAAGAACACGAAGCTTATCCATGACGATAAAAAAGTGTTGTTGCGTGAATGGCGCGTCAGGATAAAATTTTGATTTTTTGCTAATAATTCATTCTTGTGCAAAAAAGTTAAGAGCTCTTCCTATGTCCGAGTCGAGTGTGACGTCGGTGAAGTATTGCGTATTGTCTAGCAATGGATGTTTGTCCATCTGTACGGTGACTCCTCTATCTTTCTTGTATTGTGGGTATCGTTGGGCAAGTGTTTGTATAAACTCTTTTCTTGTCAGTTCCTTATGTAAATGTTGCGTGTTTCGTCAAAATGTATCAATTACTCATTGAGCCCCATATTCTGGTGTATAGGCATAGATGGTGGACAAAAATACACTGGTGCATATAAAAGCAGTAAGAAAAAAATTCTTCATAGCGAATATGATCGGCTAAATAGATTAATGGCTCTTTTGTAAGATACATAGTTATTGTACAAAAAAACACAATAGATATGCTCTATTGTGCTCTTGTCTTTTGATGTAATTATTATTGAGCATATGTTTAATCAAATGCTAATGTCATCATTCCAAATCCGTATAGCATTGATGCTATTCCTATTGCTATAGCTATCTTGATAGCTTTGTGAGTAATGTATTTTTTTGGTATGAAGTGTATGATTAGATAAGCAATTGCAAAACATATTGCAAAGTTAAGTATTCCGCAAGGAAACGTTTCTAGTGGTGGAATATCTCCTCCTCCTCCAGAAGTAGTCGGTGTATCAAATGTTTTGAATGGGAAGCCTACACGTCACGAAAAAAAGTAAGCTCCTGTGAATGCATATTGGAGAAAAATACTTCATCGAGTCAATAATTGAGCATAACCGAGCGCTATGAGTGTTTTTGCCTTTGTTTCTTTGTTCTTGATCAATTTGTACGCGAGTAATCCGATGATAATCATACAAATGGTATACAGGAGATACCAACCAGGAAAGAATATTTTGAACAATCCAAAAGCTGGGATAATGATGATTGAACGTAGTATGAGCATTAGTAATTCTATAATAGATGGTTCCATAATAATAACATGATAACTAATTAAAGTACTGAGTCATGGTAATTGTTTTTTGCTAAATTGCAACTACTATCATTGTGATCAAAAGTAATCAATTGCCTGCTGATGAATGGCATCAAGAAACTTACTTCTTTCTTCATTTGTATATGGTAATCGTTTTCGTTGATTTCCTTGAGGCCTTTCGAATTCGTAGTTATTTATGATTTCTACTTTGTTTTTGTTTATTTTTATTTCGAGGATCATCTCTCCTCCTCCACATTCTTCGAGATTCCCTTCGGGAGTTTGCGTATATCATACGACGTAACCATATGCTTGATAGGTGTTTTTGGGCGAGTGGGAATGAGAAATAACGTCAATGTCATGAAAGTACTTGTGTCTGTCCAAGCTATCACATGAATAGCCTTCATAAAAATTATTTTGCATATATTCATTGATAAGGTTGACTGCAAAATATCCTTCATAAGGACTATCTATCATATCAAATGATCGATGACATCCATAGGTATTTTTGAGTAAATCATCTAGTTGACTTGGTGGTGGCGAGAAGAGCTTTCCATCACTATCGGGGAGAAAAAATTTGAGGGCATCTTTATCAAACCAGAGCTGACATCAGATATAGGTAGGATTGTTTATAAGGTTTTCTTGGTAGTGCTCCCCTTCTCTTAGGTATAGCTTTCCTTGTTCGTGTATTGGCTGATAGTCGCCAAAATCTTTTTCATTGAAAATTTTTATGTTATCAAATCAAAAGTTGATCGGTTTTCCTTGTGGATTTTTGACAATTTCTGGTCACATATAGATGTGTTTATCATCATATCCTATACAAATTTGCCCATGAGTATAATCGCTGATTGCCGCAAATGTAGCAGGATTGACATTGGTAAGCCACATTCATGGATCGGTATAAACACCTTTATTGTCTTTGATATAACAACTATTGATTGCTTCTACTGATGATAGGTCTACTTCACCGCTACTAGCGAGGGCTGTAGAACCAAAGTATAGATAATTTTTGTCGACAGCATATCCATGAGAGAGCACACGAAAACTTTCTTTGTCGGGATTTATAGGTGTAATTGCTATCCTTGATGATTCTCCTACTATTTCTTTTTGGTACTTGTTTGTGTGGCTTTTGCTATAGACTACGATACCTTCTTCTTCTTGTAGATAGATAAATTTTGTTCCATCATCACTTATTGATGCTCACAAAAAAGTTGAAAATAATTTGTATGACAACAGCGCAATAATTGTTATACAAACTAAAAAAAAGGCTGCTATCACGTTTTTTTTCATCATTGTGCATAACAAATAAAACAGGTTTTTCTATGGTAGTGATAGTTTTTCTTTGATTTATTTCTAGAGAGTTTTTTGTTGTAATAAATGATATATTTTTAATAGTTGTATTTTTACAATTTTTTCTAATAACCAAACTGGTTTTGGTTTTTTATTATTATTTTTTTGAGAGATGAACAAAAAAATATTATGGATATTCTTGCTGATTGTTTGTTTTGGCTTATTATTTTTTGTCAAAAAGTATGGTCTTGATAAATTAAAAGAGCCTTGTAGTTTGGG
The DNA here is from genome assembly GCA_020627925.1 of bacterium. Lineage (GTDB taxonomy): Bacteria > Patescibacteriota > Gracilibacteria > Absconditabacterales > Absconditicoccaceae > JAHDFY01. Next base: position 147,665 of record JAHDFY010000002.1, read on the forward strand.
TGAATGTCCTCCTTATTGATCGGAACTACAAAATGTGCAATATCTTACTGAAGAAGAAGCAATACTATCATTTGTTAAAAATTATTTCTTTCTTAGAAATTGAATATATCTCCAAAAAATAAAGGAAAGTCAGCTTTTTGAGGAGCTATACCAAAGCAAAGAAGAATGAAAACAGATTTTTTCTAGCATCAAAGATGAGGTTGCCTTCGCTCTTACTAATGATTTTTGGTATACTGAATATACGACTACTGTCGATCTTGTTGATACACAAATAGTGGATTGAAACATTGTTGTAACTATTAATGAGTTTACTGAAATGTTAGATAATTATAATCAAAAAAATTCACATACAATGGAGCATATTTTTGTTCTCAAAGAAACTATTTTTTGAAATTTTGTTATAGCTAATCTTGTAGCAAAAGACTCTGTATATGATTATTGGATGAATAAAGATTCTATAGGAGAAAAAGATATTGATTTTACTTCAAAAGAGTTTCTTCAATTTCGTGAAAAAATCCTTTGATGAGTAAGTGAGTTTCCAGAATCTTACTCTGGAGCAGCTATAGAAGATGTGATAAAAATAGAATACATACATTTTCTCAATGGTATGTCATCATTGGTAGATGGTAATGGGGAATTACTTGTTGAGTAAGGAGTGTGATTTTATTTATTGACTTGTCATTAATGTTTCCATTTCAGAGTGATGTCATAACAAATACGTGAACTTTTGAGCTTGGACAAGATCGAGAAGTTCCCATTCCATAATTTTTTGTTATTGGTGCAGTAGATAAATCAAAACGTACTATAAATGATTTTTCTGATAAGGAAGCTAGAGAACTTATTTTGCTTATAAAAAAAGCTCGTGGGTGAATGAAAAATGTTTTGGGAATAAAAGACGTCTATATTTTTCAAAATGAAGATACAGATCATGGGTTTCATGTGCGAATGTTTCCTAGATTTGATCGAATGGAGCAATTTGGTAGAAAAGTAGAATCTATTCGTCCAATAATGAATTATGCAAAACAAAATATGATGAACCAGTCTAATATCTCTCAGATGAGAAAATATGTTGAAAAAATGATTCTATTTCGAAACCAAAAAAAATAATTATATCTCCCATGAATTTTATTTTAATGAAGAAAAACAAAAAATCCTCTTGCTTCATGCAGGAGGATTTTTTATAATTCTTGTAGTTGATAAGAGATAGTCGCCAATTACTCTTGATTATATTTGCAAGCTGAATACAATCATATTCGCAAGCAACCCAACCAAGTCTGGCGACTGTCTAACGGGTTGCTTTTTTTGTTACCCAATATCGACCTAATCATAGGTCAATACTATATTATATTAATTTTCTCCTCTCTGCACCATCTTTATGAATACGTCAGAGGGTACATTAACGCTTCCCATTGCTTTCATACGTTTTTTTCCTTCTTTTTGCTTTTTGAGAAGTTTCTTTTTACGTGAAATATCTCCTCCATAGCATTTTGCGATAACGTCCTTACGCATTGCTGGGATTGTTTCACGGGCAATCATTTTTGATCAAATTCCTGCTTGGATTGGTACCGGAAACATGTGTCTTGGAATCAATCACTTGAGTCTTTCGGTGATGTCTTTACCTACATGATAAGCTTTGTCTCTGTGGATAATAAGACTAAAGGCTTCAATCACTTCTCCATTGATAAAGATATCAAGTTTTACCAATTCAGACATTTCGTATTTTTTGAAATCATAGTTCATCGTTGCATATCCTTTGGTTGATGATTTGAGCCTATCATAAAAATCAATGATAATTTCACCCATAGGCATTGAGTATTTCCATACCACTCTCGTCTTATCCAAGTAGTCCATACTTTTTAATTGCCCTCTATATTCTTGCGTAAGTGTCATAATTGCTCCTGCATATTCTTCTGGTCAGACAATTTCCACCTCAGCCATTGGTTCAAATATTTTTTCTGCATCACCCTTGGTGATCATATCTGCACCTGATCTTACCAAAAGCCATGGTTTAAGCTCTTCTTTAAATTTTTCTGCAATTTTGTCATCAGTGTTTTGTTCTATGAATTCTTTTTGTTCGGGAGTAAGTTTTTGTGTGAAATCAGTAATAACGTGAATATAAAGACCTGACTTAACCAACTCCACAACGTTAGAGCCGTCTTTTATTTTCTGATTTGTAAAATTTTTTGCTCTTACCAAATACATCACCGTCGGTGTCGTAAAAATGGTTTCCATATCAAATTCCCTAGAAAGCCTTTCTTTGATAATATCCATATGGAGCATTCACAAAAAACCGCATCTAAACCCGACTCCTAGGGCTGCCGAATTTTCGTGGCTGTACTCTACGGCACTGTCATTGATAACAAGTTTCCCAAAACTTTCTTTGAGTTTGTCGTACTCAGAGGTATCCAAAGGATAAACACCTGCGTAGACATAAGGTTTGGCCTTAGCAAACCCATCAACCACAAAAGACTTGAGAGAATCGTAATTCCCGCGTCTTACCTCATTGAGTTGTAGGTTTTCATGTTCGCCTTTGGCAGTAGCAACCATTGTGTCCCCAATTTTGGCATCTCTTACCGATTTAAGACCAGTCACAATATAACCAATTTGACCGGCAGTAAGCTTTTTGTCCTTTTTATAAGTTGGATCAACATAGCCAACCTCTGGAGGCGTGATCGTTGTCTCTGAGTGAACTAGATGTAAATTCGTTCCTGGCGTAATCTCTCATTCAATCACTTTGACATAGTTTACCACTCCTTTGTATTTGTCGTAGACTGAATCAAAAATAAGAGCTTTGGCTGCCAGTTGTTGTGTGGGTTCAATTGTTGGCGCAGGGATTCTGTCGATGATCGCATCCAAAACCATTTCTACATTTTCACCAGTCTTTGCTGAAATTCCAATGATTTCGCTTTGATCAATACCAATGGTATTCTCTATTTCCTCACCAACCCTTTGGGGATCTGCAGCAGGAAGATCTATTTTGTTGAGTACAGGAATAATCTCTAGTCATTCTTCCATCGCCATATATAAGGTACTAAGCGTTTGCGCTTGAATCCCTTGAGATGCATCAACAAGTAAAATTACTCCTTCTACCGCAGAGAGGGATCTCGATACTTCATATTGAAAATCTGCGTGGCCTGGCGTATCAATAAGATTGAATTCGTGTCCTTTCCATTGCATACGTGCTGGAGTCATTTTGATGGTAATACCTCTTTCTTGTTCCAAATCCATCGTATCCAACATTTGTGAATTATCCGTTCTGTGTACTGTCTCAGTAATTTCTAACATACGATCAGCAAGAGTTGATTTACCGTGATCAATATGTGCTATGATACAAAAATTTCTAATATTCATGAGGGTTTCATAGTATAAATTTAGTTACATAGTAGGAATGATCCTATTTTTTGCAAGGTATGTTTTGCAAAAAAAGCAACAAATAATCATCTGATAGATAGGAGATATTGTAATTTTATCAAAAGCTCTTGAGTTGACTTATTGGATATTTATAATTTATTCGATATAAAAAATTAGAATATAAAAATATAATCATTTATGACTGGATGGCAAAAGATTGGAAAGTACTTATATGAATATGATAGTAATGGCCATACTGGTCGTTATAAATGTGTAGGTGGTCAACTAACCGATGGTACTTGGCCAATATTTGGTCAAAAAAAACATTAAATTATCAAAAAAGCTGCTTTGTATAATCTTAGTAGCTTTTTTCTTTCCAAAAAAAATCAGCAGGAACGATTACATATTACTTCCGCTTTACGCATAGCAAATGCTGCAATAGTAAAAATGGTGATATACATATGAGAAAAATAGAATCTGAATGATTCTATTGTATGGTTTTAGGGTTGTTTTCTATTTGCTAACATATGGTTGATATGTTCTTTTATTCTGCTATATTATTTGAGTATTTTTATTGTTCTTATCTCACTCATGAAAAGATATTTTTTCTGTCTTTCAGTGCTTATTGTAATATGATTTTGAATACTTTGTACATATAAATATGTTATTGATTCAAATAGAGATTCTACTGGTGTTATAGAACCTCAAAATTATACTTGATTATTTTCTGATTTTGAAAAAGAATTGATAGATAGTTACAATATCGATTTTGATTCGCAAGAATTTTTAGAATTTGAGAAAAGAGCATTAGCTGATATAGAAAATTTGCCAGAATGATACGGACTTCCTTATGCTGAATACAAACAGTTAATTAAAATAGAGTATGTCCATAATCGTAATATTTCATCCATATTAAAAGAAGAGTGAATTGTGAATGCCAGTGGTGTTTTCATTAATACGGGTCACTAACACCACGTATCTACTACCTTTGCAAGCATTTTCTACTTCTTTCCGTTAGGCTCTTCAAAAGATAACGTACTGTATCCCCCGTTATCATCATAAGGATTACCAGGAACAGCAAAGATCTGTTCAAGTTGTTTGATCTTCTGTAAACGTTCTTTGTATTTTTCTAACTTGTCACTTGAATCATCGATGGTTTTGCCTAATTCTTTTTTTGTTCCGCTATTGCTTTTTTCTTACAAAAGCCTTGATTTAATACTCATAATTAATACAATTCACTTAATTTTTAACAAAAATATAGAAAAATGGCAGAACCAGTAAATAGTGGATCTCATGATCCACAAGAAAAGAAAAAACAAATGAGTGTTAAAAAGCTATCTTATAACGATAAAAATGGTAATAAAAAAGATGCTTATTAGCTGTTATCGCTAAATTTTAAAGAGTTCTGTAATTGCAGCAACTCTTTTTTTACGTTTTAATTGTATGTAATATTTAGTCTTTACATTTTAAATTAGTAAGAACAGATTTGATACTATACACCTCGTCACAAAAATTTTTGTAAGCATAGGAAGACATAATAACATTAGCAGATCTTCATCTATTGAAAACCAAACCTCTTATTTCTTAACTGATGGTTATACTCATCTTTGATTGAAACATGAGTTAAATCTGCTATAGTAGTGGTAGTTTTTTTTATCTAGAAAAAAGACATCATTGCTATACAATGATGTCCTGATATACTTTTCTATCGGCATTCGGTAAACTCTGAGTTCTTATCTTTATTCCCTTGTTGTTGGTTGTGAACGTCGTCTAAGAACATATCACTACCACCATTATTTTTATTTTTGTCGTCCATGATGATTGATTTTAAGTTAACAATAGACATAACACTATAGTGTGTATTGATTATGAGTATAAAAGCAACACTTTTTACAAAATTTTTATCCCTTACCGAAAGAACAATCTTTTTTTTGTAAAAAACTATACCAAACATTTAGTATAGCCAACTTAACAACCAACTTTATTTGTACAATAGAGCTATCCTTTCAACAAAAAATGTTCAGCTCAACAGCATTATTAAGAATAATATAATACTTATTTTTTTTTGAATCAAATTTCTCTGTATAGAAGCAGTCACAACATACTATAAGAAATAGTAGAGATAAGTAATATTGTTACTAGTAAGTAGGTATGGTTTGTGATTTTATGATTGCTTGATATGTATAACCTAAAAAAGCGTTCTATCTGCCGATATCGTTTATGAAGATTTAGTTCAAAAAATTCAATATTCAAGATAACTGTAATGTTAATTAAAAAAAGTAGTAGTCCTATTAATAATATTTGGATATTTTTAGAAATAGTTATCTGAAAATCCATAAATGTAGTGTAAAGGGTAAATAATCTTCATTCCATAGATACCCAAATTGAAATTGCTTTCAATATTTTTCACAATAGTCTCTAATACTCGCTTAGTCTTGATCTTCTTAATAATTGACTTATTTGTGCTAAGGTTTCTTTGGTTTTGGGGTTTTTACATTGTGGGTAGGATGTTCTCACCACTATGTGAATTGACTTTATTGTGTTCTTTTCATTTACTTTTTTTGATTGCCTGACGGGTAAGTCTTTTCCATTATCTTGAAAATGTGGTTTATCCTATTTCCATAAATCATATCATCGATCCATTCCATGTTCTTTAAAAACATCAGCAATTTCTCTTCGCTTTGTATAATCTGTAGGGTACAGTTCTCTTGTCGTCTTTGAATGCTATATCTACGGCGAGACCATTCTGGTGCTTGCTTCTATATACTTCACTTAGTCACTTAGACCTAAGATATTTTTGTTTTTCTATACTCCTCCATGTTTCAACAATGAACTCGATGTTTTCTCTTTTGTTGTATTAATGTTTTTATTGTTGTGTTTTCTAGGTTGATTTTATGGGACATATGTTTATTCTGGGCTTGTTTTATTGTCTTATGTCTTTTTATGAAGTTAATTCTTTCTGTTTCTATTTTGTTCAACATTGTTGTTGTTTTATTTTTGTGAATTTTTTCTTTTACCAGTGCTTTAGATCGAATCGTCATTGACCTCTACTATGGGGTTTCTACACAAAGAATTTGTAAAGAAAATTTTTCTCCTGACTTGCCTGCCACAGAAATGCCTGAAATGTGCGGTTTGCTTTATAAAAAGAAAAAAATCGTTGATCTTGACGAAGAAATAAAACCTTTTGTTGGTGTCCCTCCACGCTGAAAATATGAAAAAGTAATGAGAGTATATAGTGAAGACAAAAAAAGCAGTCTAGTAAGAATTGTCTCAGCTAATTCTCAAGAAAGACTTGATGAACACATAGGAAGTTGATTTGTGTTAGTTCCTCTGTTTGAACCTATAGAAGATTCTGTTGAATGAGAAGATATATTATTAGGTGCGACAGGAACGATGCCTGAATCATTACCACTTCCATCAGAAATAGAAGCAGAGCTACTCTCTCTCGTAGGCGAAGATTTCATTGCTACTCATGATCATGACATTATTTTGGAAGAATGAGCAACGGGTTATAGAGTTGATTTTGTAAAGTAAGCAACATTTCAGGTTTCTTAATATTTATGCAACAAAAAATGGCCGCAACTGGATTCAGTTGCGGCCAAATAAATATTTAATCACTCAACAAGAATATTTAAAATAGAAAACATTAACCTAAACTTCCTATTTTCAAGCAATTCTCATGGCACTCATCATACTATTGTTTTGTATTTAAACAATAGATTTTTTTTTAATAAAAAAAGTAGTGTCAGTTATACCCGACACTACTTTCGGTAGCAAACCCCTGCAATAAGTACCCAAATTATTGCAAAATACTACCTACTATTAACACCTTGTACCATAATAAGATGATAATCATAATTCTATATTAGTGGTTTTTGTTTATTAAGTCAATAGATTGTTGCTATTTATTATTTTGTCAATCAAAAAAATGTCAGTATTATACATACTGACACTAAATAAAAACTAGAAATAATAATTAACTTTATAGTCCAGTTTTCACAGGCCACACACCTTATTTTTATCATAGATAAATTTTATTAAATTCAAGAGGCCTTCTTACTTTTGTTATTTTTTCTTGTCTTTTTTGAAAAAGTCTGTTGCGAGTAAATAAGCGAGAATTAAGAATGCTATACCTACTGCGATTTCTAGAGAAACAACAATGATATCCCACAAAATAGAAATACCAATCAATAGCGCTACTACTGCAAGAATTACGTGTGCGTTTGATTTAATGCCAAATGCAATTTTGCTTGCGTATTCTTTTGTCTTTTCAACATTTTTTTTGTTGACTGCTTTTGATACTGCTTTTCCTGCTTCGTTTGCCATATCATATGCTTTGTCTCCAATTTCGTTAACCATGTTTTCTGCGTCTTTGAGTGTCTTGTTTTTTTTGTGTGATGATTTTTTTTCTGTGTTGTTTGCCTTTGAGGCAGATTTTTTGATTGGCATGATTTTTACCTATAAAGCTAAATATTGTCCACAATTATAACCGTTATTGATTTTTTTGCAATATTCTCGTTATGTTTTCGGTTGACTAAGAAGATGTTTTGGATGTGATTCGCCGATTAGATAGTGTTTCATCTCGCGCATAATGATAATTGTTTACATCAAATGGGTACTGCAGTGTTCCATCTTTTTGTATGAAATTATTTTTTATTCATTCTTGTAACAATATACAATCAATTGCTGTCTTATGCTGCTTACACTCTTTTATTTGTAGCGCTATCAATCATGAAATTTCAGGCTTTATACACAACAAATCTTGTGCACAGCTCTCTCATTTTCCCTTTTTTGTGATTTGTTGGCTTGCTTGCTGTAAGAGGTCAAGCGAGTAATTCATGATCGATTTATAGAGAAATTGCTGCTGCTCTTGTTGCTTTGCTTGGTTTTCTATAGAAATTTGATATTGAATAAATCGAAGAAGACTGCTTTTTTTGTAATTACCTGCTTGTCATGCTAAGATGGCTGGCATGAATGATGCCGAACGAGGTGCGTCTTGCTGCAATGCAGCTACCCTAAAATATTTTTGTGCATTTGCCTCATCACGGAAGTATGTAAAATAATTGAACGCAAGATAATACGGTAATTGATAATCTGGACATGGATTCAAGAGAGACGTGAACGCGTCCATCTTTTCCTTTTCTTTTGTATAAAATTTTTGCTGTATTAGATTATAGAATTTTTCATCAGAAAGCTGTGTAATCGCTTGTATTTTGTTTCTATCACAATGACGCGTCACTCATTTTTCTCATAAAGCGATTATCTTGTTCTGATCTGACGTCAGAGTTGGCTTGTTGTGCGCATTGGTTTTTTGTTGAGGTCATAGAAGTTGCGCAAAAACATAAGGATAATACCAAGATGTTTCCAAGCTTGTCACAAAATCAATGGTCTGTACAAAATAATCAGCATGTTGCGTGTGATCCTGCCCTCCCACATACAAAATGTGTTGTATTCGAGTCATTGTTGCCACAAATTTTTGAAAAGGCAAAATGCTACAAGAGGCACATTGTTTGCTATAATGAGCGATATGAACCGTATCAAAAATAGGAAAACTTAGGCGAGAACTTTGAAAAGAAGTTTGTTGTTGCGTGTATGAATGAGGATAATATTTTTTTGTAATTCAAAATAGGCTGCTATCATGTAAGAGCAGATGAGTCATGTACAGTAGTGTGATAGAAAGTCCAAGCCGATATTTCATCAAGATTGTCAAGAGCTAATGTTTGCATTCGTATGATGACTTTTTATAAACAATTTTTGAAACTATAAAAGTATATTTTATTCTATTTTGCTACTAGATGATGAAAAGTGTTATTTGGTCTCTTATTTTATTTATTGTTGGTTTTGGTTCATGATTTTATGTTGCTTTTCACAACATGGAAGATATTGTAGCTCAAAATTTTGATGTAATCATTGATCAAACGATTGATACTGTTTCGGGAGAATTGCAAAATTCATTGGGAGAAACTATTGGCTCTGGATCTTTGGATCAGTCAGTTGACTCGTGGATTAATCAACAAAAACAACAAGTAAAAGATACACTTACTGCTGAAAAAGATAAACTAAAAGAATCAGTAAAATCGAGCGTTACTTCTTATGTTACCGAAAAAATTAATACTATTTTTCAATAATATATTTGTTCTCTAAACTCATTAGAAAAGTGCTGTATATGATTATTGCTTGCGTTATTGTTCTCGGGGGTATTCTTCTTTTTTTGTATCTTTTGCTACAACAGAATCAAAAAGAAACCACCTCTACTCAAGAAGAAAATAAAAAATTTGTACATGATGTGCAACAAAATTTGCTGAAGTCAAAAAAAACTTCAACCGAACTTGTTTCATTGATGGAAACATGACTTTCTACTATACAGTTTTCTCATAAGGAAATACAACAGTTTGCTACTTTGATGGCGCAGCATATCGTGGGAATGCAAGAGTTGATCAACATTTTGGTCATTAGTTTATTTGCCAATGGTCATGTTCTGGTCGAGTGAGTGCCTGGTTTGGCCAAAACAAAAACGATTCACACGTTTGCTTCATTGTTGTGATTGGATTTTGCAAGAGTGCAGTTTACTCCAGATATGCTTCCTTCGGACTTGGTAGGGGTGGAAATTTTCAATAATAAAGAACAAACATTCGAGACGAAATTAGGACCTATTGTGTCTAATGTTTTGCTTGCTGACGAAATCAACAGAACTACTCCAAAAGTTCAGTCTGCTTTACTTGAATCGATGCAAGAACATCAAATTACCTTGTGAGGCCAAACATTCAAACTGCCCCAGCCATTTTTTGTTTTGGCAACACAAAACCCTATTGAACAAGAATGAACTTATGCCTTACCAGAAGCGCAGGTTGATAGATTTTTATGTAAAGCTTTGGTGAGCTACCCTAGCTTGGAACAAGAGCAACAAATGCTTTCGGTGCTTGAACAGGAAAAACAACTTACAACCAAAGATATTGTACTTACTGCAAAAAAAATTATGACAAAAAGAAAAGCGGTGGAAAATATCCAACTTTCTGATGAAATAAAACACTATATTACTCTTTTGGTAAGTGAAACGAGATCGCCTTTGTATAGCAAATATATTCGCTATGGTGCTTCTCCTAGAGGTTCGATTGCACTGATGAAAATGGCAAAAGCGGCAGCATATTTGCAAGGTAGAGACTCAGTTATTCACAAAGATGTGCAAATGATGATTCTACCTACATTGAGGCACAGAATATTACTCACTTATCAAGCAAAAGTAGAAAACAAAACAGCAGACATGATACTCAAAGAAATTGCAGAAAAAGTATCCTAATAAATGGATTTTTATTCTACATAGTATTATAGAAAATGACTACATTTGATGAAATCCAACAGGCAATTAATGAGTTTGATCAGGCTCGCCAATGGACTGATTTGCATCCGGGAGATGTTGCCAAATCCATTGTTATTGAAGCTGCTGAGTTATTGGAACATTTTCAACGAGATAATTACAAAAAATGGGAAGAAAAAAATGTCCCTCAAAAAGATATGCAAGCAATTGCTCATGAGATTGGAGACTTGTTTTCGTACCTATTTAAATTTTGTCGTGAAACGTGACTCGATCCTGTTGAATGTATTACCAACAAACTTGATAAAATTGCAAAAAAATACCCAGTCGATTATAGAGAAGAAGGATATTGGCAAATTAAAGCCAAGCACAGAAAAGAAGGGACAAATTAATTTGTTAAATTTAAATTGAATTTTTTGTCGAAATATTTCTGATTTCCGCCAAATTTTGAACCTATTTCAATAATTTGACCAACATGGATAAACATATGTGAAATAGATGATACCAGAGCTCCATACTTACTCATTTCAAAGCACTGAACGTTTACCTTTTTTTTTCGCTCATCTTGTGGTAACGATTGGATAATTTTAATAATTTTTTTGATAGTTGTTTTATATTTTTCGATTAATTCCTTTTTTGATATTTCTTTCTTTGTTTTAAATTCATTATTCCTCTGTCTTATATCCTTTTCTCACTCTATTGCTGAAAAAACATACTGTTGTACGTTACCAATAACGTGGTTTATCAAAATTCATGCAGAATTACCTGTTTGTAAAATATTGCTATTTCGAATTTCCTCTTCAGGTATTAACGCTAAATAATGAAGACATTGTTGAGAAAATATTTCTATATTTTTTATAATGGCTTCCAAGAATACGTTGCTCATTAATTTTTGTATATTTTTATAAATCTTTATCATATAGTTAATAGTAGGTGATACTGAATTGAATACTAGTTTAAAATATACTATGTTTATCATCATTATCTATAAAGATTTTTTATTGTTTTTTTTAGAATAATTTCACATTTATTTTTGTATATAATATTGTCTATGAGACGTATATAAAAGTAGTGTATTGTTTCTTTTCGTGTTTTGTAGCGTATTTGAGCATAAGAGTTGTTTTGCTTAGCTTTTGTAAGTCTTTCATTCAGCTTTTTTATGGTGTCAGGAAAATCTTTAGGTGCTTTCTGCAAGAATATGGTTGCTTGCGAATACTTACCAACACGAATGAGTTTTGCTATACAGTTATGTCGAACAGACGAAAAACGTGGCAAATGTTGTAAACATTCCAAAAATCATAGTAACGAACGATAGTGATATGCCGCATGATGACTGCATTGTTTGTTGTAGCTTTTTATTCGCGGTAATTTTTCCAAAGAGACAGTAGTGAAGGGGTCTTTATCTTTGATATATTCTTGGGCTTGAGTTGGCTTTTTTTTTCTTACGTCAATCAGTACATCTTTTTCTTCTATGTATACTGCTATATGGCCATTAAATAGAGCGTATTTATTGCTTATGTTGTTTTCACATAATTTTTGAGAAACACGTAAAGAAAACTCAACACAATTTTTGGGTATTTTTTTTTGGCGTAGCTCTTTGATTGTATCATTTAGTATTTTTTGCAAACTGTTCATGATTATACAATGCAAACAAAAAAGTTTTTGTGATTATATTTTCTCTTTTGTCACAAATCAATATAATTCATTTTTATTCTAATTTCTGGGTTGCATCTGCTTGCCAATCTCCTATTATGAGAGTTATGACAACTATCTACATTGATGAAGCAGGGAGAGGTCCGCTGGCGTGACCAGTGAGTGTTGGCGTGATCATGCAGTTGGACGAGAATGTTCCGTCTGATTTTTTTTTATCGTTTGATGATAGTAAAAAATTAACAGAAAAAAAAAGAGAGGAACTCTATGATGTGATTCTTGATGATTCACGTTTTGCTTACGCTTGGGCATATAGTTCTGCAAAGCAGATAGACAAACATGGTATTATCAAAGCCCAACAAAAAGCCATAATCAAGGCGATTCACCGTATGCTTTCGCAGCATTTGTGAGTATCTATTGCTATGTCGCTCACTGCAACCAAGCAATTACTGCAACAAGCGGGAATTTCGCTTATTTCGATTGATGGAAACCATACATTTGGTATTGATAAAAAATTAGAAGTGACTGTAGAAACAACCATCAAAGGAGATAGTCTTATTCCACAGATATCTATGGCGTCCATTCTTGCAAAAGTGACAAGAGATCGTTATATGAAAAAACAAGCAAAAAAGTATCCTTGCTATGGATTTGAGCAACACAAAGGTTATGGGACAAAAAAACATCGTGAAGCAATTGTTGCCAATGGTCCCTGCCCTCTTCATAGAATGACTTTTATTTATAATATATTACACCCATGAAACTAATTGTTCAGCAAGTAAAAGAAGCGTCTGTTTTGCTTGTCGATTCTCATGAACGTAGGTCGATACAACAAGGTATTATTGTCTATGTGTGTTTTGAGTGAGAAGATGTAGATGTATATGGTTCCAAAATTGAAAAATCGATTAAGCTTTTGGGTAAAATGAAAATGCTCTCTTTGTGAAGTAGCAAAATAGATCAAACTTTGGCTGACGTGAATGCAGAACTGCTTATTATTTCTAATTTTAGTATTGCGGGTCGCATGAAAAAATGAACTAAGGTTGATTTTTCTAGATCTGCTTCGTATGATGAAGCTCTACATATGTACAATGATTTTGTTTTGGCGATAAAAAATGCTGGTTATTCGTACAAAACAGGAGAATTTGGTGCAAAAATGCAAATTGATTCGAGCGTTTATTGACCGCTCAACTACATTATTGAAATGTAATTTTTATTGGATACGACACTATGAAACTTGCTTGATATGACCATTGTAGTTTTTGTGGTTCAACCTCTATTGCTTGGGCTACCGGAGAAGCAAAATACACATGTAACACTTGTCATAAGACAACTTTTTTAAACATTGCAGCGGCAGCTGGATGTTTTTTGTATGACGAACATTGATCAGTTCTTTTGGCAAAAAGAGGAAGAGATCCATGGAAAGGAAAATATGATGAGCCAGGAGGTTTTATGGACTTAGCTGATCGTAATGCGGAGGAAACTGTCGTAAGAGAGCTTCAAGAAGAATTATGAATTACTATTCAAGAAGATAGATTACACTACCTTGCAAATCATACGATGACTTACCATTACAAAGGTCGTGATGTTCCTGATTGTGCACTTGTCTTTTATGCAAAAATTTCAGAAGAAGAAAAAAAACAAATTACGGCTGCTGATGACGTTGCGGCTGTTCGTTGGGTGAATGAAGAAGACTTTGATGATTCGATGATGGCTACTCCATCACACGCAGTACTTGTGAGAAAAGTCTTTGCCATTGCAAAAGAAAACAAAAACAGAGCTTAATTGCTCTGTTTTTGTTTTTCTACTGTGTTTATTCGCGCAAAAAATGCTTGGTTATATAGTTCAGGTTCGTCCATGTACGGTGTGTGATTTGATTCAGCAAAAGTTTCAATATGAGCATAAGGAAGTAATTTTTTCATCTCATTGGCAAACTTAATATCAATGACGCTATCTTTTTCTCCATGGGTAATGAGTGTTGGTATTTTGTGCCTTGTTAATTTTTTAAGTACTTCTTGATTTTTTTTGACTTTAGCTGTTGATTTTGCCATATGAGAAATCCATTGCAAGTTGTCATCAGAATGAATCAATGATCTGAGATAATCAACCATGTTTTTGGGAACTTGCTCCGCATTGTGAAAATAACTATCTGCGTACCTTGTAATAAAAGACGTTCATCAGTCTTCAGATGTTCTGATGCGTTTAGATAAGGTTGTTAATGTTTTTGCAATTCTTTCGTCACTTTTGAGTCCAGCAGATCCACAAAGAATCAATGATTTAATTTTTTCAGGATGCTCCTCTGCTAGCATAAACGCAACTTGCCCACCAATTGATGATCCATGTAAATGAACAGGAGAAGAAATGTTGATGTGATCAAAAAATGCGGTAATATATTCTATCGTGGAAGAGATGTCAGGATCATCTGTTTTGTTTAATTCTTTAGAATTGTGAAACAACTGAAGCGATATCATGTGCGTTGCATTGTCTGTATGTGCGGCGTGCTGTCTTAGAAAATCTTCTTTAGAGCCTACCAACCCATGGATATTAATGATTTTGTTTTTTGCTATTTCATTTCCTGATTCTAGAGTCTCAAAATACCTTTGATTCTCTTTATCAAAATAAAAATTTTTCCAATAAGGCATTGTTCGATTTTCTATATTCCAATCGATAACTTCTTCCAAATTTTGCTTGATTCGTCACAAATCATCAGTGAGAGCAAACAAATACAAAAATTCTTTTCGATGATCAAAGCGAGATTGTCCATTTTGTAGAAGGAAGTTAGTTTTTTCTATAAAACTACTGTTTTTATCAAGAGAAATCTCTTTTTTGTCGTAAATTTCTTGTATTTTTTGTCGTATCTGCTCGCGATATGGTGAAGAAAAATCTTTATAAGTTGCATTGGAATAGACTTCTGTAATAAGATCGTTTGCAACTGCTTGCATGTATAAACCTATTGTATGAGTTGTTTCTATTTGTGATGGTATTGCTAGAGCTTCTATTAACTCGCTTTTATTGTTTTGCTCTGCTATTTTTTGAAAGCCTTCTATCATTTGTGTTCATAGTTCTTGTTTTTTTTGTTCAATTGTTTTTTGTTTTTCATATTTTTCTATTATGTCTGTATACAAATCGGTTTCCATACTTATCAAGTTCAAGGTAAATCGTTATATTTTATATAAAACTAAAAACCAAAAACAAGAGAAGTCAAATAGAAAACATATTGCGTGAAATTCTTGAATAGAAAAAAATAAATGAGCTTAGCTCATTTATTTTTTATCTTTCTAATTGTTCCATAACAACATTGTAATCATGAGAGAGATTTTTGTCATGTTTGATCTTTTTTGTGAAGTTGTTGAGAGCGTAAATTACTGTTGCGTGATTTTTACCCCCAAAGTAATCTCCGATTCTTTCTAGTGTCCATGAGAAATGTTTTTTGGCGATGACCATTAGCATTTGTCTTGCTTGTGTGATGGCTTTTTTTCTTTTAGGAGACTTGAGATCCTCTACTGAAATATTGTAGTAGGTTGCAACAAACTCTACTATCTTTGTGTAACTCATAATACTTCTTGTGTTCATTTGTGTGATTTCCCTAATTACTTGCTTATCTTCATTGTCTACTTTATATCCTAAGGTTTTGAGACAATCAAACATGTCTTTTTCGCTTAGTTCCATTCCTGTAATTGTTTTTCTTGTCATGATGATATTGAGTGCTCCTTCTAGCTCTCTGACATTATTTTTGATTGATTTTGCGATGATTGTTAGCAGATCAAATCAAATGCTTTCTCCTTTTGCTGCGAGTTTGCTTTGAAGGATAGCAATTCTTGTTTCATAGTCTGGTTTTTGAATATCTGCTACTAATCACAGAGCAAAACGACTTTTTAATCTTGCTTCGATGTTGTTGAGTTCTTTTGGTGGGCGGTCTGAGGTAAGTATTACTTGTTTGTTTTTCATATGAAACTCATTGAATATGTTGTGGAATATTTCTTGCGTTTTGTCTTTGTCTGCAAGGAATTGTACGTCATCGATAAGCAATACGTCGATATCATCGAACACACGCATGAGATTGTTCAGTTTGTTTTTTCTAATAGCAGAAATAATTTCGTCAATTAACTTTGTTGCTGGTAGATACAGAACGTTTCTGTCCGGGCTATTTTGCAAAATATGATTTGCTATAGCGTGCATCAAGTGTGTTTTTCCTAGTCCAACACTTCCATAGATAAAAAGTGGGTTGTACACTTTACCTGGTGTTTCTGCAACTGCTTTGGCAGCAGAAAGGGCAAAATTATTGTGTGCTCCAGTAACAAAATTATTGAACGTATAGTGTGGAGAAATTTTGATTCCAAATTGTGAAGCGAGCTTGCTTGATTGAGATGTATTGTTTTTTAGCTCCTTTGCTTCTTGTTTTGGTAATTTGATTTTGAGAAGTTTTTTCATGTCTATTTGTAGATCATTGTTTGGTCTTTGAAATGGTGTGTAGACATGATAATCCAAAGTAAATTGTGGGTTGTATGAGACACTTATTGCCTTTTTTAGACCTTTGTGAAAAAATTTTTTTACTTGCAAAAGTACAAATTCATTAGGAACACCGACATGCACCTTTTTGTCTTTTTCATCAATTGCTATGATACCACATTTGCAAAGAAATGATAAGATCTTTTTTTGGTCTTGATCTCTTGAAAGTTCTTCAATCGATTTTGCCCAAACGTCGCGTAGGGATCCTTTTTTCTCGTCTGTGTATGTTGGTATTAGATCAAGAAGCATTACACTCAAATGGATGAAGTCGTAAAGATTTGTTGGATGGGTGGTAAGGTAAGTAGACTTTTCCATTAGAAAAATAATACTATGCAGTACTAGAAATTGTGAAAAACTAATACTGATAGATTTATTGTTTGCGGATTATTGGTGGAGAGGAGAAAAACGTTCGTGTGGTATTTTTTGTGTAATATGTTTACACTGATTTTGTACTACTTTTGCAATTGAATATGTAGGCAGAATAGTTCTTGTAAACTTATTGAAGTCGATGTTTACTAGTAATTAATTGCTAAGTTTCTTCAAAAAATTTGATAGAAATTACCAACCATTTTTTTGTAAATTCGATGAGTTTATAGACAAATTCATTTCCATATTTTTGTAGCAATTTCCTTTTATCTTTTCGGTTTGTTCATTCCAGATAATTGTGTTTCCAAACCGCTATCTTTTTGGTTCTACTTTTCGATTTTTTTGACTTGACTCAGTTTGATAAACTAGTTCTCCATAGGTCGCTTGCTGTAATTTTATTTATTATATCTATCTCATGGACAAATTTTGAATAATATATTTTGTCTATTTTTCTTTGCTATGATTCTTGTTTTTGGACGATTTTTATAGTCATATAATTATGAGTAAAATACTCGCTGACAGTAATAATTTTCTCTGTCGTCACATACTTGCTCAAGAAACAAATCCTGTTGTTATTGTTGTGTTGTCATCACTACTTGCAAATATTTGATAACTTGCATCAAATGTTGTTTGTAGTTGTTGCAAATATTTGTGATTGACGCTTGCGACATGTGCTTGGTTGTGCTGATCTCTATAAATTGTTCAACGAGCATTACGAATAACTCCCCCCTTGTCGCTACCAATCGCTACAATATGTAGTGGAATTGCATCATTCCCGGTATATATAAGCGATTGTTCTTCACCACCGTCGGTAAGTAACACAAGATGAGTTCATGGATCAACTGCATGAGCCAGTGCAATAGCTCACAAAATATTTGTTCACTGTGCTGGGAGTAGGTTGGTATTGAGTGAGTCAATACTTTGCAACAAAGAAGTATGATCAGAAGTCGGTGGAACGTGAATAAGTGCCTGCTCTGCAAAAAGTACTACTCACATAGAAAGCGATCAGCTATTGTTTTTTATAAAATCATGCATCAGCATTTTGCTGAGAGTTAGTCTTGATATGAATTCTTGCTCGTCGGTGCTAATATCTTGGACATTCATACTGTGAGAAAGATCAACCAGAAACATAATGCTGCTGATTGGACGAGGCTCTGCGTTTGTTCGTAATAGCAAAAAAATGGTTAGTATCATTCATACCAAAAGACTTCTTTTTTTTCGTTTTTGATACGGTATAAAATTTTTGAGCAGCATGCTAGGGACGTTGAGCGAGATAATTATTGTACGTAATATATAAGAAATATGACCGTATGTAAACCTTATTTCTACGATGGAGATTGCAAGTTTGGTGAGTATTGATATAATAGTTATCTTTTATCAGATCTCTTTTGTTGATGAGAAAAATATTATTGTCTTTTTTGGCGTTGGCATTGATTATTAATGTTTCATTTGCTGGTTATCATGTATTAGTTAATCGTTTGGCAAATAAATTGGAAGCAAAAGTAATGTGACAATCGATCACGAAACAAGTTGTTTTTTTGGATAAAGCAATAGATATTTTGGATCGTCATTCACATAAACATCCTGTGATTCCTTTGCTTATTGATGAACTTGCTTTGAGAAAAAATAAACTCACTGCTCCAGCAACACAACCCAATAAAGAAGGTGAATATGACATGGAAACTACCATTCTAGTAACAGAGTTGCCTCATGTTGATATACAAAGAGTGAGGGAAACATGGCTCAAGCGAGTGAATGATGCAAGGGCAAAAAAATGATTAACCCCTTATGTATTGGATAGTAAGCTAGATGCAACTGCGCAAGAGTGGGCAAATACCTTATCGACAAAATGGCCTCACTTGCAATGGTGAAGACCTCAATGAGGGACGCACTGGAGAAACTCGGCAAGTGAATGATATTATAATTATGAGATTATTACACAGTGGTTTGCTGATCGTGGAATAACACCAGCACCAACAGAAAATGTGTTTTATAGAGGATATTCATGTAAGAGTGGGGATTGTACTGATGCTCTTCTCGCTTCTATGAAAAAATGATTTGATTTCTTTATTAATGAAGGGCCATGAGGTGCTCACCATGACACGCAAATGAGCCCAACTAATACAAAATTTTGAATGGGTATTGCTCATGAAAGAGGTTTCAAAATTTGGGCTGTATTTCATGTAGGAAAATAAATGATATTTTTGATTGTTATAGATAATGATTATTATTTAGAGGCTTTTGTGTCTCTTTTTTTTGTTGTAATGTATAAAAAAATATTGTTTTATTAGTGGACATTTTGTTATTATATTTTTCTTGCAATGGGTTTTTGGATTGCTATAGTGCTATACGTTTGACTTTTTTATTATTATATTAGGAAAATGGCAGCTTCTGTGCTGAAAAAGTGGGTTTTTGTTACATTGCATATCGGTGTTTTTGCACTTTTTGTTGCTTGTTTATCGACATCTACCTACGCATTCAATGAAGAAACAAATCAACAAATCCTTACAGAATACGAAAACAAACATGAAGAATTAGAGCAATATAAAGATCTTTTTGATCTGTTGAAAGAGCAAAAGAGAAAAGATGAAGTGGTACTAGATGCCGCATTGTATGTACTTGTAGATAAGAAAATTACTGCATTACAAGAAGAAGTGACTGTCTCAAAAGATAGATTATTAAAAATTCCATTTCATTATATATTGGAAAATCGTTTGCCTGAGGTCGATTATGATCTTGAAAACGTCAACATGGATGAAGTAAAGCAAGCTTGGTTGTCTTGGGTCAACAAAGAAAGGACAACAAAGTGACTTAAGCCTTTTGTCTATAGTAAAGTTTTGGATAATAGTGCTCAAATTTGGGCAGAAGAACTGGCTCATAGGTATGGATCTCATAGAAGACCCGGAAGCTTAGATACTCATGAAAGAACTCATCAAAAGAAAAATGGCTATGATCATGCTTATTTGGGAAAATGGTTTGCTGATCACGGTATCAAGACCATAGTGAGAGGAAGCTCAAACTATACAGAAAACACATGATATGGTTGGTATTTTTGTGATAAAGATGACTGTACAGACACTATGACAAACGCAATCAAATCAACGTTTAACTACTATATGAAAGAAAAAAGATGGATGCCATCAAATTCGATGAGAACTGCTCACTATAGGAGTTTGGTTAGCGGTAATTATCAGTATATAGGAATGTGATTGGTGTGTGTTGATAGCAAATCATCAAATAACTACGCTGATCGCCACTGATGCACTACTTCTTCACAAAAAGCAGGTAGATATTGGTTAGTTATTCATTATGCAACCGATTTTGTTCAGCCTGTTTCTTTTAAGGAAGTGGCGGATGAGTGGTATGCGGAATTTATGCCACTATAAATCAGAGATAAATTGGAATGGAAGACTTGACTTACATTTGTCGTTTGACTAGAATGGGGTCAAGTTTTTTTGTTTTGATCACTATTATGAGTAAAAATAAATATTCGGCGATCGAGTACGCTATGAAATATCTACAACATAATCCCAAGAGTGAAAGAGATGTGTCGTTGATGCTGCTAAAAAAGGGGTATCCTGAAAGAGAAATCGCGATAGCAAAAAAGAGATTACAAGAAATGGGGTTGCTTGATGATGCTTTGTTTGTTGAATTGTATATTAATTCTGAAGTGATCAAAAAGTGAAAGGCAATTTTTAAGGTAAAATGAATGTTGTACCAAAAATGAATCAGTAAACATCTCATTGATGATTATTGTAATGCTCATCGAGATGCAATTCGCGAAGGAATGTTTGTTAGAATCAAAGAAGAAATCAAAAAATACAAACGCCAAGGCATTGATGGTATTGAAATTATTCAAAAACTTCAACGTAAAGGTTATAACTTGGGATATATCAAAGAGGTTATTAAAAGAAGAGATACCGAAGAATAATTTTGAGTCATAATAACATTAAAAGCCATGCTAAAACAAGCGAATATCAAGCAAGATGATTTTCTTGATGCGTAGCTTATTAATTGAAAAATATTGTATTTATATATGTAGTATTAACCATGGGACGTTGGCATAGTATTGTTGCAAGAAAGACTGCTGGAGATCAAAACAAAGGTAAAGTATATGCAAAAGTAGGAAAAATTATTACGATTGCAGCCAAAAAATGAGCTGATCCAGATCTTAATCCTAGTTTGGCACTTGCATTACAGAAGGCAAAGCAAAATAATTTACCTAGAGATGTGATCGATAGAGCAATAAAAAAATGAGCAGGATGAGGCGAAGGTGACGACCTGCAAGAGATTTTTTATGAATGATATGGTCCAGGTGGTGTTGCTATTTATATCAAAGCGATTACTTCCAATACCAATAGGTCTGCAACTAACGTCAAAATTATCGTCAACAAGCATGGAGGAAATATGGGTACTCCCGGTTCTGTTTCTTGGCAATTTCAACACAAAGGAGTTATTGTTGTCGATGGCTTGTCTCGTAAAGAAACTATCAAATGAAAAGAGGTAGAGCATGTTGATCCTTATGATGCAGAGCAATTGGAAATGGATGCAATGGAATATGATATTATTGATATAGAAAAAGAATGAGATACGATGGTTATTACGACATCGTTGGAGTCATACCGCCCTACGCTGGATGGGTTGCAACAAGCTTGATATCATGTTGCGACAAGTGATTTGCATTACATTCCGGACAATACTGTTGCAGTCGATGATGAAGACAAACTTATGCTGGACAAATTATTAGCTGCTCTTGATGATGATGAAGATGTTGACCTTGTCGCTCACAACGCGAATTAAGTCTTTATAGTTTTTTTTTTGTAATGAACAAAAGTAATTTTTTAAATATTATTGCTATAGTATTAATAGCGGCTTATCTAACCGTTAAGATAGCTAATCTGTCATGATCTCGATTTGATTATAAACTAGTTGGATATACTGACGAGCCAAAACAAATGTTGGAACGTCATGGAAATGAATTCACCTATACTAATGAATCTGTAGGTTTTGGGTTTACAAGACAAACCAGAACATATCAAGATAGATGAGGATTGTTTGTTTTTGCTAGCCTTTGAGGAGGTGTAAAAATTTATGGACCGCACGAAAGTGTACCGGTTGACATCAAAACTGATGAAATTGAGATTGTAACGTCTAGACTTACATGAAGTCTTGTTGAATATGTTGAAAATCACCATGTTTTGCCTGAAAAATGTTTCGCTGAATCTTATAGTCAAAGTGAGGTGTTACAAAAATATTTAGGAGAAAGGGAAAATTATGAGTTTGTAAGAATCGGTACTAATTTTGATAAACGAGAAGATAATAATGTGTTATCTCCTTGTGGTCACTATGCTCCTATACCTGGTAGTAAAAATAGTTTTTTTATGAAACATAAGGACTACTCTCTTGTGCTCTATGTAGAAACTAGCACTGCAGCTCAATTTCACGATAGACATCATTGGATTAATTCAATTTATATCACATGATCAAAGAACTAATGTTCAAATTTATCATAGATTTCTTTAGGTTTCCATTTGCCCCGAGTGATCCTGATAATAAATTTCGTTTTGTGATGCAGTTTATTCTCAAGGACTACCCCGTGTATATGTGGATACAGCCAAAACGATGGAAATTTGTGATGTTTCCATTTATGATTATCTATGTGATTTTTGCACCGATGAAAAAGGACTAGGCATAGCAAAATTACGAATGATCTTCTTTGTAATTAATAAGGGCCAAGGCGTGTATGTCTTGGCTTTTTCGTTTTTTGCCAAATGTATTGAGCATGTTGGAATAATGAAAAGGAAGGATATAACCATTGATATATTCATTGTACCATTTACTAAATGAATCTTGAAAAAATTCATTGGCAGTGAGATCACTAATGAGAATAAGATCTTTTTCTTTTCCTATGTGTTGATGTAATCGTTTGGAAAGCATTTTGGTAAAAAAATCAACGGAGTGATTGATAGTTTGTTCAGCAAAAGAGCTCGTTATTTCTGATCTTTTTTTGTAAAGCAATTCGCTTATGTTGTTTTCTTTGTAGATATTTTTGAGCATAGAACTTCATCGATTGACAGTTCCTATATGGTCATAAAACCCATTTTTGATAGAGATAATAGTTGAAGTATCTGATTGAATATCAAGCATATGATATGATTGTTTTTCTAATTGTTTTTTCAAAAATTGTTGCGTATAAAATGAACGAGGAAAAATATGTATATTGTTATTTTTGAAAATGTTTTCCCAGCGTTTAGAAAAAAGTTCGATAGTTGGTGTATCAATAAAAACCAAAGAAAGCCTAAAAAAAAGCATTCCTTTTTTTCCCAAAATATATTTGTTGGCTACTCCATCGACCAAAATAGTATCAATGGTATAAAAAAGCATACGAGTACCATGAGCATGAAGCTGACAATCAAGCATTTTATCCTCAATAATTGCATTGAGGTCATGAATGGTAAAGGTACTTTCAGCGTGATGAAAAATATCAAATTTAAAAAATGCGAACCTTTTTTCATTAAGCAAAAAATAATGCTGAACGCTTTGGTCGTTTGAGTGATCGATGAGAAGTTTGTTCAAATCATCAAAGTATGAAGTATAGTTCCACGTTTTTTTCTTCTTATATAATGTGAAGTGGCTGTCTGGATAATAGCCTTTTTCACAGTAAATGATCATTGAATACACTTATTTATGAATAATGAAAAGGAATAATAACAGTGTCTTCTTTATAGTAATGTCACTGTTTTTTTTCAACTGGTGTTATATATTTTAATTGACTTTCTTAGGAAAGTTTGGTTCTGCTTGCTAAATATGCAAGTCATAAGGCATCCGCAGCATCGTCGTATTCAGGAAGTGATTGTAATCAAAAAATTTTCATAATCATTGTTTGTACTAATATTTTTTGTGCTTTACCGTTTCCGGTGATGCGTTTTTTTAGCTCGATAGGGGTGTATTCTGTGAATGATATGTTGTGTTGCTTGAGCAGTAAGATTAGTGCTCCTCTAATGCCATAGACAAACTCAGCGTTTTTTTGATTGAATTTTGTAAAAAAGAGTTGCTCTATTCCAGCGTGTTTGATAGATGAGCCATGCTTTTCGAGAAAGTCAGAAAAAAACGTGAAAATTTTGAGCATTCTGTCAAACTGGTCTGTCCTTGTTATATTTTTTTTATCTTGTATAATGATTCACGCATCAACAACGCCAAGTTTTTCATCTATTAGAGCATATCATAGTTTGCGAACTCATGGGTCAATTCCTAAGTACATCGTAGGTGGAAAAATAAACTATTGCTACTATAGTCAAGCTATGTCATTATGCTTGTTTATGTCAAATTGTTTTGCTCTCTTATTGGAGCTGCTTTGCGAGGTTTTTTGTTTGTCTGTATACTTGTTTACAGTATTTATTTTTGTTTAGTGAGTGTGTTATGGCGTTTACTTTATCCAGATGATTGTTGGGATCGACGCAAACGAGTAGTGAATTTCGTCGTTTTTTACTGCTTGAAATGTTTATCGTAGCATGAGTTATCCTGGCGGGAACCGTTGGATTTCATTATCTTGAAGGATGGTCTTGGTTTGATTCTCTTTATTTTTTGGTTATTACTATGGTAACCATTGGCTATGGTGACTTTGTTCCCGTGACGACCGGGGGTAAAGTGCTGACGATGATGTTTGCTGTGATGGGAGTTCCGTTGTTTGTCTATACTTCTTCTATGATTATTGACTTTAGATTGAGACGTTACATGGACAACTATGCAAAACTTGTAGGAAAAAATATTTCTGTGCCACAAAAATCATGGCTTAATTCGTTTTTTTCTCGAGGAAATAACAATGAACCTGCTACGCAAGATGACAAAACAGAAGAACAAAAAGAAGAAACAACGTTGTAGTCATTCACATAGTCCTTATTTTATTTTTTTGCTGCTATGAATCAACAATCACATACAAGAGGTTCGCACGTTAGAAATACTTTTCATGGTCATCATTGACATAGAAAAGGACATCATTTTTTTGCAAATAAAAAGCAAAAAGAAGAAACTACCCCGCCTCAACAAAAACCCTCAGAAACTATTTACAACCGTATTGCCTTTATAGAACTTTCGGGGAAAAAGAAAGCGGATGTTGCAGATAAAATTTTGACGGATTTGTTTGCGGGTAGAATTTATGTGTTTGAATTGCTTTTGTCCGTAGTGATTGCGGCATTGTGATTGTTGATCAACTCTACCGCTGTAGTAATTGGTGCTATGTTGATTGCACCTATTCTTCGCCCTATTCAAGGAATGGCGTTTTCTATTAGTACTGGAAGTAATAGCTTGTATATGAAATCGTGACGCTTGCTTATTGGAAGTATTCTTGCAAGTATTGTGATGTCTGCATTCATTGCTTTTTTGGTGCCTTTTGATGCTCCAACGGCAGAAATATTAGCAAGAACCTCCCCTACTATTATTGATCTGATGATAGCGCTTGCCGGAGGAACAATTGCGCTACTCTCTTTGTGATTCACAAGGCTATCAGAAAGTGTTGCGTGAGTTGCAATGGCTGCCTCGCTTATTCCTCCTTTGTGTGTGTGTGGAATTGGTTTGGCTTGGTTTGAATGGGATATTGCTCGAGGAAGCTTTTTGCTTTTTTCGGCTAACTTGATTGCTATTATTATTGTTGGAGTTATTATTTTTTATGCCTTTGGTTTTTATCCAACCAATAAGCAGGGACAAAAAACAAGTGCTATGCAGTTGGTGTTGGTGCTGCTGACGACATTAGTTGTGATTGCTCCATTATTGACTGGTTTGCAATCGATTGTAAGAGATATCGAAATAAAATGAGGAATTCAGACGGCAATGAAAGTCACACTTCCATGAGTTGATGCGAACTCACGTTTGGAGTCTTTTGACTATACTCTTGAAAACAAAATAGTCAGTGTTACCGCAACGTTAAAAACATCTGATACTACAAGAATAACACCTGCCGACAAGGCAGTATTGATCCAAGCTATTGCAAACAAAATCAACAGACCAGTTTCTTTGACTTTGGAACTGATTCCAACGACATCAATCTACGTACCCAAGAAAAAAGAACTCACGATAAAAGAAAAAATTACGAATGATATTGCTGGATATTTGAGTGATTTTGATGGTGTCTTTTTATTGGATGTGATTATTGGATGATCAGAAAAACAGCCACTTGTTTCTTTGCAATTTTATTCACAGAAACCATTAAAATACGAGCAAGTGCAAAACGATATGTTGCAAAGAATTTCGCCTTATTTTGCTCATACTCCTCTTTTGGTGTTGGATTTGCAAGTAAAACCTCCCGTTGATACTACTCCCACAGAAACAGGAGATACCACTCTGCAAGATACATTGGCAGGAGAATTGTTGACTATTTTTCCTATGATTGAGCTTAATCAGTTGGAAGCGACGCAATGAACAAAGGTTATTCAAACAGTGCAAGAAACTGGTGCTGTTCCTTTGACTTGAAATACTTCACCGGCACTGATTTCTCAAGCATTTGAAGTGATGAATATCTTTTTGGATATTTCTTCTGCGTTACCAAAACAAACTATTGTGCAACAATTAGATGATTGGAAAATTGATCTTGAAAAAAGATACAACGTTTTGGTTGAATTTGATATTCAACTGAGAGCCTTTGAAAAATTTTCTTTGGAGTAGAAATAATGAGGAAGCAAACACTTTCAATGAGAACAGGAATATGTATTCTAAACGTGAGAGCGTTTAGATTTTCTTTTTTGTGATGAAGAAATTATATATTATTGATGGTTCAGCTTATTTGTATAGAGCATATTATGGACTACCTCCGATGTATGGACCAGAATGAGAATTAGAAAATGTTAATGCGATTTTTGGTTTTTTTAAAATGATTTTAAAATTGTTTCAGGAGCAACCTGATTATTTTGTCATTGCCTGGGATGCTCCACAAAAAACCATTAGACATGAAATGTTTACTGAGTACAAATCCAATAGAGCTTCTTCTCCGGAAGATTTTAAACCCCAAGTAAAAGTTGCAAAACAGTTGGCAGCGCAAATAGGAATTCCTGCGTTGGAAATTCCTGGTTATGAAGCAGATGATTTGATTGCGACAGTTGCAACAATTGCAGAAAAAGATGATACAATACATTCGTTTATCTACTCTTCTGACAAAGATCTAAAACAAATGTTGACTAATACCTGTACGTTTAAAGATCCTATGAAAGGAACAGAAACGACTCCGGGAGATTTCAGAGTTGAATATGGTTTTGACCCCCAACAAATAGTAGATTATTTGTCGCTTTTGTGAGACGCGAGTGATAACATTCCGGGAGTAAGGTGAATCGGAAAAAAATGAGCGCAAAAACTTATCAAAGAATATGGCGATTTAGATGGTATTTATGAAAATATCGAATCTATCAAAGGTGCAACTAAGCAAAAACTTTTGGATGGAAAAGATTCTGCATATTACAGCAAAAAATTGATTGTACTACATGATGTCCCAGGAGTTATTGATGCTGGTTTGGACGATTATACGTACACGCTTAATTTTGATGAAATGAATAAACAATTTATCAAGCATTATGATTTCAAATCTATGCAAAAAAATCTTGATGCGCTTCATAAACAACTTAACACTCCACAAATGATTTCGCTTTTTTAGACAAATAGTTCTATGATTTTTTGGCACTGGTTGATTCTATGAATACTATTAGGAGGGTGGATTTTTCTTCTTTTCCTGTACTTTTTTCATCTTTTTATGTCGTTGAGACAAAAAAAAGCACCTTATATAGGAAGCTATCCAAGGCATCTTCGTTTGATGAAGCAAAAATTATTTCTGGCCCCTGGCGAGTCACTGATAGATCTTGGATGTGGCGATGGAAAGGCGTTGAGATTCTTTTCACGTTATTTTCCAATTACCCATTTGGTTTGATGTGATACTAATCGTTTTGCGTTGTGGCGAGGTAGATTTCTTAATCGTTTTTTTCCTTTTGCAGATCGCTTGTCATTGCGCTATGGAGATATCAAAGCACAAGATATATCGTGATATGATTATATTTATATGTTCTTGTTTCCCCATTATATGGAAGATCTTGAAGAACGAATTTTTGCCTCTATGAAAGAAGGGGCTGTGGTTGTCGTCAATACGTTTCCGTTTCCTTGACGTGAACCCGATCAGATCATCAAGGATCAACAATGAAGAGAAGTAATATTTTTGTATACTAAGAAAAATAAACAATTATGTTAGTACCTAAAATATTCGAGCAATTTCCTCAAGTTATAGCTTGAATTGCAACATGAGAATACTTGGACAAAAAGTTGTGAAAATTTGATTTTCGAGATAATTCAATGAAAAGAAATGCAAAGAAGATTTTAGTAAATGATTTGGATTATAGTTTTTCTAGTATTTTTCTGTCTCAAACTCATTCAATAATTTATGCTGATTCTACGAAACCATTGGTTTCTTGATTGCACTCTTGATGGAGAGGTACGCAAAAAAGAATCGTTCCCCTTTTCTTACAGAATATACAAAAAAAATGAATTTTGTGATCTTCTTTGTATGTTTATCTTGCTCCAAGTATTTGTTCAAAATGTTATGAATTTTGAAAAGAAGTTATAGATCTTTTTGATAAAAAATATATTACATTTCAGTGAGGCAAGTATTTTCTTGATGTGCAAAAAGTTGTGTATGATCAATTTATTTTGTTTGGTGTTCCTGCAGAAAACATCGAAGTTTCACAATACTGTACTTATCATGACAAAGGATTCTATTCATATAGAAAAGAAGGTCCTGTTTGAAAACGTATGGTCTCGGCGATTGGATTAAAAAAATAATTTACACACACATAATATTTTATGAAACACACTATTACCTCACCTGCATGAATGATTGTTTTGGGAAAAACTTTGGCAAAGCAAGGTCATACTCATATATTACTCTCTGGTTATTTAGGAGCAGGAAAGACTCATTTTACCAAGTGATTTGTTCAATGATTGGGCTTGGATGATCGTTTGGTTACTAGTCCAACATATTCGTATAGCAACAGCTACAATGAGCAAGTTCTTCATTGTGATTTTTATAGATTGGAAAACAAAGAGGAATTGCGATCAAAATGATTACTTGATGCAATAGAAAATCATGACAATGTGCTGATTGAATGGCCCAAATGGGAGGCAACATATGCAGATGAAGATTGGCTTTCTGTAACGATCGAAATTGTTGATGAAACAACAAGAGAGGTTACGGTGCTACCATTTAGTTAAATTTTTGTAATGTTTGACAAAAAAAATATAAAACTTAGTTTTTTTTCGGTGAATAGAGTGTTTTTGCTCTTTTTTGTCATAGTCATCACAATAGGATTATTGGATGGTGCTGTGACGCTTCACTATAATGGAAGAACACAAAAGAACGCCTTGCCTGTTTATTCTTGAGAAGTAGTGTGAGTAACATGAGTGTTGTTGACGTCACCAAACAAGAATAATCGACAAGAATGGAAATCGTACGTGATGCAGTCAGAATCTTTTTTTTGGGGATGGTTGTATCTCTTGACCAAAAA
Source organism: bacterium (assembly GCA_020627925.1). Lineage (GTDB taxonomy): Bacteria > Patescibacteriota > Gracilibacteria > Absconditabacterales > Absconditicoccaceae > JAHDFY01. The sequence continues at coordinate 177,377 of JAHDFY010000002.1, forward strand.
GGAAGCAAAAAATTTGCTAAAAGAACTTGCTGCCAAGGGAATTGATATACGTTTGTTGATGGAAAATAAGCAGTACAAGGATTATTCTAATTCGTGGCAACACCTGCAAAGTGAGTTTGCAAATACGTCTGTTCAACTTAAAAGTGATGAACACTTAGGACTCAACTTTAATCACACCAAAACCTTTGTGAACGATTATTATGCGTTTATTCAAACAGCGAATCTCACACATAGTTCGTTTGAAAAAAATATTGAACATTTTTTTGTGACAGAAAATTATGCAATTAGAAAAAATATTGTTGATTTATTTGATGCAGATTGGAATAATGTTTCTTTTTGACAGGAACATATTCATCCTAATTTGCTTGTTTGTCCTATCAATTGTAGGAAAAAAATTTCTGATTATTTGTGGGAAGCAGAGTTTTCTATTGTTGTGATGCATCAGTATTTGACTGATGATGAGCTCTCCGCGATTGTTGAGCAAAAAATAGAAGACTGACTTGATGTACGTTTGATCCTGTCAAACAACGATCATAATTATGTGCTTGTTCGTGATTGGTGAAAGGATGTTGTCACTATCAAAAAAAGGCCCTATGTCCATACAAAAATGATTTTGATTGATGATAAGTACCTTATTATTGGAAGTATGAATCTGTCGACAAATGCTTTAGATAACAACAGAGAAATTGGAATAATTGTAACAGACAAGGAAATTATTGCTGCGTTTATGCAACAAATAAAATAATTTATAAGGAAATTTCATCTCGGCGCTGTACTTTGCTAATGCCTGTGTGAATTGTCGGATCGTAATGCCTATTCCAAGGATAATCTAGAAGAAATGAAGTGATTCATGCTCAAGCAGTATCGATGCAATAATCTAGATTATCTTCAATCATAATTGTTGCGCCTATTTGTTTGCATAATTGAGATTTGGGCACCGCTTGGTGAGTTAGATGTTCTGCAAATATAACATCATCAAACAGGCCTGGAAAATTATCGTGCACTCGTTGTTGGGTTGAATGACGCCATTTACTTGGTCTTCATGTCACAACTTTGAGTGTATGCCCGTCTTTTTTTCGTTGGGTGAGTTTTTGCTTTGCTCCGGGTACTTGCTTGATAGTTTTGTGTTGCTCTCATTCCAAAACTGGTGCAAAGTAATTGAGCATTTCTTGTGGTGTTGTTGTGTTATATTGAGGGATTTTGTAAAGGTAATAATCCGTCATTACTTCTTTGGTAAGAGGTTTTCCATAATAATCAAAATTATGAAATGCTAGCACTGCATCTAATGTTTGACACAACACTTCATCACAATCTACAGCAATGACCGTCATAGTTTACAAAAAAAAACTAAATTTATGGAATTTCTGTTAATCAAGAAAGTACTTCATATCCATTTTCGGTGATAAGGATCATATACTCTCGTTGTGCTCCCAAATCATTATTTTTGGTATAAAGATCCCAATCATTGCTTGGATCTGGGCTTTCTTTGTATTCTGTGGAAGTAATTGCTGTGATGGGCTCAAGAGCAACGACCATCCCTGGCTTCCATCTAGTTTTTTTTGTGTCAGGGTGAGGATAATTGTAAATATATGGTGCCTCGTGTACCATGGTTCCTACTCCATGCCCAGTGAGTGGCATGATGACGCTGTAACCGTTTTGATTCATATAGTCATAGATATAACAACTGTAGTCATAAATGGTTTTATGAGGGGCGATTCTTGCCAGTCCTCCATCGAGTGACGCTTTGGTTGCTTCGACGAGTCATGCTGCTTTTGTATTGGTATGGTCACCTCCTATGACAATACTAAATGCACTGTCACTGATTGCTCCATTGTATACAAGACCACAGTCAACTTTTAGTAGCTCTCCTTGTTGTAGAATTTTGTCGGTAGGAATTCCATGTACTACACAGTCATCTACCGATGTGCATAAGATATTAGGATATCCGTGATATCATTTGAATGCTCCTTTTAGTTTGTGTTTTTCACAGAACTGTTGCGCAATGTGCTCTAATTGCAAAAGAGATGTTCCTGGCTGACATGAACGATATAAGGTTTGAAGTAATTCTGTAAGGTACTTTCATGATTCACGAATATTACGTATTTGTTCTGGTGTTTTGATTATTGTTTTACGGTTTGGCATTGTTGTATGGAAAGAGGGCTAAAGAATGTTCAACCTGTTAATTGTTGTTCCTCTTTTTATGATATTCATGTACTTCCAAGTCATCCCTCCCCTCTTTGAGTGGGGTATAACTCCGCGAAGTTATCATAAATTTCTTTATTTACTATTATTTCTAAGGTAGGTATTTCATGTTGACCGAATTTTCATGATCATATATAATAAGGAGAAAATTCCATTTGTGTGAGTCTTGAGTATTTTTCAAATGAACTATTTTCTTTGGTAAAATTATAGAATTGCATGATATATTCTCCTCTGTAATCTGCATCAAATATTCCAATATGATTGGCTACCATTAATCACATTTTTCCTGGTAAGCCGCTTCTTGCATATGTTTTTGCTTGTCGTCATAATGGAAGATAGGTTTTGATTCAAACACCAACTTTGTTGCATTCTCACGCCCCAATGGAAAAATCAGACGCGATTTTGAGGTCCCAACAGACAGAGCCTTCAGTTTTTTTATTGGGAACAAGTTTTTGGTCATAGGTACATATGATGATGTTGTTCATGATTACTGGGAAACTAAATCTGGATTATGTCCTAGCTCATTGTTTGCTTTGAGTCGGGCCTGCGGATTTCCTGTATCCCACAGAGGATGTTTGGTCACATATCCAATAATATCTTTGTTTTCCATAAATTCTTGGAGTGCTGGCCATGGATAGATTTCTCCTGAAGAAGGATCTGGCTCTACATTGTGCAGATTTTCCAAGAATTTTTTGTTGGTAATGTATGGAGTGAATACCGCTACATTAGAGGGAGCTTCTTCTAATGATGGCTTTTCTACTATTTCCATGAGATGACCATCTTCAAGCCTTCCTATACCATATTTGTGTACATCTTGTTCTTGTACTTCCTTCATGCACATTACTCATTTTCCTGTTTTCTTGTGAAGATCAACCATTTCTTTGTAAATGCTGTGATGGAAAATCATGTCGCCGTATACTACCATAACATAATCATCTCCGATCCAAGGAGCTGCTTGCATAATTGCGTGTCCAGTTCCTTTTTGCTCCGACTGTTTTACAAAAGTAAAGTTTCCTAAAGATCTTGGTTCATTGATTGCTTTGAGGGCTTCGTCTTTTCCTTTTTTTGCCAAAAGGTGTTCTAATTCAAAATTTTTGTCAAAATAGTCCTCTAGTGCTTTTTTGCTTTGAGAAGTTACAATAAGCATATCTTTGATTCATGCTTTTGAAAGTCATTCAACAATATAATGAATAACGGGCTTTGTTCATACTGGGAGAAGCTCTTTGGGGATAGTTTTGGTTATTGGTAACATTCTTGTTCCATGTCCAGCTGCAAGAATTATTGCTTTCATGATACACTACAATTATGATAAAAATTATCAAATATGATCTTTTTTTATAACAAACATTTGCATTATATAGAATTATTAAATTTAAATCAATTCGAAAAAAATGCAAAAACAAATTGTATAGAATGCTTTTATTATTATAGTTTTTGTGTGTTAGTTTTATTATTTATGTGTAAAAGACAATGAAAAATACTCTATTTTTATGTCTATGAGTAGTAGTTCTTGTTGTTTCATGATGTAAGCAATCGCCCTATACTATAGACAAAGAACCGGTTAGTGCAGATCAAAATTATGTATGAACTTATCATGATAACAACTATATTCGATTAGGTGTAATGAATTTAGCTTGGAATGAATTGGAAGAATCAATTATTAAAGAAGAAATTGCTTTAGCTACTGATGATGAAGAAGCTCAAAAATTAATTGCTTCTTTAAGTTCAGACACTTTGACAAAACAAGATTTGGATAAAAAAAGCTATTATGTTAAGAGTGGCTTTGGTAAAAATATTGTAAAAAAAATAAATAAAGAAGTAAGGAAAAAGTTTCCAAAAAAATCATTGGATGACCTTGCTGTTGTATTAGAAGAAAAAGATTTTATTTCTTATGCTTTTTTCTTCAAAAATATTGTGTATAAAAACGAATTTACGCAGGAAGATGTTATGTTTAATGACACCAGTGTAGAATGATTTGCTGCAATGAGTGATGATGAAAGAGAAACAGTTGGTATAGTAAACTATGTAAACAATGATAATTTTATTCTCAATATATCATTAAAAGACCCTTCAGATGAATTATTTTTTGTTAAAGGTTTTGAAACAGGAACTCCTAATGAAATCTTAGCAGAATTGGCTAAATATTATAGTACGGGAGAATATGTGACAATGAGAGATAATGATATTTTTACTGCTCCTAAGCTATCTTTTGATTACATTAGATCTTACAATGAACTAATTGGGATCCCTTTTCTTAATGAGGAGTTTTCAAATTATATAATTGGAAGTATGTTTGAAAATATATTGTTTGAATTGGATCATAAAGGTGTAACAGTAGAAGCAGAGGCACTGATTAGTGGGAAATCAATGTCTGAACTTCCTTTGGAAGAGACACCGAGAGATTTTTCTTTGGATAAACCTTTCTGGATTATTATGAAAAGAGCAGACAGTAGTAAGCCATATCTTATTATACAAATCAATAATGATAGTTTTATGGTAAAAAAATAAACCTCTTTGTGTAAAACAAAAAAAGTGCAACATAAGTTATTATGTTGCACTTTTTTATAAAAAAGACTTTATTTTATTTGTATTTTTTTCATATAGGATAATAAGTCAATACATGTTTCTCCGGTAAAACAACCACGTTCACCTACGCCACCCGCAATGTAAATATATGTTTCATTTTTTTGTAGTACATACCAAAACCCATCTACAGGAGCTTCAAAGTATTTCCATTTTCATGCAGGTGTTGTTTTGTCATTGAGAGAAATATAACTTATTTGGCGATTTGATTCTACTCATCGTAGTGAATCGAGAAATTGGATAGGATCTCTTTGGGTTTCAATTATTTCAATTCTCCCTACAACATTATTTTGGTTGATGTTTCGCACGTTAGCATCTTTGAGTAACCTTCTGGTTATAAAATTATACTCTTGAAGGTTGGTGTTATTGCTAACTAAGTATCCGTCTTGAGGTAGAATAACAAGGGAACTTTGATTAACAAGATTGTCGTTTGTTTGTATTATGTCAATAGCGTTTCATAAAAAATAGCAAACAAGTGCATATAATGTTTTTTTGTTTTGTTGGGTGTGAGGTATTTGATTGCCTTTATCAAGTAGGTGTTGATACATTTTTTTTAGCGTAGCTAGTTTTTCTTTGTCTGATGAATTTTTTTTTCGAATAACATTTTTGATACGAGGCATTATATCGTATACTTTTTTTGCTATTTTTTCTGTAGAAGGAGTGCATCATCGTTCTTCTATTTGCGATAAATCGATAATCGCGTTATAGCGAGAGTAAGAATAAAAATTGCCACATGACTGATATACTGTTTCTGTATATAACTCATCTTGTTGGTAAATTGCATCAGTGTTTATTGCATTTACTTGACTTGCCAATAGCCCTACTATTGTCATAGCACTTAGTGCTATGATATATGTGTTGTGAAGTATTTTCATCATTATTGTCATAGTTTGTTTTAAAAAATATTTTTTTCTATTATTTCTATTATCTATACGATGGCGCTGTGGCAATTGTGACAAAAATATTTTTTTGTTGTTGGCGTTTCTTTTTTATTCTAGGAGTGCATTGCCTAATTTTTGATCATCGCTGTCACTATCAATAATACAAAAAGAAAGACCTTCTTTTGTTTGCATTGTGTAGCTGTTCAAATGATATGATGCTATCGATGTCCTTCTCAACATACTTAACGTTCCTCCTAATCAAAATTGCTTTCATAACCAATGACCTATTGATCTAATATAGGTTCATTTCCCAACATTGAGATGTAGCGTGATGTTGGGAAATTGATATGCAATAATTTTTGCTTCATGGACTACCATTTCACAGTCCATTATGATAGGATTCCCTTCTCTTGCGTACTCGTAGAGTTTTTTTCCGTCTACTTTTTTTGCACTAAATGGAGTTAATGGGAGCAGTGCAGAGGGAATAATGCTTGCAAGTTTTTGTTGTATCATTTGAGAGGTCGGTGCTTTTACTTCTTTTTGGTTGATAAGAAGGGATTTTTGGTCATCGCTAAGCTCATATTCAGTAAATTCTTTCCAAAAATCCATATCTCGTGTATCGGAATCTTTACTAAAATCGATGGTTGTTTCATAACATTTGTCCTGTCATGTAAGGGAATGAAGACGTTTTGTTCATGATCATACGCCAATGAGAAGTAATCACGTTGCCATGGGGTCTAACGTTCAAGCGTGTCAGATTTTTGTTTTTTTGGGAAAATATTTTTTGAGTTGACGTATCACATCATAACTTGTTACTCCTTTGGGTTTGTCTACGGCTAATAGCATTCGATTGCATCAATGTAAATGATTATACGCGTTTGATTTTATGGAACTTGCCTTGGTATATCAATATTTTTTGTTATAGTGAAAGTGATACATATCGCAGTTAGTGATTTTTACTATATATCCAGCAACGATGGTACAAATGCATGAATCGCGGTTAGATCATTTGCGTGATGAATTTACTCAACCATATATGCTTGATCTCAAAAAACAATTACATGCGCAAAAACAACAAGGAACCAAAATTTATCCTCAATGATCAGATATTTTTGCTGCATTTAATCTGACGCCATTTGATCAAGTTAAGGTCGTTATTTTGTGACAAGATCCCTACCATGGACCTGCTCAAGCGCATGGTTTGAGCTTTAGTGTTCGCCCATGAGTTTCTTTGCCTCCTTCTCTCAAAAATATTTATAAAGAACTTTGGCAATCAGGAGAAATAGACGAAATTCCCGTGTCGGGAGATTTGTCTCGTTGGGCGGAGCAATGAGTGTTTCTTTTGAATGCTATTTTGACTGTCAAGGCTCACCAAGCAGCTTCTCATCGTGATTTGTGATGGCAAGCATTTACTGATAAAGTAATCGAAATATTGTCTCAAAAAAGAACATGATTGATTTTTCTTTTACGATGATCCTTTGCTAAATCAAAAATTCCATTGATTGATACGTCAAAACATCATGTACTGACCACATCACACCCTTCACCGCTATCTTCTTATAGAGGGTTTATGGGATCATGATGTTTTTCACAAGCAAATCAACTACTGTCACAACAATGAAAAGAAAAAATAGCTTGGTAACAAGCTATTTTTTTTTATTCTTCTATAACAATAAGATTCGTATTGTGATCTTTGATTATTTGTAGCAATGCAGGAATAATATTGATGGCTTTGTTATAACTATAATTTCTTTGTTGTTGCGCTTCTTCATCTCCAAGTTTTGCTCTATAGACAGATGAGGCATCACTTGTTTTGATTTCTTCCTTGATGTTATCGTTATTTCATTGGTTGTATTGTATGATCTGGCTGGTTCCCGCTCCCGTTTGCGAGCGCATTATTGTCTTGATAGAATAGTTGCTACTGTCCCCTTTTATAATTAGTTCGATTGCTGGCTGTATTTTGATGGTTTGTGTCGTATCTTGATTGTGTTCTGCTTGATTGATATAGTCATGAAAACTATACTCACCATCATAATAATGGTATGTTCACTGTAGACGATGTCTAGCAATAAATCTTCCTAGTCTTGCTCCCATCATGAGCTCTTTTGTCGATCTTTCTTGCTCTGGGTCGTTTTGATTGAGTGCTAGATTTTTTATTGCATCTATTTGATTGAGTTCATTAATGCTTTCATCATTCAGAAAAAGAACATCATTGTTTTTTGGTAATGCCTTGCGGTAGTTAGTGTATTGTTGTTGCCAGACTGCCATTTCTTGTGATATGATAGGTAAGATGTTGTTTACTTTTTCTCGTTGAGAAAATTCATTTATTCATTTCATTTTGATTCATTTACTATTGATGAAAAAAGTAATGGTATTTTCTTCTTTTTCTCATGAAATCTTATTTTCTTCACAGATAATAATTGTCACAATAGGTTGCGTTGCCTTGTCTGACTTGCTCACCGTATAATAAATTTTGTTTGTTTCATCTTCAAAAACGGTATTTTGGATTTCCTGTTTGATTGCATGTAGAACTTGTTCTATGCTTTGCAATGTTTCCTTGTTATATAAATTATCTAATGTTTTGTGTAGCTTGCTTTGCACTTCTTGCATAGATTGAATGACTTCTTCTTGCGGTAGTTTTTTTGTGTTTTGCGCATGAACGCTGTTATTTTTTAGTATAGGGCTTATTGTCAGTAATGCTGCAACGAGTAGCGTGTTTGTTGTACTCTTTTGAGGTACAATTTTTTTGTGTTCAAATGAAATATTTTCCATTGTTTTAAACGTATAATGAGTAACTAAAGAGTAAGAAAAAATGTTGTATTATCTTATGGAAGGTTGTGAATATACTCGAAGACATGCTTGCTTATCCAATAATTAATGTACATGTACTCGATTGATCTTTGATAACATCTCATATGTAATGGGTGAAGAAATTCAGGATGTTTTTCATCAAAAGTAAATGATTGTTCTTTTTGTGTTGTAATTCGCTGTTGCATAAAATGATAGTCCTTTATAGAGTTAATTACAAAATGGCCGTACTTCCCCTGATACAAAGCATTGAGTTGCTTTTGGTCTGTTCATGCAGCATTAACTGCGTGTTGTATTGCTATTTTTTGTGCAAAAACTTCTTGAGGGTTTTGATGACTAAATTCTGGTGTCTCTTTTATTTTGGAAATATTGTCCCACAAAAATGTTCGTGCAATAAGATAGAGTATTTTTTTGGGCTCAATCCCTTCATATATGATAGTATTCTCTTTTATCCTCTTGCGATGTCTTTCCATTTCTTCATAGATGATTTGTTTGATTGCATCGGGATAAAAAGCAAATGCTTCAAGTGTATAAAGGTTGGTTTTTTTGATATCTGATTGCTTGTATTTGGGAGATAAAGCATCTTGCTTTTTCGTAATGAGCGTTTTTTCTCCTTCTTTTTGTAATGCGACGAGTCCATCAAGTCTCTTTCTAATGCTCCCTGCTTCAAAGTGAACACCTACTACATAGCTAATAAACTCTATTTGCTCATCAGATAGTCATGCTTCTTTCATTGCGCTATTGATAGAACGGGCTGCTTGCTCAAAATTTTGCCATAGTGACTCATTGGTGTAGGTATTTTCAAATCTTTTTTTCATAGAAAATTGATACTTTTCTCGATGTATTGCTGCTGCTCCACTAATTTCATGTCCGTATTGAGCAGTTTCACACTCTCTCAGCTTTGTTTGTAATGCATTTTCCTTCTTTGTTTCTATCTAGGTCTTTACATTCTTGTACCAAAAAAATTGGATATAGCTTTGCTACATCATGTAAATACATTCCATATGTTTTGAGAAGGTTTATTTCATCAGGAGAAAAATATGTGTCCAAGGAAATATGTAATTGTTGATTGATGGTGCTTTCATACTTTCTCATATTTTCAAAAATTTTCTTTGTATGATCTTCCACTGACATTTGGTGATAACGTGGCGCATTGAGAAATAGATCTGGATTATTTTTGTACTTATTAAAAAGCTCTTGAAGCTCTTTTTGATGTTTGGGAAGAAGTTCATCAATAGTTTTTGCGTCTCTTTTATTATCTTCTTCGTAAATAAGTGGATATGATTCCAGGTTGATGATCAGATGGGTGAAAATTTTTTGAGCATATCCAAAAATCTCAGAAGCTTTTTGATAATCATCCATTCCGTTTGTGTCTTTTTTGAGGCATTTTAATAGCTCTTGTGTATATGCTTCTACACTTTTTTGTGATGCCTCAATACCTTTTGGAGACTCGGAATTACCTGGGTTTTTTCTGTTTTCCATGCTCGTACGTGAAGCGGTAAATAGATTCTATTTATATCTATAATACCGTTTAAGTAAATAGATTTTACTCAAAATTGGTACGACTATTTTAGTTTGTTTATGGTCCAAATCAATACTTTTTGTAGGGTTTCTTTTTTTATCTCTCCTTCGTATTCTTGTAATGCTTTGCTTATCTTGTCTTTTTCGTATCCCATTGTTGTTAAACTTTTGACTATGTTGGTATAGGTTTTATTGTCCCTATTAAGTTTTGTTATGTCTTTGTCTGTCAAAGAATCCTTTAGTTCGACAAGGATTTTTTTTGCCGTTTTTTTTCCGATTCATTGAATGCTTTCTAATACTGATGTATCAAATTCTTCGACAGCATTGTGTAGTGTTGTCGTAGGGATGGCGCTAATCAAAAATCATGTTTTGGGTCCAATCCCACTTATTTTGATTAGTTTTTCAAATACTTGTTTTTGTTCATTGCTTGCAAAACAGAAATATCTGCATGTTTTGTTGCTTTCGTCCAGGTAAGGGAAAAGAAAAAATAAGCCTTCATGGTCAATTCCATTGTAGAGAACTTCTAGCCCAAACATGCTATTGCTCAGATATGTCTTATTTCATTCTTGGTGAATAGTTCCACGCATAAGATGTAACATTCTAGGAAAAATAGGGTGTAAAACTGCGAATTCGGATTGTAAAGCGAGTGATTTTTTGCTATATATCAGTAGGTTATAAAGTACTGAGCGTCATAGTGCAAGCATATTTTATTCTATTGAGTTATAATGTTATTCTTTGCTCAAGCGATGAGCTATTCTTTTTTGGGTAATACCGTGCAGCAATATTGTGTTGCGCTGATTATTTTTATGTTGGTGTATTTCCTTTTTCATTTTTTTATGCTGAGAGTAAAGCAATATCTTGCAAAATGGATTAATACTGACAAAAAAAAAGTACATATTGGGACTGTCTTATTGGATATCGTTAAAAACATTCCTAGATATTTTTGGTGGGCACTGATCATTTATTTGCCACTCAAAACACTGAATCTTGTGTGGTGGTTGGATCAAAGTGCAGATACCGTATTTGTTATTGTTCTGGTTCTTCAGTTGATAAGAGGAATGAATGACATTTTGCAATACTCTATTGTGGGAATTTTTTCTTTACAGTGAGAAGTTGACTCTACGACCAAAAATATTATCAAATTAACGGTCACTATTTCGGTGTGGGTACTCGGTATTGCTATCGTTCTTATGAATTTTGGCATTCAAATTACCCCTCTTTTGGCTAGTTTGTGAATTTGAGGTATCGCAGTAGCTTTCGCTCTCAAAAATATTTTAGAGGATATGTTCTCGTCTTTCTCGATATTGATGGATAAACCATTCAAGGTTGGAGATTTTATTAGCGTTTGAGGAGAAAGTGGAACAGTAAAACATATTTCTCTGAAATCAACGCGTATCAAGACTATTACAGGGCAAGAACTTATTTTGCCTAATAAAACGATCAATGAATCAGCTGTCAATAATTATGCGTGAATTCAAAAAAGAAGAGTAAAACAAAATTTGTGAGTGACCTACCAAACTTCCTACACGCTTTTACAGCAAATTCCGCACATTTTGGAGGAAGTAGTAACTTCTATTGGAGAAGAAAAAACAAAATTTCTTTGGGCGGTATTCAAAGATTACGGACCATATAATCTCACTTTTCAACTTGTATACTACACCAAGACAACAAGATACAAAGATCATTTGGCTATTTTGGAGCAGGTCAATTTTGCAGTGTTTGAGGCATTTGAAAAACACGAAATAAACTTTGCGTATCCTACCCAAACTCTCCATCTCAAAAAAGATACATAGCACCTTAAAAAAATTGTCTGTATCTGTATTCTTCTATGATAATTTTTTACCACATGCAAAAAAATAGGCCTCGTTGGACCTATTTTTTTGTTGCACATAATCACATATAGAATGAGATTATACACAGATGACTCCACCACGACAAAGAGTATAAGAAATTTTATGACTTTGTCAATACTTTATATGTTTTTTTTTATGAGTCAATGATATGTGAGGTTAGAACCTTGCAAAATATCTCGTTATAAGTATAAATATAGTGCGAAAGCTTTTTATTATTGCTAAAAAAACGGTGTATGCCAAGTAGCCTAAAAAAGCAACTGTGGAATAAACTACAGGATGATATTCAAGAACTCTCACCTCAACTACAAAAACTTCTTGAAAAATGACTTGATAAAGGTCATATTACAGAAGAAGATGTCTTGGCTGAAATTGATGACCTCGATGCAAAAGCAAAGATGTTGGAAAAGTTCTATGAACTTATCGAAAAACTAAGTATTAAGTTGATTACGATTGAAGAGGTTCTCAAAAAAGAAGCTGAAAATGTACATGAATGACCAAGAATTGGAGAAATTGAGCTCTATGAAAAGAAACACACAATCAATGACAAACAATATAAAGATTTCATCAAGCTCTACTTCAACGATATCTCAAAGATTAAATTATTAACTTCAGAAGAAGAAAAGGATATTGCTAGACGTATTAAAAGAGGAGATGAAAATGCAAAAAGAAAATTGATTGAAGCAAATCTTAGGCTAGTAATTAGTATTGCCAAAAGGTTTTTTGGTGCAAGATTGAGTTTTTCTGATTTGATCCAAGAAGGAAATGTTGGATTGATAAAAGCTATCGAAAAGTTTGATCCTGAAAAAGATTTCAAATTTTCTACTTATGCAACATGGTGGATTAAGCAATCTATTACCAAGGCTATTGCTGATATGTCAAAGCATGTAAGAATTCCTGTTCACTTAATTGATGAAATCAACAGCTACAACAAAACTTATCAAATGCTTTTTCAAAAACTTGGGAGAACACCAACCTCGAAAGAAATCGCTGAAAAACTAAATTTCCCTATCAAAAAAATTAAAAAATTAGAAGAAGTTATTTTTGGAAATGTTTCGCTTGATAGTAATATTGGTGAAGAATGATCAAGAGATAAACTTGGAGATATGATTGCTGATAATAAAACGCTGACTCCTGATCAATTTGCTGAGACACATGCATTGAGATCCAATCTGGATAAAATTCTTGCAATGCTTGATGATAGAGAAGCAAAAATCATCAAAATGAGATATGGAATTGATGGTCCTAGATATACTCTTGAGCAAGTAGGAGAAGAATTTGCTGTGACAAGAGAGCGTGTAAGACAAGTAGAGCAAAAGGTAATTCAAAAATTGAGAGAACATCAAGGTTTGCAAAAAATGCTCGGTATTGAAGACGACATTGCAAAACTTAACTCGATGGGACACAACTACAAAAAGAAGAAAAAAGACAAAAAAAGCAAAAAAAGTAGTGATTAATGCATTTGTCTGTTTCTAGCATGTTGTTTACTTGTCTGCAAAAAATATAAAAAATGATGCACAGAATAGGTGCATCATTTTTTTATTTTGCTGGTAAAGGACACTCTTTTTCTTGTTATCCAACGTTTTTTACTGCTTGAGCAACTGCCTCAGCAACTCCTTCTTCGAGCGCTGAAGGAACTATTTTGTCTGGAGTTGGATTTGTGACAAAGTTTGCAATAGCGTGCGCTGCGGCAAGGTTATGCTCTTGGGTAATGTGAGGAATTTTTGCATCAAGTGCTCCTCTAAAAATACCAGGAAATGCGAGCACATTATTGACTTGGTTTGGATAGTCAGATCTTCCGGTTGCCATAATGAATACTCCTCCTTTTTCTGCTTCTGCAGGAGTGATTTCTGGGTTGGGATTAGCCATCGCAAAAACAATAGGTTTGTCTGCCATATGTTGTACATCTTCAGCAGTGACAAGGTCTGGTTGGCTAATTCCAATAAAGATATCGGCTCCAACAAGAGATTCTGACAGCGTTCCTGTTTTGTTTTGTTTATTCAAGTGAGCGATGCTTTCTTTGTATGGATTGAGGTTTTCTCTGCCTGCATAGATAGCTCCTCTACTATCATACATCACAATATCACGTGCTCCGTATGAATGCAATAATTTCGCGATAGCTATTCCAGCCGCTCACGCTCAAGACATAACGATGCTGCAGTCTTCAATTTTTTTATCTGTTAATGTTAATGCATTGATAATCCCTGCTAATGTTACTACTGCGGTACCATGCTGATCATCGTGGTACACAGGGATATCTAGTTGTTTTTTGAGTGCTTTTTCGATGGCAAAACATTGCGGTGCCTTGATGTCTTCTATATTAATCCCTCCAAAAGTTGGCGCAATGTTGATGATTGTTTTGATGGTTTCTTCCACGTCCTGACCTTGGAGAACAATAGGTACTCCGTCGACATTTGCAAAACGTTTGAAAAGTGCTGCTTTTCCTTCCATTACAGGAAGTCATGCAAGCCCACCAATGTTTCACAGTCACAGAACTGCTGATCCATCAGAAATAATGGCAACAGTATTATTCTTGCTTGTATAGGTGTATGCCTCTTCTGGTTCTTTTTGTATGGCAAGACAAGGTGCTGCTACTCCAGGACTGTAATAGGTAGCAAGATCATCTTTTGTTTTCATAGGTACTTTGATTTCTGTTGTGAATTTTCCTTTGTATTGTGCGTGTTTTTGTAGAGATAGTTCTTGATAATTCATGGATATGAGATACGTACTAAAATGATACATTTATGTAGTATAGGTTTGTTTATAGCGATTTTGGTTTCTTTACGCAAGACGCTATCCGATTCTCATAATGGTTTAATGACAAAAATATTGGTAAATGATGTTACTCTTCTCGGAATAGGTTTCCGTTTTTTAGTTTGTAGTAAAATCAGTGATCATAGTTTACTTTTTTGATCGTGTTTGTGATTATTCTTAGTACGTCTTCCTTTGTTTGTGCTGGTTTTCCATCTGCTTTGGTAAATCAACGAAATAGATCTTGTTGTCTCTTTTGTACAAATCTAAATTTGAAATCTTTGTTGATTATTTCGTTAAGATATTGGTTGACGTCAGCCATTTCCTCTCTACTTAGTTTGACCGTATTATTAAGTGCTTTGCTGAGCGCTCTATGTCATTTGCTTACTATTTCTTTTCTACTTCCTTTACGCAAATCAATGACTTCATTCAAAAATTTATTGGTTACACTGGTAGGAATTTTTCCTATTTTTTTGTCTGCAACTTCTTTATTTGATGAGAATTGAAGAGCGTATTTTTGTTTACCATTTATTTGCTGCATTTTTGCAACATAGGTTTGCTTGTCTCCTTCCATTTGGAATGTTTTCATTTCATATCGTCAACTATTTTTCTCGGTATTTTCCTGATATTCTAATGATCAATCATCGCCATATGTATTTTTATAAGTAGTTATTTTTTTGGTTTCTCTTCGGTTTCCATTTTTATCTAGTATTGTTGCAAATACCATAGTTTTTTCTGCTTGACCCTTATTTAAAGGATTTCTCTTCCACTCTAGATTATGTTCAACCATCATTCAAGTAAAATTGTGATTTCTTTGATTTTTGTTTAACTTTTTAACATTTGCTTTTATTTGATTAACTAATTTTCAGTGAACATAACGTGTTTCCATCCCAGACTGTGATACTTTTTTTCCATCAACGTCTATTTTTTCTTCAAGGTCTTCTGCTAGCTCTATTGAACCTGCATGATTTACATCTATTCTTGCCTCTAATACATCAACGATAGAAAGTATCGCATCACCAAAATTTCTCATTTGGTTTTCTAGTCTTTGATTTAGTGATGGTTTACTACTGGTTCCTTTTATGGGAGCTAACTTGTATGAATATTCACCGCTTGATGAAAATGCTGTATTATTGAATTGTAGCTCATAGTATCTTTGCGTGCCATCTGCTGTTTGTAGTGCAATTGTATTTTTGTTTTCTAGTTCTTCTTTCCATTTCGCTTGTTGTTGTTCTATATCTCAAGCAAATCATAAGTCATCGTACAAAGATTTCATTTCATCTTTGCTTAGTGCTTTTCTTAATTTTGTAGGCAAAAGGTTATAATCAAAAAATTCTATATCAGTTGTTTCTATGTTTGATTCAACTTTCTTGATCATTTGTCCTTCTTTGTCATACTCTACATCCAGAGATGCCAGTGGCCATCAATCTTGCCCATAGATTTTGAGATTCTCTCCATCAATGTGGTTTGCGATTGGTGCCCAATCAATTTGATGATTAACGGTTTCCCCATTTTTATAGGTTTGTTTTGAGTTAATTTTTTCGTAATTTCCTACCATGTACTCTTTATTGTGTACATCTTTATCATTAAGGTTGTACTCCCTTGCAAAATCGATTTGAAATGGTCTTTCTCCTGCATCACTTCCATTGTTGTTCTCACTTGCAACACTATAGACTTTGCTTTCGTGTTCAAAATATGTTTTTTCAAAATCATCTCTGTCTCCTTTGGTGACATATGAATTTCCTGGTTTTTTGAGTTTGGTGTTATTGACTATTGCCAAATCTACTTCATCACCTGAATTTGTAATTTTCATATTGATAAAACTACCATCAGCGTTCCCTGATTCATCAACTCCATTGATTGTGACTGTTCCTAGTGCAGTTATGTTTCCTATTATATCACCAATTGAAGATGGATTATTGGTTTTTCTCGCTTTGTTTAGGATTCTATTAGCGTTTGCAAAACCTTTGAGCTCAGAAGGACCTACTATTTTGGTTTTTATCATTCTTGCTATAATAGCTGCATTGATTTTTACAAGTTCTTCTAGTTGTCCATTATTATCTACTCCGTTTTTTCCTGTTCATTCACTCAATGAAACATTTCTTTTTCCATTTTTTTCATCTCCGATATTGATAGCTAATTGCCAATCAAGACCAGGAACATTAAGGATAGTTTTTTCTTCAAATACAAGATTTCAATCTGCATCCGTTGTTGATTCTTGTGTTCCTAGCTCGTAATATACTTTTCCTCCTGCAATTTCATTGTCGAGTAAGGTATAGATCTTTTTTTGACCATTTTTTTCTGTTGATACATATAGTTTTTTGAACATGTTTTTGAGCACATCAGGCGCATTGTCTGGTAGTACCAATTTTTCTGCTTTTTGGCTAGTGGTTTCGATTGTTTCTTCTACTGTTTCGGTTTCGTTTGTCGGATCTTCTTCTTTTTCGACACTTCCTGATTGCATAAACCCTGCCAAAAAAGCACTCCCAGCGCCTTTTTCTTCTCGGACGATAGGTTGTATTTTTACTCCGCCTACGGTGATTTCTTTGCTTCCTGTAAGAAGAAATTTCTTTCCGACAGCTTTTCCATTTTCATCAACCATCAAATATTCGCTACTACCTTTTGGGACGATGAAATAATTTTTGTTGTCTCATGTATATAGTTTGAAATATTCAAATCGACCTGTATGACCAGGTAACTTTCCTTCTTCTCTCAACATAGTTATTTGCTTTGGCTTGTCGCTTGTTCCTTTTGTTGCAAAAAATACTTTGTGGGCATTTCTTGTTGTAAAAATAGGCATGTCATTGATATTACTTTTGTTGCTTATTAATGATCATTTGTTTGATCATTGTTTCCATTCTAGTTTGCCATCTTTTTTGATAACATCATAGGATTTGTTGGGATCAAGAATGCTCTTAGCGCGGAGCCTAAATTCTTCAAGTGATTCTACATCTTCTTTGCTTTTTTCACTTCCTTTGCTTCCTTTACTTCCTTTACTTCCACCTTTTGCTCTTATTCCGTCTCCATCTTTACCTCCAGCAGTAGCATCATCACCTGAATCTAATTGGGTAACATCAAAATCATCATCAAGCGCTTGTATATCGTTGCTCCTGATTTTTTCTACAATGAATTTTGCGTCACCCAAAAGGTTTGCGTTAGTTTGTGCATCAAAAAATGAATCCATTTTGTATAGCCTTGAAAATCCTTTGTACTTAGTTTTGCGGTATAATTTGTCCATAGGATCCATGGTTTGGTAACTGAACCCTGCTTGGTCAAAGTATTTCCAATCATTGATATTGCTACCATTAAAACACTCATAACAGATGTCTTTTAGACCTGCTGCTCATGGGTTAGTGATAGCAGCATATCTTCCTATAATCGATAATGCTAATGCAAAAATTCTTTTCTTTTGTTCAAAAGAAGTTCTTTTGTCCACGTCATTAACCGTGATGCCATATTTATCAAAATCTATTCATAGCTCGTTTGCTTGTAATGTGTCAAGAATTGCATCAAAAAGTCTGATATTACGCTCAAGATTCCATGCATTTTTATTGACAGATTCCAATACATCGTATTTTAATTCCTCTGTACCGCGTCTGTACTGATCTAATTCATTATAGATTTCCTCTTGTGCTGCAGCGCTCAATTCTGAAATTTCATCAATAGCAGAAGAACCATCAGGATCTTCTTCTCTGATTTTTTCTGCAATCAACTCTTCAAATTTTTGATCAAGTTCTTGTCCTACTTCGTAGACTTCTTTGCTTGAATAGTCATTGTCTTGCAATGCTTCTGACATCACTCCAATAGGCATGCGTTAGCAATAATTTACGTAAAATTTGCTTTCACGCTAATTGTATTGTCTTGCCTATAATTTGTCAAAAAAAGAAGAGTTTTTTGTTATTTTGTTTACCCAAACAATCCTGTTGGGGGACGAAAGGAAGGTGTTTGTTGTTTTTCTTCAACAAATGGAAATTCTTTTTTGATTGCTTCTCGGTCTGAATATATTGTAATACCTAGTTTTTCTGCTTTTTGTTTTTTGCTTCCTGGTTTTTCTCCAATAAGCATAAAGTGAGTTTTTTTTCATGGTGAAGATTGAAATGTTGCTCATTGCTCTTCAAAAATAGTAACAAGGCTGTCTCTTGCGATAGGGAAAGATCACGTCAAAGAAAAATACTGTCATGATAGCAGTCAGTCCTCTTTTTTTTGATTGGCAAGATAAGGTTTGATACCAATTTTTTCAAATTCGTAAAAAGACTCTTTATTGAGCGTATTAGCAAAGTATTCTTGTAGGCCCTGGGTGATGATAGTCCCAATTCATTCTACTTGGTTAATGTATTCTGGGTCAGTCAGTAGCGATTCAATATCACGAAAAGAAAGCAGTTTCTCATTGTCTTTTTTGCAATATTGATGCCCTGTGGTGGCAATTTCTTGAGAAATAGACTGCGCAGTTTTTTTTCCAATTCATGGCAAACTCAGTGCATTGAGAAATCTTCGTAGTGGAATATTTTTGCTTTGTTCAAGTTCTTTGGCTATGTGATTGATTTTTTTGTCTCCAAATCAAGGTATACGCTTGATCTGTTGCTGTATTTCATTGGTTGTTAGGCTATAGAGGTCAGGAAGTGTTTTTATAAATCACTGCTCTACCAATATGTCGATAATGCTTCCTCCAACACCATCGATATTCATGCATTGTTTACTGACAAAATAGTCCAATTTTCATGCAAGAATTGCTGGACAATGCGGATTACTACAGAAATAATGACCTTCTTTTTGTCTGATTGGGTGACCACAGACAGGACAATGTTGTGGCGGATGAATATTTGCGAGTTTTTTGTTGTTTTCGCGGCGCTCTTTGATGCTTGCAACGACATAGGGAATGACTTCCCCTGATCTTTGAATCCAAACTCGATCGCCGTTCTTGATATCTTTTTCTGCTATAAAATCAAAATTATGAAGACTCACTCTGCTGATGGTTACTCCAGAAAGAGCGACAGGCGTCAAATTAGCGACGGGCGTGACTATTCATGTGCGGCCAATTTGAAAATCAATTGATTCAATTTGTGTTGCAACCTGCTGTGCTGGAAACTTATAGGCCATTGCCCAACGTGGGTGGTGTTCGGTACTTCACAGTTCTTTACGAGCATGTAGCTGGTTTACTTTGACTACTAATCCATCAAAATCAAGATCTGACGATTGTAGATCTTTTAGGGTGTTTTCATCTTCACAGATAGCAATAATGTCTTGTATGTTTCCTGTTTCTTTTTCTCGATCATAGACAGGCAATCCCCGTGCTCCCAGGAGCTCTCTTTCACGTACTCAAGTATCCACACGAATCTCTCCTTGTGTGGTGAGTATATCAAAAATATAGCATACGAGACCTCTTTTGGCAACTTCGCCACTATCTAATAGTTTCATACTTCCTGATGCTGCATTTCTTGTGTTGGCAAATGGAGTGAGTCCTTCGAGCTCTCTTTGTTTGTTGAGTTCTTTTCGCGTTGATTTGGGCATCATGATTTCTCCACGAAGCGAAAGAAACGATGGAATCATTTTGCCTTTGAGTGATTTGGGCAAGTTTTTTATTGTCTTGGTGTTGCGTGTGATATCTTCTCCTATTTTTCCGTCGCCACGAGTAATGGCTTGATGGAACTTTCCGTCTTTATAAATGATTTCTGCGCTGATACCGTCAAATTTGGGTTGAACGAGATAATCGATTTGGGGAGTGCGTTTGACAATAAATTCATCAAAAGAAAGCAAATCATGTGCATTATAAGAATTTTCTAAGGAAAGAAGTGGTATTGCGTGTGACGCTTTTTCAAATCATTCTGCTATTTGGTTGATAAGTTGTTGCGTGGGGCTATTCTGAGAAATGAGTTGCGGAAATGTATTTTCGACTGCTAGCAAGTACGAATACAAATCATCGTATTCCTTGTCAGAGACGATAGGTTCTGCTTCTATGTAGTACAAATGATTATGGTCAATAATACAGTCAATCAAACCATTATAAAAATGAGCAATCGTGTCAAATGCGATGGTTGATAAGACAGGATTACTTTTTATAAATTTTTGGCAGTATGCGGTACGTTCAATGATTGACATGGAGGCGAAAGAAAAATAAAAAAAAGCAATGATTAAGTCTTATATATTTCACTTCTGTGGGCGACTTTTAATATGATGTGTTTGTTTTCTTGTGTGTATAGAAGTAATCTATAATTTCCTACTCTTATCCTATGGGTTGCTGGTTCAATGTTGTGTACTTTTTTTAGCGTTATTTTATTATTTGTTTTGTATTGTATAAGTTTTTCTGTTATTTTTTTTTGTACCAAAAAATCAAGTTTCCTGAACTGTTTTTCAGCATACTTTGTAAATATAAATTTCATACTAACAAGGCAAGTAAATTTTTAGATCACTAGTTTACTTTTTCAAGAATCTAAGGATTTTTTCATTTCTATCTGTAGTTTTTCTTGGTTATTGTGTATCTCGTAACTTTCTTCATCTAGAAAAACGACAACCTTGAGTTGTTTTTCATCGTATTTTTCACTTATTCAAGAAACAACTTTTTTTAGTTCTTTTCATAAAATCTTTTTCTCGATGGTTGCTGTGTGCATAATCTGCATGAAAGATAAAGACGTACATTATCGGGGAATACGTGAAATTATAGTATTTTTGAATGTGATTGCAATCAGTCTCATTTTTTTTATTGTCATTATAGAAATGAGTAAAATTGGTAATATGTAATGCTTTGTCTTTAATTTATATGTAGTAGTTTATGAAATTGGATTGTGAAAAAAAAACTATGATTATTGAGTGATGAACTCCATTATATTGATCAGTAAGATTATGATGAGCTAAAAATGCTTCGTTTAAGTTGATGATTGCAGCTCTTTTATGAACAGAGAAATCTAGACTACTCAATTTACCTTGAATCTCTGAGGTGTGATTTGCTATGGAAATCATAAACCATCTTGGATGAGAAGCAAAACAAATAGGAAACAATACTGTTTCTATTGATCCAAGTTGAATTGATAAACGAGAAATTCCTGCTGAATTTTGACCAAAATCTAGGTCATGAGTAATGTATATGGGTATGTTTCTTGCAAAATTTGGTAAGGCTAAAATGCCATTGCCTGGAGGAGATAAAATTGGTAAAAGACCAATAAATAGACCATTAGAGTGTATAAAACAAATGTGAGCAGAGTGGCAAGTAAAGGATGGCTTTTTGCATATACAAGCACCTAACTGATTGGTGGGAACTACTTACCGCTTTGATAAAAATTCACACACATGAACCGAAATGCTTATAATGGCAGCTGTTTTGGCAAAAGGAAAAACCGTACTGGAAAATGCCGCAATGGAACCAGAAGTTGATGATATGATCAATTTTCTTAATAAAATGTGAGCAAAAATTAGAAGAAGAGCTTTTAGGGTTATTGAAATTGAAGGTGTTGATAAATTGCTAGGAGCAACTCATGCAGTAATGCCAGATAGAAATGAAGCTGTTACCTATGCTTGTGCTGCTCTTTTGACGAAAGGAGATATTATTCTGGAAAATGCCAGACACCAAGATTTAACTGCATTTTTGGAAAAAGTTGATGAAGCTTGAGGATGATTTGAAGTTGATGATTATGGTATAAGGTTTTTTTATAAGAATACATTGAGAGCCACTGATATAGAAACGCTTCCACATCCATGATTCATGACTGATTGGCAAGCTTTATGGGCTGTTTTGATGTGTGCTGCTGATGGAGAAAGTATTATCCATGAAAGAATTTATCCGAATAGATTTCGTCAATATACAAATATTCTTTCGCAAATGTGAGCAAAATTTGAGCTTTTTAATCCAGAAGTACAAAACCCTGAAAAAGTATATAATTTTTATATGGATAGTGTTCAGCCAGAAGATAGACATGCTTGTAAGATCTTCGGTAACACTATGTTTCAAGCTGGGGAATTTCATATAGATGATTTGAGAGCATGAGCAACTACTCTTCTTGCTGCGATTGCAGCAAAAGGAACAACTAAAATTCATAATATAGAACAAATTGACAGATGATATGAAGACTTGGATGGAAAACTAAAATTAATGTGAGCAAGAATTGTTAGAATTTAGGTAATAAGAACGAAAAAACAGCACGTGTGTGCTGTTTTTTGTTTTTAAAAGATTTTATGGTAGGGTTAAATTATTTTGTGTTGCAACATTGTATTCTTATCCACTCTTGATTGTTTGGAGTTGTGTCCACACGAAAATCTATAATATTAAATTGTAATTTTTTTAATAATTTTTTGATTTCATCTTCAGTTCGAAAGCAAAAATACCTTGGAGCATTCATTTTTTCTGAGGTCATGATTTCACCAACTCCTTTTTTTACACTTATTGCAATTTTTCATGATTTTGTGAGATTTTTTTTCA
>JAHDFY010000002.1:200389-213176 GCA_020627925.1 bacterium
TGAGTAAGTATTTTTGCTACTTGATCAGGAGAAAAATGAAGAAGTACAGAATTAGCAAATAATAAATCAAACTTGCGATTTCCTAAATCAAATTTAAGTAAATTGAGCTTCTTGATATTCTTTTTTTTTCTATTGTGCAATTCAATAAAACTATCTGCTGCGTCAGTTCTTTCTACATGGTATCATAAACTTTCTATAAAGTCAGCATCTTTTCATGTTCAACTTCAAAACTCAATAATAGATGAGTCCGTGGTAAGGTCTTTAAGGACATCCAAAATTCGTCATTCTAATTTTGTTCCTTTTACTAAATTTGTTGTTCAGTTTATATATTCATTCATTTTTTTGTTGTATGTATCGAGTGTTATTTTTTGTTTATCCATTGTATTTTATTTAACCTAAAAGATAGCGTAGAATCTTTTCATACAAAATTTAATCTTAAGTTTTTTCTATTCTATGAGTTAGAGGCAACATAATCGTTGATTTTTGAGGTGTCTTCATTTTCGTGTGCAACGTAGACGAATGATCAAGCTTTTTCCCTTGTTCCTGGAGTACAATGATCATAAATTTGGTAGAATTCATCTCTGCTGACATTGATACATCCGTTAGATCTGCGATCATCATAAATGCTTCTTCCATCTTTGGTATAGAGAGGGTGTATTCCGATAGAAAAGTTGAATGTTCTGTTTGCGGTATCAAAAAGCATGTCGAATTGCCCTTCTTTTGGTAGCATCATCAAGTAATGTCCAGGAGACCCGTACATACTAGGGTTGGTATAATTTGGTTGCTTGTACATTTCGTATAGTCAACCTGGGGTTTGTTTGCTCTTGAGACTACTGAGGTTTCTTCCATCTCATGCATTTTTTCCCAAAACTGCTTTGTTTATTCACGAAACAATATGAACAATTTTCCCTGCTTCTTTTTTTACTTGTACTTTGACGATACTTGCTGTATCTTTGGAAACGACAAAATAATTTTGTGGTGATGCATTAAAATCATCAATTTGTCCTTTCATAAACTTGAGGATTACTGCTTTGGCATCAGAAGGGATGATACTTGATGTCATGATATCTAATCATTTGAGATAGAGGTGACCATTTCTATTTTCTACATTTTTTCTTGATAATTGCGCGAGCATCGCATGACTGATGACTCATTGTTTGTGATTGTGACTATAAAAATCATCACTGAAATCCATCCCCAATGCAGATTCTATCGCATCTACCAAAAAGTTAGGTTTCATAATTTCCTCGACAAGATAGTTTCTCATACTTTCTTCTGCTTTGTTGAAATGGTTTGCAAACTGGTCGGGAGTCACGTTACGATCCATGATATCTGAAAGTTTTCTTCCTTGTTCTTGTACGAGATTTCTAAATTGCCAACCTTCTAATTTTCTTGTACTACGTATCGTGTTTTTTTCTCCTTCTCGGGCTGCATCAACGTACAGCTTTCCTTTTTCATATTCGTTTTTGTTGCTGGTGAGCGTTGTGATTTTTTTGTCTATATTTTTTTGTTCGTTGGTGAGTGTTGCAATGGTATTGTTTGACGAAGTAATAGTGCTTTTTGCATTATCTATTGCTTCTTGTGCTTGTTTTGCATGATTTTGTGCTGCGCTAACTAACGCTTCTTGTTGTCTAATTTGTTCTTCGAGTTTGTTTTTTCTTGCAAAAACGAGCCTCATTCTTTTTTGTAATTTTGTAATTTCTTCTTGGTGTGTTTTGATTGTACTGTTTGCTGTATCTAGTTTGATTGTGTTATGTCTAACTTGTTCTTTGGCGTTATCTATGTTTGCTTTTTGGTTGGTAATAAGACCAGGGAGTTCTGTTTTTCTTCTTTTTGCTTGTGCAATCGCTTGCGATGCCTGTTGTAGGTTGTTTGTAAGTTCTTGTTTTTTTTGATTGTATTGATCAAATGTGTATTCAGATGGAAGAAGAGACGTCACATCAATGCTGATACGCTCACTGGAAACAATCGTTTCGTCACTGAGTTCAGTGCTCTCTCTTCTCTCTACATCTAGATTAGGTATATCTGCCCTTCCTCATGTTGCTGGGATAGGATGTACAGAACTATCTGCAATCTCTCCTTCCCCACTTGTTTCTGTTGAATCACTTTCTGACGTGTCTCCTCCTGCTGGCACGATGATAGTATCATCATGAGCGCTACTATCGCGACCATCAGCAATACTATCAGCAGAATCATCCCTTGCTCTGTTGCTTGAGAGGCTTGGATCCGTAAGCGAACCGTTCTCGATGATGATAAGATTTCCTTCACAACCATTTTTCATCAATGCAATGACTTTGGACTCTCCATCGATGCTTACTTCTGCGGCGAATTTAATTTGCATAGAACCTAACATCGCGTTGGGAATTTCCAAAAAACCTCCTCCCGCAAGAACTCTCACGCTTCTGTCGCCTGTGAGAGTAACTAGGTCAAGTAATTTTCCTGATTTTCCATTGGCCATTGCTGCTTGAATTTCACGTCTATTGGCTGATGATTTGAGTGAATCATCTGCATATGCAGAAATAGCAAGAGCATAACGAATATCATTTTTTTTGTTGTCTGGCACTTTCCATGCATCCATCATGTGAACGAGTACGTCGGCTTTGTTTTTGTTGTCCCATGTTTGTGATGGTGCAATGGTAACCGCACTCAAGTCATCCATCACTTCAATGATGTGGTCAACTATTTCTTGTCTCCATACTTGGATAGAATATCTGTTGAATTTTGCGTTTTTTGAATAGAGAAAATTACTGTCATCGGGGATTTGATCAATGAGATTTGCGTAACTTGAGCTGAGTGATCATTTTGCTGCTTTGATCATCGCAAATCCTTTGTGGGGTTTTCTACTTGAGAGTTCGTGAAAAAGTGTTTTGAGCTGGTCAACTCAAAATTGTACGAGATATTCTTTGATAAACTGTGTATCGATAATCTTTTCGACACTTACAATTTCTTCTGCAACTTCAGAAAGCTGTTGATCAAGTTCTTTGATCTCTGATTGCTCTCTGTTTTCTAATACTGCAAGTCTGTCATGAGATGCCTCGGACATATCGACGTGCTGGTAGTGTGCATCATTTTGATCAAGTACTTGCTTGGTTTTACCTAATGGCATTCACTCTCGAGCAGGAAATATAAAAATTTCTTTCTCTCATTATATGTATGACACTTTTTTTTGTCAAAAAAAGAAAGACTTTGGGAGATTCCCCAAGGTCTTTACTTATATGCAATCCTAATAAGGACTGCGGGTTTTGCTCCCATAAAGAATGTCGCGTGCACTCTTTACAGTTACTTTTACTGATTTTTTTTGGTCAAACGTCCCTTTCTTTGTCCCATCGTCATCTCCCATTTTTACTGAGACGATACAAACACAATCATCACCAGCACACCCTTGAGCTGCGTTGGCTCTGGATGCAATGTTATCAACGCTTGCGACCATCACAATACTCCCATCATCAAATACCAAAAATCCCTGATTAGTTGAAGTGAATTTCGGTGTCGGTAAATTGCTACAGCTATAAACCTCTTTTATTTTTTTGAGATTTATTTGGGTTTTTTTGTTGTATCCTTTTTTTGCTTTATTGAAGAGTTTCTCTATATCAGCTTGACTGCTGCCATAATCTAGACTTACTTCCACAACCTGACCGTAAGTATTTGAAAAGAAACCAAAAGAAAGAATTGAAAAAAATGTTAAAATTAAATTTTGCATGATTTTGATTTTAAATTGTTTTTTTATTTTTAGTAACTTTTTCGACACTCAACACAAGAGTATCTAAACCAAATAAATATTTTTTATAGGTCTATTATTAGTTTAATTATTTTATGTAAAATGTCAAGTCGTGTTGATTAAAAAAGGAAGCTCTTCTTCTTATTAAAAGAAGAAAAAACGCTGGTGATTGCCAAGAGTATTGCTATGATCAAAATATTATATTGTGCCATATTGGTGCTATTTTTTTATGTTTTTGTGTGGGAAGATATGTTTTGATGGTTGATGGATTGGATAGCTCCCCGTATTGAGCCTATCAATACGATGACACTGGACAAAAGAAAGCTTCATTTTAACTATGGTTATTTGGCTGGTTTGCATCCTGATGCGGATATTTTTCCTGTGATGAAAGGTAATGCCTATGGTCATGGCTTGTTAGAGATGCTCAAAATATACAAAAAAATCCGTGTACCGTATATTCTTACTGACAGTATTAACGAAATGAACACCATTCATTCATTTTCTCGTCACAAGGTATTGTTTGCTGTTGAAACATTACCCAAAAATTATCGTTTGTTTGATTTTGCTAGGACGACGCCTTGTGTCGGTAGTCTGGCAGTGTTGCAAGCGCTACTCCAGATAAAAAGAAAAAAAAACATCCACTTGGTGATCAACACGTGAATGGGTGCAGAGTGATTTGATAGCGATCAGCTCAAAGAAGCATTGCATTTGCTCAAGACACATCCACACAAAAAATATACCACATTGGAAGGTGTAATGTCGCATTTGGCTAATGCGGAGAAACCAGGCGTGGATCAGTTGCGCAAACAGGTCGAGCGTTTTAAATTGATGTATCATGCGATTGTTGATCAAGGTTTCTTGCCTTTTTATAAGCATATTGGTGCGAGCGCAGGGATGTTCAAAATAGCCGATGATTTTTTTAATGCGTGGAGGCCTGGTTTGGCTTTGTATGGTTACAATCCGTTGGAGTCGACTGATGCGTACTTTGCAAAAGCACAGCAATTGCAACCAGCGATGAGTTTGACAACTCGTGTGATAGCAATTCACGATGCAGATGAGCAATCTTTAGAAGATTGAACTGCTTGATCGAATGAGGAAAAGGCAAAAATTGTAACGGTTCATTTTGGGTTTGCTGATGGTTTGTTGTGATCTGGATCGGGGCAATATGTTGCTCAGTTACATAATAAAAATATTCATCAGATTGGTCGTGTCGGTTTGCATTATGCGATGTATGCTGTGCCTCGTTGAGTGGGTGTTGCTATGGGAGATGTCGTGACACTCCTCTCTCCTAGTGCGACTCATAGTTCTGTTTTTGCCTGGTCTCAAGCAGCACATACAACGCAAGCAGAGATTCTGTGTTCTATTAAACCATTATTACAAAGAAAAATAATTGTGTCATAAATATTATTTGTGTCAAGTTTTCTTGTTTTTTGCTTGGAGTTGTGTATGATGAGTGTAGTAAACAAAAACATTAACTAATCTAATAATTTTTTTATGAAAATAATATTTATTGTTCCAGCGGATGAAGGTGCTCCTCTGTATGGTATCATGCCGACTCCTAAAAAAGTTTATACTTTGGATTTAGAAACTGAAAGTTTGTATTTAGAAATTGAAGGCACACATGGAGGTGAAGAGGAGGAAGGCGCAGTTCCTGTTGATTATGAAAAAGGGAAGTTATGTGAAACAATTTTTCCTGATGCTGAATTTGGCTATGTCCCTGACGAAGTTTTGATAATTTCTCAAGGGAACGTTAAGCCATTTGTTTCAGCTTTTGTTCATTTGACTGCAACTATTGCTGAAAAGCTTACGAGTAAAGAAGCTATTGGTATGTTATCTGCTTTTCAAGAGAAACGCTCTTTATTGGCAGAGTTGAGAATTGATGTTGCTTTATTTAAAAATAGCAAAGATGTCTTTGATGCCTTAGAAAAATTACAATTTACAAAATAACATAATCTAGTTTCGTCCCTGAATTAGTTATGTAGGGTAGCTTTTTATCAAAAGCTGCCTTTTTTGTTTGCTATAAATTTATGTAAACTACTTATTGTTTGGGTTTTCTGGTGTTATATAATTTGCATTATCATTATGATTGTAGTATAATGATGGTATGATAGAATTATTGTTTTAGTTTTTTTGATGGCAAAAATCATGATGAGAGATAAACACATGTGTCTCAGTTGTAAAATAACAATGGTGGTTGTGACGGTTATCTGGGCTTTTTTGTCTATTGCGATGGCTTAAATTTCTGTTGTTTTACCTGTGATTTTGTAGTTTTCTCTACTTTTTTGCTCTATATCAAATAAAGTCTATGAGACAATATGTATATTCTTCTTTTTCGTTGAAGCTGATGGCTCTATTCGTAGAATGCTAACAGATTTATTTTTTTCGCTCCAACGATGGAAGGTTTGGATATGTACTGGCAAGTATTTTTGTATGCATTATTGACGGCGATTGCGACATGATTGGGAGCATTGCCTTTTTTGTTTGTCAAAAAAGTATCAAAAAAATGGTTGTGAATAGGTAATGCTATTGCTGCTGCGCTTATGATTGCAGCGAGTTTTTGAATGATTCATGAATGATTAAATCATAGCTTGTGGTGATTGTTTTCATGATTGCTTGTCGGGCTTGTTTTTATTCGTTTATCGGATAAATTTCTTTCTCAAAAAAATATCAGTGTGGGTGATATTACGTGAGCTGATGCTCGCAAAATATTGTTGATTGTAGGAGTAATGACATTGCATTCTTTCGCCGAAGGAATTGCCATTGGGGTATCTTTTGGTCCAAGTATTGGTTTTGGGATATTTATTTCTTTGGCATTGGCTTTGCAGAATATACCAGAAGGTTTGGCGATTAGTTTAGTGATGGTTCCACGTGGAGTAAAGCGATGGAAAGCTGCATGATGGAGTATTTTTTCATCTCTTCCTCAACCCTTGATGGCTTTACCTGCATTTATGTTTGTGCACTATTTTGCTCCATTTTTGCCATTTGGATTAGGGTTTGCCGCTGGAGCAATGATTTGGATGTCTTTTAGTGAATTATTGCCTGAAGCAATACAAGATGTCGACAAAGACACGGTTGCGTCTATCGCAACGCTTGCTATCGCGTTTATGGTCTTGTTTCAAGCACTATTGTGATAGGGTTTATTTTTATTGCTTTGTATGAAAAAAACATTTTTTCCTCAAAAAATAGATCACTTGATGGGAGTAGCTATTTTTTTGTCATTACCGGTGCTTGGGTATTTTCTATACATCAGCTATTGGATACTTTCACAGCCAAACAAAACAGACTGGTGTCATACCAAACTTCATAGCGATCAGAATGATTTTTTGCATGGCGATGAAAAAATGGCGGAAGAATTGCTTTTTTTTGACAAAAAGACTAGTGAAATTTTGTTCTTTTTTGATGAGAAAGATATTTCTTTTGTCCCTCATCGTTACTCGCTTGATGATGCAAGTTGTTTGAATCGTACGCCTGTTTTTTGAGTTGTTCAAGCTAATAATGTGCAAGATGTTGTTGCTGCTATTTCGTATGCAAAAGAAAATCAATTGGCGGTAAGTGTTGGTGGACAAAGACATACAATGTGAGGTCAGACTTTTGCGTCATGAGCTATTTATATTGATACAAATGGATTGCAGCAAATTTCGATTGATGCTCAGCAAAAAATTGCCAAAGTGCAAGCTGGTGTTACTCGAAAATCATTGCAACAGCAGTTGCAACCTTACTGACTTGCAGTAAAAGCAATGCAATCAATTAATATTTTTAGTGTAGGATGAACGATTGGTGTTAATGCACATGGTCTGGATCCTTTGGGACCTATTGCTCATACGATCAAAGAAATTACAATTGTTGATCATAACGGTGACATACAGGTGCTTTCTCCTGATGATGAGCTATTTTGACTTGTCGTAGGAGGATATGGTTTGTATGGAATTGTTGTTGCTGCGAGTATCGAAGTCGTTGACAACTCACTCCTCTCTTTGCAGTCAGAGCTTTTGTCACTTGATGAATTTTTTTCACTTATTGCTACCCCAAAAAAACTGCAAAATTTTTTGAACAAAGACGCGATAGAACTAATTTATGCAAGAGTTTCTTTGGCTGGCTCTTCTGCTTTTGATGAAGTGTTGCTTCATCGTTATACTAAGTTTGACCAACAATGAACACCTTCTGATGAACCTATTTCTTTCGAATCAACGATGAATCGATTCAAAAGGTGATTGGTCTATGTTACCAAAAACTATTCTCGAGGACAATCGCTGAGGCGATATCTTGAAAAGCATATTCAACCATCATTGCAACCATGTTTGTCGAGAAATGAAGCAATGTCTACCGATGAGGATTGTATTATTGTCAGGAATGTTGCAATGGCAGACGATATGAAATATCTCAGAAATAAGCAAAAAGATACCGATATTTTGCAAGAATATTTTTTGCCTCCTGAAACAGCAAAAGACTTTCTTCTTCAGCTACAAAAAACGGTTCATGAGAACAACAATAACTTGTTGAATATTAGTATCCGTTTTGTACAACAGGATAAGAGGTCTTTTCTCCCCTATGCAACTCACCAACACATGGTCGCTTTCGTGTTGTACTTTAACCATGATTTTTCTGAAATTTCAAAAAAAAATCTGGATGCAACAACGTCTGCGCTTATTGATGCGGTAGCAGAGAGACAATGAACGTTTTATCTTCCTTATAGATTGGTCTATACTCCAGAACAATTACAAAAGGTTTATCCTTCAATGACGAACTTTTGGAAGAAAAAAGAACAATATGATCCTGACCATATTTTTGTAAATACATTTTATACTACTTATTATAACCAGTAATGAAGTTGATTTCGTGGAATGTAAATGGCATACGTGCTGTAGCTAAAAAGTGATTTTTGGAGTTCTTTGATACGGAGAAACCAGACGTGCTAGGGATCCAGGAAACAAAAGCCTTCTCTCATCAAATTGGACCTGAATTGTTGCATCCGGGAGGATATTTTACAACGCGACATGCTGGAGAACGTCCAGGTTATGCTGGAACGGCTCTTTTTTGTAAGGAACAACCTGATCAACAGCAAGTGGTGTTTGATGGGTTTCAAAAGTTTCATGAAGATGGAAGGATTACAGAAGTCCACTATCAGGGTTATACTATTTTGAACATTTATTTTCCTAATGGTGGTACCAGAGCAAATGGACAAGAAATGTTGACCTATAAATTAAAATTTTATGATGAGCTGGCGCAATATCTTATTCCCAAAAAAGAGGCGGGAGAGAAAATAATTTTGATGGGTGATTTCAATATTTGTCATACTGAAATTGATATTGCAAGACCTGAAGCCAATAAAGATAGCATTGGATTTAAACCTATAGAAAGAAAAAGGATAGGAGATTTTATGCAAGAAGTAGGACTTGTGGATGTTTTTCGTCACTTTCACCCTGAAAAAGTAGATGAGTATACTTGGTGGAGCTATAGAGGGGGCGCAAGATTTAGGAATGTTGGCCGAAGAATTGATTATATGATGGTGTGTGAAAGTTTGATAGATAAGGTAACAAGCTTTAGACATAGACAAGATATTATGGGGAGTGATCACTGCCCGGTTGAAATGGTTATTGAATAATTTTTTTTGTGATGAAAATGGGGAAAGCTTAGTGTTGACCTCATTTTTGTTTTTGTTAGACTGTTGGCGCTATAGGTGAGCTATAGTGTTAGTAAAAACTAGACTAACGAAAAAAAGTGTGTATTGCACAAATTTTTTCCCGAAGTTTCGCTTGTACTTTGTCACTCAATAAGCATCAGAAAATAAAATATAAAAACACAATTAAAACTGATATAACAAAATGAAAAATGTTATGTTGTTATGTATGCTAGTATTTTTGCTAGTGGCATGTAAAAAGGAAGAAGTTATTGTTGATGCAACTGAAGCTACTTCATTGCAGTTGTCTGCAGAAGAAGAGTTAGAAAAATTGATTGCTCTACATAGAGATAATCAAGGTTCTGCTAGATTTAATCTTGCTAATGCAACGTCTGCGCATCAGATACCTGATGATTTGTATATTTTTGATATACGGTATCGTGCACACTACTCTCATACTAAACAAGAAGATGAGAAATGTAGTGCAACATCTTATGTCAATACGGCAAATATGGTAGCTAAGAAAAATGGAAAATCTTACCCAGGAAATGGAAAGACTCTTAGTGATCATATTTCAAATATATACAAAAATGTTTGCCCTAGCAAACTCGTGAATTGTATTTATTGGAGTGTTGCAAAAAGCAATCATGAAAAGACTAAAGTGTCTTCTTCTTTATTGCCGTTAGTAAGATCAAGAAGATTTGATGCAATTAAACATCTTTTGGGGCAACTTAATACTAGCTTTTATTCTGGAAAACCAATTATAATAACAGTAGGAATAGAAGAGAGTAATTGGTCATATCACGGTAATGATATTCATGCACATAATTCTTCTAGTAGAAAAAACTGGATTTCATCAAATTGTGATAATGCACATTATATAACAATTTCTGCTATCAACTGGAAAAAAGGTGGAACTGGATCTGTTGTATACTATTATGATCCTTTATCTAATAATGGAAATTTACAAGCTTGTAGTTTTACAAGATTATTAGATGCTATGACCTCTGGTTGTGGTACCACACAATACAATATGTTATCTATCTGGTAATGAATAACATTTGTTATTAATAATTATATCTAGAGAAAGTTTTCTTTCTCTAGGTATTTAATCTTTTTATAATCTAAAATGTGTTGATGCTTTTTTTTAAAAGACTTGTCTTTTGACTCACAATATCCACTGGTTTGTTCTTTTCTTTATTTACTAATGCTCAATCTATAGAAGAAGTAGATAATTTTCTTTCAATAGTTAACGAAAAAGTTTCAACATATCAATGATCAAAAAATGATATCTATAAAGAATTTTTAGTTAGATATCACGAAGAAAAAAACATTATAAAGAAAAGGTATTGGCAATCAGTTTTGTCCCTTTTGCACAATACTTACAATACTAGTTTTTCATATGAAAAAAATAGTCCAATTACTGTTGATTTTTCTTTTTTTAATAGAAAATGATACACTTTAATACCTTCAAAACCAATAATAAGTAGTCTGTGCTATTCTTGAATCGAGTACACATATAAAAAAGGTTTGTCAGAGTATAATAGTATGCCTTATGGTATAGCACATACAGAATCTATATCAAAATTTTCCAAAACTGTGTCTGTTTTTTTCCCAATAGATAGTTTATTCTCTCAATCATTTGAAGCAATTTATTGTAAAGAAAATTTTTGATATCATTTTTATAATGAAACCCCTTCTTTTGTTGATGTTCCTTATATTTTGTCTGATGTCTTGGTAAAAAATTTAAAAGAAAAAGATTTTTGAAATATAAAAAAAATAATAGATATTGCTCAAAAATATAATATGAATAAAATCATACCAACAACCGACTTTATGACTTTTGAGGAAATTATTTTTAGTTATGTTATTGATGACAATACTATTGTTTTATTTGTTAGAGACGATGCTTTTTCTTTGATACTTTTAAAAATTGATGATAAAAAAGTCTTTATTAATAAATTAACTTTCCTTGACGGAGAAAGCCGCAATCTTGAAAATTTTCCTGAAGAAGCTTCAAAACTGTTGCATTTTGACAAACAATGCGATAAAGAATATTACTTTTGGCAAAATTTTTGATTTTCTTACAATGAAATGAGCTCCTCTTGTGAAAAAATACTTATAAAATATCTTGAAAGAATATTTCTAGAGAAGAAAAACTTGGAGGGAAGGGTTTATCAAGATATAGTTGCATTTAAAAAACTTATTAAAGAATGAGTAAATTACTTGATTTTTGATGAATAGTGGATGGCGGAAGAAAGGTATTTATTACTTTTCTTTTCTCTTCTCTTCTCTTCTCTTCTCTTCTCTTCTCTTCTCTTCTCTTCTCTTCTCGCTTTGTATTTCTCTTTTTTTTGTATGAACAGCATCTGCTTTTAATATTGATACTACAAAAATATTCTTAGAAAAAGTGGAAAAATATTTTGCTGAATCTAATTTGAATAAAAGAAATCTATACCAACTTCTTATTGTTTATATGAATAATAATTTCTGATTATATAGTGAAGCTTCTAATAAAACCGCTTCTATTGATACAAAAAACATTAAAGAAAATACAGAAAAATATACACTAGTAAAATGGGCACAAAAAAACTTTTCTTGTAAAGCAAAAGACAAAAAAGGAGAAGCTTTTGCAATAGTGCTAAGTGATGATACTTTTAAAACAGATGAGACTAAAGACTTTTTTAAGAAAGAAGAAATTGCTTACAACATAGAACCTATAAAAAATATAAGTTACTTTATAGAAAAACTTTCTAGCAACTATATGTTTTTTGATTCTGGTGCTTCTGCTTTAGTTTGTAAAACCCCATCATGATACATCTATGATTTTTCCAATTACATTAGCAGTTGGCCTACCGTATTGGTAAATTTTTTTCAAGAATCTCTTAGAGAATGATCTTACGATGAAGCTATAAGAGTACTTTTTTTAGCATCTGACTATAATGTTTCATTTGTTGGTTTAAAAACATTTACTGCTGTCCCATATTATGATTGAGTTTTAATTTTATCAAAAGATATAAATTTACATGAGCCTGTTTTTGGATATAAAATCGGATATCTTTCTTTCATTAATGAGAGCTTTGTAGAATTAACTTCGCGGTTATACATAAATCTTGTATGGGATTATAATGACTGACTTCATGAGTGAATTGCATTAATTGCTCAAGAAGCAGAATTAAATAAAGAATGTGACGAAGCAGTAAGAAATGCTTTTGAAAATGCTAAATTTGGAGAACCAGATTTTCTCCCTGAGGACTCAATCTGTCACCAAAAAGTATTGGAAACATTCACAGCTATGTTAGAGAAAGATACTACAGCAACATCTATTTTTGAAAAGAAAATCAAACGCTTTCTCCAAGAGATTGAAAAAATAGAAAATCAATAATTTTTTGTGGTAAAAATGGGGAAAGCTTAGTGTTGACCTCATTTTTGTTTTTGTTAGACTGTTGGCG
>JAHDFY010000007.1 GCA_020627925.1 bacterium
TTAACCATACCTATATATATCAAAAAAACATCCTACTTTGGATGTTTTTTTCTATTCTTCTGTTTTCTAACTTCTCTTTTAGAGGGTTTGTTGAATTTTTGTTGGTACTTTGCTTGCAATTCTCACGAAAACCTATATACAAAATGTGAAACTTGTCAGCTTGATTGGTTTTTTTATTGGTCTAAAAATAAGATTTTTGATGATCGGAAAGATTTCTGCAATTAGAGGTATCGTTGTTGATATGCAATTTAAGGATGAAGTTCCTGCTATTTACGATGCGGTAAATATTAAAGAAGTAAACTCAGAAGGAGAACACGTTGTTATTGAAGTACTTCAACAACTTGAAGATGGATTCGTAAGAGGTATTGCTATGGCAAGTACTGACGGATTAAAAAGAGGTATGGAAGTAGAAGCAACTGGTTCTGCTATTAAGGTTCCTGTTGGTCCTGAAGTGTTAGGACATATTTTCAACACATTAGGACAACCTATTGATGGAACAAAAGAAATTAAAGCGACAGACATGTGGGAAATTCACAGACCAGCTCCAGATTTCAATGATCTATCACAAAAAGCAGAAACATTTGAAACAGGAATTAAGGTAATTGATCTTATGGCGCCGATTCTTAAAGGAGGTAAAGTTGGACTCTTTGGTGGAGCGTGAGTAGGAAAAACAGTTATTATTCAAGAATTGATTAATAATATTGCTAAAGCTCATGATGGTGTATCTGTTTTTGCTTGAGTTGGTGAAAGAACAAGAGAAGGTAATGATCTTTACCACGAAATGAAAGATGCTGGTGTATTAGGAAATACTGCGATGGTATTCGGACAAATGAACGAACAACCTGGACCAAGAGCAAGAGTTGCATTGACTGGTCTAACAATGGCAGAATACTTCAGAGATCAAGAAAAAAAGGATGTATTGATGTTCGTTGATAATATTTTCCGTTTTGTACAAGCTGGATCGGAAATATCTGCATTGTTGGGAAGAGTTCCATCAGCAGTAGGTTATCAACCAACACTTGCTACAGAAATGGGAACATTACAAGAAAGAATTGCTTCGACAGAAAGCGGTTCTATTACATCGTTTCAAGCAGTGTACGTTCCTGCGGATGATCTAACAGATCCTGCACCTGCAACAACATTTGCTCACTTGGACGGTACAGTAGTACTAAATAGAGCAATCGCTGAAAAAGGAATTTATCCTGCGGTTGATCCTCTTGATAGTGCGTCAACAATTCTTGATAAAGAAATCATTGGAGAGAGACATTATACTGTTGCAAAAAGAGTACAAGAAACTCTTCAAAGATACAAAGAACTTATCGATATTATTGCTATTCTTGGAATGGAAGAATTGTCAGAAAAAGACAAACTAACAGTACATAGAGCAAGAAAAGTAGAAAGATTCTTTTCTCAAGCATTCCATGTAGCAGAGCAATTTAC
Organism: bacterium; assembly: GCA_020627925.1. GTDB lineage: Bacteria > Patescibacteriota > Gracilibacteria > Absconditabacterales > Absconditicoccaceae > JAHDFY01. The sequence continues at coordinate 1,441 of JAHDFY010000007.1, forward strand.
TGGAGCACCTGGTGTTTATGTTTCTCTCGAAGATGCTATCAAATGATGTGAAATGATTCTTGATGGTGAACTAGATCATATCCCAGAAGTATACTTCATGTATAAAGCTGGACCACAAGACGTTATTGATGCATACAACAAAGATCAAAACGAAAAAGCTGAATAATTATAATCTAATCATAACAACCAAAAAAAGAGGCTTACTACAGCCTCTTTTTTGTGTTTGTAATTATTTTTCTGCATCTTTTCCTCTCCAAAGATTGCTTGTGTTTAAGTGATACATTTCTCTTCCTTGTTTCATGTATTGGAATAATTGCATTCCATAGCTTGCATAATTTTTGATTCCTATGTGAAGAAGGTAGCTCTTAATTGATTGAGGCTGATTCATTCCAAATAAATCTATCTCTTCATCTAGTTCTTCATCAGAAAGACTTTCGATATATGAAGAGAAGGCATTAAGTTGCTTGTCCATTAGTCAAGGAAAGTCCTTTATCATGTCTTGTGATTCAGAAGTGATCCTTAGCTCTTTTGCGATTACTGGGTCATATGCTTTGTTTTGCAAAAAATTGATCAATAATGTTGTCATACGAGAAAGATGTTGTAGTAGTCATTCCATTGACCATTGATGATCATTAGGTTTATAGCTGAGATCTTCTTTTTGTATTTTTTCATGGAGGTGTTTGATAATATTGGTTTCATGAGTGATGTGAGCAATCATATCTTTTTTGGTATACATGTGATTGAACGAAGAGTGTAAAATATATGCAATGTATATGATGGATAATCATTCTGCTTGCATATCGCAATTAACTTACTAATATATACCTACTTTACAATAGCTAGTATGTTAGCTACTTACTTTTTGTCTACCTATGAACACTATTACACATTGCCACCCATCATGATGGAATGAAAATTGCGAACTCTACAAACTGTTTGACATGCTAGGAAAAAAATGGGTCATTTTTATAATTTTTTTGTTTGATGAAGGTGCAACGTGATTCAATGAAATTCAAAAAACATTGACTCATCTCAATGCAAAAACACTCTCGCAAAGACTAAAACTTTTGCAAGAGCACAAACTAATTGATAAAAAAATTACGAGCATATCTCCTGTAAAAATTTCCTATGTACTTACTTCTCAATGAAAAAAAATTGCACAAAAAATTAGATCATTTAAAACCTTTGTAAAAGAGGAGTAATCTTTGAAAATTATTTTTAGTTATGCAAAGAACGTTTTATTATTGCTGTTCCTGGTGCTACAAATTTTTGTATGAGTAATTTTCGCAACCAGAAGTCAGTATATTCACAACAATTTGTTCTTTGTATAAATTCGTCAATAGGCATCATCTGACGTCTATTGTTGTATGTGTTTACTAATGAAACGTGCGTGATTCGTTCTCACGTTTTTTTGCTTTTCATTTGACCAATCCAATCAACCGAAGCATAATGCAGGTTATTTGCTCCGTTCATCATATGTGGTGCTGCATAAAGGACTATAGGAGAAACATTGCTAGCAATTGATTCGACCAATTGTTCAGCCGTTATGTTTTTTGCCATCTCATAAATTTCTTTTTGAAAATGCTCATTCATTTTTTCAGCAATACCTCAGGGGGTGTTTATAAATCAGAACGTTTTGTGTACATTGGTGATTTTGTATGATTCGTACCTATTCATAGGAATCTTGTGCAAATAACTTTGCAGTCTTACTTGCGCTGGAAGACAGGCTGTGCCAAACTCTTGAGCAATGTGAATTGAAGAAGGGAGTGAAATTTCAGTCTTGCAATACGCAATTTGCTTTATGAACTCTTCGGTATTTTCTATTGTTCCATCGTAGGGCAAAAATCGATTTGTTTCATTAAAATGTTGTATATATTCTTTTTCTTTGTGATATGTTTTTTTCATGATCTTGTTGTAACCTATTTTTTTCTGATTGTCGTATTGTTCTACTGTGTTATATGTTATTTTTTTGTTAAGCACAGAAAATAGTTCTTTTTCTGCTTTTTCTTTTGTATTGTTTTTGTACGCATGGAATACCTTGGACAGATTGTTGCCCTTTGCGTATTCTTTGACCCAGTTGCTTAGTTTCATTTTGCTATGTAATGTAAATATATCTATTATTTTACACTATATACGCTCTATGTCAAATGAAGAATATGTATGAGTGATATTCTTGTTTTGCTTATTGAAACCTATATTTTTTTGTTATAGAAGTTTCGATCTTATAAATACGAACCATTACTATCGTCAAGAGAAATATTTTGAAGGAGGAGACCTTGGTTTTGCTATAAATTTTTTGCGACCGTTTTCTCTTTAAATACTTAGGTGAGACACTATATATAGTAGTACAATAATAAATGAGGCACAATATATAGTATTAACGTGAACATGTGTCAAGTTCATTTTTTTTTGACCATTTTTGTTGTGGTGTTTTACTCTTAGATTGCTCAAATATGAAATCAATTTTGCTCTGAAAATGATCAGTTCTGGATGCTGTAAATCTTACCGATATGTGATGGGAAGAAAGGTTTCATAGGCTTTATGAAGATCAAAAAAAAGCTGTATGGTTCCCTGAAGAAATTCAAATAGATCAAGATAAAAATGATTACCAATCACTCTCTGATGAAGAAAAAAGAGTTTTCAACACTCTGGTAGCATATTTCGTTTGAAGTGAGCTTTTGGTACAAAATGTTTTGGGAGACACATTTTATGCTCATATTACATCTGCTAGAGCAAAAATGGCCCTTTCAGTACAAATGTTTATGGAGGCTATTCATAACGATTACTTTGAAAAAGTGTTGAACACATTCAGCATGGACAAAGAACAAATGTACAATATAGCAGCTACTAATAGTGTTATTGCAAGAAAGAGAAAACTTGTTGCACAGGCAGCTGATCGCATTAATGCAAGAGGGGATGTTGATCCTGATACTCTTGAAGGAAAAAAAGCAATTTTGTATGCTATTTTGGTTAATAACATTTTGCAAGAAGGAATTTTTTTCTATAGCGCATTTGCTATCTTCTTTGCAATGAGAGAATCTGGAAAAATGCAACGTGTATGTAATGGTATTGATCTTGTCTTAATTGACGAAAGTATGCATCTAAAGATGGGAATGGAAATGATCTTTGCCATTCTTGATGAAGCACCAGAAATTGCTGATGATGAAGCATTTATTGCAAATATTCAACAAACATTGATTGATGGAGCATACTTAGAACTAGAATTTTTGAAACAACAATTTGAGTCAGGGATTACTTTTGGTCTCAACTACAAAGAAATGGAAGAATACCTCAAGTACATTGTTGATAGAAGACTTGAAGAATTAGGATTTGAACCTCATTTTCACGTAACGGATAATCCACTTAATTTCCTTGAAAAGCAAGATCTTATGACTCTCCAAAACTTCTTTGAAGTAACACCAAATCAATATACTAATTTTTAGTCTCTTTTATATGTTGCGTATGCAAGAAACAGAATTAACTTTCTTGGCAAAATATATTCCAGAAGACTTCAGTAAAAAAAACTATATTGATTTAATTGATTCATACTTCTTTGAGACAGGTGAATCAATATTTAGAACACGCAAGAAGTGAAATAAACTCATGCTTACGAAGAAGGAAGTTGATCCAAGTGGAGATAAATCTATTCATCAGGAATACACGATACCTTTGTCACAAAAAGAATACGATCAATTTACTATCCTCCCAACAAAAAAAACTATTAAAAGAAGATATTTTTATAAAAAAGACGGCTATGTATTTGAAATAGATGTTCTTTGATGAAACCTTAAATGATTAGTTCTTATTGATGTTGAATTTACTAATAAAGAAGCAAGAGATTTATTTATCATGCCTGACTTTTGTTTAGCTGATGTTACTCAAGACGAATGGGTAAGGTGATGAACAATTGCATGACAGACATATGAAAACCTTCAATCAATACTAGATAGCTATTGATACCAGAAAATATATTTGGACTAGAAAGCAGTCAATTTTATTCTTTTTGTAACCCCACCATGCCAAAAACTATTGTTATCCATAGAGATGGAACGAGAGAAGAATTTACGTTGGAAAAAATTATTGCTGCAATTAGAGCGGTAGTAAAGCCAGTTGCTCCTGCTGATGAAGTAGAAACTATTGTTGCGACTATTTTGACGAGTGTGCAACTTAAATTGCCTGAAGAAGTGACTACGTCACAATTTGATGAAGTAGTATTGAAAGCGATTGAACAAAAAATTAGTTCTGATACAATTTTTGATACAATTGCAGCGGCACAAATTTTGAAGATGGTAAAGGCAGATGTTGAACAAAGATTTGCTACTTTTGAAGACTATATCAATTATGCTGTTGGTGAAAAACTTCTTTCAGAAAAACTTCTCAATTTTGATTTTGACCGCCTTCACGCTTCGCTAGATGATTCACGTGATGGATTGTATAATTATTTTGGTGCTGCAACTTTGGCTGACAGATACTTGTTGAGAGATAGAGAACAAAAAACAATGGAAAAAGCTCAATGGATGTGGATGAGAATTTCTATGGGGTTGTCGTTGAATGAAAAGGATCCTACTGATTTTGCAATCCGTGCATATGATCAAATGTCATCGTTGAAATATCTTCACTCTACACCGACACTGTATAATTCAGGAACTCCGTTTTCACAATTAAGTAGTTGTTATATTAGTGTTGTTGGTGATGATTTGACACACATTATGAACAAAGCAAATGAAATGGCTCAGTTTGTAAAATATGCAGGTGGAGTAGGAATGTCTGTAACAAAATTGAGAGCGAGTGGTTCATCAATTAAATCAATTAATTCTATTTCGTCTGGTCCTATTCCGTTTATCAAAATGTATGACGTGATCAAGAATGGTGTTTCACAAAATGGTAGAAGAAGAGCAGGTTTGGTAATTTATATTGAACCTTGGCACTATAATATTATGGAATATCTTGATCTAAAAGAACAAAATGGATCGCCATATTTGAGAGCTCATTCGATCAACACTGCATTGTGGATTCCTGATTGTTTTATGGAAAGAGTAAAGGCAGGCAAAGATTGGTGGATGCTAGATCCACATGAGTGTCCTGAGCTTGCTGAAACATGGGGTGAGGAATTTACCGCTTACTATGATAAATATTGTGAAATGGCGGAAAGAGGTGAATTAAAGCTAGCCAAAAAAATGCCAGCAAAACAATTATATGATCATATGCTTTTCCAATTGGCTAAGACAGGAAACAATTGGCTAAACTTTAAAGATACACATAATAGAGCTAATCAAGCACCAAGTTATGGAAATATTCACAGTTCGAATCTTTGTACAGAAATATCTATTCCCAACAATGAAAATAGCACGGCCGTATGTACACTGGCGTCTCTTGTTCTTCCTAGATTTTTGAAACAAGATGAAAGGTTGGGAACCGAAAAAGTGATTGGGTTGTCGACAGAAGAAAAAATGCAATTGATTGACTGGGATACCATGAGAGAAACAATTCGTGTTGCGATCCGTGCATTGGATAATGTTATTGATCTTAACTTTTTTCCATCAGAAGATGCAAAAAGAAATTCATTTGATCTAAGGCCAATTGGTTTAGGATTCATGGGATTGGCAGAGTTGTATATTGATTTGGGTATCGCTTTTGATAGTCCTGAAGCAGTAGAACTTGCTGACAAAATTGGTGCGTTTATTCAACAATTGACATTGAATGCATCAAAAGAGCTTGCAGAGGAAAGAGGGGCATTTAGAGATTATAATGCTGAAATATATGACTATGAGCCAAGAAGAAATGCCTTGCTCATGGCTATCGCTCCTACTGCATCGATCTCGTTGATTGCTGGTACGTCAAGTACGGTTGATCCATATTTTGCGAATGTATATTCTCGTGAAGTAATTAGAGGTAAGTTTACGATTATTATTCATCAGCTGGTGAATCAATTAAAAGCAAAAGGTGTATGGACAGAAGAATTGAAAAATAAAATTATTGCCAATCAAGGTTCTATCCAAAACATCGAAGAGCTTGATGGAGTGATTGATAAGAATCTGTTCAAGACCTCGTATGAGACTGGTTGGAAGGCACAAATTGATGTGGTTTCTGCATTGCAAAAACATTTGGATCAATCGATTACAAGAAATATGTACATCCAAGAAGAATCAAGATCTGAAATGGATGACGTCTATATGTATGCTTGGGAGAAAGGATTGAAATGAACGTACTATTGCTTCATTGAGAAAAAGATTCAAGGAGAAAAATACACACAAACAGTAAACAAGAGAGGAGCGAGAAAATGATTCGGAGCAAGAAAAGGTTTTGCTACAAGAAGAATGGGTGCGCTGCAAGCAGGAACAGAAGCGACATCTGATGATTTGAAAGACATCGATTTTGCTAACATTACTGCTGAACAAAAAATTGCTATTAGACAAAAACTTATCAAAGATAAAGGAGCTGATTACGTAAAGAAACTTGAAAGTGGAGAACTGTACCAAAATGGTGCATGTCCAGTTGATCCATTTGAAAAAGTAATGTGTGAAGCTTGTCAGTAAGAAAAACGATCCTACTTTTGTAGGATCTTTTATTAGATGAATTTATTTTATGTTTGAATCAATTCCTTCATTTCTTTCTTCTATAGAAGAATGATTAAAAAAAAGAAATATTGATGTTGAACATTATGAGATGGATCATTTGTGTTGGAGAGTTGAGACTCACAAGGAGTATGAGTTGTATAAAATTTTATTACAAGAAAGAAGTGAGCTTTTGATAGAAAGCAAAATTGGATGAAGAATGATAGCAACCTATAAACTATTTAATCCTATTCATTATGCGGGGAGAGTTATTGATGTGATTGAGCTTCCATCTCCTAAAAAGGGTAGTTATTATCCAACAGGATGGGAACATGTTGAGTTTGTTGTTAAGGATCTGTTGCTTGAAAATATGATGAAGAAATATAGAACATTGTCATGGAAAACTTCTGGGCTTAATGATTATCGTAACCCTACGGTTGCAATAGCTCTTGATGATGGATTGTCAGTAAAGTTTCATACAAAGACACTCCAAAACGTGATTGAAGAAGAGCAAAACATGACAATATAATCTTTTAATTTTTTTGTACTGATACAATAATGATCTTATCTGATGCACAAATTAGAGAGAATATAGAAAATGGTAGAATTGGTTTTACTCCTGTTGATCAGAAACATTATGGCCATGATGTGATGAATCAAATTGGCCCAGCAAGTTTGGATTTTCGTTTGGGTAATACATTTAAAATTTATAGAAAAAGTAAAATTGCGATGATCGATCCACGTGATCCTTCAACAGTTGATGGTATGGTAGAGACAGTGACCATCAATGACGGAGAGTTTTTTATGTTGCACCCACGTCAATTTGTACTTGGAGTAACAGCAGAAGTGCTTCGTATTCCTGATGACCTTGTAGCTAGATGTGAAGGTAGAAGTAGTCTTGGAAGACTAGGTCTTATCATTCATTCAACCGCATGATTTATTGATCCAGGTTTTACATGAACAATTACTCTGGAAATTACAAATATCAATGAAGTTCCTATTAAATTATACCCAGGTATGAGAATCGGACAATATGCTTTTGAGACAGTTGCCGGTGAAGTAGAAACTCACTATGGTGTCAGAAAATGAAGCAAATATATGCATCAAGTATTACCAGAAGAGAGTAGAGTATTTCACGACCATGAGCATAAGGATGAAAATTAGATAACAATATGTGTTTGATACAAACAAAAAAAGACGCTTATGCGTCTTTTTTGTTATCTATGATTCTTTTACTTCATCTACAGCATCACGAATTACTTTCTTTATTCCTTCCTCTATTTCATCAGTAAGTTTTTTGATATCAATAATCATATCACGTACTTCAACAAATGAGCTGTCTAGTTTTTCGTATAATGTTTGCTCGAATTTTTTTACTTGTTCTACTTCTAATTCATCCAAGTAACCGTTAATTCCTGCATAAGTAAGAACTACTTGTTTGTCGAATGTAATCGGACTATTCACATCTTGTTTGAGTGCTTCTACCAATCTTTTTCCTCTATCCAATACTTTTTTGGTAGCAGGGTCTAGATCAGAACCAAATTGTGAAAATGCTTCTAGTTCTCTATATTGAGCAAGTCCAAGTTTTAGTTTTCCTGCAACTTTTTTCATGATCTTTGTTTGAGCAGAACCACCTACACGTGATACAGAAGTACCAACATTAATCGCTGGTCTCACTCCAGCATTGAATAGGTCTGCTTCTAGGAAAATTTGACCATCAGTAATAGAAATTACATTAGTTGGAACGTATGCAGATACGTCTCCACCTTTTGTTTCGATGATTGGGAGTGCCGTAAGACTTCCACCTCCATTCTCTGGATTTACTCTTGCAGCTCTTTCTAGCAATCTTGAGTGTAGGTAGAATACGTCTCCTGGGTATGCTTCTCTACCTGGAGGTCTTCTCAAAAGAAGAGACATTTCTCTATACGCGTCAGCGTGTTTTGATAGATCATCATAAATGATAAGTGCATCTTTACCATTTTGCATGAAGTATTCTCCAATAGTACATCCGATATATGGAGCGAAGTATTGCATTACAGAAGGGGCGTTAGCTGGAGCATTTACTACAACAGTATAGTCCATTGCTCCTTTTTCTTTTAATGTTTGTACAATTCTTGCTACTTTTGATTCTTTTTGACCGATAGCAACATAGATACACACCATGTTTTCATTTTTTTGGTTCAAAATAGTATCAATAGCTACGGTTGTTTTTCCTGTTTGTCTATCTCCGATAATCAATTCTCTTTGACCTCTACCAATAGGGATCATGTTGTCAATTGATTTGATTCCAGTTTGAAGCGGTTGGTTTACTTCTTTTCTTGCCATAACTCCAGGAGCAACTCTTTCAACAGGATATCTTTCTGATCCTTTGATTTCTCCTTTGGCATCAATAGCTTCACCAAGTCCATTTACTACTCTTCCTATGTAATCTTCTCCTACAGGAATTGAAAGTACTGTTCCTGATCATTGAACTATTTGACCAGTTGCTAGACCTTTTGCTTCACCAAGAATAAGAACTCCTATTTGATCCTTGAGTAGATCAAGAATAAGACCTTTGGTTCCGTTTTCGAATAATACAATTTCTGAGTACATTGCATTTTGCAATCCACTCACAATAGCAACTCCATCTTTGATCTCTAGGATTTCACCCTTGTTGCTGAGTGAATCACCAAGATCACTTTTGTGGATTTGCTCTTCGATTTTAGCTACGATATCATTTATGTGTGACATGATGTTGTTCTATTACTAACAAAATTAAAGATGTTGTTATCAGAGTAGTTTATTTAAATCTTGATCGAGAGATCTCGAATAGTATGTACCTTCTCCTTTGATTAACACACGAGGCTTGTCTATGTTGACCGGATGAGTCTCTGCATTATAGGTTGTTTTTATATGATCCGCAATGTCTTTATCTGATGGACTATATATGGTAAAGACAGGAGTGTGTTCAAAGTTTTCTTTTATCAAACGAATAATGTCTTGGACAGCATCTTTATTCATTTTTGAAAGAGAATGTAATAGACGAATAATACGCACAAGATCAGGATTATTTTTTTCAATAATAGATAGTATGCTATCTTTTTTTAAGTTTTTACCTTGTCTCAGCAGCAGTAATTTTATAGTTTCAAGATGTTGGATCACAAGATCGGTATCTTTTTTTCCTAGCTGTTCTGCTAACTGTTTGTTGGTCATATACATATGCATAAACGGACTAGAATAAAATTATGACTTTTTTGCTTCTTTTACAATAACATCAATGTATTCATTTTGTAATTCTTTTTTTCCATTGAATAATTTATTGATTGCTGAAGCAGAAACTGTTTTTACTGCATTTTCAAATTCTTTTTCCATTTCTTTTTCCATTTGAGCTGCTTTTGTTTCAGCTCCTTCTATAATGGTTTGCGCTTTTGTATGTCATTCGCTAATAATTTCTTCTTTTCTCTTTTCAGCGATACTACCAGCTTCTGCTATAAGAGAATCTTTTTTGTCTTTACCTTCTTTTATAATTGTATCAGCTTTTTTATTTGCTTCGTCGATGATTTCTTCATATGCAGTGTCTGCGTTTTCAAGTTTTTTGATAAGATTTCTCTTTTCTTGCACCTCTTTGATTATTTTGTCTCCAAGAAAATATTTGAAAGCAAAAATAAGAAGAAGTACATTAACCGCTTGTGCAATAAGAACTCATCAATTCAAATCCAATGATGCTAGTAGTTCGTTCATTAAAAAGATTAAGTAGTATAAAATTAGTTGTTAGTGTGTGTTATTGTTCTTTATGGAAAAAATTATCCTAGGATTTGGAATGCTAGTACCAATCCGTAGATAGCTGCAGATTCAACAAGAGCAATAAATAGTACCATATATGTCAAAATTGATCCTTTGATTTCTGGATTTCTGTGTACTGCTGCAAGAGCTTCTTTTGCAACAAAACCTTCACCAAGACCAGCTCCAAGACCAGCAAGACCGATAGCAAGACCAGCTCCAACTGCTTGCATTACTTCAATAGACTCAGCAGAAACAATATTGAATCCGATAACAAGAGCGTAGATAGCTGCAGATTCAACAAGAGCGATACCTAGAATTGTGTATACAAGAATAGTTCCACTAAGTTCTGGGTTTTTCCCCATAATTTCTAATGCTTTTTTTGCAGTAATTCCTTGTCAAATAGTTACTCCGATAGCTGCTAGACCAATAGCTAAACCAGCTCCAATAAGATGTGTAGTCATTTTTATATATAGATAGAATAGATAAATAAGTTATATGTAGTGTGTTTGTAAGCCACAATTTGCTAACCCGAATGGGTTATAAGTATTTATTATGCTTTTGCAACTTTAATAAATATTGCTCCTAATAATGTCACAACAAAAGCTTGCACAAGAGCAACAAGTAATGATTGAATCCAAAGAATAATAGGAAACAAAAATGGGAAATCCAATCCACCGATACTTTGTGATAGTCAGATAGTTGCTGTAGTCAAAATTCCTAGGAGAATTGTTCCTGAGAACATGTTTCCAAATAATCTGAAAGAAACTGATATGATTTTTGCAAATATCCCAATAATATCTAAGACACCAATGAAGAGCGATATAATAATATCAAACAATTTTACTACCACGAGCATTGGATAATAAACTATTGCTGATTTTTGTCCTCTGTCTACTGATAAGTATCATTTACCCATGATTGGAAAGTATTCAGAGAAAAATTTAATTGGCCCTATATGAAACAATTGAATCACTAACGAGAGCAATACAATGATAAGTGAGAGAGCAGTCGTTGCATTTTTGTCTCATGAGAAAGCTCCAAACATGTTTTCTCCTTGTGCAAGACCAATTGATTGAGCATAGCTATCACTTATTGATACAAATGATCAAACAATGTCTCCTACCAAACCAAGAAGGTTTGCTATGAGAACAACAAAAAATATTGAAGTGAGAAATGAAAGTATCCATTTTTTTTCATGAGTTCCAAGGATTTCTTGAAGAAAGTCATGGATTTTTTCAACTGCTCACTTGAAAAGTAAAGTGAAACTTCATTGCGGCATTGTTCTAAAAGACAATGCGATAAGTACGATAAGTAGTAATTGAACAAGTCAACCAAGAATAGCTGGTTGATATCACAAACTCATAGTTGTGTTGATTGCTTCTGGCATAACGCTTATTGTGTCCATCGTTTTCTTGCTTCGTCTCAATAAACATAAAAAAAGACAAAACCAAGTATAAGTGGCTATTAACGTTTGTTTCTCTCCATTGCAAAGTGGTAAGCTCAGTCCCGCTGCGCGGCACATATCGGCTCCCAGATGGAAAGTGTAAGAAAGACAAACAGGGTTAATAATTCACTAAATACTTAGCTTTATTTAATTTTTGTATAGTCTTTTGCGTAAAGTTTGCAAGAACATTTTTGAAGAAAGTGTTGCTTGCTTGTCTATAATTATGAATTATACGATTTTGTAGCTAATGTCAATTCATAAAGTAGTAGAAACTTACTGATTTTTGTCTTCTTTTGCTATTTGTGTATACTAAACTTATTATTTAGATTTTATTATTGAAGGACGATGACAGATACCACTACTGTTCAACCTGGGCAACAAGGAGATAATAATGTGGCACAAAATGGGCAAAACGCAAGTGTGCCTCCTTTTCACTACGATCATTTTACTATTGATAATGGTCAAAATACTGATGCTGTTTCTCCACAACCAGCCTCACTAGAACAACCACTTCCTACATTAGATCAAGCTATGCCAACGCTTGATGCAATGAGTGCACAAACAGATGTCATTCCTCCTGTGACGACACCTGTCATAGAAGAGTGATTAGCAAGTATTGATCAATGAACCCCTAGTTTGGATATGAATTTTCCTACTCAAGAGGATGTGAATGTTCCACTTACGCCTCCACAAACGGAGATTTTTGAACCTCACCAAGATGAATGAGTTACTTCTCCTGTTGTTTCTCCTTTGGAAGATACTGTGTTGCCAAGTCTTGATAACGAACCAAGTTTGGATTCGTTGACACAAGAAAAACCAATTGAACAGTCTTCTGCAGAAATTATTGCACCATTAGAACAAGCGCAAGTAGAAACTCCGATTTCTATAACTACTCCTGAGCCTCCAATGGAACCAGTAGTAGAAGCTGAGCCTGCAGTAGAAGAATTTTCGCCTGAGTTAACAATGCCAGAATCATCACCAATATCGGTAGATATGGTAAATACTGCTACTGTTCCTATTGAAGAACCTCCTGTTGCTGCACCAGAAGTGGTTGTTGGGTCACAAGAACAATCAGCTGAAGAAGTTGCGCCTACAATAGAAGAACAAGAAGATATTGTGGAAACCCCTGTTGCACAAGAAGAGGAGAAATTGGTTGAAGAAGAGGTTGCTGCTCCGGTGGTAGCAGTACCAGAAATGAAAGAAGATGTAACGCCAACAAATTCTATTGTCTATAAATACCACGAAACTTATTCTCTTATACAAGAACTATTTGAAGTTTCTGGAACAAGTCTTGATGAAGAATTTACTATTGTGTGAATGGCTTCTGATACGCAATCAATTGATTATGTTTTTCGTTTCTATGGAGGAGATGAAGATGGATTCACTATAACCAAAATCAATAAAAAATGAGATGAAGTTACAGACTCTCATTCTATGGTGTTCACATTTAATGATGCTGATGTTGTACTTCGTTTGGTTATTGATGATGAACTTGCATTAGAAGAAAACAATTACAAGACAGATAACAAGGATGCGAAACACTATGTTTTTGATAAGCTAAATAAATTTGACGCCCTTTTGAGAGGTAACATAAAAAAAATCAAAAAAAAGGAGAAAAAGAATAAAGAAAAAAGAAAACTTATATTAAAAAAATTGAGAGACTTCTAAATTAATTCGTTTCACGATTTTGATTAAATACTTGTATCAGGTAGCTGTATTGCTATTATGGTAGAAGTATTTTTTTGTTTTGGTGTAAAAATAGATGCAATTATTTGTTTGCGATTATGAGCAGATAGGGGAGCGTGTGACTGTTAATGATTCAGGTATTTGTAGACAAATGCGCCAGGTACTAAGGATGAAATCATGAGATCGTTGTCAGTTGCAAAAAATTGAAGCAGATCACGTCCATAGAGTTACTATTGTGCTTGATTCTCTTACCAAACAAGTCCTACATGGAACGGTAGTACAAGAAGAAAATCGCGAGGTTTTGAACAATAACTCTATTATTTATCTTGCTTTGCCTAATAAACTTTCCAAGTTAGAGCTCATTTGCCAAAAGATAACTGAGTTATGAATCCATCGTTTGTGTTTGTGGAAAGCAGAAAGATCGCAATTAAAAACTATTTCGCCAGCAAAGCGAACGAGGTTACAAAAAATCATACTAGAAGCAGTAGAACAAGCTCATTTGCGACATGTTCCAGAAATTGTTCTTATTGATCCAACAATAGAAAAAAGACCAGACCGCTTGTACGTTGCTGACTTTGGATGAAAGTCTTCTTTGTCGATGACGTTGGATTCTTCCAAGCAGCTAGGATTGCTTGTCGGACCTGAATGAGGCTTAACGCCTAAAGATTACGCTTGTTGGTGAGTTGTACAGGAAAATGTGGTTTCTTTTGGAGAAAGCGTGTTGAGAATGGAAACTGCTGCTATTGTAGGAGCATGGCGAATAAAAAACAACCACAAAGAATAACCACCAAAGACAAATAATTTATACTTATATCAATTAATTATATTATGTTGTGAGTGATCAAAAGAATGATAGGATACCATGTGTGGTTCCCATGGATTAATCAATCGTTTCTTTATAGAATGATAAAAAAATATTATTCTTGAATGGCGGCGGGATTGTATGGAAATCCTTCAAAAGATTTTTTTGTTGTAGGAGTGACATGAACGAATGGTAAAACAACAACCAGCCAATTAATTCATGCGATATTCAATAAACTTATCGGAAAGACACTTGTTGTTACGACCGAGTGAGTATATATTGGAAATGAAAAAATTTCTATGAAGAAAAAAATGACTTCTTATGATCCCTACACATTACAAAAATTATTTGCAACTGCCAAAGAAAACTGATGCAAAATAGCTGTCATTGAAGTTAGTAGTCATGGGATACATCAGTATAGATTTCAAGGTGTCGAGTTTGATATGGCTGTATTGACCAATATTGCAGAAGAACACTTGGATTATCATTGATCACTTGATGAGTATGCAAAAACAAAAAAACAACTTTTTCAATGGGTGTTGCACAACAAAAAAAACAATAAGTTAGCAGTCTTCCCCAAAGACGATAAATTTGGAAGAGAATGGAATGATGATATGACTTTTGACAGATCGGAAACGTTTGGTATGGGATCTGCATCGTTGCAGGCTGATAATCTGCAATTGTCGGCAACAGGAACATCATTTGATCTTCATTATCTTGGAAAAGTCATCCCTGTGACAACAAAATTGTTAGGATGATATAATGTCTTGAATGTTTTGGCTGCTATGAGTGCGTCGCAACTCATTTCATTGCGTCTTGAAGATGTGATAAGTGTTATTCGTGAATTTGAAGCGCCATCGTGAAGAATGCAATCACATACCTCCAATGGCGTTCATTATTTTGTAGATTACGCTCATAATGCTGATGGTTTGCAAAAGGCACTACAATTCTTGCACAGTATCAAATGAAATGGGAGACTGCTTTTGATGTTTGGGCTCCCTGGCGAAAGAGGGGACGTTCAGATGCCTTTGTGAGGTGAATATGCTGATCGTTACGCTGATTTTATTGTTTTGACAGAAGACGACTCTGGAGAGGATAATAGGTTAGAAATTATGAATAAAATATTGCAATGATTGCAAAGAAAAGAGGGAGATAATTTTTATATTATTCCGGAAAGATCATTGGCAATGGATTTTATTGTAAAAGAAGCAAAAGAAGGTGACTTAGTCTTGTTTGCAGGTCAATGACATCAAAAAAAGCTTTATAGTCACTATGGAGTAAGAAAGCGAAATGATATGGAAGAATTACATAAAAGATTGTAATTTTATTCTCTTTGGTATGATGAATGGTTGATTTTGAACATATCTTACATCATTTGGTCGCAGGAAAATATTATGGAGATTTTGTGAGCTTATTCTGTTGATGATGACTGGAAAAAGACGATATTCGCCCCTATTTTGTGTGAGATGACGCTAAACTCATTAACCGAAAAATGTCAGCAAAATCTCATGAAACTTATGTAGATATATTTTCTCAGGAAAAGGATGCGACATTAGATGTTTTTTTTGATGTAAATACTAATTGGATTGGGGGGTATGACGTCAAAAATGGTGACCGTATTATACAATATTTTTTTGATTTGATAGTGTTTTCTTTGAAACATGGAATCTTTGTCGAATGTTTTTTCTTTGAAAATGAAACAATGATTGTGAATTCTATAGGAAAGAATAAAATGAAGGTAATGACTTTTGTTTCTTCTTTGAAAAAAATAATTGCTTCATATAAAAAGAAGAAAAAATATTCCTCGTATGGTCGTCTATTTTTGGAGAGAATGAGCGAGTCATCCAAAAGGCGTGCTATTATTATTTTTTCTGATTTTTTGTGGCTTGAAAATCATGATGTTGCTTTGTTGCAACAGTTGGAAAAAGACCATGCATTATATTTGTTTCGTTTGCCTCTTTTTGGTTCGTGAATAAATTACAATGATTATAGCCTTTCTATTAATCAAGAAATAAATGCTCTGTTGCATTTTCATGAAATACAACTTCTTTAATATACTTCTACCTGTAATTATGTTTCAAAAAATGCTACAATATGTTTTGTTGATGTTTGCTCTATTTGCTTTTCCTTTTTTGTGATACGCACAAAATGATGCTTGTTGAAACTTAGCATTATTCATTGATGGTCCCTCAGAGGTAAAAAAAGAATCACAAACATTTTATGAAACATATATCAACGAAGAATGAATTTTGGAGTCGCTTGCTGTTGATAATGATTTGAGTAATGCATCGGTGCTTTATCGTGTATTCTATGAATGAAAACTTATCAAAACTTCCTCAGAAAAGAAGTTTTTTTATGAGTTTGCTAATATTGGTATCTACGAAATTTCAGCGACTGTTTCTATCAAAAATTGCACCTTGGTTGATACCATAACGATTAGAACATTTGATGACATATTTTTCTATTTTGGAAGCTTTATTACTGATTTTAATAAAGGTATCCAACAAAATATCCAACAACAAGAAATATTATTTTCATCGTTTATTGTCGATGGAGGAATTGATAATGTACTGGATGAAACAATCTTGCAGGATTTAGAAAAAAAACTCACTGATATTAGGCATAGCCAAGTTTTTTATTTTAATTTGGAGAATTTTTCTCATGTTTTCACTTTGTTGGATTGGCTAGAAAATGAAAAAAATATCGATTTTTCCAGTAAAAAAGTAGTCTTAATTTCTTCTACTGACCCAACACTACTCAAGAAGTTTTTGGCTCCTTTCATAAAAGATAGAAGCTATTCTTTGTACATTGCTACTATTGGCAACCTTCGTGATGTTTTTTACTCTCTTTCGGTATGAGATACGCAATCTGTTTATAATGTGTACTCATCATCTATTCAATTTGTTGGTGATGAATTGAGTTACTCTTTAAGTAGGTTTGTAGATATTCTTATCTATTATGGTTTTCCTATGGATGTGGTATCAATGCTGCTTGTTTTGTCATTGTGTATTTGTATCTTGGTATTTTTGAGGCAAATTATTGGTGTTTCTGTCTTTGGATTGTATTTCCCTATGCTTATGGCAATTTCATTTGTCATGATTGGAGAACCAACAACCTTGCTTTTCTTTGGTCTTTCTTTTGTTTCTTATTATGCTGCAAAGTTTCTTCATGCTAAGATTAACATGCTTGTTTATGCAAAAATTGGTTCTTATCTAATTCTGTATATTTTCTTTACTTTGTTGTTGCTGGGAATTGCTACATTGATCACAAGTTATCAATGGAATTTGGGATGAGTTAGTGATATTGTCGTTGTTATTTCCTATCTTTTGATGCCATTGATTGGTAAAAAAGTTTTTGCATGAAAAAAATGATTATTGACAATGAACTTTTGGTCTTCACTGATTTGGTTTGTTGCTTTGGCTTATATGATGTCATGGATGTTGATGGCAGAAACACTACAGCATTGGCTGCTTATTAGACCAGAAATTATTGTAGCATTTTTCTTTTTTGTTATTTTGTTTGGTAAATTTACTGGATTGCAGGTTTCAGAATATATTCGTTTTTGGCCTGTTATTAAAAAAGAAATCTTCAGCAAAAAACCTAAAAAAATTGGAGCGAAATCTAGTAAATAGTAATTTGTTTTTATTTCATGTATTCTGATGCTTCGTAATTTATGAGTTCTTTGATTAAATGCGAGAAACTTACACTACATCAAGCAGTTTAATCCCAGAAAACAAATTCGTTTGGCAACGAACAAACATAAAACAAAGGAATTCCTTTCTCAAAGATGAATTCCGGTTCCTTTGACGTACGCGCATATTTCTCATCGTGACAATCTTTTTCATATGGATTTTGGCACTTTCCCTGAAAAAAAATTTGTTGTAAAACCAAATAGGGGGAGTCAAGGAAAAGGAATTTATGTTGTCAAAGATACCAAATGAACTAAGGCAACTTTTCATGAAAAAAAGAGTAAAAAGTTCTCCCGAATGCCTGCTATTATACAAAAATGGAGCGATACTATTCAATACAAATATCATGATTATTTTTACTCTCATCTTCCTTTTTTTCCTTATTCATACAAAGTAGGAAAAAAACATATACCGGATCTGCAATTCAAAAAAGAACTTGTACAAATTCTTGATGGGCAATATAGAATAGGGAATAAACCTGATTCTATTTTGATTGAAGAATTGATTGAAGCAGGGGATTGATTTGAGATGTTCTGTGAATGGGGCTTGGCTGATATTAGAATCATTTGTTTCAACCTGGTTCCTATTGCAGCTATGTTGAGAGTTCCTACAAAAAAATCGTGAGGAAAAGCGAATATTGCACAAGGATGAATTGCTTTGGGCGTTGATATTGCAACATGATCTGTGACATCTCTTTCATGGAAATGAGCCGGAAAAGTTTTTACTGATGAATTCCCAGAAGAATACAAACATTTTAAAGATGTCAAAATTCCCTATTGGGAAGACTTACTTTTGTTGTCAGCGAACACACAGTTTTTTGTTAATATTGGTTATATCGGTTTGGACTGGGTTATTACCAAAAAATGACCTCAGTTGTTAGAAGTAAATGGGAGAGCATGAATTGAAATCCAAAACATCACGATGACTCCATTATTAAAAAGAATAAAAAAAGTGGATGATCTTCACGTTCCAGATCCCAAAAAATGAGTAGAGATTACTCATGCACTGTTTTCAAAACATAAAATTCCGGTACAACATACAAGAGTCGTGTATCTTTCTCAAAAAGCATCACTCAGTAAGGCAGAAGACAAATCGTTTCATGTTGATGTTATTGCCTTGGCGACTATTAAGAAAAAAAGAAACTATGTTTCTAAAGAATTATTTGCCAAACTAGGAACTGATAGAATTACTCTCAAACTCCCGGATAGCGATATCAAAGCTACTATTACTATTCATGAATCGGATTCAATTTATGGAAATCAAATACGCTTGTGAACTAGTTTTTTGGAAGACTATGTCCTTAAAACAGAACATAAAGCACACCCTAATATTGAGTTTATAGGAAGAACAAATCTTGTTCCTACAGAGATACAAGATCTAAAGATTCTTGATCAAAATATTTTCACTCTTAATAAAAAAATATCTTTAGCAAAAGTACTCAAACCAACCAATTATCTTTCTGAGTTAGATACTTTTGTCAGCAAAAAAGGAAAATATAATCCAACATTCCATTATTCTTATCCTTCAACGACAAAAATTGCTTCTTGGAGAAATAAACTACAGAGGTTGTACGATCAACATGCACAAGGAACATTGCTTGAGTCTCCTTTTGCCAAACTATTATATAATAAAATTGATGAACTTGACCATACAGTTTCTCTTATAGAAGCATATGCAAAGCAGGATTTTAAGAGTATTTACACGCATAACAAAGCGCTCTTTAATGATTTTGATCCTGATTTGATAGCATTAGCAAAAAGAAAGCTTCGTGAGTATGTTCTTCCTGAAAAAAATCACATGGGAAAAAAAATGACTCCTACAGAAACCAAAAAAAGATTGTTAGCTTTTATGAAAGAAAGAAGTATTGAAGGAGTTCCTGTTTATGCAACAACTAGAAGTATGTCCAGAATTGCCGTTGGTTATAAACATGATAAACCATTTATCAGATTATTAATGACTAATAGGGGTAGTTTTTGGGAGGCAAAGCTTGAATCAAAGCTTGTTCATGAAATAGATGTACATTTGAAAAGATATCTTAATGGGCAAAAAATGGGTTGGAATATCATGACAATGGGAACTGCAAAATATATTATTGATGAAGAAGGGCTAGCTATTTGGAAAGCTGAGCAAATAATGAAAAATTATCTTCCTGATTATAATACTATTGCAATTTATGAAAAATATGACTCACTATTTAAAGCAAAAACTCTTAACTTTATGCAATTGGCAGAGTATATTATGAAGCATAAAAAAGGAAAGAATAAAAAACATACATTGTCTGGGGTATATAATACTGCATTAAAACTAAAAAGAGGAATACAACAAACAAAGCATATTCACCAATGAGCTATTTATATGAAAGACAAAGTATATTTGGACGGATATGCAAAAATTAGCAACCACATACAAAAAAATAACGGAGTGGTTGATGAGCGCTTGATGGTAGGAAAGATAACGTTAGAAGATATTGACCTTATTTATTAAAGTTTTGCTGTGATTGCGAGTAAATAGGAAAAAAGGATAAACATCTGTTTATCTTTTTTTTTTGTGAGAAAGATGCAACTGAGAAAGATGCAACGTAAAAGAATGACTATTCTTTCGTGGATTTTTTTACTCTGTTCATGATAGCAAGCCCGATTCCTTTTTCTGGTAAATTTTCTATGAGAATGATAGACATATGTAAATCGTCGCATTTGTGATAGAGATTGTATAGCGATTGAGCGCATTCGGTGAGTTTGAGGTGTGATCACCAAGGGAATGTGGTGATTGGTTGTAATGTTGCTGGTTTGTCGTCTTGTGGTGTTTGGGGGTTGGTGAAATGATTGATAATATTTTTGTGTTTGCTTAAGAATTCTTTGGTTGCTATGAGTCAAATATTGTGGCCTTGGGAGAGCAATTCTTCAATTGTTTTTTTGTGTAAGGCGTTTATTATTTGTACTTTTCCTGATGGTGCGTAGTGGGTATAACGAGTTCCGGGAGATTGTTCCTGGTGCTTGCTGCTGTATTGGACTATGATGTCTTCTCCAACAATATCTTTGATATCTTCTTTTGTTATCATCCCTGGGCGCAGGATAAGTATTTCTGTTTCGCTGACCACTTTGACTACTGTTGATTCAATTCACCATACACAGTTTCCTCCGTTGATAATAAGAGGCACTTTGTTGTTCATGTCACGATGAGCCATTGATGCTGATGTGGGACTCGGTTTTCATGAAATGTTTGCACTTGGGGCTGCGATAGCTGTTCATGAAGCACGAATACACTGCTGTGCTGTAATATGATCAGGAATTCTAACACCGACGCTGTCTAATCAAGCTGTTGCTGCCTTGCTAATGCTATCTTTTTTGGGAAGAATGATGGTCAGTGGACCTGGCATAAGTTGTTCAATAAGCTTTTTTTCGAGGTCGTAAGTTACTGTTGCGTAGTGGTCGATACTAGTTTTGCGATCGACATGGACGATGAGAGGGTTATCTTGTGGCCTTCCTTTTGCTGCAAAAATTTTGTTGATCGCTGCGTCATTTGTTGCGTCTGCTCAGAGTCCGTAAACAGTTTCTGTTGGAATGACTACTACTTCTCCATTTTTTAAAAGTTCTCAGGCTTTTTGGATAGTTGTTGCATTTGCTCTGAGGATTTCTGTCATAATCAATATTGTTGTAGATAAAGCAGTAATATGAGTCTTTTGTTTTTTTTCTTTATGTGGTTTGTGTCATTTTATATAATTACTGTTGTTTTTTTCTAGTGATTTTGCTATTGTTCAGTCATATTTCGGTCGTATTATTTATTTTTTTATAATGCTTATATTATGAAACCAAAAATTATTTTTTTGATGGGAGTATCATGAAGTGGAAAAAGTACTATAAGAAAAGAAATTTTAAAAATGGATGAAGTTGTGTATGTCCCTTCATGCTCAACAAGAGTAATGAGACCTGAGGATGGTGAAAAAAATGGACAACCTTACTGGTTTTTTTCAAAAGAAGAATTTGAAAAAATGATTGATAATGATGAGTTTGTAGAATGGGCAACAGTGCATAAAGTTGCATACTATGGTAGTAGATATTCAGATTTGCAAGATGTTCTTGATCAATGAAAATACCCTATAAAAGAAATTGAAATATTAGGTTTGGACAAAATTGTTGCTAATGGTAAGATTGATGGAAAATATGTAACTATTTTTATGGATCTTGATAATGAAACAATGAGAAAAAGAATCTTGTGAAGACAGCCAAACATTTCACAAGAAGAGTTGCATAATAGATTAGAAAGCGCTGATTATGAAAGAAAAAGAGGCCACGAACTATGTGATTATATTATAGACGCAAGCCCTACTATTCCTGAAGTAGTTACTACTGTTTCTCGTTTGGTGAGAGAGAAGATTATGGGAGATAAGTAAAAATATTGATTGGTCAACAATGACCACATAAAACACTCATTTAAGGGTGTTTTTTTATAGGACAAAAAAACTACAGCATGGGTGTTTTTTTTGTATACTGATAAATAGATGTTTTTAGTTGTTGATTTGTGATTATGGAAATTATAGTATTGATTCTTAAAATCGCTGCTGCGCTTATTTTGCTTAAAACTGCTGTCATGAAATTTATGTGAGGGCGCATGGTTTCTACAATATTTGCTAATCTAGGTATGGAGCCATGGGGTAGGTACTTTGTTGGAGTATTTGAATTAGCTGCTGTTGCTTTATTTTTTGTTCCTTGATACTTTTGGTTGGGAGCTTTGATTGCTGGTGGTTTGATGATTGTTATTATTTTGTTACACTTATTCAAATTAGGCATTAATAAAATGTTTTTTATGGCTTTGGGTATCTTGTTAGTAAGTGGATGGATCTTCTGTATTGATTATCTTGCATGATTAACACCATTTCCTGTGTCATAGTATAGTACGTTATTTATTGTTGTAATACTTGGTTTGCTTATGTTTCCTTTTTTTTGAGTAGTTTTGTTGATTGTCGGTCTTGTTTTGCTTTTGGTTGCTTTACAAGATTGGCAAATACAGAAAAAAAATATTGTGAGGGCTAATTACCCGGTACTTGGTCGTTTACGCTATTTTTTTCATGAACTTCGTCCCTTTTTTCGTCAATATTTTGGTGATGATAATGCATTTTTATCGAGAAGGATTATTGATTGGATTCTCGATGTTTCATACAAAAAGACAGGATATTTTGCATTTGATAAGTTTGATACGACAAGAACATTCCATGACGGGAAACATCAAATGGTGCACGCGATAGCGCCCAAGAATATGGATGAAATGAAACCTATTTATCCGCTTATTGGAAAGAAAAGAAAACATCCATTTCAATTTCATGGTTTTTTTTATAGGAGCGCAATGAGTTTGGGATCTCTTGGTTTTGAAGCAACGAAGACGATGGCTAAGTCTTGTGCGGAAATTGGTGCTCCATTTAATACCGGGGAGTGAGGTCTTTCGGTGCACCATATCCCGAATGTTCCGTTTTCTTTTGACAAAAAGTTTTTTGCTTATAAACAATTACCTGTATGGACTAAATGGTTCTACAAAATGTTGCCTACTATTAGAATGAAGAATAGATTTATAGAGTGGTGTGGTAATTATTTTGAGCCAGAGAAGTGAGAGAGAGATTTGTTTTTGTTTGATTATGATCATTGGCTCTTTTATACTATTGATTGGGATGCCCCTTTGGAGGCTTTTCCTCAACCAGAAGATCTTGGGCCAGAATATGGGACTATTATTTTGCAAATAGGTTCTGCTTTGTATGGAATGAGAAAAAAAACAAAAGACGGCTCTATCGTTGTGGATTGGGATAGGTTCCAAAAAACTTCAAGTTTTGCTCGTGGGATTGAAATTAAACTTGCTCAGTGAGCAAAGCAAACATGAGGAATTCTAAAGGCATACAAGAATACTGACACTATTGCAAGGATTCGTGGTGTTCATTCAGGTGTAGAATTAGTGTCTCCCAACAGATTTCCTTACTATCATCATGATAATGAAAAAGAATTTTTTGATTTTATAGAAAAAGCATCGATATTGTCAGGAGGAAAACCAGTAGGATGCAAAATTGTTATTTCTGACAAATGAAATATTGAACCTCTTGCCAAATATATGGCAACGCTTCCTGTTGAACAATGATTAGATTTTATCACAGTTGATGGAGGCGATGGAGGTACATGAGCAGCCCCATTGGCTCTAGGTATTCTTTTTGGTAAGAAAGCATACGATGCTATTACTATTGTTGATAATATTCTCAAACAATATGGTGTAAGAGAGAGACTCAAAGTGTTTGCTTCATCAAAATTGTACGCTCCTCATCAATCAGCAAGAGCTCTTGCTTTGTGAGCTGATGCGGTAGGGAATGCTCGTAGTGTGATGATTGCATGATGATGTATTAGAGCTGGTTTGTGTAGTGGAGAGCATGGTCCTTGTCCTGTAGGAATTGCAACTATGCAAAGAAATAAGAGGCGTGGATACGAGCAAGTTCGACAGCAAAAAGTAGAACATATAAAAAATTACATTAATGCTCACAATCACTGATTGATGCAAGTTGCCGCCGTTGTTTGAGTTGATTCTCCGTCAAAATTATCACCTGATCATATTATGGCTCCTACGCAACATATAAATCCTGAATTTTAAGTATCTTCTATAAAAGACTATCTATCTGGTAAATTCATATTGCATTTCTCTCCTTCTTTGCTATGGTTGGATCACGCGCCACCATAGCTCAGTAGGTAGAGCGCACCCATGGTAAGGGTGAGGTCACCGGTTCAATCCCGGTTGGTGGCTCCATTAAGCGCGTCAGTGCTTTTTTTTTGTTTTGCAAAAAAAATGACGTAATCAAAAAAAAGAGCCAAAGGCTCTTCTTAATTTATTTTGAGTATGATATTATTTGCTATTGCTTGTGCTGCTGCAAGTTTTTTGATTTCATTGTCTGGTCACTGTACAGTGATGTAAAAAACGTTGTTATCGCTTCTTACAAGCAGTAGACTTTTGGTTGGAAACCAGACTGCTTCTTGAGCAAATCACATAGCAATTGCTTCGTAGTCAAAATTAGATTGACCTTTGAGTCATAACTGTTGATTGTGAAACGCATTATCGTATGTTGTCTGCACATCTTTATTGAATGGTGAGTAGACTACTGTTATATTTCATCTATTGTATTCTAATCATTGCTGTTCCCATTCATAGATACAAGTTGTAGTAGCCTGTGATGGTGGATTTGCAATTGTTAGTAATGAATCATCTTTTATCCACTCTTGTCTGAGCAGAAAGTCTGCCGTTATTACCTCACAACTAGTGTGAATTTTTTGAGGTCAATCTCCAAGAGCTGGTTCTTCAATTTCTGGTAATGGTTGTTTGCATCATGTCAGTACGATAAGAGCCATTGATGCGAGTATTGACGCATAAAAGCGTTTCATACTTGTTTGATAAGTAGTATAAATCAAGGGGCATGGGACTTGAACCCATAATGACGGTTCCGAAGACCGTTGTGTTACCTATTACACCAACCCCTCACAAAGAAAATCCTCAAAAAAGTGGATTTTATTGAACAACTAGTGGCTTGATCATGCTTTCTTGTAGTAAGTTAATAGTGGCTTGATCATAGTTGTTTATTTCTAAATACGAAATAATACGTGATTTAAAAAAATCAGCACGCTCTTTTTTAGTGATTTTGCTAAAGCTTGCAATAGGTTTATACCAATGAGCTAATTGTTCTATAATTTCATAGTCGTTAATGGTGATTTGCATCACCTCACCATCATTAGAATCTTGCATTGTGTGATCAACAAGAATGCCATCGTGTTTGAGCGCTAAGATCATTTGCTTGATTGTCTGAGCGAGCTGTCCATAGACTCAAAATATCGGAATATGTATTTTGATTGACAAAAGCTCATCGTGTTTTGCTTGGTAATTTCCATAAATAAGAGATAAACCAAACAAAAAACTTGTAATGTGATACGTGTCGTTCAGGTCCTCTTGAGATTGTGCTGACGTTGGTGTAGTTGCTCGTGTGATGTCATTGTTGTTGTTGAGGATGACATTGGATTGTAATGCTTGTAGTGATGTTTGTAAATTTGCTGTTTTCTGTTGGTTTATGCGATATAAGAAGTGGTTTTTTTCTCCATTGATTTCATCAAAACTTGAAAACAATGTAAACGCACTGTTGAATGAGGCAACGTGATAGCAGTCTTTCTTTTTTTGAGGAATTTTGCTATGTATTGCGCCTTCTAGTTCCTGTTGAGGAACATAAAATATTGTCATTTTTTGACCGAGATTTTTGAGACTAATGTTTTTTAGCTGTCTTTTGTGAAAGACCAAAATATCCCTATCATAGTCAGAAAAATGAAAAGAGCCTGCTTTGACGTTGTACTGTTTTTGTATCGTATGGACGTCAGAGGTGGCTATGATGTTATTGCTGAGATAGAGCATAATTATTTGTTGGTATAAAGTATTTTGTACAGAAGTACGACTTCTATAAAATTAACCATCAGCGCGGTTCCTCCAAAACTGATAAATGGTAATGTGAGGCCCGTGTTGGGGAGTAATTTGAGGTTTACTCATAGATTAATGAACATTTGCAGTATGATCAAAGAGAGGAGCCCTGTTGCAACCATTTTGAGATGAAAGCTTTGGACGTGCGGCAGTTTGATGAGACAAAAATAAGCGAAAAGAAAATAGAGGGATAAAATAATAATATTTCCTAAAAACCCTATTTCCTCTGAGAATGCTGAAAAAATGAAATCTGATTGTGCTTCGGGGATGTATCATAGTTTTTGCAGTCCTTTTCCATAACCATTTCACCAGAATCATCCACCACCGATAGCAATAAGCGCTTGCTGGTTTTGCCAACCCACTTCTCTGTTATCTTCATCTGTATCAAAACCAAAAAAGTAGGCGAGTCTATCTTCGATATAACCAAATTTGGTCGTTGTGACACTTGCGATTAGTCCTACAGCTAGTGCACTAAAAATACCGGCCAAACACAAAACAAGAATTGATTTTCCTTTTGCTCATGCGTATCGCAGCATAAGTAATCCTGTTGATCACAACACTAACACTGTCCCAATATCAGGAATCAATAAGAAGACAAAAAGCAGTATGACGTGAAGTACCGCAAATGACACAAAAAATTCATTAGTGTTCATTTTTGTTTTTTTTCTGATGAACCGTGATGCCAAAAACAACACGTATCATATTTTGAAAAACTCGGAAGGTTGTAGGGTAAATGATCATGCTATTCTTACCCATCCTCTTGCTCCATTAAATGTTGCTCCAATAGGTTCGGGCAAAAATACGGCCATTTGAAACAAAAAAGCCAAGAGAAATAATCCAATAACAATTTTGTGGTTTTGTAAGTGTTTTGTAGGAAATAGGTAGGCGGCCACTCAAGCAAAAAACGCAACAATAAGATTCCTTATTTGCCTACTAAAATAGAAATAGTTTGATGGCTCTCCTTCCCAGATTCCTCCTTTGATAAGATCCAGCGTAAGCGTAAACGATTCATGAATACTTACACTAAAAATAGCCAAAAAACCAATCAACACTAATGCTCAAACGATTATAATAAGGGGCATATTGTATGATGTTTGGTAAACTTTATCAAGATAGTGATTTGGGTTGTAATGACAATAAAAAATAGATAGAGTGTATAATGATTTATGATAAACAGTAACAAATGTATAATCCGTATGACCACTATTTTACCAAAGCTAAAAAGACCAAATTTAGAGCAAGAAGTGCTTTTAAATTAGAAGAGATTGATAATAAATTTCATATTTTTGATGATTCTGTGAAGGCTGTTATTGATGTATGATGTTCTCCATGAAGTTGGTTGCAATATGTCTACCACAAATATTCAGACAAAAAAAAACATCCTACAATAATTTGATTTGATCTCAAACCAACGAGCGCGATTGGAGATAATGTGTTTACCTATCAGCAAGATATTGAACAACATGAAGAAGTACAAGCTCTTTTGCTAAAGCATCATATTGACCGTGCAGATGTGATTATTAGTGATATGGCTCCTGATACAACCGGAGATAAATGGACAGATAGTCTTAGATCAGTTGGTCTTATTGAAAGCACATTATGGATGTATGATCGTATTTTGCAATCAAATGGGAAGTTTGTGATCAAAGTCTTTATGGGACCAGGTTTTGATGAACTTCGTGATACCTTCAAATCAATGTTCGGTGCGAAAAATATCAAGGTTTTTAAACCTAAAGCATGTAGAAAGAACAGCAAAGAGACATACATTATAGGATTGGGACGTGATAAGTAATATTGATGATGAATGCAGCCAGAAAAAAAATATTTTTTGTGCGTTCATACAATTGACTTTTGTTACTAAAAACCTATACTTTTCTCATATTTTATGAAACAACAACACATCGCAACTATGCATATATGATTGGTGGGAGCAACCAACGTTGGTAAGTCATCCCTGTTTAATAGATTAATTGGTCAATTTCGTGCCATTGTAACAGAAGTTCATGGAACAACGCAAGATATATTGATGCATACGGTACAACATGAAGCTCTTTGAGAGCTTGTTTTTTCTGATAGCCCGTGATTGACAAGTTTTGACGAAGAATGGCTATTTATTACTACGTTGGTTGAGAGTTCGGATTTGCTGCTTTTTGTGATGGACAAAAATGTTGGTATTACTGCAAAAGAGCAAAGAATTCATGAATATATTCAACAAAATGGTTTCCAAGACAAAGTTGTTTTTGTTGTCAATAAATATGACGCTCCAATGAGTGACGATGATTATTTGATCGCACTGAGTGAGTATTATGGAATGTGATATGAAGATGTTGTTGGGGTGAGTGCAAAAGCGGGTCACAATATTTCTATGTTGTGGAGCATTATGCAAGGAAAAATCAAAAATGTAGCAGAACAGCACGAAGCAAAAAAACATATACACAAAAAAATACCATTGGCTATCGTGGGAAAACCTAATGCAGGTAAATCAACATTGATGAATACATTAGCAAAAAAACATATTTCGAGAGTAGAGGATAAACCAGGAACAACGTTGGATTATCTACAACACGATATTGTCTATGATAAAAAAGAATATACTCTGTACGATACAGCAGGTATTAGAAAAAAAGCGAAAACACGTGGGTTGGAAAAGATCGCATATGACAAAACAATTTCGATGATCAAATATGTAAGGCCTATCGTGGTGTATTTGTTGGATATGACACAAGGATTGACTCATAGAGATATGACATTGATTGAAGAAATTCACAACAAGGCCGTGCCGTTTTTGATTGCATTGAACAAGACGGATACGGTTGAAAAAGAGGAATATAGAAAATATGTTGAAGATCTAGCAAAACGTTTTAATCACATGAAATACGTTCCTATCGTTCCTATTTCTGCTTTGAATGGAAAAGGTTTTGGGAATTTGTTTACGATGGTTGGTCGTTTGTACAAAGAGTCTCGCAAAAAAGTTTCTACTGGAGAGTTGAATTCTATTGTGACCAAGGAATTTATTACAAGACCTCCACGTTTTCCAAAAAATAAAATCTGTAAGATTTTTTATATGACACAAGTTGACAACAACCCACCAAAATTTATGATTTTTGTAAATCATTTGAATAGAGCAAATTTTTCTTTCAAAAGATGGGTGGAAAATACGATTAGAAAACACTATGGATTTATTGGTGTTCCTTTGGTGCTGATTTATCGTGGAAGAGAGGAGAAAAAACACAGTGAACATTCTCGTGATTTTCAAGATAGAATCAGGCACGAACGCGATAGAGAGCTTGGCTTAGAAGAAGAGGAGTAGGTGTGTGTCTATAGGCATAGCGGCATAGTTTATTTTGATGACAAGAATACATGAAAAAAATAAATGAGACTTTTGTGTGTGTTCATTGTGGCTATCATGTTCCTCTTGCTGCGAGGACGTGTAGAAATCATTGTCCACGTTGTTTTGTTTCCTTGCATGTTGACGGAAAAATTCCGGGAGACAGAGCGAGTGCTTGTGATGGTTGGATGTATCCAGTCGATTACAAATTACTTAATGGGGATTACAAAATTCTTTTTGCTTGTGCTAGTTGTGGTAAACAACATCGAAACAAGAGAGCAATTGACGATGAGGTAACTTGTTTGCCAGATCTTATCAAAGAATATCGTTCACGTTTTCTTCAACAATAAAAAAACAGAAGCCTTACAAGATAGTGAATCTCGTAAGGCTTTTTTAGTATGCTGTTAGTCTTTTCTGTGCTGTACTGTTTAATCGTCTTACGGAGATTTACTCTCACTCCGTGCAGTATTTTTAGTTTTGTGTGAAGGAATCAAATATTATCTTCCTTCGTGGCTTCTGCCTTCGTGGTTTTTTTTCATTTTAAAAAAAGTTGGGGATTTGTTAATGTTAATAAATTAAGTTTCATCTGTGTGACCTGTCTAGTCGTCATACTAATGTAATTTCCTAACAGCATATTTTCTACTACTACCCTTGTATGCAAGGGCAGCAATCATTATAATGACTTGTAATAGTATTACAAGCATCTTGTTTTAATGTAATGATATATAATAATTATCATTGCTTTGTTTGATTTGAAAACAATATGATAAAACTATCCTTGTTACCAAAGATTTTGTTTGGTATTTGTTGTTTTTGTGTGACACATGTTTTTTCTTTTGATCGTGCAATTATGGATCAATCTTTTTCTTTGATTGATTCCTTGGCTAATCAGTCAAAAGTAGATACATGATTTGTTGCTCGTTTGTCTTCTCTGCAGTATGACTATACTCATGACAAGGCGGTGTATGATTATCTTTCTTCATTGAGACATTATGCTGCCGATATCGTGTTTGCTTTGTCATTAGAACCAACTGATCATTATGTATGATATAATTATTTTGTTCGTAAAGGAGTAGTGTATTATGATAATTATATTATTCATAATGCAGATGTTGCTTCTTTTGATGCACTTGATTATGATTATGCGATCGACGAACACTGTGCATATTTTTTTAACGCTTGTGTCTGGCCTCTTTGAGAAGCAAACCGAGAATTCTTGGGTGATAATTTTTCTCGTTATGCAACAACTATTTTTCGAAAAGACATCCCTTTAGACGCAAATGGTCTCACTTTTTCTCTTCTGGGCCAACATTATGCCAAAGACGACCAATTTGTTTATTTTGCTGGTAAGCAAATGTCGTATGATGTTGATTCTTTTGTGTTGCTTGGTGATGGTTATGTCGTAGATAGTGGAGGAGTTTATTACAATAATATTCCTCGAAATGTTGATCGTGATAGTTTTGAATATCTTGGTCATCATTATGTCAAAGCGAATGGTCATATCTTTTGGTATCATCAACAGCAAGCGTATGATCATGATTCTTTTGTTGTTTTAGATCCTCACTATGTTGCTGATCGCAATGGTGTATACTTTCGTAATATATTGTTATCTAATACTTCCCAAGATGATTTTGTTATATTGGAGTATCCTTTTGCAAAAGATACACATTATGTCTACGAGCAAGGAAAAAAAGTCTCACGGCTTGATGCAAAAAGTTTTGCTATTATAGATCTGTCACAATGATTAGTCCGCGATAAATATGGTATATACAAAAACCGACAATGGCATGAATGAACATGGCGAGGAAGAATAGGAAACTTGCTACAGAGAATATGGAGTAAATTATGGTAGAAAAAATGTTGTTTATTCTAAAGAGTTTTTTGAAACCAAATGTGTTGGTGAGGCAACAGTTGATTTGTAAATAATATCTGATTGAAACAATAAATAGCTTAGTAGATAATAGCTTCCAATCATAAACAAAGGTAGTAAAAGTGTTCGGTTGAATACGACCGTCATATTAAAAATCCAGTGAAGTAGTACTCATCAGACAATTCATCACCACATAAATAGAGCATTTTTGTGTGAAAGCGAAAACATGATACCCATCCCAATCATTCACGTAAAAATCGCATGTACACTGGTGGTCAGAATTCCTCTTTTGAGTAGTAATCAACCTGCTTTATTTAGAGATAATGATACGTTTTGGTTGGAAATAAGATAGACGATATTTTCCAAAAAAGCAAATCATAGAGCGCTCAGTAGTGCAAATACTATGATGTCTCTTGGGGTAATAGAAAAGCGTTGGTAGAGAATGTTTCCCAAAAAATATTTACTCGTTTCTTCACCAAAAGCGATAAACATATAATACAATGCAACATCCTTGATGATTCATATAATGCCCAAAAGGCTTATCACTCACCGTGTTGTCACAAAAAAGAATGCCTGAATGTATTCACGTGTGCGAATACGGGCGAGAAGTATGTGACAGAATGACAAAGTCAGTAGCAGATATATGATGTAACTGACATATGATCATGAGCTGACCGCTTGCAAAAAGCTTCGTTGCTCGGTTTGTAATATGTTGAGGAGTGGATGATATCACCACATGATAGCGATGCTTGCAATACCAGAAAACACCAATCCTAGGATGATTGGTCGTTTTGTTTTGTGAAATGAAATGAGTTTGTGTACAAACCGCAATCGCGTATTATATACGAGTAAGTTTGCAACCACCAGCACCAGTATTTCCATTGGTTGTTTTGGTAAGCAAAATTGTCCTTTGTGTTGTTATAGTGA
Organism: bacterium; assembly: GCA_020627925.1. GTDB lineage: Bacteria > Patescibacteriota > Gracilibacteria > Absconditabacterales > Absconditicoccaceae > JAHDFY01. The sequence goes on from JAHDFY010000007.1 coordinate 33,978, forward strand.
TTTGTTAGGTTTCTTGCTAATTGTTAGTTAATTTCATCATTTTGTCCGTGACAATTGTGTATTCAATTATGCAATATATTTTTCAAATGTGTGGAGCATGTATTCTTTGAGGGATAGGGTTTCTTCTGGTGAGCAAATCACAAAAAGTTCTTGCGAGGTAGAACCTTTGTTCATTTTGAACTTGAGACCACTACTTGTCTCATATGAGTAACTGAGACGCATCACTGATGTCTTTTTTTGTTTTCTATGTACTCTTCCTGGAATGATCCTTTGTATACGAGGATCTTTTTCTATTTGTTGAAGGTATTTGTGATATTCTTTGAGAATGTGATGTTCTGTCTTTACTTTTTTGAAGGTAACCATAATCTGTTTTATTGATGAAAGTGGCTTATGCTGCTAAACTGTTTCTACGATTTTATCATTACTTTGATCAATTGCAATGAAGCTACGAGATTTTCTTTCCGATGAAACATTACAAAATAAACATGTCCTCAAAATGTTGCTCATGCATCATGCATGATTTACCAAAGAAACTTTGCTGACACAAATGGATCAAGAAATAGAGCAGCATGTTGTCGATCTTATTCTGCATGACTACAAAAGATACGTCAATGATAAAGAGCCACTTGAATATATTATGGGATACGTTGAATTCGATCAGAGAAAATTATTCGTCGATAAAAACACGATGATACCAAGACCGGAGACCGAATATATGATACAGGCTTGTAAGCAAGAATTGCAAGAATGGGCACAAACTTCTACGGAGTGACAACACATTGTTGCAGATGTTGGGACTGGATGTGGCGTGCTGGGATTGTCGACGTTTTTGTCTGCTCCTGATTGGTGTGATTCGCTTTTTTTGATGGATTATTATCCTGAATGTCTCAAAACTGCCAAAAAAAATGCCCATCATTTGCTGACGCAAGAACAGCAACAAAAAGCGCATTATTTACACGCAAATTTGCTGCAAGGTTTGTTGGAAAAAGTTTCTTTGGAAGAAAATGATTCGCTTTTGGTCACTGCTAATTTGCCGTATATTCCAACACAAACATTTGATGAACAAGCAGAAGATAATGTGCATCTCTGGGAGCCAAGATATGCTTTTATTTCTGGTGATGATGGACTTGATCTATATAGAGAAATGTTTGCTCAAATAAAAGAGCATGACTGACTTCGCGCAATGGCTACAGGTGGACGCTTTGTCATGTTTTTGGAGATGATGACCTGGCAGGTGGATATTCTAAGAAAAGAATTTCCTTGGATGTCTTTTGAAGAAGTAAAAACCTTTCATTTTCAAATTAGAATAGTAAAAGCAACTTTTCAATAACAATATTGACTTTTGTTTGTTTTATGTTGACTTTGTGTTTGTTTTGAGTAGGATTATGTAGCAAAATATCTAATTAACAAACTAGTTAAAGAGCTAGTAAAAAAATAAAAAATGACATACATTATCAAAAAAAACGCCCCCTACGTAAATCGGTTAGGTGTGTTAACTGTCCTCTTGTTTGTAATTTGGGCTGTAGGAAGTAAAATATGTCCAGAGTGGAACCATGCTTTGCTTTGTTTGCCTATAACTTCTGGTATTGTGCTTCTTGTTGGGGTTGGTTTTCCTGGAGCAAGAATACCTGAAGAAATTGAAGAAACGACAAAAATACCAATTGCTCAAAATGACGAGCAATTAGCGGAAGCCGCATAAGAGAAAAATAAATATAAAAACCCAACAAGGATTGCTTGTTGGGTTTTTTGTAGTTAGTTATTCTCTGCACTTTCCAAAAGAGAGTATTCAAATAGTGAGGTATCTATAGTGAGATTGTTTGTTGCCAACCGAAGACTGAAGTCTTTGTCGTAACCACTGACAATAAAAAATCATAGAAACACAATAATTACTCAAAGAATTCTTTTGAAAACGCCATGCGGTTGGACTATTCGTCCAATTTTTTTGATGATTTTGCGTCCTCCATAAATCAGTAGTAGTAAGGTTGTTCCAAGTCATAGTACATATGCAATAATATTGATGACTCATCGTAGATAATTTCCTGGTAGTATATTGGCGAGAAGAATTCCATAGGTTGGTGAACATGACTGCAACAGTGGCCCCAAAATAACTCATACTACAATATCTCCCCAGATGGTATGCGTTGCTCAAGAGGCGATTGCTCATGTTTTTTGCTCAAACTTTATTTTGTGCATGATTCGATGCCATGCTTCAGGAAAAAGCATCAACAATCAGAATAATATCAAGATTCGTCATGCTATGTTGACAAGATCTTCCTGATAAATACCAAATTGCTCACTAAGTCGTTTGAGTAGAAGACTGAATACCACGACTGATATCATGAATGATGATATCACAACAAGAGGTTTGTGGCCAAAGTCTTTTTTGTCTCTTTTGATAGAAAATCCTATAATAATAGGAAGAAGAGGAAGCACACAAGGAGCTAAAATAGTCAGCACTCCTGATATAAATGAAATGAAAATCAGGACAAATCCTAGTTCATTAACCATTAAAAAATGTAGAGAACAAATAAACGATTGTAAGCATAGCAAAATGCTTTCTAGTTGGTAGTGAGAATGAGCAGGAACAATTTACACATGGTTATTCTGTGATATATTTTATTATGACTTCCTTTTTTGCTTTTTTAATAATTCATTGTACTCTTCTAGTTTTTTTCTTTCTTCTTCATTAGATGCATTCATAGGGTTTAAATATTTTTTTACAATAGAAAGTATTTCAGCTATTTTTTTTGTATTGTCTCTTGTTAATTCCTTAGCGCTATTTAAATGATCTTCTTTTAAGAAATGATATTTCTTTTTTAAGAGCGCTATATAAACTTCTTTGTTTAAATGTTTTCCTATAAGTTTTGCCTTTATTAACTCTGCGAGTAGTCTTGGGTATGTTAGTGTAATATTTTCTTCTTCAGCTATCTGTTTTGCAAGAGGTATTTGCTCAAAGCTTACCTTAGCAGTAAAGTAGTCTCTTATATCTTTCCCTGACTCAAGTTCTTCTGCTAACCTTTTAGATCATCTATAATAAGTAGTATCTTTATGTTGTACTCCAGGAAGGTTTTTGCTATAATTTCTTTTTCTTCTATCAAAAATTTTTTTTGGATTACTTTTTGATCCTTTACCTTTGTAATAAATTGTTAAAAAATCTAAATATTCTTCACCGTTGAGTATTTCTCCCATGAGTATTAGCTTGATACTAGGTGAAATTCATTGAAGGTCTTGTATGCTATGATTCTGGAAAATCATATCTAACAGCTTTGCGAGTCATTCTTCTCTTCCTAAATTTTTTGCACCTCTAAATTTTCCTAGAACTTTTTCATTGTTGGCATCTATCATAAAATGAACGGATTGTTCATGTTGTATTAATTTCCCTACTCTTTCTAAAGGTAATGTTTCATAGGATTTGTTTCCAGGAATGTAGAGGTTATCATGTCAATCGTATATCGAGCTTTTGGTTTTGTCTATGATCACTCATTTTTTTAATTTATTGATTTGATGAAATAATTCAAAAATTCTCTTATAATCTTCTCTTTTGATTGGAGTGTCTTTTATTTTTTCTCGTAATGGATCATAATTGTGTTTTTTTGTTGTATGTTTTTCAATATTTTCGTCAAATGTAGGCAATGATTTAATACGTTGTATATATCAAGATAATCTATCATATTCTTCTGTGTTTAATATCTCTTTTTCTTTTATTGTTTTCATCTCTTCCTGAAATTTATACAGACTTTGTGTTGTTTCATATTTGTTGCTTTGCACATCTCATCAAAATAACTTTGATTCTATGCTATCAATAGAATCTATATAGCTTTTTTGTATAGATTCTGGTATTGTGTTTTTGATTCCTCGTTTTTCAGCTTCAAAAGGTAATCCTAATAATGTTATCTGTAAAATATCATTAACATATTCAAGCGTTCATAAAAAAATACTTTCTCTGGCAGATAATGTCTTATTTTTTAATTGTTTTATATATTTTTGAAAAATTTCTTTTTTGTTTTCTAGTTTTATTCTTGTTGTTTGATAAGCAATATATTTATTTTCTCATTTTTTTCGTCATCCAATTTTCTCAAAAAGGGTTGTGTTTACTTTTTTGTTATTCCCTGTGTTTTTGTATGAATAAGTTATTTCTATAATGTCTTGTATTTCATCCATTTTGATCTCTTCAATAATCTTTTCTAGAGAAATTTTTTCATGTAAATTTTCATGTAAACTATTAGATAAGCTTGGTGGTATCATTTTTTCTTATATGTAACGTATAAATGTTTTTTTATATTATATGATAATGCGATTATTTGTCAATTTTTGTGGTAGGAATTTGTTCTTTTCTTTGTGGATAGAAAAATAAACGAGATAGCTAGCCGTTCTTGCAATGTTGCTAGGATTCCGTAGACTGCAGTCAGCTTTATATTTTTTTTCTCCAATACGAAATGAAAATTGGAATTGTAGGACTTCCTAATGTTGGTAAATCAACTCTGTTTAATGCATTGACTAAATCATATGCAGCTGATGCGCAAAATTTCCCTTTTTGTACCATTGATCCTAATGTTGGAGTGGTAGATGTAAAGGATTCGAGAGTTGATGCTTTGGCAGCAATGTCTTGATCAACAAAAACAGTTTATTCAACGATCAAATTTGTAGATATTGCTGGTTTGGTAAAAGGTGCTAGTAAAGGAGAAGGAATGGGGAATGCATTCTTGTCTAATATTAGAGAGGTGGACGCAATTGTTCAGGTGTTGAGACATTTTCCTGATCCTGATGTTTCTCATGTTGAGGGTGGTGTAGACCCTATGAGAGATGTAGAGATTATTAACATGGAATTGATTCTTTCTGATTTGGAACAAATTGAAAAAAAACTACCTTCATTGGAAAAAAAGGCAAAATCAAAAGATGTTGAATCAGTAAAAACAGTCGCGGTTCTTAAAAAAATTCATCAAGTTTTGTCGGAATGAAAACTTGCTTATGATGTTAAAGAAGAGCTTTCTGACGAAGAGTTGTCTATTATCAAAGGATATCAATTGTTGACGTTTAAGCCATTTGTTTATGCGATCAATGTAGGGCAAGATGAACTTACACAGGCGGAAGCAATTAAAAACAAATTTGCAGAGGATCTTCATAGACCAATTGCTATTGTTTGTGCTAAAATGGAGCATGAAATGATGGAATTTGATAAAGAAGAAAAAGATGAATTTCTCCAAGAGTTACTTGAAGTTGAACATTTGGATCACATACCAACATTGGATGACTTGATTAGTCTTTGATTTAGAACTGTTGGTCTTATGTATTACTTCACTACTGGAGAAAAGGAAACAAGGTCATGGACTATTCCTGTGGACAGCACTGCGCCGCAAGCGGCTTGAGCAATTCATACTGATTTTGAGAGAGGATTTATCAAAGCAGAAGTGGTTGCTTGTTCTGACTTATTAGATGCTGGTAGCTGGTCTGGTGCAAAATCTGTAGGTAAAGTATGATTGCAATGAAAAGACTATGTCGTACAAGATGGTGATGTTATTGTGTTTAAATTTAATGTCTAACGTATTGCTAGAAGAGAATGGGGGAATTGTTTATCTCTCATTTTTTTTGTTTTAGTGTGATGTACTTTTTATGGCGATTTTTTGCAACTATAAGTGTTTTTTGTAGAAAAAGACTTGGATATTTCTATTTTTGAGTGTTTTGTCATTATCTATATACGCTTTTGTTGTTAACTCAAAATCAAAACACTCAAAAATAAAGAATTCACTTGTTACTTCTGCTAATAATATGTTTTTTTTGTGAAATGTCGGCAATATGTTATAGATATGTGCTTGACAACGACTGGCGGATTTATATTTTCAAGGGTGTTAAATAAAAAAGTGCATTTAATTTGATAATTGTTAGGTTTCATGAATTTCAACGTAAAAATGGATGACAAGAAGATCAATGTGAATATTGATACAAGCCATTTGAAAGACGTTCTTCAATATTGTAAGCCAAAAGAGCAGCTTGTATTGATGAAAAAATTCGGAATATTAACTGGTTCGGAGATCCCCCTACAAAGAATCGGAAAAGAATATTCTTTGACAAGAGAAAGAGTAAGACAAATTGAATCACAAGCTTTGATGAGATTCAGAAGACTAATTGTTGGAAACAATAAATATATCTCAGTTTTGAATGAAGCAAAAAGAATTTTGGAAGAAGCAGGAGGTATCTTGTTGGAAGATTCTTTGATTTCAAAACTTATCAACCTAAAAAGATTTGAATTTACTAAACAAGAAATCAAACTAATTTTGGTCTCTGATTTTGATATTACTTATCTAAAAAGAAATAGATTCATTAATAAATGTTTCTATATTGATAATCTTTTCGAAGATTTCCTTACTAATATGGTAATTTTTATTAAAGATTTTTTTGATACAAGAGGAAAGAGTATTGGTCTTTACGAATTTATCGATATTCTAAAAACAGAATTTACCAAGAAGTATGATTACATTACTTTTTTGAAAAATGATCTGTTCTATATTAATTTTTTCTCAGCAATCAGAGATATCAAAGTATTTGATGGAAAAGTAGGATTGCTTTCATATACGGATGTTAATCCTAAAACTATCAAACTCAAGATACTATACACTATGAGAAGATTGAAAAAACCCCTTCACTTTCAAGAACTTCCAGCAAAAATTATGGAATGGTTCCCTACAAAAAATATTAAGCTTAATACGGTTCATAATGAACTAGTAAAAAATAATGATCTTTTTGTTAACCTTGGTTTGGGAATTTACGGTCTTACTGAATGGGGTTACAAAGGAGGAACTGTTATGGAAATTATCATCAGAATCTTCAAAAAGAATCAAAGACAAATGAGTGTAAAAGAAATATCAAAAGAATTGCTCAAAGAAAAAATGGTTAGTCCTAACACAATTCTTCTTAACTTGCAAAAATACAAAGTTATTTTTGAAAGAGTAGACAAAGGTGTGTACAAACTTGTTGATGAAGTGGTAGATAAGGAAGAAGATGCTATTGCAGCAATTGGTAAAAATTCAATCAATAAGAAAAAGAAATAATCTTGCAAACGATTGCTAGATGACTATAAAGCAGAGCAGTCCTATGGGGCTGCTTTTGTTTGTCAGCTAGTATGCTGGGGTGATGGAATTGGTAGACATGCACGCTTGAGGGGCGTGTGGGCGAAAGCCCGTGGGGGTTCAAATCCCCTCCCTAGCACCATAAAAAATTATTATGACACTATTATTGTTGAATAAGATAACTAAACTTTGAACATCTACTATCACAAAAAGGGTAGTATCGCCACGATACTATTTTTAATTTTTTTCAAAACATTATGAGTCTGTTTTCTCGCTATTCATTGCCTATCAGTATTATTGGTTTGACTTGTCAAATTGCCGGAGTTACTTCTGTGGCATGATCGTTATCACAACAAGTATTTTTTCTTTTTTGAGTTTCTTTGTTAGGATTTGGTGCCTTGGGAGCAAAACAATCGATGTTTGTTGCAATGCAAATAGTTGCCTTTGTTGGAGTTGTTTTGTGATTCTTTGCCACTGTTCCATTGTGGGCTTTGTATGGGCTGATGAGTATTGCGCTGCTTTTTGCTCTCTTTTATATTTACAAACAAAAAACATATCAGCATGATCGCTATTATGTTTTGGGTATATTGTGACTGTTTTTATTGGCTTTGGGGTTTGCAACTAATCCACTGGGTCAACCATTCTTGTTTCATATTTATTTAGCTTTGTGATGAATGACTATCGCGTTGTATTCATTCTTAGAAGTTGTTTTTTTGCAGATAAGAATTGCGTGGATTTTTCTTCTCCTTAATATTGTTTTTGTGATTAATCCGTTGTTGTGGCTACTGGGGTAACCTAATCTTATTTTTGTGTGTTAGAAAACCATTGAGGATGTATTCGGGGCACAAATGCTGTTGCTATATTGTCAGCAAATCGATCTGTTCTTGCAATAATATTTTTGGTTAAGACGCCTATCGTTCATTGTTTGTGCTTGATATTTGCTTCAGAGAGAAGCGTATCCATGAGTGGTCATAGTTCCGTTCATTTTTTTAGTTCTGTTGCTATACTTGGGGGCATTATTACCCTTCCTCCAAATTCATAGTGACTGTATCACGTTGCATCAACAATTGCGACTACTCAAAATAAGAAGCATTGTTCGTCTCCATCAATATTTTTTTGAAAATATACTCATCACTCCATTCCTATTGCTAGATCAGTGTTACTTACTGTTTGCATGATTGCTTGGCAGCGATTTTTTGCCCCTCTCACTGTTTCTTCTTTGGAAAGAGGTTGATCACTGACATTGCTAGGAACTTTGACTCATTCTATAAGGTGGTTGTGTGGCAAGATTTGTGCAAAAAATGCTTTTGCTGCTTGTATTTTGACAGGATTAGTACTTCATACAACAATTTTGGTGATCTTAGAAATATCTAACATAGGTAGGGGAGGAAGGTAAAACGAACTATTATCTTCTATCATAAAAAAAATACGACAATAAACAATAAATAATGATAGACGCCATTAAAAATGTGGAAAATGCTAATAGTATTTGCAAAATACAGACAAAACGCTAAAAATGCAGTAGTAACGTGAAAGCAGTCAGAATTTATTATTTTTTGTATGTGTATGAGTAAGAAAATTTCATTTTATGCAGATTTGGATGCAGCAAAAAAAGACGATGTCTATTATTCTTTGACAATGTTTCCTTATCCTTCGTGATCTGCGCTTCATGCTGGTCATGCATCAGTTTTTACCTTGAATGACGTCGTTGCTAGATATCAAAGAATGCAATGAAAGACGGTGTTGAATCCATTTGGTTTTGATAGTTTTGGTCTGCCGACAGAGAATTATGCGATAAAAGTAGGAAAAACAGCACAAGAGGTAACAAAAGAAAATGCTGCTTATTTTTTGGAACAATTGGGTTCTATGGATTTAAGTTTTGATGAAAAAAGACTACTGTACACTTCTGATGCAGAATACTATCAATGGACGCAACGAATTTTTTCTCAGCTGTTTAAAGCGGGATTGGTTTATCGTGATACAATGTATGTCAATCGATGTCCTGACTGTCAAACGGTTTTAGCCAATGACCAAGTTGTAAACGGTAAATGTGAAAGATGTGGTGCTGAAATTATGCAAAAAAAACATCCACAATGGTTTATCAAGATTACTGATTATGCTGATAGGCTTATTGATGATCTTGCTTTAGTTGATTGGCCAGAAGAGACAAAAACTAATCAAATAAATTGGATTGGTAGAAAATACGGAACAGAAATTGATTACGAAATTGATGGACACCCAGGTGACTATATAACAGTTTTTACTACACGCCCGGATACTAATTTTGGTGCTTCGTTTGTTGTGCTTGCTCCTGATAGTGACTATGTTTCACAATACATGGATAGTTTTCCCAACAAGGAGGAGGTGCAAGCGTATGTCAAAAAATCATTGGCAAAAACAACAGTACAAAGAATGCAAGATGCTAAACACAAGACATGAGTACACACATGATTGTATGTCGTGAATAGATTAAACAACAAAAAAATACCATTATATATTGCTGATTTTGTTTTGGCTAACGTAGGTACGGGAGCTGTTGTTGGTGTTCCTGCTCATGATCCTCGTGATTTTGATTTTGCAACGTTGATGAATTTGGATGTCGTCAGAGTAGTGCAATCTCAAGAAGGTGATGACACTCCAATCAAAAAGTCTGAAGATGTTTTCACTGATGAAGGTATCGTTATGAATAGTGATTTTTTGAATGGTTTGACAACGCAAGAGGCAAAAGAAAAAATAAATGATTATCTTGAACAGAAGGGTCGAGGTAAAAAAATAGTAACATATAAACTTCGTGATTGGTCTGTATCTCGTCAAAGATACCGAGGTGCGCCAATACCGGTTTATTATGATGAGCATGGAGAGCCACAGTTGATCCCTGATGAGGAATTGCCTGTCGTGTTGCCTTTAGACTTGGAAGAGTACAAACCAACAGGAAAATCTCCTTTGGAAGATCATCCAACATTCTCTACTTATACGCACAAGAATGGAAAAAATTATCAAAGAGAGTGTGATACATTGGATACATTTATGTGTTCGTCATTCTACTTTTTGAGGTATATTGATCCAAGAAATACGCAAGAATTAGGAAATCCTGAATGGATGAACAAAGCACTTTCGGTTGATTTTTATTCGGGAGGTAAAGAGCACACTGTGTGACACTTGTTGTACGCAAGATTTATTCACAAATTTTTGTATGATCAAGGATTTGTTGCTGAATCTGAACCGTTCAAAAAACTGTTTCATCAATGAATGGTGATGGGGGCTGATGGTCGTAAAATGGGTAAAAGATATAACAATGGAGTAGATCCTTTGGAAGTTGCTAGAGAATATGGTAGTGATGTATTGAAAACTTACTTGATGTTTATGTGACCGTTGGATGCAGACAAGCCATGGGATTACAATTCTGTAAGAGGAGTGCAAAAGTTTTTGAAAAGAGTAGAGACATTGCTAGAGTGGGAAAAGACTGACCATAACCAACTGCCTAATGAGTTGATCTCATTGATGCACAAAACAATCAAAGGTACTCAATATGATTATGAACATTTAAAATTCAACACAGTGGTGAGTAAAGTAATGATTCTTGTCAACAAAGTCTACGACTGCAAAGTAGTAAGTAATGAATTGTTGCTTATGATTGCACAGTTGTTGGCTCCGATGGCAACAAAAGTTGCTGAACACATTCGAGAAAAGCTTGAACAAGAAGGTTCTATTCATTATTCACGTTTTCCTGATTTCGACGAAAACAAAATTGCTCAAGAAATGCTTAATCTCCCCGTTCAATTCAATGGAAAAATGAGAGGAACTATTGAAGCTTCTCCATGAATACAACAAGATGAAGTAATGAGTTTATTACAAAACAATGAACACTTTACCAAATACTTTGAAGGTAAAGAAATTAAAAAAATAATTTATGTACAAGATAAAATTGTGAATATTATTGTTGCATAGTTTTTGCCACGACATGTATGTCGTGGCTTTTTTTTGTATTGTCCTATAGAAACTTGTATTTATCAAATAAAACAAGACCAAAAAAGAAACTATTCTTGTAAAAAATACTATGAACACTACCTAGATAGTATATTTTATTTTTTTGTTATCTGTTATGAAAATTATTCAATGAATTATTGTTTTTGTTGTGCTCTTTGGAATAGGATATGGTTCGTGGTATTTAATTTCTCCTTTGTTTATTATGGTAGAAGTGAATGAAGAATTTCCTGAAGTTGATCAGCTCGTACAAGAAGAATATGCCACAAAAGATTCTTTAGATAATGATACAAGAGATACATGAAGTAATAATCTTATTACGCATCAAGAAACAGAACAAGTGAGAGATCTAACGGTTTTTGATAGAATGCAAGAAAAAGATTTTTCATCAATGGAATTTGATGAAGCAATGGAAATGCTTGAAGAGGTAAAAAAAACAATGGACGAAAAATCACCTATGCCTAAGGTAGAAAAAAAATCAATTAGCCTTCTTGCAAAATCACCACTGGTTCCTCATGGAGGACACTGGGTAGAATGAAAAGCGTTGATTATTCAATCATGAGATCAACAAATTTTGAGGTATCAAGATTTTGAAACTATCAATGGTCCAAACCTTCGTGTGTATCTTGCAACAGATACTAATGCAACAGATTTTGTTGATTTGGGAAAGTTAAAAGGAACCAAATGAAACATTAATTATCTTATTCCTGCGTGAACTGATCTTACAAAATACAATCACGCTTTGGTATGGTGTGTACCGTTTCGTGTGTTATTCAATTCTGCAAAATTTGATCTATAGAGAAGCAAAAAAACGTGCTAGCTTTGATTGCTTTTGGTTGTAGTAATACTATAATACTGTCAGATTTATATCTTTTTAGTTTATATGAAAAAAATAATTTTTTGACTCGCTTTCTTGTGTAGTTTTGGAAGTGTAGCAGGATATACGATCGTTGATGGAACTGTTTTGAAAGTCAATCTTGATGAAGATAGAATCGTGTCTTCTTTGGCATTGCCTACGTGAGCTTCTTTGCCTCTTAAGAATCTTGTACAACAAGCGGGTGGTGTTGCTGGAATTAATGCTGCATATTTTTGTCCTGATGAGGATGCTTATCACCGATGTGGACAAGGAAACAAAACAACATCAGATAGGATTCATGAAGGAAAGGTTTATTCTAAATGGGGAAAAGATACGGGTGCTAGAGGAATTCTAGGATTTACAAAGACGAATGATGTTCTTTTTGTGCAAAATAACTTTGGGTACGTTCCAGGAAGTTATGAAGGAAATACCAACCAAGAAAGATTTGATGAAATTTACTTTGGTATTGGTAACTTTCCTATTTTGTTGGACCAAGGAGTTGATGTTGTTGACCAGTTTGATGATGTGATTGATGCAAAAATGAAAGCATCCGCTCTCAAAGGATTTATTTGTCACACAAGGGACGAAAAAACTGTCTATATGGGATTTGTTCCAAGTAAGACTATTTATGAAATGCCAGGATACATCAAAGAAAAATATGGATGTTATAATGCGATAAATATTGATGCAGGAGGAAGTGCTGGTTTGTATGATGATGGTCGTTATGTGCTTACTCCATGAAGAAATGTTGTTGATGCATTTGTTATTCTCGAAGGAGCACAACCTGCTTACAAACTTACTGCAATTGATCGTAAAATTGTAGCAAAGTTACAAGAAAGAAATATTCCTAAAAAATCTATTCGTCTTCTTTTGGAACATCTCAAGAAGAAAAAAGAAGAAAAGTGGATTAGAGTGAGAGCTATTTTGGCAGAACTTCTTAAATAATATAAAAAATATTTTCTCTAAAATAGAATCTACTGGTAGTCATTCCAGTAGGTTTTTTTGTCTTTGAATTACATTTGAGTAGCATTTGTTTCTTTTGTATTACATTAGAGGATAAAATATATTGTAATGTAATAGTAAAACGATAGTTAAACAATAACTATCTATTTACCTTGTTATGATTTGTTTATATGAAAAAGAATATTCTATGGTGCATCAATCTTTTTGTGATGTTATTTTTCTCTGTTTTTATTGTGGGAAACAGAACAGTACAAGCAAGTAGTTTTTCTACAACAACGACAACATGATTTACGACAACATGATACTACGAACAGACGGTGTATGATCTAGAATGGAAAATGAATTGGTTTGATAGTGCTGGATGGAAGCCAAATTTTTCATTGTCTGACGTGATAGTCAATGGTATAGCTTGGGTAGATAACAACTTACTCAACCTTACAACATCAAATCAAAATGACTATGGAACGATCTATTCATTAGATATTCCTGATATCTTGGATGCGAACAATATACAAATAACACTTGATGGAAAAAATAATCAAACAAGCGGAGCATTAGCTGGGTATGATTTCCATATCTACATGCAAGGAACATCAGGAAATGCGGAGGTGAATTTTATTGGTTCTCCTCATCTTGCAACATACACGAGATTAGCAGCATGAAATCATTTGACTAATAATGCTGGAGCATTGTTGCAACATTTCACAACACGAAAAAATGTAAGCCTGAAAATTCAAGGAAATACGGTATCAGCTACAATGAATGGTAATACGTTGCTAAGTAGAACATTTTCACAAGACTTAGGAAAATTAGTAAGAGTGCAACTAGATTTTAGAGGAAGTGCTGCAGTTGATAACGTAAAAATCTATGAAAACAATATATTGAAAATACAAGAAGACTTTGATACACCAGGACAAACAACAGCACAATTGATTACGCGAACATGATACCTGTTTACTGGAGCTACAACAGGAAATACTGTTACAACAGGGGTATATACGATGCCAGACCCATCATTGTACTTTAGTGGTTATGGGCCTGCTACTGATGGATGATATACCCAACCAATTTTTCAAGCACAACAAAAACCAAGAATCAAAAAACATGAAACACAAGTACTTCAATGACAGCAAAAACCAGAAGATAAAGATGACCAAGGAGATCCTGTGGATTTCACACAATGAGCTATGACCTATGAACAAACTTTGATGGATCTACCAAGCGAGTGAGAAAATTTCTCATTTGATGTGGTGTACAACAGTGTTTTTTCTTATGATTATACTCCATTAGGTCATGGATGGGATCATCGTTATAATAAATATTTTGCATTTAGTGAATATGATGGAGAGTTATATTTTGGAGATGGAACAGGTGTTCCAAGTTCTTTTACAAGTGCATGAACAAATGTCTGGGAATCAGAGGCTCTGAGAGCAACAGTATTGAAATTACCAAATAATGACCTTCGTCTCACGTATAACAATGGATGAAGTATGTATTTTAGACCAATCAAGTTGTGATATCAAGAAGTGATCTATAGGCCATATGTGATGACTGATCGCAATGGAAACACACAAGAATATATCTGGAATGCAGATGATCAACTAGAAAAAGTGATTGATGCATCAGGACGTGAGATGACGTTCATGTATAATACCAACAACAAGCTTACTCAGGTAGAAGAACAAGGAGGAAGAAAAGTGATCTTCACGTATTTTCCTGCAACAGGAAATCCTGTACAACAAGGAGGAACAATTGATGATATACAATCTATCAGCGTGATACACAATGGACAAACAAAAAAGACAAGCTTCACGTATTCTGCATGATTTCCTCAACAACAAGATGAGTTGAATCATAATATGTTGACCATTACTGATGATAAGGGACAACGTTATGTAGAAAATACATATAATACTGATGATGAAGTTATACAACAAACATATGGGGGTGATATCTATACGTATGATTATAGTCATGATGCTCAATGATATATCACACAGGTAAACGTGAAAAATGGAAGAGGAATGAAAACAAGTTATATGATGACAAGACAAGGAGCAGTCAAAGAGAGAACAAGAACCGTACGTAATGGGACAAATAACGGAGCAACAGAAACAATCAAAATGTCTTATACCCAAGATGGTCGTATGGAAGAATATATCTATCCAGATGGGAAAAAAATGAGCTATAGTTTTGATTCACTGTGACGTGTGAAAGAAAAAACATTGTATGGAGCTGTACAAGCTAATGTACCACAACAAATACAAACATGGAAATATACCTATGATGGAGCAACAACGAGACTTGCAAGTATCACAGAACCTCATGGACAAAAAACAGAATACAGATATGATGGTAAGGGAAATATGATCAAACGTACACAGCTTAATGTTGATACAGGAAATGGTATTCAAAATCTAGAAACTCGTTATACTTATGATGCTCTATGACAAGTAGAAACAATCACTGATCCAGAATGATTGACAACAAGATTCTCTTATGATGGACAAGGAAGCCTTGTTTCAATAATACAAGCAGGAGATACAAAACAACTGGTTCGTGATACGTATGGAAATATTGCAAGCATGACTGATGAAGAAGGGAATGTGACACAGTTTTCTCACAATAGATTTGACCAACTCACGGAGATCGTGACAGCAGAAGGAACAAGAAAAACAATGAGTTATGATCAAACAAACAATCTCACTGATGTACAGCAAGCAATACAATCAACAACAGCAGATGAAACGATGATCTATGATGTGCTTGATCGTTTGACTCGTGTAGAAACTGAACAATCAGCAACGCAAAGACAACAAATACAATGGACCTATGAACCGCATGATTTGATCAAAACGATGACACAAGCAAATGGAACAGAAACATCGTATGAATATGATCATAATGATCAAATGATTGCTATGGAAGTAACCGATGGTACAACGATTAAAAAGTATGCCTACCGCTATAATGATAATCAACAAATCATTGCAATGAGTGAGCCAAATGGAGCTCAAACGCAATGGGAAAGAGATTGATTGGGGAGGGTAACTAAAATGATTGATGCTCGTGGAACAGAAACATTGATCACCTATGATCAACAAAATTTACCAACAGAAGTGCGTGTAAAAAATAGTTCTTCAGTGTTGCTGAAAAAAACAACATACACGTATAATACGGTAGGATGGTTACTGAGCAAAGATGAATATACGTTAGAAGGTACAGAATGGGTGCAATCACAGACAGCGAGTAGTTTGACGTATACAAACCAGGCACCTGCGGTGTATACAACAAGTTATACGTATAACAAAAGGGGTCAAAAAGAAAGCATGACAAACCCAAGAGGGTGAGTGATGACGATGAATTATGATGCAAAAGGAAGACTTGCACAAACAACAGATAGTTTATGAAATATAACAACATATAGGTATGATAGAAGAGATTTAGTGACTCGTGTGACATTGACAGCAACACACGGAGCGACATATACCAATACCTATAGTTATGATGCAGATGGAAGAATAAAAGAAAAGACGAATAACGACGGAAAAAGTACGATGTACAACTATAATGAACTCAATCAACTTGTAGCGACAACGGATGAAAATGGAAATGAAACAAAGATGACCTATGATTATGCAGGTAATATGTTGACGAGTACAAAATATCTACAACCAACAGGAAGCGGAAACACCCAAGTAATTCCGGCAACAACAGAATATACGTATGATATTATGAATAACCTTATTTCACTGACTGATGCAGAGGGAAACAGATCGCAATTTGTCTATGATGGGTATAAGAGAAAAATCGAAGAGATCTATCCAGATGGAAGAAAGATACTCTATACGTATGATGTGATGGATAATGTGAAGACAACAGTAGATCCAAATGGAACGGTAGTAGAAAATACCTATGATGTGTTGAATAGAATGGTACAAAGAGATATTACTCCAGCGTGAAGAGTATGAGGAGTGACTCGTGAAACGTATGATTATGATGCATTGGGAAGGTTGGTATGATGAGGTGATGATTTGCAACAAAATATCTATTTTACGTACGATGGACTAGATAGGGTAACCAGAGAACGTAACAATGGAAAATATGTGCACTATGAATATGATGGTATGGATAATTTGACGAAAGTGATTTATCCATCAACGAAAGAAGTGACAAGATTGTTCGATGCAGGACAGAGAATGAGAAGAATGTATTGGCATGCCTATGGGCAAAATGATTTAGTGATGGGTAATGATTATGATAGCTTGTTTTTGAACGAGACATCTTTTGGTAACCAAGCAAAGACAACGTATGAGTATGATAATTTGATGAGAGTAAGCTCAATAGATCATTATCAATCATTCCATCCAATGCACAACAATGCAGGACAGGTGATAGAAGATCTTGACTATGGGTATGATGATGTGAGCAATGTATTATCAGATGGGCAAAGAGACTATGTCTTAGATAGTCTGTATCGTGTGACGGATGCAACATACCCAGCGAACCAAGCACAAGCAATCAAGCAAGAAAAATTTATGTATGATCTGGTAGGAAATAGAGAACAATTTGAAAGCTGGACACAACAAGGAAATTGATGAGGATGAAACGGAAACAATGGAAATGGTAACGGAAACGGATGAAATTGAAATAACTGAAACGGTAACGGAAATAATGGAAACAACTGATGATGAAATGGTAATGGAAACAATGGTAACGGAAATGGTAATAACTGAAATAATAACGGAAACGGATGAAATTGAAATAATGGAAATGGTAACTGAAATAATGGAAACAATTGAAATGGAAATGCATGAGGAAACACCAATGGTTGAGGAGGATGAACACCATGAATGTTGACCTATCAATGACTCACAAGTTATACAACAAATAACTTGAATCAATATACAACAGTGACGTATCCAGCCAATCCAGCACAACAAGCGGTAGTGAGTTTTAGATATGACAAAAATGGAAATATTATACAAGATGATAAACGAGTATATCAGTATGATT
>JAHDFY010000003.1 GCA_020627925.1 bacterium
ATTGTTGATATATGTTTCGTGTTTGTGTTTTTGTATCCAATTGACACAAAGATGCAATTTTGTATGCTAATGCTTTGAAATGTTGTATCTCGTTTGACTGAGTCAAACAGTTTGATAAAGACATCAGAAGTGATCGTTGCTGCAGCTTCTTGATCATAGTTCATCAAATTCCGTATGTAATTATATATTTTTTGTTTGTAACGTTCGTATAAGGCTGCATATCATTGTGTGTCTCCGGTGTAAAACTGTGCGAGTAGTTCTTTATCAGAATAATACATCCCATATATAAAACTAAATGTACTTTGTACCTATTATAGTAATTGCTATTCTCTAAGACAGATGAAATACAAAAAAATTTCAGAAAAAATTACTTTTTTTACAAAAAAAACACACCTCAAGGGTGCGTTGTTACTATTGGAGACTTATAGGACTCAGGTAAATAATCTCTCGATGTATATCCATACATTCCAACGAAATTATTTATTGCTCTTAGCATACTAGTAGGATAAGAGCCATCCTACAGACGACATACTACGAAAGCTTTCAAATAAATGCAAGGAATAAATAAGCACAAGCCGAACACTTTTTGAGTGAAATATGGATAATATGTGAAAAACTCGGTTAAATAATGACTATTGTGAGAACATTTGATTGCTAGGTTTGCTCGAATTTTCCTTTTTTGTTTTGCTGATTTTTTTCTGTGACATAGCAAGAAATTCCTCTCCTGTAAAAGTATATTCAGTATCATCAAGGTATACTTTTTTGTTTTTGAGAAGGTAAAAAAGTACTAATACTGTCATTTCCACGTCGTTTTTACAGTATTTTTTGAACTCTTTATAGTATTTTTCATCGCCTGTTTCTTCATATTTTTTCATAAGTGTATCTCATTCAGCCCCTGATTCTAGCGTTTTGGTAATACCTACAAGTGCTTGCGCAGTCTTGTTTAGACCAATTCTTCTTCCAGTAAGATTCCAGAGAAACAAAAATAGATCGATACTTTTTTCATTAATAGTGTTAATCATTGCATCAGTACCATTTTCGATGTTATACACAGAAACAGGGTTATCAAACGCAATATTATTAAACCCAATGACATAACCATCAAACTCTGCCATAAAATGAACAAACTTTTCCAACTGATCAGGCCCAATAAACGAGTATTTTCCTATACCATCCTTGCTTACAATATATGCATATGCGAGGTAGAAAGAAACAGTTTTAAGGTTGCTGGTCGCGTAAGTGGTTTCGATATCGTATACCAAGTATGGCTTATTATTGATCGAAGAGAACTTTCCACTTTCAAAATCTTCCCAAAGAAGCTTGCTCATTGTTTTGCTTCCTTTGGCAGCACGCTGAATTGTTTTTTCTGTTTTCATAATGCTTTGCATTTTGTTGATAGCGCTAGGACTTGCATAGAGTTCGATTTTTTCTTGTTCATCAACCAACACAAACGTGTCATCTTCATTTTTGATTACTCTAAAAAGAGGTGTTCCTCTACGCCAAAAATAGATGGTTTTACCTTCTCTTGTGATGTCTTTAAGAAAAATTTTAAGAGCAGGGTACCTCCTTTTTTCATAAAGTTTTTTGAGATTGCTAAAAAAATTAGTTTTGAGGGATAAGAGTTGTTCCAACGAAAATTTTTTGTACATAACATTCACCGAAGTATAAACATGAATTTAGTCTAGGTTTTATTTGCTTGCTTTCAAGACAAGAAAGCAATTATAAACAAAACCTGTCAACATATGATCATAAAAACAATGATTTTGGGACGTAACTTTTTTGGTTTTATCTTGCAAGAAAGTGGCTTCCTGCTATACTGTTACGGATACATTGTTTGTTTTGGTTATTGATATACTGTCATGAAAAAAAATACCACCCATCCATTTCGTTTATTTTTTTTTGTATGAATAGGGTCTATAGTGACGCTGGTGCTCCTTGGTGCAACATATGCTCAAATTTCAATTCCTACACTTATCACCAATGCGGTGATCACTATTCAAACCGTCTTATTTTCTTCTGATGGAATTGATGATCCGGCAAACCCATACAAAGTGAGGGTGTTTTCTGATTCTTCAAATGCCGCAACACTTGTTGTTGAATGAGGCTTAAAAGTCAACGATCTTATTGCTCCATCAACTTCAACAACGTATCTGGTGACGACAGATGATACGGGTATTCTACAGTTTGAAGATATTAATAATATTGGAGGTGGATGAGTAGGATGAGGTTCTGTTTCGGGAAAATGGTTGTCCTCAATAGCGGTGATAAGCGGAATTTATTACCCAAGTCAGGTTGGAATAGGTACAGATGCAGATATTGATTATAAATTGTCTATTTTTGATGAGAAATCTGCTCTTTTAATCAACAAGTGAGATATAAAAATCAATGAATTAGGCGCATGGGTTCTTGCCAATGGAACAGGAGTTTTGACCGTAGACACAAATGGAATTGTTGGTATGACCAAAGTAACATCAGATATGCTGGATGCTTCGATAGATGCTGGAGTCTGGGATGTTGCGTGATGATGATCAATTTCTTATATTTCATGAAATGTTGGAATAAAGACAGTAGCGCCATTTACTGATTTTCATGTTGATGGTGATATCTTAACCGATAGACTGTATGTATGAAATGGAGAAACAACAATTACTAACAATGGTATCAATGCCTATTGGTTTTCCAATAATGATATTATTATTGGTAGTAGAACTAATAATGTTGCTATTGGAGGTATAGCTCCAACCCAAAAGCTCCATGTTGATGGAAAAGTTCTTATTGATAGTACACAAGCTGATGATGCAGGTCTTATTTTTGAAGATCTTGCCTATACATCACCACCAACAACAGGTATTAATAATGTTGATTGTAATGTATTGTCTGTTGATGCTAGCGGAAATGTGATTCTTGTTGATGCTGATGATGCGTGTAATGCTCCTGCTGGTGGGGGATTGACTCGACAAGATATTTGTGCTGATTGCCGCTGAGGCGCCACCATGATAGAACTTCAATACTTATGAAGTACTACTGTTACGGTGACAGTTAGAGATGGTATACAAACTTATTTTTCTAATACAGTTGATCCTAATGAAAAAATTATAGTTTATGGAACTAACTCAGACGGTTGATTTCAAGAAACAAGTACAGTTATAGAAGTAAACGGCTCTCTACATGATTCTTATGACAACACCTGTAGTGATCCTCTTAATCCGGGCACAACATTGGGTGATTTTGTAATTACGAGAGCAAGAAGCAAACATGCATGATTTATTTGTCCTTTATAATATTTTTTTTAGCGAGCTCAAATTAGAAACACTTCCTATGCTGTTACCGTGCGGAGCAACATAGTTAACTCAAACAAAATCAGTTCCAACCATATGAGCAGCAGACCGATCGGCAAAAGAATCTCCAACCATGACGACTTCTTGTGGACAAAGTTTTCCATATTGTAAAATAAAAGAAATATTTTCTTCTTTGGATCCGCTTGTGCTTCCTAAAATAAGCGAAAAATAATGAGCAATATTATGTTTTTTTAATTGGGATTCTATTGCACTGTCCGCTAATGACGTATTTACATAGAGAGTGTACGTTTTTGCTAGCTCTTGTAGTATCTTATGAGTGTTCTCTGGTAAGATACCGCGCTGAGTAATTGTCCCATTATAGTCAAAAATTAATGCCTTATAGATCATGAAAAATGTATAAATAAAATAATTTGTCAACAAAATACCTGCAAGAATTATTCTCAAAATTCATTTTTAAACAAAATTTGTCTATAGTATAGCATAATATGGATACTATGAGATATTCATAAATTCTATTCTTAGTCTTGTTTATTGATGAATAAATTATTTGTTGGATTGCATATATTTTTTGTTATTGCATGTGTTTTTGCAATACATTTTGTCGTTGCTTACGAATCATATGATACCTATGAAGAGATCACTATTATAGAAGTAAATGATGTAGTTGAGATGCATAACTCATTCAGTACTAGTGGTTCAGATTCAGCAGAAAAAGAAGTAAAAGAAGATCTCGAAGAAGAAACATATGAAGAGAATTTAGTACAAACTATTATCCAAGATATCGAAGAAAATACGTATGAAGATATGCAAGCAAACGAACAAGAAAGCATACAAGAAGAGCTAGTCCTACAAAAAGAATCTCCTAATGTAGTCGTAGCTTCTTGAGGTGCGTCAGTAAGTTTTTCTTCAGGTACTATTTTGCTTTCCGAAGAATGAGAACTTGTTTTATTTGATAATTTTACCCCTCCTCAGGAGCTTTCTTCTGATGATGTTGAAAAAATTAACAAACAAATTGATGGAGTAGAGGTAAAACAAACATTTAAAATTGGAGGGAAGCAAAGAATCAACGTTCTCTCTGGTGCGAAAGAAGCAACAGCAACTATTTCTTTACCCACAAAAGAGCGCTTCTTTAATAACAAAGCAATTATCTACTCATCGCAAACAACTGATGAATGGGAATATCACGCACATGTTGACGTACAAAGTGGTGGCATTATTGCATTTGAAACAACGCACTTTACCTATTTTTTGCTTTGATCAGAATTGGGTACGATGCATATCAATAATGCGGACTCAGTAACAACATGATACAATGTAATCTTGTCAAACAATGTAAGTGGTGCGACAATGATGAAATTTGCTAATGATTTTTTGGATCTAGATACTACCCCTTGGGAAACATTTACACCGACAAAATCATGGTCTTTGACTGGTGATAATGGAGCAAAAAGAGTACACGCAATCTACCAAGACGCAAACGGCGTAACTGGTTACGTGTTCGATGATATTTTGCTCAATGCTCCTAGCCAAGCAACGGGTATCTCATCAATGACGTGAATAGTAGCGTGGTTTGATGCAACAGACACGGCAACAATAATAAGAAATGCTTCCAATCAAGTAAGTCAATGGCTGGATAAATCAGGAGCATGAAATCACTTATTGCAGCCAGCTCAACCAAGTAGGCCAATTTATCTTGCAACATGATTGAATAATCAATGAGCCGTATCTTTCGATGGAACTACATGGATTGCAGGAAATACAAGCTTCCCTAAACCATATACTATTGTGACAGCATCTCAAGCTGATCCTTCAAGTACTGCATGATGCTTAATTTGTTCGGTAGAGTCATTTTGGATTTTGGGATACTGGGCAACGATGGAAGATGTATTCTATGCTGCTTTTGGACGGGTTGCATCTCCTTGAGTACCACTCACCAGTACCACAAAAATTTATTCAGCAGCATGATATAATATTACTACAGAGTTTTACAAAAATGGATCACTTCTTCAAATAGACACAGCAAACCGTGAAGCGTTAAGAACCTTGCAACTAGGAAGGGCAGCTACATCAGCAGGTTTTGCGAAAAGTGGAAAAGTATCAGAAATTCTTATTTTTGATCGCCAATTATCAACAGGAGAACTCAATGATGTACACTGTTATTTTGGTGATAAGTGGGGAGTACAGGTAACAAACACTTGTGACACAAGTGTTGCTCCGGTATTATCGAATCCAGGAAATATTCCTCCAATAACAACAAATCCTTTTGTTTCATTTAGCTTTGATTCGACAAAAGAGTGAATTGTCTCTCTTTCATGAAATTGTACGTCAGGGAGTATTTTGCATAATGCAGTAGCAACAGGAACAAATCTAATTTCATTTGGTCCTTTACCAAATGGAATATATAACAATTGTACCATAACAGTAACAGACAACGTTGCACAACAAAGTAATGTACTCACTTTACCATCATTTACAATGGACACAACGTTGACGTGATCAGCAGTGACTCCGTTATCATTCTCGTGATTGCAACTTTGGTTGGATGCATCGGATACAGGAACCCTACAGGCATTGGGTAATAATAGAATAACACAATGGAATGATAAATCATGAAAAGATAATCACGTTGTCGCGACAGCAGCAAGCAGACGTCCGTTGTTGCTTCCGTGATGACAAAACTGACTTGATACCGTTCAGTTTCAATGAGACGATTCCCTCAATACTACAGGATCAACTATTATTGGAGCAAATACCGATTTCACTAAATTTCTTGTGATGAAATTGGATAATAGTAATACAACCAACTGTACTTTTTGAAATCTTGGTGGGCATACGATCTACTTTGGAAATACTGATAGAGCGAGAATGCACAACCAGGGGCAGGTGATGCAGTCAACCATTGGTATTGGTACGAGCCAATATGCGTTGATAGTTATGACCTACGACCCGAGTGTACAAAATTCGATTTATGTTAACGGGACCAATGCGGGAACGAATACGACAAGTATTAATTATCATGATAATGGTCCTACGTATATATGATCATGGGGAAATTCATGTCCACTGCAAGGAAGGATTGCAGAAATTGGGGTGTATAATCAGGGATTGACTGATGCAGAGCGCCAAGACTTAGAATGTCATTTGGCAGATAAATGGAATTTACCCATAAGTTTACCTTGTGCAAGTAAGGTTCCGCCTGTTCTTTCAAATCCAAGTGCAATTGCTTCACCAATCACTACTGGAAATGCGTTCTTTTCTTTTGTGAGTGATTCACCAGGAATGATAGAAATGTATGGTTCTTGTGCATGACTTCTTGATGCCCCTGCGAATAGAATGGCTAGTAGTGGTGTAAACAATATTGCAATAGGGCCATTGCAAAATGGCATGTATAATGATTGTCGTGTGGCGGTAAGAACCTCAGCAAATGTGTTAAGTAATGTGTTATCTATGCCATGATTTAGTGTTGTTGATATTACTGGATCGGCACCTGTTGTATGGTCTGGAGCTCCATGAAATTTATTGATGCACGCAGAAGCTGCGAGTGCCTCATTTTTCACCGATGCGACATGATATATCCAAACATATGGCGATTGTGCAATTAGTTCCTTTGATCCACAAATCGCTGTAACATGACTAAATGTGATTAATTTTGCTTATTTAGAAACAGGAAATTATGATACTTGTCGCATTTCGGTGACGACACTTTCATGAGTAATATCCAACATCGAGCCTATTTCTTGATTTACTATAGTAGATACTGATTTACTCTTTATTGGTGCACCAACAAGTCTATACTTGCCAAGCGTTCAGCCCTTACCTGCAGTGCAGCATTTGACTCATCATATAGCAGATGATTTTTATGTATGTGATAACGCTGGTTTTGATCAGTGATGGTACACAACAGTGCAAGTGTCAGCACTTTCATGAAACTATGCAACGCTTCCTTCGTCTACTGTATCGATGATGGCTACATGAGTGAGTCTTATGACATGACAGCATAATGCCAATGTTGAACTAGATGCCTCTATGTCTTGATGGCAATCATTAGACGTACCAAGAGTGTTTATCAAAAGGGACACCTGAATCAACTATTCCAGAAAATGATGCTATACTACCAACCCATCATTAAAAGTTGAAGTACCTACTTTTGCTATTGTAGATCAATATAGCGCAAGAATTACTTATACGTTGTATGAGTAAGATAAATATAAAGTAAAATCAGCTAACAAAAAATATGTATTACAATTATTTAAAAAAAATTGTCTAGTCGTTTCCCTTATTGAGTGCTTGCAAAACCCGAGGAATTTTGTAGTATCGAATTTGGGTGGATGGTATAGGGATATACTTTCCAAAAACACAGAGGAGAAAAACATGCCGGGTTTTGCAAAAATCTTTGCATGTTTTTTTTAATTGCAAGAAACGTCAGTTTCAGTGCTGTGGCAATGATTTGTCATCATGAGAGATATGATAATAAATCTAAATGATAGGTAGCAAGAGGCTTTATTGCTAAATAATAAAGTGTACAAACTTCTCTGCTACACAGTTATTATATAGATAAGATTTTTTTAATTGCAAGCAAAAATAGAATAAAATAGAATATAATAGAAAAAAGTCTTGAAAAATAGAATTATATGATTACACACAATTATGTGTATTTACATTATCACCAAAAAAAGATGCTTCAATCCCTCACAACGAAGCAACAAAAAGTAATGAAATATTATCGCGATTACATAGAGAAGCATAGTTATCCACCAACATATCAGCAGGCTGCTGATGACTTATGAATAAGTCCAAGTGTTGTACACAACCATGTAAAAAATATTAAAAAACTAGGATATATGACAAATAATCCTACATGAGATGTTGCACTTTCAGCACCGCTAAAAAAAGTTCCTCTTGTTGGAGCGGTGGCATGTGGTGAGCCTATTGATGTGTATGAATCCGTTGATGATCACATAGATTTACCTAAATCGATGCTCAAATGAATAGGTCCCTTTTATGCTCTCAAGGCACAGTGACGCAGTATGATTAACGTGTGAATCAATGATGGAGACACGCTTATCATTGGTAAACAACAAGCAGTAAACGACGGAGATATTGCAGTAGTTGTGATGAAAAATGATGGAGATGAAAGCGCAACACTCAAAAGAGTATTTCGCAAGCCACTGTCTATTGTTCTCAAGGCAGAAAATGATGGTTTCCCTAACGCCGTGCTCACATGATGAGATGTTGAAATAAGAGGAAAACTTATCAATGTTATCAGACAGTATTCAAACTAATATAATTCTTATTTATACTTATTTACTAGACACCTATAATGACTCTAACAGCAAAGCAAAAAGTACTTCAAGACGCACTTTCAGATATCGAAAAGAAATTTGGAAAATGATCAATTATGAGAATGGGAGACAACTCGAACGTAGGTACTGTTAATACATTTCATAGTGGTTCATATATTTTAGATCTTATTTTGGGAGGTGGTTATCCTGAAGGAAGAGTAATTGAAATGTTTGGACATGAATCATCAGGAAAAACAACAATAGCACTTCACGCAATTGCTGAAGTACAAAAAAGAGGTGAAGTTGCTGCGTTTATCGATGCAGAGCACGCTTTAGATCCATCATATGCTCGTAAATTATGAGTAGATTTAGATAACCTTCTTTTGGCTCAACCAGATTATGGTGAGCAAGCATTGCAGATTGCAGAAGAACTAGCAAAAACAGGAGCAGTAAAACTTATTGTTATTGACTCGGTGTCAGCAATGGTGCCAAGAGCAGAAGTAGAAGGAGAAATGGGAGATAGTTATGTTGGGCTACAAGCTCGTATGATGTCACAATGATTGAGAAAACTTACTGGAGTATTGGCAAAAACATGAACAAGTCTTATTTTCATCAACCAAATTAGAATGAAGATTGGTGTCATGTTTGGGAACCCAGAAACAACATCGTGAGGTCAAGCATTGAAGTTTTTCTCATCACAAAGACTAGAAATTAGAAGAGGGGAAAAAATAATGGGAGATGACAAGGAGCAAGCAGGATATGTATGTAAAATTAAAACAGTAAAAAACAAAATATTTGCTCCATTCAAGAAAGTAGAGATCCCTGTGATTTGGAATGAATGATATTCAGAGCTTGATGATATTGTAGAAGCGGGAATGGCACTTAAGTTAATCACAAGAGCAGGAGCGTTCTATTCTTACGGTAGTAACAAAGTACAATGAAAAGCAAAACTTATTGCATTTCTTGAAGAAAACAACGAGGTCAAAGAAAAAATTGAAAAAGAAATTCAATCAAAGATTAAAGAAATGAGAAGCGGAAAAATGGTACTTGATGATGATGCATTAGAAGAGTTAGAAAAAGAAACAAACGCGTTAAAAGATGACACAATGGACTCTATTATTGCAGAAACAACTAATGCCAAAAAGAAGAAATAGAACCTTATCTTACCCCAAAAATTCTTAAGAGTTTTTGGGCTTTTTTTGTTTATTGTAGTATTATTTTGTATGTATACGATTATATCAATTACAGACTCTGATAAGCACTTTGCTTCAGCAATTGCTGAATATCTTAAACGTATGGGTAAAATGGTTCGTATCGTTGACCTAAAGCCCACAAAGGACAAAAACTCGTTGATTTGCCAAAAAAAAGATACAGAGGCTTTTATCGCTGAGCTCAAAAAATCTCGTTATGATGGAGCAGTCAAAGTATTTTTGAGTATCCTTTGACCACAAAAAACAACAGAGGAGTTAGCTAAAGGCTTGACTAATAAAAATGTTGTTTTTGGTATTGGTTGACCACATGGACTTTTAGAAGAGCAACTAATGCCATATATCAATCAAAAAATTGCCTTTGGAAAGGCGACTATGCCGCATGGATTAGCAAAGCTTGTCTTGCTAGAACAACTATACAGAATCCACACTATTGCAATCGGTAAGAAATATCATTATTAGCAAAAAATCGTAATTTATTGTTTATTGAGGGAGCTGAAAAAAGCTTCTTTTTTCTTTTGTCGTATATTACTTTGTCTTACAAGCTTGCTGCTATTTTTGGGATCTGCAAGAAGTAATTGTACTGTTTCTTCCAAAAATATCGTGTTTTGACTTCATTTACATAAAACAAGAAACTTTTGATCGCTTTGTTGCAAAAGTTTTTTGACGGCTTCTCCTGCTTCACGAGATGAAACAAAATGCACGATATCTTTGGTCGTTCATATTTTTTGCAGTTCATCAATCGTGTGTGCAACAGCGTTACCAACAAAATAAATATAGTCTGCGACATGATCGAGAATAGGGGCAATTTGTCTATGCTCTTTTTCTTCAAAATCACCAAGTTCTCTCATTTCACCAAATACAACTACGACCTTATGATCGGGATAAACATCTTTTTGTAACCTAAAAACATTTTCGATAGTTTTGCGCATACTTTTGGGAGATGCGTTGTAGCTAGAGTCAATAATAAGAGAATCAGCAACTCACGCGAACAACGAGAACCTACCAGGAAGAAGTGTATACTCCAACGTGAGAGGAGTCTTTGTTTTTTTTGTAAAAAGCGACTGTTGAGTTAATTTATATACAATGGCATCACTGATACTCAAAGCAACGGCTATATATCACAAATTTTGTTTTTCGATAAGATTAGTTTTGATTGAAATTTCCTGATCATGGAGACGAAGCGTAGCATGGTTCCATAAAATATTTTTCTCATGATGAAGATGAGTATTGCAAAAATCTAAATCATTTTTTTCAACATCATTTTCAAGTGCCGTACGATAATAGAATGCGTCGATATGCAACATGCTGTGCAATTGTCTTGCATAGGTGTCATTACTATTGAGATAGGCAATCTCTTGTGTTCACAAAATCATTTTTACTTCTTCATTTGCAATTTTTTGTGGATCCCCAAATTGAAGAGAATGAACGCTATCAAGTTTGGTAAAAACTCCATAGTGTGGCTTTGCTATCGAGAGAAGAAACTCCATTTCTTGTGGACGATCAATCCCATATTCCAATAGAATTATATCGTATTTTTTTGTGCCAAAAAATCTTTGATACAAACAAACTATAGCTATTTTGATGAGATAATAAGGAGTAGGTGTTCGTTGCTCAACACAAAAAATACTCAAAGACATTCCCAGTTCTCCATTGAAATTTTTGGGAGAAGAGTATATTGAATAAGAAGAAGGAATAAATTGCTGAAGCGTTTGAAAAATAATAGCTCTTGCTGTGGTTTTTCCCACAGAACCGTTGATTCCAATGATGATTGGTTTGTGTCTCTTGAGGTAGCCACGAGCACATCGTGCAAGAAACTGGTAATATGTCATAAGAATTTTTTGCTTCATCTTTTTTTTGTCTTATAAATAACTACAGTATGCAATATTGTTTAGTAATTGCAATAGTTACATGAAAATCCTCGCAAAAAACAAAAGAGCAAGGGCAGACTACGATATTGTTGATACCTATGATACAGGTATCGTTTTGCAATGACATGAAGTAAAAGCTATAAAACTTGACCATGTCAGTATCAAAGAAGCCATCATTAGATTCAAATGACAAGAGCTTTTTGTCTTAAATATGCAAGTGCCTTTGTACAGCAAAACACATCCCAATTTAGCTCCTGATTATCTAACTACGCAAGCAAGAAAACTTCTTCTCAACAAAAGAGA
Source organism: bacterium (assembly GCA_020627925.1). GTDB lineage: Bacteria > Patescibacteriota > Gracilibacteria > Absconditabacterales > Absconditicoccaceae > JAHDFY01. The sequence continues at coordinate 11,964 of JAHDFY010000003.1, forward strand.
GCTTGTAAAAATTTGGACTAAAGTACACAAAACTTGATTAACCGTAGTTCCTCTTATGATTTATGAGGCAAAAAATAGGCGTATTAAGTTGCAAATAGGCGTAGGAAAAATGATGAGAAAAGTAGAAAAAAAACAAGTTCTCAAAGAAAGAGATCAAAAAAGACAAATGAATAGAGCAATAAAAAATATGGGATTGTAACCCATATTTTTATAATGAAAAAGTTCTTAATCAACGAACTAATAATTTGGTTTTATCTCGTTTTGTTGTTCTACAAGATCTTGCAAATACATTGTAATTATTTTTTTCGATGCGATCAAGAATTCCTTCATAAATAATTGCAGCAAGATAAACTCCTTTGCGAGTTTTCTTAGGTAAATACTGTAATCACTCCAATGCCTGTGCGTACTGTTTTCTGTTTAGTGTTATGTACTCCTGCATAAAATGTACAAAACGTTCATCGATACGTTTACTCTCACAGTAATAAATAATGTCATTGTGAGTCAGATCAAATCTTTTGAGATCTTGCTCAGGAAGGTAAATACGTCCTAATAGCTCATAATCTTCTCCGATATCTCTCAAAAAGTTACTCAACTGCATTGCTTCACCCAACAATGTCGCATAGGGAATTGCCTCTTTTTCAAAACCAGTAATATGACACATCATCAGTCCCACAACACTTGCAGAACCATACATATATTGTTGCAATTGCTCATAGGTCTGATAGCGGTGAGTATCGGTATCCATGAGCATCGCATCAAAAAAATCTCTACTATAGGAAAAAGGAATTTTTTTGTCGTGAAAGAGTTTGGCAGAAAGACCCCATTCTTCGTCAGAATAGTCATTGCGGGTATAGACAGATTCTCGTTTTTTCCACATAGCACGAAGTTGCTTTCATGCAGCAAGATAGTGCTCTGATAGATTGGTCGTTGCCAGAACAGGTCAATCTTGTACTTCACCATCAACTATTTGGTCAGGAATTCTAACAAATTTGTACAATTGCATAGTTTCTTGAGAAATATTTTTTGGAAAAAACAAGGTCGCAAGGTAGTAGCTTGTGCCATAGCGCTGCATAATGGTGGTATTGCTTTGAGAATGAAGAGGAGAAGTCATTGTTAGTTAACTCTTAGTAGCTGAATAAGATTTTCACACTTAATTCTTGCTTCATAGGTAATATTCATTGTTTGTAATGTTTGAGAGGCCTGATCTAGGTAACCGTTGGTCGTTTGGATTCCATAGTCAAATGCTCACAATACAGTAAACAAATGGGTTAAATCTTGCTTGTCTTGATCAGAGAGGAGCGTCCCCATTTTTTCACGTAAAAACTTTTTCTGTTCTTTGGTTCCATTGTCAAAGACGTATTGTGTAAGAACAGTCTGTTGACCTTCTTGTAAGTCATTAAAGACGCTTTTGTCTTGGTGTGGTTTGTACATATCAAGCAGATCATCTCTCATTTGGTAGCCAATACCTATTTCCTTTCCTAGTTTTTTGATTTTTTCTAGTTCTTGAGGATCAGTCAATCAGGCGAGAGCGGCACCTGCAAGAAACGGCCTTACAAAGGTATAACTTGCTGTTTTGTAATAGCTTTTGGTGGTTACTGCATCAATGCTTACAGGATTTCATAGCATAAAATCAACATCAAGCATTTGCCCCCACACTACTTCTTGTACCATCTTATGAAAGTGTCCTCTTGCTGCAGAAAGTCGCTCTGATTTGATTCATTGAGGTTGTATTTCCATTTGTTCATATGCTCGTGAAAAACAGATATCACCCACAAGAATTGCTTGTGAAGCGGCAATATGACTATTACCAATCTTTTGTTCATAATGCTTGTGACAGGTTGGTACACTACGCCTCATATCCGCATGGTCAATCCAGTCATCATGAATAAGAGCAAAAGTATGGAATAGTTCAAAAGCTATCAAAAAAGCAGAAATATCAGACGTGATTCACGATCCGTATCATCAAAACGTCAGTGCTACGTTATAGGGTCTTACTCTCTTTCCTTTTTGGCTAATCTCTTTGATATAAGCAATATAGAAGTTTCTTTCTTTGAGTATGGGTTGGGTACGAGCAATTTGTTGGTCAAGGTAGGTATGAAATTTCTCGTCAAAATATGCTGCATATTCATGTAAGTGCATTCAATGGGGTAGTGAATAAATTTATTACCATACTAGTATTTAGTAATCTAATTGCAATTCCAGTAGTAATTATTGTTGTATTACGTGGCTGCTTATTGTGGGTATTGTGATTTAGTAGTTGTATCTCTTGTGTTTTTTTTATGTATTAATATAATTATGCTTATATAAAAAAATATGTCAATTGTGTGTTGTGTAACAAAAAAGTAGTCTTTTTTTGCAAAAGAAGAGGACTATCGGTACAATTGGCATAGATACTTTAGTGTGTGTAGTAAGAAAAATTATGGGGAAAAAATTACAAAATAGGGATAAATGAAAAGATATCTTGAACGAAATTGTAACGTCAGTTGCTAATCATTCTAAAATTTCCAAAGAAACTCAAGAGAATCTTTTTAATGTTATGGCAATGACTGATTATAATGGTGAAAATAGGGATGAATTTTTTACTTTTATAGAAGATGCTATTCTTCAGGTCTCTATGAAGGAATGAGGTAATTCTGAAAAGGAAAGACAAAAGTGGAATGAGGTGAATGAATTACTAAAAAAATTTATTAAAGAGAAAGAAAATGAGTGGAGTGAACTTCCTAAAGACTTTTTGGAAAGGAATGAAACAAAAAAAATTGAAACAATAGCTATCCCAACTTCACCCACCCTAGTATGAACCCCTGCCTCGTATGTCCCCAATTATGGTAATGATGGAGAAATCCAAAATAACACATGAAAAAAGTCACTTCGCTATATAGTAGAAAAGGCACTTAGTGATACAGAAGTCCAATTATTAAGGGCTTTTGAAGATGATTTTACTAATGGACAAATCGTAGAAAAAGAAAATATTCAACTATACACAAAGCTAATGGCACTATTGGGTATTAAACCTGATCCTGGTACCGGTTATTTCCCTGTACTTACTGAAAATCAGTTGCAACAATTACTAACTGATGCTGATGACTTACCTGGAAGAATAAGGGAATGTTTCAAAGCTGATGTTTTCCCATTTGTAAAAAAAATGAATGGAACAATTTTTCTTCTTGAAAACTCGTCGGATAGCGCTAAGGGAGGAGAGCTAACAACAGAGGAAAAAACTGAAGAAAAGACGGAAAATAAGCCCGTAATCCAAGATGCTGAAACACCACAAATTGAAGAAGAAAAGAAAGAAGAAAGCGACAAAACTGAAGAAGATATAGAAGAGGGTGTAGAAGAAAACACTAACAAAAAAGAGAATAGAGGATTGGTTGTACCTCCAGAAGCTCAGTTGGTTGATCCGAGCAATAACCGTCAAGAGTTACAGACAAAAAAAGAAGAAGTAGAAGAAAAAACAGAAAATGAAGTAGAGAATAATGTAGAGAACGAATTGGAAAATGAAGAAGAAGAAATTATTGCACCTCAAGCATTACAACAATGAGCTAGCAATACATCAACGGAGCTAGTACCACAAACAACGACTGATCTAGTTCCTGAAACAGCGCCAGGGCAATTAGTTGCGCCAGCAACTGCAAGAGAACTCGTTCCAGTAGAAGAAGTAAACGAGGATATAACGCCTGAAGTAACGCCAAAAATTGCTGGGCTTTTGGATGCGCCAGTTGATACTGTTCAAAAGCAAGTAAAAATCACGCAAGATGATATACTAAGCGCTTTTGAGGCTAATTTTGTAAACACAAAAGAATTTCATCAGCAAGCTGCTAAAAAATTTGCTACAGAAGGTTACGGTCCTGACGGAAAACCTATTACTGACCCAATGGGAAGAAAATCATATAATGATAAATCTTTTTGGAATCAAGTAGGATTGATTGGACAATACTTTATGGATGCTTCCAAAAAAAGAAAATTCATGAATGAATACATGAAAAAAGCACAAAACATATATAATCTAGATAAATCAACACAGTCAGAATTAGCAAAAAGAGCTGCCTATGCGGCAAGATTTTCTACATCTGGAATTGCTTGAGCATCAAATTATCAAAAGTTAGATACATTTCAAATTGATGAGATTAATACAATTGCTGAAGAGTTTAGACAAAATAGAAACCAAGATACGGCAGTCCGTAAGATCAACAAGTTAATGAAAACAGCAACAGGAGATCGTATCCGTCAAAAATACCTTGATGCAGGAATGAGCAAGTTGTCTTGGATATGGAGGGGAATGAGCAAAGAAGATGTACAATATCTTGCATCGAATTTGGTGGAACAAATCAAAGCACAAGCAGATACGGCAACCAAAACTATTAACTTTATAAAAAATGTAAAAAGTTCTTCGAACCTTTCACAATTGCAAACACATGTAGATAATTTTTATGTTGCAAATGGTTCTTATCCTTCTTTTATTTTCAAATTTTGTGCTAATCCAAAAAATATACAAGAAAGTGAATTTTCACTTATCAAGTCTAATGCTGTATTGCAAGGAATGAACGACGATAATATGAAAATGAGATTAAAAATTAATGCCTACTATCAAAAAGAAGGTGCACAAATTGGTTCGGCAGAATTAGATAAATCTCATCAAAATGTATGGTACAGATTAGGAAAAAAATTGGATGACATGCCTTGGGGAGCAAGAATAGCGACAAGAGGATGAATCACTATAGGAGCTACAACACTTGCGGCAATGTCGAGCGCACCTCTTGCAGTAGCGGGAGCAGGAGCATGAGTTGCTATGTTTTTGCAAGCACTCAAAACTAATTACGAATCAAAAGAAGAATGATTAGAAAATGTAAGAATGCACTTAGAAGACCGTGATAAACTCAATAGAATCAAAGAAGATTTAGAAAAAAAACTCAAGGCAACAACCTGGTTTGGAAGAAACATGTGGTTTGGAAAAGCAGATAGATGGTCAAAACAACTAAGACTGATCAATGGAGTCGTGAATCTGTCGACAGACGCAGACGGGGATCCTTATGTTTTCCCTATTGAAAAAAGACTTGCAGATCTTAGTGCGCCTACAACAGACGCTAATCAATGAACTCAAAGAGCTCTTATCATAGATACATTGGCTCGTATGGATGTTGCAGGAGAAACCAACAGAAGTGCGTTCTCTGCGCAGAATGGACATAAAGTAGCAAAAAATGAAGCTCTCTTGTCAGTATTACAAGAAAAAGCGCTTACCTTGTTTCCGCCAACATGACCATTGCCTTCTGATCAACAATCATGGGTAAATTATTGGGACAAGCATGTAAGAGGGCAAGACGAATATAAAGATAGTACCAATGCCTATACAAAGGCACACGATGCTATTGTAAAATCAACAACGAAAGCGGCTGGGGCGAATGTTCTCAAAGACCTTTACAAAAAGGGACTTGTGATGACGGCTCTAGGTGTAACAACATTCTATGCAACCGACGCTCTTGCAGATTGAGCAATAGATGGAATTGACGCAAGTCATCTCAAAGCACCAGAAACTTTTGTAGAACCAGGATTAGAAAATCAATGGAATTTGGGAGATCATACCAGTTCGCAATTGGTGCAAAAAGATTTCACTACAACATGGGATAGTGTGTTAAACACAAGAGTGAATGATATCACGAATGGATCACAAATAGATTTCACGTTTGGAGCGTGAGTTGATGGTGTTCCTGCTTCTCTTACCAAATACTCTGATGCATTGGTTGAGGCAAAACAACAAGCACTTACCAACTACGTCAAAACAAACTGTAGTCCAGAAACCTATGATAATTTCCTCAAAGCATTTGATGATAATGGTATCAATGATTTGAAACAATTCGTTGTAGGTAAAGGTGTAACTGATGGTAACACTAATCTTTTTGCTATGAGGGCAATGGAAGGTACTGAAAAAATGCTAATGGAATTGCAAGAAGCAGGAAAATTAAAAGACGTTTCGATTAACTTTACGTTTGATCAATCTGTTTCAGCTGCAGGAGGTCCTGCTTATGTGCAAGGAGATAGAATGTTTACCTGATCAGTGGATGTACATCAACGAGTAGAAGAGACAACAAGTGATGGTGAAGCAATAAATAATGGATGAATTCCTATCCTTGTTTCAGGTCTTCACAATACAAAGGGAGCGGTTGATCCAAAGCTAGCGGCAGCTTCAGAGCAAAAGACTGATGCAAAAAAAACAGCCAAAGAGGACGATGCGCCTATAGATGCAGATGGCAAAAGAACAACAGAAACAACGCTACAGACCGAAGCAAAAGATGGAGGAGCGAAAAAGGATTCACAACCAATATCGCCATTACTTTTGGGAACATGAGGAGAAAAACGTCAAGGAAAGGGTACAGTAGATACACCAAGCACAAACTCAGAGCAGAAAGATATAAATAACAAAGATCTATCTAATAAAGACTATAATCCAAAGAACAATAAAGAAGATAACAAAGAAGAGGATACAGAAAAAAAATGAGATAAAGATAAGCCAAAAAATGAGGACAAAAACAAGAAAACAACACCAGACAACCAGGAAGAAAAAACAAATAAGATAACCATGACTCCTGAGGAGCTTGATTCTTTCTATGAAGAAACAAACGACGAGTACAACAGATTAATGTCTTTGGAAATGAAATATCAAGCATTGCATCTCCAAAAAGCAGCTGCGATAAAAAGCAACAATGACACCGCTCCTAAAGAGATCGTAATTGATAATAAGTCAGTCAAACGAGGTGACTTCTTAAAGTTGTTATCTGTATTAGAAAAGCAAATAGATTGAGTTACAAAAAAGATCAGCCAAAAAATGGAAGACATCAGCCAAAAATGAATCTCGTTATCATCAAGGTTTGATAAATTTAGTTACAACCAATCGCAAAGAAAAGTAGTAAGAAGTATAAACAATTATTTTGTGCAAATTTTTGGTGCTAAGAATATAAAAGGAGAACTTCACCAAAATTCAACGACAAAAAGTACACTGAAAAAAATGATTAAAAAGGTGGATAAGCTATTCAAAAATGCACAGAAAAATAAGGTAACAATAGAAGTATCATGGGAAGAAGCTTATGATAATTTGAAGAGCTTAACAGTGAATGTACCTCTTTTTTACGAAAAAAATGAGGCATGTAAAGAACTGCAAGAGTACAATGACGAAATCAAAGATAAACTAAATAAGGATGTGTTTGCTAGGTGGAAAAATAACGAAATGACCGAAAGTGATGCAAAAAAAGTCATGAAAGTGATGAAGAAAAAGCTTCTTGTAAAATATCATCCCGATAAATTTGAAAACGCAACTCCTCAAAAGAAGCAACAAGCAGAAAAAACCTTTAAAAAAATAAATAACCACATAGACAATATCAAAAAATATTACAAAATAAAATAATCGATTTTTATATCTTATGTCACTAGCAAAAATGGATTTACAAAAAGCACTTCTCGCTGTAGCAGAAACAATTGTTCCTTATGATAGAGAAGCACAACAAACCTTGATAAATCAAATAGAACCTGTTCTTTTTGACAGGCTCATGTTGACTATGAAGTCAACATTAACAGAACAACAAAACGCGACATTAGACCAATTTGCCCAAAATGACACAATAACAGCAGACGCTGTCTATGATCATTTGGCTACATTAATACCGAATATTGATGAACTTATCCATAAAACAACACAAGACTTTCTCAATGAATATCTCACAGCAATGGGTATTGAATCAACATAAGACTGAGATTGACATTTCAAAAAGAAATCGTATAAGGTAACTAGATGAATTTTTATTCTCTAGTTTCTTTTTTGTTTATGGGAGGATTTGTATTTCTTTTGATTATTGCGCTCATTGCTATTATTTTGGTTTTGGCGTACCTAAGAATTGTAGTAAAAACAAATGACGTACATATTGTGCAAAGTAGCGGAAAATCAGCAGCATTTGGAAAGTGATTTAATGGAGGAAATGTCTACTATAATTGGCCATCATGGCTCCCTGCTCTCTGAGTAAGTGTTACCAAACTTCCTTTGAGTGTTTTTAATTTAAAATTAGAAGACTATCAAGGTTATGATAACGGAAAAGTTCCTTTTGTCGTTGACGTGACAGCCTTCTTTGTTATCAACGATCCCATTCAGGCAGCAGAAAAAATTTCTAACTTCAAAGAATTAGAAGAACAACTAGTTGAAGTACTGAGAGGTGCTGTGAGAAAAATCCTTTCACAAAATGATATCATTAGTATCATGGAATCAAGAAGCGAAATGGGGCAATCGTTTTATGAAGAAGTAGTACAACAAGTAAAAGAACGATGAATACAGCTCAAAAATATTGAATTTATGGATATTACTGATGCGGATGGTTCAGAGGTTATCTTCAATATCATGCAAAAGAAAAAGGCTAGTATCGAGTCAGAATCAAGAGTGCAAGTAGCAGAACAAATGAAGCTTGCAAAAATTGCAGAAGATAACGCGCAAAAAGAAGCACAAGTAAATAGTATCAAAAATAGAGAAGCAGAACAAGCAAGACAAATTGAGTCGGACAAATTATTGGAATCAAAAAGAATTGAGATGAATAGAGAAACAACACTGCAAAATGAACAAGCACAAAAAGAAATTCTTGATGCACAAAAACTTACAACAGAAAAAGAAATGGCAGTAAAACTTGTTGAAGAAGAAAAACAAGCAGAAATCCAAAAAGTAAAAGAACTTATCAAAGCTCAAGAGGACAAAGAAAAATCAGTGCTACAATCAGAAGCTCGCAAAGAGTCAATGATTTTGGAAGCAGATGGGCAAAGACAAGCAATGGTGCTTAATGCAGAAGGAAAAGAAAGAGACGCCTCTGCTGATGCGATGAGAATTGCCTCTATTGGTAAAGCTGAAGCAGAAAGTAAGTCAGAAATCGCAAAGTCACTCAATACCTTTGACGAGGCATCACTACAATATCTTGTAAAGGAATTAGAAGTAAGATTATCAGAAAAAGTAGACACAGAAAAAGCAAAAGCTCTTCACAAAGCAGATATCAAAATCATTACGACAGGTGGTAACGAAAATGCAGGACTAGAAAAATTTATGGATCTTTTTTCTGCTCAATGAGGTGCTAATATTGGTTTGATGATGGATACCCTTAGAGATACTGTTGGGCAAGAAAAATACAGCGAGTTTCTACAAAAAGTACAAAAAGTCGTTGCGCTTCCTCAATCATCACAAAAAAAAGCCGTACCCAAACAAACGATAAAAAAAACATCCAAGAGTAAATAATCGTGACGTGAAAGTAGCCTTAGAAATTTTTTAACCATATTACAACATTATGGACCATTTAATCACAATATATAAATTTTCTCACCCTCTTCAGGATTTGACACATGAGGCCAAACACGCGGAAACAACCATTAATCTTGTAAAAAATTATTTCATCTACGAGCAAGCAAACGACGAAGAAAAAACTTATACAGAAGAACAAAAACAATCAGAATGATTTCTTACATATACATTTACCAATAACGTTGAGCAATTCGCTATTAGCGTCTTGCAATCAAATGACTACAATCAATGGTCATGACTTCCTATATACCGTATGGAAATAAGAACAAAACGTATCAAGTGATTAGCGGATTTTCTTGCTCGTACGGTAAAAGAATTTTTTGCGGGTATCCAAGCAAATGGGTATAGTTATGATAGTGATTTTGCTATGCCTCATGATTGGGGATTGTATGATCTTTCATCAGTTAAGGAGATGTTTGATGAAGAAGGTCACGAACATATGCAAGAATTTCTTGATAAGAAAGCAAAACATGAAGACTGGTCAGATTCTTCTTTTCCTCACTACAAACATGTTTGGGGATATATGCACTATCTTTCATTTGTATATCGAAATCTCCATCAAAGTAATTCATGGACTGAGGAGATTCTCCCTGATCTGACAAGAAGCACGAACCCACATATCCTTGCTGCATCACAAAGATTGCAATACAATGAAAACTCAATTAAGCAAATGATCAAGAGATACGGACAAGTATTCGAAGAATTTGTAGAAAAAGTAAGATAATGTTATTGTAGAATATCCTCCTATTATGGGAGGTTTTTTTGTTATAAAACCTTTGAAAAAAGAGAGGGTACAAGTATATATATATCAAACAAGCGGATTTATTTTTGCATATATACAAGCAAATGGCAACAGTAACAACAAAAGTAGGGCGATGAACGAGGCTAAAAAATAGCATTCAATGAGTTTTTGCAGGATTTTTTTTTATCATAGTCGGTGTTGGGCTTCTTTGGTGGAATGAATGAAGAACAATCAAACAAAGAACATCACTTAATGAGTTATGAAGAAACGTCATAAGCGTCACAGGTTTTTCGAGTGACAATGACGGAAAACCCATTCATTATACCCAAATGGCAACAGCAAGTGGTGCGCTGCATTACAAAGAATTGAATATTTCAGAAGAGGATGCTCTCAAGTTTGTAGTAGATTTTGAAGTATTTCAACGAATTGAAGAGTCTCATACTAGAACAAAGGATAATGTAGGAGGCTCACAAACACAAACAACAGAATACTCTTATAAGCAAGAGTGGATCGCAGAAGAAATCGATTCTTCCATGTTTGAATGACCAGACGGAGGAGAATATGGTAATAGTTATGTAAGTATAGCTAACCTTGGTCTTACCCCACAAAAAAATGCTGATAATATTACTGTCGGAGAATATCAGCTTGCATCAATTTTTGTTGAAAGAATCAATGAATATGAGTCGTACACCCCAACAGAAGATATATTACAAACAATAAAAGCGCTAGCGGCAGATGCGTTACCTGAATATCAATATATTACTCAAAGAGGAAATGAGATATATCTTGCTCAATGAGAAGGAACTACAGGAAGTATTGGAGATATGAGAATAACATTCAAGATTATTAGAGATCAACAAGTAAGTATCATTGGAAAACAAGAGGGGCAAACAATCACAGCATACAGAACATCCAATGGAATAGAAAATTCTATGTTGTCACAACAAGTCCTTTCTGCGGAAGAAATGATAGTACAAGCAAAAGAAGCAAATGAAATGATGAAATGGGTTCTAAGATTTTTATGAGTCTTATCATTATTTATTGGATTTTCATCTCTTTTGCGTCCATTAGTTGTCATTGCTGATATTATTCCATTGATAGGAAGTATAGTTGGCATAGGAGTTGGTTTTGTAAGTGGAGTAGCGACTCTTCTGATTGCATCAATAACAATTGCGTTGGCTTGGATAAGATTCAGTCCATTGATTGGGGGGGCGGTTCTTATTACCTGACTTCTTGTAAGTGGAGCAATAATGAAGCGAAGAAAAAAAAGAGTAGCAAACAAGAACCAAAAAAACAATGAAAAGAGCGAGAATAATACGTTCAAACAAGACGAAAAAGAAACACCGCCCAAGAAATTGCTTGGAGCAGAATAAAAAAGAACAACATAACAAAAAACAGCCTCTCTCAAGGCTGTTTTTCTTTGTCAAAATTATTCTAAAAACTGATCTAAGTCTCTTGAAAAGTCTATTTTTTTGAGGTATTCTCATTGCATTGTACGGTTTTTGATAGTAAGGAAGTAGACAAGGTGATCACTTCCGTTAAGATGGGTTGTTGGTGCGGTCACTCTAGTATTTTCAGGCATTTTTATCGAATCGACTATCTTGTTTGTTTGCGTATCATATTTTACTACCGCATCATACTCACGTGCTACTCCGTTTACTTGTTCAATAGTCCAATATGCTACAATATAATATCTTCCATCTTGAGTAAATCACAATGCTTTAGTTGCCGGTGTTCTTGATGGCGCAATCGTAACATATGATCCCAATTCTCCTTTGTTATTTATTGGATAGTATCAACCATCAAATGATCCGTTATTGTGTCCATGAACATACATTTTTCCTTCAAATTCTATTGAAGTATAGAATTGACCAATAGTAACATTCTTTCTTGTTGTCATTGTATTTCCATTCATAACATAACCACGCAATTGGGACGAGCTTCCGGGTGCAACTATATAAAGAATATCATTAAATCCAATAAGTTTGCTTTTTCCTGAAACTTTATCATGATTTTGTTGCTTTTCATCTTCGACAACACCAATAGAGCTAAAATTGCTAAGATTGATAGCATGAAGCTGATTTGATTCACTCACGTGAGTTGGTGAAACATAGAGTGTTTTTCCTATGGCAGCAATCGAATGAGGTTGAAAATCAAGCGTTAGAGATGTGATTCTATGATGACGCAAATCATACTTATCGATACTGTTTGTAAGGAGATTTGCAGCATAAATTATTTCATTTTTGTAATCAAAGTAGGTGCTGTTTGAGATGATTTTCCAGTCATGTTTTTTTCCAAGAGACCAATTACTGGTAGAAACCTCATAAAGACCCTGTTCCGTTGCCGTTGCTGCAACAGCAAATGCTTTATCTTTTTTCTCATCATAGTACACCCATAAGATTCCCTTATTTTCCATCAAACGCTTTGTCGGTGTAATGTCGTTGTTTGGTGTTGAAGAGATTTTTCATTGGCTTAATACCTTACTTTTTACTGTGGGTAGTGCCTTAATAAGCAAATTTATTACATTAATAACTTTTTCTTTTTTTGCTTTTTCATCATGAGATGATGCGGCATTTTTTTGTGCTTCAAATTTTTTCTTGATAAGAAGCAATGCCTTCTCAAGTTTGGTGATAAATGCATTTCTTTCTGCAGCAGGTTTTTTTGTAATGATTTTTTCTAATGTTGCATCGATGCTTCCAGCATTAACACTTGGCTGTCCAATAGCAAAAAACGCAACAACAAAACAAAAACAAATAAATCAAAAAAGACGTTTCATAAGCAATTACAAATAGGAAATAAATTCTACGCACAGAGTGTAATTTCACAGTGTGCTATTACAATACAAAAAAACAAAAAAAAGAGCCCGAAAGCTCTTTCTATTATTTTTGTATATTCATGTTTATTTTTTCTTTGATGTTTTCTTCACTATTCAAGAAGCTAGTTTCTTTTTACTATTACATTGTAAAATACTTGCTCCATGAGTAGAAAACGCAACAACAATTGCTCACCATGCAAAAAGAGCAGCAACAATATCCAAACCATTAATCACTACAAAAGGAACAGCTAGTACAACAATAAGTATCGTTGTTTGCCACCAAGTTGCTTGGCGTGAATAAAAAGTTTCTATCCACTTAGTCAAAACAGCAAGTGACACAAGTTCAGCAAAGACAAAGAAGAATATGTAGAGAGCTATGACAAAAAATCATACAGGCACACCAATGACAGAAATGAAGAAAGCAATTGCAAGAACTGGCAGTCCTATAAGAAGTAAAAGCCCATAAGAGAAGCTACGAAGTGGTTTTTCTCTGATTGATTCTCCTGCTGCACCAAATAGATTTTTTGCAAAACAAAGCAGCAAAAGAGCAAAAACAACAAGTCCTATCCATTTTGTCAAAAAGAACCCTGTTCCAATTTTTATTATGTTATCTTTGATATGGTCTCCTTGTGGTAGCGAGCTTTGCGTAAAAAGAACTGTTCATTGTGCAATTTCTTCAAGTGCTAGTAGTTTGTCTTGTGCAGTATATGTAACATTTTTTTCCATTGCTGCATCAAGACCAATAGAAACATTATCACCAAGGCCTAGTTCTGTATTTCCTTGAACAACACCATCAAAATATAAAGATCCTGCATTGATAGTTGCATTACCTATTATGGTTCCATCAATATGTACTTCTCCTCACATAATTACAACATCTCCTTGTATAATTGCCTTATCAGTAAGATGTATCTCTCCTCCAAAAATAATCACATCACCAGCAACAGGAGCGTCAAGAACAATACTTCCTCCGGCAACTCTCAAGTCGTCTCATACACTGGCAGACACATATATATTTCCTGCCGCAGCATTCACATCTTGTGTTATTTCGCCTTGGAGTTTTATTGATCCGGCTGCACCCAAAAAATCTCATTCAATAGAAGTATCTGTAATGATTTGTTCTCCTGCTGCGTAATAATCATCAGCAACAGGTGTAGTACGAGCGACTAGCTCATTGCTTTCATCATAAGAAATTGCGTCTACCTTGGCCAAAGGAACAGACACTAACAGAGCAGTAAGAATAAATACAAAAAATTTCCTCATAGGAATAACAAAAAAGATTAAATAATAAGTAAAAAAATTATACTGATGTAGCAAAAACATGCAAATTAAGCGTAGAGCAAAATAGATGACTCATTTGTTCTATTTTGTTTTATCTTGTTGACATAAAAAAAATGCATACTTACAACAGTGTAAAAGGAACAATGACGCAAGGAAGAATCTGTGAGAACGGTTCACATATTGTTTTATAAAGCTATAACATACGAAATGGGTTCTTTATTTTTTCTCGTTACTATGAAAACATTTCGTATCCTTTTTGCTCTTCTAATTGTTCTTGTTGCGTTTCTTTGATATACATTTTTTTCTTCGCCTAATAAACTTTTGGAGAAACTAGACCAAAACCAATTAGTTGATGGTGGTAGTGAAAAAAAGCCAAAAAAAGAGGTGAAAGAAGAAGCTTTCAAAAAAGACGGCCTAAAAACAAACACGGCGATCGCTCACGTGCCTCTTGACCAAATCATTAACGGGGGACCAGGAAAAGATGGTATTCCTTCTTTGACTAACCCAAACTTTTATACAATAGAGCAAGCAAGCCAAAAAGATTATCTCAATGATTGAACACTAGGATTAGTGCTTGAATGAAAATCAGAAGCAAGGTTCTATCCATATTCGATAATGAATAGGCATGAGGTAGTTAACGATACGATAGATGATCAATACGTAGCTGTGACTTTTTGTCCATTATGTGGTTCTGCCATTGTGTTCAATAGGTTGATAGGTGATGTTATCTATGTCTTTTGAGTGTCGGGGAAACTTTGGCAATCAAACCTTGTGATGTATGATTGGAATACCGAAACACTTTGGTCACAAAGTGCTACAAAAGCTATTATTGGAGATTTGGCAGGAACCGAGTTACAAATCGTAGATAGCGATGTAGTAACTTGGCCGGACTTTCAAGAATTATATCCTGATGGAAAAGTTCTCAGTGACCAAACATGATACAATAGAAGATATATGGTTGATAGTCCTTATGGTGATTATGAGACCAACGATGATATCTATTTCCCTGTTGATAATTTTGATGACAGACTTCCTCCAAAAACGCTCCTATATGTTGCAGACGACACAACAGATTCGGTAGCATTTATAAGGTCTAAAATTCTTGATGGAGAAGTAGGAAAAGTGATCGTTGGAGAAAATGAGTATGAAGCATACCTCGACAATGGCCGTCCAGTCATTATCAAAAACGGTGGGACACCAATCCCTAGCTATGTAGAAATGCGATTCTCTCGAGCAAACAAATATCCCAATACCCAAAATATTTGGTGAATAAAATAAAGCTGCCCTGAGGCAGCTTTATTTGTTTATTGAATCATTGTGTACTCATCTTGCTCCACTTTTTTCACATCAACTAAGCGAGCAAAACGTTTGAAGAGAGATTTGATGGCATCGGTATTATCAACACTTTCTTTGACTTCAACAAAATGTTTGCGTGAGTTGTATACACCTATTTCGATGATTTGGCACGCGCCATCTTTTTCTTTGACAAATGTTTTTGATTCAATTTTACCAAAAAGAGTATACAAGGCATTTGCTTCCGTGGTAATTTCCTGCCACTCATCAAAATAATCAGATTTAAGCGTATAAGAATATACTTTTGCAAACATTGACTATGATCAATACATATAAAATTTAACAACCTAACGCTTCATTAGAAACAGGACATGCTCCATCATCAACATCTCATGTTGTCTCAAGGGGAACATAGTGTCCGCTTTCAACATAATCAAAAACATTGGTGTGTGGCCATTCTTCGGGGTAATTTCGCATCTCTCGATCATATCTCCACTCGTTCCAACCAACATTCAAATGCTTAACAAAAATTCCATGTTCTGCAAGAAGTTTTCCAATCTTTTTTGAAGCCATACAAGCAGAGCTATAGCAGTAAGTAACAATAGTTTTTTCTTTTGGCAGCTGGGAGAATGAAGCAATAATTGTTTCTTTGTCTCGATCTGCTGAAATATTCATTGCTCCTTTAATGTGGTTTTTGAGATATGATGCTTCATCTCTAACATCTACGATGATATATTCTCCACTTTTCATATGCTTGCGAAGATGATGAGGACTGACTCCAACAGCAACCTCTTGTTGATAATATTGCTTTAAAAGATTTTCCGAGCTGTTGTTATGAGTGAGAAAATACATTAATCATGCTCAAAGCGTAGCGCTTATAAACGAAGTAATAATAATACTAGTGTGTTTCATTGCTAATACAAAAAATAACGATAAAAAATTACTAAAGAGCAAAACGCTCAATCAAGCGTGTATTACACATTATTTTATAAAAGCAACAAGGTTACTTTTCCACTATACCCTTGGTAAGGCGATACATAATTATTATTTCAGACCTTGGAAGGGGGAGCAGCAAAATAGTATTTTTGTAAAAAAGAGTGAGACAGCAATGGACGTTGCAAATCAGGATGAACGTTAAAAACATGCTGTTGTAGTTTTTCTAGGAACCCCAAAGGAAAATAAACAGAAACCAATTGGTGGAAATTTTGGCTCATACAGGCAATTACTGCAGGAGCTTCGTGAGCTGCACTGTAGTTTTGGTCTTCGTGGGTTACTAAACCATGATGAGGAACGGAATGAACATCATTACCAAACGTCAAAACATTCGCAGTCGTGAAACTGTGAGATGCGATAAGGAAGTAGAACACAATACTAATCATGGAAATTATTTTTTTCATGATTTCATTGTAATAGCATCGCTATAAATTGCAACAAAAAATAGTAGCCTTTAATGGCTACTATTATATGTTTATCTTCTTCTGTAATTGTTTCTTGAACGTCATCCACTTCTACCTCTTCCACCGTTATTTCCTCATCTGTATCAATCTCTTCCTCATCTTCCACCACCTCATTTTCTTTCTTTGGCTTTGGTTACTAGTGGCTTTTCACCTCTTTTGAGATTCTTTTTACTTCCTAGTTTGTGAAGAATTGCTTCAGCTTCTTCAAATGGAGCTGTCACAAAAGAGAAATCATCAAGAATAGTAACATTTTGTAGTGAACGTGGCGGTACATCACATGTCTTTGCAATGTGGTTTACTAGTTTTCTTGCATCATATCCGCTTGATCTACCAAGTGCAACAAAAAGTCTTGAAACACCTGCTTTGTCCACGTTTACTTCCGAAATATCTTTGTACTTATGTTCAGAAAGATCGTGTTCGTATGCAAGTAAAAGAAGTGCTGAAACAAGTTCTTTTGCATCATGATCAGCAAGCATTTCATCAGCAAACTCATGAAATTGTTTGATATTGTTTCCATCACATACTGCATTGATTTGTGCTCTTAGTCTTCTCTTTTTTCCTTTGATTATTTCGTGTACTTCAGGAATTGGTCCTTTTTCAATACTTGCCTTAGTTACTCTTTTGAACAAAAGTAATCTTTTGTATTCATCTGGAGTAATGAATGTGATTGCTGTCCCTGTGTTTCCTGCTCTTCCTGTTCTTCCTACTCTATGTACATATGATTCTGGGTCTTGTGGAAGAGAGTAGTTGATAACGTGAGTAATATTATTCACGTCAATACCTCTTGCTGCTACGTCAGTAGCGACCAATACAGTTAGCTTTTTTTCTTTGAATCTTTTGAGAATCCTTTCTCTTTGGCGTTGTTCTACGTCACCATGAAGGTAATCTGCAAAGTATCCTCTTTTTTTAAGGTTTCCTGCGACTTCTTCTACATTTACTTTTGTTCTACAAAAGATAATTCCAAAAAAGTCTTCTTCTACATCAATAATTCTACTAAGTGCTTCAAATTTGTCTCTGTAATTTACTTCAAAATAGATTTGTTCTACCGTTGAGGCTGTCATATCTTTCTTTTTTACCGATACAACCTCAAATTCACCCATATATTTTTTTGCAACCCTCAAAATTTCTTTTGGCATAGTTGCAGAGAAAAAGAGCATGCTTGTATCATCATTTGCAGCAGCAAGAATTTCTTTGATATCATCAATGAAACCCATGTTAAGCATTTCATCCGCTTCGTCGAGGACAAAGTACGAAATGTTGTCAAGGATGATTCTTCCTTTGTTTATATGATCAATTACCCTACCAGGAGTTCCGACAATAATATCTGCTCCTTGTTTGAGTGCTCTATTTTGGATGGTATATGATTGTCATCCATAGATAGTAACTACGTTAATTTTTTTGTTTGCGATGAATGAACGTATTTCTTCTGCAACTTGTATCGCAAGCTCTCTGGTTGGAGCCAGAATGATTGCTTGTGTGTCTTTTGAGTGTTCGGTTATTTTTTCGGCAAGAGGGATTCAGAATGCGGCAGTCTTACCACTTCCTGTCGCTGCTTGTCATATGATATTGGTGTCTCCAGCAAGTAGAAGAGGAATAGTCTTTTCTTGTATCGGTGATGGCACTTCGAATCATTTTTTTTCTAATGCTTTGAGAGTAGCATCACTGATTCCTAGCGCCTTAAATTTTTCTAATTTAGTCATGAATAAGTTGGCGATAAAAAATTCCTCTCACAAAGGAGAGGAACAAACTAATCAAATTATACGATTACAGAGTTCGTTGTAAAGGTCTTTTACAAAGAATACATACTCAGAAGTTTTTCCGTTATAGAAAGTTTTTATGTATTAGTTATGTGTTTGTATTTGAGAATCAATATTATATTATTGCTTTGTAGGTTATTTGTCCTATGATTTATTAAAATAAAACATTAAATTAAAAAACAGTTTGTAATTTTATGAAAACAAAAAAAATCTTACTTTCGTTTTTCTGTCTTGTTGTGTGTCTAGCAAATCTGATGGGACAATATTCCTACAGGACAGATTTGTCAATTATTACTCCTGATACTATTGGGGATGGCGCTTACCATGGTATCGGTCTTATGCCACAAGTGGTTGCATTCTCTCATGTAGAAGGTGATTCTCTTGTCTTCTCTGTTGCAAATAGAGACGATATCTCAAACACAATTGTGACAGGTTATAAACCATTTACTAATGGCATTTGCGCTGAGTTACTCAACTCAAGTGGAGTTGTGATTAGTGAACGAGTATGTATTGCATCGGGCGATGCTCATGCTACATTAAAGATGCATAAAAGCAATGTCTCTGATTCGATGCAAATACAACTGAATGCATATGATTCTTTGTATGCATTTTGGTTTGTAGATCCTACCATGACACTTTATGCTGAATCTTCTGTAGAGAAGCTTATGACGCCCACTCCTGCTGCATACTTGAATGGAACGACCTTGAATGTTGAAGGAAACTTTGATATTCGCTCTAACTCTATTCAATTGGCCATATTGCAAGAGCCAAGCAGCCCAGTTCCTCTTCATGTGTGGAATGGAGTAACGGGGTTTCGAAAACCAAACCTTTTGGTGACGGTTGATGATTCTCTGGATCTCAATCGAATTACTTACACGGATGAAGATTGGGTAAGTGTTCGTTCTTTGAGTAATAGCGGTCTTGTTCAGTCAAATTGGTCTTATCCTGTTCGACTGAGCCGATTACCTAGCTATCCGCTCAAGCAAGCAATTATTGCAACCAATACAGTCAAGGAAGATTCTTTCTCAATTTCTATAGAAATTGATGGCAGAATTACACCTACGACAGGAAATATTCGTATTGTTGTTGCCCCCGATGATGGGACAGCGATTACTTTGACTGATTCTGTTGCTCCTTTTGTGACACAATCAGAGGTATTTAATCGGCTGATACCAGTAAACACTCTTGTCGATGATTCGACAGGACTGTATCATATTGGTCCATTAGATACTGCGACCAACTATGTTGTGACGGCAACCTATGGAGATCCTTATGTTCTCAATGGCGCTCATCCAATGTTTTGTAACTCTCACGCAGTTGCAACAACAGGTACGGCTCTACATCAAATGTTAGAACCTGAACAGTGTGACGTAGTGGTGACGGATACGGTATGGTTTCGCTTTGAGGGTAATCAATATCCGACGATCACCTTGCAAATAGATAGCATGGATACGGTAGGAAATTGGGTATCGCTCTCCAATCAAACTTATGTACCAACAAGTAGCGAATGGAAACAAGTCGATGGAGATATCTACATTGCAATATTACTCCCTGCAGCAAATACTTATCGATGCAGTGTTGATGGGGGAGTTAGCTATACGGTATTTTCTTACCAATCTGTTAACTCTAATAGTTCGTGCCAATCATTTGTGATTCGACACGATATAGCAAGCAAATCGCTCGCTTACCAACATGAAACAGTGATATTTTATGCACAAGTACTAGGAGACAGTAGCGGAATACAGAACATGAAACTTGAAATAAACAACAATTCTCAAACGTATGCGCCACAAGAATATCAAGCACTTTCTCTTGGTGGTGGAGCATTTATGGGATTTGCCATTCTTGGTGATACAGGAATATACCAAGCAAGGTTTTTTGATTCAACGACAAACATATCATCACAATCACAAATGGTGGTGATAGTAGAAGACCCTTGTATTGGTGGACAACAACCAATTGATTTTGCAACACCAATCGCGCATATAGGGACTTGTTTTGCCAATGCAACAGGATGGGTACAACACCCTTCTAATGACCAAATGGTGGGGATTGATTCACTTGCTCAGTCGTGGATTTTTACAGGAATGGAATGTGATTCAACAATAATTGCGCCATGTGATCTTCGTGTGATCCAAGTCAGACAAGGATGTCCTACGCGTTGCGATACTTCAGGTATTGATCTTCATTGCAACGAGTTCGGTAATTACATTCTTGCTCAGTCTGTTGAATCTGGATGGTTTGTTCGTATTTCTCATCTCAACACTATTTTGGTAGCAGAGGGAGACAAAATTCGAAGAGGACAATCATTAGCACTTGCTGGTTTTACCGGTGAATCTGACGGAACCATGATATCATTGTATCAAATGCCTAATGATTTATGGGATCCTTCTATGCAAGACAGTGCATCTTACAGTAAAAATTTTGTTATGGATGCTACATGTCCAAGTGTTACGACAAAGTTAGCTATGCAAGATGCCTTGTTGGCAAATGTTCAGAATGGTTATTTACATGCGGTAGCATCATTTACCAATACGAATACTCAGTTGTTTGAAGGAACTGTACAATTGGTTATGTATCGAGACAACCAGGTGGTAAAAAGTGCAAATACATCACCAACGATTATCTCTTCTACGTATCAACAAATTGCTCCAGGTGGTATCGTCGATATGGAAGAGGAGTTGTCTAATGTTTCGTTGCTCAGCAATCATACGGTAGCATTGCGCTACAAATCATGGAATCAAGATCACTGGAACTTAGTTGTTCCAAGACAGATACACAATGGAGTGGAAGATATTCAATTGCATAACCCATTTCGTATTGACCTCTCTTCATCACTCGTTCTGCACACCCCAAAAGGAACAGAGAAAGGAACGGAGTTGACACCAATGACGCATGTGTATCCAAATCCAACCAATGGCGTTCTGTTTATTGATCTTGCTCATAATACCAACATACTTGCTACGGCCCTCTATGATATTCATGGGCGACAAGTAGTGAGGCAGAATAATTCATTACAAAAAATACATCTGAACGAGCTTCCTGTAGGGGTGTATGTACTTCGTTTGGAGCTTGATAATGGATGTTTTAGCATCCACAAAGTAGTAAAACAATAACAAAATATCTTGGTTGCAAACCTAATTGATGAGAAACCAAGACTATCTACTAGTAAGCCAACTTTTCTTATGAGGAAGAGTTGGTTTTTTTTATAAAGACAATACAAATCAATCAAAATTGTGCGATTCTTTTGTTTGATGATGTATACCATAAAGATCAATAGCAACATGCGTCACATCAAAAGAATAGGGAAGAAAACGTTCTATTTCTTGCTGAAGTATACTTGCTCATGTTTTATTCTCACCTTCTCCCAATGTTACATGAGGCTCAAAACATTCCATCACTCTTGTATATCCATATTTATTGATCATGTTTACTTCAATCGGAGTGAGTAGATTATTAGCTATTCTCTTTTTATCCTTTTCTCTTTGTAAATTTTCTCTGATTGGATTGACAATGCTAATGATATCATGGTGTAACTGTACTAGTGAGTTGCTTTTTTCAGCTAATAAAGAAAAAAAATAGTTATCTTTGTGAGCGTTGTGGCTTGCTTGTACTGATGCAAGTGTCACAGTTGTATGGGAAAATGACTGAAGAGGAAGGACTGCAGAGAGTTTTTTGTGTTTTTGCTGATCAAATCTACACAAGTAAAGCGTGATATGAGGAGTAAGCTCATGATAGTTTTGGTGATCAGCACTCTTCGTTTTTGCATGGTGTATAATCTGACACATTTGCTCTGGGAGTGGTATGCTGATACCAACAAAAAGTTCGTAGTCACTTATTCTTTTCATGAAAATATAGTAAATGACAAAAAATAATATTATTCACATATGGTAGTTATTGTTTGTATCAATACTAGCAAAAGTCAAAATGAAAGTAAGCAATGTATTTGCATTTTTGTAACGAGAAAGTACAGTGTACATAACAATTTATTTCATCATAATGATAATGAAATTTTTTGCTCAACTGTGTTTGCTTATTATTGCTGTTATTGCATCAATATGGTGATATCATTGATGATTCTCAACACCAGAAGTGCAAGAGGAGGCAATGGAATCATTCACTATTGTGACATCGTATTACAAAGGAGACTATGCAGACACATTTAAAATCTTTGATGAGGTAGAGTATCGAGTGGAGTTGGATGGTATTGATGCACAACAACATGTAGGAATTTACCATGATGATCCTAGTCACGTTGCAGTAGAAGATTTGAGAAGTGACATCGGAGTGATTGTGCAAAGTGATAGCGACATTACCTTATCACAAAATTACCAAATTATGACTATCCCAGCCCGTGATGTGGTAGTAATTGACTTTCCTTATGTGACTCCTCTCTCGATCTATGCAGGAATAAAAAATGCTCATCCTGCTATGACCAAATATATGACAGAAAAAGGCTACTCACTTGATGTTCCAAGAATGGAAATATATGATCCAGAAAACAAAGTAATAAAATATATAGCAGAAATACAAACAAAGGAAACAGATCTATAAAGCAAAACAAGAAGAATTATAGACTACAAAGAGATATTGACTACGTATTAAATAAAAATACAATATGTCAATGTTTTTTTAGTGGCGAATTGTCTGATGGAGATAACTAGGTTAGTGGTGAGTGATGTTGTTGTTGCAGGAAACGAGAGAGCCACAATATTTGATTGTATCGAAAATTTACAAATTATACTCAATAATACACAAAAAGGCTTGTTGCATTGCTTACTTATTAATCATGGAGGAAGTATGCAGAGGACTGCTTTGTACGAATTGTTGCTGGGCAAAAGAAAGGCTCTTTATTGATCTATTGCTCTTGATGGAAAACAAATAAAAAACCATCTTGCTTATAACAAAAGTGAACTACAGGTTTCTGGCTTCTATTATCAGCCATGAGAGCAGCCCTCAAACCCATTGATTTCGGGTGAGCCAATGCAAACATCACTGCTTTTGGCAATGGGTTATTGACCTACTGATCAACAAGGAATAAAAAAACTTGAGGGAATTTTAGAAGCAATGGAACTTTCTAGTGATTATGAAAAAACAATGAAAATTGTTTGATGAGAAAAAGAATGAGTATGGTGAGAGATTTTTACCAAAACAATGCTGTCGTGATTAGCACTGATGAGAAATGACGAAGAATCGTATCAGTGGTGGCGTATGTTACATACTTATATGCGCAAGAGAGTGCCTTTTTTGCCTATATGATGAGCAAAAGAAATAACCTCAAACAAGAAAAAACCTAAACTACTTATTGCAGGAGAACCGGAAGCAATGAATTATAACCTGGGAGAATATCGAACAGCAATTAATTTTTTTCGTCAGCATGGTATCAATATTTTTCATGTTGGTTGTTCTCTCCCTGACGATACTGATTATGTGCATTATTATCCGGATACGTTGTCCGGGAGGTATATTAATACACTTTCATTTGATAATCATCAATTAACCAAAAAGAAAGTAGCTGACTTTGTATACAATCATGACGCGAAATATTTTATGCCTAGCGAAAAACCAGAGTCTATTAATTTTTTTTCTGGGGTAGATGCAAAAAAAACTTGGCGATGATTGGAACAGGAAACTCTTTCATGAAACCAAAAAAAATATGGACTAGAAGCGAATAATTATACAAAATTATTCACTCTCAAAGATGTTTCATTGCAAAAAAATAGCCTCAAAGATGTGTTGTGAGCAGCATTTCCTTATGGCGATAAGCCAGAAAATGTAGAACAGATGAGAGGCGTACCATTGGCAAGTGTGCAGTGATCTCTGGAGTACCTTAATCTATGCTATAGTGATGTACCACAGTGGGGAAATTTTTCGTGAAATTTGTTTATTACGGTAGAAGGAATTAGGCATCTTATTGAGTGAACATTAGAATATCACCATATTCGTTTGGAGCGTTTTGGTGTACATGGCGACAATGTTTCATTCAACGATACGACCGATAAATCATCTTGGCCAGAGAAGCACTTTTGAAGGGTACATAAATATATCTCTGTTATACAGTTGAAGCGTCTTCTTTGCAATTATCTTTTTGATTTTTTGCAATTGCGTGAAGTTTTTGACAAAGAATATCATGAGCAAAAAGCTTCATTGTTGTTTACTACTGCAAATGCTAAGACAGTGGTAGCAAAACAAAAAAATAGCGTAAAGCATTCTTTACAACAGTGAAAAATTCCTGGTTCAGAGTTTTATAAATATTCTTCAGTAGTCAAAGCATACGAGTCGCTTCGTCAAACAGAGTCATATCAAAAATATATGGTCATCCCTGAGTATAAACTAGTTACAAAAGTAATGAAAGAGAGTGTTTTGTCAGGACAAAAACAACTTATTGTGGAAATAGGACATGGAGACGGGGAATTAATAAAACAAATTTCCCAAGAAAATGAACAAATAAAAAATATTCCTAAAGCGTTTTTTGATGAAAGCATCATGATGGGAATGGCGTTACGCAAAAATATAGCGAGAGATGAATTGCATTATACGGCATATAATAGCAATTATTTTGATGCAACACAGATTCACGCTCAAAACAATAAGGCAATACTTATTTGTGGTCTTTTGCATAATATGAGCGTAAAAAATGGCGAGTTGCAACAATTTTTGCAAAAAATATATCAAACAATGCATGGGACAGATGAGTTAATCCTTGCACTGCCGGGCGAACAAACCAAAGAAATGATACAAAAAATATATAGTTCAGACATATTGATCGAAGCTTTTTCTCAAGAAGTGGTGCAAGGCAAACCTCCTTATGGTGAGGTAATGAAAAGAGAAATGTCTTTTGATGAACAACAAAAAATGTATCAGGCAAAAATAAAAATTCTGAAGCCTTTCACGTATCAACTTGGATATAATGAAACGATAGACGTTCCCGCTGGTGTGCTTCATGGTATTCCTTCCAGAAGAGAGGGACCTGATTTCTATAGCAACTATTTGCTACAAGCAGGGTTTACGCAAAAAAATATCGTCGTCTATTATGATCAAAAAACAAAATATCTAGTGCTTCGTTGTATAAAATAGCTGTTGTTATTGTGGTTCCAACGATGTTCGTACTAGTGTGAATATTTGTTCTAGTGTGTGATATAGGCTCTTGCTATGAATAATGAGTCAGGATAGTTCCTGGTTATTAAAAAGAGATAGGTATATTTTGTCGTTATCAAATAGTCATATTTCATTGGTCATGGTAAACAAAGGATTTTGGATGAGGCGTGTTTCCTTGTAATATTTTTTGTCTAAAGAAGCATACCATTCAGCATCTTTATTGGATTGCGGACTGATAACTTTGGCAAAAATTTTTGCTTTGACTCTTCTTGGTAAAAAATCTTCCCTCAGATAAGTCATTAATTTTTTGTTTGCTACTCCAGGGCCTACAAAGGCAAGTATGTCGGTTTGGGAATTGAGGAGGCTTTCATATATTTCTTTGATTCCCTCTATTCATTCAAAGAATTGTACTTTGGGCTTGTTGGCAAATTTTTCGGCGATAGCCATTAATTCTGGAACTGCTTTATGAAAAGAGTCTAATTTTTGTTGCAATCTTGATGCAAGAGATTGAGGGGATATAACACTATAATAAGTAGTGTTTTTTTTCTTCATACTAGAAACAATCCCCATCGCATGAAGGGATTTGAGAATATCATAAGTGCTGACTCTGTTGATCTTTGAGTGTTTTGCGATGGTGCTTGCAGGGGAAGCTCATAGTTCAAGTGTTTTGAGATAGATGAGTGCTTGTTTTTCGCTGAGACCATATTCCTGAAGCTTTTGCTGTAGCATGATAATGATAAACAATAAATTAGTACTGTAGTTATAGTACTTTTTTTGCATAATACAAATATATTAAAATATTTTGTCGAAAAAAATCTACAACATTATGATCTTACTATAGTTTGCTAATATCTTATTAATAACTAATTATCAAAGAGTATTTAGCTAGATAATAAACTATTGTAATGAATATTAGTAGAAATATTTTGACAATATGATTGATGGGAATCACTGGAATTATTGCAGGTTGTGGAAATACAACAACACCAATTTCACAAACAAATGATTATGTAGTAAAAGTAGGGGTTATTGCACCGCTTTCTGGTCCTGGTTCGACCTATGGAGAAGATGCTGTTAATACCTATGAAATAGCACGTAAGCAATTAAAAGAGCAGTATCCTCATGTGACACTTAACCTGATTTATGAAGATGGAAAATGTGGTGCAAAAGATTCTGTTTCTGCTGTGCAAAAACTTATTGCAGTAGACAAAGTAGATGTTATTTTGGGATGAATTTGTAGTGGAGAAACTATTGCTGCAGGAAAAATTGCCCAACAAAATAAGGTGCTTATGTTGTCGCCTACTTCAAGTTCTCCAGTGATTTCGTGACTAGGTGAGTATGTTTTTAGGTTTTGGAATGATGTAGAAGCTGTTGCAAGTCTACGTCATTACATAGAAGAGCAAGCAATCCAAAAAGTAGGAATTATCTATGAAAATACCGAATACAGCGAATGATTGCAAAATGAATTTGCGACTAAATTTGCATGAGAAGCCATTCTTATTGAAAAGTTTCAGTCAGAAGATAAGTCTTATGACATCATCGCCAAAAAATTACGTACAATGGAAAAAAACGTTGATGTGGTGTTGATCGTGACGCAGTCAGAAGCGCCACTTGCATGATTGATCAAAGCATTTGATAGTGAAGGCTTAACGCAAGCCCTTCGCGGAAGAATTTATGCGCCATATTTGGCAACGAGTAGTGCATTTTTGGATGAAGTAGGTATGGAATTGGCAGAGTGAATGTTGGAAGTGCAAATACCAGGGAGAGATTCATTATGAACCAAGGCAAAAAATTTCATTACAACCTTTGAAAAAGAGCATGAAGTACAAAGTGTTGACTTTGCTTTGACGCTTACAAGAGAAGGAATTGAGTTGATTGCGCAGGCAGCAAGCAAAGGACACACAGATACTGAATCGATGAGAACATATTTCAACCAAATCACAAAAGAAAACCCTCAAAATGGCTTTTTTGGTAGCTATTACTTTGATCATAATGGTGATGCTCAAGGGTTGACTTATATCGTACAGCAAATTCAAAGCGGGGAAGTCGTCGTGCTTGGAGAGTAGTTGACGTTATAAAACTATGAAGTTATTTATTGACTTTGTAGTTTTTTTTCTTACCTATCGTATACAATAGAGTTATTAAAAAAAAGAAATATGAAAGAAACATCAAATAAAAATAAATTACCTTGGTATGAATCAAAAATAATAGTTATTCTTAAAAATATTTTTGTAGGAACTATTATTTTCCCTTGTGTAATGGTCTTAGGAGTATTTGGCCAAGCAGCAATGTATCTGTATACATTGGTATCTATGCTACGCAATACAAAAAAATAATGCTCAATCAAGAAACTGGACACTCTATGAAGTAGTCAGTTTTTTTTTATTTATTGGGTAATGATTTTGCGAGGACAGCAAAAAATAGCATCATGAGTAATACGGTGACGATCATGGGCCCACTTGCTATATCAAACAAGTAAGAACTAAACAAACCAATCACAACACTACTGACTGAAAAAACCAAAGACCAATAAATTCATCATGTAAAGTTACGAGCAACAAGTTTGGAGATATTGGGAGGAATAATGAGAAATGAAGTAACAAGCAAGACTCCAATAATTTTGATGCTGAGTGCGATAGCCAAAGAAAGCAATACCGTATAAGAGGTGTTGATCCAAAAGAGTGAAATCCCTTTGCTGCGAGCTAATTCTTCATGGAAGCTGACTTGAAATAATTTTTTGTAACAAGCAACAAAAAAACACAACGTGAATGCAGTCAAGAGAAGACTACTTTTCATGTCTATGCTACTCACGGCAAGTATATCCCCAAAAAGAAAATTGGTAATGTTTGATTTGTAGCCAGAGACAAATCCCAGCACAATAAGTGCACAAGCAAGTCATCATTGTGAAACAATTTCATTGATAGAGTCATTAGAAAAAATGGTTGCACGTTTGAGGATCGTAATCATACTCGCCCCAATAAATGCAAAAAAGATCATACTAGCATATAACTCAAATTCTCAAAGCAGTGCAATAGTCACTCACAAGAGAGCAAAATGGGAAATACTGTGTGCAATGTTTGCTCATTTACGAATCAGGATGAAACTTCCAAGAAGTGCAAAAACAATCGCCAAAGAAATTCCTGTAACGAGAGCGTATACAAAGAAATTAAATGAAAGTGCTTCTCTAATGAGTGTGATGAACTCAGTGATCATGATGGTGATGATAGGGCGCTAAATGATTACCAAATATTTTTTTGAAATGAGTATCCTCACTTACCTCGGCAGGTTTTCCCATACAGCAAAGTTTTTTGTTGAGACAGATAACACGATCAGATTGAGCAAAAACGGTACGAAGATTATGTGAAACGAGTACTATTGTCATTTTTCTTTGTTTGTTGAGTTCCACAAGAAGCTCAAAAAATGCATCCGCTCACATTTTGTCGATACTTGCTGTAGGTTCATCAAGAAGAAGAATAGCAGGTTTGCTACAAATGGCTTGTGCGATCGTTATTTTTTGTAATTCTCCTCACGAAAGTTTACCCAAAAAAGAATCGATAAAACCTTCCATTTTTATGTCACGCAATGCAGCTATAATATTCTCGTAAGGAACTCAGGGATTATAGAATTGTATAAACTCTTTGACCGTCAGCGGTATGGTATGATCAAATTGTAATTTCTGAGGGACATAGCTAACAGGATTCGCGGTCGTTGTTACCGTTCATGAATTGGGTTTATAGACTCACGCAAGCACTTTGAGTAATGAAGTTTTTCATGCTCCATTGGGCCCTATGATACTAATAACATCTTCATTGAATAAATCAAAGGAAACATTTTTTAGTACATGTTTCTTTCAAAAAGAAAGTGAAACATTACGAACAGAGATAACAGGCTTTTGATGTTTCATTATGACCATCAAAATAAAAAACTACCTGTAAAGGTAGCTTTTTTATAACAAAAATCAATTAAATATAGCACTGCTTCTTACTCTCCTAAAAGTCATGCAGATCCAACAAGGAGCATTGCATTGGTGAGTTCTGTAGTAATATATTCCATATTATTAATGTATGCATTTGGTGAAACATTTGCACCAATTGGATCTATTTGTCCAATAAAAACATCGGTTTCATTTTGGATGGTTTTTACTATTTGAGGACTGAATTGAGGTTCTGTAAAAACAATACTTGCATCTCCTTCTCTGATTGTTTCAACAAGCGCCGCAAGAGATTGAGGAGAAGGGTTAACACCTGCAATATCCTGTACAACACCTGCTTTTTGGTCTTCTAGTCCATATGCGTGTAAATAGTAATTGAATGCGTCATGGAAAAGAATGAACGATTGTTTATTTTCTACGAGAGCAATTTTTTCTATAATATCGTTTTCGAGTGTTTCAAGTTTTTTGATATATTCATTTGCGTTGTCATAATACAATTCTGCATTATCTTTGTCCGCTTGTGCAAGTGCATTACGAATTAAGTTTGTTTGGTGAATAGCATTAGATACATCAAGCCATATATGTGGGTCTTTGTAGGTCATTTCTTCATCATCATTATATTCGTTGTGTTGTTCTTCCTCATCATGACCGTGACTTTCTTCTTCGTGGCCGTGATCACCTTCTTCTTCGCCATGGTGGTGATGTGGATCTCATTCCAAAAGCGCAATTCCTTCACTAGTATCTATAATAAGAACTCCTTTTGCTTGCAAATCTCCCAAACGCCCATCCAAAAATTCTTCAAGTCAAAGACCATTGGTAATAATAACATCTGCCTCTTCCATAATTTTTGCGCTACTTGGCGTCACTTGCCGGTCGTGCACACTAGTTCCTGCTGGTACAAGATTGTGGACCGTCGCAGCATCTTTGGTAATATTTACTGTATGAGAGTAGAGAGGAGAAAATGTGGTAACAACGCTTAGCTTTTGCGTTCCTTCTTGTGGTGCTGATTGGCATCAAGCGAGAAGAAGGAAGGAAAAAAATACAAAAAACTTTTTCATACTACAATTGTACAATATAAACAGAAAATTATTACATAAATTCCTAAAAAAAACAAGAATATATACCAAAAACGACTACTAATTACCTTAATAGTGACAAAAAAGAGGAGAGACAGGATTCAAGTTCTCATATAAATCATTATGATGGGATACGTATCACGTTTTTTTGGTGGCGTATTTTAGCTTTTTGTAAAATAAACAATGTTTATTGTAGCGATTGTTGTAGCAACATTAGTTGCTATGTTTGTAGGTGCTTTGTGGTATTCTCCTGTTCTTTTTGGAGATGTTTGGATGAGAGAAATGGGTATCAAGAAAAAAGATATGGAAAATATGGAAGGTGTATGGAAGTTGTACGCTGCCCATTTGGTATTGCTTTTGGTGCAGTTTAGTATTTTGGCTCACGTTATCAAAGCGTTTGAAATTACTGACTTTTATATGTTGGGTAAGTATGCTATTGTTGCATGGTTTACATTAATGGCTATTCCGATCGCAGGATGAATGATTTGGGAAAAAAAATCATTTAATATTTTTGTGATTAATTCGCTTCACCAGTTAGCTTCGTTGTTGGTTGGTCTGTTGGTATTATTAGCTGTAATAACATTCTAACGATATGTGACAACAAGCAAAACATTTTCTTTCGCAAAAAAGCACTCTTTTGTAGTGCTTTTTTGTTTGAGAAGATAACACAAATAATTATACCTCAATAAGTGTTTATTTTCCTTTGTAAACGTATGAATTTTTTTCGCTCTTGTCTTTTTTTCTTGTGATTATCTTTTGTATTTTGTTGATCAACTTTTGCTTATCAAAGGCTTATCATAGATCGTTTGGATGGCAAAAACGTTCATGTCGTTGAAATTGATATGCGTGACGGTCAGCATTTTTTGGTTACTTCTTTAGCTTTTACAGGAGGAGACACACTCGAAAACCTCACAAAAAAATGGAAAGGAGCTTCTGCAAGTATCAATGGCGTTTTCTTTTGCCCTGCAGATTATTCCTATTGTAATGGCAAAACTACTACCATATCCGAAAGAATTTATGTATGAAACGCAGAAGATTATAGTACCTACCGACCTGATACCGGTATTAGAGGAGTGTTTTGAGTGGATCAATCAGGAACCCCTTTTCTTGCACAAAACAATGTAGGTTATATCAAAGGATTAGCAGAAAATATCAATAAAGATCGCATTGATGATTTTGCGTTTGGTTTGGGTAATTGGCCCGTTATTTTGATGAGTGGAAATGATGTCGTGGCGTGAAGCGAAGAACACATGGACAATAAAATTAGATGAACGAGACTGCAGTCTTTCATCTGTCATACAAAAGACGCAAAAAAAATATATTTCGGTACTATCAGCAGTACTAATATGTACCAAATGCCTGCATTCCTCAAAAAGCATTTTGGGTGTTATAATGCGATGAATCTTGATGCATGAGCGAGCACGGCAATGACGGTAGACAATAGAGTTATCAAAAGGTCATCAAGAAGAAAAATAATGGACGCATTCGTCGTTATTCCTAGAGATATTTATGAAATTATTACCAATCACGATCTTCCTGATCCTGAAATGACAACACTTCCTTTACCATATCAACTCTCTAGCGAGGACAATGCAATCAAAGAGAACATTCTCAATCGAATTCACGCAGAACTTGACAGAAGAACAGATGAGAGGGCTAAAAAAGTGCGCAGAAAAATAATCCGCACATTCTACAAACTACTAGAACACAAGAAAGTAAAAAATGACCCTCGTGTAAAGGCCATTTTTCAGGAAATAATATTGGAAATGATTACGGTAGCTACGGTGCACTAAACCGCATCAAGCTTCCGACGATTGTCATCAAAAAAACTCCCCATAAGGTGTCAACCAACGCAACTTGTAAGGTGTATCCTTTGAATGCAAAGAGGTTAGTAAAATTATAGACTAGATAAAGAGATAACCCTAAAAGTCAGCTATATAGTGCTGCGCTTGTTCCATTCGTGATGGTGGCGTTCTTTACTACAAAAATATAGAGAGTTCCAATCATGCACAACCAAACGATGATTCATGCCCACAGATATGGTTTTGGTCTCATGAGTGTTTGTAGGTGTTGCGCATAAAAAGACTTTGCAAGAAATCATAACCAGAAGGAATCAAGTAGAATAAGAGAAAAAAATCACACAAAAAAAGGAATACTATTTGCCATGTTTCTTATTGTAAAATACTAAAACATTAGCTATAAAATAATAATTTTACTTTTTGCTGCAAGCAAATGAACAAATCTATTCTCACCATTGCCTTCTTATTGATGTGTAGTGTTCTATGAATTTATGCATGGAATCAAAAAACTCCTCATGGAGATGAAGGAGGTTTTCCATGAATAGCATACGAAAAAATGTGTTTCGTGGATGTCTGTATACCCTATGAAGGAATCCATGTCAACAACAAGCAACGCATAGACAAAGAAATTGCCGTAACATTACTCAATGAAGCGCAATTTGTAATGTACCATCGTAGAGAACCACTCTTTTTTCCATTGATGAAAAAGAAGCTACAAGACGCTGGTTTACCAGAAGATTTGGTCTATCTTGCTGTAGCTGAAAGTTCTCTGATTGAGACATCAGTAAGTCCTGCTTGAGCAGCAGGAATATGGCAATTTATGCCAGCAACGGCAAAACAATATGGTCTTCGTGTAGACAAAAATGTTGATGAAAGATTTCACTTAGAAAAAGCAACTGATGCTGCAATTGTATATTTGCAATCACTTTATAACCAGTTTGATGATTGGGCGCTTGCTGCTGCGGCGTACAATAGAGGACAAAATGGACTCAAAAGAGATTTGCAGTGGCAACAAGTAGATAATTATTTTGATGCACATCTTAACACAGAAACGGCCAGATATTTGTATAGAATTATTGCGATCAAATATATGATGGAAAATCGTGAGGATTTCTTTCACAAAGATCTTTTGGGAGAACAATATTCACTTCCTCCAGCAAAAGAAGTACAAGTAAAAGGTCTTGCTGATGTTGCTTCACGAGCTAAGCAACAATGAACAACTTATAGACATATTCGTGAACTCAATCAACGAGTCAGGTCAAACAAATTGCCTGATGGGGATCGAATCATTAGTCTTTATCAATAATTATATAATTGCAAGAAATGCATCTTGCTTCACAATGAGCAAAATGCATTTTTTTATTTTCCAAAATAAATTTCATTGATGATGGGACTTTGTTTGATTGTTGCATGATCTCATTCAAGTATCTTTTTTCCATCATCCATGACGAAAAATTTGGTGACAAATTCAGAAAGAAATCCAAAATCATGTTC
This sequence comes from bacterium, assembly GCA_020627925.1. Taxonomy (GTDB): domain Bacteria; phylum Patescibacteriota; class Gracilibacteria; order Absconditabacterales; family Absconditicoccaceae; genus JAHDFY01. Next base: position 46,020 of record JAHDFY010000003.1, read on the forward strand.
AACAATAATAACCATTTTTCCTGTTTGAATGATTTTATGAAGGAGTTTGATGACTGTCCCTTTGAGCTTAGGAGCAACTCACGCTGTTGGTTCATCCAACAAAAATAGCTTGGTATCTTGTAAGGTGAGCCTCCCTATTTCCAATAACCTCATTTGCCCTCACGATAAGTTTCATGCTTTTTCGTGTTTTTTATGATAGAGATCTAAATCATTGAGAACTTCGTCAATTTGTGCTTGATATGAAGTAGGAAGAGAAGAAAGTGGCAGTAGCTTTTGCCTCCAATGAAGTTTGCTCACAAAGGCGAGAGCCAAATTTTGTTGTAATGTGAGTTGCTTAAAAATACCAAAACTTTGAAAAACTCTTCCAATTCAAGCAACAGCTCTTTGTTCTACCGAAAAAGAAGTGACATTTTTGTGTTGAAAAATAATTTCTCACTGAGTAGGCGTGTTGAAACCATTGATCATGTTCAGCAAGCTTGTTTTTCCGCAACCATTGGGACCAACAATTCCAACTGCTTCACCATTCTCTACCGTCATATTAATTCCTTTGAGGATGTGTGATTTTCCTACCGACCAATGTATATTTTTGAGATGTAACATAATAATCAAAAAATAGTAAATAATAGCTAGTGTGCTCTTTCAAATGTAATCTTGCGAAACACCCAAAACGAAACAAGAATAATTAATATACCAAAGATAATTTCCCTAAAATAACCAATTTTTGCAGGATCAACTATCTTGAAAAACCTGAGGTACTCATAACAAAACATAACTAAAACTGCTACGAAAAAGGTTCCAACATCATTGAGCGAATAAGAGAGAAACACAATCACCAGTAGTAGTACAAGCATACTCAGCCAGAAACTAGGTGGATCAATATACGAGTAATAAAAAGAAAATAACGCCCCACCAACAACAGCCAAAAAAGTTGTCATCGCTATCATAACAAATTTGTACAGATTAATACGAACGCCTAACGAAGTAATCACCACATCGTTTTCTCACCATCATTGAAGAATAGTATAAAAATACGTTTTCTTGAAATAGAGGAGAAAAGCAAAAACAGCAAATCCTATTATTGCGGCAAAAGTAAGGAATGCTGACAGCGATCACGCCTCCCATCGAGTAGTGATGATGTTTCTTCCCATTCATGACATTCCTAATGCTCCCCCGGTCACCGACTCCCGGTTAAACGCAACTTGATACGTCAAAATATACAAAGCAAATGTTCCTATACTAAAGTAGGCATCGGATAGTTTAGAGGACAAGAAGAGAATCAAAAACGTGAATACAATACTAGACAAGAATGCAGCCAAAATTGATGCGAGGATTCCCCGTCCCCATACTGTATTGATGAGTGACGAAACATAGGCTCAAAAAATAACGATGGCAAGATACGAAAAATCAAGTGTTCACGTAAGCTTTACAAAGAACTTGAAACCGCTAGCAAGTATTGCAAAAATGATCCCAGAAATGAGAATATGCTGCAAAAATTGGGGAGAAAAAAGAGCAAGCATTAGAATTTTCTTTTATGGAAAGTAAAAATTCATTCAGGTTTGAAGAGAAGTATTGCCAAAATGATGGCCAAAATAAGGGTTTCTTTGTAGGCAATGGGCAATCACCATTGTATAAATAACACATACTCCACAAGTACATAAAGCAATGCTCCCACAAACATAAATTCTTTTTTGTGTATGCCAACAATAATCATGACTCCAATTCCTTTGATCAGGTAAAAGAGTCAATCACTTCCTCTAAGATTTCATTCGTGAAGAATCAAAAATGATGCACCCATCAACAGAAGCAAAGAAAAGAAAAATAAACACTGAAGAAGAAGGTTTACATCAATTCATAAGCTTTGGATGGTACGCGAATTTTCATAGATACCTTTGAATAATAACCCATACGTTGTGTGAGAAAAAAAATAATAAAATCACCCAACAAGACCAACAAAAATAAGTGCAAAATGCATAGGACCAAAGTGTATGATATCTAATGTGATGGCATTAGGTCAATAGAGGTAACTGATTGCGTTCTCGATGACAATACTGAGTCAGAGTGTGGCGACGATTGAGACGTGATCTCTTTGCTTTTCATGCGGAAAAAAACGCAACAAACTCCAATTGATAAGTCCATAAACAAAAAATATACCTAGCGCAAACAAAAGCGTCGTGAGACTAAATCCTTGCTCCAAGAACGAATAAATGATGTATCAACATGCCGTTAAAAAAGCCCCTAAGCTAAGATGCAAAATTTTTCAAAAAGCGAAAAAGCCAGCAAGAGCGCTGGCTAAAACGCCATAGACTACAGAGTTGAAGAGAATGTATTGTAGATCCATGATAATGATTCACTGAGATAAACGATTTCTGAGAAAGCCTCAGATATTATTCTGCGATTACTAATTCGTTGCCAACAACTTTGTTGACAAAGAACTGTAGACCAACAGCGTCACCTTCAGCATCAAAATAATACTCACCAAAGTAACCATTTCTAGGGTTTTGTGCGGTAATTTGTTGTAGATATTCTACAGGATTTTCTGCATTGTGAAGCAAAGCATCGATAGCAAGTGCGATAGCTTCTCTATCTAAGGCAAGTAATTCTTCTGAAAATTTAATTTCATGGCTTGCAGTAAAATCTGCAATAAATGTTTGTGCATCGCTTCATAGTGAGTTAAGAGGAGGAAATTGTGTTACTTTATGACCTTGTAATAGTTCAGAAGCATTTTCTAAGAGGTTGGTAGAGTAGGTTGTTTCTGTCCCAATCATCTTGTTTTGGAGAGTCGCTATGATTCATTCATTGTCAGCTGCTTGCAGCAAAGAGAGAAAGGTATTATCATCTTGCGGTACAAAGACAACAATATCTACATTCTCCAAGTTGTCTGCAATTTTTTTTGCGATAATTCCCATATCTTTTTCTTCAGAATTGAATTTTTCTTCCAATATAATTTCTCCTTGGTAATTGCTCTTGAATGTCTTGGTGAGTGCAACGGCATAGTCAGTGTTTTGATAGACAAGGGCCACTTTTTGTGCGTTAGATTTGTCGAGGTAATCAATGATCGCTTGGGTTTGATCAATGTCATTATAAAACCTAAAAACATAATCACCAATATCACTAACATCCGGAGAGCTTGAAAGTGGTGAAATCATCAGTGTTTTGCTATTTTGTGCAAGATTTCATGCAGCAAGTGTTTCTGCGCTACAAATTCATCAAACAATTACATCAACTTGATCGACATTGATGAGTTTTTGGGCAGCAGAAATTGCATCTTTTCCGTTACATTTTCCATCTTCCATGATGAGTTCCAGTTGTATGTTTTTATTTTCACTGTTGAATTGGCTAATTGCATGCTTGTATGCATTTGCTGCATCTTCTCCATAATTAGCTGCAGGACCAGAAATAGGCGCTATTGCCCCAATTTTGTAAAGAGTGGTTTCTGATTCCATTCAGGTAGAAGAAATTCCTTGTTGAGGTCAAGAGTTACTCGCACATCATGCCAGCAAAATACCACAAAAAAAGAGTCATATTATTCTATTATTCATTTTTATGTTTTACAATGATAAATCTATTTGAGTTATAAAATAGCTGTATGTTTATGCAAGTGATATCGATTTCTTTGTGTAATAATATTTTTACAACAAACTTGACAATAAAAACAATATTTTGTTGCACAAAAAAGCAAAAGTTTCTTTTTCACACTTTTTTCCATTTTTATCACAAAATGATTGCTTGAACACTTGCTATACTAGAAACACTTCACTTGATAAGAAAAGCAACGACACAAGAGATAGAAAACAAGACAGGATGTCTCATACAAAACATTAATAATCCCGCAAGCTATAAAGAGGCAGAAAAAAATTTAGCGTATATTCTTAATAAATAAGGGTCCAGAACGATTGAATAGATAAAATTTATCTATAAGACTAGTTCATAACTTTAAAAAATCCATATAGAAAAAGTTCGCATTTGGGAGCACCAAAAAGTAGGCAAATAATCCGTTGTTTTGCTGAAGATTTTACAGCGACTCAAACATCAAAATTACTTGGTATTAGAAGATCAACAATAAATAGTCGCTATGATCATATTCGCCAAGCAGTATTTTGGAGCTGCTTGGCGACAGATAAAGAAATACGAAGTTGAATAATAGAAGTTGACGAAAGCTATTTCTGAGCAAAGAGAATTAAATGAAAGCGTTGAAGATGAGCATGATGAAAGACAAAAGTATTATGATTGTTGAAAAGAGAATGAAAAGTATTCGTACAGATAATATCTGATTGTTCAGCTAAAAGTTTGCTTCCAATTATAAGGTGAAAAGTAGAAAAAGAATCTATTATGAATACCGATTGATGGAGAGCATATGACTGATTAGTTGACTTTTGATACGAAAAATATTATAGAGTGTTGCGTCATGGGAAGACAAAATCAAAAAAATCAGATAGTGAAGCTATTGCACAAATTGATAAAAAACTAGCAAATGACCCTCCCAAAGCAGCAGATGTTCCTCTGCATGAAGATGAATATAATCCAGCAACATCAACCCTCTACGAGCAAGCGGAGCAAACATAGGTTTTGACGATTTATTTTAATAATAGACAATGGATAAAATATCAAACAGAGATTGATCAATCAACACTAATAATAAAGTTGGTTGTTTTTGATCATATAAAAAATGCGATATAAAAACAGCTTTGTGTGTACAGTCTTTTTGTAAAAATACAGATAAAATGAATGCAATTTCTTTATTACCAAAAGAGATTCAAACCCTTTTTCTTCCACAAGAGTGAGTATATTATAGAGAAATAAATATTTCTTCAGTTTTTGTAAATGATTATCCAACAGGAGAAGAGGAATCTCGAAATATTGCTCTCTCAAATGAGCTTGATGTAATTGTGACACCTTTTGTAAGGAAACATATTGAAGAAATTGCAAAAAAGACTTCAGTGCGTAATAAAGAAGCACTTCTTTTAGCAAACAGTAAGGCTAAATCTGTTCGAGATTTTCCTAATTTTGAGTATTATAATAATCGAGCTATTACAAATATCCAAAAAGGGCGAAATACATTTTATATAGATAGAGAATTTATTAAGGATATTATATGTAATCACTTAGATAAAATACCATTAGATCTTGTTTTTTCTAAAGATATCCAAAAAAAATGAAGTGATTATATCGCTAAAACAAAAAGGTTTTTTGCAAATCAGGATACCACTGGAGCATATTCACAATTTATTTCTTCTTGGCATCAATCAAAGCAATTTCCTTCTCGTAATTATGACTTTACTTTGATTGCAAAATTCATTCCCAAAGTTGTTGGATTAGGGCATTACAAAATGACAGATGTGGACGATATTGATAAAACATTTTTGATACCAGAATTTATTACGGATCATGAAGTTATAATTGATCGTGAAGCTACTTTGGCATTCAACAAACAAAAACTAAACCAAAACGTTTTATCCGACAATGGCACTATGTATTATGATAAAAGACATTTCTATGGAGAGTGAAGGGTATTTGTTGATTGGCCTACGGTAGGTAAGAGTAGTTACTTTGATGAAGTTAAGCAGTATTTTTCAAAAATGATAGGAAAAGACGATATATTATAATGATTGTTACAAAAATTTCGTGGTAGAGGGAAAGAAGAATTGACGCAATTAGGAGCTCCTGAAGGAGTCACATTTGTTCACTCTTCTGGTTTTTTTGCCGCAGGGACATCGCAAGAAGCAATGCTTGCTTTGGCAAGACTTGCACTAAAAGAAGCAAATGAATTATTATAAAAAAAACCCTAAGTTTTTCTTAGGGGTTTTTTTATGCTTAAAACTTAATCTGCATTGAAGGTACGGATATTACAAGTGTCTCAATCTTTTGAAGACTCTTTCTTTACCCATTACTTTCATCATGTGATACAAATCAGGCGTTTGTTTTGAACAAGCAAGTTGGATACGCATAAACATTGCTATGTCACCAACTTTTCCATTATATCCTCATTCTTTAAATTCTCTATTATTGGCTGCAAATCAGTGTTTTTTTCCAAATTCTTTGAGTTGTGTAAACCATTCCATTTTGTCCATTCCATCCACATCAAGTATTTTTTCATACTCATCTACAAAATGTAACATCGTTTTTGTATCAATATTATCAGGAAGCGCTGGCTTTTCTTTTGCCAATCTCATGAACTCAGAGTCATAGAAGAACCTTAGTTGCTTTTCTACATCAAAGAAATTCGTGAATCTTTTAGGGTCTTGATCGGTATGTCTTTCTATTCCCAAAGCGGCAATAGTGTACTCTGGTTCATTGTGCATTAATTGAGCCAAATCAGGCATGAATTGTTCTGCCCATTCAAGAGTTTCTGTATAGAGTTGTTCGTTACTTATTCTTGAAAGATATCTGTTGTTGACATGGTTGATTTTGTCATAATCAACAAGAGCACCAGAACTATTAAGATCTTGGATAGTAATGGTAAAATGAGTGTAATCTTTGTCTGGGTTTTCTTCCATCCATGATTCGTATTTACTATCGATAATAGACATGAGGTAGTCAAGTATTCCTTGTTTTGGATAACCAGAAGCAAAAAAGTACGCAATATCTGATTCTGGATCTTTTCTTTTTGAAAGTTTTCTTTTCTTTCCTTCGTCTACTTTGAGGATTTGAGCTGTATGAACATAAACAGGAACAGGAAATGTGAACGCTTCAAACATTTGGAGGTGAAACGGGACACTAGTCAGCCATTCTTCTCCTCTTACTACATGTGACGTTCTCATCAATGTATCATCGACAACATGTGCCAAGTGATAGGTAGGTAGTTTGTCGCCAGATTTCATAATAACATTGTCATTAACATTGTCTGCCATGTGGATTTTTCCCCTCGTCACATCTTCAAAAAGTACTTTTTCACCTAGTTTTCCTTCACTACGAAATCTAATCACAAATCATTCAGGATCTTGTTGGTATTGTTGCACATATTCTTCGTTTGTTTTGTTTCTCCACACTGAGTAATTTCCATAAATTCCTGGAGCTTTTTTGAGCGCTCTTTGCTCTGCTCTGATTGAGTCCATTTCCTCAGGAGACAACCAACATGGATACGCGTGTCCATTTGCAACTAAGTGCTTGATAAACGTATGATAAATTTCTTTTCTATGGGATTGATGATAGGGACCATAGTTTCCAATGTCAGCGTTGTTTGGTCACAAAGGACCTTCGTTTACTGGGATCGAAAGATAGTTAAAATGACTAATAAAATCATCGACAGCACCTTCAACAGTTCTCGCTGTATCAGTATCTTCAATTCTAAGAATGAACGTTCCTTTGTTTTGCTCGGCAAATCTTTGTCCAATAAGTGCACTATACACAGTTCCAATATGCATAAAACCAGTTGGTGAAGGAGCAACACGAGTTACAATATGGTTGTCACCACGACTAGGGTACATCGTCAAATAGTCCTCAATTGTTTTGTCTATATGGGGAAATAGCAGGTCAGCTAATTCTTTGTTATTCATGTTGTTTGCAAAGTATAAATAGTAAAGTAAGAGGTATTTATGCAAAATTATCCGTCAATTTTTTCTATCAAATCAAATATTTCTTCTGCTTCGTCTTCTTGTAACGAGGCAGCGTTTGATTCATCATTAGAAGAGCCAGTTGTTGCTTCGTTTGTCATGGAATCCTCTTTGGAAGCGTCGTCTGATGCAGGAGCATTATCTCATGAGCTTACCGGAGGAGTAGTAGTTATAAGTTCCTCATTCAACATAACTTCATCTCCAGTTTGCAATAAATTTCTTTTATAATTGAGATAGTGATCAAGTCTTTTTTGATATAGTGCGTCGCGCTCGTTATCTTCGTCTTTTTGCTTCTCTTGTGTGATAATAGAGCCACTCAGATCAAGTAATCACGTTGTATTTGTTCCTGTGTCGGTAAAGCTTTCTCCTGTCGATATAGTGGTGGTGACAATGCTACCACTTGCTAAGAACTCTCCATTTTGATTCAAAAAATTCTCAAGCATTTGGTCATCACTACTTGAGGTAAGAACATAAGTAGTAACAACTCGATAACTACCAAAACCAATACCACCGAGAATAACAAGCAAGAGCAAGGCAAGAAGGATTTTTTTCATAGTACAAACAAAAATAAAAGCAAACTATATAAGAACAAAAAGTACTACAATTCTAATTCATAGACGTGATATTGTACGTTTTCTTTGGGATTATTCTGGCCATCTCTTATATACCTACGAAACCGTGTTCTTTGTTTTTTTGCCAAACTATGAGTCGCAAGACGTAAGTCATTAATTCGCTGGTTTCTTGTACGTTTTCACTGAAGATAGCTAACGGTTTCTTTGTAACCAATTCCCTGCATAGATTGTAGCGAAGGACTAAATCACATGGCAAGTAAATTTTTTACTTCATCCTCTAATCATTCCTTTATCATTTCTTTAATTCTTCTATCAATAAGGTGATTGGTATCTTTTTTGTTTCTCCAAAGACCGATCATAAGTAGTGGCCACCTCACGGGTAACTGTCTACAAGCTTCTGATTTAGGGATTCCTGTTTTTTTGTAGATTTCAATAGCTCTTACAAGGTATCTTGTACAATGAGGATGTATCTTGGCTGCACTCACAGGATCGACTCTTTCAAGCTCAGCGTGAAGCCAGCCAGGTTGTTTTTTTTCTTGTTCATTAAGATAATTTCTGAGTTCATAATCAGGCGACACATCGGGCATAGTGAAATTTTTGTAGAGCGTATCAATATACAACCCTGTTCCACCAACGACCATTGCGCGCTGTCCATTTGCATGGAGTGCGTCAATAGTTTGTATAGTATCTTTTTGTCGCTGGCCAGCCGTATAGTGACCATCTGGGTCAATAATATCTATTTGATGATGGGGGAGATTACTACGAATCTCCTGACTGATCTTATCCGTCCCAATATTCATATGACGAAATATTTGTCTACTGTCACAACTAATTACTTCAAAATCAAAAAATTTAGACAGTTTCACACTCGTGCTTGTCTTTCCGGTTGCTGTCGCTCCCCAAATAATCACGACTCCCTGAGGATTCTTGTCATAAAATGATCCGACAGTCTCTTTTATTGCATCAAAATGTTTCATGTTCGTCTTTATACTCATTATCTATTTGAAGGCAAGAAAAAAGTGCAAAAGTTGTGCCTTCTTACTTTTAATTACTTACTTTGTTTTACTGTGAAAATAATAATATGTCAATGTCTTGGAATGATTTTTTTTACTCCTTTGATAATAAAATATTTTTTTGCTTGTATCTACTCAACGGATTTCATAAGAACACTATAGTCAAAAAAAAACCTTCAAAAATAAGACACACGCAAAAAGCGTACAAGAATACTTATTTTTTTTGTTTGTTTATAAATATATGATGAAACTAATTTTTGTAACATGAGGGGTTATTTCTTGATTGGGAAAATGAATTACTGCTGCAAGTATTGGAAGAATTCTTAAATCTTCAGGATATACGATCAGTATGATCAAAATGGATCCTTATTTGCAAGTAGATGCAGGAACTATGTCGCCTTATGAGCATGGTGAAGTGTTTGTAACAAACGATGGTGGTGAAATTGACTTGGATTTTGGTCACTACGAGAGATTTGTTCATGCAAAATTGACCAAAGCAAATTCTATTACAACAGGTAAAGTCTATCAACACGTTATCAACAAAGAAAGAGAGGGAGCGTATTTGTGAGAAACGGTACAGGTAATTCCTCACGTCATCAATGAAATCAAAGAAATGATAAGTTCTATTGCACAAGAAACAGATGTGACAATTATAGAGATAGGGGGAACCGTATGAGATATAGAAGGACCTCATTTTATCGAGACAATGAGACAGCTTCGTTATGATTTATGAGTTGCAAATACCTTTTTTGTGCATGTCGTACCTATTATCCATCTCAGTCACTCAGGAGAACTCAAAACAAAAGCAATTCAACATTCTATTGTAAAATTAAGAGAAGTTGGTATTTCTCCTGACTGCTTGGTTGTGAGAACGCCCGAAAAACTGGAAGAAAAAATTATTGAAAAACTATCACTTTTTGGAGGATTACCAGTAGAGCGCATCATTCAAGGGACAGACCAGGAATCAATTTATAATGTACCACTTGCATTCAATGAGCAAGGTATCGGAACTATCATTGAACAACACCTTTTTTCTCAAGCAAATGGCGCTGATTTGACTGAATGGAAAAATCTATGTGATCGCTTGCTTCACGCACCCAAAGAAACCGTTATCGCACTAGCAGGGAAATATACACAATTCAAAGATTGTGATTTGAGTGTCATGGAAAGTTTGAAACATGCAGGTGTTCATTTGAACACCAAAGTTACTATAGTTCCTTTGTATACGGCTGATTACGAAGGTGCCGACCGAAAACAAAAGTTGCAACATACCATTGATCAAATGGGAATTGATGGTATTCTAATTCCATGATGATTTGGTGAAAGAGGTGTAGAAGGAAAAATTAATATCGCCTCTTATGCTATGGATAAAAAAATACCTTACCTATGAATATGTCTGTGATTACAAACGGCTGTGATTGCCCATGCAAGAAACAATTGTGGTCTGACAGATGCTCACACAACAGAGATAAACGAGCATACAAAAAATCCGCTCATCCATCTTATGCATGATCAAAGAGATATAAAAAACAAAGGAGGAACTATGAGGCTATGAGCGTATCCAGCAGTACTTCACGAGTGAACCAAAGTATTTGACGTTTATAAAACATTCCACCCCGAAAGGTTCACACAAGAAAACATCGTCATGGAAAGACACAGACACAGATATGAAGTGAATCCCGACTACCATCAACTATTGCGTGACAATGGAATGGTTCTTTCATGACTCTCGCCTGATGGTCAGTTGGTTGAGTTTATAGAAATGAAAGACCACCCATATTTCTTAGCAACACAAGCACACCCAGAATTTCTTTCAAAATTAGATCAAGCACATCCATTATTTGTTGGCCTGGTCAAAGCAAGTATGGAGAAGTAATTGTGAGTTGCTTTTGCTTTTTGCATAGCTCATTAAAAAAATGTCCAGGGTTATTTCCCTAGACATTTTTTTTATCAATAGAATTCTTCTCGTTTGTTTTTCATTTCGTTGGTTACTTCTAAGTGTTTGTTTTCATCGTAGTACGGACGTGTCTTTCGATCAAGTCCAACACCTCTTACATCGACGCCAGGCAACAAATGATAGTGAAAATGGGTAATACTTTTTCCTGTGCTACTACCTGCATCACCGTCTCTTACAAACAAGCTCACTTCCTTGTGTCCTAAGGTATAAAGAAACTTTGTCACTTTATTAATCAATTGTCAAAGCTCTATGTATTCCTCTTGAGTCAATTCATTAAAATGAGAAAAATGCCTAAAGCTATTGATCAACATATGATCTTTTGCATAAGGAGCATTTGCAGCAACAATATAAAAATGCGTCCCTTTTTCTATAATATATTTCTCAGGGTAATTACAAAAAATACATCCATCCAATTTGTTGAGATAATCAACGTAACTCATAAAAGCAATAAAAAAGGTAAAAACACTGCATACTTACAGAAAAAGAAGCTCTTAGCAAGTAATATCGTACCATTTTATGGTAATAGTCAGGTTGCTCACCCTACGACAGCTCACCCATTGCTAAGTCGTTCGACAATTCCTTTATCCAGCTCATAGATGCAATCAATACCAAGATTGGCTGCATAATTAATAATTGCTTTAGTTCTGCTTCATGTTCTACAGTAAATAAGCATCGTGTTTGCTCTATCTCGACCAATGATAAAATCCAAAAAACTATCATCAGAACAGCTGTGATGTATTGCTCAAGGAATAATTCATGTTTGGTGTAGTTCATATCACGTCCTTACATCCACTAAGGTAGCATCGCCTTCAACAATCATTTCGTGAAACTCTTGGACAGACAGAGAACGCGTTCTGTTTCTTTTTTTCATTATAGTGGCCACTGGCATAAAACAAGCACAATGTACCCAAAAAAACAAAAAGTTGCAATACTTTATCAGCAACAGGGTTTGACTCTTTGAGGACCATTGTTATACAAAAGATACTTTATCGTTTTTTGGATAAAAATGCATTATACCATAATCGTTTGATCGCACCGTGCTGATGCTCAATCAGCAAAAGTTGCCACTTATATACAAACACAACTCACCAAAATGAATAAAAAAAATATTGTGACAATAATTTCACTGCAGGATAACCCTCTTCCATTGCGAAGTGATTGTATGCGAAGCAAGGAGCCACAAGATGAATACCAAATGAGAGCACATGTATGGGATCCTATGGCACAAAAATTACAACAAGCAGAAGCAATTATTATAATTGCTCCAGAATGGAGTGGGATGGCGCCTGCATGATTAAAAAACTTCTTTCTATACTGTAATACCGAACTAATTGGTAACAAGGCAGCGCTTCTTGTCGGAGTATCATCATGAGTATGAGGAGCATATCCTATCGCAGAACTTCGTATGAGCAGTTACAAAAACAATCACCTTTGCTACATTCCCCAGCATATTATTGTAAGATCAGTGACAGAGGTGCTGAATGACGATACACTAGATGAAACAACCACGAGTCGCGATAGCACTATCAAAAAAAGAATGCATTATTCTCTCCAAGTCCTTGAGCAGTATGCTCTCGCACTCAACGCCGTAAGAGCAAGCGGTGTTATTGACATACAAACATACCCCTATGGTATGTAACATTTCATATGTACATTATATAAAAAAAAACTGTCCTATAATACAGGGCAGCTTTTTCCTTAACATTTTTTGCAATCACAGTTTGGATCAACGCATGGTTTTTGGATAATTTTTCCTTGCACCTTTTCATATCCTAGTTGTCCACAAGCGGATTTTGCCTTACGCCCCATATTTTGTCTAACAGTCACAGGCACACCATAACTTTCCACGACATCTTTGAATTTTTTTATTCTTGCTTCGGTTGATTCTTCTAAGTCAATAGCAGGATTTTGATTATACGGGATGAGGTTGAGGTGCGCAGGTCTTCCTTGCAACAGTTTTCCGCACGTATGGGCTAGTTCTCTGCTATCATTTTTGTCCTTAATCATGACATATTCATAAAAAATCTTATTTCCTGTTTTATCTGTGTACTCATCTAACGCTGCAAAAAGTTTTTCAATAGTATAGTATTTTGCAATAGTAGGAACCAATTCTTCACGAAGCTTTTGATCTGCACTATGAAGCGAAAAAGCAAGACTCACTGGCAAATCATCTGCCAAAAATTGTTTGAGTGGAGGAAGTACTCATGAGGTAGAAATAGTGACACGTTTTCTACTCAAACCAAAATAGTTGGTATCAGTCAAAAATCAGCAAACTTTTTTGACAGCAGGGTAGTTGAGCATTGGCTCACCCATTCCCATAAAAACAACATTTCTGATACTATACCAGGTGTTATCTACTTTTTTACCGTATTTATTTTTGACATAATTGTTTGCATACACTACTTGTGACAATATTTCCTCTCGAGTCAGATTTTTCTTTAGGCCCATTTTTCACGTGACACAAAAAATACAACCGACATTACATCCTACTTGAGATGAAATACACAACGTGATACGGTTCAGTTTTTTTTCTAGCGTTCTTTGTTCTGTATGGAAATGATACATCAAGACCGACTCCATCACGTTTCCATCAGCAGTCTTGAAAAGAAATTTTGATGTTTCATCATCCTCAATCACGTCTTCTACTTCCAAGCTGATAATCTCAAATGATTCCTCAAGTTTGTTCCTCAAATCTTTGGAAAGAGCAGTCATTTCTTTGAAATCTATCACAAAATTATGGAAAATTTCTTTGTAGATTTGCCTGATACGATAGGGCTGTAATTTGTGCTCTTTTCTAAATGCTTCAAGTGCTTGTGTATCAAAAATACTGTGTTTAGTCATTCTTTATGTTTACATCAAAAAAATCAAAAATGATTATAGGTTGCTTATTTCCCCACTGCTTTATCATACCGCAGTATATGTCGTATCAACAGCGCCGTCTAACCTCATTTGAGGAAAAGTTTCGTCTCTATTGTTATTCTCTTCTTCTTCTTTCATTCTCCAATCTTTCAGTATTTCCTTTTCGCCATCATTTTTCGTAGGCTTCTGTTCAGCCTACATTGGTATTATTGAGGCCATTATTGTATCATTCATTGAAAGATTCTGTCATGTGGTACGTATATGCAGATCCAGCAATGAATAAAAAAATCATAAGTGCAGAGATTGCTTTTTTGTTCGCATCAATAGTGCTAGTAGCTGATTTCTGTTGTGCACTACCCAATACAGCAATAGCTGCTGCAAATCCAAAGAGTAGTGAAGTCATCATTGGGGAACTTAACCATAGAGTGCCATCTTCATGGAGTTTGAATGTTTCCCAATCAGTACCATTAATCATATTGATCATATGGTAGCCAGATCAAGTACCAGCTAAAAGAAGACTTCTAAGCATTGCCTTTTTACCTTTTACAAGGTCTTTATGTCAAGAGGTAAGCGGTTGTTGATTGAGAGAATCATCATCTAAAATATCATGATTTTCTTGAGACATGCAAATGAAAATACAAAATAAATATAATACATAAAACCATATGTATGAAGTGTGATATGTCAATACTTTGTTGCGTTTTTATTTTGGGCATATTTTGGTGTAGAAAAAACATGCTGTGGTAAGCAGCATGTTGTGTCATAATAATGAGTAGAATAATTTGGTAAGTGCTACAAAGCAGCTTGCTGCCTGTAGTGTAGCAAAAAATGCATATTTTTTTCGTTTGCCAATAAGACAATAAGAAATATGGCACAAAAAGATGCCACTCCATGCGATAGTTACTCCAGAAATCCTATTGATGCTCCAACTATGAGCAATAGCCAAGAGATAATAACTCGTCATAGCAAAAAATGCACCAAGAATTTCAAGCAACAAAAGATACTTGTCGTCACTCCCTTTTTTTAACTGCTTTTTTGCGAGATAGCCACTTACTAGAAGTGTTGCTATCATAATTGCATAGTCTATAGAGGTAAGACCTAGAGATATGTCCTGGCTCCACTTGATAATACCATAAGCACATAACGCTATAGCACCAAGTTGTGATACAAAAGAGATATATAACTTATCGTGAAACGCAAGAAGTGCAAAAGCACCATCTCCAAGAATTGTTAGCCACCAACCACTAATGTGCCCATAATACAATGGTCCTTTCGCTACAAAAAGCGTCAGAGAGCTAAATTTTTCTAAATAATTTTTTTTCATAGCCTGATTTTTCCTTATTTTTGTTTTACTAATATTTTGTTTATAAAAAACAGCAGTATTGTTGTCAATACCGCTGTATAAAAAGTGTTGTAAGTTATTTTCAACAATTATGCTTTTTTCTTTGCTTCTTCTTCTTCTCTTTTGAGTAGTCTGTAGTGTACAGCAAGGATAATACCACTGATAATAAACCATGTTGCAGAGCCAACAAACGTTTCTTTAAAATTTACTTTTCTTTGTGCAATTGCTCTTTCTTTGTTTTCTTTTTCACATTTTTCAATTTGTTCTGGTGTGCGTTTTGTTGCTTCACCATTAGGTTTTACATGGTAATCATATTCACAGTTGTTGTAGCCATAGTGAGTCAAAAGGTACTCCTCTTCACTAATAATTGAATGTTGGATCAGGTTATAGAACAAGATAGACCCTGATATCAAAACAGCGATCATTGATGCGCTACTGACAAATAGTGAATATAGTTTAATTCCTCCTAGTGTTTGTTTCATTGTAAGAATAATCATAATAATAAATAATATCGCCCATAGTAGGCCTAGTGGTACAATTCGTTCCATAATAAGTCATAATCACATAGGATATGGCTAACAATTAAATAATGTCTGTGTTTTTGAGTGATCATTGATTGGCATTGTCTGGTAATAAGCGCTGTATCCATTGAGTAAATGCATCCAAAAACGGCAAAAACATCATGGCTGTACTTACATTAAAAACAAAGTTAAGCACAGCATTACCCATCACAGGATCGCTTACTCACAGGAAGGTTTGTGTCAACCAAATGTACGGCCAAAACAAAACAATTCCAATCACAGCAGAGATCACATTAAACATAACTTGTGCCAAAGCCAATTGCCTTTTTATTGTTTTTCCTCCGAGAGAAGCCAAGACACCCGTAAAGGTTGTTCCAATATTTGCACCCATCACAATGGCAATAGACGCAGGAAAATCAATAACTCCTGAGTTGATTGCTGCTAAGGTAAGTACTCATATGGCACTACTTGATTGTAAAACAACGGTGACCAAAATACCAATAAGGAAAAAAAGAGGTAGACCAAATTGAGCGTATTGCGCCAAATCAAATGTTTGCTGTAGCATTTCAACGCTTTCTTTCATGAAATCTAGTCACAAGAAGAGTAGTCCAAATCCAACAAGCAATGTTGACCATTGTTTTCCTGTTTTTCCTTTGGTAAACAAAAGGCTAATTCATCCTATTGCAAGAATAGGAAAAGCAAATGTAGCAATTTTGAATTCTCCAAATCACAACCGAGCGACGAGCAACGAGGTAAAAGTAGTACCAATATTAGCTCCGATGAGCACTCCTATGGCATTACTTAATCTCATAATTCCTGCTCCCACAAAGGCAATTGCGATCAAAGAAACTAAACTACTACTTTGTAATAGTGCGGTTACTAATGTTCCCACGAGTATAGAATTCCAAGCATTGTTGGTATAGTGGTGAAGTACTTCTTTGAATTTTTCTCATCACAAAAAACGTAATGAGGATTCAAAGGTATGCATACCAAACAAAAAGATTCCAATTCACGCTCAGAGCATCCAAATATCGACTGTTTGCATTACAGATTGGCTAATAAATAAGGCACCAGAATAGTAGTCATACAAAACACATTTTCAAAACTATTACTTATTAATTCATATGAATGTCAAAGAAAATGTGATATAGCATGCCCAAACAGATTGAAAGATGGCATCTATTACGTACAATGAAATCAGTATTTATACTTTGTCTTCATCATGAAAGTAAAAGATTATCTTATTCAAACATTAGAACTAATCAAAATGGAGCGGCCTGTGGCAACACCATTGATCAAATTGATCAAAGAAGACGTCTTAGACAAAGAAGCTCTAGGAACGGTCAAACAAATTCTCATCGGAGCAATGAAGCTTATTGTCGACAAAGATAAGGCGACGAAGCTGCAAAAATCAATCGATCTTATAGAAAAAATCCAAAAAAGAGAAGAGCAATCAATTCTCAATGATAAATCAGAACTTGATGCGCTTGAAGCAGAAATCAATAGCTTGGACTAACAATGTTCATACAAAAATAAAAAAGCCCATGTCTTTATGCGGGGCTTTTTTTGATACGATTGGTGTATTTTATTAGTTGTTTGAAGCGATTATGTTTGCTCTTATAGAGCATGATGCTAGCTAAGCAATACTTACTACATGTTCCTATTGTTCTGATTCATAGTGTTTTCAAAAGATATTTACTAGGGGAGTGATTCATGTCGCTCTTGCTTTCGATGATAATAGCATTCGTGAGCGGATGGCTTCACGTTTTACCATAAAAGTTGATAGCAAAATCAATGGTAACCCTTTCGTGGTTTTGTTTGTGTACAAGTGTTATTCTTTGGTATTGAATACGAAGAGAATTGCTTATTTTTTGTGCAAATGGCTTATTATATTGCTGTTGATACTTTTCAGACAAGAAATTGAACATTGTGTCTGTTAGTTTCCCGTGATTGTGACGAGCAACAGGTAATCTATATTTGAATGTTTTTGTTCATTTTTTTAGTTTAACTTCAAAATAAGTCAAATCTGGGTCATTGACATATGCTCTGGTTCTCATTTTGGCTCTATGTCTTTTTCCTTGGTGGTGTTGGTGATGAGATCGCAAATGATCAGTATCAAAATAACAACTATCATAAGTAAAAACAGAAACTCCATCAATCTCCAATAAATCATAATCATCCAAAAAAAGCTTCAACACATCAGGAAGCTTTTTTTGATGAATGAGATATTTGGTCTCTTTTCTTTTGAGAAAGTTTGAGCGTTTTTTGAGTGCTGCAAGAGAAAGAGAATCATACTGACGGAGAATCTTGTCCATGGCAGTGAGTAAATGCAAAATAACTGTTTATGATTTGTAAGTAATTCGCATATGGGTGCTGTCTTTGATTGAATCTATTTCAACGATAGTGTAATCAGTTACTTCGACATTGAGTAGGGTACTCAAATGTTCTTTGGTTGTTTCTGGTTCGTTAAATAATGTCGCAGGTATTGCATCAAGCTTGTAGAGAACTTTTGATTCTGCATGGCTGAAAATGACAGGATTGTCAAACACATACGTCAAAAAAAGGAGAACAATGTTGATAGCGATCAGTATCATGAGATGTCCATCAGCAACCATTCCATTGATCAAAGACAAACTCATCGCCGCAAAAAAGTAGGTAATCTCTATTTTGCTAAATGTATCACTTCTCAACCTAATCAAAGAAAGAATACCAAAAATAGCAAAACCTAAGCTAATAACGGCATCATTTCTAATCAGAAAAAATACAACAGTAAACAAGAATATTCCAAACAACGTGTAGGTAACAAATCCTTGTTTGTCATGGTGTCTTTTGTAGAACAAAAAGTATGTAAGAACAAAAAGACTGGCAAGATTAATCAAAAAGAGCGATCAAAATTGGACAAGCAATTCCTGTGCTGATAATAACATGAAAATTTATTCAACATAAAATAGATAACGATTGTCTTGATGAAGGTGGTGAGCAACTTGCTGCACCTCTTGCAATGTAAGATTTTTGTAGGTTGCAATGATATCATCAAGTGTTTCAATGTTTCAGTAGATAAGATACTGATTACCCAAGAAGGAAGCAAGTGAATCTGAGGTCTCAATCCCCATTTGAAGACTTCCTATGCGATATCATTTTGCATTATCAAATTCTTCTTGCGAAATGTCTCCCGTCGCTATTTGATCGAGCTCCTTATTGATTTGTTCTACACCAGAATCAAATCTTTCTTTATCAATTCATGCACCGATAGAAAAATTTCCATCAAACTGTTGTGGACGGTGAGACGCTCCAATATAATAACACAATCCTTGTTTTTCTCTAATATTTTGGAAAAGTCTTGAAGACATATTTCCTCCCAAGATGGTCGAAAAAAGAGAAGCAGCAAATCTTTGTTTGCTTTTTCCACTAAATCCGGGTGCCGAAAAAATTAAATGGTTTTGTTGTGTTTCTTTTTTGTATGAGTGGACTTTTTCTTGGGGAAGTGTTCTGGTATAGGCTGGCTGCTGTCACGTTTTTTTGTCAGGAAGTCTCGCGAAAAGATTCTCAATGAGCGCTATGATTCCTTCTTTGTCGCTTATTTTCCCTGCAACAACAATAAGTAAATTATCTTTGGTGTACAAAGCATTTTTATGATCAAAAAGATCTTTTTGTGTGAATTTTTTGACATTTTCTTCAGGTCCAAGTACGCTCCATCCATAGCTTGAGTCTCCTATGTATCGTTGTTTCCATTTGTCATAGGCTACTGAACGAGGATTGTCGTTATACATTTTGATTTCTTGAATAACCACTCATTTTTCTCTTTCCATTTCAGGTTCTAGGAATTGCGAATCAACGAGCATATCAGAAAGAACATCTAATGCTTTTGGTGCAAATTCAGGGGCACATTTGACATAATAACCAGCATAGATACCTCCTGTGTAAGCATTAAACTCGCCACCAAAATTCTCAACAGCCTGCGCAACGCTCATAGGGGTCGGATATTTTTTTCCTCCTTTAAAAAACATATGTTCAAGAAAATGACTGATTCCGTTGTTTTCTCTCGTTTCATAAATGTTACCAGCTTTGACCATGACTTCTATTGTAATCGAGTGGGTATCATTCATTGGTGCAAAAATACAATCAATGCCATTTACTTTTTGTATCGTGTAATCCATAGAGGAGAAGTAGTAGTATAAAATTTGCTAGAAACCATAATATATTTTCTCCTAACCGCAGCAAGTAAAAGTTGTGAGAAAATTGAAATACTAAATCGCTTTAAAATTCTAGAAATTTATTTATAACTATTGATGTTGACGTGTGGGTAGTTTTTGGAGAAAATCATCCTATATTATCCATATGGAAAAGACCAGTTGATGATTGATCTAATGATGCTATAGAAACTTGGTTTTTTTAATCCTCAAAACCATGATTTATTGAATTCTTTATTCACACTAAGTACGGTAAAATAAGTTTTTTAGAACCAGATGAAAGCTTAGTCATTCCTGAGTTTGAATTGCAAAAAATACGAAAAAGATTTACAAAAACTAACGACGAATTTATTGCTTCACTAAATCTTTTTTTAAGAAATAATTCTCACAAGGATTTTCATGTGAGGCTATACTTATAAGTCTCATATGGGAATCTCATAAGAGATTTTTCATTTGAGTGTATGTGATTTTTGTTTGTTATCAACCTGTTCTCTCAAAAAACCTTTACAATGCAAATGTGATTACTATACATATACATGAATAATTGACGCAAACTTGAATGGGTCAGACTCATTTTTTTACATTTCATTCGAAAAATTGAATGGCAGACATTACGACAGACACTAATTATGACGCCTCGCAGATTAAGGTATTAGAATGACTAGAACCGGTAAGACAAAGACCTGGTATGTATATTGGATCAACAGATATTGTCGGTCTACATCATATGATTCAGGAAATTGTCGACAATGGTGTAGATGAAGCACTTGCTGGTCACTGTGACGCTATTACACTTATTCTTCACGAAGATAATTCAGTAACGGTACACGATAATGGGCGTGGAATTCCTGTAGACAAACACCCAAAAACAGGAAAATCTGCACTAGAAACAGTTTTTACTGTACTCCATGCGTGAGGTAAGTTTGAAAAAAGTGCTTATAAAATCTCTGGAGGTTTGCACGGAGTTGGTTCGTCGGTAGTAAATGCTCTTTCTGATCGATTGGAAGCGACTATTCACAAGAATGGAAAAATTTACCGTCAAAGATATGAAAAAGGAGTTCCATGTGGAGATGTAGAAGTGATTGGAGAATCTGATAAAAATGGAACATCGGTAAGTTTTAAAGCGGACAATACTGTTTTTGAAGTAGAAGAATATATCGAAGCAACAGAAATTGCTAGAATGAGACGTGGAGCTTATCTAACACCTGGTGTAACCTTTACTATTATCAATGAAAAAACAGGTTTCAAAAAGAGATTTTGTTATGAAGGTGGAATAAAAACATGGCTGAACGCTGTCGTGTGAGAGCAAGAAAGAATCGCGTCAATGCACTATGTCAACGTTGAGTGAAAAGATTGTTTGACAGAAATTGCTTTCCAATTCGTAAACTCTGCAAACGATAATATCCAATCATTCGTAAACAATATCCCAACTGTCGATGGGGGAACACATGTGCTTGGTTTCAAATCAGCCTTGCTCACCAAGGTAAACGAAATGGCAAAAGAAAAAGGAAAAATCCACAAAAAAATCGGAGAATTCCAATATTCTGATATTACTGACGGTCTGTATGCTATCGTGACAGTAAAAATTCCAGAACCACAATTCCAAGGACAAACCAAAGGAAAACTTGGAAATAGTTATGTTCGTAGACAAGTAGAAAAAGCATGTTATGAATACTTGACCAACTATTTTGAAGAAAACGAAGAAGAATTTGATAGAATTTTTGAAAAGATTGAGCTTGCTGCAAGAGCAAGAATGGCTGCAAGAATAGCAAAAGAAACAGTAATGAGAAAAAATGTTCTTGCTGGAGGAGTATTGCCAGGTAAATTATCAGACTGTCGTAGAAAAGGAAAACAAGACACAGAATTGTACATTGTGGAGGGAGATTCGGCGTGATGATCTGCAAAACAAGGTCGTGACAGTGAATTTCAAGCTATTTTACCACTGAGAGGTAAAGTACTCAATACAGAGCAGGCACATATCCAAAAAATACTTGCAAATAAAGAAGTGAAATCATTACTTACTGCTATTGGTTGCGGTCTCAAAGATTCGTATGATGAAGAAGCACTAAGATATGATAGAATTATTATTATGACGGATGCCGATGTCGATGGTGCACATATTAGAACACTACTATTGACCTTCTTCTATCGTTACATGAAGCCGCTTATCGAGCATGGGCACCTTTATGTTGCTTGTCCTCCTCTGTATAAGCTGACACAAGGAAAAAAGGAAATATATACCTATCCACCAATGGATCTTGATCAAGCTCTCAAAGCTCATAACATCAATACAGAGCAAAAATTTGATGCGCAAAGATTTAAAGGTTTGGGAGAAATGAATGCCGAACAGCTATGGGATACAACAATGGACCCAGAGAATAGAAAGCTAAATAAAGTTACTATTGATGATGCTGAAGAGGCCGACAGATTATTTAGAATTCTTATGGGAGAAGACGTAAGTTTAAGAAAACATTTCATCTTAACTCATGCAAAAGACGTTAAAGAACTAGATGTATAAAAAATAGTATCATGACAAAAAGACAGATTTATTCTGTCTTTTTGTATATAAGTGTTGTTTTAATGAGGATTTATCTGTATACTTTTCATACGATTTAAAAAGTCCTGTGAAAATGAACGAAATAGTATGAAGTAGTGTCTCTATCGAGAATACATGAGCAGAAACTCCAAAACATAATAATGCTGTCGATGCAACAGTAGTCAATTTTTCTAAAACCACTTCTTCTTATGATACTTCTACGCTAACACTCACTAACTGGAGAGATATTAGTAAAGACAATAATGAAAAAACAACTATGGTTGATGCAGATAATGTTGCTCCAATTTCCTATGGTGAGATGAAACAAGTGCTGTATGATCTCCTCAGTGAAAAAAATGACCGTTTTCGTTATTTTGAAAACCTAACATTTACTCCAAAATTAATCAAAAAATTTCAAGAACATATTTTCCCTAGTGCATTCAGTTTTACCGAAGAATACCTAGAATTTGACACAAAAGACATTCTGTCAGATTCACCCAAGATGGCTGAGTATAGAACACTTTTTCCTGATTTCTTATCTGTTGAAAATGCAGAGCAATGCGCACATTTTATGGATGGAGAAGAAAAAATTATAGGTTTTATTAACTCGCTTGTAGATACAAAACATGAATGACTATCCAAAAATGATAAGGTAAAAAACACAAAGAGAGCGATCTTGTTTTTCTCTTTATGGGCTATGATGAATTTTTATAGCCAGTATGAGCAAATAGAAGAATCATTTAAAGAATACCAAGAGAGTATCCAAAATGAATTTATGCCTTATTTGGAATCAAAATACCCAGGAATTTCTTCTAAGGTGATACTAATGTTTAGAAGAAAATCAGATCGAAGAATTATTAGTAAGCTTCTTCGTAAAGCAAGTACAAACCCAGAAGACGTTATGGCTGATTTATTTTGAAGTCGCATTATTGTCTGCGAAGAAAGTCATGAAGAAGCAAATAGGATAATAAAAGTATTTATGGAAGAGTTTTTTGGCTTTTATCATAAAAAAAGAATAATTTCTCCTCATTTTGAAAACCGATGAGGGCTTCCATCTACTGATTTTTTGGATATAGTTAGTACTTGTATTCGTCAAAGAAATAAAGATAATCTCAATCGTTATTTTTCAACACCAACATACAAAGAGAAACATAATAAAAATTTTATAACAACAAAATTAGAGTGGGAGTGGTGTTCTTTTTTGGGTGAAAAATTTGGCTGTGAAACACAATTTGAAAAAGTTGTGGGTTCAGCAGATGATTACACAACATCAGGGAATGAAGATGCGTTTAATTCTCATATCTTTTATGAAATAGGAGGAACTGAAAACTTCCTTTTGAGGAAAATGCTGACCACTCATTATGATAGAATACTGAAGAGGATCAAAAAAGGATTAGTACAACATTATTTTAAGCATATCGATTACATCAAAAAAAACATAACAGAAAAAAACACCGATCTAAAAAACAAAGTCATTTATATGACTAATGGAGTTATTGACTTTACTTCCTATGATTGGAGCAACGCATCACACAAAATTGATCATATATACTTTTGTGAAAAAAGAAAAGGTATCTTCCTTGATAAGGTAATGGTGTGGTCACAAGAGCAACATCAAAAGAAGAAAGATTGACGATTGGACGGAGAAGATTTTGCAAACACCACAACAAATCCCGATGTTTTGCTTTCAATTCTTGCTAATGAATTTGTTGCTAATGGTATAAAAAGGGGAAACTTTGCACCTGCATTACAATATAAAGCGAATCCGCAGGAAAGCGAAAATGCATTGTTGCCAGAAAAATCACTTCTTGTATCCCCAAAGCATCTTACCAATCATAGAACAAATAGATGGAAACTTCACCAAGAGGTTTATGGTAAGTTATTGATTTGTTTAACAGAAAAGTATGCAGAACAAGTAGAGGATATGCGTGAGTATGACAAAGACCTTTATTATGAAGTACGTAAAATCCTCAACTCTGCGACAATAGAAAATTATCTTTCTGTAGACGATTATGTGCAGGTTGTAACAAAGATAGAAGAATATTCTCATAAGAATAAAAATCATAAACCCTCAATTTAAATACATTTCTCTTGCAATTGCTTCTCATATTGGTATTGTAGTAACGCATTTAATCTTGTAAAACAAATAATATATGAAACAACCTTTGGATGAATGGTTGACTTTATTAGCATCAGTGCTAGTAAAAGTAGATGATGTTCAAGACATGAAAGGAACATTACTCGATCTTCTAACACCTCAGGAGATTGTTGCATTGTGAGAAAGAATTCAAATTCTAAAGCATCTGAGAGACGGAATGACTCAAAGAAAAGTCGCTGAAAAAATGTGAATCTCCGTTACAACAGTAAATAGAGGAGCAAGAGTACTAAAATTCGGTACAGGAGCTGCAGAAAAATATATACTAGAAGATTAACCAAAAAAAACTACAAGCAACAGCTGCTTGTAGTTTTTTAATTTGTGTGACACAAAATAATGTATAATTAGCTTGGCGTAATATCGTTATCAAAGTATTGTTTCATGTATGGTTTTTTTGCAATAAGAGCATCGACACTTTTTTCCAAAAGATCATAGTCTCCAGATTTTGGATATACATAAGTGATTGGATCAAGGAGTCAGGTTGGTCTAATGATTTGCTCAACAACCTTATCTGATAGCTCAAGTTCGTATTGGGCTGGTGTCGCCGAAACAAAAAGTGCTTTTGTCGATCATTTGAGTTTTTTTTCTATAGAAGAGCGGTGGTGCTCTCATGGTTTTTGACCCATCATGTCAGTAAAACTATTACGATAGTCAAGAAATTCGTTCACCTCTTTCTCTTGTGCGTGATAGCGATCTAATTTTTCTTTTTCTTTTTTTGTCATCTTCTTGCTAGCGCTATCTTTTGATGGCTTTTGATAAAGACTATCAACAGATTTCCAACCCATAATTGCTTCTACTTCATCATAACGCATAGGTCTATGATCAACAGCAGACGGTAACCTAAATCCATGCCTAATGAGATTAATTTTTCTTGCCCTATCCGCCTTGGGCATTGCGTTGAGCTGAGGAATCGTCATGTGAGATTCATCAACGATAAGCAGAAAATCATCTGGAAAATAGTCAAAAATAGTGTATGGCGCTTCTCCAGGCATTCTTTTATCAAAGTATGGCGAGTAATTTTCAATTCATCCTACAAATCAGGTTTCACGAATCATTCTAATATCATAACTTACTCTTTTTTTGAGTCTGTGTGCTTCCAGAACTAATCATTTTTTTTCCATATCAGCGACTCTCATATCCATTTCTTTTTGAATATCAGCAAGAATGTCATCAATGTTTTCTAAATTTTGCAGATATTGTGTTGCAGGCCAGAGCCTCACTTCTTGCACAGAACCTTTGTTTGCAAAGCTAAACATATCTTTAACCTCAATCATTTCTAATGTCTCTTCATCAAAATGACACCTATACAAAAGCTTGTCAATACTTGAATAAATATCTACCATCTCCCCTTTGAAATCAAACATTCCTGGTTCAATATTGGATTGCACGGGCGAATATTGCATCCTAATAAGTTGTTTTTTGAGTTCTTTGAACTCATAGTCTTTACCGACATGAAGCTCTAAGCTATGATCTTCAAAATATTCTTTTTGTCATAGACCATACAAAGAAGAAGCTGATGCGACTACTATCACGTCTTCTCTTGAAATCAACGATGCCATTGCTCCAAGTCTGTACATTTGGATTTCTTGGTTGATAGTTGCTTCTTTTTCTATGTAAGTATCTTTGTCTGGAAGGTAGGCTTCTGGTTGATAGTAATCAAAGTATGATACAAAATAATGCACAGCATTTTTTGGAAAAAAGTGCTTAAACTCTGTTGCAAGTTGTGCTGCAAGTGTCTTATTATGAGAAAGTATCAACGTTGGCCTTTGATAGTGTTGAATTATATTAGCCATGGTAAACGTCTTTCCTGTTCCTGTTGCACCCAATAGTGTGACTGCTTTTTGTCATTGGTCAAAGCTATCAATGATTCATTGAATTGCTTTGGGTTGATCCCCTGCAGGCTGAAACTCAGATTGTAATTGGAAATTCATATGCGATCCACGTGATAAATTGCAATGATAGTAGTTATTTATACCAACAAAACAAGTCGGCGAGATAAGATTTATTTATTCTTTGAGCGGATCATGACTCATGAGATGAAGATGGATATGAAACACTTCTTGTCCATGATTGGCACCCGAATTGTATTGTAGCTTACAACCTGTCAGTCCATGTTGCTCAATAAGTTTCCATGCAATATCCATCATGCCTTTGACAAGCTCTTTGTCTTCAGTATTTGTTGCGACAAAAGACTGAATTCATTCCTTTTTGGGAATGATAAGGAGATGGGTTTTCATTTGTGGGTTGATATCTTTGAAGACAAGGTAGTCATTATCTTCATAAACGATTGTTGCAGGAATTGTTCTCTTAATTATCTCTCAAAATATGGTCATATCAATATATTAATTATAAAGAACAACTAATTCTATTGATTTACTTTCTTTTTTCTATAAAAAGCTGCCAAGGACACTGTCCTCAAATTAATAACAACAGCAATAACAAAAACAAATTAACTTAACAAAAACAAAATGAAAAAGACAAACTTCTCACTACTTTCAATTCTGCCTCTATTTCTTGCATTAACCTTCAGCAACACAAAGGCTCTAGGTCAAAATGCGACAACAACTTCAGAGGAAAAAGAAGCATATGCTACTTATCTAGCTCTTTACAAAGAAAAGTTAGACACATTAGCAGATTTGCTGCTTAAGGATACAAACTCCTATGAAATAGGCTCTGATTCAACAAAAAGCATTTCAAAGTTTTCAGAATTAGGCGTTGAAATTCATGCCTACAAAAAAGAAAAAGAATACCCTGATGGCTTTTTCAGAAAATCCAGAATAGAAATATTTTGTATCAAAGGTGGAATAAATATGCTAGAAAACGGTATATATAACCCACAGGCAATTGATCAGATTATTAAAAAATTAAATGCTAATAGTTAAACTAATAACAAAATAAGCTACACGGTATCTACCATGTAGCTTTTTTTATACAATATTATGATTCTTGGTCTTGAAGTCGTTGTAAGATGATGTCTTTTTTGTTTCTTGCCTGGATGTCATCAATAACCCAATTAAACGCTTGTGTAATCATTGCTCCAAGTTTTGGTCATGCTGGGAGAGAAAAAGCCTCCATCAAGTCATTTCCATTGAGGTCCATTGCTTTGATGGTAAATTGTCCTTCTTCTTCCATAATTTCATTAACCATCTCCTCTAGTTCAATCAATTCTTCTATTGCAGGAGGCTGTACCGGATTTTGTTGTCCTAATCTATCTGCAACAGTGATATCAATAAGATTCAGTACTCTTTCAGGTCCTGCTTCACTGATGAGTTTTCTAATTTTTTTCTTCCAATTTGCTTTTTTTGCCATGGCAATTTCTCCTATTTTCATATGGTTAGCGACATACCAAGTCAGTGCATCTACTTCTTTTTTACTAAATCATAGCGCTTTAAAATCAGCAGCAACCATATCGGCACCACATCTTATATGATTGAGCCATGTACCAAAAACTTCTCTCACTTCTTCTTGATTTAATCCCATTTCATAACTGTAGTATTGCTCCGTTTTTCCCACATCATGATAGATCATTGCATATCTTGCAATATAATCACCATTGATTTCTTGGAATTCCTTAAGACACAACAACGAATGAACATACACATCAAAAGGGTGATATCTTACTGGCTGATTCACTCATTTGGTAGCATATAAAGCCGGAAACAAATATTTGAGCATATTAGTCTCATCAAGTAGCCCAATAAATCACGCAGGATTTCCTGATTGAAAAACTTTATCAAGCTCTGTTTTGATTCTTTCTTTTGCGACATGTTGAATCTTGTAATAATTTTTTTTGACTGCTTTCCAGGTTGTTTTTTCAAAATCAAAGTATGCGCTAGGAAAACACGTTTCTTCTGATTTTTTTTGAAGTTTGTGATTGAGTACATTCACAAACCTGAGAGCTCTCATAAGCCTGAGCGCATCTTCTTCTATTCTTTTGTCTGCTTCACCAACAGCTTTGAGTTTTCTGTGTAGCATGTCAAGAAGACCTTGAGAGGGATCCAGGACGAATCTCCATCATTCTGACGTGAATCTGTCAGAATCTATTTTTTTGAAATGCTTGTGTATGTATGCAATATACGTGGTTTCATCAAATTTTCCCGCAGGAAAAAAGCGTTCAATAAGAGCTGAATCACTAATGAAAACAACATTGAGGGATCACAGTATAGACAGACCTGTTTTTTCAAGTGATTTGCTGATAGCTTGAGGATCTATTTCTTGCTCATCGCTTTTGCTTGGCTGTGAAGTGAGTTTCTCTGAATGAATAGTCGTGTAATACATTGCATTGATAGTAAAGTCTCTTCTTTGTGAGTCAAGCACTAGGTTATCCGTCCAATTGACTTGGTCGGGATGACGAGAGTCCGTATATGCTGATTCAGTACGAAATGGTGTTATCTCATACTGGAGTGTTTCTTTGCTGTTGTCGGCCGGTTGATCATTTTTGGGAATGATCGTCATCGTTCCATATTTTTCTGTCATGAAAAAAGAAATCGCTGATTTATCGATAGAATCAGCAATTGCTTTGGGTTGTCATGCAAGTGTGACATCAAGGTCAACAATCGTTTTGTCAATTCCTAATAAAATATCTCTTACACATCACCCAACAAGAAAGACATCCTTTCTTTGGAGTTTTTGTTGTACATAAGCAACGTGATTATCTAATTGGTTAAGTTTTTCTAGGTGTAACATGGCAAGAAAAAAAGAATAAGAATTGGATTCACTTTATTATAGTGATGGAATCTAATTGATGCAATAATATTGACTAGATTTAGGCATCCTCAGGTTTTTTGATGATATAGATCACTCTATCAATATCGCCTTCAAAAAGAGAGTAGTGGTGAGAAAATGCTAATATCAAATCAAGTTTATCGCACATTTTTTCAAGTTCAGCTAGTTCTTCAGGGACATTAAGCTTATATAATACAAAATATCCTCACTTTTTGACAAGATGATGGCTCCAGTTGAGTAGCTTATCTACATAAGCAACGGCTCTGGTAACCATCACGTCATACTGTTCTTTGTGATCTTCTGCTCTTGTCCATAGCGCTTTTGCATTAGATATGCCAACTTCTTCGATGATTTGATTGACAACTTTGGCTTTTTTTTGTCTTGCATCAATGCCTACAAATGTCGTATCAGGATAGTGCATTGCAAGCGGCATCAATGGAAATCAACCTCCTGTTCCTACGTCGATAACCGTATCCCCCGGTTGAATAATATCAAATTGTGTCAGTGAAAGTGCGTCTTGGATGTGTTTTTGGTAGACTCATTCTTCATCTCTAATCGCAGAAAGATTTATTTGAGCGTTGTAATGCAAAAAAGTTTTTATCAAAGTATTTCGTTGTTGGTGCATAGAGTTATGTGTTAGCTAAAAAAATAGTTAATGAGGAACGATAAGTCTGTTTCCTATCATGGTTGCTTGATCAACATCTTCAAACAATGTTCCGACCAATACCGTTGCATAGCTTCCTGTCGGTAGTGAAAATGTCAAAAAAATATTGTTTTCCTCGTCAAATTGATAAGAAAATTGATCAGGAAATACCCAAAGAGGTCTTCTTCTTCACAGCATACCAAAGTGTTGGCAGTTTTCAACTTTTTTGTACCAGAACTTGAGACGAGAGTATAGGCTGTTTTCGTGACGAAATGCTTCTGTGTCGCGAGGCGGAATAAGCCCATGAACTCACAACAAAGGACCTGTTACTTTTCGTTGATCATTCATAGGTTCTTGATGAGTTGCATATTGTGATATATCATGTTTGATAAGGTTTTTCTGCTCGGATTCATAACGGTCACGATCAACAATCATAACTTGATTATCTCCAAGATAGTACGCGATACGAGTCAGATTATGATGATTTTTATCAACGAGAATATCTCATTCTAGCAAATAATTTTGTTGGGACCATCTTGTAGTGACGTATTTATTGAAATGATAGTTTGCATAGCTTTGTAGTACAAATTTGCTAACATATTGCCCGGGCCAAAATCTACTATCAGCAATAACTCTTGTTGCCTTATCAAGGTTCTTCAGTCACTTTCCAAATCTTTGCATTCCATAATAGTTGGGAAATCCATGATGTTTGATACGTTCCAAACGTTCCAACAGCGCTTCTTTGACTCAAGAAGGAATATCTTTTTGCGCTGCAAGTTTAATGCGAAAAGTGTTTCATATGTTGTCTCCCACACGCAATCAACGAGAATACCGTTTTGTTTCCAATACCGAAACACCTTCCAGTTGTTCTAGTAACGCGATAGTTTGCTGCAGTCAGCCCGCCATTGCTACAGCGCTATGAGGAATA
The DNA here is from genome assembly GCA_020627925.1 of bacterium. Taxonomy (GTDB): domain Bacteria; phylum Patescibacteriota; class Gracilibacteria; order Absconditabacterales; family Absconditicoccaceae; genus JAHDFY01. The sequence goes on from JAHDFY010000003.1 coordinate 77,011, forward strand.
CTTATCCATTGTCTTGTGATAGCTATTTTATCCTTGAGACCAGCAATACCAACGTATTTTTTCATAAGGCCCATTCTCTCACAAAGTTGCAGCACAACGTCCATGCTGTTTCTATTGTTTTTTTCAAAATGAATATACAAAAAAAGATCCTGACCATCAGTCACGTCAGGAATAGTATTTCAGGTATGAGGAATTCGCTGCCTTTCTAGTTGTTCATGTACGACAAAGTCCTCTGGCTTTTTTTTGAGACGATAGAGTATGGAAAAATTTACAAATTATAAAAAACCTATAAATAATAGCATATCTATAAAATACAGAATTGTTTTTTATTTACAATGCTCTTCTGTCCTATAAATTTTTTAAAAGTTGGTTACAAGCATTATCGAATGTTGCCTCATTAAGTGAAAAAAATGATTCTATAGAATTTTTATAAATAAATTTGTGAGCAAAAATAGTTCAGTCATTAAATTCTATGAGTAAGCAATTTTCTTGGTCTATTGCAGAAATATCTTTGCGAGTATATTCTTTTATTCTTCCAGACAGAGAAAAAAGAAAGCCATTTTTGTCTATGAAGAATGGTTCTATAGCATCTAACAATCAAATAAATCGTTCGTTTGATTCGAGTTGTTTGCTGTTAAGACGATCCACTCAGAAACCAGGGATTTTATGTCGAAGAAAATATATATTTCATCAATTATCACTAAATAACATATTGTTGTATAAATTGTTGAATTCATCAAGACTCTGTAAATCGTCAACAGGCTTTCATAAAACAAAAATATTTTTACTATGATGCAATATAATACCACTATGATAGATTTCTGATTCCCTGACATCTCAAGAAAAAATTGTGTCTTCTTCAAAATATAGGCCATTTTGATCATAGCTATACCATTGATTTAGTGATATTTTCTGAGTGCTTCTTTTTCCATTGTTATATTGTATTGCAAAAAAAGCGACAATTATAAGTGTTATTATTCCTAGTCATGACATATATTTTTTCATCTTAATAATACTATAATAATACAAATAAACTACTTGTTGACGTACAACAAGTAGTCTGAATTTTTTCTCAGTACAAAAGAGATGCTATTTTGTTATAACAATCATAACATCAGTATTGGGATCTCTCCCCTCAACTATCTTCATACTATTAGAACACAACAAAACTAGTGAAGACCAAGATCCTTCAACTCATTAAAATAAGAGTCTTTTTCTTGTGGATATTTTTTTGTAATATATTCTTCCAAGATAGCTTTCCAATCATGTCGTCCTCCTGAAAAATCTTTGGTACTTGTTTCCAATTGTGCAAGAAGGTTACTTACATTTTGACGTTTTTTGTAAAGTTTGATGTTGGCAAAGGTATCATGGAGATCACTTTCTATATATCTTGGCAGTAGCTCGTAATCAATCACAGGCGTTACCAAAGAAATACTTACATTTCATCGATGTACATCGCTATCATGGTTCACAATGTGGTAATGGTCTGATGTGCTAATATTTTCCTGAGAAGAGGCAATAATAGCGCGCCAACGATCATCCAGTCAGGATTGAGTAATTGTTGTATCATGATCATCTATTTCAAAACGCACATAAGGGTTAACATGGGTCGCATAGGCATGGAATTTATTCTCTTTCGTATCCCATTGTCGCAAATATTTTTGTTGATTGTATTCCAGAGGACTTGTTGACCAAACACTTCCTGTACAGAGATAATTTTTGATCGTAAATGCTTGATGAATATGTCCAGAAATCATCGATAATCATGGATAATTCATCCAGTCAGGACTCAGCGCAACATCTCTATATTTAAACGAAGTTTTTTGACCGGGAAACTTAGTATCAGCAACGTAATAGTGATGAATGACAGTCAGTGACGAAGAATCCAGCACATAGCCTAATAATTGATTATTTAACTCACCAGAAAATTGTTCATATTTGTTGTCTGATTTTTTGAGTTGTTTGCTTGTTTCATGAATTTTCATCAACAAAGGATCTGTTTTGATTGCCGATTCATCAAGACGCAATCCTTGAGGAAGATCTTCTACTTGTAAGACAAAAGGCAAAAAAAGTATTTCCTGACCCTCGATGTTCGTTTTGAGCGGCTTCGTAATGAAGTGTAGTGATCATTTCGCGTTATCGCTTTCTACATTGGCTAGCGCATCAATTGCGTACTGTCCTTCTGCATAGACAAAATGTTCGCCTAACCAGTCATGATTCCCTGCCAACACATAAACATTTTTTCCTTGTTGATAAAGTTCCACAAACAATCCAAACAACTTGAGTAATGATTTTCTATGATAAGAAAAATGATACACATAATCTCCCACAAAAACAATGTTGTTTTCTTTTGGATGATCAGCGACAAAATCGCGCACCGATTGCACGATTTTGTCTCCATATTTTGCTTGAATATGTATGTCTCCTATCAATAGCATTATAGTTTTGTTCTCACCAAATAATCTAAATTACCTGCAGCAAAAATCACTAGAATATGATTATCTCCTGCATGATGTATTGTTTGTAAAATAGTAGTAAGATCAGTTTCATATGTTCATTGGCACTCATCCGCAAACAGCTCTCCCAAACGTTGAAAGGAGTCTATTGTATGGCTTGTCACCTTACTAAAATCAAAGTCTTCTATTTTTTCTCTTGCCGTGTACAATGTGTAGATAACGCATTGATCATATTGACGCAGCGCAGCAGCAAAATCATGCCAACCTTCTACAACTCTTCTTGCTTGATGAGGTTGGAACAGTGCGGTAATAGTGTGATGCGGGTAGCGCTCTCTCAATGCATTGATATTGGCTTGTAGGGCTGGTGCATGATGAGAATAATCAGTATACAACAATGAACCATTCCCTAAGTCCTTGAGGAGTTCCATTCTTCTCCAAAGTCACCTAAAATCTTTGAGTGAACTACTAATAGTTGTTTCTTCTAATGAAGGATCCATTGCCTGAAACAATGCAGCAATTTGGTTTGCGTTCCATTGATGATGTTCACCAAAAAGAGTAGTGAAAGGAATTTTTTGTCATAATGCTGGTGAAATTTTTATTGGAGAAGCAATTGCTGTGATATCAGCGTATTGCTCAAGAACATCATGGGCTTGTTGGCTCATAAATGCAGTATGTTTAGTATGGATGATAAGTTGTTCAAATGCCTCGACATAGCTTTCCATTGTCGGAAAAAAATCAACATGATCATGATCAATATTGGTAACAACAGAAAAATCATTGTCATAATGCAAAAAGTGATTCTTGAATTCACAAGCTTCTACAAAAAATCGATATTTTTTGAATAGTTGAGGATCTGTTGCATTTTTTGCAGTAAAAAGCGAGTCAAAAATACTTTTGATGTCGTCTTTGGCTTCATGATTGAGTGCATAATTTTGATTGTCAAAATCTGGCATAAAAGCACCAAGTATTCCTATTCCAAATGTAGCAAAAAGCTTGTGAGCACCATAGACTGCCAGTCACGTGATGCTACTTTTTCCGTTGCTTCACGCAAACGAGACGGTCCTGAAACGTTTGCTTATTTCTCCAAGAAACTCACTATAGGTAAACGGACGATGAAAATGTTTGTTGTCATTACGCTCTTGTAATGCAAAACTTTTGCTTACTTCCGGTCATTCTTTGATTGCTTGAATATCCGAATATATCACATAATCTTCTCGTTGTACCTCGTAATTTCCATGACCAATAATAACATGAATTCATTGTTTGGCCAATTTTTCGGTAATTTCACTTTGGTTTTTGTCTATGACGATTATATTGTCATAACCTAAGTCACGAAAAAGAAGTGCAAGTGCAGACATTCCTGCACCACCTCCACCGACGAGTACAATGTTTCCTTTTCCCTTGAACATGTTTCTATGTGGAATGTAAAACTACCATCATCTATACAAAAAAACTTTCAATCTACAATCAAAACTTACACATACATCCAAAACATCAAAAAAGTCAGTATTATGTTTTTTTTAGAGAAAGAAATTTGCGTCTTGGCATAATCTCGTTATAATAATACCGATAAGCCAACTTTTACATTCTATATATGTAATGGCAGGATCTGATTCATTAAAAATAAAGCTGAATAAAAAAGGAGATGCAGTGTACAATACTGAGACAATGCTTCCTTTTTCTGAAATTCAAGGAAATACCGTGATTCTCAAGGATGGAGGACTGAGAGGAGTTATCAAGGTGGAAGGAGTGAATTTGGATCTAAAAAATGGTGACGAAATTGCGATTGTAATTGAGCAATACAAAAGATTTGTTAATGGGTTGGGTTTTCCGGTGCAAATCATTGTTCGTAATACTTATTTGGATCTTTCAGAATATCTCAAATATGTGACAGGAAATGTAACGAAGATTGACGATAATCCAGTATTAAAACAACAAGGAGAAAAATACTTACAATTTCTCGATTCAATCAATTTGCAGCAAGGACTCGTATTTTCCAAGGAATTCTATGTCGTTGTGCCTTTTTATCCTGCAGGAGAAGATGACAAAAACGTAAGAAAAGCTCGATGGGCAAAGTTGTTAGATACGTTAAACGCAAAGGATAGTGCCGAAAAAATAGTGCAAAGGTATAGATGATTTGTCAAAAATAGAAGAAAATTAGACACAAGAGTGAGTTTGATTATGGACGGATTAGCGGGGATTGGATTGACCGTTTCAAGGCTTCAATTGAAGGAACTGACAGAACTGTTTTTCAAATACTACAATCCACAAGCAGACTCATCACAAGCGTAAGACAGGTCATAAGACTTGTCTTTTTTGATTGTATTGATATAATATAAAAGTAAAAAAAATTATAAACCAAATTAAAAAACTACATTAACATTAAAATGCTGAATTTATTCAAGAAGATCAGTTTATTGTTTATGATGCTATGTATAGTTACTTCGTGTCAGCAAACAAAAAAAACTGCAACCACAAAAAAAGACTCTTCTTTGTGGAAAATCAAGTACCAGCCATGGGAAGATAACCGTCATTCTCATGCGTATACAAATATTGTCTCTAATGAGTGCGGAACCCTATTACAGGGAACTGTTGTCAAGAGAGAAGACGGTAAAGATGTTTCATGGACAGGAGTGACTGCCTCTGTTGATGAAAAAAATATTAATTTTGTTTTTGGATCTTCAAATCCTTGTTCGACAGGGAGTAGAAGAGCTAATCACACGGTTTATATCTATTTGTATGATGAGCCTTCTTCTTATCATATTGCTCCAAAAGATGGGTACTATGTAGGGGAGAAGGAGTGCATTTGCGAAAAAGGAAAGCAGCAGGATGTTTTTCCTATTTCGCTCGATATGCTTCAAGCAAAATTTGGCGAGAGAGAGAGTTATTTCTTTGGGCTTGTTGTTGCTCCATTTCCTGGGCAAGCGCACTGCGGTTCTCCGGGAGAACAAACCAGAGGAGGAGCTCATCTACTGATGGAACCAACTCATTACGGAGAACTAAAAAATTCCAAAGGAACTCCTTATTTTCCTCAGCATGATGAAGATGAAAGACCGTTATTTGATAATGGGCACTTCATTAGCTACATTATCTTAACCAAAAAGTAAAAACAAAAAACACACCTTATGAAATTAGTATTAAAATTTTCGCTACTATGTCTTCTTGTAAATAATTTTTCTGCTTATGCTTACAAATGCCCAGAAGATAAATGTTTAACAAAAAAAGATTCAATAGTAGCTAAAAGGATCATTGAAACGTGGTTAGATCCAATAAACATCCAATCAACAATATCTTTGACAACGAAATGTCAGTACATTGAGCAAGGAAACTCAGGAAGTGCTCGATTACTAAAAAAGAATTTCAGTGACCTACTTTGCAAAATATATAAGCAAAAAACAGGTATTACTTTATCTATTGCTATAAAAAAAGAGCAGCTTGGAGAGCGTTGTGGTAGGTTATCTGAATATAGATCAATATCATTTTATGCAAATCATCCTCATCCTGTCGGACGGATGTCGTATAAGATAACATATGATGAAATGAGTTCAGGAATTCTCTACAAAGATGGCAAACGAGAAGGACCATTTATGGTTACATTGTTTCAATGCGATTGTGAAAAAAATGATCAATTAGTGAAACACACTCAATTTGTCGACAATGTTCTTTTGGCTTTACATCCTCAATGGTCTACTTTAGGAGGGATTGATAGTGTTTTAATAAAAAGTTTTTTGTTGTCGCTTGATGATGATAAAACCGATTATTTCACGAGCCCTGAGTACATGAAAATTCTTGAAGAAGAAACGGAAACGGCAATTGATTCTCTAGTAAGCGATGCGTATTTTACTACAGATTCGACAGCCTGTGCTGTCATAAAAAGTTATGGTAAAGATGTTATACAAGAACGATTTGTTTATACAGTATTCTTTGACAGAGATACTCATGCTATAATCAAAAAACAGTTTTCTTATCAACATTTACCTAGGATGATTAATACTCCAGCTTACCATATTACTGTATATAAGCAAAATTCTCTACCAGAGACAATTGTTGATTACAGAGATAGATCAAAAATATTAAATGGAATGTATCACTTTGAAAGAAGGCTGATGAAACTTAATAAAAAATAATTAAACTATTATAAAAAAATAAGGTCAACATGATTAACTATTGTGTTGGCTTTTTTTGTTGCAATGAGAATTGTGATCCATAGTATGATGGTGATGTTTTTTATTTTTGTCAAAAAGTATGGCAAGTAGAACTAATAAAAGAGGTATTGCAGCAAAAAAAGCAAAACTCCAAAAGCAAGCCTCAAGATTAAAAGGAGCAAAAAGATTCGAATATCCGAAGAGAAAACTCGATCTAGAACAATGAAAAGAAATCGGAGTAATTGGAGTGACTACGAACCCTAAAGGAAATACATATCATCGATTTCTCAAAGGAAGAAAAATCTGCCGAGAAACAAGACTGAGAGTAGATCCAGATGGTTATAGAATGATTAGAACTCCGTCAGGATGAACAGATGTTGTTCCTGTTACTGTCTCAGGATGGGTAAGAGGAAGACTACGTAGAAACACAAAATCATTCTAATGACAAACATCACCCTTTATCTATTTATTGACCCACCACATGAAAGGACTTAAAATTTTCTTTTGGACAAGTATTTTTTGGCTTGTTGTTGTTGCTGTTATTTTTGGATATGCAAAATATGTAAAAAGCGGACAATGATTAGCAAATACTATTGCCAAAATGGTTGGCGTAACGCCTGCTTCAGAAATGCTCGTAGATGAAGCACTAATGAATACACAAACAGACATGAACGAAGAACTAGAAGCTATTCAAGCACAACTAGCTAATATCGAATCAGATGTACAATTGCTTGTAGGAGAAATGATGATGAGTGACACAAAAGATACAGTAAATACTACTGATGACGTGCAAGATGATGCACAAACACAAACAGGAGATGTCGCTACCAACGATGAAGATGCTGACAAAGAAGAAGTAAAACAAGAAGAGGAAGACACGGAATCAGAAGAAGACAAGAAAAAAGACGAATAATAACTATACACTACAAAACAAAAAGCTGCATTCTTTGCAGCTTTTTTGTCTTGTAAATATAAAATAAAACTCTAGAAAAAAGAATACTTTATGTTTCAATCAAAGCATCATGTATAATTCATATCTATCGTTATTAAAAGAATATATTAGCTTTCAATCAATCTCTACAGACAAATCATTCTCACCAGAAATGACCAAAACAGCAAATTGGCTCAAACAACAATTTGAAGCAAACAAATTTGACGTACAATTGGTCGAATGATATGGGAATCCTATTGTCATTGCTCGTTATCATCATGATGATACTCTTCCAACAGTTTTGATTTATGGTCACTACGATGTACAACCTGCAGAACAAGAAGATGGATGGGAGCAAAGTCCTTTTGATTTAAGAGTAACAGAGCAAAGACTCTATGCTAGAGGTGCCGTTGATAATAAAGGGCAATGCGCTGTTCATATGACGACTGTTTTTGAGTTGATCAAAAATGACGCACTCGCTTACAATGTTGTCTTTATGATTGAAGGTGATGAAGAAACCGGTTCACCACTGATGCCACAATTTGTAAAAGACTATGCACAAGAGCTCAAGGCTGATTTTGCGATGATTTCTGATGGAGAGATTATGGGAAACAACCCACAAATTGAAACAGGTTTTAGAGGAGGATTCAACACAACATTGACAATTCGTACTGCAAGAACGGATCTTCACTCGGGTATTTATGGTGGTGTTGCTGCAAGTTCATCACATGAAATGTTGCTATTTTTGAGCAAAATGTATGACCCAGCAACGTACAATATCACAATCCCATGATTCTACGATGATGTCGCTCACATCACTGAGCAAGAACACCAAAACAATCAAAAAATTCCTTTTTCAGAACAATCTGTTACAAAAATTATTGAAGCGAAAGCTTTTGTGAGAGATACACAATACTTACCTATCGAAAATGTCGCTTATAGACCAACCGCTCAAGTGACAGGAATGAGTGCAGGGTATACAGGAGAGGGATATAGAAACGGAATTCCTGCAACAGCAACAGCAAAAATCAACTTTAGGCTTGTCAAAAATCAAGATCCTCACAAAATAGTTGCATTATTCAAAGATTTTGTTGCAAAAAACTTACCTGACCATCTCACGTATGATCTTGAAATCAATGATCCGTATAGTGCGTCGCGTGTAGACATCAACAACGACTACGTAACCAAAACCAAAGAAACACTAGAAAAGACATATGGTGAAGAAGTAATTTTTGCTGCATGTGGAGGAGGCTTGCCTATTGTAGGGCTTTTTGAGGAATATCTTAGCCTCACTAATGTGCTTGTACCATTTGGAAATGATGACTGTAATATGCACGGAGTAAGCGAAAATTTCAGAGTGGATTTAGTTAAAAAAGCGTTGGAATTTAGTAAAGAATTTTTGAGTAAATAGATTTTATATGTATTATTTATCGACACAATAATGAAAAACATATTACCTGTTTTGATCGTATTTATGCTGGTTGCATGATGTTCGCAACAAGCAAGTTTGCCATCTGAAAAGCAAGAACAACATGCAACCGTGACTACTTCGTGAAATGTTCAGGCAGAATCAACAAATGATTCAGATAAAAAACCTTTGATTGAAAAACCCCAATATAGTGTTCACTTTTCTGATAAAGAATGATGGTATACATTCACTGCCAAAGACCACGGTTTTCATATGCTTATGCCAGGAAAAAGCCAAATAGATTATCAAACAGACAATTTGTTGAGGATTCAAAACTATAATCCAGAAAGCAAAAGACAATCGCTAGAACCAGGAAAATATTATCTACAAATTGCCGTAATTTCTAATGATGTGGTCTGTGAAGAACAAGTTGATGGTGACTCATCTTATTTTGGAAAAGCACTATGAGTAAAAGGTGGTGTAGATATTCCATTGGGAGAGTCACAAGCAGTTTGCCTCAAATACAAAGGGAAAACGTACTCAGTTGTTGCAGTAGAAAATGTTCTCAATGAATCTCTGACACAAACAATGCTTGATAGTCTCTCATTTGATTAATAAAATATTGTAGCTCCGTTGTTATGCGGAGTTTTTTTGTTGATTGGGCCAATAAATCATACCATTTTTTTTAAAAAAGTATCACGAAATCAAACTGGGTGCTAAAAACTCTTGCAAATAAAAATAGCATGGATATATTATAGGTGCTATAAATCTAGAGATTCTTGCTAAAAAGCCGTTTTCTGGATAGTAATTATGACATTTACCATATTATTAGATATTTTTATGAGCAAAATTATTGGAATCGATTTGGGTACAACCAACTCATGTGTTGCTCACATGACAGGAGGAAAATCAGAAATTATTGCAAACGCAGAAGGAGATAGAACAACACCATCTATTCTCTATATCAAATGAGACGAAATGCTTGTAGGAAAACTAGCAAAAAACAAAGCTATCTTAGAACCAAAGAATGTTATCTACGAAGTAAAAAGATTTATCGGTATGAAGTACGCAGAAGTAAAAAAAGAAGCGGAAGCAATGCCATATGATACCAAAGCAGGTAAAGATGGATGAGTATTAATCGTTGTTGACGGAAAAGAATATAAACCAGAACAAATTTCTGCATTTATTCTTACAAAACTAAAAGAAGATGCTGAAAAGTATCTTGGTACATCAGTAAGTCACGCAGTGATTACCGTTCCTGCTTACTTCAATGACTCTCAAAGAAACGCAACTAAAGCTGCTGGTGAAATTGCTGGTCTCAAAGTAGATAGAATTATCAATGAACCAACAGCAGCATCACTTTCATATGGAGAAGGAGAAAACAAAGACGAAAAAATTTGTGTCTTCGATCTTGGTGGAGGAACATTCGATGTAACAGTATTAGAAATCGGTTCAGAAGGAACATTTCAAGTACTTTCTACTTCAGGAGACACTCACTTAGGTGGAGCGAACTTTGATGAAATGATTATTGATCATATGCTCAAAGACTTCAATGACAAAGAAAACATTGACCTAAGTGGTAACGCTATGGCAATGCAACGTATCAAAACTGAAGCAGAGAACGCAAAAAAACAATTGTCTATGACAGAAAGAGTTGATATTACTATTCCATTTATCACGACTGCTGAAGATGGAACGCCAAGAAACTTGGATATGACATTAACGAGAGCGCAATTTGAAAACATGTCAAAAAACCTACTCGAAAGATGTAAAAAGCCACTATTGCAAGCTATCAAAGATGCAAATCTAGATAAAAACGATATCAATGAGGTAATTCTTGTGGGAGGATCAACAAGAATGCCTTCTATCAAAAAGCTAGTATCTGATGTGTTCGGAAAAGAAGCAAAAGCAACAGTGAATCCAGATGAAAGTGTCGCAGCAGGAGCAGCAATCCAAGCAGGAATCATCCAAGGAGACGTGAAAGACATTCTTCTTCTTGATGTTACACCTCTTTCATTGGCAGTAGAAGTAGAAGGAGGACTTGCACATGTGATGATTGCAAGAAATACGACTATCCCAGCAAAAAAATCAAACACATATACTACCGCTGCAGATAATCAAGCAGCAGTAACTATTCACGTAACACAAGGTGAAAGAGAATTTGCAAGAGACAACAAATCATTGGGGCAATTCAATCTAGAAGGAATTCCTGCAATGAGAAGAGGACAACCGCAAATCGAAGTAACATTCGATATTGATGCTAATGGTATTCTTCAAGTATCTGCAAAAGAAAAATCAACAGGAAAAGAACAAACAGTAAAAATCCAAGGAGCAACAGGAATTTCTGATGAAGAAATTGCTGCAGCAAAAGCAGACGCAGAAAAATTTGCAGAAGAAGATAAGAAAAAAAGAGAACTAGTAGAAGCAAGAAATAGACTAGAATCCCTTGCATACGGATTGCAATCAATGATTGATGAACAAGGAGAAAAAATTCCAGAAGAAGAACAAGAAAAAATGAGAAAAATGATCGAAGAAGCAAATGAGCTCAAAGCAAAAGAAGATGCAAGCAAAGAAGAAATTGAAGAAAAAATCCAAGAAATAACAAAGGAAACAGAAGAGCTTGCTAAAAAATTCCAAGCAGCTGCACAACCACAACCAAATCCAGCAGATATGGTCGAAGATCACGCAAATGACAACAAAGGAGATACCGTTGATGGTGAAGTAATTGATGCAGATAGTTAATATTTTTATACAACAGTATAGATATTCTACGATGACCCACTACAAGCAGAGAGTGCTAGAAATTCTCTACGAGCTAGGTTATGGTAAAGCGACCGGGCAGAATGTTTCTCAATCGCTTGCTATGTGGCTTGCGCTTATCATCAAGGTAAGTGACGGTCAGTTCTCTAAATTTATGAGAAAACTAAATCCTTATATCAACAACAATAAGGATTTGTATTCACAAACCGATGCATTCTATCGTAAATTTTTGAGAGAATTTAGCATGATATAAAAAAAGATCACCCGCTCAAATGAGCAGGTGATTTTTTAGCAAAAAAACTGGGATTTCTTGCTTTTATGCATGGTATAAATATTACTGTGCTATAACTTTATTATTTGCATATACTAGTATTGATGAAAAAAGTACAAAGAGACGCACTAAAAATTATCGGTCTAAAAGTAAGAACGAATAACGCAAATGGTGGGAAAGATATTATGGCACTTTGGGAAAATTTCAACAAATTGTGACTACAGCCTAAGAATGGAAAATTCTATGGTGTGTATTGCAATTATGAAAGCGACCACACAGGAGATTATGACCTATTTGTGTGAGTAGAAGACTCATGAGAAATTACTATCCCTGATGGGGAACATGTGACCCTTGTTGCAGGAGAATACACAGAGTTTCCTGTTGAAGGAAAAATGCCTGAATCTGTATTTGCTGCGTGGCAAAAGGTTCGATCTTCTGATATAAAGAGATCATATCAAACAGATTTTGAAGAATATTATTTTGACGGAAAAAATCCTCCTCAAGCAATAGTCTTTATTGGCTAAAAAGCACACACATTAGTTGTTTTTTGCGATTGATTTTCCTGCTACCCATCAAGTAGCCCAGCTTGATTGTAGATTAAATCATCAAGTAACGCCATCGATATTCAAAATTTCTCAAGCAAAATAAAGACCGCTACAACGTTGTGACTCCATAGTGGACGGATTGACCTCATCGAGTGAGACTCCTCATGACGTCACAAACTCATCTCCCGGTCTGCGTGCAATAAGTGTGAGAGATAGTTTTCATGACAACAAATGAGCAAGTTGTTTGCGTTGTTCCTTGCTCACATGTGCCGCTTGCACAATAGGAGAGATATCTGCAATATGTAGAAGTGTTTCTACAAATCTTTTGGGCAACAATAATCAGAGAACTGTTTTCAGTTCTTTTTTTTCGTGTTGTTGCATAAGAGAAAAAATTTCTTTCTCTCGTTGTTCAAAAGATTTATGTGCATCAATGTTGATACAAATAGTTGCGGGCTCTTTTTTACTCACTTTTTCTTGTGACATGTGAGCAGAAAGTGCAAAAATAGCAGGTCAAGTAATACCAAAATGAGTAAAAAGAATAGGTCACGTTTCTTTTTTGACAGTTCCATCACTAAGGGTTGTAGAGACACTTGCTTGAGGGAAAGAAACTCCAGAAATATTTTCAGGCCATGATTCTTTGCTCAAAAAACTGTTGAGTGACGGACCTAGAGGAGTAATGGTGTGTCCACATGTTGCTGCAAATGAGTAACCATCTCCTGTTGATCCTGTGTGAGCATAAGCATTCCCTCCGGTAGTTACAACAAGGTAATCTGCTTGGTACATGCTTTTGTTGGTGACAATAAGGAAGTTTTTTTCTCTAGGGCATCCGTCGTTACAAACAATAGGACCATGACGCAAACTAATACTATCAACACCTTCGTTGAAATGGATATCGACATGGTGTTGATGAAACAGTTTTTCAAATACTCAAACGATATCTTTACCATCATTGGAGACAGGAAAAACACGAAGGTCATCCTCAACTTTCAATGGAACTCACTGTCCTTGAAACCAGTCAAAGCATTTTTTTGGAGAAAAAACTTTGAGTGCATGGGAACCCAAAAACTTACTACCATGAATATACTTGGTAAGTAGTGTTTTTTTGTCTCTTAGTCAGGTAGTGACATTGCATCTTCCGCCACCGCTAATGAGTACTTTGGCTCATAGTTTGCTATTTTTTTCAAATATATGTATTTCAGCATTGGTTTCATGTGTGAGAAGGGAAGCTGCAGTCATCATACCAGCAGCTCCTCAACCAATAATAGCAACTACTTTTTTTTGCATTGTATCTAAGGTCAAAATAAGTCAAAATATGTTTTTGTGATAATAAGTCTTGTGTATTGAATGAACAAATATAATGAGTAGTATAATTGCATCATTTGTATTCACAATAGTTTTCATGAATAAAGTATCAGTAATTATTCCATGTTATAATGACACAAATTTTGTCAAAAAAACGGTGACACACACGTTACGAGTATTTGATGGTGATGTCGAAATAATTGTATCGGCTCAAACAGATTTTGCCACTATTGCAAAAATGTTTAATGGTGATCCCCGTATTACAGTGCATAACTCAACAGGAACCAACAGGTCACAAACACTCAATCAGTGAGCCACTATCGCGACGGGCGATCTTTTTGTTTTTTTGCACGCAGATTCGATTTTGGATAGAAATGCAGGTTGAGTGCTCAGAAATCTTGACACAAATCAGTACGTATATGGCGGGTTTTCAAAATGTGTTAGTCCATCGTTCAGAGTAGTGGATATGCTATTATTTTGGGATAATTGGTCAACCAAACTCATTGGCGAGTTTTGGGGAGATAATGCAATATTCGCTACTAAGCCTTTTTTTGAACAGGTTGGGCAATTTCCTGATATTCCTGCTTTTGAAGATGTGCAATTTTCTTATCGTGCAAAAAAACTAGCTCGCCACCTTGCAAAAAAAAGGATTTTTTTGGATTACCCCACAATTACTTCAGGAAGAAAATTTGTCGAAAATGGTCCTTGGGTAATGACGCGAAAATTTATTTACATTAGATTATTGTATATGTGCGGCGTTTCTCCTCACACACTGCACAAAATATATTCTCGCTATAGAAAAAACTAGCCCGATTGAGCTAGTTCTGTGATGGACGTCACGAATGTTTTTTGTAGTTACCATAAACATCAGGTGATTTTTGATAAAAATCTTGATGATATTCTTCCGCAACAAAAAATGTTGTAAATGGTTGTATCGGAACACGAATCGTGTTGTCAACTGTCCCTTGGAGTGCTTGTTTCGAGGCGATAGCATCACGACGTTGGACCATTGTCGTATAAAAAATAATCGGTCTATAATGATTACCTCTATCAACAAACTGTCACTGATCATCGCTATAATCAATAGTTTTCCAATATCGATCCAACAATTCTTTGTAGCTAACAACACTAGAATCGAAATAAATCTGAGCGGCTTCAACGTGATTAGTTTTTCCTTGTGAGACAAGATCGTATTGAGCGTTTTCTTGCATTCCACCTGCATACCCTACAATTACCTCATGAACTCACTCCACTTGCTCAAACACCTGCTCGGTACACCAAAAACATCATCATGCAACGACAGCAACATCATAACCAGTAAATAGTTTATTGATTGGTTGAGGCAAAGTCTCTGCATCAGAAAGTAATGATAAATGATCAGCTCATTCGTGTTTTGGTTGCTGAGGATAAACAAACAGCAAGAGAGCTGCACAAAGCACAACAAATAATCAAGCTACAAGTTGTTGACGAGAAAAATATTTCATCAGGTTGTTTCTATATAAAAGTACGTGTAATTGTTTTTTTTCTTTTGTAAAGCCTATAGGGATTGAGAATATTTCTAACCAAAACAAGACACCATAGTCAGATAGTTTTGGGTAAATTTTCCATAAGTCACAAAACAAAATTTTGCGAAGCTATTCTATATACTTCATTTTTGGTCGGATAAGCAAAAAGTTGATTCATTAATCTCAGTGCTGAGACATTATGTCTGACTGCATAAGTTCCTAGAGCAAGAAGTTCTGAAGCATTATGACCAATAACACTGACTCATAAAACACGCCCTGTTAACCTTCCAAAATGAATACGAAAAAAACCTTGTGTGTGATCGTTGAGAAAGCTCCTATCGTTTTTTACAAAAGGAAGATCTATTGTAATATATTCATCTTTGTTGAAAAGCTTATGAAGGTCACGACAATTGAGTCACACAGAAGCAATTTCTAAGCCCGTATATGCTGCAGCAGGCAAGGTATTAAACCTATACGATTCTTTCCAAAACGGAAATAGTATATTTCTGACTACACCCACTCATTCATTGTTTGACCAATGAGTAAATTGAGGATTTCCGGCTACACAGTCACCGATAGCATAAATATGTTTTTGTGATGTTCTATTGTATTTGTCTACTATAATTCATTGTGCGCTATGTTTGATTCAAGCTTTTGTCAGTGAAAGTGATTTGGTTCTTGCTTTTCTTCATGCGGCAATGAGCACTTTGTCAAATGGAATTTTTTTTGTTTCTCCGGTGGCTTTGTTGCTCACAAAAAGTTCCTTATTTTCTATTTTTTCTGTGATACAGTTGGTATGAATGGTGATTCATTTGCTTTGTAGGTATTGTAGAAGCGTTGTTGATATGTCATGATCTTCGAGAGGTACGATGTGTTTATTTCTTTGGACGATAGTAACATTGATGCCTAGATCGTGCAATGCTTCTCCCAACTCACAACCAATATACCCACCGCCAATGATGGTCAGATTTTTGCTATGATAATTTTTTTCAAAAATAGTTTCATTGGTGAGAACATCATTAGGATCTATACCTTCAATTGATGGTATAACAGGACTAGATCACGTCGCGATAATAATTTTTTTTGCTCTTACTTTGGTGCCGTCAACGTCGAGAGTATGTTTGTCTATAAAGCGAGCGTGTCATTGCATTGATTCAAGGTCGTATTGTTGATGGAGTGACGAAGAAGATTCCTCATCTCTGTAATGTTTTCTTTTGCTATGGACATACGATAATGCTTCATCGAGTGTTGCTCATTGATGGTGCCTGGCATAGTGAATCATTGCTTTGGACGGAACGCAACCATGATTGGTGCAATCACCTCCCATATGAGCTGATTTTTCAATAAGCAACACGTTTTTTTTGTTGATCGCAAGCCCTGCCGCGACGGTAAGTCATCACGGTCATGCGCCAATAACAGCATAATCTACATGTTTCATATCTCAAAGAAACAGAATAAAATTGTGATATAATAAGAATAACTCTCACAATAATAGAGCTTTGCCAACAAAATACAATGCTAGGATGGTATTATTGTTTTGCTTTCTTTTTTGTTGTGAACGAGTAGCAGATCTATATAAATTTGATACTTTTTTTTGCTTTTGGGTAACTTCTTTTTTGATGGCAGGTTTATCGAAGAAAAATATATGAAAAAAAATAAAAAAATTGTCTTACTGGGGATTTTTTTGAATAATTTGATTAGTTACTGTCTCACGATTTTCTCAAGAACGAATAGCAAAGCAAAATACTTTTTCTGAAATTCAAAAAATTCCTGATGTTGATGTTGGTTTGCTTTTGTGAACAACAAAAATACTAAAAAACGGGAAGAAGAACCTATTTTTTATTTATCGTATAAACGCAGCCGTTTCTTTGTATAAAGAATGAAAAATTGATTATATATTAGTAAGTGGCGATAATGGAAGATCAACGTATGATGAAGCGAGTGATATGTTTGACGAACTGGTCAAACATGGAGTAGCATCTTGAGACATTGTCTTAGATTATGCATGATTTCGCACATTAGATAGTGTTATTCGTGCTCAAAAAGTATTCTGAGTAAAAAACATGACTATTATTTCTCAAAAATTTCACACAACGAGAGCTTTGACTATTTGTTATCTTAATGGTCTTGAATGCCTTGCGTATCCAGCACAAGATGTTCCCATAAATAGAGGACCCAGAGTACTGTTACGTGAAACTTTAGCAAGAGTTCTTACTTACATTGACCACGTCATTGCTAGAAAGCCACATTTTCTGGGTGAAGAAGAAGAAACTCCCTGGAAGTAATAAATAATGAGACCAGGATAGCAAAATTTATTATTTAAATCGACTACGAACAGTTGTTCATACATTATTGGCTGTATTAGAAATACTGTTTCCAACGTTGGTTGCAGTATCGACAATGCCGTCTTTGATTGCAGCTGTTTTTGCGGTAATGTTTTGCAGTGTTTGTATATTTTCCCAAATAGTATCTAGTACTGCTTGTATCTTGGCAGCAACAAACATATACCAATCTGCTACATAATATGTCATATAGACCACCGCTGCAGAAATAAGAATAAAAAGGATTCTCACAAACCGCTTACCTTGTCAGATAAGCATATACATAATGATAGAAGATTTGCGTTTTTTTATGAAAGAAAAAAGAAATCCAGAAAGCCAAAACAAAATAATCATGATGACAATGCTCACAGGAGCAAATGAAAAATTAGTAATAAACCCAAATGGCAAAAAGACAAGAAGCGCCCTATAGAGCGTCATCTCTGTACTTCCCATAAAGTCGTATAAATCAACACCTGAGTGGAGATCTGGATAATGTTTTTTGAGTACATCGTGCACCTTTTTTTCAATAAGTTTGTCCATTTTTTCTGGATCGAACGATTCTGCTGGTTTGATGTCGTTCATACTAATTGATTCTAGTATTGGATCAGGATCAGTAGGGGGGGTGATCGGTTTTGCTGCAGAAGCAGTTTGATCTGATAAAAATGATTCGTTTTGAGGCATCATGTCTGGTCACAAAATGAAATGAGTTGCACACAACTATAACAATCTATCCATCAAAAAAAAGTCCAAACGCCACAGCGTTCAGACCTTTTGTAGGTATTTTATTATGAAAGATAAGAAAAATTTTGTCCGTCTTCAATTGCGAGAACTGATTCATAAATCAGCTTGATAGCATTTTCGACATCATCTTTGTGGGCAGCTTCTACCGTCGTATGCATATATCTTAGTGGAAGCGAAACCAGCGCAGAAGGAACTCCTTCATTGCTGTAGGCAAAGGCATCCGTGTCTGTTCCTGTATAATACGAAGCAGCCAATCTTTGAAATGCAATGTCTTTATCTTTGGCTACATCCTTGATGAGTTGAAGAAGATTGTTGTGTACAGCAGGACCCGTTGTCAATACAGGACCAGCACCACATTTTGTGTCTCCTTCCTTTTTGATATCAATCATGGGAGTTGATGTATCGTGACAAACATCAGTCACTATTGCGACGTTGGGTTTGATACTATGAGCAATCATATGAGCACCTTTTAAACCGATTTCTTCCTGAACGGAATTCACGATATATAGAGAAAATGGAAGTTGTTTCTTATTTTGACGGAGGAGTCTTGCGACTTGCGCAATCATGAATCCACCGGCTCTATTGTCCAGAGCTCTTCCTACATAGTACCTATCATTGAGTATCATGAATGTATCAGGGTAGGTCACGACATTACCTACATAAATTCCCATTTCATGGACTTCTTCTTTGCTTGTTGCTCCACAGTCTAAGAAAATTTTATCCATTGTTGGAGCTGGATCATCGCCTCATTTTTTGCGAGTATGAATTGCAGGCCATCCAAAAACAGCAGGAATTTCTTTACCATCTTCTGAGTGGATAATAACCCTTTTTGATGGTGCAATCATATGGTCAGAACCACCATTACGAGTGACATAAATGAAACCTTTGTCATCAATATAATGCACAAATCGGCTAATTTCATCCGCATGCGCCTCGATGACTACCTTGTAGTCACAACCAGGATTCACAATACCTACCGCAGTTCCGTAGGTATCAACATAGGTTTCGTCGACAAATGGTTTTATATAATCAAGCCATACTTTTTGCCCTGTATACTCAAATCCTGTTGGTGAAGGAGTGTTTAATAATTTTTCAAAAAAATTCACAGACTCCTTGGTAAGTATCGATGTCTTTTGAGTGTTCTTGTTTGTTTTTGCTGTCTTTTTTTCTGCCATATTCGTCCACAAATAAGTAATAAACGTTGTCTCCGCAGTATAGCCAATTTTCACGGTAATGCAAAACAAAACAAGCCCTTGGTTACATTATTTATACAATATTAAGGGGCTTGTTTTGTAGTTTTTATAATATTATTTCATATGTATACGAGAATTTTTCTCCCAAACAAAAATGCTTTTAACAAGAATAATACTATAGGATAGAAATAATAATCACCAAGGTGGCATTTTTTTGTGAACAAATGTATAATGAATCCTCAGAGTGCCTATGTATTAGAGAATTGTATTCATTGCAAATCATAGTGAAGGTTGTATATACACCCAAACGAAAGAACCCCCACATACAAAGGCGAAAGCAAAACAAATAACACCGTCTTTTTTCTTTCTGTAATAAGAATAGCTTGTTATGTAAAATATTCTTTGATTTAGGCCTTCCCTCACATTCTAGTAAAGTACATTTCTTTGGTAAGTCTTCCTCTGTAACCAATTTTCCAAAGAGCTATTTTTTGAGAAAAAAAGGTAAACTGACGTTCTTGTGGCGTACGGCTTCCATACCCAAGTTCTATCATAGGCTGTCGACGTCTAAAAGCGTGTTCTGAAGCATAATTTCTTACCATATTGATTGTTGCCTCATCAGCTGCTTGTTCATCAAAAAAGTTGGCGCTACCGTAGGTTTCGACACTATATGATTGTAATTCTTTCATTGCCATTTGATGAAGTTGCCAGAGTTTTTTATTGAGTTCGAGTGAGTAGTAGGTCATTGCTTCACCGGTATGATAGATGTCACGTGAATCACGATTGGTAATACGACAATCAATACGACTAAATTGGCGAGCAATCAGTCTCATTACTTTTCTTACTCTATCAATGTTGCTATAATCAATAACCCCCATTGATAAAGTGATATGAGGTTGATAGGCGAGAGTGCTTTTGAATCATTTTGCACAGTATTTTTTGGCTACATGGGGTAATACCAAAACTAGTTTGGAAGCGGAAACATTAAGCATTGTTTTTTTCTATAGAATATCAATCAGCTGTATCATGAATTTCATAACCAGCACTAGTAATTTCATCTCTAAGAGCATCCGCTCTTGTGTAGTCTTTTTCTTTTTTTGCTAATATGCGAGCTTCTGCTAGATCAATGATATCTTGCGGAATATCTTCATCATCAGACGCTTGTAAATCAAATAATCCACACTTGAGCACAAAGGTTTCAAGATAGTCTATAATAGTGTATATCTCTTCATTAGGTTGGTGCAATGATTTGTTGATTGTAGCGAGTACTTGAGGCATGTTAAGGTCTTTTGATAACGCGTTTTCTACCGAAGAGAGAAGTTCTTTTCAGGCGTCAGTAGAAACATTCACTGTCAATTCTTTTCGTGACTTATATTGAAACGCTGGTTCGTGTCCTAATAATTTTTTTTGTAGTTTTTGTCTTGTTTTTCTCGCTGCACCGACTGCCTCCCAAGTAAAATCTTGGAAGTTTGAGTAGTGAGCAGTAAAATAGAAGTATCTGAGATCAAGAGGATCAATTCATTTGTTGATTAGGTCTGTTAATGTGTAGGCATTACCAAGTGATTTACCCATTTTTTGTCATCCAACAGTAATAAACTGTCCGTGAATCCAGTACTTTACCCATTCTTTGTGAGCAGAATCACAACAAACACTATGCTCTGATTGACAAATTTCATTGGTATGATGGGTTGTTTTCAAATCCATTCCTCCTGTATGGATATCAAAATTTGTTCACAAATATTCTGTTGCCATTGCGCTACATTCAATATGCCAACCAGGGAAACCACGAGTTACTTGCTCTTCTTGAGTAAGCGTACTTCTGTTGTCATGAGTCAACAATTCTCACGAACGTGAACCATCATAAATCCACTCCATTTGTCTTGTTTCATCTGTAGGAGAAAATTTCCAAAGAGCGAAGTCAGTCGCGTTTTTCTTTCCATGATCTTCGACTCTTGCTCACGATTGCAGTCCTTCTAGATGTCATGCAGGGAGAAGTTTTCCATAATCATCGATTTTTGCTGTATCAAAATAAATACCATCTCATGCGATGACATAAGTAAGTCATTTTTTTGTAAGTTTTTTGACCATATCAATTTGTTGGCGGATATGATCAGTTGCTTTGGGATAGTGATCAATATCAACATTGTTGAGTAGTGACATATGTTCCATAAATTCATCGGTATATCTTTGAGCGATATCTCGCGCAGAGATTCCTTCTCTTTTTGATCATTTTTCCATTCTGTCTTCACCGTTGTCACCATCTCCAACAAGATGCCCCACATCCGTCAAGTTCATGACATGCTTGACTGGATAGCCCATAATGTGTTTTATGACATTTTTTATTAAATCAGAAAGTTGGAAAGTTCTCAAATTACCAATGGTCGCAGTGTTGTAGACAGTAGGTCAACAGCTATATATTCACACATAGTCTTTTTTTGGCCCTTGGTAATTGGGATCCTCTATAAGTGGAACAAACTTTGCAAGTTTGCCCGTTACATTGTCGTGTATATATAGTTCCATTGTAAGCGATTGAATAATAAACTATCTTGATACTAGTAATTCCAGCACAAAAAAAAACACAAACTTTCGTTTGTGTTTGTCTGAGTCTTGTTGATCAGTTGATTAGTTTGATGATTCAGCGCTTGCGTCTTCAATCATTTGTTCAACTTCACTTACTACTTCTTCAGCAGTTTCAGTTGCTTCAGCTTCTTCGGCGTCAACAGCAGATCCTGTTTCATTTTCAGTAGTAGTTTCCTCAGTTGTTTCTTCAGCGTCAACTGTTTCAGTTTCAACAGTATTTCCTGTTGTTGTATCAACAGTTTCTACTACGTTTCCTGATTCTGTTGTTACTTCAGTATTAGGTTGTTGTGAACCACAACCAGCCAATACTACAACGAACGCCAAAGCAAACAATGCTGTAAGTTTCTTCATTATCAAAGCGTACAAAAATAAACTCTTCGTCCTCTTAAGACCATCGCAATATAGAGATTGGTTATAACAATGCAAGCCCAAATAAAAATTATAAGACAAATTATTATATTGTCACTTATCAAAATAAAATCATCGTCTTATGGAAATATTGACATGTTTTAAATTTGATGATGAAAAATGGTCTTGTTTTACTATAATAATGCAAGTGATAGTAAGTGTTTATAGATTAATTAAGAGCATATGGATTTTTTGATAAAAGAAGACTCAAAATTGAGACAACGCGATGTCTATTATTATACTCGCACAAAACTGGATAGGTTGCAAAATGAAATCTGCCAACAAGAGCCAAAATGAATGATCAAACAACTAGGAAAACAAGTTTCTCACATCATACAAATAATTGTTGGTATTTTTGTAATGAGCTAATGAGGCTTTTGTAATTGTAACAAATAGAAAAAGAAGTTTCGCATAACGAAACTTCTTTTTTACATTATCAAAAATCAGGTGATATGCGATCTGATTTCCAAATGTAACCATTTACTTGGTAGCCTCCCAAATTAGGATCTCGACTATCAGGACTTTGCACATAGACAAATAATTCGTAGCTGCATGATGGATGTCCTGGGTTATCAAGATTGATTGCTATTATTGTACTGCCATTTCCTAGTGTAGCATACTTGCTATTATTCTGTTTTTCATGGTTATTGTGATACTCTCGTAGAACAAGAGTAACGTCATCAAGATCATGATAACAACCTTCTGTAAGGAATGAAGCTAGATCAATACTAGCGCTTATTTTATTGTCTCCTCCAGTCGTATCGATAGTGATACTATAAGGAGGGGATAGATGGCAACAATTCCCTATAAGGGTATGAGGAGATTTGCGGCATCCACAGACAAAAACAAAGCTACTAAATAGCAGTAAAAACAAACTGTTTTTTTGTAAATTCATTTTTTGGTTTTTTTGTTAGAAAAGAGAAAAATACTATACATAAACAAACTATTTTTAGCAACAAAAAAAGAGCAATCTAGATTGCTCTTTGTACAAAAAATTATGATGAAAGTGCCTCTGATATTGGTGGCACAATGGTTTTTTTTCTTGAAACTCTTTTTCCAAGATGTGCAATGTGATCGCTCGTTTCTGCATCAAAAGCTTTTTTTACAATGGATGCTTCTACGTCGCTAGCAACAATACACGTGTTTGTTTCGTTCAAAATGTCAATCACACACAACAACACGAAATCAAGTCAGGTTTCTTCCTTTATCGTATGAATTGCTTCAACAATTTCTTCCTTTCTTCCCAATGCGTAGTCTGGATCTGTTGTTTCTATCACGCCAATTCATGATTTCATCCCTCCAAATTCAAAATTTTTGTAGTCAATTTGTACTAACTCTTTTGCAGAAATATCACCCAAATCAGATTTTGCAGAGAACATTTTCATACTATATTCGTGTAAATCTTCAATTGCAGCAATAGTGTTTAGTTCCTCAACAATTGCTTTGTCCTCTTCGGTAGTTGTTGGCGATCTAAAGTGTAATGTATCCGAAAGGATCGCACTAATCATCATGGTTGCAAGTTGTTGCGATGGTTGATATCCTTTTTCTTTGAAGATTTTGTGTAGGATAGACGCAGTAGAACCCAACGTTTCTAACCTCATATGAAGCGGTTTGTGCGTAGAAAAATCTCCCATTTTGTGGTGATCTACTACTCATTTGATTTCATGTTTGTCCATGTCATAAATACTTTGATTTTGTTCATTATGATCGACAAGAACGATATGGGCACCATCTGGCAGCTCCTCAACGATCATAGGCATATCCATCCCTACATGCTCAAGAACAAACTTTGTTTCGTTGTTTGCTTCCCCCAAGGCAACCGGCTCTACATCATGACCATGATCAGCCAAAAAAGCAGCATAAACCAACGCAGAAACAATAGCATCAGTATCCGGGGATTTATGTCCCATTATATAAGTTTTTGTATTCTTATCGTACATAGAAAGATAATGCAAAAAATAAATATCAGTCTCATACTAGTGTTTGTGATTGTATTTTCAAGTCTCGCTAGCACAAACGTTTTTTTTGCTGCAGTGTTGCTAACCGGTTTTTGTTCATACGTCATTCTGACAGCTGCGTAAAAGCTTTCATAACTAATTGTATTTTTTTGGAAAGAAGAGGATCGTTATTGGCTCTATGAAACATATGAGCAGGATCTCTCAGTAAACATTCGGCGATAGTTGCTTGATCTTCGGATATGTTTTCTTTTCCATAATTGTAAGCAAATCATTTGCTTTCTTTACTGAGCTGCCTTTTTTGATAAAAAGAATCTTTGAGGCGTCTGAGGCTTGCTCGATCTGTAATATCATTGTACCAATGCATTGCTTGGTGATAGAGCTCATGGTCGAATGACTTTCTAATACGATGAGCATTCAAATAAACGTTGTTGTTCTCGTTGGACGTGAATCATCATAGATTCGTGCAATGCGTTCCTTTTTCTTTTTTTGAAAAACTTTCTGCGATGATGATGCTTTCTAATTTGCTATGGTGAATATAGATGGGAGGATATTTGGCAATTTGTTTTTTGATTTCAGGAATAGCAGCAATAAATGAAGTAGGGGAGAGTCAAGGAGTGTAGATGCTGTCATGCCAAAAGCCTTCTTCGATTCTAGGCAGAATAGTAATCTGGTAGGTCTGTTCTATTCGTTGTTTTTCTTTGTCTATGTGCTCTTGGTGCATAGCAAATTCCAAAAGGTTTTCATAGAGCGTAAAAAATTCTTTGTGAGAAATTTTTTCTCACCAAAAATCTGAGTGAAAAAGTGATAACAACAGTTCCCTAGGATCAGACAAGGTGCCAAAGCAAAAAAGCATTGCCTCGTGAAGTTGATCAGAAAAAAAATCAATTAGTTTTTCTCTATGTTCTTGATCTACTTGAGTGAGTAAAAAATCAAGATATTCTAAAAGAAGCTTTTTATCTTCAGGAAAATAAAAATTAGCAGATTGAAGCATATTCATGACGTCTTGTTGTTGTAATCACTTCACAATAACACACAAATTACACGATAATAAAATTTTTACTACTATTTAGTGTATAGTTATGTATATTTTTGTCAAATAACGAGGCATTTTTTTTGAAAAAATATTGCAATTATTTGAGTGAAACAATACATCCTATGTATCTTTATTTGTATAGATAGTATAATAATGAAAACAAAAATGATGATGAAAGATTGGTTTACAAAAGAAGGAGTTTGTAAATTTGTTTTTGACTTTAACGAATTGTTCGTTGCGCCGGTAATTATCAAAGTTCTCCACCTTATCGTGCAAATTGGATTGGTTGTAGGATTGCTTTTTGCCACATTTACAGAATCTTTCTTTGCATTTCTTCTTATCGTACCAGGAGTATTCGTAATAAGATTTTACTTTGAAATGATTAGTGCAATCTTTTCAATCAACAACAATCTTGCTGCTATCAAAAAGGCAAAATAATCACAAAAGACTGTAGCAATAGTTGCTACGGTTTTTTTTATGAAAACTAGCATTGCCCTTGGGATCAAAATGTCTATATATGAATGAATAATTTACCTTGCCTATATGAAAAATGAATAAGTTATTGCTTACTGCACACCCCAACCCTGATGGCTTTACTCACAAAATAGCTGCCACCTACCAACAACACTCAGAAGAAAAGAATCATAATGTCAAAATCATCGACCTCTATGATCCTCAACGAAAACAAGACTTTCTGATTCTCGACAAAACAAATAGGCCAGTGGATGATCCTTTGAGATCGACTATGCAAGATCTAATTACACGAGCAGATGAAATTGTATTTATTTTTCCAGTATGGTGGTTTGATGCACCTGCAATTCTCAAGAATTGGTTTGATATCAATATGACTCAAGGATTTGCTTTCAAATACAAAGGATGACTTGTGCCAGATAAATTACTAAAAGAAAAAACATCAAGAATATTCCTTACTACCGGTGGTCCAACCTGGGTATCATATTCTTTGTGATTGTGTTATTGGTTGTCGTGGGTCAAAGGAAGATTAGGATTTGTTGGTATCAAAAATAAATCATACACTGTGTTTGGTAACATGAACA
Organism: bacterium; assembly: GCA_020627925.1. Lineage (GTDB taxonomy): Bacteria > Patescibacteriota > Gracilibacteria > Absconditabacterales > Absconditicoccaceae > JAHDFY01. The sequence goes on from JAHDFY010000003.1 coordinate 103,620, forward strand.
AATTAAGATACCCCAAAGATAGAAAAAAAATGCTAGAAAAAGTAAAATTTATTGCCTTAGAAAAGTAACATAATGCGAGAATATGTGGTTTTAGGGTTTTTGGCGTGATCAGCAACATTTTTGCCTGCAGCATTTCCGCTCGCACTTGCAAATGTTTTTTTGTTGTTGGGCCAATGATATGATCCTTATTCTGTGTTGCTTTGGGCCGTTGTATGATCATTGATTGGTGATGCGTTCTTGCGATACATTGATCCCTATTTGATAGGCGCAGTCAACCGAATATATAGGGTACTTTTCAACAAAAAAGAACAATTCAACAAAGAAGAAAAACACCAACAAATACAGAACATGCAACCTACCTCTAGGTTTTGAAAACGGATGAAAAAAGCATATTTGTCTATTACTGATGCAAAAAATTCTTGAATTCTTTTTGTTGCTGTTGCGTTTACTACCTACGTGGCAATACCCGATATTTTGATTATCACTCTTGTTCGTCAAAGAAAGTCGATGCTATTCTTTATGCTCGCTGCTTTTACGTGAAAATTTGCTTTATATGCCGGGTATGCTCTTGGTGTTGTGTGAATTAGTTCTTTGTTTTAAATTCGTTACTTGCTTGCTACTATGACAGAATTTTTGGCTATCTTGGTCTATTTCGTTATTGCATCTGGGGTGCATATCGTTGCAAAAAAAATTAACCTTCCTTATACCATTTTGTTGTTTGTGACGGGATTAGTTCTTATTCCACTAACTATCTATGTTCCAGGATTTCATATTTTAGATGAATTTCAACTGACACCAGATTTGCTCTTTTTTGTTTTTTTACCAGTGCTTATCTTTGAGTCAGGATATAATATTAAACACCAAATTCTTGCAAAAAATTCAAAAACAATACGAACATTGGCAACAGTTGGTTTGTTGATTGCTATGAGTATTATAGGTTTTGGTACCTATTTTATTACTCAGGCAGTCGGGCTTTCGATTCCTTTAGAAGTAACTTTACTTTTTGGAGTGATTATTTCGGCGACAGATCCGGTTGCTGTACTCTCTATTTTCAAAAAACTATGAACACCCCATAGATTAAACCTTCTTTTCGAGGGAGAAAGTCTTTTTAATGATGGAACTGCTGTTGCTATTTTCTTGGTATTGATAGAAATCTTTAGACATGGCGTTTTTGATGGACAAACAATTGCATTATGACTTGTTACGCTAGTAGTCATGATTTTGTGATGAATATTAGTGGGGATCACTGTAGGTATTATTTTTTCTAAAGTAATTCAACAAATCAAGAACAACGAAGTAGTTGAAATATCACTCACTATGATACTAGCTCATGCCGCATTTATTTTTGCCGAATATCTCAGTGAATACGTTGTTATTGGTGGACGAGAGCTCAAAATATCATGAGTAATTGCTACAGCATTTGCTGCTATCATCATGGGAAATTACGGAAGAACAAAAATTTCACCGAGAGTAGAAAGCTATATGGATAAGTTTTGGAACTTTTTTGCATTTTTGTGTAATTCATTAATTTTTCTTTTGATGGGACTTATGGTTAAAGATATCAACGTTCCGCTAGAAGAGCTGCTATTCCCTCTCTTTATTGGAATCCTCATGGTTATTATAGGAAGAGCAGTCAGCATCTACGTCCCTATCGGTATTATGAATATAAAAAAGTCACATGAACACATTCCACTTTCTTGGCAACACCTCATGGCTCGAGGAAGTCTCAGAGGAGCATTGTGATTAGTATTAGTCTTGCTCATTCCTAATGATTTCACCATTGCGTGATGGCAACATGTATACTCTATCAAAGAATTTTTGCTTGCAATGGTTATTGGTGCAATCATGTTCTCCCTCATAATCAAAGGTCTCACTATTAAAGGATTGATACAAAAATTAAAATTAGACAAACTTCACGTTTTGGAGTGATTTGAAAAATTGGAGCTAGACATTATGGTGTATCAAAAAATCATAGAGAAAATTTCTTTTATGAAGGAAGAATATCACATAGCAAAAAAGAACTACGACGAACTCAAAGCAAAGTATATTGCAAAACATGACGAGGCCGTCTTGGAAATGCAGCTTTATTTGCAACAATTAGAAAAGCCAGATGCAGTTGTTTCAAAAGCTCTTTGATTGCACGCCTTAGGTATAGAAAAACAATATCTAAAGGAAATGTTTGAATACAACGAGTGTAACGAATCAATCTATATGCATATGCTAGGAAGAATTGAAAGGCAGATATTGAGAGTTGAAAAATGAGCACCGCAAATCAAAAAAGAACATGAAAACGAAGAAAAAACGACACAACCTCGATTAGAAAAGCTTATTGACCTTTTGCATACCAAAAAGCACAAAGATTGTGATACCTATGTCATAGCAAGAGCAAGATATATCGTAACGTCAAAAGTTATCAATGCACTTCAAAAACTTAAAGAAATGGATTTTGGTTATAAAAAATCATTAATTGAACCAGTCATTGCTCTCTATCAAGAATTCAACAATCATGCTCATGAAGAAATGGAAGCAATGACAACAAAAAAACCATATCTTGTCAATGAAGTTAACAAAATATTGCTTAATAAGTGATTAATGAAAACAGAAGAAAGAATTGTAAAAGATTTTTGGAAAAAGGAAATGATTACGTCGAAACTGTACAAACACTTTATGAACGAAGTAGAAAAAGAAATTTTGAGAGATGTATAATCATAATGACGATGATACGGCTTGCACTACCTTGCTAAAAAACTAGAATGGAGAAGAATTTTTTATTATTGTATGATACAATCAAATGAAAAAATTGTTTGCTCTCGCTGCAATGTCTACTCTTTTGTTTTCAACTTTTGCTGTGAATGCTTGAGATAATCACAATGCAAATGCAAAACCTGAATTTGCAGAACCACTACTCCAAAAAGACCTTAACTTCACAGCTGATCTCGTAGATGGTCATGTAATGATGAATTGGGATCATATTGCGATGCCTAATGGAGAACAATTTCTTTGGTATAAACTAATGAGAGGTGCTGCCAATGCTGTCTACCCAGATCAAGGAGCAATCCATGTAGGAGTTAAAGAATATGAAACAACAGCAAAAGACTGGAAGCCAGGAGAAAGCCAACACTACAGAGTGTGTCTTATCACAAAGAAATCTAACGGTCAAAAATGAAGATACTGTTCAGAAGCTGTATACATTACAAGTAATGGAACAAGCGCAACAAAAACATACCCAGAAAAAAAGGAATACACAACAACTTCAAAACTATCACAAAAAGTAAAAGATAAACTAGAAAAAATCGTTGATGGATTTCTTATGAAAATTGATGAAAAATACGGAGATGACGAAGAAATGAAAACAGCAGTAATTAAAACAGTAATTGAAAAAATAGAAGATCTCAAAGCAAAGAAACCTCATATGAAAGAAATTCTAGCATACCTTGCTACACTGCTCAACGAAGCAATTGATCTTGATGACATCGAAAGTATTTTTGATATCTAAGACTTTAAAAAAAATGTGAGATACTATCTCACATTTTTTTTAGCATCAACAAGACAAAAAGACTATTCATTTCACAATGGACAACCAAAAAGACATTTGTCTATCATTCCAGGATTTTTGTAGTATTTCTTAGAATAGCTTTCTTGCTTTTTTGTTATATTAATAATAACAAAGTCATCTATGATAAAAGGGGAATCGGTTCCAAGGATATGATTCTTATCTCGCTTTTGGGGTATGTAATCCGTTCTTTCTTGTAGCTTGGCACTAGCGGTGATGTGTAGCCAACGATCTTCATATTTTATGGTAATAATCTCTCACTCGCGACTTATATTAGTAATCTTCCAATCGCTAAACCCATCAGAGCTGTAGTAGTTATTTTTACTATGATCTTTATGTTTAATTGGTGAAAGCTCAGATATTTCATGCCAAGTAAGAGGGGTGATAATTCTTTCATCAAGAATTTTGTTTAGTTCTTTGTTACTAATATGACAGGTAAAAGCTTCTTTTGCTTTATCGTAGAAATAATATTCACAGCTATGGATTGTTATAGAGGGCTCATATTGTTTTACATTATCGGGAAGTTCTACGTCAATACCAGGCCGCCATGTAAATTTCATTGTTTTGGGAACATACATAGTAGTAATATCTGTTTCCATTGGAACAAAAGGGACTTTAGTACTAAATGTATCTTTTTCAGAAAAATCAATAAAAATATTTTCTCCTATTTGACGAAGAGAGAACGATTGTAATGATCATGAGATTGTATTGGCTAAGTTATCAGGTCATAGCCATGTAGTTTTTGTATGGACTGTAAGATATTCATCATCAGATGCTACTAGTTGAACTGATCTATTTCATATAAATGATGTGAAATTTCTATCTTCTCTTTGGAGGACATCTAATTGATATACACTATCTGTTTGAGGGATAGCAAGAGATTGGGAATGATTAATTTGTTTTCCAGATTGTCCATTGTAGCTACTGAAGAGAGAAAATCATGTCAAAGAACCTGCTCCAATACCAATAACCAAACAACTACTAGCAAATATAATATATTGCAAGCTGACACTTTTCTTTTTTATCCCATACAAGAAAGCAGCAATTCCCAAGAGTAACAAACCAATAACAAGAAATATTCCTGACACTGCAAAGGTTTTGGGAACAAGAGCAAAAAAATAGATATTATTTAGTGAAAAATCTGCAAAATAAGCTCAGAGCAAAGTGATTATCATCAATATCACAGCAAAAAACAACAATCAAACTCCACAAAAAATGAAAATCCTCAAAAGAGAAAATATATTTTTTCATAGCCATTGTACTGTTTTCATTATTTTTTTAAGTGAGTATTTGATAACTTCTCCTATAGATTTTTTTTCAGAAAAAAGAGAAATAATTCAATAAAAAATAGCTCATACTATAAAAAAAGGAATAATAATGCCACTTGTCGCAGCTATCATAAAAGCAACAAAAATAGCACCAAAAAAATAGTAAAGTAGCTTTTTGTTGAGCAATTTTTTTATACCTTTTGCTTGGGGTTGGATAGAGTGGGTAGGAGATTTGTGAATTTCCTCGCCATCAAAAATTTCCTCAGGTTCGCCTAGAGAGTTAACAATTTTGATGCAATCTTTTTGTGTTATTGTGTTGTTTTTTTGATGCATTTCTTGCAATTTTTCCTCTATTCATACAAGTATATCATGATAAAGATCTGCATCCAAATGATGACTTTTTATATATGTTTGTATTCTTTCCATATACTTTGTAAGAAATAAGTAACTGTCTTTTGTTACATGAAAAGTAGTTTGATTGATGGTAATTTTTTTCATAATTTTGTGAAAAGAAGAAGAGTAAAATTTTGTATTATGTTGACTAAAGCAAAAAGTTTTACTTATGTCACAATGTATTATGTTAGATTTTCTATAGCGCCAACTGTTTGTGTTATATTGTGCCGTACATCTCCCATGATTTTTAGTGCTATTTTGCCTTTTTCACTAAGTGTGTAGTATTTTCTGGGAGGTCAACTTGGTGATTCAACTCGAAGATATTTCAACATCCCATCTTTTTTGAGACGAGAGAGTAGTGGATACAATGTTCATTCTACGACAAGAAGTTGGTGCTCTTTGAGTAATTCGATTATTTCAGATACATACAACTGTTTTTTGTCCAACAGAAGTAAAACAAGATATTCAAGTATACCTTTTTTCATCTGTTTACTGATCGTGCTTTCTGTGTACATTCATAAATAAAGTAAATAAATATAGTTCCTTGTAATACAAAGTACTGTAAAAAATAAATTATAAAAAACAAGAAGAATTTATAGTATTTTTATTTGTGAGTGTTTTTTATTACACAAAAAAACAGCACCATTCCAATTGGTCAGTGCTGTTTTCTATTATTTTATGATATGTGTAATACTATTTCTTTGTTTGTTTGAGAAGCAAGTGTGACGTTACAAAAATGACTACAAAAGCAACTAAGCACAAGAACGGGATTGTCACAAAACCAAAGTAATTGACGTAGAGAGCGTCACATGGATGAGCAGCGGTACAGGTTGTTCCTACATCGATGTTTACTTTTTGGAGGAGGTAATGTCGCAATTCCAAGAGAATTCACACAAAAGAAACCCATTTGATTGTTAGTAATGATCATGTTTGCTTTCTCACAATATCAAAGAGCGAAAACCAAACGATAGGGTACATCAGAATTCTTGCATACCAACAAAGATTACAAGGAGCAAATCATCTGTCAGCATCAAACAATTTTCATAAGATAAGGTTTTCATATGGATCTCAGAAATAACCATAATACAACGATCCCAACATGGCCAACAAGGCTTGCGTGAATATAATCCAGTATCCATATTTTTTAATAAATTGCATAGTAGTTGTTATTATAAAGTTAAATCAAATGCATCAAAAAAAACCGTAGAAAAGTTTTGAATTTTGCCCGCTTTCACGTTGATGCCTTCCTCTTTGAGTAAGTTAATCTTCGGTTCGAGTCCGTAAGCATATCCGCCGATTCAACCATTGGCTGCAACAACACGGTGACAAGGAGCCTCTTTGGACGGATTTGGGTTTTTATTCATAGCATTCCCGACAGCTCTATATGCCTTGGTGCCTAGCGCATTGGCAATGGCTTTGTAGGTGGTCACTCTTCATTCAGGTACTTGTGCCAATAGTAGATAGCAACTTTGAGCAAAGCTCATCAGTTCTTTTCTATTTTTTTTTCCATCTGACAAGTTTGTTGTTTTCATCATAGTAAACAGCCAATGAAATAAACTCATTTTTTTCAAAAAACAAAGGAAACATAATCTTATCTGCTTCTCGCATCTGTTCGTATGGTAGGTTGTTTTTGTCAAACCATTGTATTGCAACCATTTCATCGCTATCAGAAAATTCTCCTGTATAGCTTCATGAAAAAACAAAACAAGGACGTTCTTTATCTGGCCAGATAAACTGTATGTGTCCTATTTGTTCAAGTTGATGTGCAGGATACACAATAGACGTCTCTTCTTGTAATTCTCTGGTGGCGGCTTGCAAAGGTGTTTCTTCTTTTGCATCAAATTTTCCACCAAAACCATTCCATCGTCATTGGCCAAATCACCTTCTTTTGGATCACAAAAGTAGTTGATTTTTTTCATTGAACAACAGGACTAGTGTTGTTTGTATCATGAGCTATTATTGCATAAATGAAGCTAATGCATCTTGAGAAACTCTTTTTTGTTCCATGCTGTCTCTGTGTCTGATAGTTACCGTACCATCATCAAGTGTTTGGTGATCTACCGTAATACAAAAAGGTGTTCCAATTTCATCTTGGCGACGGTAACGTTTACCAATTGCTCACCCATCATCATATTCACACATCCAATTTTCTGCTAGTTTTTTGTAGATGTCATGTGCTATTGCTACTTGTTTTTCGTCTTTTTTGATCAATGGTAAGATTGCATACTTGATAGGCGCAATATTTTTGTTGAATCTTGCTACCACTCTTGTTTGTTCTCTCTCATTTTGATCGGTGTATGTTTCTTCGTCATATGCATCCAAAAGAGTAGTTACCACTGTTCTAGAAAGTCACATACTTAGTTCTACAACATGAGGAATGAATCTTTCTCCTGTATATGGATCAGAATATCTCATGTCTTTCCCTGACATTTCTTGATGAGCAGAAACATCAAAATCGCCTCTATCGTGGATACCTTGCAACTCACCCCATCCCCAAGGATATTGATATTCAAAATCACGTGCTTGGCTTGCATAGTGAGCAAGTTCATCGCTAGCATGATCTCTATTTCTTAGGTTATCTTTGTTGAGACCGACTCTTTGTGTCCAAAACTCCCAACTCATTTTTTCAAATTTTTTGTACCAGTGAGCGGCATCTTCTGCTCTCAAAAACATTTGAATTTCCATTTGTTCAAACTCTCTTGTACGGAACAAGAAGTTACCAGGAGTAATTTCATTACGGAATGCTTTTCCTATTTGTGCCAAACCAAAAGGGAGTCTTGCTCTTGTTGTATCAATAACATTTTTGAAATTCACAAACATTGCTTGAGCAGTTTCCGGTCTCATCCATACTTTTGCACTATCATCCTCAATAACACCAAGCTTTGTCGACAACATAAGAGAAAAAGTCCTTACATCCGTCCAATCAGCATCTTTTTTAGAATTAGGATTTTTGATATTTTCTTCTATGATATATTGATGTTGTGTTGTGAGCTCCCAAGAGTCAGGAACTACATTATCCACACCATATTGTTTTTTGATATGAGCAAGTATTTCATCTTCTGAGTGATCTTTTCTCTTCGCTTCGATATGATCTTCAATGATTTTATCTGCTCTAAATCTTTCTCCTGTTTTTTTGTCATCAATCAATGGATCATAAAAACCACCAACATGTCCTGATGCTTCCCAAACTTTAGGGTTCATCAAAATAGCACCATCAATTCCCATGATGTTCGGTTGTTCTTGGACAAAAAACTTCCACCATTGATCATAGATATTTTTTCTCAAAAGAGACCCATAAGGACCGTAATCCCACGAGTTAGCAAGGCCGCCATAGATGTCAGAACCAGGATAGACAATACCTCTTCTTTTACACCATGAAACAATCGTTTCTAATTTATGCGTCATTACTAATCACAAAAAAATATAAATCTGACTGCTATCATAGTAATCACACCCATTATTGCAATGTCATCATTGTCATTCACGTCTCTTCTATTGACATATTGAATATATTTTCATTTTTTTAAGTAAATATGACGAACAAGCGAAACTTTTTTATTTGAATTAGTAATCCAATTATTACAATATCAGAAAAACCTAGACGTATTGTCTAGGTTTTTCCTTTGAAAGAAGTATATATTGAGAAATGATAACAAAGAATGTGGTTGGCGTTCTGTCGCAAAACAAGAAACACCTTCATGATTTTTTCACCAACCTAATTACTGTTTTTATGTATATATCCATTAAATCTTTTGTATCAAAGTAATGGTAACTTATCAGTGATTTACGATACTATATAGAGTAATAATACTAATATCGTTTCATAAATATATATAAGATTGTTACATTAGGTTTATCTATGTTATTGATCTTGGGGATCATAAACATATCTTGTGGTAATATAAAATTTACAATATATCATAAATTTTATAGTTGTACAAGCATATAGAAGACATTCCAATATAATTTCTGTAACCCTCATTACATTATTATTTGGGCTCAACCATGTCCTGTATAGGTTTATACCTATCATGTATCTTGAATTGGTTGATTACTACATTGTTCATATATCATGTTTTTTTGGTAAAAAAATGATTATGCAAGTAGAAATAATGTTGATATATGTGTATGTGAAGTCCTATACCTCACTAAATACATCAGACATATGAATTCAAGGTCGTACATGAATACAGTCTTTTTTTATTTTTCTCGTCTATATATGATCTTCTTTCTACCACATATATCAGAAGTATCCGATCGATATGGTAGGAAAAAAAGCAAATGGGAGAGGTCAGCGATAAGTAATGGAGTAGTGCGTTGTAGTCACTTGCTACGTGTACCGACATACATATAACTAGGTAAGTGCTATAACATATGCCTTATATGGATCCTATTCGAATAAGACAAATTGCTTCTACGCCTGTATACATGATTGATATAACGGGATATTAAGGTTTTGTATATCCGTTGTTGATAGAGTAATTGATTTTGAACAAATACTATGAAGTTAAAATAAAGTAACATTATAGGAACATGTTTACCAAAATTCTGCAGGAATTTTCTCGAAACTGTTGTCTATAAAAACTTTTTTTTACAACGTAATATTTTGTCCTTAATTTTTGTTAGAGTTTTGTACGTTTCTCTATAGGTTTTATACCTTCATACAAAGAATTGTATTCTTGCATAACTTATCTATTTTCCACGTAATAATGCTTGAATAATTATCTATCAAGTGTTATACACAAAGCAATGTGTACAGATTATTGTGTACAAAGTTATTATTGGTGTCGACATTATGCCCAGTCAAGCGCTTGATCTCTCGTTAAATACGATTACAAGGGGTCGGGTGCTTTTCTAGTATTGCACAATTGCCAATAGTATCTATGTAGACTCACAATAAACATTATTATCAATGACCGTCTTCCCAGTTGATATGATGACTTATTACCATCGATGTCTACAGGGAAGTCGACCAACATGCACAAGCAACTGGCTGCTAAATACTTTTTGAAGAGCTGCTAATGATGTAAAATGATTATACCACAATATTTCTCTATTTGCAAATTTTTGCATACTTTTTTTATATTAATATGTTTTTATTGCTAATAAAGTAGTTCTTCATTGTTGTTTTGTGGTTTCTTAAAAAGTCTGAATTACTTGAATTTTAGAACAAAAAAACATATACTGTACATAGTTTTTATTCTCATGACCTTTTTCATGAAAAAGCTTCTTTCTTCTGATCACAATCATGGTATTGTAAATAACACTAACAACAACGCCAATAATACTGCAATAACTACCGCTGAGCAAACGCAAGTGACGTTTGAATATCCTTATGGAGACTTTCTTCCTGAAGAACCTAAAAGAATGGAAGATGCGCTTCGTTTTGCTGTGGAAATGCAGTGACAGTACAGAAAGGCACAAAAGCTTGCTGCTGAAAATGGCATGGATTTTTCAGATAACGAGAAATTAAGAGATCAATTTAAGATAAAGCTTGAAAAATTGCATGATGTGATCAAAAAATCATCAGCTGCTCTTTTTTTGTCAAAAGACGGTTTTCCGCATAATCCTAATGATATAGAAGAAAATTATGTAAAATTAAATGCCCATTACAGAAAGCAAATAAAAGATAACTCAGCAAATGAAGCCAATGCAATAAAAGCAATTACATTAATTACCAATGCAAAAGAGTTACTACTTTCTCCTAATACAAAAGAAGTACTGAACAATATTAATCTCTATGCATTGGAATGAGACAATAACGTAAATCAGCCAAAGGAAGATCCTTATAAAGAATCAAAAACATGAGCACAATGAGGAACTAGGAGTGATTTCCTTAAACAAAATGCTACTGATCTTGATTTTGAAGAAGTGATAGACCCAAAAGAAAAAAAAGATTCTCTCGATGCAGAACAAAAAACAGTTGACACAGACACAGATAACACCAAATCACATGAGCCCAATTTTGTCATAGTAGATACACCAGAAGACGAATCAAATAAAGAAGAGCAAAAGGCAGAAGCAATTTCAGATAGCAAAATAGGTGAAGAACAAACGACAAATAAGAAAAAAAATAAGAAAAAATCGAAAAAGAAGAGCAAAACATATGAACCAAATTTTATTATGGAAGATTCTCCTGAAGATGAAGCAAAAAATAACGAAAAAGAGGAAGAAGAAGACGTAAAAGCAGAGGCAGCTTCGGACAATAACACATACAAACAGCAAACAAAAACAACCAATACCAACGCCAACAAAAATACAACAAAAGCAAATAATGCCAAAACAAATACTAACAGTAGCACAAAGAGAGCAAAAAAGAAAAGCAATGCTACTCATTTTTCTGATGCAGCGGGAGGAGAGTATGTTGATTTTGAAGAAGTATCATCAACCAACAGTACCAACCAAAAAGCAAAAGATACTGACTCACAAACTACTAAGCAACGAGCAAACACAACCAAAACCAATGTGGATAATTCTGTAGATAACTTGTCTGATGACATGGTAAAAAAGGAAGTTGCAAGAATTATGGCTTTGGCAGAAGAAAGGTTTAGTAAAAAAGACATTCCTCGTTCGGCAATTAGAAACGAAGCTCTAGCACTTGCTAGATTAGAAAATGCTATTGCTGAAGCGGCAACAACAGGAGAATCACAAATTCAAAAAGCAGTTGCAGAAAAAGTAGCGTCACAGCTACACACATTGCTTGAAAATATCGATGCCGCAGCGATGACAAGAGCGTGGAAACACAAAAACACCATTGCAACAAACTTTACTATAACGGTCTGTAATCTAACTGACGATCTTCGCGGGTCATTTGCAAATCATGATGAAACGTTGGCAAATAACTACAGAAAACTTATTGCACACGCACCATTTGAATCATTTACCGATAATGAGACAAATGTAGCAAACCTTTCTCAGCTAATCGACACAATTGCAAACAATACCGCAATGGAAACCTATCATAAATTGAGATGTTATATGATAACAGAACGAGGATTGTTCAACGTAGACGTCAACGAGCCAAATCAAGATACTCTCTTTGGTTCGTACATGAGACTTGCTGATCTACGATGGACAGAATGAAAAACTATCAATGAGGATGCTGCCAAAAAAAGAGTTGCTAGATTATTCAAAGAAATGAAAAGAAGAGCAAACAATGGAGCAAGCCTTTACAAAAATCATATGGAAGCTTTTGCTAATAAACATAACTTGAGTGACCAAGAAAAATTAGATCTTTTTGGTGCGCAACAAGCAATGAGTGATATGGCAGAAGGTGAGCCAAAATACATGCATATCAAAAAAACCAAAAATGGCGACAAAGAATCAAGAATACTTTCACTACAACAAGATGAATTTGCCACTAGCAGACGTGAAGTGGGGGAAATCATTCAAGACAGTCCTAATTTTTTCTATTGCAAACCTCTCAAAGGTAATACCAATGAAATTATCGTGGTAAGTAAAGCGACAGGAAAAGTTGTCGCTCCTCATCTGACCAAACATGGCTATCAAAAAGATCTCGATACAAAAGATCACGGTCTATTACTTGTTTCAAAAGCAGGGGATACGAACGCAATGAGCGTTATTACTAGTGAATGAAAGGAAATTTTGCCATTTGCGTTTACAAGCATCAATGTTGTCAAAAACACCGCAAAACCAGAAAATTCACTGATTGTAGCCAAAGATCAAGATGGTGAAATTTCTGTATTCGATCTCAAAGGGAACACCTACCTCAAAGGAAAAAATATTACTAATGTTGCTTACAAACCAGGAAGAGGATATGAACTACAAGCAAAAGGTTTTTGGGCAAAAATCACCAAAGGAGAAGCAACAACTTACTACCTCAATGATGATTTGCAATTTATGAAAAAATGAGCAGATGGGCAATTGAGAAAAACTTGAGTAGGAGGAAACCCAGCCAATCAAACCATGATGGGAAGAGTAACAACAGAAGTAAAAAATTTCTTCAAGCAATGATTTGCTGATTTGGCAGAATATCCTTCGTTAGTCAAACAAGCATATAAGGATATGAGTGGAGAAAGAGCTCCTGCTGAAGAAGATGATGCGCCAACAAAGGAATCAAAACCGCAACAAGAAAAAGCAAAAGAACCAATTCCTGTAATTGTGGAAGATGCTGAGCCAACACCTCAAAAAACGAAACAACCAGAAAAAAAGAAAGAAGAGGAAAAGAAACCTAAAGCAAAGCAAGATGACAACAAAAGTAAGGAAAAAACCGAAAAAAAAGAAAAAACCGAGGCAGTCCTTACCTATAAATGAGATAATATTACCATAGGCTCTCATACTATAGATTCTACTAAAATCATTAGATCAGATCTAAAAAAATTATCTAATGTTGGTTTTGTTTTTGGTGATAACCTTACAAGAAAATGAACAGGTGGACAAGCGTGAGAAATGAGAGGAGAACCTAATGCTTTGGGGGTAGCGACACTTCACGAGCCAGGAAAACCATTCAAAGACGATACACTAAAGCAAAATAAAGAAAACATAGATAAGGATTTTGATAAAATACGAGATTATATTAAATCATGAAAACCAGTCGTATTTCCCAAAGATTGAGTGGGAACGTGAATAGCAGATCTTGCAAAAAATGCGCCTAAGACACTTGAATATATCAACAAAAAAATTGATCAAGCAAAAAAGCACATGCAAGACAAAGGAATGATAAAACAAACAGCTACCGCCTAATCAAAAAACACTGCTTGTAAGCAGTGTTTTTTTGTTGATTACTATTTTTTACCTAAAGACGCTCAGTGCTTTCTCAATCGTTGAAGCTGTTTCTCCATTATCTATAAGCATTTTTTTCATAATATTTTTTGATTCATCTTCGGACATTCAACCATGTTTCATCATGGATTTTTTTGTGGTGTGTACAAGTCTTTTGCTTATCAAGAACTCAAGAGAAACCTCACGACCAAGAATTTCTTGCAGAAGAGGCGTCATCTCTCCAATAGCGGCATCTCTGGAATCCTTATCAACAAATTCTTTGAGTGTACATGCAATGGCATTATTGTTTGTCATTCCTATTTCGACTCATGAAGGGTCTTTGAGTCAGAGTCTTTGTTGAAGGGCTACTTGTAGCCATATTTTTATGAATTCTTGTTTTTCTGTTTCATTGTTTAGTGCGCGGTATTCTTTGAGTAATGCTTGGTGAGCAACAGAAGGTTCTTTACGTAATGTTTGTTGCACATGCTTCAGTATTTTTTGCTTTTCTGTTTGCCCTGTCCAGCTTTCTCGTAGATAATTTACTCCGTAATATCCTCCCGCGATCAGTGCTGCCAATCAACCAGCTCTCAATGTTGCTTTGGTCGCAAACTGCTTGCTGTGTTTCCACAAAGAAGCACTATCTTGTGCCAATAGTTTGGGTAATTGACTGCTATGTTTTATGAATGCATGTGATCAATATACTGCATTTTTTGCAAATTTTCCTACTGATTCAAAAGGTTCTGCAAACATCCACAACTTACTTCTTGCTGTTTTTGCATTCATCACGACTCGGCCATCATAAGCAAAGGTCATAGCACCAAATGACAGAGAAGTATAATCAATAGGCTTGTCTGCACTGAAGTTGAGACTTTCATTGATAAGCATGACTGGACCAACAAGAGGCATCAGACTTCCCATTCATTTTGCTACAGTCATTGCAATATTCCCTTCTGGATTATGGTGAATCTCGTGCAACACCTCTTTCCCAACCAAAATAATGGGTGCATTTTTGAGTAACGTAGCCGCCGCATGAGGTGCTTTGTCTATAAGGTACCCCATTTGCTCAAAATATTTTTTTGCATCATCAGCAGTTTCTAAATAAAAACTCATTTTTTGACTGCTGTCAGGTATGTCTGCCAGTTGATGTGCGAGTGCACGTCTCTTAAAGGACTTATATCATGGAACAACATCAATAAGTTTTGTATTGACAAGTTCGCCATACGTGTTTGCAAGTGATCTGTATTGCTCGACAAACTCCTTTCTAAATGAAGCTTTGGAGTAGGAAAATCCTTCCATTAATTCATCTTTCATTTGCCCAAAAAATCATTTTCTTACTTCTGTAATATTTGCTTCTGCCGTTGCTTTCATATAGTTAGAAAGCTGTTTTTTGTAATTAAAGTGTGATGCCTCGATATCGATATTGTTATCTTTGAGATATCTTTCAAAAGAATCAGTTGGAATATTCGCTTGTTGCATTTTTGCTAAATAGTCTTGATAGCTTTTTTTGCCTGCATGAGTCTGTGATCAGGCAACATTACTAGAATAAGCATTAAAAAGCATATTGTTTTTGAGCTTTTTACAGAAATCTGAAGCCTTAGTACCATGCGTGTCTTTGAAAAGTCAGCCATCTTTCATCGATTTTTCTCGTTCTTCAAGTAATGCTATTTGTTTGTCAACATCTCCCATGATTCACCCTTTCCAGTAAGCAGTCAGTTGGTCTGTTTCAATTCATCACAATAGGGTTGAAGTAACAGAAGCACTAGCGCGTCACAGAGAAGAGAGAATATCGGTGATAATACCTCCATGTCTGTAGAGCGCTCACCATAGAATCATACGGTCATTCGTATCAATATTCATATCAGAGACGGTTGCCGCAACTTCCTCCAGAGACATTGCTCCAAATAGGTTTTTGGCTACCGATCAAACAAAGGTTGTTCCTTTGAGTGCAAAATTGAATAAATAATGACCTCTATGCAACACTGATGTCACTGCAATATCTTGTGGTGCAAAAAATCATGCATTGATACAGCGAACCATCAAATCTCCTCAAGCTTTTGCAGGAAGAGCAAGAGTACTGATAATATTGCTGATCGTATGAAATTCACTTTCTCCTGTTTTTTGATTTTCAAACTCCTCGCTTAAATTATCCAAATGAGTACCCAATGCATCTTTGTGATCTTCATACCATTCGGAAAAAACACGAGAAAAAGATGCATCATGAATGGTTTTTCATGTTGCTTCTTCAATTCTTTTTTTATAAGCGGGCATGACAACTTGCTGAAATATTTCCTCTCTTTTTTGTTGCAATGCTTCTTGTTGTTCGGGGCTAATTGCCACATTATCGACTGATCAAGCGACCTCATCTACTGCATCCCTTGCTGATTCTGTAAGATCAGTTTTGATATCCGGAAATAGATCACAAAGTCACAAAGCACTAATCGATTGCAATTGTTGTAAGAGAGCAGCACCTCCCAAGAGCGAAAGAATAGTTCATTGTGTTCGGTTTCTCCACCTTGATGTTTCTTTTCCACTCGCTTTATCTTTTGCATATTGACCAACACCAAGCGTTTGAAACACAAAGCGACCATACCAGGTCTTTTTCTTTTTTTCCAAGAATTCGTCTACGGCTTTGTTGGCTAATTCATTTTTTTTATCCAATAATTTTTGTTTTGCCTCTTGGGGTGTCATGAGATCCGCTGATGATCATGGCGCTACATTATTTTGCTGATTGCTGTTGATTTGCGTCGTTCTTACTGTTTGCTCAAATTCCTTCAAACTTTCATCAAACTGATCAGCAGAATTTTTTAATGCTATTTTTTTCTCTTGATCAATATAAACAAAATGCGAAGAAAGGTGGTGTTCCACTACTTGCGACAAAATTTGCAGGTCTTTTTTATCTAAGAAAAAATGAGGCTGACTGCTTTCCAGTCTTTGCTTGAGCGAATTCATGTGAGACTTCGATTCTTGATTGGGAAACGTTGCATTTCATCTACCCAAACTCTCAATGAAGTCTGTCATATCTTTTTTTTGCTCTTCGTTGAGTTGCTGATTCAAAGAAACATTTTCTTGCAAATAAAAAAGAGTTACCTTTATTCTTTGAAACAAAGATTCTATTGATTGTTCTTTTTCTTTCATTTGTCTTGGTGTTTCCAAATGAGTGTTTGCTGTCATCACAAACCAATAACACAAAATAAATTATTCCATACGAATTGCTCCTTCATAATCATCAGCGTTCCAATATTCATGCACTGCATCTATCCCAGATTCAATCATCCCTGTTTCATAAAAAACATAAGCAATATCCGCCATCCCCAAAAGCCTAAATCTCACAAAATCAGTGAATATCTCTCCTGCATGCTCTGCTTGCGAATAAGACAATCACAGCATGAGAGAATTTGCAATCATGGATGTTCACGATACTCCTCCTAGCGCTGCTCTCAAGAAGTTATGCGGCGTTTTTTCTGCCCAAAATTTCTTTGAAGCTTCCCAAAGATCACCATATGTTGCTTTTTTGAGCCATTCCTTTGTAACTCCAAGCATGTGTTGAGTTTTTTTTCAAGCAGGGGAGTCAAACCGAGCAATACCTAGCTTTTGGGCCAGTGGCGTTTTGATCCCACGAGCATGAGAGGTAAATTTCATAAACGACTGATCGAGTTCTTTTACTATTGATGCTTCAAAAGAAGCAGCAATGTTGCTGATTTGCGCTTCAGAAAGAACGGATCAATCTTTTGCTGTCATACGAATTTGTTTGTTATCTCAGAGACTTATTTTGTACGTTTCTTTACCAACTTTTATTTTTTTTCAGTGAAGCTGGTGGATAGTATCTGATCATAAATAGCTAAGACGGCGCACCCAAGCATGAGCCATTCATTGCGGACTTTTTTTAAGCTCTTTTTGTATCGCATCTAGTACTTCTTGTTTTGATGAATAGACCTTGTTTCCATGAGCAAACTCCACATGATAGCTGCTTCCTTGTTTACCTATACGAATTGTATCGCTAATTGGTACAAAGCTGCCATTGTCGGGAAGTGCATCAATTTCTTTTTCAAGCCTACGAGTAACTGTTTCGACCATCCCTCCATAAAGATCTTTGTGAATACCTGCCTGCAATGATTGCAATGTTTGTATATATTCGTTGGTTTGGGCGTAATCAGTTTGCAATGCTGCATATTCTGCTTTTTCCTTATCAGAAAGTTGTTGTATTCATTTTTTTTCTAATACTTGCTGTTGTTGTATATTGTTTTGTAGAGCAGTATTTTTGGCTGTAATCTCTTGTGCCATTTGTTTTTCATAAAGAGCTTTTTCTTGTCATATTTTTCTTTGTAATTTGTTCCACAATTTATCAGCTTTTGCTTCATTTCCTAATAGACGCAATTGCTTGATTTTGTGCAATTCTTTTTGTACATGACTAGTTAGTTGGTCAGATACTCCCAAAAACTTTCTTGGTATGTTTTTGAGTGATGCAGTGAGCGGTCACATTTTTTGTAAAGCAACAGGGAAAAACGCAAATCATAAATTACTGAAGACGGAAGTTGTTAAACCAAATTCGTGTTCACTGACATGTGATCTGAGTATATCTGCAGCAACACCAGTCCCAGTATACAAACCAATCTCCTTGAGCAAAAGGTTTCTTGCGAGTGAGTTAGACAGTTGGTAAGCTTTTGATACGCCATGAGCCACTCTCAAACGTTGAAATTTTGATGCAATTCCCAACGGGACAGCACCCATAATTCCTTCTATTGCATACTCTGACCATAAGTACTCTCTCCCATCGATATAGGACATTGCATGAGAAGTTGCTACGCCAGCCATTCATCATACAGCCAAAGGAATTCCCGCTCCACTCGCGATACCGCCAGAAGCAATCGTCAAAGCAACTCAACCTATCACACAAACACTAGCACCACCAATACGTATCCAGCGGTCTTTTTTATCATTGTTGAGGTCAAAAAATCATTGCGCCCCAATAATATCTGCAAAATGTCACAACGCTTTGCGCTCTTGAGTTGTCATAGAAAAATTATCTTTTGCTTGATATATTTTTTGTATTTGCTCAAACAAACGATGTTTATAGGAGTCATGTAGTGCGGCGTAGGACTTATCAAAAATAGCAACCGCTTCGTATCATTGTTTTCATTCATCAGGAGCAATAAGCTGCTCGACACCATATGTCTCGACAAATTGTGAAACGAGAGCAACCTCATGCGCATTTGTATGTTGTTTGATATGTGCAAAAACTTCATCGACACTTGGCTCAGGAGGAATGGCATAATCTTTTGCTTTTTCTCCATTATTGTTCAATAATTGTTGCACAAAAGGTAAATAGAGAGATTTTGCCACCGTGGTATTCCTCAAGTTCTTATTTAGCTTAAAGGCAAAAGCATCAGCAATAAACAAATACATATCATTGATAGTCGTTTCCCAATCAGATTTTCGTTGTTTTTCCTCTTCATTTGTTGGAGTAAACGATGCGAATTGTTGCTGTACAGATGAAATACTAGGAAATAAACCATTTTTTCCATCTGTTCCATAGACTGCTTTTTGTATGTCTTGCATTGCGGTAGCGACATTGCTGACTCTCATCGTGCTATAACGATCAACAGTTGAGGTAAAATTAGCAAACTGTTTGTTGATCGAGTGAGTCAATGAAAGAATTTGTTGCGATTGTTGTTCGTGTTCTTTTTGCTTATCTACTATTCAAATCCCTGTTTGTTCAAACGATACATCACCTGTCGGAGCTGTCGCATTTTTATGATTGTTAGGAGGAGCGGGATTCCATGATCAGTATGAAGGAGGAATAGGAACATTAACCGATGATCATTCCGTTGGTTGTGTTTGAGGAGTTTTCACTTTTCTTTCTATTGTTTCATGGTAGATTTCTTTGACTGATTTTTTCTCTTTGTAAAGTTTTTTGTACAATCGAGCGATACTTACTCATCATCATAACCACATAGCCATTTTTTTGAACTTGGAAAGGAATCATTCGTCTTCTGCTTTTTCCAAGTCGTCTTGCGTAGGGGTAATTGCGTCTTTTGTTTCACCTGCTTGATCATTTTCTTTTTCTGAAGATCAAAAATATGATTGTATTTTTTTGATTGCATTATAAGCAAAGAACGCACTTCCTCACCATTTTGCTACAGTCCAGAGATTTTCCGTAGTAAAATAGTCAGTTCGTTCTTTTGTCTTGTTATATATTCCTTTGGGAGCTCCCAGGGGAGTTGCCTGTTCATTAACTGCATTATTAAGTCTAATATGGAGCTCATAATTATTGATTTCTTGTTGTTTTTTGGAAATTTCTGTTTGTGAACTAACGTTCTTCAGGTCATCAGTTGTTTGCTCTTCGATGTTATAGGATTGTGCTACAAATTCTGCATTGTTAATATTTTCATCATGATGGAAATCTTGATTTATTTGGTCAATTTGCCTAGATTCTGGTGTTGTTTCTTTCTTTTTTTCTTTTGATAATCAAGAAATTTCTGCTGCATGGCTTGCATGAGCAGCAGGTAACAAACGTTCCGTACTAGTAGATCAAGATTTTCCCATATTTTTTAGAAAACCATAAAGTATCTAAACTATACACAACAACAGCATTTTTTTCTATTTTTACACCAATGCAATCCCAATAACTTGTCGTTGTAAATAATAATATATATAGTATGTCAATAAAAGAAGCTATTAGTTGTATTTTCGGTAGTTAAAATTGAGTTTTCCGTTTGCATCAATGAGATAAGCAAGTATATTTTTTCATGATTTATCATTGCTAGGAAATTATGGTCAACAATGAAATAAAAATACTTATCAATGGCGTAACAATTCCCTCGTTGTGTCTGGCAATAGGCTTACTACAAGAAGAAATTCCCATCAAACTTATCGATAAAAGAGATGACATGCCCGAGCAAGAAGGAGAAGAGGAGTTGTTCATTATCTATCCTGAAACACAAAGTTTTCTCAAAAAGATTGATGTCTGGTATGCAATAGAAGAGTACGTTCAACCTATCTCATACGTTAATTTCTTTGCAAAAAACTCAGATGCCTATGCATATCAACTTAATCTAGAAAAAGAAGTAACTTCTTCGGTATCTATTCCTTACAATACATTACTCAAAACTCTTCATGAACAACTAGAAGATTATGATTTTGCTGTTGACCGATCAATAAACCTCATTGATTACAAAAACAAAAAGAAGTTTAATTTATGTACCTTAGAATCAGCTGGAGAAAAATCATTATTACAAACACAATACATTATTGCTGCAGATGAAAATGATGGCGTTACTCATTCAGCATGACTAAAAAAGGAAAAAGGAGATTACACAATCAACCAATTGATTGCATTATCAACACTAACAATATCACCAGAAGCTGAGCAAGAGGAAGACGCAAAAAATCAAGATGCCATCACTATACAAAATAAATCAGTACAAGCTGATGATATTAATATTTTTTCACACAAAAAAGCAACTTGTTCATTACTTCCTTATAAGGAAAAATATAGCATCGTTGTTGAATTTGAGCAATCATCAACAAAAGAAGAAGCAGAGGAGTTTGCCAATGAATTGCTTTCTATTGCAGCAACAAGATTGTGACTTATTGCAACACCAGTAGAGTCACGAATCCACAAGACCAACCAACAGTTTTCACATACACCAATGCAACAAAACAATGTGTTTTTTATTGGTCAATCAGTGAATGTTTATGCAAATATTCATCAAACAATCAATCAAGGAGTTGCTGATGCAGAAAATATTATTCGAAGAATTATTCTCGCAGAAGAAGAAAAATGAACACGCAAATTATTGCATACATATGGAAAAGAAAGAGAAATATCGCACAGTGAAGATCACCTTCATGATCAAAAGATTATTGCAGCGCTATATCATCCAACGTTGATTGGGGGAGTGTCGTCTCTCAAAAAAACGCTTCATCAAAAAAATGTTCGCCAGTCTATTTTTTATAGATATCAAGGGACTTACGATCAATATCCAGAAAGCCCTGAATGTGTAGAAGAATACCCATCATTATGAGCAATGGCACCTTGGAACAAGACAACCGATGTAACATGGGCAGACGGATTCAGTTTTTTTTCATGACCCAAAGCCGGATATCAAGCTCCTGATGGCTATCTTGTGTTTGAAAGCAACGAGCCAAAACAAAACCGAAAAGAATTACTCACCAATACAAGGCATGTTTTACTCGTGTTTGATGGAATTAAAACAAAAGATACCAGCCACATAGATCAAATAATAGAGGAGGTGCAAACAAGATATGATCAATTTTTGGACTGCTATAGAGTGACAACTAGCTATGACATTACCAAACATGATGGTGATGCCAGTGTCTTTGGAGATGCAGACAGCTTATTGCACAAAACATACAATGCAAAAAGATCATCATTCTACTTGATTCGCCCGGATGGAGTTATTGCCTTTAGGTCAATTGGTTTGCTCAAAGAAAAATTAGACACTTATATACAAAGCTTATGAGTACCGCCTCATCATGTTGAAAAATAAACTATTGACCTTTAAAGATATAGTTTTATATTCTTGGCATCAACAAGAAAATTAATGAATATTTATTTCTTTTTCAAAAGAAACTTATGGAAAAAAATATGATTATTACAACTGTTGTAAGCTTTATGTTAGGAGCTTTTGCAGTATATTTTTATCAATACATGTTCATTTATAGTGAAAGTGAATTTTCTAATTGAACAGTCGTACGAATACAAGAATGAAAGAATACTGTAGTTGATGCTAGTGTTTATGATAGAATCTGTATATGAGTAATGAAAGAGGATAAAACGGATACTTGCTGAAATGATCGAAATTGATCTGGTGATGCTAATTAAGGAAAATTTGAAAAAAATAAGTTGTATCCTAAAAACTTCTCAGTTAAAAACTGAGAAGTTTTTTAATAATAAGAACCATCAACATCAATAATATTGTCGGTTTTGTTTTAGAATAGCCTAATTTATTCTTTTTTTTACATTCCGTACATAATATATCTGTCGCTGAGTCATTCGTAATAACTTTTTATCAAGAGAATGTCTCCAGGAACAACTCCTGCTCTATCATAAATTTTAACAAAACCTTCTCTATCCATAATTTTCCAATACCACATCATTGCTTCATCGTTTCCCCATTGAACCATAAAACTCAATCTAGAAACTTCCGGATGCGATACTTCCCAAATTCTTGCATACTTAGAAGCTTTTTCATCAATATATCATTGTTCGACAAGTTGTGCTTTTTCTTTATCGGTAACATCCTTGATTACTTCTGCTTCTTCGTGAACAATCGTTTCATGTTCGATAAGAGACATGTGTTTGACTTCTTCGTGTTGCAAAAGATCAGCAAGGTAGTGCAACCATTTATCTAATCAATAACGGTTCGCCGCAGAAAGAACAAATGTTGATCTAGTAAACTGCTCTTTGCTCAGTGAAAAAGAAAAGTTTTTTTCAAAATATGAAGCAATGTGACCATGCAAAGCATCCAAGTATTCTGCAATCATTTCCTCATCATTGAGTAGATCGTACTTACTCACAACAATATGCAATACTTTTTGAAAGAGAAGAATTTTTTCCTCATCATTTGTTGTTCCGAGCACATCAAGAATAATATGCTTTGAAGGAGTAACGCGAAGCACTAGCGATACGTCAGAAATCTCAATTCCCAATTCGCTAGAGTCAGAAAATCTTTTTTTCATGTAAATCATGATTTCATCAAGGATGTCTGTCAGTTCACTGAATCATTGTTCATATCTTGAAACATCTACAACGAGAGCAAATATTTGTGACTTGAGTACATGCTTGAGGAATTCATTTCCTAATCATTTTCCTTGGCTAGCACCTTTGATAAGACCTGGTATATCAACCATGTTAAAACTATATCCATCAACTTTAATTGAACCAAGATTAGGAACGAGAGTCGTAAAATGGTACGCAGCTGTTTTTGCTTTAACATTACTGACTGCATTAATCAATGTTGATTTTCCTACACTAGGCGTACCAATAAGTCAGATATCTCCTAATAGTTGTAGCTCTAGCAATAGGTCTTTTTTTTGTCCTGGCTCTCACAACAAAGCAAAATTAGGGTATTGGTTGATTGAATTTTTGAAATGCATATTACCCACACCTCATCTACCTCATTTTGCAGCAATATATTCTTGTCCATCTTCCAAAAATTGTACTAATGCTTTTCCGGTTTTTCCATCTTTGATCACTGTTCCCAACGGTACTTTGAGGACAATATCTTCAGCATCTGCACCATATTGATCTTTTGTTCTTCCTGGTTCTCCACTGTTTGCCTTATAGATTTTGTTTTGTCTAAAATCAACCAAGGTATTCATATCTTTTGATCACACAAAAAATACATTTCATCATCTTCCTCCGTTTCATCCAGCAGGTCCTCCAAAAGGAATTCCCGATTCTCTTCTTGCTGCAACAAGCCCATCACCTCCATGTCCTGACTTTACTGCAATACGTACTTGATCAAAAAAACGCATGATTTCAAAAATAATAAATGATACTTGATCATATTTTTTCTCAGAAAAAATACAAGCAAGCTCTAACGATTGATTCTAGAAAATAATTCATCAATAAGAACACTCGCATACATAGACTTTCCTAGTTCAAAAGTAAGTAGTAAGTCATCTTTTTGCCAACGAATACCAAAATCTTTTGGTTTCATCCACAACACTCTTCTACGTCCATAAAGTTTTTTTTGTTTAAAAAGAGCAAAACGTTGTTCATTGATATTATTCCATTTCATAAACCTTGTTTCCCATTTTCCCGCTGCCGTATCTTCAGGCGCAAGAAGTGTATTAAACCCTCGAACTGCTCATGTAATCATCGATTTATCTACTTGATAGCTAATAGGATTTTGTAATTCAGTAGGGTAGTAGAACATTGGCTGTTCAAAACTACTATTTTGAAACTTTTTAGAAAAAGAAAGAGGCCTGACTTTTTTGAGCGTTTCGTCCCAAATTCACAGTCTTCCATCGGACAATTCAAGAACATCTCCATCAATCAGCGTTAGTCCATCTTTATTTCTACTATTGATATACTGATTAAACAGAAAACTTGCATAAGCTTGCAACTTAAAAGTCAGTTCAAAAGCTTTTTTGGGAGTATGTCCTTCATCCAAAATTCTTCTACCAATTTCTATGTTACGCTTATTTACACCAAAACGCTGATCTCCAAAATAGTTAGGTACCCCATTCTCCATCAAATCAGTAATGATAGTACTTATTTCATTTTTTTTCTTATCAGAAATAGCATCTTCTGCTCTTAATCTAATAGCAAACACATTACGGATAGGAGAAGAAAGATTGAGTGGTTTATCATGCCATTCAGCTTTGAGTGGTCTTGTAACATCTCTCAATGCATCAAGAAAACCATCTGGACCAAATTTTCCCATTTGCCTTTTGTATACACAGATCCATTGTCTTGTGAGCGCATCTTTATCTTTGAGTCCAGCTATTCCTAGCTGTTTTCTGGAAAGACCCAAACGTTTTTTGAGGTGATCAAGAATTTGCTGTGTGGTTTTGTTTCTTTTTTCAAAATACACATAAAGCACATCTCACTTTCATTTAAGCTTAAAAGGAAGGACTTCTTCTACAATAAAGTCTTGAAATTTTTTCTTAAAAGCAAATAAGCTTTTTTGCCCTTCTTGTGTCATCAAAAAAACGCTAATAAATAAACAAAAAGCCAACTGATATATCAGTGGCTTTTTAAAAAATTATTCTGCTTTATCTTCAGTAGTTTCTTCTGTCTTCTTTTCTGCTTCTCCTTCTTCAACAGGTTCTGCTTTTTTGATTACTCCCATAGAAGAAAGTACTTTCTTTTGCTTAGTAACGTTTCCTTTCACTACTAGTAGAACATCTTTTTCAAACTCTCCATATTGAAATGGAACAAGAAACTCACCAGATCTAGTAATTTTCTTTTTTAGTTTAAGGTAATGATCTTCAACTTTGAGTGAGTAGGTATCTGATAGCAATTGTGCAACTTCTTTTGCATCAATTTTACTGTACAATACTCCTTTTTCGTTGGTGTTCTTTTCAATTTTGATACCACCATCTTGTTGAATTTTTTGCATCATGTCTTCAAAGCTTTTTGCTTTCTTTGCTCTTTGTGCTTCTGCTGCAGCCATTTTTTGTTGGTAGCTGTGTAGGTTAGCAGGAGTTGCTAGAACTGCTTTTTGTTTTGGAAGCAAGACGTTCTTTGCAAAAATTGGAGTAACTCTTACTACTTCAAATTTTTCTCCTAGATGTTTATCACTATCCAATAGGATAACTTCTATTGTACGGTTTTTTGCTGTTCTTTTTGGCATTATATGGAAGAATTTACTATAGTTAAAACTTATATCGTACCTCTTATAGACATTTATATCACAAAATCAAGCTTATTCAATTGCAATCACGGTAATATCAAAAATGAGATCCTTTCCTGCTAGGTTATGATTGAAATCAATTCGCACTGATTTTTCATCGATTTTGGTAATGGTCACCAATCAATATGCAGAATGAAGTTGGTCTCAAACTTTGTATCATGATGGATTTGGTGGGAGGTGAGTTTTTTCTACTTGTTGGATTTTTTTTTCATCACGTTCTCCGTAAGCATCTTTTGCTGGGATTTCTATTGTTTTGGTTTCTCCTAATTTCATCCCGACTACTCATTTATCAAACCCAGCGATCATTTGTCCAGCTCCAACAGTGAATGGCAGTCCTTTTGTATAATCTCTTTGAGGAGTATATTTTCCTGCTGCTTTTGCAATCATTTCAACACTCGTATCAAACACTTCTCCTTCTGCTAGTCTTCCAACGTAGTGGACTGTGATTTTGTTATCGTCGGCAACAACCGGCGCATCATCCGCGATAGTTTCTGCTGCCTTTTCTTGTAAATACGTTTCAATCGTTTTTTGCAATTCGTTCATCAAATGTACTTTTATTAGTTATACTAAAAAAAACCCAAGGAAGAATCCTGTGGGCTATACAAAATTTATTTAATTTCTTTGATAGTGATGTCAAATATCAAATCTTTTCCAGCTAATTCGTGGTTAAGATCAATAACAGCTACCGTATCAGTTACTTCTTTGATTACTACTTTCCCCATAGGAGATCCTAGTTCATCACCTGCTTGGTAACCACCTTCTTTTGTTGGTAGGTCTGCAAGATCTACTTCTTGTGTTTTTGCTTCGTCGTATTCACCATATGCTTCTGCTGCAGGAATAGTAACTGTTTTTGTTTGATTAATTTGCATTCCTTTTACTGCTGCATCAAACCCAGCAATCATTTGTCCAGCATTTACGGTAAATCCTAGTCCTTCTTCATAGTTTCTGTACGGGTTATGTTTTCCACAAGAAACTGCTACTGATTCAACGCTTGTATCAAACACTGTTCCATCTTCAAGCCTACCAATGTAATCTACTACAATTTCATCATTGTTTTCAATTTGGTGTCCTTCACCATTGAATCCAGCTGCTTCATCAAGGTATGCTGTGATAGATTCTTCACAAGAAAGTGTTGATGTTGGAGCAGTAGTAGTGTTTGCTGCAGTATTTGCTGTGTTTACATCTTGATTGATTGTTGTTGGTGGTGTTTGCTCATTGTTCACTTCTTCTGTTGGTTGTTGTTGTCCACAACCTGCCAATACAAGCATAGAAAGAGCTACTAAAGAAAGAGTTCTGTTTGTTTTTATCATCATATAATACAAAAGTATAAATAATCAGATCACTTATAATGAGATGCGGACTATTTGCAATCCCAAGAGTATTGACATTTATCAAAATAAAAGCAACTCCGTTACAATAGTGTTATAGATGTCCATTCATTCATCAGTAAGTTTGAGTGTATCATCCTCATACGTAGCAAAATTTTGTTCTACAAGTTTGGTAATAAATGTGGCATAATCTTTTTCTAACACCTTTTCATAGCTACTTACATCACTCAATCATTGTTTGGTTCTCAACGCCAAAAAAACCTTTTCTGTCAAATAATCATGAGAAGACAGTAAGACTGTTTTATCCGTATCAATGGTCTTTCCATCAACATAATGTTTGAGTGACTTTGTATTTGATCGACGCAATGCTTTGGTAGTTTCATCAATTACAGGAAAAAATTTCTTTGCTTTGTCCAACAGATCGGGAGACGAAAGAAATCAACTCGCGCTTGTTCCAAACGCAAGATAATCTTTCATTGACCAATACGCTCTGTTGTGTATAGAATTTTTACCCACGATAGAAAAATTAGAAAGTTCATATCTTTCATATCCTGATTCCATGATGATTTCTTTTAGTTGAGCGAATTCCTCATAGACATCATCGTCTGACCCAAACTTTCAAAGTGACAAACCAGCACCTTGATGGTCGTTCAGATTAATCATTTTGTGATATCGCTCGCTTCATTCAAACAACTCCAATGTATACAAAGAAAAACCATCAGCAAATCACGACTCAGCGACTGTTCTCAAGAAATCTAATTGTTTTTGACTCCACAACTGCTTATGTCATTTTCTTGTTGTGTTAAATTTTCCAAATGCAATAAAGTCTAAATTAAGCGAAACATTGTTGACATTATAAGGTGCAAGCTTCCTCAAAAAATCTACAACTCACCAATAAGTATACTGTCTTCATGCAAGTTGCAACACTTCATTATCAAAGCTTTGAATACCCATACTAAACCTCAATTTGGGAATTTTTTTGTATTCTTTGCTCAAATCTGCAATCAGATCAATCACCGATTCTGGATAAGGATTCAATTCAATACTTAGTTCTTCCAAAAATTCAAAAGAAAAATACTGACCCAAATGTGCGATTATTTTTTTGATGTTGTCCGCTCCGATCGACGATGGCGTTCCTCCACCAAAGTAGATAGTTCTTATCTCTTGTCAGGCAAAGGTTTCTCCTCGTTTATCAATATCTTGATGAAGCGCTTGTAAATAGGTTTGTACCACGCTATCCTTTTCTTTTAGCTCATCGAGTGCCATCACGTGAAAACTACAGTATGGACATTTTTTGTCACAAAAAGGAATATGAATATACAAAGAGAGCATACAAATCAATAACAATAAAAGTTCACTCTTTAGTCGGTTTTTCAAAAAATCATACTTACGAACATTTTGAATAAACCTAAAATAACTTACCTGATTGTATGTATATTCTCAATAAAATTGCAATGAGTTTAGCAAAAGCTATTGATTGATCACAAAAACAAAAACCACCTTTTGTCTAAAAAAGTGGCTTTGTGAAGAATATATTATTCAGTACCTTCTGTAAGTTCTTGTGTGAAATGTTGACCAAAGATCATACATTGTTGTGGTCGACTTTCCATGATTGCTCCTCATTTTGTTTCACATTCTTCATAAGAAGAAAGCTGTGGAAGTTCTTCATCCAAGGCTCCTACAAAATATTCGATAATAACTGCTTTTTTGATTTTTTGATCTTCTTTGTATTGAAATTTAAGTTCGCTGAGTCTTTGAACAAGTCTTCCATAAATGTCTGGTTTCTTTTGTACAATAGCTGAAACTCTTTGAGCAAGAGTAGAGACTGCTTTCATCGTTTTTTCTGTAAGAATGTTCGATGGGGTAGTGGTACAGTAGGTTTCATTCTCCCAAGCAGTGAAGCTTCCTCATTGTGCTTTACATGCAGCCTCATTTGACGCATTCAAGAAAATCGTGTCATCACTAAACTCCAAAGCAAAAGACGAAGCAACAAAAAGAGTTGAGAAAACACAAGCCAAAAGTAATTTTTTCATAGGGTAAGAATAACAAAGAAATAAAGTATCTATACCATACTAACGAAACAAAAGCAAAAAAGTGACATAATAGGTAGAAAAAACTATCACTGTTTCGTTTCGTACATTTCAATGAATGCTAGGATAGCCTCTTGTATTTTGTCTATTTTGGCATTTCTAGCAAGCAATCAGTATTGTTGTGTAAAAAGAGCAGCTATTTCTTTGCGAAGAGGTAACTGGCCAGAAAAATTGTATGAAGAAATAATTTTATGAAGTTTTTCTAGGTTTAGTTCGCGCTCTGTTGCTTGCGAGATATACACCATTTTGGGTCTTGTCATGTGATGATCTTCAAAGCGAGCGAGAACAGCATCGACATCGTCGGGTGTTATTTTCCCATTTTGAGATGAAATAGGCTCTATTCTATGTCCCGTCGCTTCTATCGCTCATGCTTCATGTACATTGATATGTCATGTAGTAGCCGCTATCACACTTTCAAAAGACTCTAAAACAGAAGCTATAACAATAGCATTTGCTTGCGTTCACCCTGAGACAAAATAAACATCAGCAGCCTCATTTTTAATCTTTTTTTTGATTGCTTCTCTTGCCAAAGCGCAGATAAGAATCATCTCAGTATCACGGAAGTTGCTCCATATTTGTTTCTACTAATGCTTGAAGAATATGAGGGTGACATCATTCACTATAATCGTTTTTGAAACTATACATGACTTGTAATCTTATGGCTATAAAATAGTTTTTGATTTTTGCTATGCACAAATGTTAATATCCTCTCTTATTATTTTTTTCAATTTTTTTGAGTATTGTTTCATCTAGATTTTCTATTCATAGTTGCTTACAAAGCACTAAAAGCACAATATAGATATCAGCAATTTCTTCCTCTAATGATTCTTGTGTAAAGTTTTCCACTTTCTTCTTATTGAAACTCATTTTGGTGAATTTACGTATTTCTGAACATAATTCTCAACACTCTTCTTGCAAACAAACCATACTCGTAAGTATATGCTCTGTCTTTGTTGGGTTTTCTTTGATAATAAGAGCATCTGCTTGCTCGTCAATATAGTTTATGTATTTTTTCAGTTTTTCTTGGATTGATGGAGAGAGTTGCATAAATAATAGATCAGCAAAATAGTAAAGATGAAAACAATATAATTATTTTTTGTTTATATTCTAGTTAAAGTACTATGGTTATTAAAAAGAAGGAGAGATATTTATACAGTGAGGCAAGGAACAGCAAATGCAAACTTCATGTAAAAAATTGCAAATAAAAAACCAAT
Source organism: bacterium (assembly GCA_020627925.1). Classification (GTDB taxonomy): domain Bacteria; phylum Patescibacteriota; class Gracilibacteria; order Absconditabacterales; family Absconditicoccaceae; genus JAHDFY01. The sequence continues at coordinate 134,573 of JAHDFY010000003.1, forward strand.
TGAATAGAAAAAAGCTATAAAAATGTTTTATAGCTTCATAAAAAATTAATTGGGGATTTTAGAACACTCGAATGGTTCTAACCCCAGCCAGGTATTCAAAAAAATACCTATACTCAAAGAAATGTCAGCAGAAGAGCTCTTATCTCCAAAAACACTGCTCCACAATACTGCATAATTATATTCTTTTAAACAATAAGCATGATAACCACCAACCCAGAACAGGTATAAGTCATAATCAATACTAGAGTCAGGAACAAAATTAATTATTGATTGATTAAGTGAAACAATTTTTTCATTGTGAAAATTTATATATGTTTCGCAAGATTTTTCAGCGTTGTTTAATTTTATGTATTCACGAAACAGCTTTTTTTGTTCTACAGTTGGCTTACGTAAATGGTTTTCCGCAAATTGCTTTTCTTGAACAAAGGCACTCAATAAGTTATACAAAGCAACTGAAGCACTATCTGTTTTTTGAGTGATTTCCTTATACATAAAACTATCTCTCTGATCAATTTGATAGCAATCAAGACCTCTTTTTTTGTAATACACTATATCCTTTTTTGATAGCAATCCTTCAGGAGCGAAGGCTGTTTTAATATCATGTTTTTGTATATATTTGATTAAGGTATCTAAGACGCCTCTATCTCTTTCAAAATCTGGATGATATTTTGCCCAGACCAATTTTTTTTTGTTTGTATTAGTTAAGGTTTGAGGATCAAATCCCAAAGCCCTTTCCACATCTTTGTAAAATAAAATCAGTTTTTCTTCTTGTGTGCTTTTTTGATTATTACAAGATATCAAAAAAAGACTAATAAAAACGAAAGATATGTGAAATGTTAATAATATTTTTTTCATTTTGCTCTTTTATTGTTTTGTTATTTTAATGAGCTGATTTTATTATTATTCTTTTTTATGTCAACAAAAATATCTATTTTTTTGAGCAGCATGGAGGTTTTTGTTGTAGATCGCCAAACACAACGCGAACTCTCTCTGATCGTGAACGACATCTTTTGAGATCTTTTCGAATATTATAAAACTCAATAAACGTAATAGAAACAGGATTGTTGGTATTGATGTTTTTGGTAAGACCATAGACAACTTTTTCTTTTTCTGGTTCGTAGGTACCAAAAAGTTTATCCCAAATCATAAGAATGCCACCAAAATTTTTGTCTAAGTATTGCTTGTTTGAACCATGATGAACTCTATGGTTTGACGGAGTGTTAAAAAGAGAATCAAGAAAACCCAAGGTAGTGATTTTTTCTGTATGAATCCAATGTTGATATTGCGCAACTATGATAATTGCAACAATAGTCATCAGCGGAGAAAACCCCAACAAAATCATAGGAACAAGAAAAATGTATTCAAAAAGAGCTTCCACAATACTTAACCTAAACCCAATAGTCAGATTATAATCTTCAGAAGAATGATGAACGCTATGACTTGCTCGCAACAAACGACTATGATGTTCGATACGATGCATCCAATAATAAGTTAGATCTGCACAAACAACAGCAAGTAACCACGTCCACCACGTTTCTTGTATCGTAAAAAAAGCAAATTGCTGAAACCACAAAAGGAAAATCACTCCAATCGAACCATAAAGCGTCATTTCCAACACATTCCCCACTGCAAAAATTACAATATTAGCTCCGGTATCTTTTCGCCTGCGCTCCTTACTCGTTGTAAAATCAAGAATAATTTCTACAAGCGTAATCGCAACATTGAACAAAAAAATCAGCCCAATATACTCAGCCCATGGCCCATATTCCAAAAAATAAGCAAGTTGTTCGAACGACATCAAAAATATACAAAAAATAATAAAAGACTTATTTCTACGATTGGAGAGACAATCACAACAAAGAGTATCGCGTTGTGTAGATGTGTTTCTTTCCTTGTTCTGAAGAGAATGCCTTATTTTTTTGTGCTTCTCGTCAGGCAACGACCAATCCATACAAAACATACACAGCTCGATTGATATCTACGTGAGAATGAATCTCTCATTTTTTTTGTAAATTTTCAAGTAACTCATAAACAAAATAATATTGTTTTTCATAGGCATCAACAAAAGCTTGGTTCTCTTCAAGATAAGAAGAAGAGTACACAAAATAATAGCTATACATTTGATCAGTCATAAAAATAACCGACTCATGTAATTTTTCTTGTGTAGAAAGACTAGCGTTCTGGGCAAGAGCGGAAAAGAAATGAGTATTTTCTTCAAACATTGTGGTAATAATCTCATGAATCATGTCTTTTTTGGTTGCAAAGAGCTTGTATGCAGTTGTTCTTGATATCTGTAGCTTTTTGCAGATCGTCACATAATCCATAGAGGAGTTTTGATTCAAAAGAGTCAGAATCTTTTTGAGAAGATCAGATTTTTTGTACATAACAAAACAAAAAAATAAACACTGCTATCATCCATACCATACACATCTCAAAACACATTACAATCAAAAATGGACATATGTGTTCATTTTTTTATATATTATCAAAACAACAATCATCTTATATTGCATCTGTTGATTGCTTTTCTATAGTGATAGCAATACAATCAATCATCACTTTTTAGCTTTTCGTTCTTGCTTTTTTATGAAGTCTTCTTCACAAAATTATGCTCATTACCAGACTATCCAACAAGCAGTCTCATGGGAAATAGAAAAAATAAAAAAATCAAGGTTTATTGGTTTTGCGTTTCCTATTCAAACGCAAGAAGATGCAAAAAAAATACTAGCAGATCATAAAAAACAATACTATGATGCTACTCATAGTTGTCGAGCATACAATTGTGATCCAAGATTACATTTTGATTTGTTTGGGCAAGCACATGTAGAATCATTGCATCACAAAGATGCAGATGATGGTGAACCAGGAGGTACCGCAGGATATCCTATCAAAATGGCAATACAAGGAGAAAAAATGCACAATGTCTTGGTAATCGTGACCAGGTATTATGGTGGAACAATGCTTGGTAGAGGAGGACTCGTACAAGCATATGGAAAAGCTGCAAAGGAAGTGCTTCAAAAAGCAAATAAACAAATCATTTCATTTGATGAAAAGCTACTGCTTTCTTTTGCCCACGAGGATACTGGGCTTGCAATGCATTATATCAAACAATTCAACGCAAAAATACTACAAGACACTACAACACAACAAAGAGTTTTACATATTGCAATCAATACCTTACAAGTAAAAAATGCAGTACAAAAAATAAAAGAAACAGGAAAAATAGCAGTCAAGGTCGTTTAGTGCTATTTTGTCTTGCAAAACAACGGCATTGGATTATTGTGAGTATACTTATACTTTGCTATAAAATATTTTTAGCATATAAACGACAATCGTTCCATGACAAAACCACTCACCACAGAAACATATACACCTGACTTTGATGACGGGCTCAAATATATTAATATCTGCATACACAACAAAAAACTCAATCCCAAGGCAAGAAAAGAAGTAACTGGAGATATTATTTTTTGGTCTATCTTCCTTTTGATGAGACACAAAAAATATACAAAAATATTTTGGAAATTTATAGGAATCAACAAGCACAAAATACTCAATACATTCTATAAAGAACATATAGATGGTCATTTTGAAGAACAAAAAAAATGATCAAAGGTAACCACCAAACATTTTTCTTCAACTATTCAACAATCTTTTCAAAAATTGGCAAGCAATTGAATGGATAAAATGGGAATAATGTCACTATTATTCGTAGCTATGAATAATTTGTCACCTCAATTGCAAAAGTATCTTTGAGAACACAAAATAGACATTCAAACACTAGTCAATAACTTGGAAAATATAGCTTCCAATCAAGCACTAACCAACATCGGAATATTTGCGTTTCTTAAGTCTTTTCGTAAAATTCTATCAGAGTTACATTTAGACGTTAAAAACCTTGAAATGATACAAATGGCTGACGCTGACAACCTACAAATGATTATGAATAGTTTTGAAAGTGATGTAATGGACCAAGGAGAAGGACAACAAGCTTCAACCACGACAAAAGACGAAGATGGTGAACACAAACTGACTATCGAACATTTTGGTATCGATCTTACGGATGAGGCAAAAAAGAAACACCTCGACCCATGTATTGGTAGAGACAAAGAAATTGAACAACTACAATATACTCTATTGAGAAAAACCAAAAATAACCCACTACTTATCGGAGAAGCTGGAGTAGGTAAAACGGCAATTGTTGAAGGTTTTGCTCATAGAATAAACCAAGGAAATGTACCCGAAAAGCTAAAAAACAAAAAAATCTACATGCTAGATATGGGAACATTGGTAGCAGGAACAAAATATAGAGGTGAATTTGAAGCAAGATTCAAAGCAATTATGGAAGAAGCACAAGATATTACCAACAATATTATTCTGTTTATTGATGAATTGCACACAGTTATTGGAGCTGGAAGCGGTGACAAAACAAATGACGCAGCGCAATTACTCAAACCTATGCTTGCAAGAGGTAAAATCAAACTAATCGGTGCAACCACATTTGATGAATATCAAAAACACATCGAATCTGATGCAGCCCTGAAAAGAAGATTTCAAGAAGTACATGTAGAAGAACCAACACCTGAAGTAACCGAAAAAATTCTTTTGGGATTAAAACAACATTATGAGGATTTCCATGGCGTAAAGATTACGGATGAAGCGATTAGCGAGGCAATCAAGCTTTCTACTAGATACATCTTGAACAAACACTTGCCCGACAAAGCAATTGATATCATAGATGAAGCGTCTGCAAGACAATCAACCAAAGCGGGAAAACTCGAAAACGACACAGAATACAAAGACAATATCAAAAAACTTGAAAAACTTGAAAAAAAACTAGAACAAGTGATTCAAAACCAAGATTATTTTGCTGCGGCAGAAATCAAAAAAGAACAAGATACCATCAAAAAAGAACTACAACACATCAGCACAGGTAAAAACCTACCTATGCACATGAGACCTATCGTAGAAAAATCAGATATTGGAAAGGTTCTTTCTGACAAAATAGGAATCCCGACAGACGTAGTATCCGAATCAGAAGTACACAAACTCACAAGACTTAACAGCGATCTTAAAGAAAAAATTATCGGACAAGATGAAGCAGTAGAGGCAGTTGTTAAAACATTACAAAGATCAAGACTGTCTGTCATTGAAAGAAAAAAACCTATTGCATCGTTCCTATTTTTGGGGCCATCAGGGGTAGGAAAAACCTACTTGGCAAAGACAATTGCAAAAGACTATTTCAGCGATGAAAAAGCATTGATTAGAATCGATATGTCTGAATATATGGAAAGATACTCAGTGTCAAAACTTATCGGATCAGCTCCTGGTTATGTCGGTTTTGAATGAGGAGGTATGTTGACAGAAGCGGTAAGAAGAAAACCGTATAGTGTGCTTCTTTTGGATGAAGTAGAAAAAGCATCTCCAGATGTACTTAATATTCTTCTACAAATTTTGGATGAAGGACAACTCAAGGACAGCAAAGGAAGATGGATCAATTTCAAAAATACTATCATCATCATGACATCAAACTTAGGTCACGAAGAATTTGGAAAAAAAGTACACAAAATTGGATTTGATACACCAACAGATATTAGTGCAGAAGAACAAAATTTTGGAGAACTCAAAGAAAGAGTGATGGAACATGTAAAACAGTTCCTTACACCAGAACTTCGTAATAGAATTGACTACAGTATCATCTTCAAACCATTGAGTAAAGACAAACTCAAAGAAATTATGAAACTCAAGCTTGATGAATTCTTGTGAGCGTGGAAATCACACAATGCAGGATTCAAACTACCAAAATTCACTGACAAAAAAATCACCGCAATTATTGATGAGGTATACAACCCACAGTTCAATGCAAGACCGTTGGATAAATATATTCAAGACAAAATTGAACCAGAACTTATCCAAAAAGTCATAGAACAGGCACAAAAAACAGCATAAACTATTTACTCTCGTTTATTGTTGACATATATGTCTGATTGTCACCGCCACAAAATACGATGAATTATTTTGTTGAGTTGTATAGCTATTTTGTGATGAATATATCACTACAATAATACGACGTTTACAAAATGCTACGATTTATTGGCTCATTACGACCAAGCTATTGATGATATAATGTTTTGAGACTGCGAGACAATTGACGATCCTTGATCAACAGCATTAATGACTGCTCACTACAAAATAAGTGGAAAACAAGCAAACGAGTTAGAAAAAGAACTTATAAATAAATTTGGCATGGGGGAGTTGCAGCGAATCTGTTGTGGGCGAGAACCCAAAGATGGAAAACAGGGCGAAATTGTTTCCCCTGTTCTTAGAAAAGAAAATGATAATTTTGTCCTTCTCATCAAGATGGTCAGTGACTACAACGAAGATGAGCAGCTACAAAGGCAAAAATATGAACGCCATCAGCAAAAGACAAACCAAGATAATAATCAAAAATTCTCTGAAGAAGAGAACTTCCTTATTATCGTACAACTCACATCTCCATAACAAAAAAACTAGCAAAATTTTGCTAGTTTTTTTTGATGATCAGCTCTCTATAAAAAAAGATCTCTTGATAATTGCTAAAACAAATCCACTTATAAAATAGTAATCATCCCATATCATCTTTCATTTCTCAAAGCATTAATTTCATCTATAATACTATTTTTATTTACTTTGGTTTTTTTGCAGAATACTATTTCCAAAGAAGGGCAGGTAACCAAAGGATGATCTTTCAGTGTATCTGTATCAATGAAAAGCCCTGGATTATTGTTTATAAACAAATGAGTAAGTTTTGTTAATTGAGATAGTTCAGAAGGGAAGCGTGTTAGTTCATTATCTGAAAGGTCCAAAGCAGTTAATCATGACAATGAAAAAATAGATGGAGGTAGATTTTTTATTTTTGTATTTTTGAGAGACAAGCTCAAAAAAGAAGAAAATTTACCTAATATAAATAGTAATTTATCTATATTAGTATTGAGGGTAATATTGTTGAGAACAAGAGTTTCTAAAGTGTCTTTATGTAGAGTTTTTTCTAAAACATTTTCTAATTTTTCCAAAATATTTTTTGATGAAATTTTTGTTGGTTCAGTATGATCATCTAAAGCAAAAGTATCTGTTTCTATCACTACTTTTTTTGGTCAAAAAAATTCGCATAGTGACTCATTCTTGTGCAAAAAAGAAAAAAAATGACTAAAATTTAAGTGTTCATCTGTTAGTATAAGACAACTAAGTAGCGAATTTTCTCAAAATAAAGGCTTATCGAAAAGAAAGCTTTTATTTTTAATTTTTTTTATCATATCAAAAGGTCCTGCAAATCATTTTCCTTGAAAAAGGTCATTGCCTTGTATTCGATTTTTTATTATTCAATAGTGTTGTTCGTTATTAGAAGCAAGAAGTAATTGTAGGGTATTAATTTCGTGCGAGTTAAGTTTGTTTTTGATAGGGAGATATTCGTTCATTCAAAAAATATTATTCTTTATCTTCTCATCTAAAGCTGTGTTAATGCACTGCAATATTTCTCTCTGCTGAGCGCTACTAAATTCTTCTCATCAAAAATGGTCATTATTTTCTATAACACTTTTAGCAAGATCTTGGGATATATTTTTAAACACCATTACCGTAAAAAAGTTTCAAGAAAGTAAAGTTTCAAAATATTATACAAAAAATTAAAAAAAATAGCAAATTTAAGGTCGTATTGTACAGTATCATTACTTACAATTAAACCACCATACAGTTTATTTTTCTATACTACTTTTTTTATTCGTCAATAGTATTGCAAAAATCCTCAAAACAAGCCCCCCATATTTAAAACAAGGAACAATATTGATTGATGCGATTATACATTCTTAATAGGATGCAATTTATTAAGTGGAGATGATTTAGAAAAAAGTGTTTGTTATTGAAAGCTATATATTTATTATTTTTGTCAATGACTCAATTAGATAGATTAACAAAATCTTACCCTAATAAATGTCATTAAAAGCAAAAATAAAATAATTTCTAACAAAAATCAAAATAATAAGCTATGGTTACATTTCAAAATCTTATTAAACTTAATCGACAAATAGTTGTTGATCAGTTTGGTGCAAGAGCCGGGAATTTACAATTCTTAAAAACTTTGGAAAGTCTAGGTTTTTCTGTCCCATCATTTGCCTGTTTGCCAATTGAACTATCCGCTACAATTAATGCCCATCTTGGAGTTTTGTCAAAAGAATTGATTGAGTCAGACAAAAATTTTAAGGCATCAAAATTACTGGAAAAATCAATATGGAATCGTGCTCCTGCTCATATAAAAAAATCCCTATCATCAGCCGCTTCATTCAGTAAAAAGTCTCTAATTATTAGGGGAACATCTCGTTTAGAAGGACTTGAATCACTATCCTTTGCGGGGGTTTGTTATTCACACATTCCTTCAAAACCATATCAAGATCCATTGGATATTGAAACAGGAATAAAAAGTGTTCTTGCAGGTGCCAGGAGTCCTTATGGATATTATTATAAGCAAGTGCACAAATTGGCAAGTCATATGTTCGATGTAGGAATAATCGCTATGGAAATGATAAACAATGCTATCTATTATGGTACTTTGTATACCTATGAAAACCACATTGGTATAAGACTCATGGGTAAAGATATGGATGTTGATCATTTTTACGAAAAAAAGTATTTGCTCTCAAAGAAAAATCTAAGTAAAGAAGAGGAAATCATTCAGTGGATATCAAAAATTTGTTATAAAGTTACAGAGCACTTTGAAACACAAAATGGTATGGATATTGAATTTCTTATTACTAAATCAAAGAGCAAACTTGTACTGTGGTTAGTGCAAGGTAGAGAAATTGTTGATATTCATATCAAAAATTACAAAGCAGCAAGGTTTAATGAAGTCCAGCATGGTCATATCATCAACACTGTAGGCTGTTTTTCTGGGAAAGTAAAAACATTTACAAATGATGAAAAATACTTTAAAGATGAAGACACACTTTTTATTATTAAACATCAAAGTGGAAATGGAACATTTAAATTTCTTTCTTCTTTAAAAGATAAGTTTGATAATAAAATAGGATGTATTATTTTGCATGCAAATGATAAAGATGATCACCTTCAATATTCAGTATTTGAAGACCCTAGGTTATCATTTATTTTTCATGCTAGAAATGATAAGTTTGATTTTTCAGAAGGTAGCATTATTTCTGTAAAGTCTGATGGTTTTAACTTAGTTTACTAAAAAAATATGCTTATAGATATGGAAATAAAATTTAATTCATACTCTTACCAGGAAGTAGTTAAGGGAAAAACTGTCAACTTTACCCTTCTTGAAGGTTTAACTTTGCCTGAAAAGGCTAAAATTACAAGTGTTGCCTGTATTCCTTATATTAAAAGTGAGGATATAGTCGTAACAAAATTAGAGCGTGGTTATGATATACCAGGTGGTCATGTTGAAAATTCTGACAATACATTACTAGATGCTTTAAAGAGAGAGTTATCAGAAGAAGTTGGCCTAATAATTGGCGATTCTGTTAAAATAATAGGAGTAATATCATCTGATTATTATGGCTCTTCAAAAGAAGATATTAGTTACATGGTTATAACGACGACACAAAATATAATAAAACTTGAGGATGATTTTGAACCTCAACTTGAATCTTTGGGTCGTGAAGTTATGTCTGATAAAAATTTTTTAGCTTATTATAAGGCTGGAGATAAAACATTGATGAATATTCTTGTTATGAGAGCAAGACATATTCTTGGTAAAAAGCAACTTAATGAAACAAGAGAATTTTTTACAACTGAAAGTGAATGGGATAGGTCTTATGCTAATGCTACTTGGGCTTTCCTAAATCAAAATTCTGATGAATATGAACGCTTAAATAATATTGTCCAATATTTGGAAAATAGAGAAATTAAAGAAGTATTAGATATTGGTTGTGCATATGGCAACATAGCATCTATATTGTCTAATTCAGTTAATTATCTTGGTATTGATATAGCACCAACAATTATACAAAGAAATCAAAAACAATCCTGCTTTGGAGAATCCGTAAAATTTCATGTTTCTGATTTTACAAAGAAGGGAGTTATTTTTGATAAAAAGTTTGATGCTATCGTTGCGTCTGAAATTCTCTATTATTTCAATGCTACTAAACTTAATAAGTTCATTGAAAATATTAAGAATAATTTAGCACAAGACGGAATTTTATGCGTAAGTATGTGTCGTAGTGATCGTTCTGATATACATCCTACTGATTACTATTGGAAGAAAATAGGTGAACACTTTGAAAAAATTGAAGATATTGTGTTTTCAGGAGATACTTATACTTGGGACATAGCCTTCTATCAAAAAAATAATATATGAAAAAAACAAATAAAAATATCGCCATAACAACTCATTCTTGTATAGATGATGGTATGGCTATTCATCTCAAATCAATTCAAATAGCATTAGAAAAATTTTATCATGTTACTTGTTTAGATGATGCGAAACATTATTCAATAAGTTATTTAGACCAATTTGACTATGTTATAAGATATGGTTGGAGAATGGAAGAAGGGGCAGGTTTTTCTACAGGTCGCTTTGATTGGAATATTAGTTCATCAAGCGCCAAAAACATTCTTGCAGTCTGTTTTGACTGTAGAATGCTGTCTCCAGAAAAAATACAAGAAATAGAATTAAATTTTGATACACTAATATTTGATTCTAGCTTCTCACATCAGAATGGTATCAAATATTTTGGACACAAAGTAACAGAAATTGTCAGTCCAGCATTACTTGGTCATCCTGGTGTAAAAGAAAATATTGTAAATAAAAAAACTACTAGCTATAAGTTCTTGCATATTTCTAATAGTCTTCATTATATCAAAGGTGTAGACTTAATAATAGATGCTTTTAGATGTGCGTTTGACTCATCTAATGAGGGAGTGCAACTAGAAATTTTAGCATCTGAAAATGATGGTAAATTAGGAGAATTTAAAGCTATTTTCCAAAGTGAAAATAGAAAGTTCCAGTTAGTTATAAATCAAACCAGGTACTCTCATAACAATATTTGGTCTCTTTATGAAAAAGCAAATTGTTATGTTTGTGCAAGTAGAAGTGAGACATTCTCACTACCAACAGTTGAAGCTGCTAGTGTGGGTTTACCTATAATTATGCATAATAATGGTGGAATGAGAGATTATTCTCCAATGTGCGTTCATTATGCACCTAAATCACAATTGGAGACTATTCCAGAAAATATTTGGAGAAAAAATAAATCTATTATTACTATGAGACCTAATATTCGTAGTTTGGCTAGCAAAATGATGCAAGCATATACTGAAAAAAGAGTTAATGTATACGAAAGTAGAAAAGCATTAGTATATCGCTACTCTACGAATATAATTGCAGAAACTCTAAAAACTATTTTAGTATGAAACATATTGTTCTAGCATATCATCATTTTGTAAAAAATAGTTATGATAAAAAATCCAAGCTATATATAGATGAAGTACGATTTAGGTCTCATTTACTCTCACTAATGGAATCAAATTATAAACCAACTATTTCTTTAGCTGATTGTATGAACGAAACAAATACATTCCATATTACAATAGATGATGGCTATTTAAACTTTTACAACATTGCTTATCCAATATTAAAAGAATTAAATATTCCAGCAACCTTATTTGTTCCTACTTCTAGAATTGGAATTACCTGTTTTGAAGAGGATTACGGAACGAATCAAACATATTGTTCAAAAGAACAATTGTTAGAATTTGTTGCAAGTGGACTAATTAATGTTGAGTCACATGGACATGGTCATATCAAGCTTTCTAACCACTCCTATAGAGAACAGTATGAGGATGTAGAAAAATCATTAGATATTTTTTCTAGTTTAGGATTAAAATCAAATGTTTTTTGTTACCCATATGGTTTGTATAATGAAGATACTGTGAGAATTTTAAAATTATTAGATTTTAATTACTCGTGTTCAACAGTAACAGGAGTAAATAAAACAATTGATGAATATAAAATTGAAAGATTAGCTCCAGATTCTACAATGAATGGAAATGATTTAATTAAGCTAATAAAGCTATATAAGTAAAACTGACTAATAATTAACATATAGAGTCGTTAGATGCATTTTATCTAGCGGCTTTTTTGCTTATAAAAAGATGAACAAAAACTTTTTATAAAAAATTTAGTTTTAGTAATAGAGACTAATCTACAATAAACACATATTTTACCTAACTATCCCTCCCATCAAAGCTCCTATTGTTATTGACACAATATTTACGTATAAACAGCGGGTAAAAAGATTTCTAACAAAATATTTAACGTAAGATTATGCAAAGATTTATTGCAACACTAATTCTCATTTCTATTATTTCTACAGCTTGCTTCGCTCAGGATGAGTGCTGGGAAAAAAGAACGAAAGCACATACATTTGGCGTTATAGTCAAAACAACTCCATCTGATATAACAAATATATTAAATAAATCCAAGACAAGATGGACTAATTTAATGCTTTCTACTCAGGATGTCAAAGATTATTTTAACCAAGAAGCAACAAATAAAAAAGGCGTGTCTAAATGGAAACAAGGCACAAAATTATGGATAGAGGAAAATAATAAAATAATTGGTTGCTATGATAGTGATAATCAGTTTCTTGCGCTCCTAGAACCAACAGCATCAAAAACTCCTGTTCCTAATAACATATCAGGAGCCAGTTGGTAATTTGAGGGAGGGTGAGACTAGATAATAGAAATGAAAAGCTTAAGAATATTTTCTTAGGCTTTTTTTGATTAACCTCAAAACATCTCTTGCTATTTACAAAAAAGTCATTGTAATCGTGTATATTATTAAAAACAAAACCGCAAAACTATGCAAAGCAAAATTATCATATGCCCGCTTGTCATTGTCATCATTTATTTTTTCTCAACAAATTGCTCTTTTGCACAACAAACAGCCAAAGAAGAGTGTTGGCAAAAAAGAGAGCGTAGTACGACAATATGTCGCATGACTCAAACCTCTCCCCAGGAAATCAAGAACTTGAGAAACATTTCTCATGAGACATGGCTTAATCTTAAAGTTTCTCAAGAGGAGGTAAAAAAATATTTTGACGAGATAGTAAAAAACAATTCCAATATTACTATTGCAGCGAATAAAGAAAAGCTGTGGGTAAAAAACAAAAACAACAAAATAATTGGTTGTTACGATAACACCAATAAATTTTTGGCTCTAAAAAAGAGTACAAAAAAACTCACTATCTCACCGCCTAAAACCTAAAAAAGGTGGGTAACCCTGCCACCTAACTACGCAAATACACCGTAACATACGAAATAAAAAAACTGAGGAACATATTCCTCAGTTTTTTATTATTAATGTCTTTCAAACATTGCATCAACATGTTCTTTGTCAACTTTAACAAAAAACGGCCTTCCATGCTGACAAACAAACATTCCATCAATATGCTCAAATCCATCTTTGACTAATTGTTTCATTTGCAAAGAGCTAAGTTTATCTCCTGCTTTGATGGATGTTCTACACGCTCTCATTGCAAAAATCAAATCCAAAATAGCATCAAAATTGATTGCATCCATCACCAATACTTTATCCAAAAGCTTTTCTATATCGACATGATAATCAGAAAAAACTTTGGGTACAGCATAAACAGCCACTTTGTTCTCCCCAATGAGATTGCAGTCAAAACCTATCGTATTCAATTGTTCACATTTTGTCTCCAAATCAGGCTGTGCTTGCACTGCAACAGTCAATGCTTGCAAAAGAGGAGAGGGAACCAATTTATTTTCTTTTGCATCTTTTTTCATTTTTTCAAAATTAATTCTCTCTGCAAGAGCATGCTGATCTATATAATAAATACCATCGCTTGACTGCAAAACAATATAAGAATCCCAGAGCTGGCCGACCACTTTATAATAGCTATCAATCAACAAATCGCTTTCTTCCTGTTCAATCAATGATTCATTACTAGCAACATGTGCTCAAACTGAAAGGCCTAATCCTGGCGAAGTAGGGACGTTGGGAGTTTTTTTTCACGGAGTGTAAAATGCAAATGAACGTTGCGTTGCTTTTCATTTGGGTCATGCAAACTTTCCATAAGTAGGAAATGAATCACGCTTTTGCTCGCCATAAGGTTTGTTCCAGTTGGTTACTTTTTTCCCGGCCAGTGATTCAGACACGATGGTATTGATACGATTAAATATCGCACCAGGGTCAATAAACTTTACTTGCGTTTTACGTGGGTGTACATTGACATCCACCAGTCACGGACGGATATCCAAAAACACGATAGCAAGAGGGAACTCTCCGTACACAATCTGTCTTTCAAAAGCTTTCATGATTGCTTTTTTGATAATTCTATCTTGTACTGGTCTTCCATTGACAAAAAACTTCATGTTATCCGCAGTCCCAAAACGAAGAGTCGGATCACCAATCACTCATTTGACACGCAGCATTTCTCCTTCTGTTTGCAAATCTATCAAATGATCCGATCGATCTTTTTTGTAGATTTCTTTGATTCTTGTATGTAGATTATCCGTTGGTTTGAGATCAAAAACCACCCTTTTGTTCTTGATAAGCGTCCATTGTAATTGGTAATGCACAAGCGCAAAATCCAAAAAAAGTTGATAACAATAAAAATATTCAGTCTGACTCGACTTTAAGAATTTTTTTCTTGCTGGTGTATTATAAAAAATATCCTCCACCATGACATTGGTACCACTTTCAAATGGAACTGGCACCGTGTTAAAACAAATTTCTTTGTCGTCTTTTCGTATTTTGGTAGCAGTAATTGCTTTGGGTGTTTTGGTTTGGATAGTCACCTTTGCAACTTCCGAGATACTTGCTAATGCTTCACCTCTAAAACCATAGGTCCCCAACGTGTGTAAATCATCCTCATTGGCTATCTTGGATGTTGCATATCTAGAAAGCACTAATTCCGAATCAGCATGTTGTATTCATGTTCCGTTGTCTGCTACTTGGATCAGTGCCTTACCTCCATCTTGGATCGTCACCGTGATATGGGAAGCCTGAGCGTCAAGAGCATTCTCAATCAATTCTTTTACTACGCTTGCTGGTCTTTCTACAATTTCTCATGCTTTCAATCTATTGATCATGTAGTCAGGAAGTACCTTTATTGTCATTGTCTCATTGTATACCTAAATTGCTCTTATATTTTATTACACTTTTGTTTGAAAATTGCAAAAGGAATAGCTAAAAAGGGATAGATGAAAAAACAATCTCCTATAAAACAATATTACAAAAATTACAAAAACTTGATTATATACTGACTTGTTGGTATTAATGTTTTTTGAATGATTGTAGCGATTAGAGTATTCATGAATTATCGCAATATCGAAGCATCTATTGTTGAAGTGCATCAACAAAGCGAGTTTATCAAACAAAAAGATTTGTACACAAAGAATTTCCTAGAACCATATTATTTTTCTGAAGACGCGCCTTATTTTCTTGCACATGAAAACAACAGACTATTCCCATGAGAAAAAAGAGTAAGATTTACCATCCCTACCCAATCAGCAATTTTTACCAACAACAAACGCAATCAAAACCAAGAACAAGAAGAAGTGACACCACCTTATGCACGAAGATCTTTTCTTTGGGAAAGACGAAAAACCAACCCATTCTAGTGGATTGGTTTTTTTTATTTCGTTTTTTGCTAATAGTTAGGTGATCAGTACAAAGTTGGTGAGTAAGTACCCTGCTCCTATCACTACCACACCAATGAAAACATACATGATGTATCTTCTGATTGATGCCAAGTTTTCTTCACTATCAGGTTTGATCAAAAACTTGAATGTAAGGAAGATAATGATAGCAAGCACAAAGAAAGCAGCAAGCGACATAACCCATCTCACAATTTCATACAAAATAGGAATGTTCGCATTTGCAAACAGAGGAGAACCAACTTGCGTTACATCCGTGGCATTTTGGTTACGTATTTGCTGTTCACTTCCATACACAAATTCGATCAATTCATTGGATGCCAAAATTACAAGTATTCACGTTACCGATGCCACAATAATATTTTTTGATTTTGTTTGTACTTCCTCGCTACTTGATGACAAGAAGAAGAACACACGGCTCATCAAAGTCAAAAATAAGACCCCAACCACGATATACAAGAACAATTTCAAGAACGGATAGACAATCAAGTCATAAAACTGTCATGCTATTTCCACTCCACTCACGGCCTGTATTTCACCGCTGGACAGAATTGATTCATAAATCGTTGTTGCAATAAACAAGGCAGACATCATCACGATAACTCCCACAACACCCCAGATGATATAACTAAATCATGTCGATACTTGATCAGCATCATCCGAAAAGAACATATAGTAGAAGCCAATAAGAGCGATGAAAATACCCGCAATAATAATACCAGGAATTGCCAAATCATTGAGGACTCCTAATATGAATGCTTGTACTCATTCTGCGCCTCTTTGTGGTACTGCAGTATCAAGTTTTTCTTTAATTGGATCTCTTGCAAGATTCAATGTTGCGTCAAACCTTCCTGGGCTTGTCTCAATTACTCTCAATTTTATCGAATCAACGACCACACTTCCGGGAGTAAGAGAAAACTCATTAGTAAAATTAAAACGACATTCTAATTCAATCAAAGTATTAGGAACCGTCGTTGCCGTAGCAGGAACAGAAATCTGCGTCAAAACCTGTTGTGTGGCAGCCTGTACCAAAAAACTGTTGATCTCTGGCGATTGATACAAAATTTGCGGAGCAACCGGCCCGGTAAGGTTTTGACAAGTAATAAATCCTGTGGCCAATGATGGAATAGCGAGACCTGCACCAGCTTCCAAATCTTGTGGACCATTGTTGATAAGCAACGCTTGAAGCTCAGGAGACGAATACTGAGCAATTCCAAATTCTCCTGATGCCAAACCAGCAGAAGAAACATTTTGTTGTGCCAATTCCAAATCACCAAACACAACATCAGTCTGTTGGGCATAAGTAAGTCAGATGGTAGCACACAACGAGAGAGCAACTACACATGCAGAAATAATAAGACGAAACATCATAGCAGTCAAAAATAAAACTAATTTTTAATTCATACTTTTTTGCCTATCCAGACAAGCAATTGCGCGCATTCATGTAAGACAGGAATCAAAGGATACTGTTTGTAAGGAATCATAATAAGATATCTTGCGGCCAACAATCACAGCGCTAGCACTTCTATCCCCAACCTCAGCCCAAACAAATATCACGAATAAAGGCCATAGGCATAATAAAGCAAAAAGAGAACAAAGAATGTATATTCAAAGAACAGCACAACATTTCACGTAAAGCTATGCAATTGCGTGTATTCTCTTCTTTGATGGAGCATGAGGTCCTTAAGAACAACATCTTTTTTGGAAATATAGTATTGCCAGGTATAAAGACATAATCATTTCAAGTCTCATCGAAGTTCCTCAATATTGACCATAAACAAGGAGTTGATGTTTTTTTTCCATTGTAGAGGCAGAATATCATAGCCACTCATTAAGGTAATCAATCTAGTGATAATCAATAATACGACAATACCTACGAATAAGACAGAGTGGGTCATCAGCACACTAGCAACAAGCAGTAGTGTCCACAGCAAAGACTCTTTGAGCAACCAAAAGGGATGGTCAAATTTGTGTACCTTATACCAGAGATGAAAGTTGTATCAGGGCAAAAAGCTTTTTAGCACATCTTTTTGAGATTGTTCTATTTTGGAAATAGAATAAATAACATCATCCGCATGCTTGATCAATGGCGTATGTGAAAAGATAAATACCGATCCAATCACCAACAACGCCACCAAAAGATACATAGCAACGGTATACGCCAATTCAACAAACAATGTTGGTTGAATAAAATTGTATGCTCCCATTATTGCAACCACCGCCGCAAGTACAAGAGAGACATAACCCAATTTTGCATATCACAGAATAAAATTCTTATCTTCTGGGGAAATTACAATGGTTATTTTTTTTACAAAAAATTGCACATACGGAGCAAAAAAGAACAATCCTGCCAATGACAAGAATATCCTTGTTTGCTGTGGTAGTGACACCATTGAAGTAGCCATACGATGCTAGTAAAAAGATAAAAACGCTTATAATCATTTGATCAATTGAGTAACTTGTGTTGTATCTGTGTCGTCATTATTGTTTGATTGCTTATTGGCAACCGGAATACTCGCTTGTTCCACAGGCAAGTCTTTAATCTCGGTAATAATTGCCGATGCATCATCCATCCCAGTCATAATAGGAGCTGATGGTGGAGTTACCTGCGCTGGAGTGTTTGATGGCGGAGGAGTAGTGATCTTCTGAGGAGTTGGTGGTACTTGTTGAGGTGAAGGGTTAGCTTGTTGTACGGGAGGCTTCGGTTGCGGTGGTGGCGGAGAAGCTTTTGTGGTTGTTGTTTGTACTGGTGGGTTTTGTGCAATTTCCACACCCAATGATTGTTTTGTTTCAGGTTTTGGGGCTGTTTTTTTTACACCTACATCAGTCGAGATAAAGTTTTTTTCGTGAGGAGCAGCAAGAATTTTTACGGCAATATGCTGATTTCCTGCAAAAATCAAACCTTCTCCGATACTTGCAGCAACTAATCTTTGTTTTTCTGATTCGGACAAACCGATAAGTGATTCCAGTGACTTGATCGATGTTGTTGATTGTTTGAGTAGAATTTGCATTGCTGAGTTGGAAATAATCGGTTTTCCATATTTTGATCTAATGAAGTCTTCGATATCTTGCGAAATAGTCGTAATTCACAAACCATATTTTCTGGCTCTTTTGATCAGACCAAATAAGAAATTAGCCGATGTTTCATTTTGAAGCATAATCCAAGCTTCATCCGCAACAAGCAACCTTCTTCTTTTTTCGGCTCTTACTTTGGTCCAGATAAAATTAAGCGCATTATACATTGCTGGAGTCTTCAAAGCATCTTCCAAATCTCTGATAGAGAAAACAGTCATTTTGTTATCGATATCAATATTGGTGTAGTTATTGAATATTTTTGCAAAAGCTCCCGTTACATACTTACTCAATCTTACTGCAATATCTGCCGCGGCATCTCCTTCCATTCCTTGCAAAACATTGTACAAATCAGACATCAATGGTGGTTGCTTTCACGCATAATCATCCATATCCATGGTGATTCCTTTTAGTTGATAAGTAGTCGTGATTGCTCTATCCAATACTGCTTCTTGTTGAGGAGTAATACCTCCAATCATGATTTGAATAAGTCCAACAAGTGAGGCAACTTGCCCTCTCAAAAGATCTCCCTTTCCATAGTTTCTATCTTCAAGCTTGGGTGGTAGATCAAATGGATTAATAAATTGATTAGAACTTGTAGAAATATTGACGTAGGTCCCTCAAACTTTGTCAACCAAACTAATATACTCGTTTTCAGGATCGATAACCATAACGTGAATGTCGTTCAGCAGATATCTCAGGATTTCTAGTTTTACAGTAAACGATTTACCTGCTCCCGATGTCGCCAAAACCACACTGTTCATATTGGGAAGATTATTGTTGAATCTGTCAAAAATTACTAATGATCCTGTGTGTTGATTGATTCCATAAAAAATTCAAGTCTTACTAATCATATCAGTAGAAATAAACGGAAACGACCCAGCCAAAGAAGAGCTAATCGTGCTTCTCGTGATTCCTAACCCATCCAAACAAATAGGCAAACTACTTTGAAATCCTTCATCCATTCTTTGGTAGGCAGATTTTACTTGCACTCCCAATCCGCTAATTTTTTGTTCAAACTTTTTTCCAATTTCATTAAGTCTGCTTTGATCTTCTGTATACAAATTGACGTATGCTCACGTTTCGTAGTATCTTTCTTCTCTTGTTGCTAATTTTTGTCTAATCGTTTGGATATCTCTATATTGCACTTCTAGCTCTGTATCAATAGTGATTCCTCTTTGCACTGATTCATTGATCTCTGCTTTGATTTGCGTTGATTTTTGCTTCAGTACTCATTGAATGGCACTATCATCTTCAGGATAAATAAAAAAGCTAATATCCCATTTTCCATCAATGGCCAGAATATCTCTTGTCCAAAGAGACTCTACATACGACGGATATTTTTCTACATAATAAGTCTTTCCAGGCAATCCCGATACAACAAATTTTCCTCCTTCAACTTTCCAATACGAAGCAGAAACATGCGATTTATAGTCAGCAAGATTGGCATTATGTTCTTTTTCGTTTTCCAAAATATACTTTCTCAGCTCATTGGTAAGCAGCTTGTCTGAATATTTATCATCAGGCATTTCAATCAACTCTTTTATCTGTTGTTTAAGAGGAGATTTAGCAGAGATCTTGGTCGCTGTTGCTGTGGTGTTTTTTGTTTCTGAAGTGGTTTTTTGTTTCTTTGTTTGAGTTGCTCATCATCACAATAATCCACCAAACAACTTATCAAAAAATCCTTGTTTTTTTTCTGTTGATGCTGGTGTTGTCTCTTTTTTTTGATCTTTTTCTGTACTAGAAAATGTTGCAAAAATAGGATATCCCCCTCCAGGAATCTCCTTTGAATAATTTGCATCATAAACAACATTAGTAAACTTTTCGAGCATTAACCACAGACAGAAACATAAAACATTTTTATCTGACCCTATTGTACGTTTTATACGAAGATACTTCCAACTATCATCCCTGTATCACGTCTTCAACTTGCCATCTCCCAAAAAATGATATAATAAATAGCACTTGACTTTGTTTCAATTTTGAGTAAGAAAAAAATATTAATCAAACGTATAAAATAAAAAAAATGGGAACCTATCAACTAAATGCAACAAAAATAAATATAGAAAAAGCAATCAAAGTAATGCTCTTTATTTTCGTATTACTTTTAGGAGCATATACTGTTCATGAAGCTAATTTATTAGCAAAAGAGTCATATAAATGCAATGCATGGACTTGTCAAGAAACACAAGCGCCAAACTGTAATGGATATTGTGAGGAACATTGTAACCCAATGGAATAAACTTACCTCAATAAAAAGCAGCAGCCAAATTGGCTGCTGTTTAATTTTTATAAAAATTGTAATTTATTACTATTCTAGTAACTATTTTTATAACCAAAATGCTTATTCATATAATTATACAAGAAAGATTCGCATTTTTTTTTATAGAATAAGATATCAAAAAATTCAATCATATTTCCCATTAAACGATTAGGCATGTTTTTATAAATCGCCTTTTTAAATAAAGGATTTTTTTTAGCTTTTTGAATTACTTTTTTGCAAATATTTTCAACTCTACTATCATCGGTAATGTTAGCATGACGCAAAAAAATTTCAGCATCATCTACTTTGTCTACACGGACTAATTTGACAACGACGTTTATCCATAAACTAGAAAAAAAAGGAAGATGTTGTAATGATTCAAGATATCACAAAAGAGTACGATAACGAAAACCTGGATGTAAATCTAACATTTTATTATATTGCTCTATCCAGCAAAGATTTTTAATTGGCGTCAGAGAAAAAGAGGTAGAACGGTATTCATCAGGTCAAACAAATTTTTCTTTTTTTATATCAATAAATAAGTTATAATTATTCAAATATAATGCTACATGTCCCTTAAAAAGCACAAATTGATGAAAAACCTTTTTCTTTTGCAATTCTTTAGAAAATTGAGAACAAAAAAGAAGACATCCTCCTTCTTTAATATTGCTCTTATGATAAGCAGAAAAAAAGTCTTTTCTTTTTTTATGATAGAGCATTTCTAAATCTTGCAACATTTTTTTTCTTAAAATAAAAGCACGATAATTATAAACATTATCGTGCTATAGCGCAATTATAATTGCTAATTTTAGAATCAATCATCAAATAATGCTTGATCTAAATCTTCTCTAGATACTTCATTATGACCACCTTCATCAACCTCACCTAAACGTTCCTCTAAGAAAGCGTCTGCGTTTTCTGACTCATCAGTTGAAGTATCGTCTTTTGGATCATCAAAAAATGTTTTAGACATAAGCCAAATATTAATTTTAGTTAAGAATACATTAACAAGAAGACACTAAAGATATAATTACAAATATCATCAACAAATTATTAACATCATAACACAAATTTAATACTACTTTCTAGAAAACACAATTAAAAGTTGATATATTGTAATTTTGGTCCTACTATAAATTAGTATGACAACTTTGAAAACAGCATTAATACAAGAATCTACTATGCCATCCCCTCAAACGTTATCACACCATCCCAGATTCCCATTTGTTGGATTTGTTCTGAGTGGGTAACCGTATAAAAACTGATTGTATGCTGCTGAATAAAGTCATGTAACATATCGGCTACCTGACCAACCGTATCTCTATCCAAGTTATTGATAGTTTCATCCAAAAACAACATAGTAGAACGCATATACGAAGCAACCGAAAGCATCCATACTAATTTCAAAATTGTTTTTTGTCCACCACTCAGTGAGCTTATTTCTCTTTCTCCTTTTTCATCTTCAATAATTGCGTGCATTGCTAATTTGTCATTATCTTCAGTAATTTTCATGTGAAGGGTATAATCAACTACCTGTACCAAATACGAATTAATAATTTCATTGAGCGTTGGCAATGCAGTTTGCAATACAACAAGAAGTAACTCCTTAGAAAAAATTGTATAAAGATTGTGCAAACGCTTTTCTTGTGCAATAAGATTATCAACGTCACGCTGTGAAATTTTGTAATCACTGATGAGATCAGCAAGCTGGTGATACGCTTGTTCAATCTGAGCAAGGTGTTTTTGATCTTGTTCTCTATGATCATAGTCAATTTCATCCAATGATTTTTTTGCTCTATCACGATCTTCTGCAATTTTGACCAATAGTTTTTGTTGGGTTTCTAGCATTTTTTGCGTCAGCTCTTGTTCTTTTTTTTGCGAAATAATAGCGTCTTTGATAGAGGACATTTTTTTGTAAAGAGCGTCTCATGCTACAATAGCATCATCAAGTTTTTTGATAGTTGCTTGCAATTGTTGCGATTCATCAAACAATCACAAAACATCCTGCCAAGCAATGGCAACCATAAATTCTTTGATCAATCACGTTGTCTTTTCTATTTGTGCAATTTCGTCCACACATGTTTTTGTGATGGCAGCAAAATCAGCATCAATAAGTTTTTGCTTCAAAACAGTACGTTGCTCTTGTATGGTAGCAACAAAGTCAACAAGCACTTCTTGCGGTGTTTGTGTTAGTTGTCTTTGCTGTTGCTGCAATACAGTTTGTTCGTTTTGTATGGTAGCAAGACGTCTACGACAATCTTCATAATCAAACTCTTCTAGTAGCAACGTCAATTCGTTCTCTAATACTTTTTTTTGTTGTTGCAAATCTTTGAGGGATTTGTTGTTGATAAGTTGTATATATGGACAATCTGACTGAATTTTTTCACAATGAAAAAGAGAGGCAGAGGCTATCGAGTTATCAAATCATTGTATTTTTTTGTCCAGTCATTCACGTCTTTTTTCAAAATCCTTTTGTTTCTCTTCCCAACGTTTTTGTTCCGTTTGTTGTTGTTGTAATTGTTGTTGTAAGATAGTTTGCTGTTGACGTATTTCTCTTTGAAAAGAAGAGTAGGCACGTGTTCCCTCTTGATCAAAAGCCAATTGATCAAATTGATCACGAATGATTTTTTCTTGTTTTTTGGTATCATCCAAACGGACAGACAGATTTTTTTTCTGTTCTGCCAAATGCTTTCATTTTTCTATCAGAGCACGTATTGCATGATGCACATCCGCAATGCTTTGCTGTTGCGTAGTGTCAAAATACTCAGCAAACAAGGGTGATTTTGCTACAAATCAAGCAATAGTAGCAAAAGGAATTTGCTGTTCAAGTTGAGTAAGTTTTTGATAGGTTTGTTGTTTTTGTTGTTTGAGCGTTTCCAGTGATTGTTCATCAAATCAGTCAAGCTTACGTTGATTGTCTAGCAATAACTGAGTCAATTCAGAAAGACGCGATTCCAAATCTTTTATTTTTTTTTGTTCTTGAATGTAATGTGTCTGTTGTTGGTCGTAAATTACTTTCATTTTTTCGTATTTTTTGCTCACTTGAGCAAGGATATTTTTGGTAGATTCTATCACTGATACATCAATTCCCATCAGACTAAATCCCATGATTTGCAATTTATCTTCCAAGTGTATCCATTCTTGTATAGTTTCTTTCCACGGAGCAAGCGATGAAACCAGAGCAGGGGAGTTTTTGATACTCATATAGTGAGTGGTAATAGTTTGTATATATTGCTGCAATTTATGCTGATATTGCTGAGTATCTGCTTTGACCTTACGTGTTGCCTGTATTGTTCTTCTCTTTTCGGCGATTTGTGTTTTTGCCTCATCAATTCCTAGCATACCAAAAACATTTTTGAACACTTCTATTCTTTCTGCTGGCACCATTTCAAAAATATTGGGCGCATCCTGCATCAAAAAAACAGTACTTGCAAACACTTCCCTTGGCGGCAAAATACTCCCCAATGTTTGTTGTATATCTGATTCATTTTTGAACACTTGTTCTTCCATAGAAATTCCTTGTTGGACTATCAGATCTCTTATATCAAGGTCTTTTATAATAACATTATCAGAAAATTGAGGAAGATCGCCCATCACGTATAGTTGTGATTGACATCTATCCTTGCTTTTTCAGGCTTTAAGCTTCCTTACGATCAAATAATGTACATCGTCACTAGTAAATAGCAAAGACAAAACTGCAGAATCACACTTTGCATTAACCATTTTTCTTGATGAGTACTTATACAATCAATACAGCGGTCCATCAAAGAACAAAAAGCTTTTTCACGAACCAATAGGCGCCTTGATCAAATATTTTCCACGATGAAAAACGACCGAAAGCGTCTTATGAGCAAACGGACCGATATTTTTATAACTAGCTGCGTGAAGAGTAATTGTTCAGTTCATAATATAAGTATTTATTTATTCCTCGACTATTTTCATCAAGAAAATAAAAAAAGGTGAGCAAAAACTCACCTTGTTATAATTTTTTGATAGAGATAATTAGATATGTCTCTATCATGAGATGCTTTTTCGACTCTTGTACAAGAATTTGCCTCACTCTTGTTTCAAGGCCTGTTGGAACCAAAATCAAAGCATCATACAAAAATGTTACAGAGAATATGTTTTCTACATATTGCTTTGACAAAATCCATACTTCACTCGGAGGTTGCAAAAGAACACCGCTTCTTAGATATTTATCTATATAACGACGCCATGGACGATATGATGGACTTGGCTTCCTACGAATTAATCCTGCTTGGGGATCAATAAATAATTTATAAAATGTTTTTTCCATTTTTTTCTATTATGATTTTTTTATTGGAATGATGATTTTTATTTTATTGTAGCATAATAAAAATAGCAAAAAGAAAAAGCCAAAATGTATAATTTTGGCTCTTAAATACTCCAAACAAGGGAGCATAATGTAATAAGTAAGATTACCAAAACTAGTAATTGTAGTCTAGGTGGGCAATCTTGCAAAATAATAAATAAACTTGGTTTCATATTTGACAAGGTTTTGTTATAGCTTCCTTATAACAAAGCCGTTAGTTATTTCAAATCAATAATTGCCCATCTTTGCAAATCAATAAGAAGTGCTACTTTTGCCTCATCTTCCGTAGAAGATACCGTAAAGGTATTAGTAATTTTTCCATTATTGACCAAAGATACAATCTCTCTAGTGATTTCTACTGACTCATTTTCAGAAACAAATTGCAATGATGCAGGCAAGATACCATGAAATGGTTTTCCTGTTGTTTTGTTGACTACTGTCATCACAAACTCGCTTGTCATTGCTGATGTGTATTGGTATGTTCCAAATATTTCATATTGCTCCAAAAACAATTGTACGTCAAATGGTAATTCATAATTAGGAATAGCGAAGAATTCGACAATAGTTACATCCTCATTGATCGTTACATCAGAAATAAGATGTGAATGCGATGAGGACACGACATCACCAATCTCATGACCAACTTCATCACTCTTCTCTTCTTTTTCTTTGTCATTTGCTGTTCCATGAATCACTACTTCATGAGGAATTCCATCATCAACAGCATCTTCTCATGCTTCAACAACAATCGCATCACCAACAACGACTTCAAGCGATGGTGCATCTTCTTCTACTGGAGTATCTACAACAGCAACCGGAGTAGGTTTTTTGTAAGCGGATTCAACAAATAAGATCGGATCGTAAGTATATGAGTGAAGTTCTTCACGACACAACCCTGTATTGATGATTTCAACGTGTCCTTTCGTTAGGTCTTCACACCCTAAGAAACCATACTTAGGTCTACCAAAATTGTCTGCGGTAATTTCCCAGTGCACGTGAAAACCTCCCAATGCTCCAAAAACAGATCCTGTATTACCTACCGTTCCAATTTGTTGCCCTGTATAGACTGTCTCTCCTGTACGTACATGAATTTTTTCCATGTGTGCTGTGATAGAGTAGTAAGTTACTCACCCACGAGTAAACCTAATCTTTACCACGTTTCCATAACCATTTTGAAAACCAGCAAACATCACTTCTCCATTTGCTACAGAATACAAAGGAGTTCCTTCTGAAGTTGGTATATCTACTCATAAGTGAGCTCCTTTGGCCATATCCCAAGAGTCTCATTTGTAAGGAGCTCCCCACAAAACAGAATAGGTTTGTCTATAAAGTTCGTTATTGGCGTAGGCAGCATAATTTGCCTTATGAATACGTGGCAAATCAATCTTACACGATTCTTCAATAGTATCCCAATGTTGTGTTCTACATTCAATTAAGCTAACATGCTTCAATGGATACTCAAGATAATCATTGGTAGCTCATCATAATGCAGCAAAACCAGAAAGACTAACCACTCCCAAAAGACTACCCATAAACAAAATAACATACTCAATACTTGCTACCAATGAAGACATCACATGCACTGCCTTGTGTATTTTATGTCCATGACGAGAAACTTTGCCTTTGATATGAGTGGCAACTTTTTTTCTTAATTTTTTTCTCTGTTTTTTTGTAAAAGCTACCATATCGCTAAAATCGTGTATAAAATTTTTCTAACATATGTTACATATTTTACGCATATTTTTTTCACATGTCAAATTTTTAACACTTTTTTTAAGAAGTTTGCATAGTCCAGTGAGTAGTTTGTATTGCTGTATTTAGACAAATATGCATAAAATCAATAAAATTACGCATGAAAACATTTATACCTACCACAGCCTAATGACAGAAACTCAAGGACAAGGAGCTTCAACCAATCAACCAATCAAACAGCCAGTCAATCAACCAATCCCTCAAACACCACCGGCTGCAGCAGTAAATTCATTGCCGCCTCTTCGTACAGTAGTAGCGCCAACAGAGCCTAATAGAGGAACAGCGCCTGCAACTCATGCGCAAGCGCAAGTTAATGCTGCACCGACGCAACCATTAACACCACCATTACAGCCGCAACAAACACAAACAACAACGTTGCCACCACAACAACCCAAAGTGACGCTACCACCCAAACAAGAAGGCATTGCCATAGGTAATTTGCCTCCAATGAAAAGCCAAACTCCTCAAACAGCGGCGCCCAACGCTCAAAAAGTAGCATGAACAACCCAAGCGTCTCATGCCCAAGTTTCTCAAACCCCAAGAAAGCCAGAAATTCGTAACACACAAAAAAGAGGTGCAAAAATAGGAATTAGAGGATTTATTATCGGATGTTTTCTCTTTCTTTTGTTTGTTTTTGGTGTTATTGGCGTTGGACTCTATTATATCATTCAAAATCCTGAAGAAGTTGGAGGAAATATTAATATAGATACGGTCAAGCAAGGACTACAAATATTTGCTGTTCTTTTCTTTTGATTCTTGTTTTTCCTAGGATTTGGGATGATTGTGGTCAATGCGTATAGGCTATCAACCAAAAAAGAATGATCAAAAGTACCCAATGTTTTTGGATTATTGCTTGCAATATTCATTGTAGGAGGATCTCTTGGAGGTGGAGTAGTTGTCTTGCAAAACATCAACAATATTGCTTGATCAGATTCACCAAGAACAAGTAATATTATATTAGCAAAAGTCCCTACCAAAGTAGGACCAAGATATTTACACAATTCTCCGGGGTTACAAGTTATTGCTCCTGTTTCTATGACATTTGAACTTAATAGAACTGTTTTTGACAGAACTATGCTCAACACTATTCAAGGAAACGAAATACAAAGAGTTGCACTTGATTGTGGAAATGAGCAAGTAATCAATGCTGATCTTAATTCATACCAATTTGCGTGATCATGTCTTTTGACCAAAAAAGGAAATTACCCGGTACAACTCATTGTCACCCACGTAGATAGAACCAACGGTGTACAACAAGAAACGGTTATACCAACAGGAAACTTACCGGTAACTTCAGAACTATCACTAAGCACTTCACAAGGAGAATATACACTCAATGATGCAAAAACTGAAATCAATGTAGGAAAAGCACCAACTAAAGTACTCTTTGATGCAAATAAAATATTTGAAGATTATGGAATTGCTGAATATCAAATAGATTGGGATATTGAAGGAGATGGTATTTGGGACAAAACAGATGATGTATCTTTTGCTCATAACTACAAAAAACCTGGTATTATGACGCTCTATTACACAATTACTGGATTAGGAGAATATGTCTATCAAGTAAACTTTAGAGTGGGACAAAATGAAGTCCCAATCTGTGAAATTACACCACAATTGATTCAAGATACTACCTATAACCTTCCGATTGCTTGTGATGATTTAGGCACACCGATAGTAGAGTACAACTACGAAATCATCAATATCGATAGAGAAAGAACTGTCACTACTGAAAAAACCAAAAGACCTACTATGAGATATACATTTACGCAGTGAGGTGATTACGTTATTAGACTAACCTACCTTACCAATGAAGGAAAAAAATGATTCTATGAATCGGAAACAATTTCAGTTGGAAAGGTTATTCACGATGTCGACTATACAATATCATACAAATGAGTAAATGACAATGATTACCAAAGAGTTACACAATGAGGTGAAGGCGATGTATTTTCGCAAGAATGAAATCTTGTTCTCACAACGCTTCCTGTTGTACTCAAAGTAGAAATAGGAGCTATTTCACCAATTACCAACAACACAAAAAGCCAAGTCCTTTTTAATGGAGAACCGATCTTGTCAACTGACGACAAAACATTCACATTTGAAGTAACAACCCAAGGTGACCAAAAATTAGAAATACAAGTAACTGAATCAGATGATGAAGAACAAGCCACCAATATACTTATTCCTGTGATTCTCGATCAGGCACAAATTATCGGAAGTCTTGAAGCAATAGGAGGAACTGTTGGTTTCGATCCATTTGAAGCGAGATTTGATGCTACCACCACCACCTTGACTGATCCTGAAGATGAAATTATTTACTTTACATGGGATTTTGGCGATGGTGAAGTCAAAAAAAACACATCACAAGGAACCATCAAACATACGTACATCTACGATCTAGAAAAAGAAAATGGAGAATATATGCCATCTGTAACTATCAAAACAAAAAAGTGATTAGAAGAAACTATTCAATTAGAGAACCCTATTCTTGTCAAAAAAAGATCAATCAAAGCAACTATTAGATCCGATTCACATATTTCTCAAATTGCTGGGAGAGGAGAGACTATCACGCTTTCTTTGACGACAGATGGAGACCCAAGCACTATTATATGGGATTTTGGTGATGGAAACACTCTAGAGTGTAACGGAAGATCTTGTCTTGAACCGACGATCAACTACGAGGAAGCAGGAGAATATACCATCAAAGCAGACATAACATTCTCTGATGGAAACGAAACAATAACAGACGGGCTCAAAATGATCATAGAAGATGAATAGCAGGCAAAAAAATAAGTAAAAAATAGCTTTTTGGAGTTTATTCCTCTATAATGACAGTAATGCACTTTATCTAACAATACTCTCAAATATATGGAAAGCACTCTTATTATTGCAAAGCTTTTTTGACCAGCACTGATGATTTTGGCAATAGCCGCAATGATCAATCAAAACATGATTGACAAAATGATCAAAGAAGCAAGCAAAAGTTATGTTCTTATCTATCTTATTTCTGTCATTAGACTAATCATTGGTCTGGTCATTGTAACGTTCCATAACGTATGGACCTGAACACTAGAAACTACCATTACTCTTTTGGGATGGTTAATACTTATCTCCGGAGTGCTTGGACTTCTCTTCCCTGATGACATTAAAAAACTCGCAAAACCCGTACTCAAACAAAAAAGGGCGATGCAAACAGCAATCACCCTCATGTTCATCCTAGGAGCAGCCCTAGTCTATGTCTGATATGGAATATCATAAAGAAAGAAGAGAGAAGCAATGTTTTCTCTCTTTTTTGAAATATCACACAATTAAAATAGAAAAAAAACGATACCAGTCAGTTAGGCATCGTTTCTTTTTTATTGTAAATGTAAGACATCAATAACAGGCGGATTGAACAGCCTCATAGGCAATCACGTCATTCCCAGTCACGCCGTGACAAACAATTGAGTGTTTTTTTCTTGAGTGAGATCTCTGTCAAAATCTCATTGAGTAGGAATCACTCGTTTGTACACAAAGGGCAATCTAATTTGTCCACCATGAGTATGACCAGCTAAAGTAAGATCCGCAATATTATTGGTATAACGTAATGTTGTATCAGGGTTATGTGTAAGAACAACCACATTGTCTCCGGTAGAGTAGTTATCCAAAAGAGAAATATCATCGTTACCATTCATATGACTACCCAATCATAGGAGAGTAAACTCTGGAAGTTCTACGTAGTGATTTTGCAATACCATGACATTATTGTTTTCCAAGGTAGGAACCAAGACATCTTTCAAAAATTCACCTGGTCTTTCTACATCATGATTACCCAAAACCGCATACACAGGGACCTCCAACAAACCTAATGATTCAAACAAATACGGTATATCATCTTTATCAGGCCAGTAGGTAAAGTCACCCGCGATCAATATCATATCCACATCAAGGTTTTGTAGTTTTTCTACAATCGCATCCATATGACGCCTTCCCTGAAACATTCCCAAATGAAAATCAGCAACAAGGGCGATGGTCGACTCAAATCCAACATCAATTTTGGTATGATGAGTGACAATGACATGCGGTTCTACAAATCTTCCCCAAATACCAAGCATAAAAAGAACAAAACACGTCAAAGAAAAAATTCTTTTCCAGGGTTTTCTTTGTTTGATAAAAAAGTACAGTGCATACCATGCCAACGGAAACAACAAAAAAGAACCAAAATAAAGCGCTAATTTGAAGATCTGAAGCATAGCAATGTAATAAAGGAATAAATCATATACCCATAGATAATTATTAGTCTACTGTTTTCAAATAGAAAAAATTTGTGCAATGTCTTCATCGGTCAACTTTTTCCATTGTCCTTGTTCAAGGTCTCATAATGACAATCAGCCAATACTTGTACGCTTTAGGTAGACTACTTCATTGGCAACTGCCTGCAACATTCTTTTGACTTGATGAAATTTTCCTTCTACAATAGATAACTCCAAAGTATTATCACCAAGGCGAACGCATTCTGCAGGTAAGGTCACACTTCCATCTTCAAGCGTAACACCATCACGTAGTCTCACAAGATCGCAGTCTTTTATTGCATTTTTTGTCTCAACATAATAGCGCTTAGGTACTTTTTTCTTAGGAGAAATAATGCGATGCGTCAACTTCCCATCACTTGTCAACAAAAGCAATCACTCCGTATCTTGATCCAACCTACCCGCGACATGCAGCATATTTGTATAAGGAAAATCCTGCAACAGTGCCCTATAACTAGGCCAACCATGCTCGTCATGATCAGCAGAAATATATCATGAAGGTTTGTGCAATATAACAGCAACATCAAGAACAACTTCAAGTTCCAGATTGTATTCTTTCCACGTAAGCGTGTCTCACACGTGTATTTTTCTTTCTACTTTGTCCAAGATCTCTCCATTGACCAAGAAAGTATTACGTTTATGTACTTGTTTTGCTTCACGTCTGGAAAACCAACCCAACATTGAAGCATATTTATCGAACCTAAAAGCCATTAAAGCATCAAAAAAATAATAATATTTTGTATTGCCATAATAAGCAATATTGCTATGATGACAACATATTTATCTTATCTAATAAAAACATGAAAATAGTAAAAGCTATTGTAGGAATTATTATCGTACTCAGTATTGCATGGTTTATTATTAAACCAGGAACACCTAATGTACCAATTGCACAAACAAACAACAACAATGAAACAAGCGAAGTAGCAACAGGAGACACAACACAAAATAACGAAGAACAAGCAGCTTCAGAGTCACAAACATACACACTTGCACCAGAAAGTACAATACAATGGTTAGGAAAAAAGGTTGCATGAGCAGAACACTTTGGAGATATTTCTATCAAAAAAGGAACAATCAATGTAAAAGATGATGCAATCGTTGGTGGAACATTTACTGTTGATATGACATCAATCAAAGCAACAGACATTAATGATGAAAGCCTTGATAGTCACCTAAAAGCAGATGATTTTTTCGACGCAGAAAACTACCCAGAAGCAACATTTGAAATAGTATCAGTTGATGGAAAAACAGTAGAAGGAAAACTAACCATTAAGGACATTACCAACAACATTACTTTTGATGCGACATCACTAACTATCACGGAAGATAAAGTTACTGTTGCTGCAGAATTTGCAATTGACAGAACACAATGGGGAGTAAATGGTGGACTTCCAGCAGTAAGCGAATATTGTGAATTCAGTTTCAACCTAGAATTTACAAAATAATTCAGAACAATGCAGCAGAAACAAATAACCATTATAAAAAAAATAGCAATGCGTTGGCATTTGCTGTTTTTTTTTATTTGTCAATCAAAGATACTCATTCTCACTAGACTAAATGACCGCATTCTGATAAAGTGTTTTATTAAAACATTTTTATTTCTTTCTAGTCAAATGAACGTAAGTGATGTATTATTAGATGTACTCTATTCATACGGAGTCAAACATGTTTTTGGTGTACCAGGTGATGCAATAGATACTATCATGGAATCAATGAGAAAGCAAAATAAAATTGGTTTTACCTTGGTAAGACATGAAGAAACGTGAGCATTTGCGGCAGCTGCAATGGCAAAACTCACGGGAGAATTGACCTGTTGTATGGGAACTGCAGGACCCGGAGCTATTCATCTACTCAATGGATTATATGATGCCAAAATGGATAATGCACCAGTACTTGCAATAACTGGGGGAGCAAACACTCCTGATCGAACACAAACTTCTTTTCAAGAAATAAACACGGTCAAACTATTTGATGATGTTGCTGGTTATAATGCAGCAGTGGTACATCCCGAACAAGTCCACAGTGTTATGCATCTAGCCTGCCAACATGCAATCAAAAACAGAACAGTTGCACATATCAACATTCCTACCAATGTTTCTATGCAAAAAGTTTCTACTTATACACCCTACACATTTGACTACAATTTAGAAACGCTTAGCTCTAGCCCTGAAGCAATACAAAAAGCAGCAGCGCTCATCAATAAAGCAAAAAAGCCAGTAATGTTGATCGGACATTGATCACGTGAAGCAACCGACGAACTTATTCAACTTTCTGAACACATCAATGCACCAATTATCCATGCATTACGTGGAAAAGACATTATCAAAAATCATCCTAATCACATGTGATGAATGTGACTACTGTGAACCAAAGCATCCAACAAAGCGATGGAATGAGCAGATCTACTCTTAATGATTGGAACGGGTTTTCCTTACAAAAATTTTCTTCCTAATCACAAAATACCTGCAATACAAATCGACATTAAGATAAATATGATGGGATTAAGATATCCTGTAGATGTTCAGTTACCATGACATGCAAAAACAATATTGGCGCAGTTGCTTCCACTACTGCAAGAAAACGAATACTATGACTATGTTCACTATATGAATAAATTCGCCTCTCATGAACAAACACAAACGGCCAAAGTTGAAACAAGTACGGACACACCAATCAGACCTCAAGTAGTTGCAAAAATTGCAGGAGAAGAAGCAAAAGACGACGCAATATTTTGTGTTGATACAGGTGCAGTCACTGTACGATGAGCAAGGCACCTACACCTTAGAGACAAGCAAAGGTTTACTATTTCTGGAAGACTAGCATCAATGGCCTATGGTTTGCCTGCTGCAATAGGAGCACAAATTGCTTACCCTGATAGACAAGTCATCGCATTTTGTGGAGATGGAGGATTTGCTATGCTCATGGGTGACTTTGCTACTTGTGTCAAAGACAATTTACCAGTTAATATCATTGTTTTTAACAACTCTAAACTTGGACTCATTAAGCTAGAGCAGGAAGTACACGGACGACCTGAATATCATACCTGATTACACAATCCTGATTTTAAAATGTTTGCTCAAGCATGTGGAGGGGAATGATTTAGAGTAGAAAAACCTGAAGAACTACAAGAAGCAATACAAAAAGCATACGCTTCTCCTAAGCCAACGATCATTGATGTCATTATTAACCCCAACGAATTAACTATGCCTCCGGCAATATCTTTTGATCAAGCTGTTGGTTTTGCCAAAGCAAAAATCAAAGAATTTTTTTGAGCAGGAGAAACTGATCATGGATTTTCTGCCCTAAAACATTAATAACACAAATATATATATATATGGACATTTTAATAAAAATACAATAAAATTTGACGATCAAGTATAGCTTTATTATAATCAGGTACATGAAGTCACCTCTTTATAATCCATATACAATAAAAAAACATGCAAAAAAATAATGTCATAATGTGAATTGGAACATTTTTTCTCATCATAGGAGTTTTTAGTGCTGGTTTTTTTGCTTCTAAAAAATCCAATACAACAGTTACAAAACTTGAGATAAATATTATCTCTGACAATAACAATGAACAATGAGAGCGATACATAGCACTTGTATCATCTTGAAGTGGTACTTGAACAATAAGCAAAAATTTAGTGCATCACATTATTCCAATAGATAAAGCAAAGAGTTCTAGTAAAAATAAAAAAGAAGAAAAAGAAACAACCTCAAATTTACATACAGCTCCTAGCTTAGTTGATACAAAAAAAAGTAGCATAAATACAATTCCTTCTTCAAACCGCTATCCAACTTATACATTAACAATTCCTCAATCTGGTCCAGTGATAAAAAAAAACTAGAAAATAAAAAAAACTCTGATGCATGTCAGAGTTTTTTTATTTACTATAATCTTTTGATGAATAATTACTTTAATCACTACTTGGCAAATCAGTTGCAATGTGGAGTGTTTTTAGTTCTATGTCTTCAATAGCCGATGGCGCTCCCATCATAACATCTTCTCCATTACCTGATTTTGGAAAAGCGTATACTGATTTGATATTTTGCTCATCAATCAAAATCATCATAAGTCTATCAAATCCAATAGCAAAACCACCGTGTGGAGGAGCACCATACTTAAATGCAGTGTACATTGCTTTAAATTGTTCTTTGACATTATCCGCTGATTTTCCTAGTTTTTCAAATGCTTTTACCATAACATCCGGGTGTGGATTACGGATAGATCCAGAACCTAACTCATAACCATTCAGTATCAAATCATATTGAAAAGTTGTTACTTCATCCAATTCTTTTCACTCAATTCATTGCATTCCACCATCAATCATAGAAAACGGGTTATGTCCAAAATCCCATGTTTCTTTATCATCATCATATTCATAGAAAGGGAAATCTATCACAAATAGGAATGCAAGTTCATTATTATCAACCAATTGATATTTGTCTCTCAAAGACATTCTTACTTTGTGAAGCACTTTACTTACACGAGAATATTTTCCTGCTGCAAAAAAGACAATATCTCCCGTTTTCGCTCCCATTTTTTCTTTTACTTCTTCAATTTCTTTATCTGCCAAAAACTTGATAATTGGGCTTCTTGGTTGTTCTTCATCAAAAATGATATATGCCAAACCACCGGCACCAGCAGCTTTTGCAACCTCAGTCAATGCATCAATTTCTTTTCTTGTCATTGATTGTCCTTCCAATTTAATTGCTTTGACAACACCTCCAGCATCAATAGCATTCTTAAAGACAGAGAATGAGGCATCGACAAAAGTTTCACTTAAATCAACAAGTTTCATACCAAATCTAACATCAGGCCTATCGATACCATAGTTGTCCATAGCATCTTTGTAACTCATTCTTTCAAAATTAGTAGTAATTCTTTTGTGAGGTACCAACTCTTTTACAAGATCTCTGTGATATCCTTCTAATATTTGCAAAACATCTTCTTGCTCTACAAAAGACATTTCAAAATCAATTTGGTAGAATTCACACATCGCTCTATCTGCTCTTGGATCTTCATCACGAAAACATGGCGCAATTTGAAAATATCTATCAATTCCTCCAACCATAAGCAATTGTTTGTATTGTTGTGGCGCTTGAGGCAAAGCATAGAATTTTCCTGGATTTAGTCTCGAAGGAACCAAAAAATCTTTTGCTCACTCTGGCGAAGAAACAGTAAATACCGGCGTTTGAATTTCCAAAAAACCATTATCAACAAACCAATTTCTCGAGAAGTGATTCATCTTTGCACGAAATTTCATGTTTTCGATAATAGGTCTTCTTCTTAGGTCCAAATATCTATGTTTCATTCTATTTTCTTCGCTTGTTTTTGGGTCATCAACGATAGGAAAAGGAAGAACTTCACAAGTGTTCAAAATTTCCATATCCGATGCAATAATTTCAATCTGACCGGTAGTCATGTCCTCATTAATCATGTTGTCTGGTCTAGCAACAACGTTTCCTTTTACTTTAATGACGAATTCATTTTTTAGTTCTTCTGCACATTTCATCACACTTCTATGTACTTTTTGAGGATCTAAGGTTACTTGAGTAAGTCCATAACGATCTCTTACATCAATAAAGATCATTCCACCCAAATTTCTTGCTTTGTTTACCCATCCACAAAGTGTTACTTCTTGGTTAGTATGTGATTTATTTAGTTCTCAACATGTATGTGTTCTCAACATAATTTACAACAAAAATAATAATTAAAATCAAAACGTTTCTACTTCTGAAAAAACCCGACAGAGAAAAAATTCCCTATCGGGCACATATCGACTTCTCATCTAATAGTAATACACAATCGCGACATCAAGATAGATTATTATAGAATAGATTATCATAGTAATAATATTCTAGGTGTGAATTACAATAGCTAATGGTTTATTACACAAAAAAAGCAATAAAACAAAGCATAAGTTCAAAAAATACCCTTTCCCTATAATGAAGTATTTTTACGTAAAAATACGAGTGCAACCAAAGAACACATACCAAAAATAATTGCAGACAAGACCAAGGCGATAGGTAAGCTCCAAAGATTTGCTACCCATCACAAAAATGGCGAAATAATAGCAAATGCTCCTCTAAAAAATAAACTTTGAATAGACATAACTGTTGCTCTCATGGAAGAGGAGACTATCTGGTTGATGGCATCAGTAAGAACCACTCATTGTAAAGCCCTTACAAAGGTAAACACAAAAAACAAAAACAACAGCCAAATACTAGGAAAAAGTCACATCATCAAGTAACTAACCCCAACTAACACCGGAAGAAGAAACAAGACGAGCGTTCTCCCTATTTCTTTTTCAACTCTGTGAGCAACAAGCGAAAAAACTCATACAGAAGCGTTGATAACTGCCCAACCAATTCAAAATCGAGCAAGAGGAACATTAACGAGCTCCCAGTAGGGTTGAGTAAACCGGGTCATGGTCCAAGTAGCTGCCCCTAAGAATGAACCATACAAAATGAACCACTTAATTTCGGGATGGCCATGCAAACTATAGGTAATAATTTTTTTGAGTTGTTCTCCTGTAGAGTCACCGCTCATATCTTTGTGTTTTGTCGGTTCAACAAGGGTAAATACAAAAGGAATAGCCAATGAAGCTAATATTGCCTGAGCAATCGCAGGCCACATCAATCATCCATAAGACGCAAGAAAACCACCCAGCAATGCTCATCCAGCTTCAGCAAAAGAAGCAATTGATTGAAAACGTCACCAAATACGAGAAAAGTTTTTGGTTTTCCCAAGACCCAAGAGTGTATCATAGAGTAGAGCACTATTGGAACCAGAAATAAAGCTTGCTCACAAAGCCAAGACAATTTCTACCAAAGCAAGAGTCCAAAAATTCCATGCAACTCAATATCCCCAATATCCCAAACTCATACACAGAATTCAGCAACAGAGCGATTGTTTTCTTCCTATTTTATCTCCCAAAAATCATGTCGGAATTTCAAACAACACGAGCGCAATAGAAAAAACAGTCTGTAACAGCAATATCTCAGCCAAATTCAGTCACAACGAACCAAAAAACAAAACAGCAATAGGCATCAACACCATAGAAGAGGTCAAAGCTTGCATAATATAAAGTTTCCAAATATTTGAGCGCAAAGAACAAGCAGCAATCATCCTCAAAAGTTATTATAAAAAAATAGTATTTATGATAAAATACACAATCAAACGTCAGTGCATCATACAAAAAGTAGGCACAAAAAACAAGCAAAAATACTCAAAAACAAAACAAGCATAACAAAAAAACCTGTCTGCATAAAACAGAAAGGCTTTTTATTATCACGACCAAAACAACAATAATATTGTAAGAATTATGAAATTATTTCTCTTCTCATATTAGAGGCCATTCCTACAAGAATTTCATAAGGAATAGTTTGTGCTGCGTCTGCTCGTGCATAAACATTATTGCTAGCATCAGGATCAGAAGAAAGAAGTTCGACAAAATCTCACAAAGAAACATTTATATTTTTTGGGAGGACAAACAAAGATAAGTTCATACAAACATTTCCAACCTGCTGCAATATTTTTCCCTGACAAACTGCTTTTATCTTTCAAGATCCATTTCTTCTCATTCACTCTGTATATCCAAAAGGAACCGTCACCACCGTACAATCGTCGGTTGCAAATCGTGACCTACTGTAGCCAACTGATTCTCCAGCCTTTACCTGCTGTATTGCTACAATGCGACTTGCAATAGTCATTGCTGGCAACAGCTTCGTTCACTGTTTGTATGCGTCGTCCTCGCAAGACAGTGGGTTATAACCATAAAAAGCAAATCATGGCCTCCACGCATTAAAAAAATCATCAACAACCTTGAGACAACCAGCACTATTACCAATATGTTTGTAATAAGGAAGGTGACCATAATCAATAATCGCATGATAGAGTTTTTTACACTTCGCTATCTGTTTATCAACCAAATTTTGCGACTCTTTTTGAATACCATCTGCATCAGCAAAATGTGACATCACTCCCTCTATTACAATATTTTTTCAGCGAGGATCTTTTTTTAACAATTGCAAAACTTTTTCTAATTGATCGCTAGCAAGTCCTTCCCTGTTCATTCACGTATTCAAAAACAAGTGAACGCGTATTTGCTTCCCCAAAGAGAGTAGCATTTCTAGCACTTCCAAGGACCACACACAAGGCGTTACCCTAGCGTAATCTAGCTTTTTATAATTTTCTGGCAAGGTTTCTCCGAGCAAAAGAATTTTTTTGTTGGAATACCTCAATACTTGATAATACTCTGGGATACTATCCACCACCAAATAAGGAATTGCTACATTGCTTTTTGATAGAATGCGCAAAATTTGTTGCAATCAGTGACCATAAGCATTTGATTTGAGCACGGGGAAAATATGCCCATCAGGATGTAAATTTTGTAAGTATTCTAGGTTATGCAGAATGTTTTTTTTGTGAATAGTCATTACATTCATTGGTTGTACATCTGGACGAAAAAGTTTTTTAAGCCACTGAATCATAGCAAGTGTAATCATTCAATAAAAATAATAGCATCACTCACAGTGTAAAAAAAACTCTCATCATTACAATGACATACTATTGTAGTCCATACTTTCAACGAAGTCTTTTGTTTCTATTTTTTCAATCTCTTGGAGAAAGCGTTTGATTTTCTTTTCAAAAATAGATGTTGCTGTAGTATCTTTCTCTAACATAGCTGTGAATGTTTCCAATACTTTTTGATGACATACTGAATCCTCAGAAATAAAACTTCATCTACCCTCATGATATGCTTTCCTCATGGCTTCATCACATTCTTTGCTTAGTTCAGGTTCTTGATCTGATAGCATGAATCATTCATCAGATCCATAACCATCAGATCATACAAAATTTGTATACAACCAATCTTGAAGAGTAATTGTTTTGTTATCTTTTTCCAAAAGGTATATGATTTGATATGATAAGAGAGCTCACCGATCTTGACCTCTTGAAAAAATAAGAATTCATTGTTTCCAAGGTTTCACATAAAAAATTTTCTCTACATATTCAAATAATCTCATATTATATTGATACATCAACTTTATTATTTCTTCTACTTGTTGATAATTTTTATTTTTCATTCATTGCTTAAGAAGAGTTGCCAATATTTTTGGATCTTTTTTTGTATAATATCATAATTTTATTGCATAATTTCACGATTTTTGTTTACAAAAAAATATATCATCAGCAAAAACAAAGAGATTTTTATATGATGGACCTCGATTGATAATAACTTCATTTCAATGATTACTATAAGTATAAGCTACCTTCTGGTGACCAACTTCAACCTCATGACGAGTTGATTTCATAAAAAAAGAATAATCATTTTTTATTAATCCATACACTCAATTATTTTTACAATCGATATTATCATAATAACTAAATATATAACTTATGTCTTTGTTTTGTTCCAGGTAATATCATGAAGACATAATAGTTACATGTCTCGCTATATCAGCCAAAGTAATATAAACATCAGATAAAAAATCGTTATATTCTTTATGGTTATTATATAAGTAGCTTATAATCAATTGGTAGTAATTTTTTTCCATGATACTGGAACTAGAAAGATACTTGTCTAACAACTTTGAGGAAACTTTTTGAGCGTCTACACGATTCCAATTTATCTCTGTATCAATTTTTTCTAAAAAAATTGTAACGCTATCAACAGTAGGAAGTTTTGTAGCAAAAGAAAAATTTATTCACATAGAACAAACAGAAATACAAAGTGAGAAAAGAAATATAATAAATAGTCTCATGGCATTTAGAATAAAAAAGTAAAAAAATGAATAAGGGTTTAAAAGCATACTTTTAAACCCTTATTAAATCAAAAATTACCAAATAGTTAACATGTTAAATTGACTACTTCCACAGTTACTTCCGCCTGTCATAGCATTAAGTAACCTTGTAAAAGAGCAAACTTGAAGAGAACTACTCTGAGAAAAAGGATCATAATAGTAAACTAGTGACCCACTACCACCTTGTTTCCAATCAATGGCAAAAATGGTAATATAATGAGCATTATCACAAGCTGACGTTATCCAATTTTTTCTATTAGAGGAGTTACTTGCATGAACATCATTTCCATGATGAACATAATTTGCATTTTTTATACCCACTGTTACAATAATTGGTTTTCCAGAATAAAAGCTAGTATTAAGCTGCCCCAAAAGATGTTTAATTGCATCAAATCTTCTTGATCTTACTAACGACAATAAAGAAGAAGACACTTTAGTTTTTTCATGATTATTTTTTGCAACATTCCAATAAAGACAGTCCATTGCTGTGCTAGGACAAACATTCTTATATATATCATCAATATGGTTCCTAAGAGTCATTCCATTTCCTGGATAAGACTTTCCATTTTTCTTAGCTACCATATTTGCCGTGTTGACATAAGATGTCGCACTGCATTGATTTGTCCCTTGTTTGGTGTGCACATAATGCTGACGATATCTTATATCAAAAAGATATAAATCATCAGGTATCTGATGTGCAGACGTTGCATTAGCAAGATTAAATCTAGCAGAACCTTGATTATCTCTATGTA
>JAHDFY010000004.1 GCA_020627925.1 bacterium
TATCCGCTACCCCGTCAAAGTCCAAGGCAGATTCTATGTTATCCATTGCACGAACGTGTCCCAAATATAATCACAATCCATTGTGAATGGTCAATCAGTTCCCATTATTTCATGTAAGAACAATTCCACTAAAAAATGCATCAGTAACTCATGAGGCAAATAATCAGTGATAAATTCATGGCTGGCTAATTGATGTATTAGTTATTTGAGTTTTATAAAAAAAAGACTGAGTAAGATTATCTATAGTCACTCAATTTCATACTGTATTAGAAACCGAAAGTCATTCTGAGTAAAAAAGTTCTCATGAGCCAATAACAACACTGGCTCATGAAATAGACACATCAAAAAAGATGATATTATCATGTCATGATGCTAGCGAAATTCCCACTGCTCATGAATTTTGATTGGTAATAGAAACGTTAATAAATTTCACTCATGAAGCTGTTGTATTATCCCCAAGAGAATTTAATCACAAAATAGCTATTTCAGTAGCACCATTGTTTTGCGTCGTTACTGATTCAATATTAACTCAGAACATTCTCCTTCATACAATTCATCAAGCGGCATTATCGGCAATCGTTCATGATTCTAATACAATTCATGCGTTTTTTTCTGAGTTAGACACAACAATATTTCCAGTTTCTCCGAGAAAAGCAAATCCATATCAATTATTTCACGTAAGAGAAAAATTTGTTACTCTTGCTCATCTTGACTGAATACCCATTCATACTCACAAATTGTTGTAAGAAAATATTGAATCAAATGAAAGATTTACTCAAAAAGCAGAGAACGTACCAATATTGTCAGTTGAGGATGCAAATTCCGTCAAATAAATTTCATGAAATGATGAGTTATAACCGGAAAAATAAATACCTAACTGGTTATTTGCATGCGATCAACCGACACCATCATCAGTACCATGAAAAAAAATATTGTCATAAATATGATATGATCAAAAACTATTAATAAAAGATCAAGTTGCACCTCACAAATTAATAGAAGAAAAGAAGTTAACATCTCCATAACCAACAACAGCAATACAGTCTCCATTTGCAGTACTTTCTCTATCGACAATATAATCTCATGAATCTAAAACATAAATGTTACCTCATGTTAATGTTGCAGGAAATGTATTAAAACCTGATTGTATGACTTGTACGTTCATTGTTGTACAAGAATGTAGAGCAGATGGCCAAAAGTCTGTATAAGCAGTAGCATCTCAAGGTGCTGTTCCATAGAGAGCTTCAACAATGTCTCACGAATTTGCAACAGTAGACCAAAAAGAAGTATCAATATAATTGTCATTATCCCATGGTCCTGGTGAGGTATTTCGTCACGGAAGCAGAAAAAATGCTGCAGAGACCAATCCTATAGAAAGAATAAAGGCTCGAAAAACCGTGAAAAATAAACGAGAGTGCTTGTAATAAACCATTGTAACATGGACATTTTAATAAAGCTATTCATCTTACATAATACGGAATAAAGTATTATATCATAATTTCATGATTTTAAAAATAACCGACAACAACCATTTTACAAAAAAAAAAGCATAGTAAAAATTTTAAAATATTTTGTAATAAAATTTCTTTTGTATATAGTATAGTTAGCGGTGATTTATTTTTGCTTCAAAAAATGATAGGAAATAGTGAGAGGATAAAAGAAAGCAATGATCAGACAAAAAATAAGAGCATCGAAACAAACAAACTTGTTGATTCTTTGTCAAATATTGCAGATCTTCACCAACTCGAAGAAAATATTCTTGATGAACACAAAAACAGCGAAGCTAAAAAGCTCAAATCAGAAATAATGGAAATTACTCAAGACAACAAAATTTCATTACAAGAAAAGCAATGATTAAAAAATATGATGGCTGCAATGCAAGACCAGCTAGAAGATATATTTGGGCTTGATGATGTATGAATTGATTTTGATATATTTGATAACGAGTTTAATAAATTAAAAAAACTCTGATATAGCATCCAAGAAATCAAAAAAATACTCCTACAAATGCAAAAAAAATTGCAAAATATTTCTCAGAATAAACGAAAAAAAATATCAGAATCTCTACTAACAAATTTTTTGCTACCGCAAAAGCTACAAGAAACAATTATCGGAGATATTTATAAAAAAATAATTAATATTAAAGAGAACAAAAACACAATTTCTTTTGATACGACACTTGCTATGATAGCATACCTCATAGAGAACAAAAAAAATCTTGAAGAAGAACAACAAAAAAAACTTATGGAAAAATTATGGAAATTAATTGTAATGCAGTATTTAGAACGAAAAAAAGTAGAGATATATGAAATAAATATTGATGAAAACGGAAACATTATCATAACAACAAGAGACGGAACACACATTACTATTTTGAAAGATGACTGGGATGTGCTAGGAAGTGAATTTATTAATAAGTTTGTTGATAAAGAGTTTTCTGATGAAGATATCCAACAACTAAAAAATCATATTATGGAACATCAGCAAAAACAACCAACATTGCAAAAAACAAACAAAAAAAACACTCCCCCTACTGGAAATGGGTCTTCTCATCCCCTTGAAAAAATTTATATAAACAAATAAGTCAGAAATCTTGCAATTGCATAACAAACTAATAGTATGACACTTATTATAATTTAATTCTATCTACACCAATTATGACACAAAAAAACGACAATACAACAAATGATATCCTTGACCAAAAGTTACAAGAAGCACAACAACATGCAGATCAAAAAGATGAAAAAGCTCATCAATCAGAAGAAAAGAAAGTAGCAGATCGCATACAAGAATTAGAAACAGAGCTTGCAGAAACACAAGAAATTGCAAAAAAAGCTCAATATGATTATATCACATTAAAAACAGATTTTGATGGTTATAGAAGAAGAAATGAAGAAAATGCTGGATCACAAAAGATAGATTCATTAATTTCTGTAGTAAAAAAGTTCTTGCCATTCGTGGAAGGATTAAGAAAATCTATTGAAACTATACCCGA
This sequence comes from bacterium, assembly GCA_020627925.1. Taxonomy (GTDB): domain Bacteria; phylum Patescibacteriota; class Gracilibacteria; order Absconditabacterales; family Absconditicoccaceae; genus JAHDFY01. Next base: position 2,996 of record JAHDFY010000004.1, read on the forward strand.
AGAAAAACACGAAAATCCTATGTCAAAAGGAATTATTTTGACCTACAATAAATTTATACAAACGTTGGAAACAATGGGAATAACTCCTATTGAAGCACTTGGATTAGATCCAGACAACGAACTACATGAACCCGTATCTATGCAGCCAACACAAGACGAAAAACTCAAAGGAAAAATAATACAAGAATTTGAAAGAGGTTTTGTCTACCAAAAAGACGGTCACAAAAAAGTCATCAGCACATCAAAAGTTGTTATTTGACAATAATCAATTGTTATGGCTATTGCTATTAATCATATTCCTCATACTCCGGGAGTGTATCTCTTCAAAAACTGAAGAGGTACTATTTTGTATATAGGAAAAGCAAAAGATTTAAAAAAAAGGGTGAATCAATATTTTGCACCATGATCTGTCCGAAAACAAGACATGATCAATAAAGCAAAACATATTGATTTTATAGAAGTAACTAATGAATCTGAAGCCCTCTACTTGGAAGATAATTTAATCAAAAAGCACAAACCAGAATACAATAGATTACTCAAAGCTGACAACAGTTATGCCTACATAAAAATAACCAACGAAGAATTCCCCCAAGTATATATTTCCAGAGATAGAAAAAACGACAAAGCTACCTACATTGGTCCAAAACACAACACTAAAGTACTCAGAAAATTATTGCAATACCTGAGGCAAGTGTACAAGTTTAGAACAGAACCTAAAGGAAAATTTAACAAAGGAGAGGTATCTTCTGATTTCTACTTTTGACTGGATGCATGACGAAGTATCTATGCAAAACTTAATGACAAAAACGCAGCAAAATATATTGCCAAAGGAAAAGCTGCATGACTCGCCATGGACAAAAGCTATCAAGAATACAAAACAGAATACAAAAAAATAATGAAACAACTCATTAGTTTTTTTAATGGAAACATAAGGAGCATTACCAAAGACATAGAAAAAAAATTACAAGAATGTATTGCCAATCAACATTTTGAATATGCAGCAACCCTGAGGGACATATACCTTCACTTAGAACAATTAACAGAAAGACAGCACGTTGTACTCAATCCATCACTAACGGGAAAAATTGTTCGGCTTACCACAATAAACCAACACCATGTTTTGATCATGGTTCATATTTTTGAATGAAAAATGATCGATATTGTAAGGGAAAAATATCTTGTCAATGATCGAAGTTACAATCAAATTATAAGTGCTTGTGAAAATGATTTTGGAACAATGGATATTTTTGAATACCACAATGAACAGTTCTGAAAAATTGAAAAAAATTATCTTTTGGAAAAAAAACACCATCATACATTTCTCCTTGTTTCTCAAACAATGAAGAGAATAAAAAAAGATGAGCGATCAGCAATTTATGAATTAATGGAGAAATTTATCGACTCATATCTTGCTTCTGATTCCTTTCGTGAACATTCATTGCTTAATGAACTATTACAAAACCTTGAAAAAAAATATAAGCTGACACAATTCCCGTATCGTATTGAATGTGTCGATATATCACACCTTTCTGGTGGTCGAATTAGTTGATGATTAGCTACATTTATCGGATGAATACCATTCAAAAAATGATACCGCCGCTACAAAATAGAATCAGTAAAAGAATCAACTGGTTACAACAATGATTACCAAGCACTCAAAGAAATTATAATAAGAAGATTTTTAACATGATCCAAAACAGCTTCCTCTGAATTACCTGAATTATTTATCATTGACGGAGGAAAAGGGCAACTGTGAATAATAAAGCAACTTATAAAAAAATACCCAGAGCTAAAGGGTATTATGCCCAAAGTACAATTTGTTTCATTGGGTAAGGGAGAAGCAAGGCATAGCAAAGGAAAAACAGCAGGAGCACAAGAAGTACTCTACTCGCTAGACAAGCACAACAATATCATGGAGAAAAAACTTGACTACGATCAAACAGATAAAATTCTTATCAAAGTAAGAGATGAGGCTCACCGTTTTGCCAATAATTATAGAAAAAAGCGTATGAGCATGGAATGGAGAGAATAACATTTTATTAATCCATTCTATTCTGTTATTGTTTTTGTAGACGAAAGCAATTTATTTTTTTGGGAATGTGGTACCAATAAATATTTCACTGAAACGTCAATTCCTCATCACACCATAACTGGATCTTTAACAAGATTTCCATTAAATTGCAAAGGAAAACGAGCTTGTGGAGTTAAAGAAACAGTAAAGATAAAAGGACTTGCTGTGTTTTTAGCACGATTCATTCCACCAACAGAAAGACCTAATGTTCATCAAACAAGTGCTTGTGCAAGAATTCTATTGTGGAGTAATGTCGTACGAAGTCACAAAGTAAAAGCAAGCTTTGGATTAATAAAAGCAGCTCCTTTGTCCAGCTTAGGTTCATTTCAATATTCATCTATATTTCTCACGTCAGGAGAAAAAAATGGTTGATTATTTTTCTGATCAATATCTTTGTTATATCCCGAACGCATAAAATGTTCTGAAATGTCATGAGTGTAAGTCACTTCACTAAAGGGAACAATAACTGTGTGAATAGATCATCAAGGATTTACAAAATCTACTCCTAAAGCAAAGGATAATTCATCAGCTTCTTTTATATAAGAATATTCTCAAGAAAATGATTGTACGTTATTAAAAAAAGAAGAATATTTTACTCCCATCATTCTATAGTCGTAGTTAGATGGTTTATCAACTTTGAAAGAGATAGATTTATAATTTTTTGCTTTTTTTTCATCAACTCACAAAAATAAAGCAATATCTGATGGGGAAGCAAGAAATAGATTAACTCCGGTTTCTTCAAAATATTTATTAATTTTTTTTATTGCCCAATTTCCAATATACAAAACACTATTTTTCGATTCATTTTCTAGTCCATGGTCTCTGACATATGAACGAAAAATTTCTCATACTTTTTTCGTTTGCTGTTCTTCATATAAAGGGATAATAGAATCTTTTGAAATTGTAAGCTTATCATTTTCATTATAAGATATTTCTGTATTATGAGACATAATTGTGTTTTGTGCATGAATAGAGTTTCCTTCTCAGACTATAGATAACGAAAGTAGCCCAATAAGCATTTGCTGTTTAATAGAAAGCTGCATAGATTCTGGTAATTGAGAAAAAAAACCAGCATTGGCAGAGAAGATTTTCTTTACATATTCCAAAAAGACAGAAACTACTGACAATACATCAAATGCTTCTGTTGATGTATTTTGAGAAATAGCAAAACGCTTACTTACTTGTGAATCATTTTCTAAAGAGTTAGAAGCTAATAGCTTTTTATCCATAATAATATTTTAACAAATAATTACATTGACATACACACGATAATATCTTTTTTTAAATAAAAAACAAGCAATAAAATTATTGCTTGTTTTTTTGTTGTTTAGAAAATACTTATTCACCAAACTTGATCTAAATCTTTGAAAATTAAGTAGACTCAAAGAAGAAGAAGAAGAAGAAAGAATACCACATTAAGATATCCTTCAATCGTGAAATATGTTTCTTTTTTTAGTCACAGAACATGTTGAATAATAACTCCTACTAACCTACCTCCATCTAATGCAGGTATTGGCAACAAGTTAAATACAGCAAGCGCAAGAGAAATCATCGCAGCAAATGCAGCGTAGCCTATTGCTCATGTTCTCATAAAGATAGTTCTTCCTACATCAACAGCACCAACAGGGCTAGTGAACTTATTCAAAGTATCTTTCACTTGTTTACCATGAAATGTAACGAGTCACTCACCAAGAGAACCCAATGTATAAAGCATGTGGCTTGATTGTGCTCCCATTTCTTTCAAAGCAATTCACCACGACTCAACAAATCAAAACTTCATCACGGGAAGTTCTTTTTCTATACCTTGAAAAGCAACTCACAGAATACAATCTTGTTCCGGACAAGGAAGCATCAGTGAAATCATTTCTTCGTTTCTTAGTACCTGTAGTGCAACTTCCTTACCAATTGCTTGTTGTAGTGCTGATGTGATAGTAAGAGAATCGACTGACTGACCATCAATTGTCTTGATCACATCGCCAGTTCTCATACCAATAGTATATCACAGTCACTCAGAATGAAGCGCTTGCACCGTAGGATCAACAGCAAAATCTTTTTCATCAACATATCCTTTTTCTACAAGGAAAGACATTGTTGGCATCAAATAACTTGTATTACGTTGTGCTGTTGCATTTTCTGGTGCAATAGTAATTGGCTTAATACCTACCATAAATAGTACAGCAAAAACAATCCAAGCAAAAAGAAAATTAACCAAAACACCTCCCAATAAAATAAGGATTTTATGAAAGATGTTAGCTTGGATAAAGCTATCTTTTGCAGTAAATGTCTCTTTGTCTGTTGGATCTTCTCCTTTGAGTCTAACAAAACCTCACAAAGGAATCCAATTAAGAGTATACTCTGTTCCATCTTTGTCACGTCAAAGTGTTAATGCTTTGGGAGGGATTCCAATACCAAATTCCAAAACTTTTACTCCTGATTTTTTCGCTGCGAAAAAATGTCCTAACTCGTGAATCAACACCAAGAACATAAAAACAAAAATTCATACGAGAATTGAGAGAAATGTAGTCATACGTACAGGTAGAACTAGTATAAACGGCAAAGATTATATGTATGCAAAAACTCATTGCAAGCTACTATTTACAATTGGAATGAAAACAAAAATAAGTACAATCCTATAATATTTTTTTCATCTATAAGCAAAACCAATGTACTACGACGCTCACACCCACCTTAATGACAGCTATTTATACGAAAACTGGAAAGAACATATACAGGAATTTCTTTCGATAGGAGGTAAATGATTGATAAACATAGGTGTTGATCATGTACACAATCAAAGAGCAATACAAATTGCTCATCAAGCGTCTTTGAACGAAGAATTTCGCCAACTTGTAGTAAAAGCCACTATAGGAATTCATCCATACGAAATTGCTGTTAGCAACATCACAGATACCAACAAAGAACAAGAAATAAGCAACATGAAAACACTCTACGAAACAAACAAACAGCATATAGTAGCAATTGGTGAAATTGGTATAGATACTCACTACGAGTGAACACAAAAAACTCTTTCTTTACAAAAAGAATTATTTGACCGCCAATGTTCGTATGCAGACAAATTGTGATTACCCGTTGTTATTCACAGTAGAGCAAACTTTCCTGCAACCTTGGAAGTACTACAACACTACCCTCACCTAGCTATATATTTTCACTGTCGAAGTTATGATACGGGTGAAATACAGCAAGCAATCAATATGTTCCCTAATTTTTATGTTGGTTTTTGTGGAAACATTACATACAAAAAAGCCGACAATATTAGAAACTCATTACACATACTCCGAAATGAATCTCCTCAAAGCATTCTTTTGGAAACAGATGCACCATATCTCAGCCCACAAGCGGTTCGTAAGCACAAGAATAAACCAAGTTTTATTCCCTACTTGTATCAGTTCGTTGCAGAGCAACTAGCAATAAAGGAAGATCAATTACAACAAACAATCAAAAGCAATTTTACACGTCTATATCAATTGTAACATATGTACTCTCTTCATGATTATGAATTTGTGCTACCAGATAAGCTTATTGCCCAAGAAGCGATAAAACCACGTAATCATGCAAAAATGCTATTCTGTACAATAGATAAGCAACAAAACATGACATATCAGGACAAACACTTTTATGATCTACCCGACGTGATAGGATCAGATGCTGTCTTTTTTTTCAATAATACCAAAGTAATCAAAGCAAGAATTCCTCTCACGAATGCACTTATCACAAGAAACTATTTACCCGATAGTCACAAGCGAAAACAACGTACGCTAGACAAGGGAGAAATATTTATTTACAAAGTACACTCATTTGATGAATGACTCATAGAGGTACTCGTTTCTGATGGAAAAAATTTCAAACCATGAACGACTATTCGTTTAGATGAGACATATAGTTTTGAGAGTCTTACATTCAAAGAACATGGAATTTTGATGAAATTACAAGGAGGAACACTACAATCATTTTTGAATGAATACGCCCAAATGCCACTCCCTCCTTATATCACCTATGAGCAAAAAAAAGAAATAGACTACCAAACAATTTTTGCAACAACACCAGGATCTGTGGCTGCTCCCACAGCAAGTTTACACTTCGATCAGCAGTTGCTTGATTCTCTCAAAAAATCCTGACACCAACAAGAACATCTTACGTTACACGTATCGCTTGGTACATTTAAACCTGTCGATGTTGACGATATACAAGCCTACCAAATACATGCCGAATCAGCAACAATACATCAAAGTCTTTTTACAAAGATAGCAGATTACAAAAACAAAAAAAAGAATATTGTCGCTGTTTGATCGACAGCCACACGTACGCTTGAGTCATTGACGTATGTTTGGCCTTTCATTAAGACACAATATCTATTCGATAAAAAAACGCATGCATACCGAGAGGCTATCTATCAACAACGCAACAAACAAAACAAAAAAGACATCATTACTCATCTTCATTATGGGGAAGATGGAAATATCTTTTTTGATACTTCTTTGTATATTTCACCAGGCTATAAGCCATTGACCATTAATTCATTAGTCACTAATTTTCACTTACCAGGAACTTCTTTGCTCATAATGGTTGCATCACTCATGGGTTATAGCAATCAAAAAATGGCGTACAAACACGCCATTGCCAATGAATATAGATTTTATAGTTTTGGTGATTGAATGGTAATTAAGCTTACATAAGAACATTCCTCAATTGTTCAAAAAACTTTTGTTTTTCTTCCGTAACAAGTGACGGAGATTTAATAGTGATTTTTACTAGTCTATTGACCTCATCAAGCAATACCTTGCGAAGCATTGCATCTTTGGTTTGTCTTTCTGATAATTTTGCTAATTCTTGTTCTCGTCGTAACTGTTCTTCTTCTAATTTTGCAATATCTTCAACAGAAAGCTCTTTTTGTTGTACCACTAGAGCAAACAAATCATCGCCATGGTGAACATGTAATCAATGAAGCAAATCTTTCATTTTTGGCCACAAAGATGAGTCATCTAATAAAGAATCAGCAAAGTCTTGGTACAACAATGATGCCAACAAAATAGATTTTTTAGGTCTATATCATTCTGGTTTTTTTTCTTCATTTTTTTGTCGCGTAGGAGTTCTTTTTTTTCATGATTTCACATATTGTGTATATTGAGCTTTGAGGTAACTTTCATTGATACCTAACTGATCAGATAGGAATTGTAAATAATGCATTTGGACAGTAAGACTGTGCATCGATTGCAAAAGATCAAACATGACTCATTGAAGTTTTTGTTGTTGCACAGGAGATCAGTCACTTCTTTCTTGTAATTGGCCAAATACTCGTTTAAATCAATCTGTTGCATTTTCTATCATTGCAGCGATAGCATTATGAGCATTTTCTCATTTTTGGCGAACTACATCATCAATATCTTTTGCATCTCAGACAATAGTCATCATACGAGGAAAAACATCACGAGAATATGCAAGCTTGAGTCATCTTATAGTTGCTTGTAGACCTGCCTCATCATTATCAAAAAGAAATAAGACATCATTCGTGTACCTTTGCATTTGTTGTACGTGCTGCTTTGTCAATGACGTTCAACACGTTGCAACAGCAATAGGAAATCACGCCACCGAAAGAGCAATAACATCCATATATCATTCAACAACAATAAGTTTTTGGAAATCTTTAATATTTTTTTTGACGTAATTAATACCGTAAAGCACTTTTGATTTGTCATAAAGAGCAGTATCAGGAGTATTCAGGTATTTCGGTTGTTGCTCTTCACTCAACGACCTTGCACCAAATGCAATAACGTTACCCATATGATCCCAAATAGGAAAAATTAGTCTATGACGAAAAAAAGAAAAAAGTCACTTATCATTTTTTTTTGCAAGACCTGCAACAAGCATATCTTCTTCGGTAAATCAATGCTTTACTAAGTAATGCAGTAAATCATTATAACTATCAGGCAAATAACCAAGAGAGTATTGTTGTATCATGTCATCCGTTAGCTTTCTTTTTTGTTTCACATATTTTTCTGCTTCTGATCAAGGGAATTTTTTCATTGCCCATTCATAGACAATACGGTTCATGCGCTTTATTCATTCTTTTTTTACTCAGTACTCTTTATCATATGAATAATTTTCCAAATACTGCTCTATCTGAATATTTCCTATTTCTGCCAACATTTTGATAGCATCCATAAAGTCTATTTTTTCCAATTCCATAACAAGGGTAATAACATTACCTCCAATTCCAGTACTAAAACATTTAAAAATTTGCTTCTGTGGAGAAACAACAAAGGAAGGGGTTCTTTCTTTTTTGAAAGGGCTCAATGCCACAAAATTACTTCAAGATCTTCTCAGGGTAAGATAACGAGAGGCAACATCAACGATATCAACTCAATTTTTTACAGCATCAGTAAGAGCAGACATAACCTAACAAATAAAGATAAAAAGAAACAACAATAAGAAAACTATATCAAAACTACGAAACATAACAAGAGCATGAACAGCTATTTATACTATATATTTATTTTTTTTGAAGAAAGTGCTATAATTACCACAGACAATTTACCCTCAAAAAGTTGATGACAAACAAAGCTAATCAAAGTCACAATAAAAAAATAGATCCAACTATAGAATTTTTGGCACTATTTAATGATATAGATAAATACTTTGACAGATTAGTTGAACAAAGTAAATTTATTCCGTATAACGAAAAAATAAAACATATAAAAAATTCCCACCATTCATTAGCTCATTATGTCAAAAATAACGAATATCTTTTAAAGTTTTTTTGAGAGATAAGAAACCACATTTCTCATGGAATAAAAATAGATGGACAAAGTTTTACTACTCCTAGTAAACACGCAATAGGAAGAATAAAACACTGTAGAAATATTATAGTAAAACCACCAACAGCCATTGATTTCTTCAAAAAAGCAGTACAAACAGTAAATCACGATCAGCTATGTCAAGAAGTCTTTCCTAAAGTATTGCAATACACTCACCTTCCTGTGTATCAAAATAAAAATCTTATCGGAATCATAAATAAGACAATGGTTACTAATCGATGCATCAAAAATTTTAGCAAAATCAAAAAAAATGAGCGAGAGAAACTAAGTATCAAAGACATAATGGACAATCCCCAACGAACCCACTATCAGTTCATTAAACCACAAACAAACATACATGATATAGTCAGTCATTTTATTACAACAAAAAACAATAAAAATAAACTCTTGGCACTGTTTATTACTAATGATGGAACACCTGATCATACAATTCAAGGAATTATAACACCAAGAGATATTGCGCTCATCGAAGAACACTTTGAAAAAAAGGTAGTCCTATAAAATCACTTGTATACGATAAATGTTCTGCTATAGTAGAAATAATAAAAATTTAGGTGTAAACTTGATAGAGAATGAAAATGAACAAAAGGAATCGCAAACAATTGAGAAACAATATAATCAAATTTGTATTGTGAATTTTTCTATTGGCAGTGACATTGTGACATCTCCACAATCACCCAGCAGAAAAAAGATCTCGAAACACATGAGCTCAAGTATTGCGACAAAAAATTGACAAATTTTTTGGGGAAATAACAGGAACCTATGACCCATTAACTGATTATAAGCTAAGTATGATCAATAGTTACAAAGAAATACTGTACGTTAGTCAAACCACTGCCTGTCTTAACGATGAAATGAAAGCAGAATTGGACGAAACATTCAAAACGCTCCAAGAAGGAGATCTTGAACACTTCAAGTTGTACAAAGACAATTATTACCTTGTTCGATCACAATACAGAACATATATTGAAACCAACTGTAGCAAATAAACACAAAACAAGACCGATGTCATAGCGATATCAGTCTTTTTTTATTATATGCTTTTTTTATCAAGATTCCTTTTCTAATTGAGCAGCAAGCAATTTTGCTTGATTGGCAACATTGATAGTATTAAAGATATCTTCCAAATTACCTGACAAAACACCAGGTAAATTTGACCAAGATTCTTTGATACGGTGATCTGTAATCCTATCTTGAGGGAAATTATAGGTTCTGATTTTTTCTGATCTGTCTCCTCCTCCAATTTGGTTTGCTCTTGCTTCTCTATTTTCAGCATCTTGTTTATCTTGTTCTATTTGGTATAGCTTCGCCTTTAATATAGCAAAAGCTTTTTCTTTATTTTGCATTTGTGATTTACTATCTGCAATCGTCACAATAATTCATGTTGGCTGATGACGAAGTCTTACTCAGGTTTGATTTTTATTAGCATTCTGTCCTCACGCAGAAGAAGCAGCAAAGGTGTCCATTTCCACATCAGCTGGATTAAAGTCAACTTCAACATCTTGCGCTTCTGGCATAATAGCAACAGTAACTGTTGATGTATGAACTCTTCCTTGTGTTTCTGTTTTTGGTACTCTTTGTACTCTGTGAACACCGCTTTCCCATTTTAATTTAGAATATACTTTTTCTCCAGAAATTTTTACCATAGCAAACTTTAATGATCCAATTCCGGTAAGTTGTTCTTCCATCACTTCTGTTTTCCAACTTTCTTTTTGAGCATAAAGAATATAAGCTCTCAACAATTCTGCAGCAAACAATCCTGCTTCATCTCCTCCTGCAGCAGGCCTAATTTCCAAGAAAATATTTTTGTCATCATTAGGATCTTTGGGCAGCAGTGCAACTTTTATTTTTTGTTCATATTCCTCTATACTAGAAGTTGCTTCACTCAGCTGTTCTTTTGCCATATCAATCATTTCTGCATCTTTCTCTACCGAAAGAATTTCTTTCGCTTCATCTCTATTAGCAACAAATACTTTGTAATCTTGAAAAAGAGTATAAACTTCTTCCAAATTAGACATTTGCTTCGCAATCTTTCTTGTTTTATCAAGATCAGAAACAACTTCAGGATCCATCATTTGGTCTCTACAGTGAAGATAGTTTTTTTCTATTTGCAATAATTTTTCAAACATCATACATTTGTTTAATAAAACACAGGCGAAAGAAGCAGTCCATAGAACACACTAAACGCTGTTTCGCTAGGAATCCATATCAAGTATGTCAAAAAGTCTCTAAAGTAATGTATACCCAAGAGAGGCAAAAAAACAAATAGAAATAAGAAACTCAGAGCGATTTCACGTTGCAATAGTATTATCTTGAGTGCTAAGCCTGGAAAAAACATTTTTATAATCCTAAAGCCATCCAATGGGGGCAAAGGGATCATATTGAATAACGCTAATGCAATATTCACTACTCCAAACAAATACCAAAAGCTTAATACCATATCATTTGCTATTTGAGCACCAATTGCCACATTCGCATAGCCAACAACAACAGAGTACATCAAAGCAATAAGTCAACCAACAAGGGCCATGATAATATTGCTCAGCGGTCATGCAAGCGCAACAAATAACTCGTCTCTTGCTTGATGTTTATAATACGAAGGATTGATGTTCACTGGCCTCCCTCGCCCAAAACCGAGCAAAAAAACAGCTAACAACCCAATAGGATCAACATGAGAAAAAGGGCTTGGTGTAAGTCTTCACTCAATTTTAGGCGTTGGATCTCACAATTTATATGATACCAATGCATGAGCATATTCATGCAATGATATTGATATAACAAAGATGATCACAATAAAGATCAAATTAATAAGATCCATAGACGTCAATATTATTACTTAAAGAGGGATCACACAAAGTCTTTCATTACTGCTCATGAAAACACTTTTTCTTTACGAAGACGAGCATGCTGTACTACCGAAATATTTTCTAATAATGAATTTTTGAAATCTTCAATAGTGTAGACATTTCCTGAGGGAATAACCGCATAATTATCTTTGACAAAGTGAGGGGTTATTATTTGTCACAAAATAATGAATGGCATATCATTAGCATAGATATCGTTGATTTGTGCTTTTAAGCTTTCTCTAATTGCGTCGCTCTTATGAACATAATCTGATATATAAGAGGCAAGCTGTGTATTGGTGTATAGCGAAGGGTTAATAGTCGGAACATCAGTCAAAAGAAAACTTGAAAAGTCTTTCTTACGCGCAAAATCAAATGGAGAAATCACGACATCGTAGTCTTTTGACATTAATTTTGTGTCAAATTCACTTGTTGAAGAAAAACTCACAAAATGAAAATACTGACTGGCATTGTTTTCATCAAAGATAGCGTGCAACTTATCAACAACATAATTACTCGCCAAATCATCGAAATAGATCACTTTTATTTTTCACTTTTGCTTGATATATTGTTGTCTACTTTCATCATCAACAGCAGGTAAATTAAGATAGTAGACATCTATTTCAGCGATAGTTTCTATTTTATCTTTATTGTAACCTTTTACAGAATATTTATTGAGACCTTCTGTTATGTTATTTCCTAGTTCAAGATTGTATTGGTACCTGTCAATAGATTTATTATATGGAAGATTTTGTGTTCATGTTGTTCACTCATGTGAAATAATGATTCTATCGTATTTTTTTTCTGTCCTAAAATAAACAGCAAATTTATCTGACTCAGGCATAACATCAAGATAGTACACCAACTGATTAACTGCACCACCACTCAAATAAATTTTTTTAGAAATTTTATTGATATTAATACGTTCCAAACCATCTTTATTAACATCCAAACGAGGATTTTTATTGATGATATGATGTTCTAAATTAGATCATTCACTCCAAAAAGTATCAAAAATCAAATGATCTTTAAAGATATGATTAGAATAATCTCCCGTATAAAAAGCTTTTTCTAACAAACCTCAAAGTGACCTTCTAATACTATTGTTGAGATGTTTTGATTCATGGTTGAAAAAAATAGTCATGTATTTGTCAGTCAAGACTTTGTAATTTTTATATCAGGCAATTTCATTTGCATTTGAGTACATACCAATAATATTGCTCGAAGCATTACGTAAATACTCAGTAAAATCATCTTCTCCTTCAAAGGATTTTAATTGATAAAAGAGAATATTAGTAAAAGAACAATCGCTTAATTCAAAAACAAGGCTTGCTTCGTCTTGAGAACTTTCATGAATACGTGCACATCAACCATAAACAGGGTTACGAGCAAAAAGAGTTTTATATTCTTCTAATTCCATACTTTTTACCACATGTTCTGGCAAAATGTATTGTGTAAAAAAATTCATGTTATCAACCGAAACAAAAGGAAAAGTTACCTTAATTGTTCCATCATCTTTTTTGTTAACAGAAATAACATCATACACATCCAAATGCGGTATTTGCCAAGAATTGTTCCTGATGATATCATTATAAGTAAAAAATACATCATCAGCAGTGACTTCAACTCAGTCAGACCAAGATGATCACGTAGCAACAGAAACAATGTATGTTTTATTGTCTTCGGTTGTTACATCACATAGCGAAGAAACATACGAACCACTCATGTATTTTTGACAAGAATCAAAAAATAACGACTGATAATACGAATCATTCGCATTGGTTCACCAATATGGTAGATAAGAAACATTATCAAAAATCGCTTCAACAAATGTTCATCCTCTTGTTGAATCTTTTTCTGAAGAAAAAAGAAGATACTGATATCAAAGAATCAGACTTAATGTTAGCCATAAACCTAAAACAACAAGAAAAGACATCAATATCGTCTTACTCTTGTTGCTTCTTCATGACTTCGAGTAAATTTTCATAAGAAAATACTAGAAAATGAAAATTATTCTTGCACGTATGGCAAAACAATACTAACCACTACAAACACAAGACATGACCAAAAAGCCACCTTTTTGAGTGAGTGTTCAATAGATTTTTGAGAACCGTATTCACTAGAGTTTGCAATACCTCACATTCCAAGTCCCAATCATCCTTTTGGGCGCATCAACATAACAGTTCCAACAAAAATAATTCCTGACAATAGAAACAAAATCAACAAAAGTGTTCTCATTCAGTCTAGTAAAAACAGTAAAATATATCGGGGAATTTATATCATTTCTCTCACTAAGTGCAAGTCTAAGTACGAAAAGTAACGTATACCCAAGACACTAAGCAAAACTTCTTACAAATCTTAAATCGCCATTAGTGAAGTACCTAATATCTTTGATTCCATATTTGATGGCAACAACTCTATTAATACCAATACCAAAAGCAAATCAAGAATATTCATTCGGGTCGATACCACCTTCACGTAAAACATTAGGATGAATCATTCATGCACCTAATATCTCTATCCAACCTGTTTTTTTACAAAGATTACATCATTTTCATTGGCAAATAGGACAAGTAGCATCGATTTCAAATCCTGGTTCAACAAAAGGAAAATATGCAGGTCTCATTCTAATTTTAACATCAAATTCAAAGATTCAAGAAAGTAATTTCGTCATAAAATCTTTGAAATGGGCGATAGAAATTCATTTATCAACAACTATTCCATCCAACTGATAAAAAACAGTGTCATGTGAAGCATCTAGATCTTCGTATCTATATACTTTACCAGCCATTACTGCTTTGAGTGGCACTCCATATTTTTTAAACATTCCATTCTGAATCGCTGTCGTGTGCGTCCTCAAAACAAAGTTCTCTCCCCTTTCATCTACGTCATTCATATAGATAGTATCATGCATTTCTGTAGCAGGATGAGTAAGAGGAATGTTAACTGCTTCAAAATTTTCATATTTTGAAACAACATCATGACCATATTCCACCACAAATCACATTTGTTGGCAGAGTGACTCTATTTGTCTCCTTGTTTTGGCAAGTAATCCATAATATCCTACTTGGTGTGTCTCACCATCAACGGTAATATCAACCACATCATTAGCAAGCTCTTTATTGATTTCTTGGACAGTGAAATAATGAATTTTTGCATCATATGCTTCTTGTAAAGATTTTTTTGCATGAGACAGCATTTGTCATAGCGTCTTTTTTTCTTCAGGAGAAGCGTTTTTAAGATTAGCAAAAGCTTGTGCCAATAAACCTTTTTTTGCCAAGTTTTCTTTGTGAAAAGACTCACATTCATCTAAGGTAGTACATTCGTCCAATTGTTTCAAAAGTGCTTGCACATCAATCATTTCCAAGTCATTTATAGATGAAGTAAAAAACCTCTAGGGCTATATCTTGCAACTTTGTATAGTTCTATGAGTAAAATACAAGTCAAAGCATCGATTACCACACTACCACATCAAAAAGTCAATGCCAAACTAGACAGCAGTCCTCTTTTTTTTTTATTCTTTAGCAAAACAGCTATAATACATTATACAATAATTTATTTGTAGTATATCACCATGGTCGAAAAACAACCACATGATTTGCTCATTCATTCGCAAGATTTAAGCTGGGGATATCCATGATCACCCAAATTAGTGTTTCATAAACTGAATTTTTGACTCTATAAAAATGACTTCGCTGTTATTACGTGAGTATCAGGTTCAGGTAAGTCAACATTAGCAAAACTTATTTTGGGACAATATCAAACGAAGCGCAAAATGCTATTTCACGGACATGAAGACATGTCAAGATTTTCCGATAGTGAATTACAAAAATTTAGAAGAAGAATTGGAGTTATTTTTCAAGACTTCAAATTGATTGAATGGAAAACAGTCACAGAAAATGTGATCTACCCTCTCACCATCATGTGACATACACCTCTCAACAAAATGACCAAACTCAATAAAATCCTCAAAAGATTAGGTTTACATAACCACAAAAACACCATTGTGAAATATCTTTCATGAGGTGAAAAACAAAAAGTAGCCATAGCAAGGGCCCTCATACATGATCCTGAATTCATTATCGCTGATGAGCCAACATGAAACGTAGATAATGACGAAAAAAATAAAATTGCAGACATTCTTATTGACCTTCACAAACTTGGTCATACCGTTATGTTTATTACACATGACACCTATCTCAAAAAATACATACAGAAAAAAACAACGATATCATCACTGCAATTAGAAAAAGCATAAACTTTTAGCACCACCTACTCTATGTCTACTTACAAGCAAACACTTCAAACTCAGATCCTTCAAGCAATTGACAATTTGTACGTTGCAGATTTTATTGTTGATGAAATAAAAGACATTTTTAAACACCTCAACATATACAGACTAGAAAATATTATTGCAAACAGCGAATTATTTACTGACTATGTCAAAGAAATAGATGCGATAAACACAAGTATGTACACCAAAAATCCTGTGCAACAAAAAAGAAAAAGAGCGACACAACGCAAATTGAATGATGATTTAGCATATTACATTAGCACAAGTGGACGAAAAAGGCTATCTATCAATGAGCAAAAAAAGTTTCAAAAAATCTCCACAGAAGAACTAGTGCAAAAATCAACACTTATCAAAGGACGGTTTCTCCTCTCATTAAGTGATTTTGCTCAATGATCAATGTGCAGATTACAAAACAAATATCTATACAACACTGACAATATTAGGCGTACAACCAATAGCAAAACACCAAAGCACTAAATAAGTAAAGACATACTCAAAAAATAACCTTGAAAATTTTTTATAAGACCCTATAACGTAGCACGTAAGAGATTCAAGTGATATTCTTACTGTTATGTTTTTTACCATTTACCTGAAAAATATGCCAAAACTTATTCCATTGGAAAATCACGTTCTTGTAGAACCTATCAAGATGGAAACCACAACAAAGAGTGGAATTATACTACCTGATCAAAAAGAAAAACCAGAAAAAGGAACAGTAATCGCAGTTGGTCCAGGGAAGATGTTGGAAAGCGGTCAAAGAGCACCGATAGATGTCAAAGAAGGAGATATTGTTTATTTCACTAAATACGCTCCTGACGAAATAGAGATAGAAAACAAAAAATACCTTGTCATACAAGACAAATCACTTCTCGCAAAAGAAGGATAACATTTTTTATTAATTCATAGCACAAAAAATGCCAAAACAAATTGCATACGGAGATAATGCTCGTAAAGAAATATTTACTGGTATGGAAATGGTTGCAAAAGCAGTCATGGTTACTATGGGACCTAAAGGTCAAAATGTTCTTTTGGAAAAATCTTTTGGTTCGCCAACTTTCACCAATGATGGAGTTTCAGTTGCAAAAGAAATTGAACTTGAAGATAAATATCACAATGTAGGTGCCTCTATCATCAAAGAAGCTGCAGAAAAGACCAACAAACTTGCAGGAGACGGGACAACAAGCACTACTGTTCTTACTTATGCGATCGCAAAAGAAGGATTAAGATATATCAAATCAGGAGTGAACCCATTTTCTCTTTCAAGAGGTCTTCACAAAGCGGTTGATGCTATCGTAGAAAAACTACAAACCAAAGCAACTCCAGTACATGGATCTAAAGAAGCAATCCAAAATGTTGCAACTATTTCTGCACAAGACTCAGAAGTTGGTCAACTTATCGCTGATGTGATGGATGAGATAGGACAAGATGGTGTTATCACTGTTGAAGAAGGAAGATCAATGGGATTGGATAAAGAAGTAGTAAAAGGAATGCAGTTTGATCAAGGATACGCATCGCCATATTTCGTAAGCGACCCACAAAGAATGGAAGCTGTCGTAGAAAAAGCAATGGTACTTGTTACAGACAAAAAAATATCATCAATCAAAGATATTATCGGAATTCTAGAAGGAGCTGCTGCATCAGGAAACAAAAACTTTGTTATCGTTGCTGATGATATTGAAGGAGAAGCTCTTGCAAATCTTGTACTCAACAAAGTAAGATGAATTCTGAACGTTGTTTGTGTAAAAGCACCAGGGTTTGGAGATAGAAAAAAAGAAATGCTGAAAGACATTGCCGTTGTGACTTGAGCAACGCTTATCACGGAAGATCTTGGTATCACGTTAGAAAATGCGACTCCGGAAATGCTCGGAAAAGCAGAAAAAATTGTTGCAACCAAAGACAAAACAACCATCGTGGATGGTGCTGGTGATAGCAACGCTATCGACAACAGAATTGCAGAACTCAAAGCACAAATAATGAATTCTACATCAGACTATGACAAAGAAAAACTTGCAGAAAGATTAGCAAAACTTGCTGGTGGAGTTGCTGTTATTAGAGTCGGTGCAGCAACAGAAATGGAAATGAAAAACCGTAAACACAAAATTGAAGATGCACTCAATGCAACAAGGGCTGCTATCGAAGAAGGAATTGTTGCAGGAGGTGGAGTAACATTAGTCAACCTTTCTGCAGACCTAAACAATATCAAACTTGATGATCAAGACGAACAAATCGGTATCGAAATCGTACAAGCAGCAATCCAATACCCGGTACATCAAATAGCAAACAACGCAGGTTACAAAGGAGACTGGGTTGTTGAAAAAATCAAAGAAAATAGTGATTTCAATTATGGGTTCGACGCAAAAACAGGAAAATTCAAAGACCTACTCAAAGATGGAATTATTGATCCTGCAAAAGTAATTAGAGTTGCGCTAGAAAATTCTGTCTCTGCTGCTGCCCTCTTTCTTACAACTGACGCAGTGATTACAGAAATACCAAAATCATGAGATGACACTCCAGCTATGCCTGCTGGGATGGGTGGTATGTGAGGAATGGGTGGTATGCCTATGATGTAAAACATCACATACACAAAACCAAATAACAACAAAGAGGGAGCTTCAACTAATTGAAGCTCTTTTTTTGTTGTGGCAACAAGACATACAATTCATCGAGGAAAAAGCACAAAAAACTACACAACTATTGACTCAATCAAAGAAATACATAGAGTCATAAAAACAAACAAAAACTATGAAACAAATAACTAACGAAATTGACGACTGGCTACTAATACTAGCCGGATTTGCGGCATTTATTCTCGTTGGAGGATTCTTTGCTGAAGGAAGTGAGTTGCTAGCTAACTGGTATTATCTACCAATTATGGTAGCATACTATCCAGCAAGCTCTGCAATCATTGGCTATCAATATGCCAATGAGCGAAACAAAAAAAAACAGAAAATAGCAACTGGCGCAGTACTATCCTGTATTGTCATGCTAGTGTGGGTAATCTGTGGCTGGGTACATCTATTTTGGCCACTAACTGCAGTGGCTGGCTTTTTGGGTGGAGTCTGGTTCGCTCAAAATTATTAAAAAACACAAGCAAACTGCGTTTCGCAGTCTGCTTTTTTTAGATAAAAAATTACTCAAAACCTTCACAACGTGCTTTCTCTTGAAGAAATGTTGCCAAAAGATAAGATAAATGGCGTATTTTATTACTTACTACAAAAACTACTCAATGGACCCCACGTCTATCATAATGTTTATCGTATTATTTTGATTATCTGCATTCTTCTCGGGAAGTGAAATTGCATTCATGTCTATCCCCGATCATACCATCGACACACTCGTCAAAAAACGTAAATTCGGAGCAAGAACACTCAAGTATCTCAAAAATAACACAGAGAGGCTTCTTATTACTATTTTGATTGGAAACAATCTTGTTAATGTTCTTACATCTGCTTTTGCAACAAAGCTCAGTATCGACTTTGCTGCAGCATCATGACGAGCTGAATCAACAGCAATCGGAGTGGCAACAGGAGTAATCACTCTCCTCCTCCTTCTTTTTGGAGAAATTATGCCCAAAACGTTTGCAACGCGTTATGCAGTGCCCATTTCTCTTACCGTAGCAAAATTTTATTACCGATTACAAACACTTCTCAAACCTATCGTCATTGTGATTGAGATGATAATGAAAATATTCCAAAAAAACAAAAAAGATCAGCTTGTCACGGTAACTCCTGAAGAAATTGAAAGTTTGGTCGAGCTAGGAAAGAGACAAGGTGCTTTCGACGAAGTAAACTACAGACTCATCAAAAACATGCTCAAATTTGAAGAAATTACAGCAGAGGAAATTATGACGCCAAGAGTAAAAATTGAGGCACTCAAATCATCTAGTACTATCGATGAAGCGCTACAAACAATACTCAAATTTTCTCACTCTCGTCTCCCTGTTTATACGGACAAAATAGACAATATTGAATGGATAGTAACTCTTAGAGAGCTCATAGAGCTAAAAGACAAAAAATGAGGTAAGACATTACTCAAAGACCTCAAGTTACCCGAAGCAACAAAAGTACCTTTAACACAACCTATCGATATTATTCTGTGAAGATTCAAACACTCAAGAAGACACATCGCGGTTGTTATGGATCCCTATGGCGGTGTTGCAGGTCTTGTAACATTAGAAGATGTCATCGAAGCTGTTTTTGGTGATATACATGATGAAACAGATAAGGAAATAAGAACAGTACAAAAATTAAAAGATAGTTATCTTATCCAAGCAGAAATTACTGTTGATGAGCTACTTGAAGTAGTACAGTTGGATTATCTAGACTTAGACATCAACCAAAAAGAATTCGGTGGTGAAACAATAAGTTATTTTATTACAAGTCAACTCGAAAGATTTCCAAAGAAAGGAGAAACCCTGACCATTACCGTCAAAAAAGACGAAAAGGCGATGGAAGAAGATAACAAACCAAATAAATTAGTTATTACCGTACACAAGTCAGATTCAGACAAAATAGAATCAGTTATTGTAAAAACAGAATAAAGCATCAAATATGATGCTTTATTTTTTGATTATTTTCAAAAAATTATGTCATACTTTCTTGCAAAAGATTTTCAATAAAATCAGTAAAAGAAATTTTTTGATACTCCAATGCCTTAGGAAAAAAACTACTTTCAGTAAAACCAGGAATTGTATTCACTTCCAAAAAATAAAGTGTTTCATTTTGCCAAATAAAATCAATTCTAGCCAAAGAAGTTATTTTGCAATAGCGATAAATTTTTAGGGATATTTGCTCAATCAGTGTTTGCAATTTTTGTGTTATTATCGCTGGTATAACCTCCTTCGTTTTATCAAGGTGATATTTTGCATCATAATCAAAAAATGCTTTTTGTGTAATAATTTCTGTTATTCACAAAATAGTAATAGCTTTATCATAGTCCCCCATAAGCGAAATGGTAAATTCCCTCTTTGAAGGAGATCACAAAAATTGCTGCACAAGAGCCTGGTCATATGTGCTTATTTTTTCTACAATTTCTTGTAGTTCTTGGTAGTTAGAACAAATTTTATTATCAATAGAAGATCAACCTGTCAAAGGCTTGACAAAAACAGGGAAAAAATCTTTTTCAATACTATCTTCAACAACAGAATCTTTTGACAAAAGATACTGCTCAGGGATACTGATTCATTGAGACTCAACAAGCACAGAACATTTATATTTATTAAAGCACAATGCATGTACGTCACTACTGGTAAAACAAACAGGAATAGTTAACCGATCACACAAAGCAGTCAGGGAACCGTCTTCTCATCAATGACCATGTATGACTGGAATCACGCAATCAATCGATGAGGCTTGTGATAAAAATTCTTCTTTTTGCTCAGGAAAAACAAAAAGCGAATAAGTATGTTTGTTCTTATCAAGATATTTCACAAACAGTTGAGCGCTTTTCAGTGAAATAGTTCTTTCTTTTGATTGTCATCAAGCAATAATAGCAATATGCATAACAGCAAAATAATTACCATAAAAGACCTTTCTATACAAACGTGTTTCATATTTGTTTGTAAGAAAAAATAATAAAACTAAAAGAAGATTATCGCTTTGCAAGAAGCCTTCATACCCAAAAACGTCTTGTTTTTTTTTCCTTCAGGCCTATATATAGGGTATAATTTATATTATCTACCATCACTATGACATTTACACTTCCAAATCTTCCTTACGCATATGATGCACTAGAACCTGTTATCGATGCACAAACAATGGAAATTCATCATACAAAACATCACGCTGGTTATACCAACAAACTTAATGCAGCGCTAGAAGGAACTGAATACAGTACATGGTCTATTGAAGAATTATTAACACAATTAGACAAACTACCATCAACTATCCAATCGGCAGTAAGAAATAATGGTGGTGGTTATGCAAATCACAAATTATTTTGGGAAATAATGACACCAGGAGGGATCAAAATGTCTGATACCATGGCTGGGCTTATCACCAAATCATTTGGATCTGTAGAAAAATTCAAAGAAACATTCGCTCAAGCTGCAGCAGCAAGATTCGGTTCTGGTTGGGCATGGTTAGTACAAAATGGAGAAACGCTTGAAGTAGTTTCTACCCCCAACCAAGACAATCCAATGAGTGATGGAAAAACACCTCTTCTTGGACTCGATGTTTGGGAACATGCATACTACCTCAATTACCAAAATAGAAGAGGTGACTATGTTAGTGCTTGGATGGACATCATCAACTGGGAAAAAGTTGAAGAATTAGTAAAGAAAAGTTAAACATAATGAGGATTATTTCTTCATAATCCCTTCACAAAAACCAAAGAAGAAAAACTCAATTGCTAGCGATTGAGTTTTTTCATTTGATCTTACTAAGACAGTCAGTATAAGAAGATAATATTTACTTTAGATTTGATTGATCATCCATGATAAAAACATCTGGTATAGGAATAATTATTTCCGAAAAGAAAGTATTACTTTGCAAAAGAAAATCTGATAAAAAAGTTTTCCCACAGTGTCGAGATTTCCCTGGAGGAAGAAGTGATGATAATGAAAAACCAAAACAAACAGCAATACGTGAAGTAAAGGAAGAAACTAATTTAGAATTTATTCCTCAAAAATTATTTGAAACACAACTTTTTGGAAAAAGAACACTTTATCTATACTTATGAAAACGATCAGGAAACATATTTATACAAGCAGAAGAAGCTGATTGATATGGACGATTTTTATACGATGAAGCAATCTCATTACCGTTAGCTTTTGAATACAAACAAACTCTCTCTAAATTAAAAGATTCAAATCTTATACACTAATATGTTCTTCTATTCATTTAACAATCATGCTTGACATGATAGAGTCTTTCGTGCACCGGAAAAGCTCCCCAAAAAATATAAAGCAGGGGATATTTTGCGAGTAGACAAGCAATATGTACTTCTTCTTGGTGAAGAAGTTAGTTTTGAAGAGCAATATCTTTACCAACGAAATGGCCAACGAGAAGTTGTTGAGCACTACCCATGAGTTATAAAAATCAAAACATTGGCACAAATACATCGAATGGTAGAGCAACGATTTTCTCCATATAAAAAAATCATACCACTTTTTTTGCCTAAAGAGCTTGATTACCTACTCAACAAAAAAACTACAACAAAAAAGGTACCTCACTTTCATGAATACCTTTATAATGCTAATCAAAACATTATAGCAAAAAGCGCAAAAAAAATACCCTGACAGCAATTGATCGTTTTCCCCGATTTGCGAACGTTGCGCAATATGATCGTTGAGTCTGACATTGATAATACGACAATCCTTTTGACATCACAAAGCACACAACTACAGACAGCAAAATCATTCTGGTGAGTAAGCAATGGAACGATTAACACCGTCATCACAACACACTCTTCTCTTTACCAAAATCGAAAACAACTAGAATCCATTATTTTTGTATACCCTCAGAAGCGATATTACGCTTCCCACCAAGAGCCAAGATACAAAACGAAAACAGTTTTGAACAAAATACACGAAATTTACTGATGCCAGAAAATAATAGTTGATTAGTTGATTGTGGTAAGGCTGCTAAATCAATAATTTGCGTTATTTGATGAGAAGGACTATAAGCACACAATCCAGAATTTTTTTCTCAAAGAGTCTCCTTATCTTTATAAAAATTATACAGCCTGTTGTTAATATCATATTTATTTGCTTTGTATGGCCAATAGTGCAATAAGTAAGGATATCATTCAATCACATTGGTTGCATACTGAAAAATGTAACTAAAAGCAATCTGCTCTGCTAGCCTATATTTTTTTGTTCATAAAGAAGATCAGCAAAAAATTGAGGAGAATCAGTAGTATAGACAAGAATATTTTTTGGATGAAAAGATGCTTTTCACAAAGCACTAAGTATACTTGTATAGCATTGTCTATAGATACTTTCGTTACCAAAAGCCAAGTAAAGTATTTTCATTAATAGTTTCTATTACTATAAAAAGTGACGCAATATTATGTTTCGTGAATGATGGGAAGGTTTTTATCTTTTTGCACCAAACACCTGTACCCAAAATTCCCCAGCAAAACCGATTCCAATTTCTTCAAAATCTTGATCAAGAATATTTTTTTTGTGTGGTGCACTATTCATCCATTGCTTCATAGTTTCCGCAACATTATCTTGACCGCACGCCACATTTTCACCTATGGCACGCCAATCATAACCAAAATTTGTTGCTCTTTCTGCTGGTCCTTGACCATTTTGATTGTGAGTGAGCTGTCCCAAAGAACAATTCAAGTTAGCATTCATCCAATCAGCATGTTGCTGTGCGATATCATTGAGTGTTTGGTCCATACGATAAGAAACATAACCTCTCGACATTCTTTCATTATTAACACTATCTAGCATTGTTTGTGCAATTGAAGACTCAGAAGTAGTATCTGACTGAGCATCCATTTCATCAAAAGACAACAAAAGGGATTTTTCCAGCGATCTATCTACAAGCAATGGAAGCACAGGATGAGTTTGCTCGTTACGTAATGCTTTTTTCTCGATAAATTCTTGGATTTTATTTGCAATAAAGAGCCATATTTTTTCTTTTTTCTCTATTGTCGTCGCTTGTTCATTGACTACTTTTTCCAATTTTACCATAATTACATTAGCAGCTTTTTCCAAAGAAGTAGTCGCTGCTGAAATCTGAGTTATTCATCAGAAAAAAAATACAGACAAAGCAATTATTAACGTGAAAAATTTCTTCATAATACCTACAAAATAATCTAAATTTTTTTGCATTTTACTAATAAATGTATACAATTACTACTAAGCAAAAACAACAAAAAATTTAGCACTCACCCACCAAAAACGAATACATGTTAGATTCTATCATAAAAAAGGCAGAAAATCTATGAAATCAGTTAGCCTGAGCACCTCAAGAAAAAAGTAGTGCGACAGGTGTTGTTTCTGTTGCAGAAAAAACATTGGCTATCCCCAAAGCTCCAACTACAGGGACAATTTTTTTCAAACTGAGGCCTTTTAGAGATAATGAATTATGAGTTACTCACTGGGAAAATTTATTGAGAAATTTAAGTTCAATTGGGTGAGATATTACATTTATGCTCGCAGGTAATGCGCAAAATATAGATATGTTTGTGGGTGTTCCCAATGCATATGCAGCACATTTTGAAAACATGTTTTATTCTACCTATAAAACATCTGAAATTACCAAAACAGATGCAGCTATCATTCCCAAAGACCTACATCATATACATTTCAAAGAAAAAACAGAATTTGCAAGTAAAGCAACTTTTACAAGAGATGGAAGCTATATCGACCCTCTCAAAGACGTGCTCTCTGTATTCAACACAGTAGACAAAAACAGTACACTGAATGTTGTTTTCAAAGTTAAATACAGCATTACAAAAACTTTTATGCAAAAAGTTTTCGACAATATAGGTAAAGGTATACAATTTTTCTTTTTTAAGAAAAAAGATGAAGGAGACAAAAAAGATGATAAAAAAGAAGAAACAAAAGATCAGACTGATATGTTTATCCAAATAGGTTTTTTTGTTTCTTCTAGCAATCCCGTTCTCAAGGATTCCGTGCAGAAAACCTTTAAAAGTATTATGAATATTTTTGTACTCAAAGGAGGGGTACAAATTAAATACAACACTCCTAAATATCACAAAATGGATAGAAGCCAATTTTGTAATTTTTTCCATATACCTACCAAGGCAAACTATACACAACAACTCAACTACGCTGTCTATAGAAGACTTCCTGCTCCTATCAATATTGGAACACCACAAAATACTCCTGTCAATAAATTAACGGTAGTAGGAAAGACGGACTACAGAGGAGATCCTATTCAGTTTGGAATCAAAGAAGAAGACAAATTTAGACATATGTACATTATTGGAAAAACAGGTACAGGAAAATCTACTTTTCTATCAAACTTGATAAAAAGTGATATCATGAGTGGAAATGGGGTTGGTTTATTAGATCCACATGGAGAACTTGTCGATACTATTTTGGAGCATATTCCTAGCCATCGTATCAATGATGTTATCCTTTTTGATGTTTCTGATGATACGTACCCAGTAGGATTTAATTTATTACATTTTAGAAACCAGGATGAAAAGCTTCGTGTCGTTTCGTGAGTAGTAACAACGTTCAGAAAACTATTTGGTCATTCATGGGGTCCTAGACTTGAATATATTCTTAGAAATATTCTTTTGTCACTTGTGGACTATCCCAATGCAACGCTCATGCATATTTTAAGAATGCTTACCGACAAAAATTTCCGTGAAGAAGTATTAAGTTTTGTGAAAGATAGTTTGCTTCTTAAGTTTTGGAGAGAAGAATTTGACAAGTGGAACGACAAACAGGTTCAAGATGCAATTGGTCCTATTACCAATAAAGTAGGTCAGTTTTTATCGTCGTCTGTTGTGCGTAATATTTTTGGTCAACCAAGGGCTAAGTTGAATATCAGGGAGGCCATGGATCAGGGGAAGATCCTTCTTATCAATCTTTCCAAAGGAAAAATTGGAGATGACAATGCAGCAATGATTGGTTCCTTGCTTGTCACCAAATTTCAAATTGAAGCAATGGCAAGAGCTGATATGGCAAAAGAAAAAAGGACGCCTTTTTATATGTACATTGATGAGTTCCAAAACTTTGCCACCGATTCATTTGCGACCATTCTATCCGAAGCACGTAAATATAAGCTATCACTGATTGTTGCTAATCAATACACGTCTCAATTAGACACAACCATTAGAGACGCAATCTTTGGAAATATTGGAACAATTATTTCTTTTACTCTTGGGTATGATGATGCGCAAGTCATCTCTAATCAATTCAAAGAGTTAGTCTCAACCAATGATTTAATCTCCTTACCAAGGTTTACTGCCTACACAAGGATGATGGTTGATGGAATTACATCTGATCCATTTAGTCTCAAAACATTACCACTTTCTAGTCCTGAATGATCTCAAGAACTCATCAAAAAAGTTGTGGATCAGACAAGGCAAAGATATGCGATGGAAAAGGGAGAGTTGGAAGCACTAATGGAAGCTTGGGCAAAGAAAAGTTTTTCTCCTCAAGAAAAAGTTGCCGAAAGAGCAAAACTAGAATGATTGTGATTTTCTGAAAATGAAATCAAAGAGTTACAAAACCCTGTAACAAAATGATTACTGTGATTGTTCTCTGATTACAAAATTGGAAGAGAAGAACCTGATGCTATCTTGTTGGACAATGAAAATCACGACCACAAAGCTATTTGGTATCAAAAACCTGAATGATTAGAAGACGAAACAAAGCCACATACAAACCCAATAAACCATCCCACTATGCATGCACTACTGCATACGAGACTATTAAACGAAAGCAACCAACCACTCACCATCTGGATAGGGACTCTTGAACAGACACAGGAATTCATTCAAGCAAACTACTCTGACATAAAAAAATGGAAATTAATACGTAATGCGGCAAAGATAGAACGCAATCAACCAGTCAAAATTACAATGCCAGGAACAAGAATTGGATCAAGCTCACCAGCAGAACCAAACTTACAACAAACAAGAACAAATATGCCAACGCAAAAAACACCTGTAGCATGAAGTTTTTCTATTAATGACATCAACATAGGAAATGAATACGAAGGATATGTGAAGCTTGTCTACAATTATGGTATTTTTATGACCGTAAAATGAGTCGAGTGATTGTTACACAAAAATCTTATCAACGATCCAGCACCTGGAGTAAACTGGAAAAAGTTTTACAACATCGGGGATAAAATCAAAGCATACGCAATAGATTTCAAAGAAGTACATGGAGAAAAAAAGGTTGTTTGGAGTCAACAAAAACCGTCATGATCGACGAAACCAACATGATGAACAACAACAAAAGATGGGAGAAAGCTATGACCAGTCGTGAGAGAAACTAGAAAATCCGCAACAATGTCATGAGCAAAACTAATCGAGCCTAAAATACAAAAAAAACCAATACAAACAACGATACCAAGCCAGCATACTCCTCCACCAGCAACAACACCTCACAACAAACACCATCCAACTCCGCACAGTCACCACTAAAAAACAGTTGCATAAAGCAATTGTTTTTTTTATAATGTGATATAGATTTATACTCAATGACAGAAAATGAGCATCAGTTATAACGCGATGATGATGAACATGATGATGCCCGCCATTCGTAGGTAAGTATTTTCTGTATAAACAAAGAGAAAATCTATCTGCGAAATTTCGCGGGTAGATTTCTTTTTTACACAAAAAATTTTGCAGTACATTTATTTTGCTTACTAAAAATAATGATTACTTATTATCATATAAATGATGTCATTGCCACCAATGACACAACAACCCAAAGACTAGAATTACAGTACAAGCTACTTTCTCATTACTTTGGTGTTAATAATTACCAAATAATTTTTGAATGATCAGATTTTGGTAACTCAGCTCAAACAGGACAACAATGCGCAACACTTATCAAAACACTTACACAAGACAAACAAAAAGATCATCACACGGTTATTTGTATCAACAACGCATCAAGAGCAAAGCACAAAGATTCAGGAAACGCAAAAGGAAGTGGTTGCCTCCGAGCAAAAATCAAAGACACCAATGTACATGTGGTTGGAGTAGATCATGAAGTGTTTGTTGAATTTAGTTGACAAATAGAATCATTAGCAATCGTTGAAGATTTACACATCAATGGTGTTACAAAACATGACATTTCACAAGGATCGCAATTTAGATCACTAGAATTTTGGCCAAGTGTACAAGTATTTTTGCAAACAAAAAGCAAACTTCCTACGATACTAAGTTCAGGAAAAATAGAACACGACACAAAAAACGCATACATTACCATACAAGCGATTACGACAGAACAACTTCCTCACTCACCTCAAGTTAGTCAATCACCACGACAAGAACAAGTAATCAATCATCACTACGTACCAAACACACATAATTTACAACGTCATCAACTCATTGGACAAGCAAAAAAGTTTCGAAAAGACCGAAATCTCGTAGAGGATCAAAATTTCTTGGATAGTTTATCTATCGACGTTGCACACTTCAATGAAGCAAAAAACTCGCTCTCACCTAATCAGCTCATCATCATAGATAGAGATAAATTTAATAACACCAAGTGTCTTTCTGCTCACCACGACGGTATTCATGGACTAAGCAAGTCACTTGCAGCATGATTAGGAGAAAAAATCAGTATTAGTCGAGAAAATGGAAATGATGAATGATTTATTGTACAGTCAATTAGTGACAAAACAGGGCAAAAGTGTATTCGAAATGGTTCAAGTAGATGACCCAACAACGAACAACTTGTTGAATTAAATTATTCGGTAGATGAGACAAAAAAAACTCGAGAAACAATTGCACAACTACCACTTGGAACCATACTTACACTTGCGTCAGCATAAATTTTTTGTACAAACAGAGTACTACGACAGCCAATTTACACTTTATACATAACATCATATGAAAAAATTCTATATTACCTTACCTATTTATTATGCAAACGGTGTGCCACACATAGGGCACGCATACAGTTCCTTGGTAGGTGATGTACATGCTAGGTACAGAAGATTATTATGATACAACGTAAAGTTTAGCGTTGGAACAGATGAAAATTCACAAAAAATTGTACAAAAAGCTGAAGAAAAAGGGCAAGATACAATGGAGTTTTTGGACGAGATCGTTGCTCATCACATTGCAACATGGGAAGAGCTAAAAATAACTAATACTGATTTTATCAGAACCACTGAGAAAAGACACAAAGATTACGTAACAAAAATTCTCCAAAAAGCATACGAAAACAATGATTTCTACGAAAGCAATTATGAATGAATGTATTGTGTTGGTTGTGAATGATTCAAAAAAGACAGTGATTTGATTGAGTCGGATGGAAAACATGGAATACCCAAAGGAGAAAAAGTGTGTCAAGATCATCCCAATAAACCTATCTCGCAATTATCAGAAAAAAACTGGTTTTTCAAGCTTTCAAAATATGAAAACTTCATCAAAGAATATTACAAAAATAATCCAACATTTATACAACCTGATTTTAGATTTAACGAAATCAAAGCATTTGTTGACGGATGACTTGAAGATTTTTCTATATCAAGAGAAGGGGCAACATTTGGAATACCACTCCCTTTTGACAAAGAACAAATCACCTATGTATGGTACGATGCCCTGCTAAATTACAACACAGTTTGCCAAAACGGTGATGAAGATTTTTGGCCTGCAGACCTTCAAATAATGGGTAAAGATATTATTAGATTCCACAGCATCTACTATCCAGCAATGCTTCAATCAGTAGGAATTGAACCACCAAAACAGCAACTTATCACTGGTTTTTTAACTGCTGATGGACATAAAATGTCCAAGACACTTGGTAATGTTGTCAAACCACTTGAAGTAGCAAGAAGTTACGATAGAGATGCTCTCACGATGTATCTTTTGTATGATCTCAAAGTTGGAAGTGATGGGGATTTTTCTCGAAAAAGGTTTGAAGAAATGTACGCAAGCATGCTTATTGGAGGTTGGGGAAATCTTGTTGCAAGAGTAACAAAGCTTTCGGCAAAAAATGAAATCACTGCAATAACATCTGACGCTGTCACGCCAAGGCTTCCAGTGTATGTCAGCGACATAAAAGAAAGTATAGACCATACCAATGAACTAGTTAATATTTTTGAAGGAAAATCTGTTGCTGATACAATCGAATATTACCTGAATAAACTCGACCTACAGCATTTATTAAGAGACTGGTATGCATTAGTTCAAGCAGCAAATAAGTTTCTTAATGACGCAGAACCATGGAAAAAGCTTAAAGATGAGCAAACGAAACAAGAAGGTCTCGATGATCTTACATTTGTTCTTTACGTGATCAAAAATCTTGCAATCGTGATAGCTCCCCTCTTAATTAACTCTTTTGAAAAAATACAAAACATTTTGTGAATTGACGAATTAAAATCGATCAATACAGAGAAAACCGTTTCGCTAGAATCACTACAAGCAGCGTTTGATCTAGTCGATACCACTATTAACCTTGAGCCAGCAATTATCTACAAAAAGCCTGAAACAGCATAAAAAATTTATTTCATAATTATTCCTATGCAACAAATTGTCAAAGAAATTCCAACAGAATCACAACAACACGTTTCCATAGCTAACAAATTGAAAAATTCAACGTTATCATTGATCGGTCATGCAAAGTGGTATGGAATAAGTATGTTTATAGGATGATTATGTGTGTTTTTTGATCTTGCTGGACTCATTGCAATGCTCCTTGCTTTTGATAAACAACTAATGTTGATGATTATAGTGCATTTGTTGTTCGCAATTTTCATGATCAGAAGTGCTATTGTTGCTACGACATCAAGCATTGTTTGAGTAGTAGATGGAGGATCAAAAACACGAGAATCCGTGCAACAACATGATTATGATCAAGCAATAAAAATGTTGGATTCTGTAGAAAAAACTCCTTCGTATCACAGCAAAAAACTATCGCTTCTTATAACTTTGTTGTTTGCATGATATGGTGTGATGGGGTATTATATTTGGTTGCAATAAAAAAATCTGCTAGAAATAGCAGTTTTTTTTATTTTCATGAAAGAAATTTTAGGATAACAACCACAAGGCCATCTTTGTTTGCATCACTGTAATCAGCACTATATCTGCCCCAAACATAATTTGCATTTGCTGGCTGAATGTTTCATCGTATTGATGCCCCACTCAGTCCATTATATAGTGCTCCATGCCTAACAATTCAGGTTATATCCAGTGAATCATAAGACAAATCGACAGACAAGTTACTTTTTTTGTTTGCTCTTGCATACCAATTTCGTTTGTTACGAGAGAATGCGGCAAAATCTTGAAACTCGTTAACAAATTTTGGGACCGTCATATCTCCTGTCACATTTTTGGACAAAATTTGAAAGGGACCATCACCATTATGGGGATAATACATTCTGCAACTTGCTTCCATTTTCCACACTCCAATAACCATAGCAGGAGAAAGATCTTCAGACCAAGCAAGATCATCAACTAATCAAGCATGCTCAAAACAACTTTGCGGTAAATCGTCACCTACAAAGGTAACTCCTGAACCAATTGACGTAAGAAATTTTTTTTCGACGATCTCTTTTCATACAACGTCTGCAGCTTTCATCCCGTCTATAAAAACTCTCAGTTCATTTTTGACAAAAAGAAGTCTATTGTGAATTGATCACGATCATTGTTCATCAATTGCATCATCAACAATATAATACCATTCTACCAGGCTAGAGCGATCATTTCCATTATTCGAATCAGCAAGAATAGTACGTAGAATCTTGTTGGCAACAGTAAGATCTTCTCCGGTTATCGCTCAAGCAAAAAAAGGAAACAACGCAAAAACACTCAAGACTGAAAACACCAATTTTTTCATAGGAATGAAAAAGAGTAAATGATTATATCAATAATACTGTTTTGCCAAACAAGAACAAGAATATTAAAAGACATTGATTTGACTCCCTTATTCTCGCAAGTATAATTATTGAGAATAAACTATTTAATTATTCTTTTTTGTTATGAGACAACACTTCCGTATTGATCAACTCGATTCGCTCACTAGTAAAGTTATAGAATCAGGTCAAAAGCTTATTTATGTTGCTGGCGCATCAGCATCAGGAAAATCTTATTGCGCAAATCTACTCAAAGAAAGTCTTGAAAAAAAAGGACACAAAGTACTAGCCTTAAGTTCTGATAGCTACTATGTTGATAATACAAGATTGAAACATATGATCTATGGTACATTTGATCACCCAAAACTTATTAGATATGATGAACTAGGAAAAGATATCAAAAAATTTCTTGCAACAAATGAAATAAAAATACCAGAATATTCGTTTGTTGAATCAAGAAGAGTTGGTGCAGAACATTTTTCTGGTGAGGTTGACTATATTATTGTCGAAGGTCTGTATACAATTTCTTCATTGCAAGTGTCTTCTCAAGAAGGAAGAGGAATTAATATTTTTGTTGACTCACCAACAGAAGAGCTTATTATGAGAAGACTTATAAGAGATCAAGAAAGAACACAACAAGGTGTTGATGCTATTATTGGAGATGTCACTAAAGTGTTTCCTATGTGGAACATCTACGGTCTTGGTCAAAGAAAAAAAGCTGATTTTGTCATAGATAATGATTATGAAATTCTTGATACAAAAGGAGAAAAAAATGAATTTACCAAAACAGAACTAAGCAAAAAAGAATGCGGAAAGCTCATTTCCAGAGAATACATGATAGATTATGAATACAATGACAAAAGAAATGAAAATGGAGTCATCGTCATATCAGAAGCGTACAAAAATCTCAAAAAAGACTTAGAATATGTCATGGTAAGTAAACGTAAAACACAATTCAATAGCAAAGGTCACACCTTTACTACAATAAGCATGAAGAGTACGCAATTGTGAATTATTACCCAACTCCACATGCTGATGCAATTATCATGAATGAAACTCCAAAGAGTTGTTAAAAAAACCATTTCTATGTACGAAAAAGATGGAAAGAAATACACCATCAAAGAAAGAAGAGGAAAAAGATATATTGCAACAACAACAGAGTAATGAAATGATAAAAAAAATGGCATCATAGTATGTCATTTTTTTCATCAATAAAAAAATTCACCTTAAAGCAAAAGTGAAAATAATAATAAAACAAAAAATCAAACAACCACAACATTGTTTGATTTTTTGGGAGAGAAAAACTAATTATGCACTTCAACAATTGTTTTTAAGCGTATCCAAATGTGGCTTAATAGAGCCATTTACATATCGTCCATAAATACGAGCAAACGATGAATTAGAATCCATATGATCTGCCAGCATTTTTTCTTTTTGAAGAAGCAAGGTATGAAGTTGTTTCTTGTCAAATGACAAAGAACCTGCATGGAAATTATTTGCCAAATCTTGTATATGAAGTCTTAATTTAACAAGAGAATCAATAGCAATATCGGCAAAATTAATAGCTCATTTGTCTGTGAGCGAAGTAACAACATTTCTACTAAAATCTGCAACCTGATCAAAACCAGCTTGAAAAAGAGAAAAAAGAGAACCACTTACTTGATTGATAGATTCAACAATTTTAGAAACTGATTCAGATAGAGATGGTCCTGTAGCTACTGCTTCTGTCATATTTTTTACAACAATATGATATAAATACGTCTAACTATAGTATAAATAAAAAAACTCCTCTGACAAAAAGAGAAGCAAAAAAATATTGTTTTGTATCCACGACACGAAGTTATGAGAAAATATGTGACAATTGGTCAGAAATATGTTTTTTTGCAAACCAAACGTTTGCGAGTGAACACAGTTAGGTGTGAATGACATGTTGGCCAGGCATCAAATATTTTGGGACGCATATTTGGTTCATCATTAACTCTCTACAAAACTGAATTCCTTCTTCTTGATTAACATTCATTGCGACGCCAACTCTAGGAGACAACAACTCAGCAAGTTGCACACTTATCTCATGCTTATTAGCAACATCAAAAAACACCGTATCATAGGTCGTTTTTTCTATTCAATTAAGAGAAACAATATGATCATCGTACAAAATACTCTTTTTGTCATAATCAAAAGTAAGAAATGATGACTGCTCTCTCATAATATAGTGAAATACAATGTCAGCAATTGTGATTGACGTATTTTTTTCTGATAATACGTGTACCGCAAACTTTTCTTTTTTCGCATAATCCTGCCAAAAAGAAATATTTTGACACGTTGGCGTACAAATAACTCCTAAAATTTTTTCTGATTGGAATAAGTCATTTGTTTGCTGATGATCAGCATACGGATTAATAATAATAAGACCATCATCAGTGTGTACTGCCAATGATTTTTTCCAAACGATACTTGTATGAAACATACATTCTTTTTTTATTGTATAAAAAACAAACACAGGAATCAAGTTCCTATGTAGCCTTTGAAGGTCTTATTCATAAATTTTTTATCACATCTTGATGTGCTTTTCTGATCAACTCTCTAATATCTTGATAATAGATCAAACCTAGTACTTCGTTAAATGTTGCCCATTTGTAAATCCCAATAAATCCACCACTATCTTCTAGGTCAACATCCGTTGTATCTCCTTTATACTCCATAAGAAAATAGGTTGTATCTTTGTTCATCATTCCCTTAACATTACGAGTATTTCTTAGCTTAGTCACTCATAGCTTATGAAAAATACGAATATTTTTTTTAGGAAGTCACGCCTCTTCAACTACTTCTCTGAGTGCAGCTTCTTTTGCAGTTTCTCCTTTTTCTAACTTTCATTTTGGACAAACCCATTCTATTTTTTTTGAAAGGGCATACCTTTTGATAAGAAGATATTTTGGCTCTCCTGTTGAGTCTAATTTGTAGACAATTCCTCCTGCACTTTGAATAATGTTTCTTGACATGTAATACAAGTGTCTAATTAACTAAATGATTCTGTTCACTCTTTTCCAATAATTCACTCAAATAACTTCCAAAAACTTGTTGTGATATCTTGCGATCTCATATACGAATCTTTTTGGCCTTGCAGAGCATCCGGATCACGAGAAGTTTGTTGTTCAATAGTCTCTAGAGCATCAGCAACGTTACTCTGTATGATAGCATACCCACTATAGCTTTTTTGTGCTACTGGGTCTGTTGATGTTACATGAATATTTTTTTCAAGAGATGCTATATGCCGTAATTGTTTATCCAACTCTTCTTCATATTTTTTTTCTTTTTGCCATGTTTTTTCAGTATGATCAAGAGAGGAACGAACTTCATCAAGCAGTGCAGAAGTTTCATTTTCTAACTCAGACAAATTATCTCTATGTTCTCTTTCATTCTCATCATATTCTTTTTGTCATTCGCTTATGTTTTTTTTATCTTGTAGTTTTTTGTTCTCAAGATTATTTTCATCTAGTTTTTTTCTGCTATCCATAATATTAACTATAAACAAACAAAACTATCACATAAGCTCAATTAATTTTTGAAGAATAGCCAAATTATTCTTGTAATCAACCCTTGCCGGTCCAACAATACTAATTATTCAGTCGTAATCATTGATAGAAACTTTTGTATACACACAAGAAAGTACTTTATCATCTTCTTGTGCAAATGTATAATACACTTTACCTCTCTTCAAGATTCTTTCGCTTACAAATTTTATGATTTCTCTACGTTCAACAAAATCAATAATATATCTTGTTGTATCATAATCCTCGCGTCTTGCATCTTTGAGTAAGTTATTTATTCACAAAAAATAATACTCATCATTAGGCAAGAATCCTACCACAACACCATCGACAAATTTACCCAAACTTTCGGTCATATTTCTCAACGACATTCTTGCATATTCTATATCTAATTCTATGCTATCAAACTGTTCTGGTGTATCTTCTATGTGAATTTCATTAATACACTGCTCGATATACTTAACAAGTCACGTAACAGTAGGTATTCTTCCAGAACTATTATACGGTTGATAGACAAGGCCTGATTGTTCCAACAAATTTAGATACTTTCTAATTGTTGATGGAGCATAATTTGTTTCTTCAAGAGAGTGTAAGTATTTAGAACCAATAGGTTCTCATTTAGAAATGTAATTATCAATGACGACATTCAAAAGACTCATTAGCTTTTTGTCGTTTTTGCTCCCCATTAAAAATATTTCAGCAAATGAAAATATATAGCTCTTTTTTTATAGGCTTTCTTTTTGACAAAACAAGTCAAATATTGCGTAATAAAAATGTAACGACTTTATGATTATACGATTGATCATAAAACAGAAAAAAATGCATCAATATCTTTTTTGGTATTATATAAGTAGAGAGAAAGTCTACAAAGCGCTTTTTGGTTCAAAGAATGCAACAAAGGATGTGCACAATGCCCACCGCATCTTATAGCAATATTATTGTCTGCCATCACTTCACTAACGTCAACGGAATTTTTGTTGTTAACATGGAAGGAATAAACGCCAATTCTTGGTTGAGATGATCAAAAAGAAGGAAAAACATGAACGCGATCAGCGTACTCCTTAAATTTTTCGTCTGTATAGGCAATCAATGTATCTTCGTGCTTTTGTATTGCATCATATCCGCCTATAGAATCAATATATTCCCAAGCCGCCAACAAACTAACAGCACCAATAATATTAGGAGTTCATGCTTCAAATTTTTCTTTACCTCAGAGCAAAGTGCAACCCTCTTCCGAGACAGAATCAATCACTCCCCCACCTCACATCATAGGAGTCAGCTTTTTTATTCGCTCTTTTTTCATATACAAAACTCACAACCCTGTATAAGCCATGATCTTGTGTCATGTAAAAACAAGTGCGTCGCAATCAATATCGACAACATCAACTGAAAAATGAGGAACAGCCTGTGATGCATCAACAAAAAAGAATGTATCTTCACGCAACAGAGAAGAAAGTTTTTTCATTGGGTAGATAATTCCTGTAACATTAGAAACCATGCTACATGAAACTAATTTAACGGAATCATTATATTTTTGATTAAAATCTTCCCAATCAATAGAAAGGTCTTCATTGAGATGAATAAATTCTATACGAAAGCCAAATTTTTTTGCCAACAATTGCCAAGGAACAATGGTTGCATGATGATCCCATACTCCAAGCAGCACCGTATCCCCTT
This sequence comes from bacterium, assembly GCA_020627925.1. GTDB lineage: Bacteria > Patescibacteriota > Gracilibacteria > Absconditabacterales > Absconditicoccaceae > JAHDFY01. The sequence continues at coordinate 40,737 of JAHDFY010000004.1, forward strand.
CTCCCAAATAACCAGAAAAAGCAAGCGTTTGAGCTAAAAGATTGGCAGCGTGAGTAGCATTATACGTATAAATAATTTCTGAAAATTTAGCATTAAGCATTGCTGCTGTTTTCCTTTTTGATTGATCAAACAGGATTTCTGATTTTTCAGACAAATCATACATTCATCTGTGTATGTTTGCGTAACTTGTTTGGACATAGCGGGAAACTCTATCAATAACCATAGATGGTTTTTGTGTACTTGCTCCACTATCGAGGTAAACAAGATCAGGATTTTCTCTAAAAACAGGAAAGTCTTGAACAAACATCAAATGAATAATAAAAGAAAATAAAGTTATTGTATAATTAATTCTGACGAGCTTCATAGGTCGATTTTTGTCAGAGCATTGTAGCCTGTGTAATATCTCTGTAGCGTAAATAATTTTTGCAACTGAAGCTCAAGATCCGTCAATAAGTTGAAATAAATATGTTTATCTCCCTGTTGAACCACAAATTTTTCTCATCAAGGTATATAAAAGAAATTATCCGTATACTTCATTGTTTCTCAAATTTTTTGATGAAAAGAAGTTAACTTATCTGAATCTGTAGCAAAAAATATTCCAGAAAGGTTAGTATGTCCGCTAAGATAATCTGGTAAATATATAACATCCGTTCATGTTCACAATGTATCTCCTGATGTAATAAATTGCAAATGATTGCTATACACTCCCCATTGATAATAATTGTTTGATAAGCGAAGCTTTGGTTGAAAAAATTCTAAAGAAACGGTAAGCTGTCATGCCAGAAAATCTTTTACGTGAAAAGATTTAATAATAGGATAATGCTCTCTGATTTTTTTTATAAATTCATTTTTTTTTAGATAGCGAAGAGCATAAATATTTTGTCAGTGAAATATTTTTGTCAACGTGTCATACATAGAATTGTTTGAAACTTGCGAAACAGATTGCTTATCATAAAGAATAGAACTAACATAGCGCGAATCTGACCAAATAGTTTTCTTCAGCAACAAAAATACGCCAAGCAAAACGGTTACACTAATAAGAAAAAATATAAGATACTTTTTTAAAAAAGTATTTTCTTTCTTCTTCATCAATGATTTTTCTTTTTTGTAGCGAACAAAAGTATTCATGAGATACAATTAAGAGAAATTTTAGTTATGCGCCAAGCAAACTAATCATCGCAGAATAAAGCAAAATAGTCATAATGACTCCAAAAACAATTCATCAGAAAACTTCTGTTGGTGTATGACCAATTCTCTCTTTGAGTTGCAACAAATTCGTTTCATGCTCAGCTAGCACTCATTGTAGTTCTGTTCTCATTTTATTGATATAAAGAGCATGTTTACCAGATTCATATCTGACATTCATTGCATCATACCAAAATAAAAAAGAAAACGTTAATGCTACAGCAAACAACGAACTCGTTAATCATTCATGAATTGCTATCAAAGTAGTGACGCTACTGGACAACGCTCAGTGTACAGAAGGAAATCCTCCAGAAGCCCACAAGAGCTCCAACGAAAATTTTCTAGTTTTATAAAAATCGATGCACAATTTAATTGCTTGTACAGACACTCATACTATGAATGGGACAGCAAACAAATACATGACATCGATCTTTATCAACTAAAATTATTTAACAGAAGTAATAGTAACATTTTGTCTACCTTCAGGTAGTCTTACTTGTACCACTTCTCCTTCAGATTTTCCTTCAATCGCTTTACCAACTGGTGATTCGAATGAAATAGCAAGAGCATCCTCTGATAAAGATACTTCCGCACTAGGAACTACAGTAAACATATATTCTTTACCACTTTCGTATTGAATAGTTACTTTTGAACCATACCTCACATTTTTGCTACTTTTTCCTGATTTGTCTTCTTCAAGAATTTCAACATCTTTGAGCATTGTTTCAATGTCGCTAATTCTTTTCACTGTCAATACTTGCTTTTCTTTTGCAGCATGATACTCAGAATTTTCGGACAAATCTCATTCAGCTTTTGCATCCTTAATTTGAAGAACAATTTCCGGTAATGTTTCTGTCTTTAGGACGTGAAGTTCTTTTTGTAGTTTTTCATATCCTTCTCTTGTTAAAACATTTTTTTTTGTAGCCATGTCAGGTTAATAATATGTAAATTATTTTTCATCAATAATTGATATGAATGGAATCGATCACAAGAACTTTTGAATGCGTCAAAACAATTCAATTTCTTTACCAAGGTTTTTATCAAAGTACTCTTTATTTGCATTTGTTGCAACAACGACATATTTAAGTCAATCATTAGCAAAAAAAGCATAATAATCTCTTCAAGCAATCATTTTCTTGTACATTTTTCCTTGAAGAGTAACTGATCACCCTTCTTTCCAAGAACTTATGTCGGTGTGATACAACTCTTGTGTTGTATTATCAACTGACTGTCTTTTTCAAAAAAATCATAGAACAAAGAAAACTCAAATCAATACAAAAAAACTAATTAATGAGACAAGTGTTACGTACACATAGTATCTTTTTGTAATTCCAGCATTGACGTTTCTAAATTCCATACAGCAAGATTATTGAGCACTATGTAAATTGGGCCCTCCAGGAATTGAACCTGGATCGCGCCTTTCGCAGAGGCACATTCTATCCATTAAACTAAGGGCCCGTCATTATCCTAGAAAAATTCTGAAGAAATAGTTCCTGATGAAGGAGTATCTTTTTCTAGGGTTTGAGGAGTTGATTGATACATAGCTGAATATTTTTGCACTTTCTCCTCTATTCAAGAATCAGGTAATTTTAAATATTTGTTGAGTTCTTGAATTTTTTCTGCTCATACTTTGATATTAAAATAATATCTGCTGAGCTCAGACACAACACCAACAAGATCATCATTTTTTGTAAAAAGATCAGATACTTTGTCTTTGAGAATAAAGTTCTGTTGCTTATGTTCTTCATGCTCAAGTGAAAGTTCAGACAACTCTCTATTGAGATCTTTTAAGTTATTTCTTAACTCAATCACTACGTCTCTATTTTCATATCTCATATAAAAAACAAGATAACCAATAAGGACACCTACAGCAAAAGCTAGAATTGCAGTGAGAATCATAGAAAGAACAAAAAATAAATAACATGAAAACATATATGTGTATAGTGTTCCTTACATTTTTTTCAACAAAAAAAGACCCACGAAAGGGACTTTTTTTACACCACTTATTCAAAGACTATTTAACTGCAGCCTTGAATTCAGATCCAGCTTTGAAAGTAACTACTCTCATTGCAGGGATAGTGATAGTTTCTGATGGGTTTCTTGGATTAACACCCTTTCTAGCTTTTCTTTGTGAAGCTTTGAAAGTACCGAAACCTTGAAGTCTTACTTCTCCTTCTTTCTTTACTCCAGAGATAATAGTTTCGATGAAACGATTAACCATTTCTCCAGCTAGTTTTTTTGAAACTCCGCATTTAGATGCGATTTCACCAATAACTTGTGTCTTTGTCATCAAATATACATTACTAACATATAAAATGTTTGTACACAGCCGTGTATATTGGTCTAAAAAGGATTTGCAAGCCTTTTTTAGCTTTTTTGGGCTTTTTTAAGCCTATTCCTCAAATTTGACACAATTCTTGATATTTTTTTTCTTAAATTTTGTGAAGCAATCCCAGTAATAAGTGAAATATCATCATAAGACCTCTGTTCAACAAATCTGAAGTGAAGCAAATCTTGACTAAGTTGATCCATTTTTTTGATTTCTCTGTCAATATCATTAAAAAGGTAATTTTTTTCAAATTCTTCAGCAATATCTTCATCACTCATCAAAAAATCATCAATAGTTATTTCACGATTTTCTGTATAAGAGGAAAATGTTATTGATTTGCTTTTTTTGAAATAATCTTTTACTGTATTTTTGAGTATTGTTCGAACATAACTTTCAAAGTTATATTTTCTATCAAAGTTATCTAACGATCACCAAATTTTTACATACACATCAGAAATTAAATCATGTACTTCTCCATCACTAAGAGAAAAGTGAGATTTAATATAACGATAAAAAACGTCTACTGTTTGCACATAAAAGGAATCAAACGTAGCGCTGTTTTTTTGTAATAACGAATCTATGAAAGAAGGTGAAAATGAAAACATAACAGGATGCTATCATGAAAAAAATTTAGAGAAGTTTTTGGAGGACTATTTTGTGATAGCCACCATCTTGTAGAGCAGAAGAAATCACACCTCCTACACAACTAAGAAGTTGATCTTGTTCAACATCAACAAGAGGAACAGATATTTTACCCACATCAACTAGTTCTAATCACTTAATAACTTTGCAGGCGCAAACAAAACATGCACCAGAACAACAAGACACAGGCAATTCAATGTCGTGATCCATAGCCATTTGGTGGAAACTTTTTTCGTCTTCAGCCAAAAAAGATCAAATAAGCCCACCTTGATTATCAATTATTTCAACATGTACTCATGTTTGCGTATCTGTATGAGAAGAATCTGACATTATAGCCAATAGACAAAATAAATTAAGGAAAGTATAGTCTGTTAATCAATCATTTCAATAGCTTTTTGTAATTGATTGTCAATACCTTCATTGGCATAAAGATTGGTATCAAATTCAACTACGACATCAGGCTCAACTCCAACCTGATCAATATTAGTACCACTAGGAGAGTATCGCTTACCAACGGTATATTTTAATGAGGCCTTGTTACCAAATTCTTTGATTGTTTGAATTGATCATTTACCAAAACTCGTTGTTCATAACAATAGCGATCAATTAATTTCCTTAAGCGCTAAAGCTATTATTTCTCCTGCTGAAGCAGTCAGTCCATCAATCAGAACAATAACAGGAACATCACCAAAGTCCATATATCATTTTGAATAAAATGATTGATTTTCCAACATTCTATATTTTGCCTCTACAACAAGCTGTCATTGAGGAACAAAATGAGAAGTAACCGAAACTGCAGTAGTAAGAAGTCCTCCTCCATTTCATCTCAAATCAACAATAACTCATTGGATATTACTCTTTTTTAATTCACGAATTTCATCTCTCAGCAAATTTTCTGTTTCTTCTCCAATAGAATGAAGGGTGATGTGAGCAATCATTTTTCAAGAACTTCCTGTAAGAATCTCACTCGTCACGGAAGGGAACGAAATAGCGTCCCTCACGACAGGGAGTTCCAACACTTCTTTTTTCTCTTGTTTGTCTGTTCTTATAACGGTCAAAACGACGGTAGATCACTTAGGTCCACGAATAAGTTGTACCGCATCTCGCAAGTCCATGTCAGAAACAGAAGTATCATCAACTTGTACAATAAGATCCAAAGGTTTTACTCACGCCAAAAAAGCAGGAGACCCCTTAATAATCTCTTGGACTAAAACACCATCATCTTTTTTTGCGACAACGGCACCAATACCTTCAAAATTTTCCGATCATTGCAAAGAGTCGTGTAATTCATCATTTTCTACTGCATCCAAATAGACTGTATATGGGTCATCCAAAGCATTAACAAAAGATTTCAGCGCTTGCTCCCTCATATTACCACTATGAAGAGCTGATGCATCATAGTAGCTATGTTCTAAAACATCATATACATCTTCAAATTCCTTATATAAAGATGAGTGTTGTGATGAGTCAGAGGCAAAAGATTGCTGGATAGATTCTACAAAAGAATCAACGTTAAATCAAACATTCTCATAAGCAATAACATAATTTTTTATTCATTGCGCTATATATAGTCAAAATATTCAGACAAGCAGGCCCAAACAAAAAATTATTAACGAACGAGTCAGTTTCATAAAAAAGCAAAACATAAAGTAAAAATTTATTTATTCAATTGCACAAGCCAATGAGTAGAAGCATCTTGTAGATGAATACTTCTTATATAGAAAAACTCTTTTTCTTCGACAAATGACACATCAACATAGTAAGCATAGAGTGTTTGCGTATCTTCTGACAAATAGAATTGAGCTCTTTCTCCAAGTTGGAGATTATCGAGAAAAGCAACTGTTTCTCCTGACCCAATAGCAACAATCTCTACCGATGACAATTCAGTTGTGTAATCAACACGAGTAATATATATGTGTTTTCCATCAAAAAAGACAGAATCAATAGGTCATGAAGCAATGCTTTGCTTTTTTCACTGAGAAAAAATCATTAAACCGTTATACAAACTAGATGTTCCTCTAACAGTAGCAACGACAGCATTGTTGGTTGGAGAGAAGTACAACAAGTAAAGAGTATCCATAAGAGGGAATTCACGTTGTGATTCTAGGTCAAGAACGCGTTGTTCACTGAGAGATCAATATGCTGATATTGTGTAAACAAGCTGCTTTCATGTTGCAAAAACACCATCAAAGACACCATAAAATCAATCAACTCTAGGCATATAACACAAAATAGTATCATACAACGTTGCGTCACCGCATTCTGGTGATCATAGTTTCATTTTATTTACTTTTGCATAAGGAAATTCGTAAGTATAATCTTCTTGATCAATGACATAATCAATGCTATCAGCAGCGTAAGCTTCTGTTTTTTTGTAGTGCAAATTTATTGCATTAGTGAATTTTTGGTCAATTGTTCTTCAAGGCACTATTGCATAGTGTTCATCTCAAAAATCAGAAGATTCAAAAGTGGTAAGAACCTGTGTAATTTCATCGTTGTCTGCGACAGCTCATTCTACTATGTTCCATTCAGAAACAGAGGAAGGAGAATCATCAACAACAGGAGTTCAACATCATGCCAACAAAGCGGCACATGTTAATCATCATACTATAGAAAAATATCTCATACTACCGTTGATTCAATAATAAATAATTACAAAGCAACTACATTCCAATAGAGTCAAACACTTGAAATATACGACCATCTTTAACAAAAACTACATCCAATCTTGGAGCTTTATTCGACGGAAATTTATACAAATACGTTGTGATTGATTTATCTAAATAGCGTAGCTTACGGGGCGTTATATAATTATGTAAATCATCAACATGATTTACTACTTTTACTTCGACAAAGATAATAGTAGTTTGCGTAGTGAAAATCAAATCAATTTCCCCACCTCTTATGGTAAAATTGCTTGTAATATATCTGTATCATTTTTTTTCATAATAAGAGCGAACTATTTTTTCTCATTCATAGCCAATTTTTTTGTTTTGATTCATTGTATAAAGGCAAATAATAAATTAATCGCCTTGAAGTTCTTTCATTTGATCTCTAATAACAGCTGCTTGTTCAAATTCCCATGTTGCAATAGCATCGTCAAGCTGTCTTTTCAAATCTGCAAGAATCATTTCTTTTTCTTTTTTTGTCATTTTTTTCAGTTTTTTAGTATTTCTATTGCGTAAACTACCAAACTCTTGTGTTCTGTCTTTATCATCTTTTACTACTTCCAATTCTTTAATATTGGATTTTGCTACTTGGGGCTTAATTCCGTGCTCTAGATTAAACGCTTCTTGTGTAAATCTACGACGATAAGTTTCTCGCAATGCTTTCGTCATTGATTCGGTAAAATAATCTGCATACATAATAACTTCTCCTTTAGGATTTCTTGCTGCACGACCAATAATTTGAACAAGAGATGTTTGAGATCTTAGAAATCACTCTTTGTCTGCATCAAGCAAAGCGATTAAGGAAACTTCAGGGATATCAATCCCTTCCCTCAGTAAATTAATTCACACAAGAATATCAATACGTCCTGTCCTCAATTTTTTAATGATTTCCCAACGTTCTATAGTACTAATTTCACTATGTAAATAATATGCCTTATATCATTTTGACAAAAGAAAATTAGTTATTTCTTCTGATGATTTTTTTGTAAGTGTTAAGAGCAATATTTTTCATCAATCATTAATATGAAAGTCAATTTTTCCAAAAAGATGATCCAAAAAAGGCATTGCTTGAGAAGGATCTCATGCTTTCGTTTTTTGTAGATATGTTTCCATATTATTGTGCATTAGTGAGTGGGTTCTAGAGAGACAAAATAGCGATCAAATGCTTCCTTCATTGTTTCAAGATATGAAGAAAAATCAAGGGATTTATAAAAAACATCTTTTAATAAGCGATTAAATGCTCTTTTCTCATGATCCAACAAAGTATAATGTCCAACATTCCACAAATATCTGTCAAAAAGTACATAGGGCAAATCATTTGACTGAACATCAAAAAAAAGACGTGAATCACAGAGTTGTGCTGCAATAATTTTAATCCTCTCGTCAACGAAATCTGGATCATTTTTTTGATACCATGCTAACACTCTAGAAAACAAAAGATTTTGGTGAGGCTGATTTCGATACTCGTGATAATCAAAATTAAGACAACCGCGAAAAGCCTCGTTATCCCAAAATCACATATAATATTTTCAATGATGAAATAGGATTAAGTAGTTGTGTTCGTAAGACAACAGAGTCTGGGAAAGCCAATTTGTCAATCATCGATCCAACACAGAAAGACGATCAATTAATTGTTCATCAATATTGCTCAGATCATTGTTTTGCAAATACGAAATGAGTCTGTAAAATTTTGCATAACATCAAGGAGGACCATATTTGACAGCAGCAACAAGGGCCAAATCTTTTTCTGAAAAATTTCTCAGCGCCTCCAATGTTGTCAATACAGGAAGACCATGAATATTGGTAGAACGAGTAATAAGATTTGTGGTTTTAAAAATACAGGAATTTTTTGGGGACACATCACGAAGTCAGTTGGTGTGAAAAAACGATTTACCTAATTGTGGTACTCTGCTATACACACCATAAAAAACACCATTTACAAACACATTAGTCAAATCATGTGGACCAAAAAACGTAGCAATCGGTTGTTCATATTGAGCTGCATTATCATAAAAAGAACGAGAAAACACAATTTCTTCCAGCCCATAATCAGAGCCACACATTGACTTCAGCTTAATTTTGGCATTTTCCAGCCTAAACGAAGGTTTTGGACAGGTAAGTGAAGTAACTCCTCTCAAATTCATAGAAGAAAAAAAATATTGCTGATCAACCGTCGCGTTTCAAGGAACAGTCATGTTTGCTTCTATCCCATGAACGTATATCATCTTATCTTTTTGTTTCTCCTGCAACAAATAAGGAAGGTCTTGCTCATCAACAAAAAGATAAACTGCTGGATATGAAGGATTTATATGTTTTGTAATATGAATGCTTTCATCCTGAAAAAAAGGAAAATATCCATTCAGGGTAAATTTTTCCAAATAACGAATTACAACACTATCTCTATAGGAAAAAAGACCATCACTCCTATAGCAAAAAGCAAATGATGTTATTCCCCCAATGGCGATAATTATCGCATAAGTAAATAGTTTGATTGAAATAGTATTTCTAAGCATTTTTATACATTACTGTAATCAAAAATATTCATCAAATCAGTTATAAAATTTTTTGAAAAATTCTGCAAAACCAATCTTTTTTTTGTATGCCTCTTCTAATAATGCGACATAATCATTTCGAAAATAATCAATAGTTCTCATATGTCATAAATTCCAAATGAACCTATCAAAAATAACATACTTTAAATCATTATGTAGCACTTTTTTGTAAACTGGCGCATGACACAGAGTATTAACAACTTTTTTTTGCATGACAAAAACATCTTCTTTGTTGTTTTCTACATACCAACGCAAAACATGATCAAAAATTCTATTACGGTGGGCAGGATCGTATGAATCTGAATAATACTTTTCAAAAGAATAAGGGTCTGTCTTTTTACAACCATTGAATTCTTGAGCATCCCAATTACCTATATGAAATTTTCATTTTTCATAGATAAGCAAATAATTATGGCTAAACGAAACATAATTACGCGAAGAAATATTAGCCAGTCACCAATACAAAACAGAAGGCAAAACCAAAAGTTCTTTGAGATCATCAATAGTTGGATTTGCTTGGTTGACTATTTTGACCAAGTCATGTAATTTCTGTAAACACATTTCGGTGTCTCCGTAATTGAGCTCAACCGAACCAAGCAATTGCTGTTTAGCAGTATAAGAATCTCTCAAAACCATAGTTCACATCAAAGGACTATCAACATCAAAATCCTTGTATACTTTAAAAACACAATTATTGTCATGTGAAGGATTTTCGATACCATTGTGTTCCAAAAATTCACTATTAAGCTTTGGAACGCTTAAAAAAATACCATAAAACTTACCATTTACATAAACTTTTTTGAGCTGATGAGGGTAATTCATCAACAATTTTTGTGTATTTTTTTTATCTGCTTCTAATAGTTCTGAATAAAGATAATCTTCTAGTGAATAGACACTTCAGCACATTGATTTAAGCTTTATGTCCAAGGTATCAGATTCTATTCTAAATCACTTTTTACCACAAGTAAGAGCATTAACTCCTCTCAATTTTAAGGTACCCTTAAATGGGGTAAATGATGACACCGAAGATCCAAAAAAAGAAGAAAGACTGTTGGTCTTTTCATCAGAAGCCCCCATCAAAAATCATTGCACAGGAAGATCTCTTTCGTTATCTCATTTATTCATGATATATCAAAAATCTTCTTCATCAACGTAGAGATAGAGTGATGTATAAGGAGCATTATGAATGAAATTCTCTCGTTGTTTATCAATATCTGTAAAAAAGAAAGCATTCGAATCTTCTAACTGGTGGTGATACTCATCCACTATTTTTTCATTATATGAAGAAGAAGCTTCCACAAAAGAGGATACAAACAAAATTATAAGCAACACAAGTAATATGTTTTTTTTCATGAAGAAAAACTATCTTTTTACATATAAAAAACTATAAAAAAATATAGCACTCCTCTACAAACAAACAAGAGGTCATTATAATTTTACTTTGACTTTTCACAAATATATGAAAATTCTTATTTCTTGCCCACTAGGTTGGTGAAGCTTACTCGCAAAAGAATGTAAAAAATTACGTCTACAACCATATGATACGTTTGATAGGTGAACCTATGTAGACGGAGAATTAAAGGATGTTTACGAGCTCAATATTTGGAGCAGAATAGCAAACAAAGTCTATATCGTTGCTGATGAACAAAAAGTCTACAGTTTTGATGACTTATTCGACACAATCAATCATGTACCACGAAAAAATTACATAAACAAAGAGCATGGTATAAGCATCAAGGTAAGTACAAAAAACTCAGTATTAAGTAGTGAAAAAACAATCCAAAGTGTTGCACACAAAGCAATAATAAAAAAACTAACAAGCAACGAGGATCAATTTCGAAACATAGACAACAGTAGACAAAAAATCAAAATACGTCTACTTATAAGCAATAACACTCTCAAAATTCTGATCAATACATCATGAACAAGCTTGCACGAAAGAAACTATAGACAAGAAACTGGAGAAGCTCCTATCAAAGAAAACCTTGCGGCATCTCTTATTTTACAATCATGACGAAAATTTGGTGATATACTGCGAGACCCATTTTGTGGTAGCGGGACTATAGCAATTGAAGCAGCTATGATAGCAAAAAATATCGCTCCTGGTTTACAAAGAAATTTCGCAATAGAGCAAATGCCTTTACATCAAGAATCTCTACTTACACAAGCAAAAATACACGCTCAAAAAAAACAATTTGATAAAGAATATAACATCATTGCATCAGATATAGATCACTCAATGATACAAATAGCAAAAAGTAATGCAAAAAAAGCATGAGTAGAAGACAGCATCACGTTTATGGCTCAAGACTTCATGTCAGGAAAAATACCTTCTCACGAAAAAAACATTCATCTCGTGAGTAATCCTCCTTATGGAAAAAGACTAGATCCCAAGGAATTACATGCAATATACAAACAACTACTACAACGAGGAAACCAAAAAAAAATAACTGGAGGTTTTGTCACCCTCTATCCTCTAAAAAAGCAAAAAGGAGTGTGGAAATCAAAACCATGCTACAATGGACCAGACAAATGTACTTTTTGGAAAACGTTGTAAAAATAAACAACTACTAAATACAATATAAAAAATCGATGCATTAAGCATCGATTTTTACTATCTAAATATATCAACTAACTCATTTGCTAATTTTTTGGCAGCACTTATTCAACCATCAACAGAAACAAACCTTATAAAAAAGAAATTATTTCTGTACAGAATAGTCATTTCTCTTGAGTTTTTAAACCAATATGCTTGATCTCATAAATGTTCTACCACCATTCCATGTTCCAAAGGTAATTCTAAGAATTCCTCCTCTCCATCAGGGTCCATATAATATCTGACATTAATAACACCATCTGGTGTTGTAAATTCACACAAATGATAAGGCAACTGTGATAGCGATGTTACAGCAACATCACCGGTAAAATTGAAAAGTTTTTTCATATCTTCCCCATCAAACAGATCACACGGTTGCTCAATATGAACAAGAGATGTCCTTGTACACCCAATGAGGACAAGGGAAAAAAGCATAATACTACAAAAAACAATTTTTTTCATACAAGTTTCTAATCATAATAAACTAAGGTTTCAGATAATCTTTTGTTTTTTATTTACTTGACAATCACTCTTTAAAATGCTTGAAAGCATGGTTGACGAGATCACGAAGGTTCTCAAAACTTTCTCTTTTAAAGTCTAGAGCCAAACTAGGTCAGGTCAAATGAAAAGCACCATTATACATGTTTCAATTTTTTTCAATAGCAATTTTTAAAACTATTTCAGCATCTTCATGTTTTAAATATGAAGCTAAATAACTATCAAGCAGGGTGGTGATTCAATGCTCAACCCATTCATTTATAGATTCTTTTGTTGCTTCAGCAAGTCCTTTGTATGATGAACTTAGCTTTACTTGTCATCTTAATCCACTTTGTAGCGTCATAGTTATCAAAAACAATATAAATACAACCCAACTATATACAACAAGAATCAGAATAACAAGAGTTTCCACAACGATATATATTGACGGATAATAAAATTAAGGATAAAATGTAAAAGAAAAAATAACTTTAAAATAGAGCAAATTTGAATACATTCAAAGAAGTTTACCCCGCTCAATTAACATGGAAATCAAAAAAAACATATCGTTACAAAAAATGAACACGTTTGCTATCGATGTAAAAGCAAAATACTATGTAACAATAACATCTAAAGATGATTTTTTCACATTATTACAAACACCTGAATTCAAAAACAACAAAAAACTTTTTTTATGATGATGATCAAATATACTCCTTACAAAAGATTTTGATTGACTTATCATTCATAACAATATACTTGGAAAGCAAATAAACAACGAGGACAATAATCACATCACCATCACGGTATGATGATGAGAAAATCGAGATAAACTAGTTATGTGGTCATGCAATAACCACTATACAGGAATTGAAAATCTTGTTGCAATTCCTTGATTAGTAGGAGCGTCTCCTATCCAAAATATTGGTGCCTACGGCGTAGAGGCAAAAGATACCATTGTCGCAGTAGGATGAATTGATATCGAAAAAAAAAAATACAGAACGCTATCAAACGAAGAGTGTCAATTCTCGTATCGCTCTAGCATATTCAAGAAAGAACTTTCATGAAGATTTTTCGTAACTGACGTAACATTTATGCGAAAAAAGATAAATATAGACACAAGTTGACAAAAAAAATACGATTATTCACCGCAAATACAATATGGAGCTATTATATCCAAACTAGAAGAAAAATGAGTCGAATTAACCACTCTTCACCCTCAACAAGTAGCAGCAACGATAAGAGAGATCAGAGAGAATAAATTACCTGATTACAAACAAACAGGTACGGCAGGAAGCTTTTTCAAAAATCCAATTATCAGCTATCAAACACTAGAAAAAGTTCATCAAATAGATTCATCAATAAAACATCGAGCAATAGACGAAAAACATTGCAAAATACCTGCATGACAACTTATCGAAAATTGTGGTCTAAAATGATACAAAAAAGGAAATGCTTGAACATACCAAAATCATGCACTGATTCTTGTTAACAATGGAGGGGCAACAGGAGAGGAAATTGTCGCAGTTGCTCACTATATTCAACAAACAGTACAAGACAAATACGGTGTTTTACTCGAGCCAGAAGTTAATTATATATAATTTTTGTTTTTAGGAGAAAAAACTCATTTCATACTATTGCATAGATAAAAAAAAATACTATAGTGAAAAATGATTTAATCTACTTATTCCCCTCCCCTGTTATGCCCAAGAAAAAAAACGACCTACCAATAGGAAATAATGACTTTATTAAGCTACAATGAGTAAAAACTCATAACCTAAAAAACATTGACATAGAAATACCAAAAAATCAGTTAGTAACAGTCACCTGAGTGTCATGATCAGGAAAGTCGTCATTAGCATTTCACACTATATACAAAGAATGACAGTTCCGTTATATTGAGTCACTGTCATCGTACCTTAGACAATTTTTTAATCTAGGCACAAGACCTGATTTAGACCATAGTGAATGACTGTCACCTGCGGTTGCTATTGAGCAAAACAAATCAGTAGGTAATAGCAGAAGTACGGTTGGAACACTGACTGAGATAGATGACTATTTGAGGCTATTATTTGCAAAAATAGGAACGCCCTACTCGTATGGGTCAGGAAAAGCAATCAAAGCACAAACGGTAGAGCAAATTATCCAAGAAATCAAAGATGTCTATGCTGACAAAAAAATATACCTTCTCAAAGAAGCAGGAAAATACAAAGAACAAAAAGATTTTGATACATTTGTAAAAAAGAACCGTAATAGAGTCGAAAAAGAAAAATGATTTACAAGATATTTATTAGTTTCTGACAACAAAGATCTCGATCCTATAGAATATTTTTACTTAGAAACACCAAAGGTTCCTGAGAAGTTTTTCCCAATCAAAATTTATGGTATTTTTGATCGTATTACAGTAGAAGAAAAAAAGATTGCAAGATTAAAAGAAGATATAATAAAAATTCTGGATGAAACCAAAAAATTTGGAATTTACGTAGATGGGGAAGATGCAAAAAAAATAAAATGGTTTACTGACAAAAACTATTGTCCTGACCACAATCTTGAATATCCAAAGTTTTCCCCTCAGCATTTTTCAGCAAATCGTCAGGAATGAGCGTGTCCAAACTGTCATGGAATAGGAGAAGTGTTACAAGTTGATTTTGATAAAATACTTGATCCACAAAGCAATTATCTCAAAGCAATACTGCCTTGGAGAGATTCAAATTTGGGTCAATCAATTTTGAAAAAGCTTGCTTCAAAGTACAGCATTGATACCAACAAATTATGGAAAGAACTACCTGAGTGGTTTCAACATGTCGTGGTAGAATGAGACAATGAACTCATAAGAATTGCTATGGGTGGAAAATTCGTCAGCATGAAATATAATGGTGTTGAGGATGTACTCAAAGAGCAATACAACAAAGGAATGCTAACAGTGGACTTTCAAGCAATGCTTAACATGGAAGCATGTCCTACATGTCATGGTCACAAACTCCGTAAAGAATCATTACATGTTTTTTTAACTGTGCCAGCAAACACCAAGACAAAAAAATTATTTTCTGCTCCAAAAAAAGGTCATACCTATTACCAAAACATAGTAGATCAAGTAAATAAAGATTACTTTCACTACAACATTGCCCAACTTCATACCATGCCGATGAAAGATCTCATCGTTTTTCTTGAAGCATTTATGGAATACACTAATCAACCCAAAATACTTGTAGAAAGAATTTTGAAACCTCTTCTCGATAGAGCAAAAACAATTGAATCATTGGGACTATCATATATTACACTCCACAGACCAATCAAAACAATTTCGTGAGGAGAATTACAAAGGTTAAGATTGGCAAAACAGTTATGAAACAAGTTAACATGAATCATTTATGTACTTGATGAACCGACGATTGGACTTAATGATGAAGAAATTATCAAAGTAATTGAAGCAATAAAGAGACTAAAAAATATGGGAAACTCTATCATAGTAGTAGAGCATCATGATGAGTTCATAAAAGAATCAGACTGGGTAGTAGAAATCGGTCCATGAGCATGAGATTTTGGATGAAATGTTGTATTTAATGGAACCTACAAAGAATTTATAAAAAGCGATACTCTCACATCACAATATCTCACTTGAAAAAAGAAAAATATCATAGAATGGAATCATACACCAAAAGATAAAAAAATAAGTATCAAGAAAGCAAACAAGTTTAATCTACAAAATATCGACGTAGATATTAGACTATGAAGTTTCACTATTCTTACATGACACTCATGATCGTGAAAGACAACACTTATGTACACAACACTCTATAGGTTTTTACAAGACAAACAAAAATTTATTCAAAGCTACATTAGATTAGAACTACTAAAAAAAGGATATACCTGGCAAGAAATAATTAGTGCACCCGTCATGAACAAAGAAGAATACGAACATTACGAATGACTTGCTTTGCAAGAATTTCACAAAGACCTTTCTGTAGAAACTATTATGTGACATGAAAATATAAATAATGTGCTCTATGTTAATCAATCAAGTATCGGTAAAACACCAAGAAGTTGTCCTGCAACATTTGTAGGTGTCTTTGACAAAATAAGAGATCTTTACGCAGGAACTAATGATGCAAAATATCTATGATTCAATTCAGGGCATTTTTCATTCAACAGCAAAAAAGGATCTTGCCCGGAATGTAACGGATACTGATATAAAAAAGTTGAATTACAATTCTTGCCAGACACCTATGTGCCGTGTAAACTATGTAAAGGATCGAGATACAAATCTGAAATAATGGAAATAAAATGGAGAGGAACAAACATTTCTGAAGTATTACAAATGTACATAAAAGATGCTCTCAAATTTTTTGAAGATATTGATCATCTCTATGAACCGCTCAATTTGATGAACAAAATTGGTTTGTGATATCTTAAGATGTGACAACCAGCCCATATGCTTTCATGAGGAGAATCACAAAGACTAAAGTTAGTAAAACATCTTCTCAAATCATACAAATGACATACCCTATACTTTCTGGATGAACCAACCGTATGATTACATGCCGATGATATTGGAAGACTACTGAATGTACTCAAAGAATTTTTGGAAAAATGAGATACTATACTGATGATTGAACATGACAAAACGTTATTAGAACATGCTGATCATGTAATCAGATTAGAAAATGGAAACGTTGTTAGCACCTAATTACTCTTTATTTATTCTTAACAAACAACAATGAAAAAATTTATGTGGTTAGTAGTATTTTTTTGTCTATTTGTGTCAACATGAAATACCTATACTGCCACATCAAGAGACAAGGAGGCAGTTCGCCATCTTACTCAAAAAATACAAGTAGCAACACAAAAACATGGAAATAACTTTAAAAACATTTTCAAAGAAAAAATAAAAAAAGAATTTGTACAAGCAAAAACAGCCAATAGAAAATATATTCTAAATGAAATATGGAAAACTCTCACAATAAAAAACAATAAGGAAAAAATAACAATAAAAGATGGTTCATACAAAAACAATTCACTATGATTTTCTTTTAACTACCCACAAGAAAATATTTCTCAAGCAAAAAAGAATAGTAACAATTTTCAGACAATAAACTATACAAGCGAATCACAGTCTTCTCCTGTTTACATACAAGTGACTTACACCAATGGCATAGAAGACTTTCCTGAGATATTTTCTGACAAAAACACAACGCAAGAAGAAAAAAATGGAAGAAAAATTTTTACTACCTACAACAATGAATTTAAAAGCACTATTGGAACGACATATCAAGCATGGTTTCAATTAGGGGAGTATATAATTTTTATTGAAACAAATAAATCTGAGTCTGTTATTACATCAATAGTTCAATCATTACAATTTGATTAATTTTTAATCACTTACTAGGTATGAAAAAAGTTGCTTTTGTTCATGATCGATTAGTTTTCCTGTGAGGCGCAGATAAAGTGTTTTTTCAATTAATTGAAGATGAAAAAAACTATGATGACGCAACAATATTTACTCTTATAAGTAAATACAAACACCTCGATATAGCATGAAAAAAAATTACAATTATTACAGCACTTCCTCATCGAATAAATAATTGGTTTATTTATCGATCAACCGACAAAAAAAAATTTACCAATTATTTTTCTCGTCAATTTTCTAGGGTTCGAAACTATCGCAATCTTATAGTTTTTTTTCCAATTCTTTTACAATTACTTTCTTATAAAATAAGAAAATATAATCCACAAAAAATAATTATTTCTTCTGCAAATGTTTCAAAAAACATTAATGTGCCATGAGTATACAAAAAACTATATATACACTCCCCCATTATGTATGTACAAAAAGAATTCAAAAAGTTTTTTGAGAAATTTAATTACCCTACAAGAGTGTTATTATATATAATTACTCCATATATTCGCAAACGAGATAAAAAATTTACCACTTTTGATGAAGTGCGATCAAACTCATTCCACACAGCAAAATTAGTAAAGCAAACATACAAGATAGAGTCCAAAGTTGCCTATCCTATCGTACCAGAAAAAGAGCTATATTTTCAACAAAAAGTAGCAAAAAAAATAGATGATTATTACATATACGTAGGAAGACTTGTGAATACACTCAGAGACGTTGACAAAATAATTCACTTATGTAATCAAACACAGACAAAACTTATCATAATATGATCATGAGCAGATGAAGAACATTTACACTCAATAGCATGAGAAACAATTCATTTTATGTGATATATTTCTGATAGAAAAAAAATTATTTCTTTAGTGAAAAAATCAAAAGGCTACATAAATCTTGCTTATGAAAGTTCTTGAATGTCTACAGTAGAAGCAATGCTTTTGGGAGTACCTATTTTGTGATACAATAAGTGAGGTACAGCAGAATTAGTAGATAAAAAATCATGATACCTCGTTAACAAAAAAGACATGAAATCACTTATTGAATGATTTAACAAGTTTTGCTCTAATTCTTATGATCGTCATTACATACAAAAAAACATCCAACAAAGAATAGAGAAATTTTGACGACATACCATGTAATATTTTTATTATCACAACTATTATGTTTTTTTTTCTTCGTAGCTTTTTGTTATTCATTGCTTTGTATCACATCATCGCAACTTTTTTGGTTTATGGAAGCAATAGCTGATTAACAACAAGTGACGTTGCAATAGCAAGAGAAATTATATGGATTTTATTTAGTCTTATTTGTTTTATCTTATGATTAAAAAATAAAAAAGTTTTTTTATTTCTCAAAGCAACCAAAAAATCTACTATTGCACTCATAGTGCTATTTGCTTTTAGTATTGTAATGTCGATACTATTATGAAAAAGTTGGTACAGCATCATGATATGAATCAAATATAGTTTACGATATTTATGTATATTTTATTCTAGTGTTTATATTGGATTTTACATAGATAAAAAAAACGAACACTTACTCATCAATTTCACCAACCGAATAATAAAATTAGTAAGTACTATTATCGTTGTGTGACTGATGTGGCAAATAACAAAACATATCTTTCCTAACATTTTTTCACTGATGTGATATGGAGCAGTATGAGATTTTGTTTTTTGATCAAATCCCCCTATCTACTACCGCACATGACCTTGATGATTTCCTAGACTATCATGAATTTTTTCTTGACCCAATAATTATGGATATTTTTTTGTAGCTTATGCGGGAATAATATTTCTGATGAGTCAATTAATTTCTCCTAGTAATCATATCAAAAAATTATTAGCATGTTTTGTCAGTGGGATATCGCTTCTACGAACGTTTTCAAGATGAGCATTATTGGTAGTATTTATTCAGGCATCTATTTTTTTTAGAGACTTTTTTAAAAAGAAAAAAAAGATGTTCTTCGGAGTCATTGCTATTACCTTGTCTGTTTTTATTTGACTATCCGTGTTTAAGTGATCATCCACATTGGAACACATCACACAAAAATGAAAATGAATAGCAATAGTCATACAACAACCTTTTTGATTTTGACTAGGTACTGCTGGACCCGCAATACACCATGAATGAACATTACTACCAGAAAATTTCTATCTTCAACTTATGGCTGATATAGGGGTAATAGGAACAATTATTCGAATATATCGATGGCTATTATTTTTCTGACACGTAAAACAAATAAAACAAGCAAGCAATCAAAATCACATCAACAAAAAAATTTACCTAATGTTTACAATGATGACATTGGGATTATTTTGATTATTTATTGAATGATTATTCCTTCATGTTTTTGAAGATAGTATGATCAATTATTTATTTTTTGTTCCATATGGAATTTTTTTCTGATACCTTTTACAACAAAACGAAATTACTTTTCAAAAAAATAAACAAAAAGTATAGATTCACATTGAATAATATTACATGAAGTCAATTTAAAATAAAAGAAGACGCTTGCATTTACACAAAAATACACGATATTCTTTTGTGGTATACACCAGGATGTTTTTAACTTATATTAAAATATTTTCACATGGTAGAAAAAAAAACTACAAAAAGAACAACAACTAAAGCCACCGCGAAAAAAACTACGGCAAAAAAAACCGCTGCAAAAACAAAAAAAACAAGTACTGCAAAATCTGTCACAAAACCTAGAACAACTACTACGACATCAAGAGCTACTATTTCTCGCTCTCCTAAAAAAGTAGAGAGCTCTCATGATGGTTTCAAATGGGTAGTATTAATTCTTCTTGTTGCAAACTTGATTGCTAATGTCATCATTATGCAAAACAATGTTGCAAAGGAAGTTATTGTTGATGCAATCAATGAAGTTGAAGCACTCAAAGTAGGAGGTGAAGAAAATTATACGATTCTCAAAGAAATTTACACAAGTGAAAACTTTGCTGAACAACAAAAAAAGAGTCTAGAAGGAACTCGTGATAGAATCAATGGAACAGCAGGATCCCAACCAACAATGTGAGGAACAACAGAAACAAATGACAACACTCCAAAAAAAATTAGTGCTGCACAAATAAGTGAAGTACTAAAAGACACATATCCCCAAGGAGACGCAAATGGAAAATTAGTACTATTGGAATACTCTGATTACCTTTGTCCTTTCTGTCAAAGACAATTTACTCAAGGGGTCGTTGATGAAATAGTTGCTAATTTTGACGGACAAATCAGTTCTATTTTCAAACCAAACACTCGTTGAAACCCAACATCACTTGAAATAGCAAATGCAACAGAGTGTGCTGGAGAACAAGGAAAATTCAATGAATATGTTGCAGAAATGTTTGCAGCAGGTCCTTCTCAAAACAATATTGAATCAGTGGGAACAACTGTTGGTTTAAATATGGAAACGTTCAACAACTGTGTAGAAATAAACAAATATGATCAAAAAATTACTGATAGCATGGCTCAATGACAATCGCTTTTTGGTGTAAGATGAACACCAGGAAATGTTATCTTAAATAAAGAAACTGGTGAATATATTTTGATTGCGGGAGCATACCCATACAGTGAGTTTGAAAAAAAGATCAAAGAACTTCTTAACGAAGAATAATTGACACAAGTAGACAAAAATTGTGCCAAAGAAAAATACCTTAATAAATAAGGTATTTTTCTAATTTTAGACAAAAGTAGACAAAAAATTTATACATACTTTTTGTAACAAAACATATTAACAAACAAGAAGTATCCTATTGTAAAGCCCAATAACACTCTATTACTTAAAAAATATCCACAAATATATATAAAAACACTGTTTGAATATACTATCTATAGAATGAGGAATATTATTGTAACAAACATCTGTTTTCTGCTTATTGCAATAATGCCACTCTATGCACAACAAACACAAGTAGCAATTAATAATACTATTGATACAGCGTTTGTTGAAAATTTAAGAGCGGTTGGTTTTCCTGTTGATGAAATTTTACAACAAAAAACAATTTCACGTTATGATGTGACCAGATTACTTAACGCAGTAGAATGTGTTGATTGCTTGAACCCTGGGCAAAACATGATTGATATATACACACCGTGATTTCGATCAGATTTTGTTATTAGGCCTTGAGAAGATTTTAGAGATATACTGTTTAAAGAAGCATTCTATAGAGAAGGAAGTTATTATTATTGTGTCGCATATGCTGCAGACAATGAATATATGAATGGGTATCCTATTGCAACAAGTCCGATTTGTTGATGATTATTTTGTGGGGCAAAAGATACAACCAAAGCTGAGTTTCTACAAATAATAATGAATGTTATAGAAAAATATACTTTTCAAAATTATTCCGTCAATTGGTCACAAGTACAAAAATGGAAAGATAATTTAGAAGAATGATGATACGCAGATAGATATGTATTATCGATCGATGATGATATCATCGACCAATGAGTGCTGCGCTGTGGAACAACCGAATGTCCACTAAAAGATAGACGAGAATACAAAACCTACCGTAAATACTGTATGTTTGAGTTAGAAAAATGTGGCAATCAACCCTATGGTTTCCTCAAAGCATGACGATGGCCTATCGCAGAAATTAATCAATTGGCAAAAGAATGAATCATCAATGAACCTAATATACAAGATAGCATTCACGATCCAGTGGACGGTGAATATGTTCTTGCTACATTTGGAAGAATGTTTCCCATCATCTGATGTGAATTTGATAATGACTATGATTGTGACAATATTAGCAATGCATCAGACTCTTGCCCTAATCACTATAATCCACAACAAAGAGATCTTGATCAAGATGGAATAGGAAATGTATGTGACCCTGATATTGATGGAGACACAGTAACTAACCCTATTGGTATTGTTGATGACAATGATAGTATCATTATTAGCAAATATGAAGATGATATGGATAATTGTCTTTTTACTCAAAACACCGAACAGCTAGATAGAAACGCTAATAAAATTGGAGATATTTGTGAAGGACTTAATGAATCAGTATCTCTTTGGATAAGACCTATTATTGAAGAAGAAAAGTGACCACTTTCTGTTAGCTTTGTTGCAGAAACTGAATGAAACTATACAGAAATAGAGCGAGATTTTTGATCGAATATAAGCAAAAATGGAAAAGAAGTTTCTCATACATTTGAACAAGCATGAGTATATACAGTAATAGCAAAAGCCTATGGCCTTCGTAATGACGCAGTGGCAAGGACAACTGTTATTGTTGGTTATAAAGAAGAAACAGCATATGCGATTTCTCCCCAAACCTCTTCTCTTGCATGACCAGCTCCGTTTGCAACGACAATACAACACAATGTATCATCGGATACTAACTTGGTACAAACAGAAATACTTATCAATGGAACTAAAGAAAAAAAAATCAATGGAATCAAACCATTCAATAAAATTTTTAGGGATCCATGAATCTATCCAATTACTACATCGTTAAAACAGGGAGAAAAAATACTTGCAGTAGCACAACATACTATCGGAGTGGGAGGCACAGAAATTTGATCGATGATCAACACGGACAGTCTCTTATATAATATTGGAGATGACGTTAATTTTCTTACAATTCTGGGAGGAGAAAAAGAAAATAATCCAATTGATTCAATAGAGCGAGAGTTTGGTGACGGAGACAAAATCATCACTCGCTCACTATCGCATACCAAACAATTTGATAAAGCATGACCAAGTGTTGCTATACAAAGAATTATTTTTGAAGATGGAACAATTCACCAAAACTTTATAACACTCTTTATTTCTGATCCAGATGGTGCCTCATTCAATAATCAAAATATTGCACTTGAAGCATCTCCATGATTTGGAAATGGAAAGGATCCAACACAACTGATTATAAATGAGTTTCAAATAAATGATGAAAATGTTATAAAAAAATTGCTCAGATTGAATGACGCAGAGTCCCAAGAAATAACAGAAAGCCAAATAGAATATCTCTTTTCACAGCAATGAGTACATTACCCCAAAATAAGTTATTATCTTGATCAATGCCGCTCTCTTCACTCTCAATCAACAATTGTTGTAAGCAATCCTCATAGCTGCTTAGCTGCAAAAATCAATGGTACATTAGGTCAATATAAGTGTGATTTTGATGAAGATGGAATACCTGACGTATGTGACGAAGATATAGATAACGACGGGGTACCTAATCTTGTTGGAGCAATTCTTTTTGAAAATGATGACTGTAGCTTTTCATGAAACATAAACAAAGGAGTTCTCAATGACCACATTGAATGAGTGTGTAGTATTGATAACTGCCCATTTGTTAGCAATACAGACCAAATCGATCTGAATAATGATGGACTATGAGATGTCTGTCCTGATTTGATAAAACTAACAGATGCGGAGCTTGACCCAAGTGAAAAAGACACCGATGGTGATGGTTATACTGATGATAGGGACGCGTGTCCGACGCTGCCTGAAACATACAACAATGTTGAAGACAGCGATGGCTGCCCCGAAATAGGTGCTGACGATCCTTGTATCAATGAAATCAACGGAGTCATTACTCCTGAGTCAGAAACGTTCATCAATGCTCTCAATTGTAACGCATGTCCATGTCATTTTGCCGATTTCGGAGGGATTCTTAAAGAATGAGATAAAGTGAGAGCAATTCTTACCGATAAGCCATGATCCAAAGACTACACAAGATCATTTCCCAAGGTTATAGAGTAACAAATAACAATAGTGTCAATAAATAATAGACAACAACACAAACTAATTAGCACAAACCAAAAATTACCATATAATTGTATTATATATTTATGCCCATTATGATTATAGCAACAATGAATCGAGGAAAAAAAATAACATGACTAGCCTTGAGCGTTTCGTTCGCATTGACGGGAATTGCTATGGCTGCCCCAGTCCCTATCAACGGACAATGCTGATCTATAAACGGAACAACCATCAGCTCATTTCCTGTTGGATCCAATCAATATGATTTTCTTTGCTCTCAATGAGAGGTAACTAATTTTACCAATGGAGGAAATAGCACATCCAGAACACTGACATGGACGTGTGAATGAATTTACGGAGGAAGTAGTCAGGCATGTAGTGCTTTGGGTAATGCGTCTTTTTGGAATGACATGAACACCAATGGAACAGGATGTGGTATTGCACAAAACCAATCCTATGTGAGTAATGCTCCAGAACTAATTTGATTAGCAAACTCAAATAACAACAACAATTTTTTATGAAACTTATGCCAATCAAATACTGCCCCAATTTCCTTTACAGAAACAAGCATCGGATGGACACGAACATGTCCGTGAGTATGGAATAGCGTAAACAACAATTTTGATGCACCTGAAACATGTGCGGCATACTATTATTATGATTCGCAATGTGGTGCTGCAGCAGGGACAGGTCATTTTACGCAACCAGTTGCTCAATTATGTCAACCAGGAAATGTAGCCTGAATGGTAAGGTTTAACACAGAAACTCAAAAGTGGGAGTGGGAATGTGAAGGATCTTGATGATGAGCAATTAGTATGTGTAGTGCATGGGCAACAAACACCAATAATATCAGTCCTGCATGTAATAGTTTTGTTATAACAAACAATAGTGTCGTTGGTTTTCCCGCAACTGATTTATGTGGAATTGGAGACCTTCACGAATGGAATGTAGACTCTATCAACGAAACAGCAACATGGTCATGTGAATTTAATTGACAAGTAACTCCTCTTTGTGGAAATGTAACAGTAGCCTGATTTGGTAACAACGCAGGAACACAATGTAATGGACTAACTAATGGACAAACATTCAAGTACCTTTCTGAAGTAGAAGCATTATGATTTTGTAGCAACAATCAAATACCAGATAGCTTTGATAATGATGATGACAAACGGGAGTGGACATGTTGACCACAATCATGTGAAGCATTCAAAGACACCCAATGAACACACTGTTGATATGCAATTAATGTTCCAAGTCTTACACCACCAACCCAATGATTATGTGCGTCAGGACAAGTCGTTTCTTCTGTGATAAAGTTTGCAAATGATTGGAAATGGATTTGTTCAGATATTCAAAACGGAGGTTTTTGTAGCAATACATGATGTCAAGTAAATTATCCCAATGAGGCTGCTATTTGCGAATGACCAAGAATTGTCGTTGGAGATTGTCAATGGGCGACACAAATCAATCATAATGGTTTTCATACACCAAATGAAATAATTCAATCAGGGTTATGTAAAGATGGTTACCCAAATCCTTTGGTGCCTTATCAGGATTATACACAAAATAAATGGGCATGGACATGTGAATGAACACCAATGTTATGAAGCGATGAACAATGTTATGCTGAAGCAGGAATACCAGATTTAACAATATTATACGATAAACCAAGACCCTACAGTTTCCCTACGTCATTGTCTACTGGGGACTTGATTGCTGGTCCTGTCATAGCTTCTCTGACGTGATACGATCCTCTCTATCTATCTTTTACCAGTCCTTATAATCAAGACCACAGACTCTTTACGCAAAATGGACATTTCTTATTCAATTATGAAGATTGGGCAGGAAATACATGAGCAACGATGGTATTTGTTGACTGGATAAAGGATGCCGGTCCATATGCATATGCTGTGTATTCTGCTACAGAGCCAACCTCATGACACGTTGATGTAAGATTGTCTGGTTATGATAGTTCGCAAAACCCAACTACATTTGTGGGGCCTTGTCTTAGTGCAGGTCACTGTCAAATCATTGTTGGTGCTCATCCATATGACCTTACTATAAGATTTACTCACAATAATGAAGGAACATTTACTATTACCGATAGTCAATGAAACACAAAAGACATCGTCGTTAATGTTACTAACATAGACACTGTTATACCAACAGCAACACTCTACTATTCACATACGTCTACAACGAGTGAAGATGTAACGGTAAAAATTATTAGCCCATCAGAACCTATTACAGTAACAAATAATGGATGACACCTTTCTTATACATTTACCGAAAGTGGTTCGTTTACCTTTGAAATTAGAGATGAAGCAGGAAATGTAAATACTTTACAAGCAACCGTTGATTGGATAGACAAAGATGCACCATCGGCGAGAGTTTATTACTCAACTACTTGAGTAACCAATGAAAATGTCGTAGCAACATTGACTGATTTTACAGAAACAGGTATCATCATAAAAAACAACAATGGAAGTAATATGTACACATTTTCACACAACGGAGAATTTACTTTTATCCTAGAAGATCAATCGGGAAATAAATGATCTGTTCGTGCTTATGTAGATTGGATAAATAAACCTATTCTCAAAAACTTAATAGAACAATACACGGATAATTTATGTGCAAAAATACCCAAGAGACTTCCCGTTGATATCCAAGGAAATGAACATAACTTGGAAATCATTACTGTCATAAGAAATTGTCTGATGAAATGATATAGAGGACACAACAACCATATGTACTTTTATCCTAGAAACTATATTTCTCGTGCAGAGTTTATTAGAGTTGTTGGTAGGTTCATAAAAATGACAACTGACTATGATGGCTCATTGCTTTCAGAAGTATCTGATGAGTTCGTCAATGTGATGGCCGAATGAAAATTTGCTACTGATATACAAGAGGCAGATGCACGATGATTACTTTTTTATACTCCTCTGTTGCAAGACAATATTCACAAAAAAATCGCTTATGATGATCCTATTCCTCAAAGGGAAGCAAAATACATTATCAAAAAAGCTCTCGATATTGTGTGAATGGATGCTCGTATAGCTAATACCTTATTCAATGAAGAAGGAAAATTAACAAGAGGAGAAGCTGCATACATATTTGCAAATCTATTAATGAGTTTTGAAGATATTGCAATTGGAAACAATCTCGAATTACTAAAAGCACTTGAGTGGAGATTACAAAGCATACCTAATTACCAAAAACAAAGAGCTTTTATGACAAAAATATTATTAAGAGTTCTTAAAATACCAGAAACAACACTAAGAAGAGTTGGATTACATCCTGATTGGCTAAAACAAGATTTCGTTGCAATAATACAATCTAAAATGCCACAAAGAAGGAAAAAAGAATATCTTTCGATAAAAACAATTATTGATGATTACCTAAGAGAGTTCCCTGATCCACACAACAATGAAGTGTTCAATGGCACAGAAAATTACACGTACAAAATGTTCGACGATTTCTAATTATTATTTTATTACAACGGTAACCGATGAAGGAGAAACTACTCCATAAAGACAAAAATAACAAAGCGTGGCTATGATCAATAGTCACTCTACTTTGCTTTGTTTGTTTTGGATTTGCTCAATTTAATCCCAATGTTTGTAATATCAATGGACAAGTACTTCTTAATGGAGATACTATTGCAGTTTTTCAAAATGACCAAGTAGCTTTTGGGGGTAATTGTGCCACGATACAAGAGATATTTACTTGTAATCAATGAATTCTCAATGGTGTTAATCCATCAAGCCAACCACAAAATTATCCCTATACACAATGTCAGGTTGCTGCTCCTCTTTCTTGTTCTCTAGGGCCTACTTATGGTCAACAAACAGTTGTACAGCATGGATCATTAGCAACATGATACAAAGACGATATTCTAGAGCCAGGTCAAACATGTGACACTATTGGTCCTTCGGGAAACATGGGAGTATTAGAGTGTAATAATGGAAATTTTGTTCCATCTTCATGGTGGGTCGCAAATGCTTCTGATTATGTCTATCCTACTTGTGAGGTGAGAGAAACAGATGATTGTGAATTCAATGGAGAAACAGTACAACATGGATTTAGTGTCACAGGATACCTTATTCCGTTTCCAACAATTGGTCAACAATGTACTTATGAAATAAGAACCTGTGTTGATGGATTTCTCTCATGAACCTATCAATTTGATGAATGTAATGAGACAGATGCTGTTTGTGGTTCCGCTGCAGATACCGGTATGGAATTCGCGCAAGCACCACAATATAACCTTTGTGAAGAGGGTTATCCTATCGGAAGCGTAGGAGTCAACCCAACCACCAATAGATGGGAATGGACATGTGGAGGATACTGATTAAATCTTACTAGCTGTAGTGCGACAGGAACAGCAATTAACACCTGAGTTGCTGCATGTACACCGTTTGTTAATTATGTAAATTATATGACAGGAGCATGGAATAATTTGTGTACTCCTGGTAACGCAACATGATTTGTTGCAACACAAACATGATGGACATGGAACTGTGAATACAACAACACATTTTTTACATGATGTACTGCACTCAATACAAAAATTCCATCTGGTATCATCGAATATAACCCGGATGAAGAAACGAAATGAACAGTAAGAGCTACACTCACTGGCCTCACAATGACGTGAGCAACTATTATCACCAACAGTGGTCAGAATTATTACGATTTCAATGAAAATGGTACATTTACATTCATGTTGGAAATTGATGGGAAAATATGATTTGTAAAAGCGGTTGTTGATTGGATATCAAAACGTGAAAGTATTTTTAAAGAAATACTCATATGATATGAATCAAATTTGTGTGATCAGTTTGCTTTTGATTTACAAGATGCTCATACAAGCAAATACAAATTAGATATAATTACAGCAAAAAATACCTGTATTATGCGTGGTTACAGATTCAAAAAATCACATTTGTTTTTACCAGAAAGACCAATTTCTCGTGGTGAAGCATTAGTGACCATGAGAAAATTAGCAGAAAGGTTAGGTGATTATAGATATCAAACCAATGAACCCACAAGATATAAATATTTTAAAATTACCCAATCACATTCGTTATTTTCATACATTAGGTGGTGAGAAGATGTAGAGGCAATAAAATACCTCACACACACAAAAAAAGGAAACAATGTTATTATTAATTTTAATGCACCTATTACACAAAAAGAGCTAAAAAACATGCTCTATCACGTACTCTACATACACAATTACCATGAACCAATAAGTAAAAGACTTTTTGAAGAAATTGATTTTGATGATCAACATACCGTAAAAAGAGGAGAGCATGCATTCATTCTGAGAAGAATTCTTGAGTCATACGAACACATCCCTATTGGAAATGATTACAGACTACTCTATGTAATTTATCAAAAAATTAAGGACGAACACATTGATGATCAAATAAAAATGCTTGTAGAAATAAATAAAATTCTTACAAGAATGCCTATGGATATGATGAACTCATACGCACTGACTAAGCGAAGATTAATCACTGATATCCAAGCAATTATCAACAACAAAAAACCAGAAAGAAATGCCAAAGTAGAAGCAACAGTAGATCTTATAAAAGATAGATTGTGGTATATGAAACAACCTGAATACATCATAGATCTACATAATATCGAAGATGTTATTGATGATGATTATTACAATCTCGAACGATAACAACCAAATAAAACAATTTTGTACACAAAAAAACAAGGAGGAACGACAAAGCAATCTCCTTGTTTTTTATATATTATTATTGGTTATTCTCTTAGTTTTTTTGCAAATGATGAACTGTTTTTATTTTTGTCGTCTTTCATTTCTTCAAAAAGAGTGTCCATTTCTTCATCTTTAGAAAACTCAATTGATTCATTGATGATATGAAATTGTCTTCACTTTTTGTGTGTTGTTGTTGTTAGGTAGAAATTGTAAAGCAAACCAACAATAAGCAGCAATGTTACTGATGTATAACCAATTCCCAAACTCAATGTTGGAATATTTGTTCTCAATACAGCTACGGTAGATCCAATACTGCTATACGTAGCAGTCAGAAAAAATAACAAAACAAAGTTGAGTAAGTTGGTATTTTCTTTGAATCAAAATAATGCTGACAACAAGCTTTTTGCTCTCATACTTGTATTCCATGCAATAAGAACTCCCAAAGAAACTACAATAAGAACCAAAGGAACAAAAAATTGCACACTATTGAGCAAGTAATAATTTGTCGACTCATCTCCCAAACCGCTATCTCCTTTGATAAAGAGTGGTGTAAAAAAAATGAAGAACGTAAGCAACAAAAGATAAACAATATACAGTCTATCTTGTTTATTATAAAGCATAAATTTTTTGTATAATACACCTCCTTGATCTTGCAACCAAGCCAGTATAAATTGAAGCTTTTTTTTCATGACACGTAGTCTAATGTGTAAAAATGTCTATTTCACTATAGTATTTTACGTATTATAGTCAAGTGATATAATCCAAGACCACTTTCGCGTTTCATCTTGCTTTTACGTTTCTCCAGTCTTTCAAGACTTCTCACGATTCGCTCAGCAAAAATGCACTTCTAACAGTCCCCATATATTTTCTACCATACATACTTTTTTCTACCCAAACACCAAACCTATCATCATTATGAAGAAGTTGTTCTGTGTCACTGATAAGAGGAAATGAAATAGATTCTTTGGAAATAAAACCACAGTGTGATTTGTGAGGATCTTTACTAACGCCAATTATTTGGGTATCTTTTTGTGCAAAAGCATCATACAATTCAGTATACTCATTTGCCTGTATGGTACACCCAGATGTCTTATCTTTGGGATAAAAATAGAGAACGGTATAAGGTTTTTTTTGTAACAGCTCATCAAATGAAACAATTGTTTCAGTCAGATCAGGCATTGTAACATGAAGTTTCATAGTGGGTATCTAAACAATGAAGTAAAGTATCTGGCACAAAAATCTATAAGCTATAATCAGAAACAGAATTTGAATTTGTTTTATAGCCAGGATTAATTTGACCTTTTTGAGAATTTGTAATATCTTTTCCAAAATCCATAGCAGAATCAATGATCTCTCCTACTCTTTTAAAAATATTTTTTGCTTCATAGACTTCGTATGATTTAACTTGCATATATCTTAGCAAGGTTGGAAAAAACAACAATAGAATAACAGTAAAAATCACTCCCATCATCATAAATCTAATACCATTCCAAGCACTCTTATTTTTTTCAACGTCACCTTTTGAAAAAATAAAAAGGAAAATTGCATGGAAAAAAGAATAAAGAGCTCCTACAAAAATCGCAATAACAATAAGTGCAAGAATTGTCACAATGACAGATTCTACACTAGTATAGGAAACAACAGCATCCTGAGACATAATTTCTATTTATACAAAAATAAATAATCACTATTCTATATGTAGTGTTTTTTTTGTAAAATTAAAGTGATAAGCAAATATTTCCTACATACAAAAAAACATGCTTGTAGCACGTTTTCATATGATGAGTGAATTGGAAAAGATTACGAGAACTTATCTGGATTTCTCACTGCTTTCGTTCTTTCTCTTTCTGTGTAGTATCCCTTGAAGAAATCGTCTCCTGTTTTTTTGTAAGCAATTTTTGCTACTCTTTCAGAAGGTTGAGCTCCTTTTGCAATCCATTCTTTGATAGCATCAACTTTAATTTCAGTGATGTGCTTAATTGGATCGAACCATCCCAATACTAATTTGTATCCTCCTTGAGGAGATTTAGTATGTTCAGTCAAAACAACTCTAAAAAATGGTAGTTTTCTTCTTCCAGCTCTTGCTAGTCTAATTTTCAACATATGAAAATATGTTCTGATAAAATAAAAATCAATGAAAAAAATTATTTAAGTTTTTCTTTTGACTTATGAATTGTGTGTTTTCTTAATTGACGACAATATTTTTTGATCTCTAGTTTTGGCGTCACTGCTTTATTAATGTACGTTACATAATTTGTTTGTCCACTTTCAGTACAAACCAATACTACTCTCACTTTTTGTCCTTTCTTTTTACTCGCCATCTTGGAGATATTATAGTGTAATAAAGATTAACATGTAGATAATTAGCACCGGCTGGACTTGAACCAGCGGCCTGAGGGCTATGAATCCTCCGCTCTAACCAGCTGAGCTACGGTGCCAAGAAAATAGGTAATGAAAACTCGGTGAGGAAGGGATTCGAACCCTCGAGCCCGATTAATCGGACTAACACCTTAGCAGGGTGCCGCTTTCGACCACTCAGCCACCTCACCAGGCTAATGCATAATGATGATATTTCACCTGTTTTTTTTGTATAACAACAAAATACAGACACTTGTTTATCTATTTGGGGCGAGATTTCAAGTAATTTATACTATTTTTTAGAAAAAAAGCCATGAGATCTCATGGCTTTTTTTTATTTAGTGCATATATAGCTCTTTTGATGGTCATGTTTTAGGTAATTCAGGAGGAGCTAAGAATAACTCTTCCACAGGAACTGGTTCAAATGGCGGAGCACTTGGAAACGTCCCAGTTGTAGTAGGATTTGTTGGAACTGGCGTTGGTCATGGTGGTGGCGGAGGTGGTGGTGTATCACCGTCATCCGTATCACAGAACAATGCCTGATATTGTTCATGAGTATATGTTGATATAAGATTACCTCATGACGTAATAACTGTCGAAGAAGTAATTAATGTCGACGTATCAACAAATCCTGCTGGTGTTTCAAAATAACACATTCTATCATAATAACTTGGTGTTAAGTCTCCACACGGACATGTATCGGGATTTGGTCCTCTTCCACCTCATCCACTAGTGCTTGTCTGACGGTTGAGTGTCAAATCAATAGTTTCATCACATACTGTTTGACCATTAGTTGCAAAGAATCTAAACAACTCTGATGATTGTGTAAGGGTAACATTTACCGTAAAGCTACCATCAACTGCAAGACTAACAGGAGAACCATTAACCGTCACCGTTGTTGATAAATCTTGTATTTGTCCAGCAATCGTTACATTGTCTGAAGTAACGGTAGCACCATTAGTATGACTTGATATTTGTAAGCCAACAATTTGTGGACAAGAAAGTGATACTAGCCCAAAGTCATTGTTTTGACTATGTTGATTTGCTCACAATGGAATATTGATAACATTAACGCTACTAGGATTTCATTGCAAAGATCACTGCCCTACCTGTACAGAGGCAACGTTTCACGCATTCGAAAAGTTTGCATCATAGGAAGTAGTATTAGTATAACGTACACTATAGTTACCCGGAAGCAATCCTACAAAGCTATAATTTCCATTGCTATCTGTTGAGATACATGGAACAACAACGGTTCCTGTTTGACCAACACTATCTCACGCATAAGTAGTACCATCAAGACATACTTCAATATTTGTTAATTGAATATCTGATCAAACAGTAAATGATTGATCCTGAATAACATCTACATAAACGTTTCATTCAATAGATGCTAAAGCTCCTAATTCAACAATGATCTCGTCATCATCAGTATTATTGGTCAAAATTGCTTCAGGTGTTAGTGTCGTAATAGTTGAGGCAAACGGCAAGGCAGGACCGCTTACCAAGTTTGGATTATTTTGTACACGTAGCACAAGATTCATGTTTTCTTGGAATCCAGTTGCAGCAGTAGTAAATTGCCCTCATGAACAAGAGATTGTGTGCGTCCCACTTATAGCAAATCCTCATGAAAATATCCTGTTATCAGTATAATTACATGACCCTGCTGCATATCAAGTGAGACTAACAAAGTCAGCATAAATATCTAATTCCATTGTCAAATCCCCCCCTGTTGCTACAACATTTCACAAGTTACCATAAGCAACATTACAAGAAACATTTTGATTAATGAATCACAAAGTTGGACAATCTATAGTAGTAAAGACATCTGCATAATCTCCTACTATTGATGATGCGCTACTAGAATTATTCGTCAAATCAGCATCAAGCGTATCCGATGTAATTTGCACACCATTGGTAATAATATCACCTGGCGATGGACAGATAGAAATAGGCCTAGTAATCGATGGATGCAAGTTATAAGTGGCGGTATCCAACGATACGTCTACATCAAAACCGATTGCTAACATTTCTGACTGCACCGATGGGTCTACTTGAACGAGTGTAGTAGGGAAAACAGGAACAACATAATCAGACAAACAGTGTCATCCATTAGGCACTCACCCTGCACCATTGTCACATAATGCGAAATTTCCCGATCACTGCACTGTACATATTTCACCCGCTGCATTTGTCAACACTCCTAACGTATTAGTACACAAAGGAAGGCTTGCTATAGTTTGTGTTGATACACAATATCCATACGGAGAATCTGCCCCTAACCACACACAAGTATCTCACGAAGTACGTTC
The DNA here is from genome assembly GCA_020627925.1 of bacterium. Taxonomy (GTDB): domain Bacteria; phylum Patescibacteriota; class Gracilibacteria; order Absconditabacterales; family Absconditicoccaceae; genus JAHDFY01. The sequence goes on from JAHDFY010000004.1 coordinate 75,722, forward strand.
ATTGAAAAAGTGTAAAACAGGTGAGTATCTATAAGAGAATACTGTAAAATCAACAGCTGGTTGTTGAACAACTCAACAAGCCATTTGACCGTATAGTTGGATTTCTCCTGTTTGATATGGTGCTAAGTCCCCGATGTTCCAAGTAAGAATAGTACCATTAATACTGTCATACGATGGTGTTGTTCATGACAGTGAAAATACTCAAGGAAATGTATCCGTTATTACTACTCACGTAGCAGGCTGTGGACCATTATTACCATATTCAATTGTGTATGAAACATAATCACCCGAACGTATAGCTGTTTGCGAAACACTTTTTTCTACATGAACATCTGCTTTGAAAAGAATATGTGAGTAATTAGATTGATTATTGAGATAGTTTGTTTCTGGAGTAATTGTCGCAATGTTTACCACATTATCCACGGATATTAGCGCTGCTAAGTCGTTGGTATTCTGAGGTCTTGCATACACATCAAACTCAAAGAAAGGAATTTCATAACCATCCATTACAAAATCCAAACGCCAAGAATTCAATGTTGGCGTAACTGTTACATCTGCCTCCGATCTTGCAAATTGTGCTTGTAGTTTAATTTGTGGATATGTCACAACATCCAATGAGGACAGATCAATAGAATTACCAATAAGTCCAGTAAGGATAGGCGTGTCAAATGGGTCCAAAATATTAACAACTAGTTCAGAGTCACCAGGACTTTCATAATCAAGAGAAAGCGTTCCCCAAGAAATCAAATTACCATTATTTGGATAGAGCGTAGCCGGATCAATAACATTTGTTGTTACAAGTCCTGTTCTAGGGTCTCTCACATTACGCCAATAGATATAATCCTCTTGAAGAGGGTTATAATATCCTCCATTCATTACGATTACTGCATCAACACTACCATTTTGGTCGATATCTAATGGTTCTGCTTGCCAAGAGTTGTTTTGACCAAAAGCAATAGATCATCCCCAAGAATTAGTTGATTCATTATAGGTATAAAGCCAATTTTGTTCTATACTTGAAGCAACATTCCAGTAGTTTGCAACCAAGAGTGATTCTTCTTTTCCGTCACCATCAAAGTCGGCAAATTTAACATAAGAAGTTCACAATCATTGAATAAATTGTCCTTGTATCCAAGACCCAGATTGGTAGGTCCATATATAATTAGTACCAATAGAAGCATTAACTGCATAATCTACTTGCCCATCGCCATCAACATCGGCAAAATCAATCCAATCAGTATAAGTACCATTCATAAAGTTTGATGATGATAAGTTTCATCAAGAGTATTCTACAAAGACTTGAGGAGCTCCACTTTTTGAATTCCAAATACTGTCCATATTTCCATCACCATCAAGATCAGCTCATCCAGCGCTTCTAATAATTCCTCAAGGAATATCATATCACGTTCCTAGAACCCAAGAAGATCACGAACGATAATCTAAACGTCCTTTTGCAACAGCAACATCAATAATAGTATCACCGTCTGTATCCCAGAATGCTTCTCTTGCATAGTCTGAAGATCTTCACAAACCACTAAAATATCATTGTCCTTGATCAACAAATAATCAACCAGTAAAGAGGTATTGAGAAAGATCAACGTAGATAGAATCTATTTTTCCATTATTAGTTGTATCAACAGCTTGAATCATATTAAGTCTTCCTGCTCCATCTCCTGTTAATAATTGGAAGAATTCCAAGCCATCAGGAGTTATTTCATATACATATCCCAATGGACCAGCTCCATAAATCCAAAAATCTAAGTCGTTATCCGCATCAACATCAATCGCTTGTCCCATTCCTTGCTCACTACGTATACCAGTAGAAATCAATTGTTGTTCATACCAGTTGTAAAATTCTAGCTCAACAAAAGAAGTATTTCCTACCCCATCAACATTCAATGGCGCGTTAAGAGTAAGAGCATTCCAATCATTATTATCAACATCGCTATAATATGTTTCTTGCGCTGATAGTTCATCAAAGAAAATTTCAACACGATCAACACGACAATCTCTTCCCAATAAATCGGCAACAGGGGTAATAGCAACAGGGTTAGCTCCACTATCATCGTAATAAGAAATAGTAGAATTTACAGGCTGATTTGCTTCTATTGTTCCTACCACATAACATGTTCACTCTGGAATAATTTCTTGTATCGTTACATCATCAGCAGTCGCTATTCCAATGTTTTCATATTCGATTCTATAGGTAATAGTATGATCCAAATCAGTCACTGCATCCGATCAAGTAAGAGAACCAGATAAGTATGACAATCAAGTCTTTTCTACTCTCACATCGGTTCTATGAATAGTAACTTCTGTTTGATCAGTATTATTGTCTAACACCAATTCAATACCTGGACTATTTTCTCCAATAGATGCGACTGCAGCTAGTATATCTCATTCTTGAGCGCTAATAGCTACATCTCCATAGAGAGCAAATGTACCTCTTGCTCCAGAAGGTATACAGACATCTGCAGAATTAATTCCCAACTGAAAACGATATGAATTATTTCACAAAGAAGTGACTGCAATACCTAAATCATTAATCGATGTGATAGCATTACCACTTCCATCAAGAGGGCTAATCGGTGATCCAAAGGCGTCAGTTAATGAGATTTCGGTAAAATTACTCATTGGATTTCTTGGAACAAACCCTGAACTAAATGTTACATCAATATAATTATCACAACTTGGTAAAACACCAACGTTAGAATAAGTAACATCATATGATTGACTAAACCCTGGGATATTTCCTGGGATTACTCATTGTGGATTTCCTATAATATTAATAGCAAGATCAATACCTGGAATGGTAATGACTGTGTTGTCTACATTATTATTTAAGTTATCGTCAGGATCAGTGGTAAATATCTCAACAAAGTATGGTTTTACTAAACCTACTGGTAGACTATTCGCTGTCACAGAGTTAGTTGCTTGCGCACTTATCAATATAGATTGTGGGCCATCAGTATCACACAACGATGGATTAAGAAGTGCTATATGGTTAGGATGAACAAAAGAGGTCGGTGAATACAGACTCCATCCTCATGTTGTTGGATTAAGAGGATCAAAAACAGGTTGAGAACCAGAGACAATCGATCACGTATGTACATAAAATATTCCTGTCGCACTTGAAATCGAATTTATAATAATATCCGCTTGGCCATCTGGTGTTCCAGAAGGGAAAGTGTCAGGAAGTGTATGTACTACTGATGTATTCGCCGCACATGCTCTATTGAGGTTTTGGTATACAAGATTGTAATTAAATACCTCGCCTGGAAGTACCGAAAAAGGAGCATTGATCACAACGGTAGGGTCCGGATGAGGAACTCTTATTTGTTCGTTATCAAAGTTATTTGACAAATCATCTTCGTTATTTGTGGTGGATACACCTACTCCATTAAGCAAGTCTGTTCCATTAGCAACTACTCAAAGAACAAGCACGTCATACGTGATATACAAATGTTGACTATTTCATTCAAGGTATCACATAATCGCCCCTGAATATTGTATGGTATTTGCTCCCGTCATGGTCCATGACAATACTTGTCCAGTTGATGCAGAACAAATAGAAGGATTTTGCGTAGGTTCTCCAATACTTCGGAATGGATCAATAATTGCAGCAGAACCTGTTTGATAACACAACCCCGTTTGCATCATATCAGTAATCTCAACATTATAGGCATCGTGTGACCCGATATTTGCCAGATCCAATGTGTAGGTAATTACTTCTCCTGGCAATGGATCAAATCTACTTACATTTTTGATAATTTCAAGATCTGCATTTTGGATAAACACAAGATCATCATCAGCAGTAAAACCTGCAGATTGCGCGTTTTGGAAGTAACCCAAAGCGGATGCTTGCAATGTAGAATTAGAAGTAGCTGAACATGGAACCGCTGTATGAACATAAATAGTTCCTCATTCTAATGTCGACAAGTTTGCTCATCTCAAACCATTAATATCCAAAGTAATAGTATAAGTACCATCTAAATTAGTAGTACCAGTAAAATTAGATCAGGTTGCTAGCACGTATGCCCCTGAATTTGGTAGTGCTCCGCCACTTACAGCGTAAGAATTCCATTCATTTTGTACAAGCGTAGGTGAGACTCACTCAGGCAAATCAATCGTCAACGTAGTGATATCATTTGATCACGCAACATCAGTATAGTAGTCAACATACCAAACAAAGCTTTCACATGATTCCAAAATGTCTTTATTAGATTCGATGTCAACCAACAATCATGGATTATCTAATAATGTAGTTTCTACTTGGTTTGTCACTGACATAAGGTTTTGCTCAGAGAGAATTCACGCATGATTTCTTATCGTGTCTCATGGTTGATAACCAGTATCTTGTACCAGAATACCAAATTTTTTGAGTACTGAAGTAGGAAATACTCCTCCTGCATCGTCAAGTTCTACTGCAACATATACAGGGTTTGTCATTGTAGGTTCCCATACTCAAGGACTTACCTGATTTCCAAGAGAGAATTGAGAAAAAATATCCAATGTAGTAAAAGGCGTTGTTGCAGTAACCGAACTTGGAAGGCTTGGAATTTGCTGCGCAAAATACACCTTACAAGAATCACAATTATACAAAATATTATTTGAAGAAACTCAAGATGTTACCACGTTGATAAGCTGTGTATTGTCAGGGATTCTATCAACAACAAAAGCATCTTTTGCAACAACATTCCCAGAATTAAGTGCAAAAATAGAATATTCTAACTGGTCTCATTGACCAATAAATGAAAGATTTCTTGTTTTAAAAGCCGAAAGCACAGGAGTTCCACTAACCGTAGTAGTTTTTTGTGTAGTAAACAACTGTGGACCACATTCAATATCGTTCGCTTCAACTTGTGCAACAATTGTAAATGTTTGTTCGTCTTCTACTCACTCAAATTGATTAAGAGCAAAAGAAATATTTTTAGCTTGACCTGGAGCCAAAATTCCCAAATCAATGGTAAACGAAGCTGGTAAATTATATGTTACAGCTCCACCACCTGCGTTCAACACTTGTACACTTGGATAAGAAGAAACACCATTTTTGACAATAGAAGGTATTGTAACTGTCACTACAGTAGGATTTGAAACGTCTGTTCACACATTAGAAACAGACATGCTATAAATTCCTGATCCTGATGCATCAATAAAAGCTGGTCCATTCAAAGGATTTGTTACGTTAATTTCTGGTCTAATTGGGTGAAAAATACCTCTTGCTTCCGTAGTTTGGATAATATGAGGAGAGACAATTGATACAATATCAGCATCTGTATTTGCTATACTATTTGATGCTTTGTGAAAAGTGGCATTATTAATATTATCTCTTTGTGAGTCCAAACATTGGTTGCCTACAGGCTCTTCCATACGAACAGAAACAATTGCTTCTGTATATGATGGAGCATTTGAACAATAAGAACTTGATCCAGAAAAAATTGGAGATGAAAGACATTTTATATACACAGCAATCCATCTAGCATCTGGTGAATACGAAGTAGACCGTCAGGTTCCTAGCATTACCGTATTAGGATTAGCAATAGAAATTCCAGTAATAATAGTGTAAGGCGGTGGTGTCGTTGCGGAGTAACTGGCAAATCCTGTTGCATAAAATACTTGTCCAATAGTATTAGCGGGCAAACCAACAGGTCCATTAAGGACAATATCATCAGGTAATTTATCAAACATAACAACGTCTTCTATTCTAGATACTCCTCTATTAGATGCTTGTAAAAAGTAGTCGAAAGGCTGTTCATAGCTTGTTTCATAAAATGAATCAAAACGAGTTCCAATATGTTTGCTAAATACACCAATAGGTTCAACATCGGTAGTCATTGTAACAGTGTAAGAATCAGTGACTGGAGCAATATTATTTCCGTATCCAGTTACTTGATTGTCCATTTCTAATCATTCAACTGCACATTGAGAGTAGTCAACTTCATAACCAACTGTTATTACACCTCCAACTCAAATCGTAGTAGGCAATATTGAAGAATCCCACGTAATAGTACCTGCTCATGTATTAAAAACACCACTACCAAATACCGTCACTCTATCAGCAAAGACTGCTCACGAACAATGAGTAGTAATTTGTGTTTGGATGTCGCTTAAATCATCAACAATACGAGGAGCAAAAACTGCTTCTGTTGCTTGTGGCAAGTTAGAATATTTTAATTTATAGGTAACTACTGGATCTCCCGGAACAAAAACATAATTTGTTGTACCCAAAGAAATAACATTATCCGCAGTTTTCTCAATTGTTGGTAGAGGAGATGAGATTATTCTCGAAATAATTGATGTTGAAGAATTTGGATTAGAATTAAAACTTGATGAGTGAGCAGAAAGATTATATTGCAAGTTATTTGCTGTTCCACAAGGGACAGCTACTTGTACGTTAAGTACTCATGTTTCTCCTGCATCAATTGATGGCAATATCCAATACACACTCCCTGCAGGAACATTGGTTGTATCACCATTTGATCTTGTGTACGTAAATCACGAGGCAGTATATTGCCCACCATTAGTAGCAGAATTAAATACTAATGCAGTACTTTGCGAGTAAGGATTTGTTGTGGTTTCATCTAGTTCAACATACAATAATACTTCTTGATCGTCAACATAAGAAACTGAGTATTGTACACTAAGTGTCGTAAGATCACAAGCGTTTACCGATGAATCCATAATCAAATTTGCTCCAATAACAGAAAGAGGATCCCAAGTTACACGAATGTTTTCTACCGTTGGTTTTACCACAGAATTATCGTATAAAGAAATTCTTGGAATAAGACAAATAGATCATGTACCAACATCGGAAATATCTACTACTCCCCCCACAACAGGCCTATCGCTTTGTCATACTGGCAAACCAGAATTACAATCAGTAACTGTCACTGCTACATCAGCTTCATCTCCTATTGTTAGATCAACAAAAATACTATCCCAGTTATTAAAGGAACTAGGAGTTATAGGAGAAAGAACAATTGCTCACGTACCAGAATTAAGACTAACCGTACCTCAAGCAGGATCATGAGTCATGTTAGGTGTCAACTGTGAAACTCCATTCAAATTATAGAAAAAATCTGTTTCTCATTCACCAATATTATCATTCTGATTAAAATCAGCAAAAACGTTTAGAGGCACCATTTGTAGAGAAAAAACTACAACATAACACATATAAACGATTGAAACAAATAGAGTTTTAAGCTTTTGATTCATAACGACCAATCAATGTTATACATTTAAATCATTTCATATTCAATAAAGTGTATTTGAAGAACTAATATTACACAATTATCTCCCATAAAATAATAAACAGCAATAGCCATAAAAAAAATTACCTCAATAATTTATTGACAAAAAACAAAAAAACCAAAATAACATATACACTAATCTATTATTCCATTGCAAACAAAAAAATATATACTATAAAAATTATATATTTATCAATAAAGAAGCACCCATCAAGCACATACTCTTTGTCTTAGATTATTACAAGCCACACTTGGGTGGTACCGAAACTGTTTTTTTTAATGTAATCAAAAGATTAAAAAAGCAATGATATACTATTTCTATTATTACATCACAACACGACTCAAGTCTTCCTACCTATGAAAAAAACGAAAATGAAACTATACATAGAGTGTGATCTAATAGAATTAATTTTATGCGACATGCATATAAATTGGGAAATAAAATACTCAAAAAAATTGATGATATACGCCTTATTCATGCAACAACCTATGGAGCAGCTATTCCTGCATCATTATTGGCAAAAAGACACAACAAAAAAGTAGTGCTCACCGTCCATGAAATATTCAATAAACTACGAAAAAGATACAAAACACGACCGCAGTCTATGTTGTATCAGTTGTTTGAAAAAATTATTTTTTTGTTGCCGTATTCGCATATTCATTGCGTCTCTTATTACACCTACAATAGTTTGAGATTAGTCTATGGAGTAGCTGATCGTGAAATGAGCGTTATTCACAATGGAATAGATACATTTTGGTCTGAAGAAACCATTAATCACAAGACAATACAAACATTACGCAAAAAATTTGCTATGGATGATTTTACAAAAAATTATTTGTACTATGGTCACAGTGGAAAATCAAAATGACTTGATTATCTAATCAAAGCGCTCCCCTCTCTTGTGAGCAAACATCACAGCAGTCAGTTTATTCTCAATATTATTGACGCCAAAAGGGATAGAGAGGTAAGACAAATGATCAACTCATTAGGTCTAAAAAATAATGTCAGAGTACTCAATGGTTTGCCCAAGGTCGAGTTAAAACATCTTGTCAAAACCGTTGATGCGGTCATTGCGCCCTCATTATCGGAATGATTTTGATCAGTCCATACAGAAACCGTTAGTATGGGAACGCCTCTTATTACAACTGCTGTAGGTCCACTTCCGGAAGTATTGTGGTGAGAGGTACACTGGCTACAGCCAAGCTCAACAGAATCAATATTACATACCATAGACAATTTTGCACATAATAATAAGCACAAAAAAATCCCAACAAAACACTTTTGCCGGGACAAAACAGTAACCCAAATAACAGCCCTTTATAATGAACTGCTTACCGAATAAATTATCGGTAAGCAATTTTTTTTGCAAGCAATGTCATCACACTATCAGTATTAACATTTCTTTCTATATACTTTTTTGATTGTACAATAGCATCGGTTAACAACCAATTATTGTGCTCGACAGATTCGTAGTGCATCAACTCCAAGAAATCTGAAAACATTCACGCTTTGTTGATTTTTTCAAACAATTTTGCAAGAGACACAAGACTCTTCTTGTCTAGAATGTTTTGTTTATATTCTTTCCAATATGACAATAGCGAAGACGTTTGTTCTTGCGATGTATCAGACAAACGTTTTGCAAAACCAATTTTTCATTGTGACAGCTGAGCTATAACCAAAGCATCATCATGAGTTACTGCTCATTCACGTTGCAACCAATCAGAAATTTTTTTTGTGGTAATTTCTCTACACGGAATAAGTAAGGCTCTCGATGCAATAGTATCAAGCAATGATGACAAAGAACTTGTTGTTGCTAATATCAGTCTATTTTCTCATGGTTCTTCAATAGTTTTTAGCAAAGCATTAGCAGATGAAATAGTCATCCTTTCTATATTTTCAAGTAAGACTACCTTATATGTTCCCAAGGGAGAACGAGCAATCCATTCTTTTATTTCTCTAACTCCTTTGTCTTCATAGTCATACTCTTTTGCCAAAAGATCACTCACCTCATTCTTTTTTTGTTCTACTTTGAGGGTGTGTTTTTTTCCTATTTCCAAAGAGAAATCTTGAATATGCAAAAAATCAGCATACATCGTATCACCCAATAAATTTTTGATAAAATGCTGCAATATTGTCGATTTTCAACTATGTTTTGAACCGTGAAACAACCAAAAAGGATGACTCACTGTTTGATTGTCATTAATTAATCAAAACAATTTAGTCAGCAGCTCTTTGGTATGATCATTCATGACTATGTTCATCTAGTGTTTTTCAAATCTATAAATTCTTCCTAGCTCAATATTTTTTTCAAAAACTTCTATATAGCTATGATCAAAAAAAGCTCGCTCGGCATATTCTTCCAAATCAGAATACGTTCGCTTGTAATGTTTTATTTTAAAATCTCATTGCTTATCTTTAAAAGGGAATTCTCTTCTATGCAAAAAATGTCAAACGACCCATACACCACCTGGTTTCATGATACGTTGCACCTCTTCAAAAAGATCTCTCAAATGTTGTATATGTTCAAAAACAAAAAATGTAATCACCAAATCAAATGATTCATTTTCAAAAGGAAGCGTTTGATCCAAATCACACAAAACTGTTTCCACTCACTGTATTCATGGATGACGTTTCAAAAGTTCTTCAGACACATCAGCTGCAACAAATCTCGCAAAATTCGTGTTTTTGAAATATTTGAACATTCTTCCATCTCCCGCTCCAATATCCAATATTGCAAGACCTTGGAGTGACCTAGGAAGCATTCTTTTAAAGGTTCATTTATCAAAACTATCAAGATGTTTATGATAGTCTGCGTATTTTTTTTTGAGTCTATTATATCCTTCCTTGGGTTGTAGCACAGGAATGACTGGTTTTTTAAATGACATAATACAATTGATACAAAAATAGATAACAACACTCTAATCAAAAGATTACCCGTGTAAAGGCAACAACGAAATAATCTGCTGTACGCATGCTTGAATGGTAGTATTATTGTTCACGGTGTATATAGGAATATCCATTTTTTTTATCGAAGGAAGAAGGTATTCGTCATATTTTTTGGCCAGTGAATGAAATTTTTCTGCAACAAACACATCATTTCCTTTATCTCATCGCACTCATGTTGTCATACGAAGTTGTTTGTTCCTTTCTTCTTGTCTTTTTTTTGCTGTCTCTACGTCAAGAGAGACATAAAAACTTATTCCATCGTTCTTCAATGCCTGAATGCCAATACCGTACAATGCTTGTCTTACTGCCTCAGGAATAGATTCCTGAAAAATAAGACCCGTCGTCACAGAATGTCTATCTAAGACATAAATCACATCATCATCCTTTGTTTGAATGTGAAATTTATTGGCAAACGCTGCATACAACGCTCCCGTTATCTCTCGATAATGGACAAGATCCTTATTTGCAACAACACTTCTAATAACTTTACCCAATGAATCTTCCTCATCAGGAAAATGATAATATTGAGCATTGATACCACGCGATTGCAGTTCTTTCGCAAGAGCTTTTGCTATCGTTGTTTTCCCGCTTCCATGAATTCATTCCAATACAATGTATTTTTTCATACAAAAAGATAAGTGCAAAAATATAAATCTGACTGCTCGCACGACTTGCTACAAAACAACGTTCGCCTTAATAGGTGGATGTGGGTCATATCCTTCAATTTTGATATCATCAAAGGTGAAATCATCGATATCAGTAATAGCTGGATTAAGCCACAATGTTGGCAATCAACGAGGTGTACGACCTAATTGAGTTTCAACTTGTTTGTATTGATTATCATATACATGGACATCCCCAAAAGTATGAACAAATTCGCCTACTTTCAATCATGTCACTTGAGCAAACATATGCGTCAACAATGCGTAGGATGCAATATTAAACGGTACTCACAAAAAAATATCTGCACTACGTTGAAACAACTGACAACTTAATTTTCCGTTTGCTACATAAAATTGAAACATTGTGTGACATGGAGGCAGGGCCATTTTTTCTACGTATGCAGCATTCCATGCATTGACAATAATCCTACGAGAATATGGATTATTTTGTAATTTTTCGATCGCTTTTTGTATTTGATCAATCGTCCCACCGTCCTGAGTTGGCCATTTTCTTCGTTGTTGACCATATACAGGACCAAGATCTCACCATTGTTGAGCAAAATCATCATCATTTGCAATTTTTTCAGAAAATTCCTTTATAGTTTCTCATTGAAATGATTCGCTTTTTTTGTAGGTATCATATGGCCAGTCATCCCAAATACGAACACCATTTTTGCACAAATACTGAATATTAGAGCTACCTGACAACAACCACAACAATTCATGAACAATTGCTTTATGAAAGACTTTTTTAGTCGTCAAAAGAGGAAACCCATCTTCCAAATTCATACGGATTTGGCGTCAAAACACTCACCTCGTACTCGAAGCGGTTAGTCATTCTTGATAAGCACGATCTTCTTTGTCAGTACCATTAACCCTATCAAATCCATTATGGTACACATCATGCAATAAGTCCAAATATTGTTTCATATCCATCCGAAAAAAAACAAAAAATAGTCTGTCTTTGATATACACACTATTTCCTACTCCGCAACAAAAAATAATAATTTATACATGCAAAGATGTTACTTCTTCATGTAATATGCTTTTTTGTTTTTTTCTATTCTTTCAATGGCATACCTCAACATTGTTCTTGGCATCACAGTACAATGAGCATCCAAAAAATCATACAGCGCATTGATATCTTTTTTACCTGCTTCTCTGAGCATTCGCCCTACCGCTTTGTGTATAAGATCATGAGAATCATGCAACAATATTTTTGCCAATGCATACGTATCAGCAACCTTTCCTTCACGAATAAACATCCATGTGGCAACAATAGCAATCCTTCTTGTCCATAAATGTTCTGATGTAGCCATCGTATACAATATCTTTTTGGGTTTATGGAGCAATCGTCTACCCAAGATTTTGTGAGCAGAAACATCAACCAGATCCCAATTATTTACTTGTTGCATATTCTCTAAGTAAACAGACACAACTTCCTTTTGTCATAATTCATCTGACTGTTTTTGTGCTGCTTCATAACGCAAAACAAGTAACCATAATCAAAAAAATCTTACTTCATGAATAGGATCATACAACAAAGAAACAATATCATCCAAGGCAAGATTTTTATATTTTTTTGCCACTTTTTTGATAGAAGGTACTGTTAATCACCAAAAAAGATCCCCTTCGCCATACTCTCCTTTTCACGTTTTAAAAAAACGACGAGCTTGCATTGCTTTTTGCTCTGATCATAATTCTTTCAATTCTTTTCTGATAGCGTGAAGCACTTTAGGTTCTTTTTTATTCATTAATTTCTCTCATAAACAACAAAATCAAAAAATGGTCAGGGCACGCGGGACACTTCATGAAAGTCTGACTCAAATACAGGGAAAAAAACGTCTCCGTCATAGTGTTCGTGAATCTCCGTCAGGTAAATTCTTTTTGTATAAGGTAAAAACAGCTCATACACCTGCGCTCCCCCAATCACCATTAGTTCTCCTTGTTGCTGGTAGGAAGAAACAATGTTATCAATAGAATGAACAACCTCTCCTGTCGTATGAGGCTGAGAACTTACAGGAAGCTTGTTGATCGATTTACTTAGAACGACTGAATGTCTTTGGGGCAAAAACGGTCATTTTGTCCCCAACAACGAAGCAATAGAATCATGACTTTTGCGTCCCAAGACAATCGTTTTTCATATTGTCATTTTTTTGAAATAACGCAAATCCTCAGGAAAATGCCATGGAAGCTTATTATCCTTTCCTATTACACGATTGTTTTTTGCCATAGCGGCAATCATAGAAATCATGACGTAGTTTGTATATAATAAAACTACTCAACTGGAGCTACATACTCAAATCTTGGTACAAGTTTTCCATCAAGTATAATATTTTCAAAAAACATCGACTTGGGTCTTACCCACATAGCGTTATTTCAAAACTCTTTCGAGTCATACAAAGACTGATAGACGGCACATTGTTCTAACGTTTCTGTATCATGAGCAAAACCTAATAATTGGTACATTTTTCACGATTTTGTATGCTTATATATTCCCAACAAAGATTGTTCCATCAATAATGTATAATTCATATAAATTATGAAAATTCACAGTCACTACAGCTACTCTCTATCAATGATATCATCGGCAATGACATTCATCATTTTTTCAAAAATTTGATTATAACGTTCTATTGTATCTGCTTCCGCAACAATTCTAACAACAGGTTCTGTATTAGATTTTCTGACAGTAACAAAAAAATCTTTTCAGAACACATTCACGCCATCAATACGTTTGACGTCCTCATCAGCAAACAAGTCAGCAATCTTATCTAACACCAATTCTTTATCATGAACTTTTACATTGGTAATTTCTGGTTTATGATACGTTTCGTAAGCGTCCAACATCGCATCAAAGCTTTGATGATTCTCCGCCTCTTTCATAATGTAGTACAACGCAAGCAAAACAAATTCCATTCCACCAAACTCACCAAACATATAGTGACCACTAATTTCTCCACCAAAAACTGCGTTATGCTTAATAATCGCTTCATTGATATACATTCTTCCCATTCTGTTGACTATCGCTTTTCCTCACAGAGCATGTGTTTTTTCTGCAATCATACGAGTACACATGACATCATAGATTACTTTTTTATCCATACCATCAAGTGCGTCATGAGAGCCAAGTATTTGATTAGCTATAATTGCAAGCGTGATATCTCATTGCATAAACCTTCCTTTATTAGTCATCACACCAATTCTATCTACATCGCCATCAAACATAATTCCAAAGTCTAGCTGATGTTTTGCGATCGTTTCTTTGACTTGAGTATAATACTTTGCCTTTGATGAATCAGCAGGATGATGAGGAAACGATCCATCTGCTTCATCATTAAGATGGTGAATAGTATGTCCATGTGAAGACAAATATTCCATAAAAAAATCTTTTTCCAAGGAAACTCCCGCTGCATTGCTATAGTCAACTACAAAAGAAGAATGCTTAGTCAGTGTTTTGAATCTAGCATCCAATAATTGATTCATTTGCTCTATTTTTTGAACAAGCAGCGGTGATTCATTAACTTCGACGGTTACATCCAAAGGAATCTCTCCTTGAAAATTATGATATTCACGCTCAAAAAGCTCTTGCAAAAATGAAGGAGCAACAAAAGCGCCTTCTTTATTGATAGTTTTAATACCAACATATTCAGAAGGGTTATGTGATGCTGAAACAGCAAATCACAAATCAAAATCACCACGGCCAAGATAGTAAAGAGCAGAAGAGCTACATACCCCATAGGTAAGCTCTTTTCCTGGCATGTAACCTGATTGCGGATCAAAACTAGCAACATGGATATTGTAGTAACCAGCAGCCTCCATTCAGGCAATAAAATAAGTAATGAGATCATTATTAGCAATTCTCGTATCTCATCCAATAACTATTTTTGAATTTTTTTCGTCATATTGTTCTTTTGCATAACGACCAATAGCTAATCAAAAAATATAGGCAAATGACTGATCAATAACGTCATGAGCAATAGCTCTAATATCATATGATCAAAAAGCAGTCTTATATAGGGCTAACGATTGTGGTTTCATTATAGCAATAGAAGATAAAATCAACTCGTACTCAAAGTAATGTTTTTATAAAAAAGTAGACCCCTATCACAAGAGGACTCATTATTTTCACGTTTCCATTTATCAAAAACGTAACAAAATATCCGACGACAAACTTACTTGTTGTATTGCTTCGCTAGTGGTACATCAAAGAGAAGAAACTTTTTGCAACCACTGCCCTTTCACTTTTTTGACACCATGCGTCAGTTTCTTTCGTTCTGTTCATTTTTTTGCAAAAAAATCAACCTGTAACACTTCTTTTCATGCTGCACGAAGCATTCAAAAATCAATCATTTTTTTGTATGCTCATGGCAAAAGATCAACAACAAGTGTTGCATCTTCCAAAACACGAGTAACACGCTTTGACCAAAAAGCATATAATCATTTAGCCGTTATCGGAAGTTTATAATTAACAATACAATCATACGGCTTGAGTGCACCATAATAACCAGACAAAATAAGTACATGCTCATCAAAATATTGTTGAGCATTCGAGCTCATTTGATGATAACCAATAGCTTTATACATCACTCCAGTATACCTATCTATTGCTTTCATATATGGACCTGAGTCAAGAGATTGGTGCAGTTCCATAGCCTGTTGATATCTTACTCATGTACATTTGATATCTTTTTCTGTCACCGATTGAGCAATATTGGTAGGTTTCTCAAAAGAAAAGCTACATACTTCTGTAGAGCACAAACCTCACAGAGCTTTACCCTCTGAAGGAGGTAGTAAAAAAACAATCATACGTAACCTAAAAAAACAAAAAAAGGCCACAAGGGCCTTTGTGTCATTACTATTAAGCAGCTTGTGGAGGCATAGAAGCATCCGGAGATGGTTGACCAGCATTTGGTGCAGCTGTTGCTCCTGCTGCTACCACTGCCGCATCAAGAAGCGCCGTATATGTTTCTTTAGGGTGAGCTCCTACAACAGGTTCTCCGTATTGTTGACCATTAACAAAAATGTACACAGTCGGAATAGACATAATACCATATTCTCCAGCAATATCATTGTGTGCGTCAATATCAACTTTGGCAACAGTAGCTCTTCCTGTTTGTTCTTCAGCAATATTTTCCAAAATAGGAGAAAGCATCTTACAAGGACCACATCGATCTGCAAAAAAATCAACAAGAGTTACTCCGTTTGCAACAGTTTGATTAAATTGGTCCATAGATTCAACATGTAGTGCGTTTGTCATAATAATTAAGCTAATAGGGTAAACATAAATATAATACTTTATTATAATTTATTCATAAGTTATTGTCAAAATAATAACACTTTTATCGTTAGTTTTTATCAAAAGAAGATGCTGCATGATGCAATGAAAAAATCTTTTGAGAATTTTCATGTTCTTGTAGCACATCCGAAAGCGAAGAATCAGCATTATCAATACTCATCGATGCTCTGACTTTTTTAAATATGTCTTTTGCTTTTGATTCTTCCGTAGAAAGTTCTTGTCTTGATTCTACTATTATTTGTTGCTGAGAGATAGGTGTCTTTTTCACACTACGGTTATAGTCCAAAAAAAGAGCCCCTACCACCAAAACGACACAAAGAAACAAAATACCTTTTCGAAACATGATCTTCTTTTTATCTGAGTAAATTATGCAAGTGTTTGTAGATAATGCTCTGCGTCAAGAGCAGCCATACAACCAGTCCCTGCAGAAGTAATTGCTTGTCTGTAGATTTTGTCTTGCACATCTCCTGCAGCATAAACACCAGGAATAATTTCTTCAGAACCAGGAGCCAATACTTTAGTAGATCACGGTACTGTAAGGATATATCACACCTCATCCGTCGCAATTTGTCCATTAAGGAAAGCTGTTGCAGGTTTGTGACCTATAGCATAAAAAAGTCCTCCTGCCTCCAAATGATGTTCTTCATTTGTTTGATTGTTAACTACAGTTATTCATGTCATCAACTTTTCATTTCACAAGATTTCTTTTCATTCAGTATTCCACAGTATATCTATTTTTTCATTATCAAATACTCTCTGTTGCATCACTTTTGATGCTCTCAATTTGTCTTTTCTCACAAGCATCGTTACTTTACTTGCAAATTTTGTAAGATAGTTTGCTTCTTCACATGCACTATCACCTCCACCAATTACAACTAAATGTTTGTTACGAAACACAGGTAATCCTCCATCACAAACAGCACAAGCAGAAATTCATTTTTGCCAATACGTTTCTTCTCATGGTAAATGTAAACGTTTTGCTACAGCTCATGTTGCAATAATAATCGATTCTGTTTCATAAACATTATCAGCAACAGTTACTTTATATGGACGTGAAGAGAGATCTATAGCGTCTACTGTTTTGGTTTCAATACGCGTTCATGAGTGCAACGATTGTTCTCTCATTTTCATCATAAGCTCAGGTCACTGGACTCATGTTGGAAAACCAGGGAAATTTTCTACTTCAGTGGTTGTTGTCAATTGACCACCTGCAGCAACACCGTTTGCCAAAAATCACTCAAACATAAGTGGCTTCAACAAAGCTCTAGCTGCGTAAATAGCTGCTGTATGACCCGCTGGTCATGAGCCAATTATTATTACTTTTTCTACCATTTTTATCGAGTTTCGTCTAAAACGCACTAAAAAAAATACACATTCACAAGCAAAAAACAAATAGAAGATTCCATTCTCATATTGACTGATTTTGTATGTATAAAAATTGTCAAACAAGTCAACTACAACAAATATGCAAAGAAGATCTTATTCGCAGAATTATCACAAAAAGATATACTAATATCAATAAAGTTTATTGCATAGAAACATAGATGACATCAAATATATTTGCTTCAGAAAAAGAAATACAAAAAATCATAGCAACCTATAGCGTGATATACAAAGTATTTTTTTGATTTGGTAAATACATTGTAGCAGGAGGTGTAGCCTGTATCATAGCAGCTCATTTCATCATAAGCGCTCAGCAACAAAATAGCTTCACAAGAAATGGAGATATTATGGAGCAAGAGGCCAAAGCAATTAATCAATACACCACACTCCGTAATTGGGAAGAACAAAACAAAGAAACCAAAGTTCATATACAACAAGGGATGTTTCTTTATACAGGGAATAGTCTAATTTCTATCGATAATTTTATTACCTACAGGTGATTTGTTTTTCCAAGAAATATTAATGTAAATAAAAATATACCCCTACAAGACAAGGCATACTTTGAAAATTCAAATTACAACATCGAAGAAATTCAGTTATTTATGGATAATTTTATTTATAGCTACAATGATAGCACAGCACAACAAACAAAAGATAAACAACTATTAACAATTCCTACCCCAACAGTAAAAGAATATTTCACCTTATCCTGTGTAGAAGGGACCTTGCTGTACCAATGAATATGTGATAATTTTTTTAGAGAGTTTATTAAGGTCTTTTATGTCTATGACATGACCCAACATTACGAAGAATTGGCAACGCTTTTTTTACAAATACAACAAAATCAAGAATACAAAAAATTATTTTGTGAGGCAATTTTTTCGTATGTACAATATAGCAATCACAACGACAAAAAACTTTTGCCTATCATGAATGAATGTGGTCCAAATTACAAAGAAAACTTTAATGCATTCTCCCAATTTCTATCTATACAAGATCAACTCAAAAATAACCTAATAAATAGCCAATCGACAGATAACAGGGAACTAAATGCCTACAAACTCCTCTCAATACAGCAAGCTATATTTAGTGATTTACAGAGAAAAAAATTCAACGCGACAGCAGTTAATTCTTATATTAGATACATCGAAGAATTATTAAAAAAAGAGCAAATAGATCCTTTTTATATGGACGTTATTTATTTGTACAACAACAACTATTTAGAAAAGAACATTATCAAAAACTTTTTCAATCTACAGGGAGAAAATACAGACAGCGTCAAAAAAGTATTAGAATGATTGAGAACACTTAATAAATGAAACAATTTGCTTGGCTATGAAGGGCTCAACAAACAGGTACACAACCAAGCGGTTCTAAGAGAAAAAAACACAATCAAAATAGTGGACAACAGCAACCAAGAATCATCCTTAGAATACTTCAATAGAATATATGGTTTTGATTGATTTACTATTGATCAGACAAACGAACTATCCGACAACAAGATCCAATTACAATGAAATATAAGATACAAAGACGATGAAATACAGACCATACCAAAAAAAATCGAAGCCACTATCGTTATTGAAGAACAAGATGGAAATTTTATCGTCACAAACTTTGGCACACAAGACAAACAAATTGAGCAATTTATCAGACAAACAATCAGCAACAACCGTTATAGTATTCCTGAAATACATGCTACCATCAAAGAAAATCAAGTCATTATCTATCAAGGGCTCAACCCTATTGATATATGTAGTAAGCTGGAATGAAGCACTAATGCCGGTAAATTTGTGGAGGAATGCTCGGATACAACAATTCTTATCAAAGCAAAACACCCACGAGAATGACAAACTATTTATTACACAATCAACCACACTGAAGGTTTTATAAACACCATAACAACCGACGATCAAGAAGTCAAAAAGGCAATAGACAAGAATATTGATTTCTCTTCAATTAATTCAGCAACTATCAATAATTTTGTTGCCGATCTTGCGACATACACTACACAGGATCCCAACCAAAGAACTATTGATTTATGATGAGCAGTCAATGACAAAATAATAATAGAAACAACAATACAGCAATATCTACAAACCAAAACAACAAATATCCTCGAAAAAGATGGCAGTTTCCTGGCTGAAATCAACATCAATGACTTGAATATTCTCGTTGGGTATGATATCACGAACAACACTATCTGACCACTCATTCTACGTGGAGAAAGCAATTATTTGTTTGAATCATTTAGTATTCTATTGGAAGAAGATAATATTGATCAAATTGATGAGTTTCTTAGCAATCCGCAATCATACCTCCAAGCACTCGAACCAGGTATTTATGCAAGATATGAAAACGCACAACCAAAATAAAACAAAACTCTTACACATACAAAAAAGACCAATGCAATTACATTGGTCTTTTTTGGTATAAGCTAGTACTAATTAATCAATTTGGCTGTATCTTTGATCCAGTCATCAAATTCATTCCTAAAGCTTTTGTAACTACTAAATTTTCATGAACGATCAGTCACTGTGTCTTCTATTTTTTCATAGAAATCCATCCAATCTTGTTCCCAGTTATCATCATCATGAAGCTCAGGATAGAGAGCAACTAATCTATTAATAACCGTTGCCCATAGCTCATAGTAACCTCTTATTTGATTACGTTCTGATGAACTGAAGCCAGGAATTGAACTATCATAGTTTACATCAGGAATAAAAACATACGAGGCACCATAAATATCACTATCATCTTCGTCTTCTACAATAATTTTATAGTATCCTTCTCTATTAAATTTCATGATATCATAGAGTGATTTTTCTCCATCATTTGAACTAGTAAACGTATATGTTGATAAGTATCTTGAATAATCACCATTATCGGGAGTACTCCAATTTGTTTTACCAGCATCATCTACTTCTTGTACTTTGAATTCAACCTTTTCTCTGTAGTTAATTGAACGTTCATTGTCTTCTGTGATTGCAACAACCTTAAGATCGATACGTTCATTTGTTTCAATATCTTTGGTCAATAGTTCAATAGCAAATTGATCTGGGTCAGAAGTTGTCGTGTCCAAGTCATCAGCATCTCCTACAGTGAATATTTTTTCACCATCAATACTTGAATCATCTTTATCTTCTACTACCAACTTGTATTTTCTATCTTTTTTGAATTTAATCCAATTGCTCAATCTTACTTCACCATCATCGCTTGATTCAAAATCATATTCGTCGTCTGACAGAGTAAAGAAGCTACTACTAGTAGTACGTTTGTAGGTTCCATTGTCATAGTAATACACAAGGAATTCTACTTTATCCGTATAATCCTCTACTGTATCATCGTCATCATCACGAATCTCAAGAGTAATATCGACATAATCATTAACATCTGGTGTACTATCATTAGTCGAAATTTTGATATTATCTGCATCACCATTTGATGAAGAACTTCCACCTAAGTAGATAATTTCTTCTCCATCAATACTAGAATCATTTTCATCTTGTACCTCTACTTTATAATCATAACTATCGTTTTCAAATTCTATCCAGATTTCTCTATATGCATATCCATCGTCTGAACTAGTGAATGTATAATCATCATCTTCTATATCATAATATGAACTAGAGTTACTTGTGATTTCTACATAACTACTTCCATTATTGTTTCTTCTGAACACTCTAAATTCTACTGTTCCTCTATACTCTTCTGCTCTATCACCATCTTCATCAAGAGCTTCTATCGTAAGATAAACTCTATCTCCTTCATCAACCTTATCATCGCTTGCTTTTAATTTAAATGATTCAACATCCTCATTAGTATCCGTTTTTAGGTAAATGAATTCTTCTCCTTCGATACTACCATCATCATCATCCTCTATAATCAATCTATAATCATATGCATCATTTTTAAATGAAATTTCAAACGCATCATCTACTTCTCCATCATCACTCGATGAAAAATTATATTCATGATCATTTACTTTGTAATATGAATTATTATCTGCAGAGCTTGTTATATTTGACCATGAGCTAGAACTACTTGATCTTCTGTATACTTTAAGGACAACAGTACCGTCATAATCATCAACAGTATCACCATCTTCATCAACAGCTGTTACCGCAATATCAACCGTTTCATTTTCATCTGGGTTATCATCGTTTGATTTTATTTCAAATTCCTCTACATCACCATTGTTCGTTGATGAAGAACCTTTTAAATAAACAATTTCCTCTCCATCAATACTAGAATCACTTTCATCTTCTACTTCTACTCTATAATCATAATTATCGCTTTTAAATTCTATCCAAAAGGCATTCGTTGCATCACCATCATCCGAACTAGTAAAATCATATTCGTGATCTGATATCCTATAATACGAATTATTGTCACTCGAACTGGTGATGTTTGACCACGAATTTGAACTACTTGATCTTCTGTATACTTTGATTTCGATAGTATCGGTGTAATCAGTAACCGTATCATTGTCGTCATCACGAGCTTCAACATCAAAATACACTCTATCATCCTCGTCCGGTTCATCTTCATCTGCAACAACTTTGAAGTTATCTACGTCATCACTAGATGAACTTGACCCACCATTCAAATCGACAATTTCTTCTCCATCAATACTTGCATCATTTTCATCTTCTACCTCTACTCTATATTCATAGCTATCGCTTTTAAATTCTACCCAAAATGCATTGTCTGCTTCTCCATCATCTGAACTAGTAAAGTTATATTCATGATCTGATATTCTATAATATGAATTATTGTCACTCGAACTAGTAATGTTTGACCACGAGCTTGAACTACTTGATCTTCTATAGATTTTGATTTCTACAGTACCTCTATAATCAGAAACAATGTCATCATCATCATCTTCTGCATCAATATCAAAATACACTCTATCATCTTCATCTGGAGTAGTATCGTCTGCTTTTACAACAAAATGATCAACATCATCATTTGATGAGCTTGAAGAATTTTTGAGATACACAATTTCGTATCCATCAGCGTTGCTATCATCTTCATCTTCTACAAAAACTCTATAGTCATAACTATCACTCTTGAATTCTATCCAAAAAGCATCATTTACATCGCCATCATCAGAGCTAGTAAAGTCATATTCATGGTCTGAGATTCTATAGTACGAATTATTATCACTCGAGCTTGTTATATTTGACCACGAACTTGAACTATTTGATCTTCTGTATACTTTAACTTCGATAGTTCCTCTATAGTCGTCTAGCGTATCATTATCATCATCACGAGCTTCGACATCAAAATACACTCTTTGGTCTTCATCTGGTTTATCATCACTTGCAGTAACGACAAAATTATCAATATCATCGTTATTACTACTAGAGTTTCCTCCCCCATCTTCTATATCAAAATAGACATAATCTTTGATATTAGTGTCATCATCAAGAAATACTTTGAGTCTATACTCCCCTTCTTTACTAAATCTTGCTAAATCATTCAATGATACATCACCATCATCAGAGTTTTTGAACGTATATGATGTACGATCTAAGTCATAATCAGATGTACTTGCAGTAAACCACGAACCTCCTGAAGTTTTTGTTTCTACAGTGAAACGAACCTTATCACTAAAGTTTGTTACCGTGTCACCATCTTCTAATATTTCGATATCAACATCAATCCACTCATCAAGATCATATTCATTATCATCAGCTTTCGCTTCAATCTCATCAACATCATCAGAATTTGTGTTACCGCCACTTACTTCATCAAGCGATGTATCCCAATCTTCGTCATCAACATCATAAATAAAGGTTCCATTTTCTCCATTAAGCACCGCATCAATGATAAATTGACCATCGTTACGAGTATATCTAAATTCATCCTTACAATCTTGTCCTAGCCTTGTATTGCTTGACGAATGTTTCATCTCACAATAAAGTGTCGGAGAACCACTTCTTTCGTAATTGGTTACTCTTACCTCAAATTCGAAATCATTGCTTCCTTCATCAAGCGATGCACAAACCACACCGTCATCGTACTGCATACATACTTGTGAATCATATGCATATACAGAAGAAACTCCCAAACCAGTGAGTAACGATGTAGATAGCAAACTAAAAGTGAGAATGGTAGCAAAAGCTTTTTTTATTCTCTTATTCATGAGCAAAAATGATAGCAATATAAAGTCATAATCATTCTACATTATATGCTTATAGTGATATATATGCAAAAAATCCTCCTCTTTTTTATTACACAAACAATAGCACAAAAAAAAATAAGCAGACGCATTGACATTCTGCTTACTTTTTTGATTGTTTATTAAGAGACTATGAAAGTGTTTTTACCATATATGTTCATTCTTCATGGTAACCAATTTTTTTGTAATATCATTTTACTCCTATTCCACTAATAACAGATAATTTCGCATATCCCAATGACGCTGCTTGTCTCTCAGCAAATTGCATCAACTGTGAACCAAATCATTTGTGTTGAGCAGAAAATCTCCTAGTAGAAGCGTCTTTTGTATTAATACCTTTGAGTTGACCATACACATGCAATTCTCTAATCATTGCATATCACTGCCCTATTCCAGCAAAATCAACAACCTTATCATCATCAGGAAGACACAACCTTACAAAACCATACAAATAACCTAACTCATCTTCAAAACTTACAAAATATTCCCATCAAATACTGCTTTTATACTTTCTGACAGTAAGAATCGCAACTTGATCTTCAGGCTTTGGCGTGATAGACATTCAGTTTTCTTTTTTATATCTTTGCCTAATTTCCCTCGTTCTCGTATCAAGAGAAACATACGTCCTAAACGATTCAGTATCTGGTTTATTTCCTATATAATACGTTTCAATGTGCTGCTCGTCATCATGAGATGCTTGCTGCGCAAAATAGTCATCAATAGAGTCACAGTAGCGGTAATTTGCATACATTCTCTCATACAAAGCTTTTCCTTCATCTGACTGACGAAATTGGTCAAGTATTTCTTTGTGTGTCAACTGAGACAAATTAGTAACATTTGATCAAGCAACAATTTCGGTAGAAGGAATATCACGAATAAGTCTCTTAATACGTGTATACGGTGGTATAATTTGCAAAAACGTATGCCTAATGAGCTTTTTGATCATCTCTGTGTCCAGAGGTTTATATTCACCGTTGCGATAAAGGTCATACAATTCTGTATTAGGAATTACAGAGGTAGGATAAAATTTAATTTCGTCTGGTTTGAAGTATGGATCGCTATATATGTCTTCAAATGTTTTCACGTCTTTTTCGTATGTCGACTTGTACAATCCAGGCATAAGATGCACACTAAATTTGAAACCATATTGCCTTAGTTTATGTACTGCTTCACGACAAGTTTGAATAGTATGCCCCCTTTTGTTCGCCTCGAGCACATCATCATCAGTAGATTGAATTCCCATTTCAAGCCTTGTTACTCATAGCTTTCTCCAAAATTGACAGTTTTTGTCATTCACATACTCTGGTCTTGTTTCTACCGTCAAACCAATAATTCTATTGTTACTTGTTTCATTGATAGTAAGAGACTCCTCGATAGTAGCTGGGACCTCTGGTGAAAAATCACTTTGAGCAGAATAGTGCGATGATTTTTTGTTGTTTTTGGTTAATTCGACAGTGTTGTAATACTCAGGAAATGTGTTGCACGCATCATAAAGACCTTTGACAAATTCTTCTTTGTAATCATCAGGATACACATCCCAAGTACCTCACAAGACAATCATTTCTATTTTGTCTGTTTGGTGTCCTGTCAGCGTCAAAGACAAAAGTCTATTATATACTTGCTTGAGAGGGTCAAAGTTATTCATCAGCGCTCTCATTGCACCTGGTTCTGTATTGATATAACTTTTTGGCATCGTAAAATCATTAGGACAGAAAATACATTTTCCCGGACACCAAAAAGGTTTAGTAAGCACCTGTACCGAAACGATTCACGACATAGATCTAATGGGTCTTTTTTTCATAACATTTTCTAGAGCGATATTTTTTTGGATAGCGCCAGATTTTACTAGTTCATGGTATGTGTGTAATAACTGCATATTCGAAGGAACACTACTCATTGCATGTTCGCGTGCATACTCCCTTTTTGCTTTCTTCAAAAAATCGAGAGTAAGCTCGTCAGTCGGTGTATTTGTTAAAGAAATTATAAATTCATTCATCACGTAAGTTGTCTAGTAATTAATAGTACCTATATCCTATTTTTTTTATATTGGTTTGCAAGCTATAGCACAAAAGGCATTTTTTGTACAAAAAAAAAACTTTCGTTACAATAAAAACAGAAAATTATTCATCAAATAAGAGATAATATGCAAATTAAAAATATTAAGATCTCCAATATTTTAAATTATGATTACGTCGAAAATCTCAATCAAGTCGATGGAATATCTTTTAATACGAAAGAAAAATGAGTGACCAATATTGTCATAGGTCCTAACTGATCAGGAAAAAGTAACTTGTTAGAAATAATTAATCAAATATACAAAGTAGGACTACAAAAAGATTATGTTTATGACAAAAATCTCAACAAAAAATTACAAGCAGAAATCAAAAGAGAAAAGATAGAAAAAGGACACTACAACCAAAAAAAATACACCAAGCAGCTACAACAAGTAATTTGGGATTATGCCACCAAAACACAAAATTTAACAAAACATAAAGACTACAAAGAAAAACCTTCCAAAGTAGTAATGACGATACTACTCCACAAAGGCGATTTTGATAATATGCGCTTTCTCAACAAAAACAGAAATGTCATCAATAAGCTCATCAAAAAATATAGCACTATTGATTTTCAATTTGGTGAAATAAATACAAAATTTCTTACGCTTGAAAATAAGCTAAATCTTTATTTTACTTTTGATGAAAAACAAGAAAAATTCTTTCTAAGAACAAAAAAATTTACCGATATTCAGCATTACATTCTCGACTATATACAGAACATAGAGTTGTTACAAATATGTATGCACCTATACAACAAATACGAAAAAAAAGATGACAAACCATGATGGTATTCACTCAAAAACACTTTTGCAATTCTCTGACCCAATAGATCATATGGTCAGATAAAAAACAAAACCTATCATCCCAATATGTCATCATACGAGTTAAATAAAATAATCAAAGAACAGGACACAAAACGTAGGTCCGAATGGCCACTGTGATATTATTTATGCAAAAGAAAAATCAAAGAACTAACCTACTACAATACCAATTATCAAAATCAATTTATACAAAGCATCAACAATATTTTACAACCCTATTTTGGGTTTCAATTAATCGTTCAATCATGACTAGATCGTAATATTAGGTTTTTCTTTTTGAGCAACCATGACCATCTTTATCATATTGATGAACTTAGCAGTGGTTTACAATCAATAATTTTGATTGTTTTGGCAATGTTTTGACATGATCTGCATCATGGTTTATGCATCATTGACGAGCCAGAATTACACCTTCACCCACAACTGCAAAAATCTCTTATTGAGGCTTTACATCATATACAAGAACAACTCAGCGTTCAATGTATCGTAGCAACGCACTCTCCTCTTTTTATTGATGAAAAGAATATTCACAACGTCATTAGACTTTCTACAGAAAACAATGGAATAGCAATCAAAACCCCAAAAACAAACATTAGTCAAGACGAAGCAAACATGATACACATGCTCAAATATGAGCATATGACAAAAATATTTTTTGTACCTAAAATCATCATGGTTGAAGGAGAAACAGACGCTTATTTTCTCAACTATTACATCGACTATTTAGAAAAAAATAAACTGCTTCAAGCAGGAGAATTTGAAATACTTACCATTGGAGGAAAAGGCAGATTTAAAATCCGAAAAAAGTTCCTGACTAAATTTTGAATACAGAGTTATTACATCGGTGATTGGGATAATATACTAGACACCATTCCTGTCAAAAATATGAGAGAATACAAAAAACTAATGTACTCGGATCAAAACGAAGAATATCACCTAGAGCACAAAACACAATTCTACAAGATACTCATCAACATTATACATGACAAAGATCCCATTTTGTATGAAAGAATGAATCGTATGATCAAAAAATATTACCAAGATCAAATTTATTTGTTCGCACAATGAGACTTAGAAACCTATCTTGGTTTACACAGAAAATGACTTGAAGAAACTATCAACTTTTGCAACAAACACTTTGAAAAATGGCTACATGAAGAAGCCTTCTCTACCTATAGGCAAGAAATAAACAAAATACTCGGAATAATCTTTCAACAATCGCTTTAGCAAACAAGCTAGCACCTATTGCATCGCACATACAAAAAATTATACTGACTACTATCACATCAGTATAGTTTTTTTACGTTAGAGAGAGACAATGCCCGAAGAATTTGGCTGATCTATAGAATCAGGTCCTAGTATATCCGCAAACACTGAATGAAATGAAGGTCTTCGTGAAGAAGATATTTCTCGTGTTGAACAACAAGCCAAAAAAGCAAAACAAATTGGATGATTTATTGCAACAAGCAGAAAAAACAACAGCATGATTGCTCAGTTTCTTACTATGTTGCTACAAGCGTTGACAAGTGACTCTTTGCTCGTCAAATTTCATCGTGTGTTTTTTAGAATGAAAGATAAATCATGAAACGCACGTATCAGAAAAAACACCAACAATATGGTCATGGTTGGTATTTTCATTCCTTTTTTTCAACAAGAAGCACATCAGTTAGGTCTCACTGCTTTTTTTAGCAATATATTTCAATTTGGCACACAAGTAACAATCAACTCATATATCGCATTTCTCAAAAGACTATCATATCACCATCATGACAATGTGCCACTAGACAAAAAAGCGCTTATTGAATTAATCGTAGAAGCTATCGTATATTTTAATTTGCTTGATCAATCAACACTGACACAGCAAAAGCAAGAAGAATATACCTACATTCTTTATAAAGAATTATTTGAACAACATATTGCACCACCTGCAATGTCTCCACAACAACAATTGCCTCACAATCATCACCATCATGGAAAACACGGACACCATTCTAATCCCTACCCTTCACCCAAAAACCAAGGATAAATGTTAGCGATCAACAATATTAGCTGCCAGGTAATGCATGGATTTCGACAAAAGAAAAAAACCATACTCTCCAATCTGAGCATAACAATAGCTCAAGGAGAAGTTTTTTGATTTTTGTGATCAAATGGTGCAGGTAAAACAACAACAATCAAGTGTATCCTGGGATTACTTCCTTTGCAAAAAGGACACATCACACGAAATCAAAAGCCAATTAATCAAAAAAATGTAACAAAGATATGATACGCTCCAGACCAAACGCGCTACTATCCTCACCTCACAGGGATACAAAACGTGCTAGCAATCTGATATTATAGTTGAATAAAAAAAATTGACCTACACGATCAAGCTCGTCAATTAGGAAGCATGTTGTGACTAGATCTGTACAGCAACAACAAAGTAAAAAATTACTCAGAATGAATGAAAAAGAAGTTAGGGCTAATTATTTCTTTGCTCAATGAGCCAGATCTAATTATCCGAGATGAACCAATGAATTGATTGGATCCACTAGGAAGAATTGCCGTAAAAAAACTGATAAATAAACTACACAAAAAAAACAAAACAATTCTTTTTTCGACCCATATCCTCTCTGATGTAGAAGAAGTAGCAACTAGCTATGGCATTCTCCATCAATGAAAAATTTTGGCACGTGGCAATGTTTCTCAAATTAAAGAACCATTAGAAGACTTTTTCATCAAAACACTCCAAGAGCACCACACAATATTATAACACATTTATCAAAAAACGTTAACATACTTTCTCAAAAATAGACCTATAATTCGCCCTTCTAGATGCTTCTATGTAAAATTTCAAATGAAACCTACATTTTAGCGCGAAAACGGTCATGGAAATCAACAAAATCAAGATCCAGGATTATGAAAAAAACAAAGGATGACTCACGAGAAAAGAGGAACTTCCTATGTTTTCTGAGTCTTCACAAAGACAACAGTTTCACGAATTAATGATCAGACAACTCGATAACAAATCTACCGACTCATTGACTAATAAAATCAATAAGTTTTTTTCGCCAAAAACAAAGTTATACTACAAAAAAGAGACTAAAAGTTACGTATTAACTCATAATAACGAAGAAATTGCAGGATTTGCAAGTAGGGAAATATTGGAAGAATTCATAAAATTCTACGCAAGATACGAACTACAAATGCACAGAATTGATGTAGAAACACAAATTTTTGAATGAAGAGAAGTAGAATTACAAATCACCGAATACGAACTAGAACTAACTAATCTAAAAACAGAAACAGTGCAAGCCCACGCGAGTGTCACCAAAGAAATGTTCAAAAAACATCTAGATAGAGCTCTTTCTCATATAGGACCTTTGAGAACACTCAATGTAAGAGAAACGCCAAACGAACGCCTAGAGTACAAAAAATTTCTTAGATTAATTAAAAATATTATTCAAGATATTAATCGTATAGAAAGTAGACTAGGTGCAAGAAATATTGTCAATGAACCTAAAATGCTCAATGATGCACAGAGGGAACTTGATTTTTTGAGAAATCATCTTGCCGATCAAATGCATGATGCGCTTAATGACCCTGATGCACTTCATAGATTCATTGATAACATCCCCAAAGATTACTTAGCAAAACAAAGATTATACTCTGTTGAAGATTACAAGGAATGGTTTGGTAATTCGTTTGAACAAGACGCCAATGATGCAACAAGGGAAGGTATCGAGCACGGATATAATATAGCAACAGCCTTAACAAATGGTCGTGATATGGACGAAAGAAATGCTTACATGAGATATGCAGAAGAAGTATGGGATCCAACAACAAGAACATTTATAAGAGTAATCCCGGCAGCAGGTGCTGCAGGAGCTGCAGTTAGTGGAGCAACAACATGATGAAGCCAGTATCAATGCATACGCTACGATAGAAATGGAAACAAAATACCAGGAAAAACATATACAGACCAAAACTTTGCTACAGAATTTTTAAGGGATTTTCAACATGGAGGTCTTCTCAGAGCTGGAGGAAAAAGTGCAAAATATGGGCTTGAAAAACTACTGTGACGTAAACTAACACCTGGCCAAGAAAAAATTGCAGGACTAGCCACAATCCTTTGATGAGGGTATTTACTCTATAAATTAGCCAAGGCATGATGGGAAGGACTTGAGAAACTATGAGGAAAATCAACACTTGGTAAACTATGAGCACTAGCAGCACTAGAAGCATGAACGTATTTGCTGACACCAGGTTGACACACGATCACAGGGACATTGTTGGGAACATTCTTTGGAGGAAAAGGAGCAAAAGCAATTGTTGATATGGCCGAATATGTCGGTCTAACGAATCCAATAGAAATGGAGGCCGGACAAGCAAACCAACCATACAGAGTGTGTGATTGTTTTGGGGATCTCCAAGGAAAAGAATTAGCAAAATATTGTGTTGTTGCTCCTGATGGAAAAGTAACAATCGCATGGGACAAAGCAATACTCGCATATCCCGAGAAAGCTGATCGTATCAAAGCAATCAGAAATTCAGAAAACAAAGATATTATCCACAATTTTTTCACAAGATTGTGAACAACGCCGGATGAAATAGCTAATTCAGACAAAACTATTACCAAACTCACTATGGAGGTAATGGAAAGAGACAACAAAACAATCATCACTGCTCTAACCAACCATCACTTGCAACCAAAACAACCAGACGAACTGTGAAATTGGAAAAGAATTCTTGACAGCTACGATGAATCAAAAACAATGGACGAAAACATTCGTGCATGGCAAAGAGAAGGTCTTTTGCAAGAAATCAAAGCAGAAATACCAAGAGAAGCAGACTTAACAAGAGTCAGCAAACTTTTTTCAGGGATGACGCTCGCTGATATCAAACCATACATATGATCAGGAAATAGTGCAGACGAAATTGATATTACCAAACTTGGAGAACTTCTTACATCAAAAGGGAAAAAAACACAGTTTGACAATTTTATCAATGAGGTAAAAGCACCCAACGCAGCGAATAGAATTCAATCTGTTTTTGATATTGTTGGGTTGAGCACTACTCCATCACCGTTTGATAATCCAACACTTAACGTACAAATGGTAGAAAAGTTCATTCTCGAATTCAAGCACAGAAAAATCAGAGAAAATGCTTATCTCAAATACGTAAGACAACAAGGACTTTCTATTGACCCAAGTCATATTGATAAAAAAACAGCATTTATCAATGATGCATCAATCACAACAGAGCTACAAATGAGAGACAAACTCAATGAATATCTCAAAAATGGTTACTTCACCTTTGAGCATCGCAATATTGAATATCTTAAAGATCAAAATACCATATCAAGTACTATCAAAACAAGGCTTGATTCACTATTTTATCTAAATGAGAAACAAAGAATCGTCATAGCTGCTATGGCCGAAAAACTAAATGCCAATTTTAGTCCACATATCGTAATTGATTTTGTGCAAGCAAACAATAATAAACTAAAATTAGTTTGTAAATGATCAAAAGAAAGAAAGGACAAAGATGGAAAAGACATAGGTAAAAACAATGTAGAACTCACGTTTGATCCTAATAATATGACAATTGATGAGTTTACTGACAGCACAGGAAAAAAAGTGTCATTCAAGGACAGCGTTGCAAAAGACGGTGGACTAACAGGAATGATTCTTTGGTGAGTAAAATATGCAACAATCAAAGAAGCTTTTGAAGGTCAATCCACCATTGCAGGAAATACAGATGGGACTGCTGGACCATTCTCCGAAGAATTCTTTGGCGCAAACGCTCAATTCCATCAGGTATGATTTATGGAAAAATGGAGACAAAAATTAGTCGATCTATCATGGGGAGATCTTTTGCCATGAAATGATTTCATCTCTGTACTAACAGAATACTGGTGATCACTGGGAGGAACTTCATTAGGTGGAGACAGATACAAACATGTACCAATTATGAACACAGATAGTGGAATGGAGGCAACCATCCGTTTTTACAACTCAAGAATGGATGCTTCCGGAAACTCTATTTGGCAATCGGGTCATGAAAGAACAGAACAACAAGAAGCGGATGAAACTGTTAGAAAAATAAGAGAAGAATGACTGATCGCTATGGGGTATGAGAAGACTGGTGAAGTTTTTTCTGCCATTGACGCTCAATTATCTACGATGGCTCCTGAATCTTGGAATAAATTCAAAAAATTCCTAGGAGATCTCAAAGATGCAGGTATCGAAGTAACAGGAACACTTGCATATGGAGCACTCGAATGGATCAAAATGTGAGCAGAAATCATTGTCCAAGCAGGAAAACTACTACTCAAAACCGGTTTATGAGCCGTAGAAGTCACAAAAGACTTTCTCAAAGAAGTAGGTGAAAAAATCAAAAATGGAGAAATAAGTCTCGTAGAAGTAGGTGGTTACATATTGATTGCAGGAGCAACTGTAGGAGGTATCGTTGCTCTGACATCTCTACTTGGTGGATCAAGTGTATGAGCTGCTGCTGCTGCCCCTTTCGTCTGATATGGAAGAATGTGACGAAGAGGAAAAGTACTTGGATGACTGATCTTTATGGCTGGTGCTGGCGCTGTTGATCATTACCGAAACGAAGGTAAAATAAGACAATGGGTCACTGGTAATGGAAACAGCACAGATACAGGAACAGACGATAATGAAGACTTGTCTGATGCAGTACGTAACGCGTTTGTGTGAGAAATCAACGGAATAGCTGCAGAAAAAAATAGTACCTACAGCGATATCAAAGATTTTGAAAAAACAATTAACGGACAAAGAGTAAACGTCTTTGATCAGCTCATGAAAGACCTTAAAAGATGAGCAAAAGATGGGTGGTTAACAGAAATTACCCATGATAAAACCAATAAAATATTAAAAATAAAAACAAATATTGATTGAGATGAAAAAGAAGCAAAATTACTAATGTCTCCTCATGATTGATCTCGTACGTCGAACATATTAGAAATAAAGGATAGTTCATGAGTCAAAACAAATAGAAATTATCAATTTGTAACATTATAATAAAATTCAGCTTTGCAATACGAACAATAATTTATAAAACAAAATAGTAATAGTATATAGCTATTGCTATTTTGAAAATAAAAAAGAAAAAAATTATGAAGTACATGTATGTAATTGCGGTATCTTTATTTGTTTTAGTATTACTCTATGCTGCTATACCAAAATCTAAAAAGCAGCCCCAAGAAATCAATGTAAAAAAAACAATAATTACCTCAGATCAAACAAATTGGAGCATTCCTGAACTAGATGAAGACATAATTATCGTAGATAAAGAGGTTTTTGATGGAAACAATGTAAAACTAGGATATGTAGAAAGTACTATGTTCCATGATATCAAAAAAGACAAACAAGAAAGAAATATATTTTATGTAATCCTCCCATTTCCTGTAATAAGCAATCCAAATTTAGCGAGCAAAGAAAAATTATGCAAACTGGTATATAGTAAATTACATGGAAATATGGGTGCTTTTTCATCTGTTATTGCTCCTAAATTATACAAAAAAATTAAAAATTATTACCAATACAGTTTTGATGATTTAATTTTGCATTTTAAGTTTAAATCATCAATCGATCCATGGGAACCAAGTAAGAATTCACGAGTTTTGCCTGGATATAAAGAAAAAGAATACCTTATAAGTATTGGAAAAAATGGAAAAATAAAATCTCCTTTATGGTAAAAATTATAAAACCAAAAACCTCATTATAGATTAATAATGAGGTTTTTTCATAATAATGATTGTCTATTATACATCTAATGTTCTACCAACCATACGGAATGATAAGTTAGCAGCTTCAATGAAAGAAGCAATTAAAAAAAGCATCCAAGAAATCCATGGTAACTGTAAAATAAAGTCAGCAAAATTAGAAAAAAAATAACCTGTTTCTACTGATGAGATAGTAAATCCAAGAGAAGTAGCAAACAAAGTAAACGATAGAAGCGTTGCAATGCCAAACTCAAGCAATGTCCTCTTAATAGAAGCGTTATCTTTGCTCATGTCCATTTTGTCCCATGATGCAAAATAATGAAGCAGTATAGAATGGAAAGCATTTAGATATACTCCCCAGAGGCCCATCTCAGAAAGAAATAAAGCAATAATAGTAACAATAAATCCACCAAGAGATAACCAAGGCATTTTTTGAAAAAAAGAGTCGGGTTGTTTCGACGTGTTTGGTAAAGTCATTGATTTTTATTTTATTTGTAGTTTAACAATTAGTTTTATTTTGCTAAATCATAATTATTGACAAGAAAACTACAAACCCAAAAACTATGAAGCAAGCATATATTTTTTTCATTCTCCTTCTAGCACCCGTCCATCCATTTCCAAAATAGATAATTCTGCCATCAATGAGGCAGTTGCAACATCAAGTCAAATCACCATCTCTTGGACTGATGCATCTTGGTTTTTTTTAAGAAAAGAAACGATATGTTGCTGTGTTACAGTCAATGAAGAATGTTCTTTTTTGTTCGATCAACAAAAACCTAATGTTTCGTGTACAAAAGATTTTATATCCCAGACTGCTTTCACGTCTCCCCTTCCAATTTTCTCATTAAGACCCATCGATGGCGGTGAATAAATTCCACTTGGTGTTCCATAGACTGGCTTGTTCATTTTACAAGCAAAATCCACCGTAATCAAACTACCTGATCACTGTGCAGCTTCAGGCAAAAACACTCGATCAGCCAATCCTGCAATAATACGGTTTCTTTGTGGAAAGGTATAATGAGTAGGTGCTTTATTCAAAGGAAATTCCGAAAGAACAAGTCCCCCATTAGCAACAATCTGCTCTATGATTGGTGATTGTTTTTTTAAAAAATGAGCTAATCATCATCATAACACTGCGATAGTAGGAATATTTTTTTCTATAGACAACTTGTGACAAAGCATGTCAACTCACGGGGCCATTCATGAAATTGTTGCTAAATCATGACCATCTAAATGAGCAAATAAATCAGATAATACGCGATCTGCATAAGAAGATTTGCGTCTAGGTCAAACAATAGCAAGCAATTGCTTATCTAGTAAAGAAATATTTCATTGATAGTAAATAACATAAGGTTTACTACGAATAAAATGAAATTTAAAGTGGAATGCAGACATACCATCAACCTGATACTGAACATGATTATCATCAAGCCAACGTGATAGCTTGTCTGTAGTAATATTTTTTGTATATTCACCAGTACGAAGCTTTGTTTTTGTAAGAGATTCATCCAGGGAATAAATTAGTCCTTGATAGGCCAATTCATTCATAAGCAAAACAAATTATATAAAATATAGGCCAAATTATAGGCCGAAACATAGTAAATTCAATTGCAATATTAACACCCTTTCTCTATAAAAAATGACGAAACAAAGTGTACATAAACATCTTTAGATAGATTATCACGCAAAAATATATGACATCAGACATTATTGGGTATATTGGTGCCCTAATTATTGGTATAACGCTAGGATTTTTTTGATACAAAAAATCACTGACTAAAGCCGCACTCGCATTCAAAGCAAAAATAAAAAGGTCAAAAGAAATCGAAGAAGAAATTATTGAAAAAGCAAAAAAACAAGCAGACACCATTATAGAAAAAGCAGAAAATAGATGACTCAAGATAGAAGAAAATGCACAAAAAGAAATTGATAAAAGACACAACAAGATAGACAAAATGGAAGAAAGAATCCTCCAAAGAGAAGAAAAACTAGAAAAAAACAAAGAAAAGCTAGACGAAAATAAAGAAAAATTAGCAAAAGAATTCGATGAAGTACAAAAAATAAAAGAAGAGCAAAAAAGTAAATTGAGTGAAATAGCAAAATATTCCACCAATGAAGCAAAAGACGCTCTTTTTGCGCAAATAAAAGAAGAAAATGAAAAAGAAATAAGCGTATTCATCAATAAATTTAAAAAAATAACGCAAGAGGAATCAACAAAAGAAGCTCAACAAATTCTTTCGAGAGTATTGCCAAGAATTGCAACAGACCATAACAGTGAATTTACTACCGTTAGTGTTGATATTCCTGATGAACATTTCAAAGGAAAAATTATTGGTAGAGAATGAAGAAATATTGGTTACTTTGAAAAAATTACAGGAGTTGAGTTAATCGTCGATGATACGCCCCTTACAGTGAGAATATCTTCTTATGATCATGAAAAACGTTTTGTAGCAAGAGAAACACTGACAAAACTAATCAAAGACACAAAGATAAACCCCCACTACATAGAAAAGACATACAACGAAATAAAAAACAATCTTGATGAAATACTTCTAGAAAAAGGAAAAGAAGCACTAAATATGTTAACCATTCCTATGATGAAACCAGAAATCGTAAAAATGATTGGACAATTTCATCTAAGATATAGTTATGGACAAAATTTGTGGAATCATAGTATCGAAGTTGCAAAAATATCGGAAGCAATAGCGAGTGAAATGGGAATTGATCCTCTCTTAGCAAAAAAAGCATGATTGCTGCACGATATAGGAAAAGTTATTGCAACAACAGGACAATCACATACAGCAATAGGTGCTGATGCACTCAAAAAACATGGAATGCATCCGGTAATTATCAACGCAGCTGCTTCTCATCACTATGATGTGCCTATGACAGATCCAATATCATGGATTGTCACTGCTGCGGACGCAATATCTGCATCAAGACCTTGAGCAAGATTCAACACAAAAGATTTGTTCATAGAAAAAATGGTAGAACTAGAAAAACTCATTACTAATGTATGAGGAGTACAAAAAGTGCATATTATGCAGGCAGGAAGAGAAATAATGGTATATGCAGACCCAGATACAATCAAAGACAACGAAGTACAAACACTATTCCAATCTATCGCTGATAAAATAGAAGATCAACTTGATTATCCAGGGATAATCAGAATAGTCTTATTTAGAGAAAAAAAGCTAGTACAATACTTAAGATAGTTTAATTAGTGATTATTAACCCATGCGACCCTATCTGACCATAGGACAAACTGAAATTTATATGACATGACTATGAATAGTTTTGTCATTTCTCGTGTTTATTTTTTCTGTATACACGCTGAGCAAAAGATACCATTACTCATTCAAGCGTTTTTTTAATACGCTTCCTCTTCTGATCAGTTTAATATACATTATGGGATCCTATTCGTTTCTCATTTTTGAACACAATACATTTCTGCCATGATGGGAAACTATTGCACAAATCATTTCACCATACGGATATAATTTTCACTACATCGGTCTTGTATCATGATTTATTGTCTATCTCATATTATTTCTCAAATGAGTAAAAAACCCGACTCAAAGAAGAAAACGAATAGATATCTTTTTTTATAGTACTGCATTTAGCGTCATTCCTTTAGGAATTTTTCTTCTATTAGGTGATGATTTCATTGGTATCACAACACAAAGCTGAATAGGAATTCAAGCATTTACTGATAATAGTAAATTATCAAAATACTCCAAAGTAATGCCTGTTGGGTTATTTTTGAGCATCACTTGAGTCATTAGTGTGGTAAGCACTCGTATCATAAAAAGATACTACAAAAAAGCCGGAATTGGATATTTGGGTTTTGCCATCATGTTTTTTCTTGTCAGTATGGTGTTTTTGTTTCAGCAATATCCTAAACATGGAGTTGCACAATTTTTTTGACTAACAGTAGATATTAAACATTATTATTCACGATTGATTACCATTATTTGTGTTTACGCCTACATGTATGCAGGTAAAAGAAATCAGCAATTTACTCACTAGGACAAAAAAATATGAAACTATTCTTTCTTAGGAGTGATAGCCTTTATACTATTTTCACGACTATTGAAAAAATTGAACATAAAAAAAACATCGAAATTTTCATAGAAAATGGAAATCAATTTTTTCTTAATGAATGGTGGTGAAAACAAATAAAAGAGTTGCTTCATGAAAAAAACATGACTGCTACATTCGTGGTAGGGTCAAAAAAAAAGGAAGAATTTCTCAAAAGCCTATGACTAAAAACAAGGCGAAAAAAACAAGCAAAACGAAAAAAAGCTCTCAAACTACTCTATAGCTTCTTTTTCAATGTCAAACATTTTCATGCATACTTCTACCACAAAAAACATTACTTTCTCTATTTGATTTTTTGAATAGAAGTCATTGTTATTTTGTTGATATTTTATTTTTTGTATACCTTAATACTTCCGAGTACAACAATAAAATTATTTCCTTTTTATCATAGCGAGCCTATTGTATATAACTTCCGCTACATTCCTGAAGATTATAATAGCAGTGGATCATTAGTTCCACTTGATAGCATTACTATTCCGTATTTTACAGGAAGCATTTCTTATAATGAAAAAGTAACTATTACCAATAATGATTTACAATATCTAAGTGCACCAGCCCAAGGAACAATAAGGCTAGTCAATAAAACAGAAAAAGCAATTTCTTTAGTTCCTGACACGCAAATAATATCAGAAAATTGATTAATTTTTAAGATAAAAGAACAGGTTACAATACCTGCAAAAGTAGGTAACAGTGCAGGGTATATCAATACTATCGCAAGAGCAAGAACCTATGATATCAATGGAAAAATTATAGGAGAAAGAGGTAACGTAAAAAAAGGAGAACTCTTCTACATCAAAAATTTAGCACAAAGTCTATACAAAAAAGAAGTCTACGCAGAAGTAGTCAAAGACTTTCAAAAAATTGAAGAAAAAAATTTCGTTTCATGAAAAGATAGAGCAATTCTTTTAAAAAAATTAAGTGAAAGCATAGAGCAAAAAAAGATGAAAATAATAAACGAGTCAGTTGATCAAAAGAAAAAAATATATCTGCCTTTTGAAAAAACAGTTAGTATACAAAATCCAGAATACTCATTTAGCAAGACAAGACAAACAACAGGACATCTTGTAAACGGAACTATGGATGTAGAAATTATCTACACCTATATAACGCCACAAGATTTACAAACTGCTGTCGAACAATATCTTGAAGAAAGAAAATCAGAAACAACAGAAATTATAAAAATCAACATATCAAACACCTCTTTTCTCACACTAAAAACTGGAGACTATCAAACATACAACATACCGACCAAGGTAAATATTATTGGCGCGTATGATTTTGTTACAGATAAAAATTGAATAAAAAATGAAGTGAAAAATATAGCTCTCTCAAACAAAAATATAGAGAGTATAAAAAAATGAATCATTTCTTTTCAAGAAATTGCAAACGTTTCTATTACCCACAAACCTTTTTGGAGCAATAACATAGCAAATACAAGATCAAGAATATTTATTGATGTTGATGAATAAAAAGATTTATTTTTTGTCAGCAACTACTTGCAGTAAATCATTTTCTTGTAATGATAAATAGACAAGGTTTTTTTTCCAAACACCTACTACATCTTTTCGGGTTTTTAGGTGATTGATCTGTATATCATTATCTATTAATCAACGAAATTTTCATTTGCATCGTATTCATTCAAATGG
The DNA here is from genome assembly GCA_020627925.1 of bacterium. GTDB lineage: Bacteria > Patescibacteriota > Gracilibacteria > Absconditabacterales > Absconditicoccaceae > JAHDFY01. The sequence continues at coordinate 115,807 of JAHDFY010000004.1, forward strand.
TCAAAATGGAGAAGAATTCTTATCTCCAAAAACATAGTAATAGTTATCAATTTTTTGGTAATGTATCATCTATAAAAACTATAGTGTAAATATTATTGTAACAATGAATTTTTATCAACAGCTTTTGCTAAAAGGTGAGACATTCGTGATGATAATTCGATCATTAACTCATAACGTCAAACTAAGCTTTTTATCATAGGATTTTTTTGTGATAAAAGAAGCGTTGCTTGTGCCTTAAACTCTGCGGGCGTACTCGTCGTTTGAGCAAGATGAAACAATTCATCAGTATTTTTTTCATGTTTATACAACAAGACAAACATATACATCAATAAATGAACAATATCAAACAACAAATTTTTTATTTCAAAAAAGTATGATTCGTGCTGAGATAATGTGGCCAAAAAATCAGATTCATTGAGCATATTTTTTTGTTGCAAAACATGTTGCAATGATTGATCAAACACATCAAAAGAAAAATGAAATGAATCTGCTTGAGTCAATGATGTAAGTGAAATATAATCATTTGCTCACACCACAAAGCACCACTTTCCTCGTCGGCCATTAAGCAGGGGCAAAAAAGAAGTAAATTGGTCTTGATCCACAAGTCGTAAACGACCACAAATATCTGACCAACAAAAAGGTTTTCATCAATCATTATTGATTGATACTCACGCAAAAGGAACCACATCCAATTGTCCAATTTTTTCTACCACAATAAGTAACATCAAGCAATATTATAATCCAAATCTTTTCCAACCTTGCAAATAATATTGCAACAAAATATGATTATCCAATGTATTTATATGTACCTCTTCAACCACATAATCATCATCAAAATGACGCTGAATACCAAAACGATTTTCATCATTTCGCCATCAATGAGGTCTATCAAATAAGCGATATGAAGCAACAAATCACCAATCACCAAAACTAGGAATGTACACATGATATGGCACTACTCAACGTCAAAATCATTCTTGTATTGTTTTTTGAATACTAGCAAAAGCTTCCTTCGCAAAAAAAGCACTCGATGCCTGTGTCACAAATACAGATTGTTCTTTACTAAGAGTATCAAGCAGTGAATAAAATTCAACACTATACAATTTGGTTAAACTTACATTTCTAGGATCAGGAAAATCGGCAATAATGATGTCATATTTTTTTTCTTTCTGTGCTGCTTCAAGCACATATTCCATAGCATCTTGATGCACAATCGAAACTCTTTTATCATGCAAAGCATCATGATTAAGACTTTTCATCAAATCATGATGCATTGCAAAAGAGGTCATTGCTGGATCAAGTTCCACCAAATCAACAGCAATATTTTTTTGATCTCAAGCTTTATCGAAAATTGTTCTTACAAGCAAACCATCACCTGCGCCAAGAACTAAAATAGACAAATCATCAGACTTAGTAGCATCAATAAATTGTTGAGCCGGATACCAAAGTGCATTGTGATATCTTTCTTCATCCAAAGAAACAAATTGCACTTTTCCATCAAGGTAAAGCGTTATTTTTTCTCATTTTTTTGTCACAACAATATGCTGATAATCGCTTTGCTGCTGATAAATAATTTGGTCTTTATAAAAAACTCTATCTCGCACATTTCCCACATAGCGAGAAACAGGAACAAATGATCACAACAAAAACAACAAACTGACTGCTAGCACGCCCCAAGCAAAAAAATATTGTTTCTTTGTCCATTCACGTTTTACTTGCTTATGCATCAAAAAAAGCCCTGCAGTCACAATATTCAATACTCCAACAAGCAACGCAGTATACAACAAACCAACATAAGGCAACAAAACAAAAGGAAACAATATTGTTGCCACCAATGCTCATAAATAATCATACGTAAAAACATCTCCCACTAATTCTTTTATAGAGTGAGTGTATTTTTGTTCCTGTTGCGTATACAGCAGATCCACAATTAATGGAATTTCCAACCCAACCAATACAGCAATAAAAACGACGAGAGAATAATATGCCAAAACAAAAATTTCTGTATAATTAAGAAAATACACAAACAAAAATTGTAAAATAACGATAGAAAAACCACCTACTACTCATAGTATAATTTCTACTCGAAAAAAAGCACGCAACAAATGAGTAATTTTTTTTGAAAAAAAAGCTCATAGTCCTAATCAAAACAAAAAAAGACCAATGGTAAGCGAAAATTGCACGATAGTATCTCACAATAAATAAGAACTATACGTTGCCAACAAAATTTCATAAACGAGTCAGCATACAGCAAGAACAAATACAAAAAAATATAACATAGAAGTATTTAATGAGACAAATGTTTTTCTATGAATGAATCAAAAATATTTTTTAATTCAAACTCTCCCCAAGGAAAAGCAAAACAATTTTCATAAATTTTGATAGGAACATCTTTTACAAAAGATTTTTTTATAAGTAAGTCTTTTTTACTACCTTTTTCTTTGAGAAAATCCTCCGTAAGAGAATCTTCCCAAAATGTCTCAGCAACCATAATTGCACATTTTCAAAATTTATGAATGGTTTCTCTCAACAAAAAAGCAACCTCTTTATCTTTGAAATAACTGTTTCATGGACTCATTCAAATAATTGGAAAAACCATTACACAAAAAAATAATAAAAAAATAGTAAAAAATTACTGTAACAAGTGCTGCCATTGTTGTTTCAATTTTGCTATTTTGGGGTCAATAGTTACTTGGCAGTATACTCTTTTCGGATGGTTATTGTAGAAATTTTGATGACTACCATCGGCAAGCCAAAACGTTTCTAATGGAACTACTTCCGTGACAATAGGATCAGGATATCGATTTTCTTGTATTGGTTTTTGTATAACTGTAGCGGCAGTTTCTTTTTGTTGAGACGAGTTATACAAAATGATCGACCTATACTGTGTTCAATGATCAGCTCATTGTTGATTAAGTGTCGTCGGATTGTGAACAGTAAAGAAAACCAACAACAACTGTTCATAAGAAATAATTGATGGGTCAAAAAATATTCTAACCACTTCTGCATGACCGGTATCTTGTTTGGTCACTTGTTCGTATGTTGGATATTGAACATGGCCTCAGGCATAGCCAGACTGCACATCAAGCACTCATTGTAATTTTTGGAATACTGCTTCTATACACCAAAAACAACCTCATCAAAAAACTGCAATATCATTCTGAGGAGAAGCAACATGCTCTGGAACAAATTTCATACTAAGAGAATTAACACAATGTCTTACATTGCTTTTTGTAAACTGTTCTCCAACAAACGCATGTCACAAATGCGCACCACAACGTTTACAAACAATTTCTGTCCCTGATGAATGAATATCTTCTTGCCATCTAATTGCTCAAGGTATTGCATCATCAAAAGCAGGTCGCCCACAATGAGCATCAAATTTATTTTGTGAACGATACAAAGGAGCATTACATTGCCTACAAAGATATGTTCACTGATCAAAGTGTTGATCATATTCTCACGTTCGTGGATGTTCTGTTCACTTATCAATAATAATATTTTTTTCTTCTTGAGACAATTGATTTAATTCTATTTTTTCTCATGTATGGGGATCAAGTACATGTGCCATTATAATAAACAATGAAAAAATAAATAATTATTTCTATTTTTTAGATGCTATCTGCAACAAGTTTTGTTGTATTATAATAATCAATAATTCTTGAAGTTTTGTTGTTTTCTAATCTGTAATAAGTGATATGTTTTGATGTATCAAAAGCAAACAAAAGTTGTCATTCCCATCACTCAAGTTGTGCCGTCCCAGAATCTTGGACAAACATTCAATCTAGTAATGTCGAGTTTTTTTGTACAGCATGATTTGATCATACTTCTGTTATAGATGAAACAGCATACATAGTAATTTGTCACTCATCTTCCTCAAGAAGCAAATCTTTTTGCTTAGGAATTATTATTTGTGCATCAACGGACAAGGGTCTAACAAATCGTTGTTCCCAAAAACCTCCATCATTCACTAAACGACAATGACCATACACATATAATTCCATCAAAAGTTTATTCGTATTTTGTTGTCAAATTTTTGCCCATTCCTGTTCATTATAATAACGAATATTTTTATTAGCAATCGTATGTAACGACGTATTATCAAGAACTACGTAATATTTTTTTCCAATAGCAAACATTGTTGGAAAAGGAAGTACTCATCATTTTACTCAATCAGTTTGTAAAACATCATGACGAAAAAACAAAACAGTTTTACAATATGAGCAAACTAATTGTTTCGTTCCAGGCAAAATATTATGTGGCGCACCACAATGAACACAGTTAAACATGAGAGCATAACATAATAAATTATTTTCCTCCTCCTGATCATCCCCAAGAAGTTCATCATCAGGAATCGGGGTTGTTATTAGTACAATCACCAACACAATATGTATGAGTATCAATTGACCATTGCAATTTTACTCAATCGACCGACTTAAGACTTATTTGTTTTGCTAGTGGTTGATAAGTAGTAACCGGAGCAACAGCGCTTATAGTAGCACCTATTACAAAAAAGATAATAGCCAACAAAAAATATCCAACATTCATGACAATCTAAGGACTAAAAATAAAAGGAGCTTGGTGATAGATAACTACAGGATTTTGCAAAAGATAATAATAGACTTGCTTCATGTTTTGCTCATAAGATCACGAATTTAATCGTGTGTGAGTGTCGTAAGATTCTTTCATTGTCTTATCAATAAGCAAAAGATTCTCATTCAAAAGAGCACGAAGAGCATCTCTATCATCTTTATTGTTTATTGAAAAACGAAAACCATCATAACGAGAGACATGGAATTCAACTCCTCCACGATCATAAGAAGCTCATTGTTTTTCCCACGAAGGCATAGCTGGAATATCATTCATCATAGACCTAAAATTTCATGTAAGTGAACTAGTAGCAACAGCTCCCAAAGACATCTCATCAGAAACAGGTGAATCAGTCACATGAAACAAAAAGATACCCAAAAGAAGCATAACAAAAGCTAGTCAATGACGATGGGGTTTTTTATTTTTTTCCAAGAAACTAACAAACAAAACACACAAAGCCAAAACTATTAATGACAAATATGGTCAAAAAGAAGGACCTCACAATGTGTGAAAAACGACAACAACAATAAGCAGCAGAATAAATAATGATACTCATCACAACAATCATTGAAAAGAGAATCAAGAAGAAAATACTGATCAATTTTTATTAATCGATAGTTTTATAGTCGTAGTTTTTTGAATAGCTGACAGTGGTAAGGTTTTGGTTTGATAGATACCTATTTCTTGTTGTGTTGCAGTCGATTCTTTTTCAAGCACGTATTTTTTTCAATGATAACGAAAACTATATAAGACAACTTTTTCTCCGATAGTATATGACTTTATATTTTCTCCTTGTATCTTTTTTACTTTGACACGATCAATTTCATAAAGAGGAATAGATCATTTATCGGTTATCAATGCTGTGTCTGTAATTTCTTGAAGAGAAAAAGGAAGGGATGTTTTCCATGAAAGTTCAACTTCTTTTTCTTCTTTTTCTGTTCGTCATTCCAACCAATTTGCAATTGATTCTGACAAATAAAAAATTTCTCATTTGTTGTTAAGCAAGGTTCGTTCAAGGTAACGCAATCATCAAGATTCTGCTTGTTCATGTCGCTGTCCTTTATACAAAACACCTCCTGCAATTCTATACTCTTGTTGATCAATAGTTTTTGTATGGCCAACACGAAGATCACTAAACAATGTTTTTATATTTTTTTTTGTATAAACAAAAGAAGAATGACAGTGAACACAATCAAGTGTTTCTCCATCAAAATCTTGCTTTTTTCATGACAAAGAAAAACTTGATCCACAATGAGGGCATGAAAAAGCAACAACGGAAGTATTTGATTGTTTTGCTACAGTTTTTTGATGTATAGATGACTCCTTAGACAAAATATGTTGATATCTATTGATATAATGACTAGTAGGGTCTTTTTGTTTGAGAAGTGTAATTAGTTTTTTCAATGTAACAAAATCTCCTGCCTGATGAGCATCGTACATTTTGGTTAGTAAATCATTCGTAGTAGAGAGATTTTTTTTATCCATGAATGGCAGCAGCAATAATAATAGCTATTCCCAAAAATATCGCTCAGAACATAATACCCACTGCAATATTTTCATCATCTAGAATTTCTTTATGCAGTGACCAATGAGTCGCTTTTTCTACAACAAAAACGCTCAAAGCAAAGAATAAAAGACCAATCACAACATATAGTATAGTTGTTAATAGTAACAAAGAAAATTCATTCATCATACAAAAAAGTAATAAGCTAAAAAAAATAATTAATCAAATTCAATAACAACAACATCATTACTCATGCTGATTTTTTTTACGCGTTCAAAAAGTTTTTTTACCTCTTCTTTTTGATAATTTGTTGCTCCTCTAGCATCCATTCTTCGTATAACTTCGTCAGCAAAATCCGACCAAAAAAATGAATTATTTCCTATAAAATCATCAACAACATCTTTTAAATAATTTCTATCACGACCAACAAAACCTGAATATATTGCAAAGTTTGCTACATCTCAATCCAAAGAGAAACTAAATGAAATAGCTGCATCAATAAATTGTTTATCAAAACCTAGATCAGTCACATCTATAACAATTTTTGTTGTTGCAACACCACCACTCAGATCAACTGATGATTTGAAGGCAGTACCCGATAAAAGAGAACGAAGTCAAAGATCAAAATATGATGCATCAACAACAAGTTGTCCACTTTGTCCACTTCTAATAAGTTTTCGATTCTGAGCAATTTCCTCTGTTTTTTGATCAAAAGCAAATTGTTGTTCACTTGTTATAGTATTACCGACAGAATCAATCTGTGTGCTCTGGTGAGTAAGTAAATGAGCAACAGACATTTTATAAAACCCATATAACATGAAGAAAAAAACACCCAAGAGAGCAAGAGACAAGAAAGCAAATCCGAAACATCCATATCAGACACAGCCTATTTTTTTTGTACTATCACGCATTATTGGTGAAGCATCTTGATATTGTTTATCAAAAGAAACATACAAAATTGTCATACCAGCAATAAAAATTCAATAGTATGATGCAGCAAACAATCAATCAAGTAACAAAACAAATTGGGCAAAAAAATCATTGTAAGGATTTCCTCCCGCATCCATTAATGGTCGAGCCAAAAGAGAAGGTAGCGTTTCACCAGCAAATGATGAAATAGCTACAAGCAAAACAACAAGAAGAAAAACGAAAAACCAATTATGAAACAAAACAAGTGACACGCTATACTTGATAGCATCAAATACACTACGTTCCGACGCAAGTGCAATAAGAGGCGCGAAAGCCAAAAAAACAAAAACAACAAATCCTGGCACAATAAAAAGCAAAAACCCAAGATAAATCAACAACAAACAGAGAAGACTGACTGCTATCACATGTGGCAAACGTTTTCATAGTATAGCAATACATTCTTGTCCTGTAATTTTCTTACCATACAGATGTTCTTTGAGTGCAATAAATGAAACTCATAAAGCAACAATCCAAAGAAAAGCATACAACAACAAATAAAACAGTGCAATAAGTGGTTGATCTATCCAAATTTCTCAAAATTTCACTAAAAGATCTGCATCAAAATAACGCACCAATAAAAGCAAAAACCAAAGAATATAAACAGGGCCAAACACTATCAAAAATTTCTCTTTAAGTAAATTTCGCAAACAAGAAAAAAATAAACCGACATGTATTGGTGTTCCATCAAGTATCGTCTTTTTTGTCATTGAATTTTTTCTTAGATAAAGTTATTGCATTTTTTTAAGTATTTCATCTTTTTTTTGATTATAATTTTCTTCGCTAATAATGTTTTTTTCTTTAAGCGATTGTAATTGTTGCAACATAGATTCAACTGTTTGGTTGTCATTAGTTTGCATCGCTCCATTCATTACAGCACTTGTTTGTTGTCCCATATTCATACCTACAACAGCGCCCATCATTGCTCAAGAATTTCATTCATTTTTTGCAGCTTCTTTTGCTATTTCTAATTGCTCTTTTTGTGCAAATTTTTGCATAGCAGCAGCATCAATGTTTTTTGCTTGATTAATACCAACTACTTGTGCTCCTTGTGTTGCAATAGAGTTAATTAGTTGTTGTGTCTCTTCAGTAAAGTTAATATCTTCTAGTCTAAAATCATTGATTTCTATTCCTAAATTTCCAATAGAGTCATTAGCCTTTGCCAAAATAGTAGATGCGATTTCTTCTCTTTTTGCATCAATTTTCGTGTAAGCATATTGTCATTGAGCAAGCACATCAGTGATTGTTTGCAAAAGTCTATCAGTCAATAGCGTTGTCATTTCATCAACGGTATATTCATTTTTTGTTGAAACAAAATTTGTCCAAAAATGAGCAACATCTTTGATCACAAAACTAAAATTACCAAAAGCTCTCAATTGTACAGGAAAATTATATGTTGGTTCCAAATATTTGATTGGGTTTTTTGTTCACCATTTTTGATTAGCAATGGTAATCATTTTAACAAAATAGATGGCAGCTTTATCATGAGATTCAAACATACTCATAATATTTTTTAATGAAGTGATAACGGGAATATTATCTGTTTGCAATGACCATTTACCCGACTGTGTTTGTACCGCTTCAATAATTCCGTTTTCTACAAGAATAGCAGCAAGTCAAGGGTCAACAATCAACGAACTATCATCTTTAATCTCATCTAACGGTCTTTCCCATTTTTTGACTAACAAGAAATCTTCCGGATTTTCCCATCTAATAACATCACGTTTTTGGCTTCTGAATAAATCCCAGAATCACATTTTTTTTCTACAAAAAAATAAATACTTTATATACAAATCATGATAGCAATATGACAGTAAATTACAAACAATAAAAAAAAGCAAACAATAAAGTTCGCTTTTATATTTATTATTCACTTTCTTCTTGATCAGCATCAACAAGAACGTCATGAACAAAGTGATAATCTTCTTTTTGCACTAGTTGCATTTTTCTCAAATCTTCTGTCGCTTGAGCAAAAATTTTTCTCTCCTCTTCTGCTTCTTTTTTTATAATTTCTCTGTATGACTCAATATCATCAAAATGTTGTTGAAGTTTTTGGACATTTGCAATAAATTTTTTCTCATCTAAGATTGGTTTTCTCGACAACTCTTCTGATTTTTTGCTTGCCTCAATAGTTTTGTCAGTCAATTCAGACGAAAGAGAATCAATTGTTGATCCCATTTTTTCTATCACTTTGGCCGATGCATCAAGAGCTTTTTGTCCGCTTACTTCAATAATAGCAACACTAAGAAGCGTCTTAAAGATAGGCTTCGAAGCATTCATAGCAAGAGAGAGCTTGGTTGCTGCATCAAGCCTTACTAAGAGTCTCTTTTTTGCCAACTGAAGGTTTCCTATAAGCACATCCAAATTTCACAAAAAATATTCAATATTTCTTTGAAACATATTATATCTTGCAAGCTCTTTTTCGTCAGAAACGTTCTCTTTTTTAAAAGAAAACTCTGATAATTTTTCGTTCACAAACTGCCTATACGCAACGACCTTTTCAAGATTTTCGTCCAATCCGTTCAGGAATATTTTTTGCATATCAATAGACGTATTGAGACTCGTATAAGAAATATCAAATCATTCAAAAATTTGAGCTATTTGCTCGGAAGCAGAATGCATATCAAAGTGAGCGTTTTTGATATTTTTTTGTAAAGACTTTACTAATTTTCACAACAAAGGTATACTTTTCAACAAAGAAATAATGGCACCGTCATTGGCAATAATTTGTTCGTAAACAACATTTACATCATTATTTACTTTTGACAGAGTATCAGAAACATCCATGACCGGATCTGTTTCTATAATTTTTTGCACTTCATTGATAACATCATCAATAGGAGCTGTAATTGCCTCCCCTACTTCTCTAAAATCTTTTACATCAGAAAATGTTTGAGCAATCGTGTTTTTTTCTTGCTCAGAAAGAATAATTTCTCTACTATTATCAGTAGTCATATATAGCAGTATGGAGAATAAAAAAAAACTTACATAATAATAACAATATAATTCCTATCAGCAAGACAAAAAAAACAAAAAAACTCCCATAAATGCTTTGAACAAAGTAAGCAAGTATTAGGAGTTCTGTTGTATTTTTATCGTAAGGTATTGGTTATGATCTTTTTATAATTACCTGGAGAGGGAATCGAACCCTCACATCCTTTCGGATACCAGATTTTGAGTCTAGCGTGTCTACCAGTTTCACCATCCAGGCATAGCATAGCTAAGTAACAAAATGTCAATTACTAGGCCACAACAATGGCAATATATACATAAAAAAAAGTTAAATTCAATTGAATTTATAGGCTTTTTGTATACAAGCCATATATATGATGTTTTTTTACAAATTACCACCACACAAAACATGGATATGAACAGAGTTATGTTAATAGGAAGAGCGACAGGAAGTGTTGATAAAAAAATTATAGAAAGTTCTAATTCTGCTGTTGTAAATTTTGTCATAGCAACCAACAGAAAGTACAAAAACAAAGAATGAAATATAATGGAAGAAGCAGAATACCACAGATGTGTTGCATACGGAAATAGTGCAGAAGTGCTTGCAAAGTACCTACACAAAGGAAAAAGAATTTATGTAGAAGGAAGACTCAGAACAAGAAAATGGCAAGATAGCGCAGGAAATAATAGATATTCTACTGAAATCATCGTGACACACTTCATTTTTCTAGACAACAAAAGCGGTGAAGACGATGTTATAGAGACTATTGCTTGAGAAAACTCAGAAGCTGATGATATTCTCAACGAAGATATGCCATTCTAAAACACATGAATAAGCATTGTATTTATTTTGTATGTAGAATAGGTAATTATGAATAAAACGAAGAATTTGAAAATAAACTGGATACTTTTCGATGTATTTGATATTGTTGCATTTCTTGTATTTGTTGTGTGATTAGTACTATTTATAAGATTTTTTGTGTTCAATCCCTATAGTGTTGTTGGGCAAAGTATGGCAACAGAAATAGCAGAATGAGACTTTTTGCTCATTGATAAAATGTGACGAAAAATTGGAGACTTAGAAAGGTGAGACATTGTTGTCTTTGTTCCCGAATGAAGAGACATCCCCTACATAAAAAGAATTATATGACTTCCTGGCGAAACAGTAAAAATACAAGATGGAGAGGTCGCATTGTGCGAAGATGAGACAGCAACGTCATGCGAGACTGTGGACGAACCGTACTTACACGACGGAACAAAAACCAACATAAGATGTAATACACTCAACGATGGTGTATTTACCACTACTGATGGATATTTTGTTATAGGAGATAACAGAGACCACAGTACTGATTCTCGTTGTTGTTTTACAATAGGATGTTACAAAGATTCTAATTTTGAAGTAAGAGATAGCGATATTATTGGGAAGCTATTTATCAGACTCTATCCATTCAATTCCATTAAAACATTTTAATCGTCATGGGAGCTATTGCACGAACAACAATCACATGACTCAAAAACAAACTTGCCTACACTTTGTGAGCAAGTTGTTTTTTTCTATTGATGTTGATGTACATAACGCAAACGTTAACCGTAGGAAACAGTATAGAAATTATGACAACGGCAAAACGAGCAGGAATTGAGATAGTAACTATCTTGTTTGCAATTTTTTTTTGAGCAACAGCAATAGCAACAGAAAAAAAACATAAAACATTAGAACTTTTATGGTCAAAAAAAAGAAACAGCACTGCAATTATTCTAGGTAAATCATTATGATTAATTACTATAACACTTACTCTTCTTTGAGGACTCTTGCTTTTTTGCAATATAATAGTTTACATCCTCTATAACGGAAATATAGGGCCATTGCGAGGAGAGCTAGCCATTATTGCTATAAAAAGCATCACAATAGCAAATATTGCATTGCTTGCAGGAACTATATGTAGTGAGTTCATCGCCTTTTTTATTACGCTCTGCACTTATATAATAGGTCATTCCATTAATTTTATTTTATTTACCCATTCATTACAACAACAAACAGACAACATAATTCTATGGCTAATCAAAGTAATAATGCCCAATTTTGATACTTTGTGATTGCTAGTAACCCCAAATATAACACATATGGAAACATTAACTATTATTTTTATGTTTTTTTTATATAATGTCATCATAGTAGGTATAGCTATGCTGACTCTTCACCAGCAGCTATGCAAAAAATTTACTGCATAATTTGTTGTTTCTATGAAAATTTTTTCAAGCTTCGATACAAACCTAAAAGAAAAAAAAATGAAACAATATATTAAACAGTATGGAGCAGAAAGAGTTTTGCTACTTACCAAAAGTAGTTTGTATTTGTGAATTTTTGTAACAACTCCTCTACTAACAACATTAGCAATTATTGCAGGTATATACCGAGTAATTTATTTGCTATCATGAGAAAATATTGCAACAACAATCTATATAGGAACTCCTATCTCGTTGATCATACTAATGTATGTTATCACACAAAATATAATCAAAAATTACATTGATTATACAATGGATTTTTGCATTATTACACCAAATCTTGTAGAAAAATTTGATCAAACATGAATACTGCAAAGAGATGTTAAGGCGCTCTCTTCTGAAAAAATAAAAAGTGTTAATGTAAGAAAAGGAGGTCTGCTATATAGCATATTCAACAACGGGGAATTATCATTCATGTCAGAAGGTGATGCAACAATGGGAGAAATACAACTAGATTACATCTTCCATCCAGAACAAGCAAAGAAAAAAATCGATATCATACTTAATGAAGAAACCCCACCAAACATTCCTGCCCATACTCACTAAAAGGCAATTTACCTAATAAAAAGAAAAATCATGACAAAATCCCATGCGATTACTATTCCTTATGATGTGTATGAATCATCAAAAGAACTTGTTTTATTAATTCCTGTTGGTTGAGTAAATAAAGAATCCATTTCTTTGGAAATAACTAACTTCACGCTGAATATTACAGCAATGAGAGAAAAGCCAACACTAAAGGACAACTTAGTTCCCACCGTTGAGTCTTGTTATCGATGAGAAATTTCTCTTTCGATAGCCTTACCTCCCAATATCTATTTTGATAAAATTCATAGTAAAATTTCAAAAAACAATGTTCTTTCTGTCATCATTCCCAAAAATGTCATACCTGAGCATATACCTATCCAATTAGAATCATAAAAATAAGATACTGACTTACAGTCAGTATCTTATTTTTGATATATCATATTCAATGTCTTCGATAGATATTTTTAGGTCTTCTATTTGTTGTAAATAATCTTGATACTCTTTGGAGTGTGAATCAACAGAAACAATGATAGATCTGATGTTTTGTAAAAGTTGTTGCTTATTCAACAGTGACGTTTTGAGAGTTGTAAGTTCTTGTTTTTGATGAATTTTTTTGCGATATCTTGCTCACAAAACAATATTAACAACAGTATCCGTATGCCAATCATCTGAAAGTTGCTCTTGTTCACTAACATACATTATTTCATTTGCACCTACCATGGTACAAATAAAATCTTCATAATTTTTTGTATATTCCAAGAAGTCCCTATTGGATTGTATACACAAGACCAAATCATCATATAAGTGCTGTGATCTATTTTGCAAATGAAGCTTGTTCCATTTTGCAACAATATCCATCAACATACTAAATTTATAATTTTTTTCTAAACCAACAACTCCTTGTTGAAGAGAAGAAGAAATTGTTTGACTAAAACCTAGTAGGCTCCATAATCAATATGATGCAATTGGAAAGTATGCATACAGCAATTGTAAATACACACCAACACAATAAGCCAAAACGTTTTTTGTCATTCCTGATTGTTGTTTTTTGACAACCTCTAAATAACAATCACAAAAATCATACCAAATAGAGTGCAAAAGAAGTGATAGCCCATGAGAGAGTTCTTTTCTTTGAAAGTGATAACGAACTTCTTCAATAGTATGGTGTAACTTAAGCAATATCCACAAATCAAAATCATTGAATTCTTCCGCTCCACGTCATAGCTCTTTTTCCAAATAATCTAAATCATATTTTACTTCTTGATTAACAAGCAATGACTTGAAAATATACCTTGAAGCGTTCCAAAACTTACCAATAAATCTATCATAGAGCTCTGCATTTCATTGTTCTATTTCTGCATCATATGAAATATTTCATTGCAACACGCACACTCTTACTGAATCAGTTCACCACTTATCAATCCATTTTGCAACAAAGTTTTTGGTAAGAAGAAGACTCTTATTTTTTACAAAACAATGCGTTTGTGTATTCTCCGAGCGATACATTTCTGGGCTGAGAATAAACTTAGACCAAGAAAGTTGTGTATGAGGAAATGCAACGACAGTGTTTTTGCTTTGTTGACTCGCAGCATTAGCTACATAATCAAGAGCAGCCAAAAAATTGGTATCAATAGTGTGTGGAGAAAGCGTCGTTCATGCATCAAAATTAGTTGCACTCCAATCCAAACAAAGACCTTCTTCATGAGATGAGACCAAAAAAGAATTTTCTAAATCAAAACCGATTTGATCAAAAAGAAGTGGATTTTCTATTGCTTGACGAACAGTATCAGCAAATTCCTGTAGTTGCTTAAGAAGAGTATCCTTTCATGCATAAATATTACCAAGAACTTTTTCATAAAGATTGATGCGATAATCCCCTACAACATTATCAAATTCATGCAAATGAAGCACATAATCTTCAAGATGAAATACATCACTCAACGATCATTCTTGCATAGCAAACAGTGCTATGTGTGAAGCAACAAGTTTTTTTGGTGACAATGAAGTTTCATAGAGAGAAACAAAATCAGACGAGGTCATAGTTCCAACAAAATTATCATTTTTTGTAAGAACAGGAAATCTTCTTGATCACTGCAAATACCTAGAAACACAAATAGTGTCATCAGCAAAGTATTCTTGCAACAAAGATTCATCTTCTGCATCACCAACAAAAGCACGAAGAGTATCTGTTAGGTGCTGATTAACATGAGAAAAAAACCATTGCTGTGTCGCCAAAGGAAGGAGAGTGTGTTCTTTATTATATTTATCTTCATAGTGAGTATATTCTGCTTCTTCAATTCTATCTAGATTCGAAATATCTGTAAGGTATTGGACAATGTTATCACGAAAATCATAGGCATTCTTTTGAGCAAATTCTCATGCGTAATCGGTAAAGTATCAATTTTTATCAACAGCATAGATATCACATGACAATCAATTGTCTTTTGCAATTGCAAAATGTTCACGATTATGAGCAGGACATAAAATAACCGCTCATGTGTCTTTTGCCATATCAATTCTTGAGTCGACAATAAGAGGTATTTTTCTATTTACTATTGGTACAATAACATTTTTACCAACAAATTTTTTGTATCTTTTATCAAACGGACTAACCGCTATCGCAGCAGCAGAAAATAACAACAAAGGATCTTGCAAGGTTGCCGTAACAGTGTGTTTTTTTGAATCAATAAAAAACTTAATAAAATATTTTTTACCAACAACAGTCTTCTGATTTAATTGTGAATCGCTTACAACTGTTTGCCCATCAATACTCCAATACCTTACTCCCAAAGAATAGCGCAAATAACCTCTTTCAATAAAATCTGCAATAGAATTATTTACATGTTCGGTAAATGCAATTTCGTTACTGGTTTGGTTAAATGAACACCCTAAGCAATCCATCATGGTGTATCCATCCATTTTCTTTTTTTCTTTTTCCTGTGAAAGAAGGGATTGGTTATCGGTTTGTGTTGATCAAAAAGCTTGAGCACTAAAATAAACATTCGTCGTATTTCCTTCTTGTTTCGATCTTTTTGCTATGATATCAGTAAAAAGCACACTTTGCAAATATGCAAGCGAAAAAACTTCTGATGTATAAGGAGCTGCAATAAATGAATACTGATCGCCCGCAACGTTCATTGTTTTATTTTCACGTACTCATCAATCTTTACGTACAAAGCTTACATGAGTATCAATTAATTCCTTATGGGGAAGTTTTTTTGAAAAAAATCTAATCATAGAAGAATCGAGATGTAACAGAATAAACTATTCTTTAACAATGCTATATCAGTACAACACGTACAATAAGTAACAAAGAACGGTAATTGCAAGCAAGAAGAACAAATCAGTCACCGGTCCAACTTTTACTTTTTTTGCTGCACTCACCTGCACTGTTTGTCAATCAGAACATACTGCTTGTACTGCATAATACGTATACTGGTCCTCTACCGCCAAAGGATCAAATGGATAAGGAAATTTTGTATCCGTTGTTTCGCTCACTTTTCTCATTTGAGAAATTGAGTTAGTTGAAAATTCTGATCTATAAATAATATATTTTGTTGCTCCTGAGATATTAGGCCATACAAGGTAATAAGAATCTCCAATTCTTGTCGTAGAAACATTGATTCATTGTACAGAACAAATCGATGAATTACCTCAACCAGGAGAATTATGATTACCGCTATCATCTAATACAATCGAAACAATATCTGAGTTATCTCCTACCACATTACCATCAGCATCAACAGGAGTAATCTGGAAAAAATACTCACTACCCGAAAGATTTTGAAAAAGGAAATTTTGTGTAGAAGTTTCTTCTCTTTGGCTCAATAGATCTTTTTGTTGTCCATATGCTATGACAAAGTTATCTGCTTCACCACCAGTAACATCCCAAGAAAGTTGTACAGTTCACTCATTATTAATATCTTTAACAAGCTTGATTTGCTCTATCGTGATGCTATCCTCTACAGTAATGAGTATTTGATCTTCATAGAGTTTTCTTTCGCCATCATCAAGAATAAGTGTAACATCGGTAGAATATTGACCAGGTTCAAGAAGAACATCATTGGTAAACGATGTTTGTGAACTTTTTGTCAAAGGACGAATAAGACTTCCTATTTTTAACTCTACATTATTAACCGATGCATCGGTTTCTACAAGAAATGTTATTTTTTCGTTGGCTTTAACGGTATCTCATGGAGAAACAGTCAACCCTTTAAACAAACCATCTGATGATGGCGGATTATAAAGAAAAGGAATTTCTGGGGATTTCCCAATAATTTGACCATCAAAGTTGGTTACTCTTACTTGTAGCATATTACTACCACTTTCAATATCGGCATTGTTGGCAAAAATATTAAATTCTCCATCAGGCTGCGTTTCTCCTTCTTGTTCCAAAAGTTTTCCGTTAATCAAAATTTGTAAAGGAGCTCTTGCTGCATCTGTTTTTCACAGAATATTAATAACAGAAGATGAGATAGTATCACCACTAGCAGGAGAAAAAACTTCAATAGCCTGCAAATCATCCAATTCATTAGGATCACCTCCAACGATGACCGCAATTTTACCTTCTACTGACGCATCATTCAATAAAGAAACAACAAAATCATACGTTCCTACTCTCGCAACACTCAAACCCTTTGAAAAAGTCTTTTTTCCTAAATCTTCTGCAATAAAGGTATAAATACTATTGGACGGAAGTTGGAAAATATCATCATCAAATGTTTGTGAATCATCCGTATCAAAAAACATAAGAATTGAGCCTGTAAATCACGTTTCGGTCGTCCCATCAGAGCGAAGAGCTGTCACGGTCAAATCAATTTTTTCATTTGGTTCTGCTGGATTTTTACTTACTTCAACCAAGAACTTATCAGGAACTTGTGCAAATACATCCGTAGCAAAACTTCATAGTAGAAACACTACGAATAATATTTGCATGAAACGAAAGGCAGTCTTGATAAGTAACGTATACATAAAGTAATGCTTGGTAGCTAAAACGAGCGTAATGAAACAAAATTAATAATGAAGTCACTCTTCTTTTTTTGTTTGGTGAGTATTTGGTGGCAACTGAATAGTAACATTTTCTTCTTCTCCATTTACAAACATACGGAAGCTTTCCAAAACAAGAAAAGAAGTATCACCATCAAAATCAAAACGCAAAATAGATTGTCAATTACTGACAGCATCAACATCAGAAATTAGAAGAGAAATTTGTCATTGTTGTAATACATGACTAATAGCATAATCACTTTGTATACTAGCAGGATCAACACGAAGCTGTTCATTATCAAAACCAAAGTCAACAAGAAACTCTACCGAGTCAACAGTAGGAAAATCTTTGTTTGCATAAACGGTCAACGTATTTTTTTCTGATGTAACAGAAAAATCAGTGATAATTTCATCAGCTAAATTTTGTTGTAATATGTCGGCAGTAAGAAAATCACTATCATACACAACATAAAAAACTGATAAAGCAAACACTGCTCACAGAAAAATAGATCAAATATTTGTTACGATTGTTTTTCAAAGAGACATTATCATTACATTGATTGCAAAAACGCTGCTATCACTATAGTAATGCATCAAATAATTGCAATTGATAACTAGGAAATCGATTAATTTAGATATTTACTTTTGTTCGCATTATGTTCTGATATTGTTTCTCAAAAATGAATACGACCTGTTGGATCATGTAGGTAAAAAAGGTACTTTGTTTTAGTAAAGTTCAAAACTGCCATAATTGATGAAGATGTCGGATTTGCTATGGCTGTCGGTGGCAATCCATGAACCGCTCTTGTATTGTATGGGTTTTTATCATCATACAGGTGCTTAACAATCGTCGATGGCGTACATCATTCATACGACTGTTCCAATCAATAACACAAGGTAATGTCTGCATCTATTCTATCTCCCCTTTGCAATCTATTCATAAAAAGTCAGGCAATAATTGGCTTATTTTTTTTCGTTCTCTCTTCTTTTTCTACTACTGTTGCAAGAATCATAATATCATAAAAAGAAAGCTCCACATCGGAAAATCATTTTGTTTTTTTGTAATGGTCAAAATTATCAAAATCTTCTTGATAAGTATCCCATATTTTCTGTTCAAAAGCATTCAATTGAAGCGTCACCAGTTGCTGAATAATTGGCTTTTTTTCATCCAAAAAATAGGTATCAGGATACAAAAACCCTTCCAAAGAAACAAGAGCATCACCACCTATTGTAGACAAAAATGTATAAGAAGAAGACAGCTGTCTTATTTTTTCTTGATTATTCACGTAACGCAAAAATTCTCATGGAAGTATCATTCATTTGGCTGCAAGTGACTCATCAATATCATACACTGACCATCATTCCAATGCAGTAAAAGAGACATACTCAGGCTCAACTCATGCAAGAACATGATCAACAAACTGTTTGGGAGAATAATGTCCATCAAATTCATAAACACCTTGTTCAAGACCACTCAAATCGACAGCATTAGTTTTGACATATACTTTTACTTTTCGCGCATCGCGAGAAGACAATTGTGTCAAAAAAGCACCAAATGATTGGCCTTGTTGCAAATCAACCGTAGTGTTTACATAAAAAGAAGATTGTAGCCATCACCAAAACAAAAGTCCAACAAACCCCAATCACAAAAAGATTCATCACAAACGAAAACGGCGTTTTTTCTTTGAAGGAGAATGAATTGGTTGCATAGCAAAAAAACAAAAAATAAATCAATTAGTACTTACACATAAAAAACAGAACATCAACAAAAAAACTGACGCTCAAGACGCCAGTTTATTATTTTTTTATATAGTTAGAGAAATAAGATTAATCCTCTGTTCCTTGTTCTTCCAAGGTCATTCCTACGATAGCTTCATCTTCAGAAACATCTTCTTCTTTGATTGCTTCTCTATTGATATAGACAAACATTGGAATAATCATAGGAACTCTACCAATCAATTTGTTGATATGATTTCCTAATTCATCTTTTATTTTTCTCAAAATATCTTTTACTCCAAGTCTTCTATTTTTTCTGTAGGTGTTGAATTTTTTTCTAGAAAATTCCACGATATTGGTGTGAATTTTTTTCACTTCCGACGAGTATACAAACCCTCTTGATTCAATTTGAATATTTCCTACCAAATCTCTTGTTTGTGTATCAACCTTGAACACAAGATTCACAACTCCATCGTCAGCCATTATTTGTCTCGCTTTCAATACATATTCTCCAGAAAGATGACCAACTCATTTTCCATCAATCATTACTGTGTCCAATTTTAGTCTGTTTTTGTCTGAAACCAAAATTCATCCATCATACAATTCAATTGCTTGACCATTAAGTGGAAGAAGAATGTGTTCCTCTGGGATTCCCATATCCAAACCAATTTGTTTATTCGCATTTCTCATGAATGGTTCTCCATGGATCGGTGAATAGTAGTTTGGCTTCAACATTGCCATCATTGTTTTGATATCTCCTTGGTATCCATGCCCTGAAGCATGTATATCAAGATCTGTATCATCAATAATATTTACTCCTTTTCTCACAAGTGAGTTGATCATATCGATCACTGATTTTTCGTTACCAGGAATAGTATGTGTCGAAAGAATAATATTATCACCTGGCCTTAGTATGAAATGTCTAAACTCATCGGTAGCCATTCTCACCAATGCGCTATATTGTTCTCCTTGAGAACCAGTACAAAGAATCATAACTCTTTCATCAGGTAGTGACTCAATTTCAGGTCAAACCTTTCTAATCATTCCTTTTGGTACTTTGATATATCACAATTCAATACAAAGCTCAACATTGTTTACCATTGATCTTCCTGCCAAGAAAACAATTTTGTTGTATTTTACCGCACTTTCAATCGCTTGAATCAATCTACCCACATTAGAAGCAAAAGTAGAAAGGATTTGTCTACCTGGAGTATTTTTGATAATAGCATCCAAGGTATCTCCAATTACTTTTTCTGATTTTGTGTGACCAGATTTTGGTGCGTTAGTACTTTCACAAAGCATCAATTTTACTCATTCTTGACCAATTCTAGAAATCTTTCCTAAATCAGCAGGTTTATCAATCGAAGGTGTATGATCGATTTTGAAATCGGCAGTATTAACTACAAGTCCTTTTGGTGTATGAATAGCCATTCCCATTGTCTCAGGAATGTTGTGATTTACTCTAAAGAACTCAATCGTATATGGTCCAGACTTAACAATATCTACATCTGGATTAACAAGTTTGTATTTAAGTTTTTTTGCTTTTCTCGGATCATCAAAAGTCTTTTTAATAAGACCTAATGTCAATGGTGTTGTGTAAACCGTTGGCCATCCTAATGGATCCAAAATATGTCTCAACGCTCCAATATGATCTAAGTGACCATGCGTAATAAATATTCCTCTAATATTTTTCTTTTTCTTTGCAAGATACTTTACATCAGGAATAAGGTATTGTACTCCATGCATATGTGCTCCTGCAAATTGCATACCAGCATCAATAACAATAATGTCATTTTTGTATTCAAAAAACATCATATTTACTCCAATTTCTTCAAGACCTCCAAGAGCATAGAGTTTTACTGGTTCTTCTCCTTTTTTTGGAGTGAAATCCAATGCTTCACGTTTTTTGTATTTATGAGCAAAAAAGTGTTCTGATGTAATTTTTTCACCAGATAATACTCCTCCTTTACTTCTTCCACGAGCCGTACCTCCTCTTCTTGATCATGTGTTTCTTCTTGTATTTGATGATCTAGAACCAGATGATGTTCCTGTCTTTCTTGTAGAAGGTTTCATTGGTTTTGCAGGTTTAGTTCAAGCAGTAGTTGTAGCTGTTTTTGCTACAGTTTTTGTCGCAACAGTTTTTTTTACAGGCGCGGCTGTTGTTTTTGTCGTTTTTGCTGCGACCGTCTTTTTTACTGTTCTTGTAGTTTTTGACGGTTTTTCATTGTTTTTCTTTGAAAAATCAATAGTTACATTTGAGTTAATATCGTTCATTTATTTGTTTCATATTAGTATATAAATTTCTATGAAAATTTCTTCGTTTCTAAACAAGATTAGACAATCTGCTCACCAAAGGAATATCCCGATACTTTCTACGGGAACAGAAAAATACCTTCGTCAGCATTTACCATCACATACTATCAAAAACGCCTTAGAAATAGGAAGTGCTATTTGCTATAGTAGTATCGTTATTGCACAATGTATTGATCCAAAATATGGAAATCTGACAACATTCGAGGTCTCATTTCCACCTTATAACGAAGGGATTGACCATATCAGTTCTCTTTGAATACATTCTATAACCAATTATTATGCAAACTTTAATTCCATCAATTTACAACGCTATCTTTACAGAAAATTAGACTTTGTGTTCATAGATGGGAGAAAATCAGAATACCACGTGTATTTGCAAAAAATAATTCCTTATTTGGCGCAAGATTACTTGATAATTTGTGATGATGTTATCAAGTTTAAAAACAAACTGAAATCATTATACAATTTTCTTGATCAAAATCAAATCAATTACACGGTTCACCAACTTGATCCTGATGACGGAATTCTCGTCATACATAACGATGCTTGACTTCTACAATTAGCCTCAATATATACATAAAAAAGACCGAAAAAATCGGTCTTTTTTATTATCATACACTTATTATTATGCCAATTCTTCCAAATTAAGAACCTCTCCATCATATTCTAATTTTTCGAGCATTTCAGCAATTTTTTGATTAGGAACAATCCAGACATCAACATTATTAGTATCCATTTCTTTGAGTACTGATTTATGGTTTACAATAATATATTTTTTGTCGTTATACGTGATTACAAAGTGTAAATTACCATCCTTTGTATCAAATACCTTGAGAAGCACCTTTTGTACATCATAATCACCTGGATAATCAATCACTATTTCTGATCTTTTATCATAATTCATCATTGGTCAGATCTTTGTTTTACAATTGATGTGATTTTTGTGAATAGTAGAAACACCGTAAAGAACCTTATCGGCAATACTATATCCATCTTCAAATTTTGCTACTGCTGTCATAGAAATATTATTTGTATAAAGAGACAGACAAACTTTGACTGTCAAATAAATTGAGAATAATACATAAGTTATAGCAAATAGTATTCATTAGGTCAAGAAGAAATTAGGATTGATTGCGTTGAGTATCGCTCCTACCAATCACAACAATGCAAGAGAAACAATAACTTTGAGAATCAATTTCTTTCCTGTTCCATACGTTCCCGCTGCTCCACTCATCGTCATCAATACTCCCGCAACAATCAATGTTGCAAAAGATAAGAGAAGAAGTAACGTCATAGCAATCTTACCCAAGCCAGAAGCCAACAACGGGAACGCGTTCAACGCATTGACTACAATATTTGTCCCGTCTGTATTTGCTCATACAAATCTTACGTCTTGGAAATCATTCGTATTACCAAAAATAATACATCTACCAATAAATGGCACTCTCGTCAGCAACTTTATTCCACAATTACATGCATCCATATCACAAACTTTGACACATTTTGTTGGATTTTCTTTGTCATTTGGTTCATATGGCTTTTGACATTCACACGCCTCAGAATCTACATATCTTCACTCGAGTTGGCAAGCTTCTGGTGGACAAGTAGCATCTGTAGGAATATCAGAAACATAATAAAGCCTAGGTAAATCACTAGGAGCCGTATTTACATTAACATTATTTTGTGATTCAGAACTATTAACAAGTTGTCATTGAGGAGGACGAGTACCAGATTCAGCTCCTTCAGTAACTTTATCCAAAGTTTCTTGTGTCGTACAACAAGTTTCTGCACTCCATCCTGGTTGATTAACTATATACCCGTACAATGCGCCCCATTTTTTTTGACAATCGCTTTGTGTAATAGGACAAGCATATTGCTCATCATATGCTGTAATAGGTGCTGATGTATCCGTAGCAAGTGCTGTATTGATTTTTTCTATCAGCGCTGTTTTACCACTATCAGCCAAGTTTGCATCAAAAGAAAAACAACATCCATCTTCTTTTCACTTGAATACTCCAGGAACACTATCTTGAAGAGCCGTCACTTGCGTATCGGTAAATTGACAACTATCATTCTCTGGACAAAAAACAATTGCTGCTTTACCAGTGTTTGCCAAGTTTAATTCTTGCAAAATAGTATCTGGATCACCGCTAGTAATCTTTGATTTATCCAAACAACAATTACTTCCTGATTCTTCTGTCAATAGTTCTTTGTATTCCAACCATACTTCAGGTTTACAATTACCATTACATGGATGCTCCGGACAGAATTCAATTGTCTTTCCTGTCAATGCACCACCAGTCAGTTGTCCTTTGAGTGTTTCCAAATCTTCAGGTTTCACTTTGGTTATATCTACACAACATGCATCATCATCCAACGGTTTTAGTACATCTTTACCAGGATCTTCTGGACCCCACAATTCTATAAATTCTTTTTTACAATTTCCCGTACAGAGCTCTGGGCAAATCGCAATACCGTATTTTGCTTTGAAGGCATCACTAGAAAGCTCTTTGTCCGCAGGATCTCTACCTAATACTGTTGTAAAAAACGTATCTTTCAATTTATCTCTTGGAATACATTCATTATCTTCTGTTTTATTTTCTATATCAGGCCAATGTCCTTCATAAAACTGCCAACCACATTTTCATTCACAAGGAAGAACACAATAATCTGCTGCGTTGAGCGTTCTTTTACCTACTCTACCATCAGTTTTTAGTGCGTACCCACATTGCCATGTTATTTCAGCTTGCCCATACCTAACATCCAAGGGATTCAAATTCGCATTATCAGCAATCTTTGCCTTTGAAGTAACAGGGAAATGAGCGATAAGCTGAGCTGAAACATCAGAAAAAAATTGAGACCAACCAGCAATTTCCGTCGATGTCCATTGTCCATGATTTGTTTGTGTTGTCGATGATCCTACTTGATCACTTGCATTAATTTTTGCTCTTCCACAATTATTTGACGTTACTTCATTTTTTCTATTTTTGTGCCAAACAGGATCTCCGGTTACTGTGATTGTTTTAGGGTCTTTATTATGAACTAGCTGAAAGTACTCTTCTTGTATCGAATTCATAAAAAACAAGTCATACACATTTTCTACATCACCATTACCTCTTTTGGTCAACGAACACAACCAATCATAACTTTCCCAACCTAACACAGCATTCGTTGATGGATTAGGTGGCATTGCTGCTTTGTATTCATTCGGATATCATCGTCATTGAGCAAGCGCGACGTTGATAAAAGTAGCCACAACGATCAATACAGTCAAAAAATATTTTTTTATAACATGCTGAACAAAATTCATACACAATCAGAAAACAATTAAATGTAAGTATACATCAAAACAAGGAGCATGCGCTCATTATCTCACAGATTACAAAAAACAGAAGTATTTAATAGGGCAAAACACAGGTATGTTTTGACAAAAAGACAAATACTGACTAGAATATGGACAGTAAACAAAAGTCACGTATTATTGTTGTTCACGTTCTTTTTAGGTCTACTTAGCAAGAAACCAATGACCAACTTACACTATCCTTCATCATATGAAACAAACACCAACAACCAACAAAATGAAACTATCACTGCCTACCAAATTGGTAGTATGTTTTCTCTGCAAAAAGAAGTAAGATCGCTCACAAAGGAGCAACAAACTATCAACTCAGATTATGATGTACAAGCAAGACTCAATGGTAGGTAACTCACAGATTACCAGGTCATAAGACAATTCAAACAATGAATCATGACAACAGACCACCAATACAAAAACACATAAAAATAATTACACCTTAATTTTGTATTGACTTTGAGTAAAAAAACAGTACAAATCTATTGCTTGGCCAAAGCAAGGAGGACCCCTTTCCTCCTCAAAACAACCAGCTATTCCTTTATAAGTGGGGCATGAATAAGGAATAGCGTCAACATAAATAAGCTTTCACTGTATATAGTGGAAGCTTTTCCTTTATAAAAAAACTTTTTCTTGTTTTTTCTATCTCTTTGTATACAAACAAAAGTAAACAATTGTTTACTTTTTATTTTTTAATAAAAAAGGATGGGTAGAAAGTCATGTTTCGTCGATTATATCAGAAAATTAAGGGAGTATTATTTCCTCCATCGTCGCCTTCCTAGCTTTGAACAACTCACTGACGTTTTGTGAGTAAATTCGAAGCGTACGGTACATCGCTTCTTTCAACAATGCCTGGAGCAAGACTATCTTATCAAAATAGAAAATAACTACATTCCCACCAAAAAACTCTCTGGTTTACCGCTTTTTGGTTCAATACCTGCATGATCTCCTGATGATGCAACTGATGCAAAGCAAGATGATGTCAGATTAGATGAACTTTTGGTAGAAAACCCTGCACAAACCGTGCTACTCAAAGCGCAATGAGATAGTATGGTTGACGCAGGAATTTTATCCTGAGATCTTATGACCGTTGATATCCAAAAAAAAGCATACGAAGGAGATATAGTAATCGGTGTAGTAGACAATGAATTTACTGTTAAATACTTGCGTAAAGACACAGAACAAAAACGATACCTCAAAGCAGCAAACCAACAAAAAGATTACCCCAATATTTATGCAAGCGATGAGTTACGCATTTATTGAGTCGTAACAGGCATTGTAAGAAAACTATAATATTTTATTTTTCACCACCAAAATGATTACCTACAACAAACTCGTAAGAGACAAAATTCCGGAACTCATTACACAAAAATGAGAACCCTGTGAACGACATATCGCAAATGATAAAGAATATCGAAAGGCTCTTATACAAAAATTACAAGAAGAAGTAAATGAGTTTTTGGAAGACAATACAGAAGAAGAACTATGAGATATATTAGAAGTAATATATGCAATAGACAAATATAAATGACGAAATGTTGAAAATGCAAGAAAACAAAAAAAAGAAAAAAAATGATGATTTGATAAAAAAATAATTTTAGAAAGATCATAAAAAATAAAACCCTCTTCCTCTTTTTTATACTATCCCCCACCCTTATGAAAAAACAACATTCACCCAAAACAATTCATTATAGCGTATGGTTCGCGATTGGACTCATCTTTGCTATCAAAGCCCCTCTCCTACTCTTTGCAACACCATTTATCATTATCGCTTATTCACTAGTACAAACCCATACACAAGGGATATCAAAAGAAATTTTTATCGTACATAAATAAATATGAAACCTAACGAACAAAAACTATTAGACCTACTCAAAAACAACAATATTCTTATGGAGGCACTAGAGAAACTAAAAGATTGACCCGTACAAGAATACTACATAGGAGCTTGAGTTATTTCTCAAACCATACGAAATCAGTTATATGGAAAAGAGATAATGCATGGAATTTCCGATATGGATATCATATATTTTGATTCTTCTGATGTAAGCAAAGAAAGTGAACAAAAAATCGGAGAAATGATTAACAAAAAAATTGGAAACATATGAATTGAATTTGATGTAGTAAATCAGGCAAGAGTTCACATTCGATATCCCAACGTATTTAATGGGCGTATTATTCCTCCTTACCAATCACTAGAGCATGCTATCGATACATGGCCAACAACAGTAACATGTAATGCAATTAGAAAACTACCTGATAACACATACAAAGTATATAGCACATTTTGACTTGATGATTTATTCTCTTGAACAATAAGAGCCAATAAGCAATTGATTACAAAAGAAATCTATGAAGCAAAAGCAACAAAATGGAAAAAGAAACGACCAGAATTAACTATTACTCCATGGTAAAGGTGCAACAAAACCTCTACAATTGAAAAAATAGAGCAAAAAGATACACTACTACAGTTTATCTTCACACACGATATGAGAGCACAAGATATTACAGCATTTCAAGAACAAGTATTGGACCGATATCAAGAGAACAAAAGAGATCTTCCTTGGAGAGATAGTAGCAATGGTTATCATGTTCTCGTATCGGAAGTAATGTCACAACAAACACAAGTAAATAGAGTTATTCCCAAGTTTTATGCATTGATTGATAAAGCACCTGATTTTGCAACACTTGCATATTTGGACAAAAAAGCATTACTGACTTTGCGGTCATGATTAGGCTACAACAATAGAGCTCTTCGTCTCCAACAATGTGCGAAAATCATTCATGAAGAACATGGCGATGTTATTCCACAAGAAGAAAAAACATTACTTACGCTACCATGAATCGGAAAATACACAGCACACGCCCTACTATCATTTGTGTACAACATGGAAGTACCTGTATTGGATATAAACATACGCAGGGTTATTTGTCATCATTTCAAATTAGATCCGAATATCAGCGACAAAGAACTCCGCCAAATAGCCTATGCACTTATTCCGAGTGGACAATCAAAAGATTGGCATAATGCGCTTATGGATTATGGTTCACTGGTCTATACCAATAAAAAAACAGGAATAAAGTCAAAACCTCAGTCAAAGTTTATATGATCTCGTAGACGAGTAAGATGATCAATACTCAAAGAACTCATCAACCATTGACCACAAAATATAGCACACATGAAAAAACAATTTCCTCACAAAGAATTCGACAACATCTTAACAACAATGATCAAAGATCAACTAATCACGCTCAAAAAGAAAATAATCACTATAAAAGAATAACACGCATTATACAAAAAACACGCATTATCTGCGTGTTTTTTTAGTTAATTATTTCCCACATACGCATACAAGTTCACTCCATCGGCATACCCTATCGGATCCCTCGACATGAAGCGTCAAAGTGCTGGACTATACCATCTTGCTCTGTAGTCACTTACTTCAAAAAATTTCCTGAATAGTTTTTACGTTTATTCTACTAGTCAGAGTGCATTTTTTCATTCAAAGAACTATATCAAGAATACTACCATATTTAAGCTATTAAGCAACATTAAAGACTATTTATGCGAAAAAGAAAAGTCTTTAGTTTATCTTTTAACACTTCTTTTCAATACAACAAAGAAGACTCTTTTCTTGTTTTTTCATCTGGTTGATAGTAAGATAACTCTTCAATTATTTCTCAAAATAAGTTATGAGTATCTGATCAAAATGGATATTTCTCAATTAATTTTTCAAGAAGATTATCAAGAAGATAATGAATTTCATCTGAAGACAAAATTCAATCAATAAAAAATGTTATTATTTTTTTCAAAAGACAAATGATTTCTTCAGGATTTTTTTCTAAATAATATGACATCTATTGTTCAATTAAACGAGATAAATAGGCTTCGGTTAAATTAGGGATAACTGTTATAACTTTATTTGATCCATTTTTACTAAAGAAGCTTACTTTCTCAAAATTAAATATCTCCCAAAAGAAAATATAAACTCTTATTTTAAACTTTCCAATTATTCGAATTTACAATGCTTATCCAATCAATTTTTTTTTGAAAAGATCAATTTTTTATTTCTTTTAAGTATAATTCTTGTAGCTCTGGGTGTATAGCTCTATCAAATTCACTTACAAACTTCCAAAGGTTATCTCATATCTTTCGATCTTTTGATATTAAAATATAATATAATAATTCTTGCAATTTTAGTAAAACTTGAAAATAGGTAGTATTTTTATCTTCTATAATTTTATCAAAACAGTGGTCTATAAGGTTTATAATTGTAAATTTATCGGCATATGAAAAAACTATATCACGATATTTCTTATCTTTCTCAACTTTATTACTAAGCTCTAACAAATATTTTTTAATAATCATTTTTAATTTATAGGTTGTAAATGTGAAACTACTTTTGTATTAGGATTATATATCATTTCTCGCCCTCAGTACTCATACCTGTAAAATCAATCAAATCCCATTGGGTCAGGAGTAATATTGCCAGACTTTTTTGCTCAAACCAATACTTCACTTGAAATTAATGACGGAGCTTTTCTTTTTGTTTTCATTAATTTACTATAGTAATATTCAGTAAATTTAAATCAATTTACTTCAACGTATCAGTTCCTAATAACAGGAGTTATAGATTTATTTACATCTTGAACATTATCCAACACATCATCCACCTTCTTCACCAATCATTTATTTGTCTTTTTGTTTCCTGGAGTTAACACTGCTCATACCATTATTGTTCATTGCACCCACTTTTCCGTAGGCGTCATGCTGTCATAGTTGTTCATGTAGTCATTTATCATCACTGCATCTCCGTATGGCGTGAATGTTTCTGCCGAACACACAAATACATTTTCTTGAAAACATTCTACTGTAAGCACAAATGGTTCACTAAATGCTCATGCACTATCTACATATTCATCTTGAAGTAGCTCCCAATCTCGGTTATCGTACATTTTATTTGCTACCTCTCACCACGTCATCTCGTTGAAAGACTTTCATTCCCAACTTTCTGTTGGGGTATTGAAAAATTATGCTTTCATAGACATATATCTTTTTTTTATTAAATTAAGATTTTGATCAGACATAATTTTTTGAAACAAATGTTCATCTAAAAAATTTTCAAAATGAGTGTAATCAAAAAGGGCGCTTTCTCTATTTGTTTTATTAATTAGACATATTGCTTTTTTATAATATTTCTTTGCTTTTTCATATTGGCTTCACTTTTCATAAAACTCTGCCAAAAACAAATATCAACGAGGAATATTTGGATACACTTTTAAATAATTAAAGACATAATCAATATTTTTTCGTATATAATCTCAATTAAATTTACAAAAAACATTAACTATATCAAAGGCAGAGTTTCAATAAGAACTAGTTTTTTTATTAAGTAAATCATAAGTTGCCTGAGTTATACGGCCTGTATGTATTTGTTCTATAACAGAAATAAGAATAACTCTTATTAAATCTTTAAATAAAAGATCTGTTTTCATTTCATTTTGCAAAATGAATATAGATTCATGGTAGTCATCGAAAGGAAAATCTTGCAAAAGAATTGATTTTCTAAATAGTAGCTCAATTGGACCTTTTTTTCTTTCAAATTCTTTTTCAATTAAAGTTAAGGCTTCTTTTTCTTTTCAATTAGCTACTAAATTTATAATTTCTGTTTCCATCAATTTTATAATTAAGTTCTAAACACTATTTAATAACATTACCATACACTCTACTTGACACTCATTTATAAGCGTCAATTGAAAGCAAATTTCCATTTTCAACAAAGACTTTAATCGTTGCTTGGTGTCAATTAATGTTTTCAATAATAAAATTGTCTCACTCTTTTAGTTTACTTAAATTTTTTCATATAACAGACTCAATGCTATTTAAAATATTTTTTTGTGAACTTCATAAATCCATAATACCACCTCTTATATGTTTTTTTGAAAAAATATGAGAAGCATTTTTTTGAATGATACTTCAGAGGTTATTAAAATTTTTTATAACATCATCCACCTTCTTCACCAATCACTTATTTGTCTTTTTATTTCCCGGGGTTAACACTGCTCACACCATAATTCAACCTTGCACCCACTTTTCCGTAGGCGTCATGCTGTCATAGTTGTTCATGTACTCATTTATCATCACAGCATCTCCGTATGGCGTGAATGTTTCTGCCGAACACACAAATACATTTTCTTGAAAACATTCTGCTGTAAGCACAAATGGTTCACTAAATGCTCATGCACTATCTACATACTCTTCCTGAAGTTGCTCCCAGTCTCGATTATCATACACTTTATTTGCTACCTCTCACCACGTCATCTCATTGAAAGATTTTCATTCCCAACTTTCTGTTGGTATAATACTACTCGCTTTCAATCCCCACGGATCTACAAAACTTACCGGATTGTTCCCTACATACGCATACAAGTTTACCCCATCTGCATACCCCAGCGGATCTCTACTCATAAATCTCCCCAATGCTGGACTATACCATCTTGCTCTGTAGTAGTACAACTGCAGATCGGTGTCATACTCTCTTCATGTAAAGAATCTATTATGATTGACTCTACTTGTCCTGAAAGGTCTATAGTTTGCACTGATTCCGCTTCTTTCGTAGATACGTCAAAAGCTATCATATGCATACATTTCGATTACTCTACATTTACTAGATTACACCACAAGTTCATAAACATTAGAGTCAAAGCTCTTTTCGCCGTTTGCTTGTTTGAAACTCATCTGGAATTTTATTTCTTCACGGCTCTAATCATTTATTTTCTAATTTTTCAAACCACAAGCTTCTTTTTGAGTCTGGCAATTTGTCTCATGATCGAGGACAATATTTAATTACTATAAAAGAGCTTCATCAATCATTAATAGGTATTCAAAATTCATCGTATTTTTCTATATAACGAATTATATTATCTTCGTTTTCGATATAATATTTCATCATATCACAGCAATAATTTTTCATTTGAATTTTATTAACTAATTAAATCTCTATTGTTCTTCAAGGAACTGCATCTTTAATCCAGTTTCAATCTGGATTCATTACTCATAGATGATTTCAATTCTTATCATATACCTCAATTTCTCAATGGTATCAATCCCATTCATAAACCCTTCTTTTAGATCAAGTTTGTCAGTTATCATACCTAGCTCTTGAATTTTTACTCTTGATCTTATTTTTATTTTGCAAAAAGGAACTATTTAAATGTCAAGATGGATTATTGTAACTAGTTGATTGATAATAACTTTGATTCTGGTATTGATCACTAGATACGTATGATGCTCCTCATATACACGCCACTACTACTCATGGACATGATGTTGATGCCAATGGTATTGATACAGGACTTGTTGCTCACAAACTTCATATTTCTGTTACTACTGCCGATCCACATGATACTACTGCTCACACACATACTGCTGTTACTCATATTTCTACACCATCACTATCTATCATATCTCATACTCACTCTGCAATACTTGACATGACAGCTATCATTTCTTCTTCACTTGGTCAAACCAATTCTATTGCCCCCCTCACTGTATCTATACAATGATAATGGTTATAATTTTTCGATAACATACAGATTGCACTCACATGTGCGTTCACTCTCTGCCAGCTCGCTACATCATTCAAGTCTAAACGATAGGTATTCTGCAATACAAAGTCTATGTCTGTACTATTCAGCAATACTTTCTCAGTCCCCCACGGATCTACAAACGTTGTTGGATTGTTCCCTACATACGCATACAAGTTTACACCATCTGCGTATCCTATCGGATCTCTACTCATGAAACGTCAGAGAGCGGGACTATACCATCTTGCTCTGTAGTAGTAGAGTTGGAGGTCCGTGTCATATTCTCTTCATGTGAAGAACCTATTATGATTGACCCTGCTTGTTCTGAAAGGTCTATAGTTTGCATTGATTCCGCTTCTTTCGTAGATACGTCAAAAGCTATCATAGGCATACATTTCTACTACCTTTCCATCGTCATCTGTAAGGATTTTTGTGCTTCATGCTAGATCTTTCTGGAAATAATACCCTT
>JAHDFY010000001.1:0-65196 GCA_020627925.1 bacterium
AGTTATTGAAAATTCTTAGAGACTTTACTTTGAATAGCTAAAGTACTCTAGACCCAAAAGTAATAGACCACAAAAAAGATTTTTTAAACATAGTGACCGGTTCTGACAAAGATGTTGCGTGACATAAAATTTATGAATCATTACAAAAAAATTATGACACAAGAGCATTATTCGTTGTTTCTTCATGGCAAAATTTCCTTATGCCAAGTCTTGTAATACGAAAAAAATAACCGCAATGAGGATCAGGAGCAGCGATATCCATATCGGTCGCCATCCAATCATATGCAGAATGAACTCTTTGATACCCAGACAACAAAGGAAGAATCACTCACAAATCATAAAAAGAAAAAGGGCAGCCCTCTTGCATAAAAATATTTTCTCCAAGAACAATAAAATAAGAGCCAATTTTTGCTTGAAACAATGTATCTGCTTTGCTTATGTTTTGCTTTTTTGAGGGTGTTGCGACTATATGTATTTTTAGGTCATAGAGAAGAAACTCTCTTGGTCAAATAACGTAATCGTCTGACACAATCTCTCAATAGTCACACTGCGACTTGACTGGCATTCAGTAAATATTTTTTTTCATAGGTATCTCTCAATAAAAGATAAAGAAGGAAAGCTTAGTCTGGCCTTCCTATCGAACAATCAGGTGATTTATTAAGGTTATATTTCATGATATTTTTGTGTCTATCGGTATTTCTCTCCAAGTCATAACAATCCCCTTCCAAACCATTTGATTGATCAAGAATCGTTTGTATCGCCTGAAGATCTTGAGAATCCAATGAAAAAGTAAACGGATTGCTAATCCTGTCCAGATAGCGATCATTTCTGCATCCAACAATAATTCACGCAACAATTGGCTTATCTATAATGTATTTCATAGCAACATCACTCAAAGAAACGTGATATTTTTGGGCGATAGAATCCAAGACCTGCAAAAGTGATTGAAAATAATCTCGTCAACCCAAATCATCAATAATGAGCTTATATTTTGTCAGCGATCTATTTTCCATAGGATGAGTTGGCTCGGGGGCTCAAAGATATTTTTTGGACAAGAAACCACCCGCAAGCACACCATAAGGAAGTATTTTGATAGAATGTTTTTCGCATAATGAAGTAAGCATTTTTTCTGGTCTCTGGTCCAGAATAGAATATTGGTTTTGTGTTGCCATAAGTGAAACACCCGCATCAAGAATATTTTTTGTTGCAGTAGTGTTATAATTGGTAATTCCAATATGATGAATTTTGCCCTGTTGTTGCAATTCCTTCATATGCATAAGAACCTGTACATAATCTCACATCTCGTAATTTCGATGATGCAATTGCACCAAGTCTAACCTATCTTGTTGCAACCTCATGAGTGATCTATCTATTATTTTTTCCAGATACTGTTTGTTGACACGACCGTGTGTAATATCATCATAATCAGGAACACACTTTGTATGAATTTTGATTTTTTTATTTACTTCAGAACCCAATTCATTGGCAATTTTTTTACGTAAGACTCCATAAAGTTCTTCTACTCAAGTATAATGATCAGCTCAGTCAAAAGTCGTTACTCACTTGCTGACATATCACACAAGAACACGCAATAAATCATTTTTATCAATCGCTCCATGTCCTCAAGACAACTGTCGTCATCAGTTTATAATTTTTGATATATGGTAGTCATCACTAATGGTTGTTGTAGGAATGGTAATATTATTTTTCATTGGATAGTAAGAATAAGAGATAAATTATTTTTTGATATTGCTTATTTTTTGATCAATAATCGTGTTAGCTTTTTCTAACATATGTATCGCATTTTGTAAAGTAGATTTCATCGGAAAACCACCAGTTCACAAAGCATCTTTTTGTTCCACAACAGGCAAATGATGTTTCACTACTGCATAGTGAGCTTTTTTGAAACGAATACACAATGTATTAATCTTTTTTGCTGCTTCAAGCAACGAAACAGAGCCTATTGATTCTGCATAATCAACGAGCGAAACAAAGGTTCCTGTATGCAATTCACTCATTACCTGTTGTAGCTCTCCAATCGCATTGGTTGCAAAGTTTTTTTCATTTTGTGCTAAGATGCTTTTGAAATAATTTCACTCTTGTTCCTGAGTATCTTGCAACATATGACCGTTTATCTTCAAGGTCAGCAAAGGAATTACTGATGAACTCGCACCACTAGGACCATCATTGATAGGTAATTGTTCTTGAAAACTCTCCGGAATAGAGAAATACGGACGCAATCTAGCAAACAAATCCTTGTCATAAGCAGATCTATAACGAGCCATACTACGAGTAGCATTTTTTAAATTCTCTTCGATCGTCGTCATTGCAGCAAAAAAATCGTCCACACTACTCTTTTCTTGCAACAATCAATTCACAGCGTCAAGAGCGACCTCATATTGTTTTTCAATCATCAAGTGTCCTTTATAAAAATGATACTCTCCCTGCCCTTCTTCACCAACAAAAAACGTAGTTGCCTCTTGTGGTCAGAATATTAATTCTTGATAAGTAGGAACCGGAGTTTGGGGCTCTTGCAAATCATCAGCCAAGGGATAAATCACGTCCGTCACAAAATCTACTGCTGCATTTTTTTGATTTTGATCAGAATTTTCTTGATCCAAAGCAACAAGAAGACTCATCGCAGTAAGTTTTAGTTGATGAAGAGCGAGAGCCTTCTCATCACGTTTTTTTTCCATCAATGTTACTAATGGGTTGGCAAGCAAGGCTATTATTTCATTGCAAATACGAATGGTTTGATCGTGTGCTCAAGCAGTGACAGAGAGTGGGCGATCATGAGTAATAAGGTGAGTAATTTCCTTTCATAAAGGATGCTTATCTCCTTTATAAGCGAGGTTTGTTTTTTCATTAAAATCAACAATTCAAATAGTTGATGAATAAGGGCATGTTACATGTTTCATAAAGACAAATGTGTAATCATAGATAAAATATTTTACAACAAAAAAACCTGCCGCCTCTCGAAAGAGACAGCAGGTTGATTCTTTTGCTACGCTAAGCGCTATAGGCAATTATTTGGAAAAATTGCACCAACAAGAAAACCGCTCTCTGTTCGAGATTGACGAGTTTTCTTTCCACCATAAAGAGAAGAATTGTTGGCTCATTAATATGATATCCAAATAAAACAATGAAAAAATAATTATTTTTGTGCTTTGTGCAAGAGATTTTATGTTTTTTCAAAAAAGACTGTTCACAACCAGGCAAAGGAAATCTTTTGAATCAAGCAAAAATAACTATACTATGAGTATCACAATATTCATCTTTTATCTACACGAGAATATTAATAATGAAACAGTCATGAGAAGGAATTGCAATTGGTATAGCAATAGGAACAGCTATTGGCGTTGCTACCAATAATATAAGTCTACGAATCGCCCTTTGAGTTGCACTATGAGCAGCTATCTGATCAAGTAGAAAATAGTAAATTCAAAAAAATGATCTTTTCATAAAAACCATTTTTAGGTAATAATTGTAGCTTATTGTACGTTTTGGAATAGGTACAAAAATATATTTTCTGCCAGACGAATATAGTGGAAAAGAAATAATTAACACTCATATGTAGAAAAAAAATAATCTACAAACATTTCTATACATTCAACAATATGAATGATTTCATTATCAGTTAACCTTTTAAGATTGTAGCGTTGAAGAAAATTTTCATTCATTGTTTTTAAAAGAGACAAAGAATCAAACAAATAAGTAGGATCCAAAATGAACATATTAATCATTTCTGTTACGTCCTCCACAGCTTGTTCTTCAGGACCTCATCTTTGTTGGTAAGTTTCTAAACTTCACAATAGAGTTAATCATTTTCCACTAACTTCTCTAGGAGATAGAATATATGTGTCATAAAATTTTTTAAATTCTGCAGACTGTTGTAAAAGCGTCTCTGACACAAAATGGGACATTTCATGGTTTAATTTCCAAATCATTTCTTTTTCATAGTCAAAAGCAGAATCAAAATAAATCATTTTATTTGCCATTAATGGTGGAATTTTTTTTCATCAAAGAGTAATTGATCAATCATAATTGCCTGTGTATGATACATAACTTTCAGGATCTATCTTTAATATTTCCGGATGTGTGGACCCGTTACTATTCAGAAGGTACCAAAGTCTATATGAGTTTCATTGTTTTTTGATTTTTTGCAACAAAATTCTTTTAAAAAGCAGTTCATCACGAGATAATAAATCTTCAGAAATTTTAGAGTCTTTTTTATCCAAACTATCCAACACCTGACACAGTTCTTGCTCAGTAAGTCAAGTTGCTTGAATTTTATTGTGATATGTTTCATCTAACAACATTTTATCCAAAGCCATATTTACTGATATACTTACTAAATATCTTACGCACTATCTATCAATTATAGATAGATGACAACACATTACATAATTATATGTAATAACGCTAATCTTGCAAATTTGTATAGCATAGGTGTATAGCCAATAAAAAATAGTATATTTGCTATGAATTAGTACAATAATCTATACTCATTGAGAAAATAATGTTTTACAAGCTAAGCAGGCAAATCAATGAAAATAAAAGATAACAAAAAAGCATTAGTTTTTATAGTAGCCTTCTTCGCAGTTTCCACATATTGGTTCTTATCAAAATTTGAAATACTTTTATACAATGAAATTGCAGAGATAAATGAGCGGCGCAAGGCAAATGAATATTAAAACTATACACGTGTCATTGGCATAGTAGAAATTGAATATGATGCAGTAGTAGATAAAAATACAGCCTTGTTTGACGGAAAATCTTATTCATGTAAGCACGACCTTGACTTACAAGAAATCTGTCAATGAAGGTTTGATACAGAAAAAATACATTAATCAAAAATTTTAGTTTTTCTTAATGCAACCATGGCAAGAATCGTAGCACTTTGATGAGGTGAAATTAGTGAAAAAACCACATTAAAAATTGATAAAGAAATAATTGATTTTTCTTGAAAAAAGAACCCCAACTTATTGTTTATTCCTACTGCCAGCGGAGATTCAGAAGGATACTATACTGGCATTCAATCATACTTTTGATTATTATGATGTAAGACAGATGTTTTATACCTTACCAAGAATAGAGCTACTAAAAAAATAATTGAGGAGAAAATTCTATGAGCAGACATTATTTATGTTTGATGAGGGAACACACTTAAAATGATGACGCTTTGGAGAAAGTTAGGTGTTGATAAAACATTAAGGAAAGCTCTTAAAAAAAATATTGTTTTGTCTGGTCTTTCAGCATGAGCAATTTGTTGGTTCAATTTTGGTAACTCAGATTCTAGAAAATTTACGAGTTGAAGCAATAAACTCATCAAAGTTACTTGATTATGATTTGTGGATGCGTTACATTGTCCGCATCGAGATAGAG
Source organism: bacterium (assembly GCA_020627925.1). Classification (GTDB taxonomy): domain Bacteria; phylum Patescibacteriota; class Gracilibacteria; order Absconditabacterales; family Absconditicoccaceae; genus JAHDFY01. The sequence continues at coordinate 5,386 of JAHDFY010000001.1, forward strand.
AAAAACATAGACAAAGTGATCTAAAAAGAATGATGAAAAATACTCCAGGAGTAGCAATCGCACTTGAAGATGATTGTGCTATTCAAATCAAAGACAACCAGTATAGAATTATTACAAGCAAAAAATGAAAAAATGCTTACAAAGTTTACTGGAAAAGGTGAAAATTCTACAAAGAAGAAATTATTCAATTAAAAGAATACTGTAATTTACAAGAATTAGTTGCAAAATAATCTACTAAAGCGTTCTAGATCCTATTTTAATACGCAAGTTGTAGGATAGCAGCAAAGACAAATTATTGCATTAATCCATCTAATATATAGTATAGCTATCAGTATATCATTGCATCATAGATGAAAAAAATATTTATTATGACATGTCTATTAATTTTTTTCTTTTCATCATCCTCTCTCGTTCATGTGAGTAGTATGAATTTTTTTGTGGATATGAAAATGAAGCAAGAACATAGTCATGAGTTGTCTGATAATAGATGTTGTGATGAAAAAACAAATCATAACAACAATAGAACTTGATCGTGCATAGAACATTGCATAGGAGATTATGATAATATCATAGGTCAAACAAACAAGGTAACATCTAAAGAAATAGACGACAAAGAACAGCAACATATTGCCAATCAATTTGAACCATTTATTAATAAATGGGACACTAGTACAGACCAACATAAATTAAGATGACCCCCACAAAATATATCCTTTTCTCCATACAAAAAATTTATAGGAACAACCATACTCTTAATATAAAAAATAAGGAATAATTATTTGCTTAGATTTTTTTATATTCCTTATTTTTTCTTATGTCGAAAAAGAAAAAATTATATTTTGCATGAATGCATTGTAAGGCATGTGAAACATTAGCCCGTCATACATGCGAAGATATAGATTGAGTACAATGTGAAAAAGTTTCATATAAAAATTGATTATTAGAAATCAATACTAATAGTGTCAAATCAGAAAATAAACTTATCAAAGAAATGAAAAAACACTGATATATATATTCTAATAAACCTGTAAGTTTACCATGGTGACGAAAAACATTATCTCAAAATGATATGATCCAAATTGTTTGAATTGTTGTAGTTATCTGGATTATACAATTTACCTCTGAAGAATTATGACGAATAAACTCTCTCATGACAATAGTATGAGGGACATGATATGCAACAGCTATTCTTACTGGTTTGGTCGCTTCTGTATCAACATGTTTAGCCGTTACTTGATGAATCGTCATATGATTTAGTAACTATATTGATGACGAAAGAACAACAAAAAAACACGTATGAATACAATTATTCTTTCAAGTGTGAAGAATTTTATGATTCTTTATTTTTGGTTCCTTCTTATGATTACTAGGAGATATGATAAGCATTTCGCTTAATGTGACTATCATATTAAGTATGATTGTAGCAGTCTTAATGGTTTATTTGGGAGGTCATATTTTACACCTTCTACCCCCATTAGGTCATTGGTGAATCACTATACCATCATTCCGAAGCAACAAACTTCATACCAACAAGAATCCATGGGTTTCGCCACTCATTGGGGCTTTGACTTTCTTTGTACCTTGTGGATTTACTCAAGGGATACAGTTACTAGCTCTTTGAACAGGGAATTGGCTAACCTGATGAATTACTATGGCATTATTTGCCTTGGGAACTGCACCAGTATTGTTTGTTGTATGATTATGATCAAGTTGGATAAAAGATCGTTCTCGATGATTAGCAAAACAAATTATATGAGTGCTTGTTATAGTTTTTTGATTGTCAACAATGATAACAACACGAAACCTTGTTGGTCGGTGAACAAGTGCATCAAATATACCATCTGAAATGACTATGAGACAAAACAGAAATAAAGATATTATTGAAGTATCTGCAATTCATGATGGCCGACAAATCGAAAATCGAAACATTTTACTACCTGCAAATACTCCTTATAAGCTTACTATAAGCCCTCGAAATAATGGAATTTGATGCATGAGCAGCATGGTCATACCCAAAGCAGGTTTTAGAAAGCCACAACGCATTATAAAAAACACTCCAATTGTTTTTGAATGAAACTGACTACCAAAATGATACTATCCTATTGTCTGTGCAAGCATGGGAATGGAAATGTGAGCAATTGAAGTACAATAGAATTTTATATATTGAGCAAAAAATGAAAAAAAAAATACCAACATACTTTATGGCACTAGCCATAATGACTATTCTAGCTTGATGTACTATAAACAATAAAATAGAAATAATAGGAGTTGAATCTTCTTTTTCTCAAGAGATTGAAGCTTTACAGTGAACATGGGATAGTATAGATAGTGAAGAGGTTTTGATTTTTAGCTGAAATAAAAAGTATGACTATTTTGGAACATGATTTTTTGGAAGTTGAATATTCTCGCTTGAAAATAAACAATTAACCGTTGTTAGTGAACGATGAGAAGATAGTTTTGGTTTTGTGATATCTACTGGAAATCAACTAACACTGATTCATCTATGATGCGGAGCAGAAATAACATATGCTAAAAGAAAGTAAATTTATATCATATAAAGAAAGATGAAAAAAATAACAATAAATATCTGAGGTATGCACTGTGCTAGTTGTAGTGCTGTCATAGAACGTACTATTTCAAAAATAAAATGAGTAGAGAAAGCTACAGTTTCTCTAGCAGAAAATACAGCAACAGTTTCTTTTGATTCACATGAAGTTACAGAGAAAGACATACATGATATGATCAAAAGACAAGGATACAAAGTACTTAAAGACAATGAAGATGAATCAAAATGACTACTTCGTTACTATCGATGGTGATTTTGGGTTTCGCTGGTTCTGACTATCCCTGTTGCAATTACTATGTTTATTAAAGTGCCACATATCTTTGCCCTGGATACATTTTTTATGCTAGCGGCATTGTTAGTAGTTTTTGGTGCATGATGGAATTTTCATAAATGATTTTTCACAAAAATTATCTATGGTCAAATGAATATGGATGCACTTATTAGCATATCTACTTTGATTGCAATCATCTACTCATGATACGCCTACTACAATATCTATTGGACAGAAAATATTATACATTTTTATCATTTTCTTGAGGGAGCTCAGTTTATTATAACATTTATTCTTCTTGGTAAATATTTAGAGCTCAAGAGTAAATGATCAGCCTCTCGTGCCATTGCATCATTGATGCAACTACAAGCAAAACAAGCAACAGTTATTCGCGATGGTAAGGAGAAAAAGATTGATATAGATGATATTGTGATTGATGATATTGTTATTGTTCGTGCAGGAGAAAAAATACCAGTTGATGGTATTGTAATCGAATGATCTTGTGATGTTGATGAAGCTATGTTAACAGGAGAAAGCTTACCAGTCAACAAAGAAAAAGATAATGAGGTCTATAGTGGTACAATAGTTAATAATGGGTCACTTCGTATTCGTGTGACAAAAACATCAGAACAAACAATGTTGGCTGGCATTATGCAATCAGTACGTGATGCACAAGCAAGTAAACCACCAATACAGCATCTTGTTGACAATATCTCTCGTATTTTTGTACCATGTATTCTTCTCATTGCAGCACTTGCATACCTATTGCACTCGCAATGAATGATGATGCGATTGTATGAAATAATGGGAACAGAGATTCATGATCTAACCGCTCACGCGTTACTAGTGGCAGTAGCAACAATTGTAATTGCATGTCCTTGTGCAATGTGATTAGCAACACCAATGGCAATAACAGTCGCCAGCGGAACAGGAGCAAAACGTTGAATACTTATCAAAACGTGAGATGTATTAGAAACATCCAAAGCAGTCAGCATGGTATTGTTTGACAAAACAGGAACGCTAACAAAGGGAAAACCAATAGTTACAGATATAATTAATTATAGCCAAAAAAATGAAAAAGAATTATTGACCATGATTCAAGGCATGGTTCGTGAGTCACATCATCCTCTATCACGTTCTTTGATAGACAATGAACTACGTATCAATCAATCTGACTATACCCAAGTACGTGAGCATCGTGGTAAATGAATGACAGCACAATACCATAACAATAAAATATGATATGGAAATATCTCATTGGTAAAAAATATGAATGTCGAGATTAGTAAGAATATTCAAAAAAACGTTATTAACCTACAAAATGGATGAAAAACAGTGAATTATATCATTTATAAAAACGCTGTTATTTGACTTATTGCTGTTCGTGATAACCCTAAAACCTCAGCAAAGGAAGCAATGAGACAGCTTCATTCTCAATGAATTGAAACAATGATGATTAGTGGTGACAACGAAAGAACGGTAGGCGCTGTAGCAAAAGAAATAGGGATTGATACCTATCATGCTTGAGTACATCCCGATCAAAAAGCAGAGCTAGTCAAAAAAGCACAAGAAAAATGACATATTGTAGCATTTGTAGGAGACGGAATTAATGATGCCCCAGCTCTTGCACAAGCGAATGTGGGTATAGCAATCGGTCATGGTACTGATATTGCTATAGAAACAGCACAGATGGTTGTAGTTTCAGGAGATCCTCTTCGTGTAGCACAAGCAATTCAACTAGCTCGTAAAACATACAATATTATCCGTCAAAACCTTTTCCGAGCATTTGCTTATAACACTATACTCGTTCCAGTAGCAGCATTGTGACTACTGATGCCATGGTTTGCGTCACTAGCAATGAGTCTGAGTAGCGTCAGTGTTGTAGTTAATAGCCTGAGAATAAAAAAAGCATCCTAATCATAATAGTAGACAAAATCATTTTTTGTCTACTTTTTCTTTTTAGTTTATTGGTCTAAGTAAGTCTATCTTTCGTTTACATAACTATATAAAAATCATCATACAAGATCTTTGGGTTCTTGAATTTTTTTATGATTTCAAAATCTCTGATGCAATTTTATCAAAATCAATAGTTTGCTTTATAGTCTTTCCAAAATGACTAGGATAGACAAATACTTCATCTTTGATAGCACTAATATCTGAAAGGTAGGATAAATTATTATCCCATAATTTTTCAATAACTATCTTAGTTTTTATATAGAGATCATACAAATCTTTCATTTTTCAGTTTAAATCCACAATTTTTTTATTAAATTCGATAGCAATGTATGGCAATAAATCTCCCATAGCAAGAGAAGAAACTCTAACCTTAAAGCCATTTCATAAATCAAACTCCTTTCACTTTCAAACATCAGTCATATTAAATTCAAAATCTAGGTATTTATTTGTAGTTTTACCTCATTCTAATTTTGAATAAATCTCATCATTTTTATTATAAATCTTATCTGTAATTTCACTTCTCCATTCGTTGAAATATGTATTATCAACTCTTCATCTTAAAAGTCAATCTTCAATATTATTTTTTCATGGAGCACCTAATCGGTGAACTTTCGAACATTTGTACAAAGCATTCAGCTCACAACTACACTTTCAGATAAACAAGGTAGTTTTGTGGCATAAAGAGGTGATTAAATCCTTATCGGAAAAAAGTTAGTCCATAACTAAGAAAGGAGAGTCAGAAGCTAACATTTTAAGCTATTTGATTCTTTTTTGGTATATACGGTGATGGGAAGGGAACAAGTTTGCAAAATAACTATAACATTTCTAATCAATAGACAACGCAGAAAAAAGCCCTCAAAAACAACACAAACATATTGACATATACACAACAAAAAATATAGTATTATAAATACAAAAATTAATTCCAATCACAAAATAAAAACAGTGAACAATGAACAAGTACCAATTTTTATTGCTTTGCGTAATCATATTAATTACAGCAAGCTGCTCTAATGAAGCTAAATACCACAAAATTGTGAAAGACAAAAACCAGTTTCTTAAAAACTATCAAAACCGCCCATTATCCTCATGGACAAATGAAGCTGTAGATAGTATATTTCAAGGGTTTTTATCAAAAGAGACCTCTTTTGGAACAAAAGAAATTGCTCCCTTTCAACAAATTGATACTGTAACAGGGAAATTTAAAACTGATACAACATGGTTTCAATACCATAGTGGGAAAAGCTTGTCAGGCAAACAAGAGTTCTTATTAGCAAAAAATCACCGTAATGACATCTTTTGTATGGTAGCTGACCAGGAAACTGAACAAATGTTATACTTATACTTTTTCAAAGGAGATTCTTTGGTAATGGAGGTAGGATTAGATATCGTCTGGAACGAATATCCTACTGTTACATTTCATTCTGTACTAAGATATTGTCCTATTGCAAAAACTAGGTACGACAACATGAAAGAAAAGGCATCATTGTATTCAGATTCAGTAGGTTATGCTAAAGATAAAAAATTAGCAGACTATGAAATTGAATATTATGAAAGTTTAGCCACGTTATATTCAGAAGATTTGGAAGCTATCTATCCATTTAGATCACGAACAGAAGCTGAGCACGCTCAATATTTCGTTAATTATGAAATGCCAAAATTTGCTTTAAGAAAAGTCGGAGAAAGAACAGAGGAAAAAGGATCTGCTTTAGCTTTAAGCTATTATAATTTAAGTAGAGACTTCAAAGAAATAGAAATGAATAGACAGGTAAATACAGTAATTGAATGGTTATCTAATATGTAACCAAAAAACACGAATAATACATATCAAGTATCATTGATAAGATAGTAGACAAAATTACCTTGTGTCTACTATTTTTTGTTATCATAAAGAAGAAGCTATATATTTATCTTGTTATTTTTTGTAAAGACCATTATATAAGAGCTAATGATAAAGTATTTTACTTTTAAAAAACATAATGAAACTCAAAGAAATTTCATACAAATAATTAGCGATGGCGTGTGATGAGTTGGATCTATAGAGACAACCCTAACCAAAATATAAGAGATAGAATATATTGCTCGATTTTTTTAGACATACTCAAATACATAGTTTACTTGAATACTATATTTGATGAAAAAACAAAGACTTATTAATGCATTAAAAAAAATGCCACAGGAACAAAGAGATTGGCTAGAGAAGACGAAACTAGAAGGCATTAAATTATTCAAAAAGGATAACTTTTTGTGGTATGTGTTGCTTCAAAGTTTTGCCACAATGGGTAACTCAAGAGGTCGAGAATGACTGATGAAAGATAAAAACAACTACCAAAAAGTATCTTATGATAACCTTATACATATACCGGGTGAAAAAGTTTTTTCTCATATAGAAAATGTATTAAGAGAGTCCAAAGTTAGAATGCCTCAAAAGAAAGCAATATGGTTAGGTAAGAACCTTGAGTTTATAAAAAAAATGTGAGGTCCTAAAATCATGAAAGAAATTGCAGGCTACTATAAAAGTGCTGAGTGCAAAATATTATTTACCAAGCAGTTCTATTGAATTTGAGACAAGTATGCTAGAAACATGTGGATGGATGCATACCATCCTGACTTTCACAATAATATAGCAGTAGATGTTCGTATCAAAAAAATATTAGAAAGACTAGGCCAAAGCATAAAGCAATATGATAAAAGCGAAAAGTTTCTATTGGATATAGCACATAAAGCTGGTCTTAATTGACGAGAGTTGGATCGTTTACTATATCAGTATACAGAGTATTACATATCAAAAGTATAGCATAAAATTAACGATAGATGAAGATGATAGGAAATAATTCGAACACAAGTCTGTTTGAGTATAAAAGATTAGACTTTAGAACTGCGTATACCTTATTGCACTGCTACAGTGAAGCTTTTGACAAGAGGGATGAGATTGTTTCACAACTAACGAAAAAGCAAAGGATTCTCTATAGATTTACAGAGGCACAGATTTATTAATACGATATATACACGGGAATAGAACAGAGAGGGGGTCCTACAGAAGTCGTTAAAAACTTAAGGTGACTTATAATGGTGTTAAAATGTAATTTCTTTTTATTGATAACAATAATAAAAATAGTATCTAGCGATAAATCATAAGCTAGTGAAGACAAAAAAAGAAATTTATTAGTGACTAAAAACCCAGTTCGTTCCGTCGTGAAAATGTGTTTGAGCCTTCTGGATATCAAAAACGGAATAACTATCATACTACAAGTAACAAAATGATCGCAGATATTTAGTTTATTGAAGTTTAGCAATGATAAGTAAAAAAGAATCAGTTAAGAGTTGAAAAATCCTTCCCAAGAGTGAAAGATTGAGAAATGATGATTGTTCTTTAGGTAGCCAAGGGTTGGACGAAGAGTATTTAAAATTATTTCTGAAAGCTTGCTTCAATGAACAAAAAAAAACGACTGAAGAAAATGGTCTGAGTGTTATGCTTGAAAAGATCAAGCAAAGTTTAGTAGATCATAACTGTAGTTGAAATACGTTAACTACTAGCACACACATTCCTCAAGCTCAAAATGAGAACTTGATGTTTGAAGAGTTTTCTAAAGAATCTATGAGAAACGGACCCAGTCCTGAGATGAAGAAGATTATTGAGTTACTTGATGAATGCGTAACTGGTGAAGTTGTTGCTTGAAGTGATTAAGTTTTACTTAGTTCTTCTTTTAGACTTTTTTATAACAGTGTTAGAGGCGATCAAGCCATCACTTAGAAATAAAATTTCCTTTCATTCTCTTGCCTTATATGCTGAGTGGTTGAATGAATACTTTCTTACTCTTTTACTTGGAACTCGGCCATATATTTTTTCTATTTCAGGGGTGTTATCATAAGAGACAATCCAGTTGATGTTTTTTATCTTTTTAATCTGTTCAGAAATATTCACATGTTCATCTTCTTTGTAGTGATTCATGTAGAGGGATGCTCCTTTTAAGTAGTAAGGTGGGTCAAAATAGAAGATTGTATTATGGTTGTTAGATTCTTTTTGAATGAGTTTGATAAGATCTGGTGCATCTAGTTTACACAATCTGATACGTTTCTTGTGTTTAGCAATTAGTTTTATTCTCCTAATTAGCTCTGGTTTATTGAAACGACAATCAATTTTGTATTTTCAGTTCTGGTTGTATCCTCATATCATTCAAGCTGTTATTATTCCTGAGATATTTGTTCTGTTTAAAAAAAAAGTAGAAAATCATAGGTCTAAAAGCTTTGCCTTGCCTTTATTTTGTTGGATCTCTTTTGCTTTTTCCCAGTTGTCAACAGTGATTTCTGTATTTGCTATTAATTCACAAAACTTTTTTGTATTCTTTAATACAGAATGCCAAAAGGCATATATTGAACGATCATAGTCATTAATAGTTACGTTGCTTACTTTTCACTCAATTAGTAAGTATAGTGCTACAGAAGCACCTCAAGCATACGGTTCAACGTAGTGCCCATTTATGCCATTATTAAAACAAACTTCAGAAATGAACTTAGCTAGTTTGTTTTTACCTCCTGGATACCTAAGGGGTGAGTAGAACATTGGAACTGTTATCAATTAAAATGTTTTCCACAATATTTCAAAAAATTCTTCTAAATTGTCTCGTTGTAGTTTTAATGAGCTAGGAGTAGGTTGAGATTTGTATGAATGTACATACGAGTGGAAGTTATCAATATGTAAAATATTCGATTTGTCAGAAGCTACCTTTCTGATGTTTTTCAGCGACTTACCATCTGCTATCTTTTTAGACTCTAGGTCGTTAGTTACTTTCCCAATCTTTCCCTTTATTATATCGTCCTTACTGAAGCTGAATCAGTTCTTTGCTGCATAGTAATCTAATGAAACCTCAAGAAAAACTCTAAATAGAACTCAGACCGCATTCGGTACTGATTTTTTACTATCATCTATGCACAAATCATCTCTTAATTCACGGTATATATTATTAATTTTAGGTTCTGTTATTTTTATGATAAATGACTTAGGTATTAGATAGGATCTAGTTGTGGATTTAGCTCTTGCTCTACTTTTTTGTTTTGCTTGTGTTTTATCTGTAAGAGGACTTCTTTTTTTCTTCTCAATAACGATGGTCTTTTGATCAAATAAATTTGTTTTAATTTTTTCTGATATGCTTTTTTCAACATGTGCATAGTCCTCCTTAGTTATTGACTGAAGATAAGTTTTTTGTTCGCTATTCTTGTTTAAAGAACGTGAATTAATTTTATTCCCCGAGAAATCTTCTTTTTCTAGGGTATTGATAATTATAACTTTGAGTTCTTTTTGGAAATCTGGATATGAAACTAGTAGTTTTTTATCCTCAATACTGTATCAATACTTTTCCCAAGCAGACTTGCTTCCAATTATACGTCGAAAGTTTGTTACATATCCAGGGCCCAAAACACTTTCTTTAAGAGCTTCTGGTAGATCTAATGTTTTGATTAGTTTTGCAATCTCAGCTTTGAAAATTTCTAAGTTGTTAGCATTTCAGCTACGTACTTTATAGTGAGTTCTCTCAAGGTCCCCCCAATTGACCTGATTGTTTCCATGTATATGTTTTCTTTCAATGTACGTAAATCACAAAGTTAAATCTTCTGTAACTATACATTCAAGAGAGTACGCTGAATCTATGTTTACTTCTTTTTTTTGCTGTAAAAAAAATGACTTTACAGTTTTATTAGGCGCTAAATCAGGGTTACTAAGGAGTTTATAAACTGTTAGACGACGATTTCATTCTAACACTATACTTTTTTCCCCATCACGCAAAACTACAAGCTTCTCTAGTTGCGGGAAATTGAATTGATCAACAATACTTTGCGTGAGTTCCTTTATTTTAAAGTTAGGTTTAGAACAGAAATGCTTAATTAATTCTCCCTCTTCTTTTTCGAAATACTTCTCTGGAAAACGAGCATTTTCATCCCATAGTTTTAATTCTTGAATTGATATGTTTTCAGTTCGGATACTATTACTCATCAGTAACTTGATTTGAGTTAAAATTAGAATCTTCTGGCAAAAGTGAATACTTCTTTTGGAGTAATATTTTAGATACGTTATGAAGCAATCCTATCTTATTATATAAGCTTTTATAGGAGTAAAACCATATATTTTTTTCATATAATTATATACTTATATAGATGTAGGCGATAAGCTATTTATTAGGCTTTTTGCTATCATTTTTCTCATAAAAGATTATACTACGAACCGTAGAGAATCCAAGAGAGAAACAGACTTATAACGCCATTATAAGTTCGAATATTATCCATTTAAAGCATAATTGATTTTGTATGCCGTGCTTAGCCAAAAACTCAGAGTGATTACCATGTAATGCTGCACCGATGAAGGGTGAAGATTACTGTTACATTCACAATCCACACGTTCCTGAAAATGAAAAGAAATTAGCCCAATCTCTAGGCTGAAAATCTAGTCCAGTTGTAGTAAAAAATACTCTAATAGAAAATGCTTCAGATGTGGCAAATTTGTTATCCGACACATTAAATAGAGTCAGAACTTGAGAAATATCTGTATCAGTCGCAAACTCTATTGGGTACTTGAGTAATCAATTTTTGAAAGCCAAAGAGGTCTCTGAGTATCAGGACAAGCTTGATCATATTCATAGAGCGATCACTTAGCGTTTATTAAATTTAAAGTTAAGATGTACTGAACAACAAGAAAAACAAAGCAGATGCGCAAGCTATTGTGAAAAGCATCGTCTATCAATGCAGTTAAAACAATTGTTTCAAACGAAGTAAACAGCTTGGAAGGTGGGAAGGGATTTTTAGATAAGTATGAATACGCTGAGTTACTGGAATCAACGACAGATAACCAAGAAGTTACTTCTTTGGGTCTAAAATGACGGGAAATGGTGAAGATGTTAGTTAATGAGGTGCATCACAAGGCAGACAAGATTGTAGCTAATCATATTGCAATATAGGTCCTGGCCACAATCACCCAAGTGAAGGAGTTGATTATTTTACTGGTAATCCTGGTGCTTATGCAGGTCATATAGTTACTATAGTTGGCGTAAAGTTGACTCCAACAGGGATAATGGCAGTAGTGTAAGATATAATGCCTTAAGAGTAAGAGGTCTGCAATAGCCCTTAAATTGATTTGCATACAAGTCAATATTGCCTATAGTGATTCTAGGTTTTTTACTTAGAATCACTTTTTTGATGAAAAAAATATTTATTGGATTCTTTGCTTTTGTATTAGGTGTCAGTATCGTAGCCGCTGAAGGTACATGTATTGAACTATTGATGGTGCATGAAAGTGATCGAAAAAATGAGAACTACCACAAAAGGTTAGGGAAGATTAAAGATAAAATAGAAGGTTTACCTGTTGATATTAGGTTGAAAGTAATAAAAAAAATTGAAACTATAAATACAAGCCCTTGATTTTCTGATTTTTCTGAAATAAAAAAGTCTGTACTGCAAGATGTACAGAATATACTGCTTAATGTAGTATATAATTCATTAGAAGATGATCATGCGTACACTAAAATATTAGATAAAGTAAAAGATATTAAGCTATATAGTGATAGTTATTGATTTGAAGGATTCTCTATCATTGGTGATGAAGTTTCTACTATAAAATCTAATCAAGAAGAATACTGAGTGTACGAACTATCAAGGCTAGTAGAAGATACAAAGGTAGTATACGTAGTCAATACCTTACAGCAATCTAACGATTACCAGAATAGTTTTCAGTGAAAAAGAATTCCATTTGACATATTAGGACAGTACTTTAAGGCGCGAGAGGATAATGATTTATCAATTGTCGCTTCAATTATTCAAGAAGGTATCGCAAACTGAATTTCTTTTGCGCCATTTACGGATACTTTGTGGTTTGGTGGTTGAGCTAAGTTGCTTTCAGTAGAGATACATAAAAAATGAGTTCGAGGTCTTGGACATTGAATGACTACTGGATCGCCTGAGTATTTTTTGCGATATATGACAGTAACTGGAGATAAGATCATCTATATGATAGAACCTTTAGATATATTTTACGATCTGAACGGGGATTGGAATTCAAATATTGAGTTTGCTCAAGACTTAACAAAAGATGAATTTACTAAACTGTCTAATGCTTGCATAGCATGGGAACATAGACCATTATGTGATTCATGTACAGAGTATTTTGTTGATCGTATTGAGTGAAGAACTGATAATGATTATTTTAATACAATTAGGCAAAAGTTTCTATCAAAGATAGATAAAATACATAATGAATAGATGGCGAAAATTTTAATAATTAGATAGTAGACATAAAAACATTGTGTCTACTATCTTTTGTTATCATAAAGAAAAGCAAGGTTAGGTATGCTAGATCGCTGATTCAGGGGTATATTAATGTTACAGATGATGAAGAAGGAATCATCTCAAGATTGAATGACAAACAGATGATTGTGTATGATTTAGACGGTTTTGAAGCCGCTACGGGGATTGACAGGTATTAAGAGAAGGGCGAATGAACCATAGATCTATTGTATTGTCCAATAGTATATTTACACTTATGCAAAGTATTTATATATTTCGTTACAATGAAAAAAATAGTTGGGTTGTGTATATTATCATTTGTAGCAATGATTAGTTTTGTACAGTGAAGTAATGTTGAGCCTATCCCTGTGGTAGTATCTGATACTGAATTTTACAATAACAGTTTATCTGTAGAAGAAAGACAAACAATAGTTAAAATTATGACTATATTAGAGCCAATTTTTGAGCAGGATTCGAGTAGCTTTTCTGAATATGAGTGGCAAACTAACTCTGATTTTTTCTCCACAGTTAGGTGGAAATTGATGAAGAAGATAGTAGATAATATAGGTTCTGAAGATTCAATAAGAAATAAGTTGCTAAAAGAGTTATATTTTCAGATAGCGTACAAGAAAAAAATTCTTCAAGATGGAGTAGATCTTGAGTATAGCAGATATCTATCACCTGATTATAGTATGAATGGTTATGATGGGACTATCGTGCTTGAAGGGTATCTAGTGTCACCGAATGATATGTTCATAGAAGAGATAGATGCTTGATGAAGAAGAATTATTGAGGAGGAGCAAGTATATATTGATGCTAAAAGTTACTTTTTTGTAACACAGTGAAAAAATGCTGATCTATTAGAACAACATATGAGTCTAAGATATAATATAGATGTTGTTAGTGATATGTTAGACTCTCGCTTCAAAAGAAGCATTGGGCTATCTTGCTTATGAGCGTATGAAAATCTTGATCTTGATGTACTGCTTGATGCAAGTGCTGACAATCCAGTAAGACTTAAGGTATCAATGACATTCCCAGAAAAACAATGGCCGTATACAAAGTTTGATGCACCAATAAACGATGTATACACATATTATCATGAAATTAATGATTGTAACAAAAATGGTTTTGACAATATTGAAGTAATTACTAATTAAAGAAAAGGGAGTACCTAAAATAGGTTCTCCCTTTTAATATTCAAAAGATTTTAATCTTAATCTTATGGTTTGTAGAACGGATGCGAATACACATTACCGTTATCATCAATAACTCTTACAGCATACCAACCTGAAGCATATGTACTTGTGTTCATCGTAAAGGTATTCACTGTTGGGTTGAATGTTCCATCTTCTTGTGGTTGTCCACCCCAGGTAAAAACCTCATACGATGAAATCATAATACCATTCCCAAATACATCAACAGATGCTGTAGTTGGAACACCCATTGTGATCGTCATTCCATCACCAACTGAACAAGTAGAAACAATGTTTTGAGATACGTAAGCGGAACTAATCATTCCATTGCTTGGATTTAGCTCATCAATACCATCAATTTGAGTGCCATTGTCATAGTAGTCTATAATATCAATAACGCCATTTTTGTTTCTTAGCTCTTGTAGATTGAGTCTTAGAGAATCTTTATTTACTTCAAAGTGAATATGATTTCCTGTAGTTCCTTTTGAGTTTCCAGTATTATTTCCACTACCTCCATTGTTTCCACTACATAGTGTTGTATTTAAACACTGGTTGTGGCAGTAGTTTTGAAAGTCAGTCCAGCCATTACCATCAATGTTAAATCATAAGCTTATTGAGTTTGAGATGTTTATACAGTTAGCCAAGAACGCAGGTGCATACTTTAAAAACTCTACATATGTTCGAAAGGCTAAAATCATAGAAATATTTTTTTCGAACATCATCCTAAATTGAGAAAAGGTAGTTCTCAATTATATTTTTGATACGAAAAAAACCGCCCTACTCGGACAGTTCTTTCATGGAGCACCTACTCGGTGAACTTTCGAACATTTGTATAAAGCTTTTAGCTCACAACTACCTTTTCAGATAAATAAGTTCATTTTGTATCATAAAGAAATGATTAAATACTTATCGGAAAAAAGTTAGTTCATAAGTAAGGAAAAGAGAATCAGGAACTATTGTTTTCAGTCATTTGATTCTCTTTTGATATATTCGGTAATAAGGAGGGAACAAAATATATTGCAATATGTTACTACAATAGATATAATCATATCAGTTTATCACTGATAAGAAGATGATCAGAAACAGACAAAACACATCATATTATTACTACTTCCGCAGCTAGGGAGAGTTTTTCTGCATATTCATTTTCGACTAAACTACTTCCTATACAGCACTCTAGCTGACAAAGGGAAGTAGTTTTTTTATTCTAACACAATTACAATGAAAACGATTAATACTAATGAACAACTTATTGATGATATTCTTTCACGTAGTATCTCAGAAATACTACCGTCAAGAAAAGAATTAAAAGCAAAGTTATTAAGTGGAGAGCGCTTAAGAATATACATTGGTGCTGATGCAACATGAACAGCATTACATTTGTGACATGCTACTAACTTTATACTATTAGAAAAATTGAGACAATTAGGTCATGAAACAATAATCTTGATCTGAGACTTCACCGCTCGTATTGGAGATCCTACAGATAAAACTGCCACAAGAGTAAAGTTGACACGCAAACAAGTAATTGAGAATACAAGCACTTGGTTAGAACAAATTGGAGCAGTAGTTGATATCAAAAATAAAGATAACCCTGTTTCTGTAGTCTACAATCATGATCGACTATCAAAACTTAGCTTTGAAGACATTATAGAACTCTCATCTCACTTTACTGTTCAGCAGATGCTGGAAAGAAGTATGTTTAAAAAAAGAATAAAAAGGAATCAACCTATCAATATGCATGAGTTCTTTTACCCACTAATGCAGTGATTTGATAGTGTGGAGCTAGATGTTGATGTTGAGCTTTGTGGTAATGATCAACTATTCAATGCTATGACTTGAAGAACATTACTGAAGAAAATTAAGAACAAAGAAAAGTTTGTTGTAACTACAACTCTACTAGAGAACCCCAAAACATGAGAAAAAATGATGTCCAAAAGTCTAGGCACTGGAATATTTCTAGATGAAGATCACATATCAATATTCTGAAAAGTAATGGCTCAACCAGATGAAAATATTCCACAACTGTTTACGGATTGTACATTAGTATCTATCGAAAAAATTGATGAGATTCTATCAAATAGTTCTAATCCTAGGAATAGTAAACTTGATTTAGCTTGGAAAATAACCAATCTATTTCACTGAAAAAAGTTAGCTGATTTTGCCAAAAAGAACTTTGAGAAAGTAGTTCAAAACAAAGAAATTCCGACAAACATTGATGAGATAATATTATCCAAAGATTCCATTAATATTGTAGAAGCACTAATTCTAGCTAATTTTGCAAAATCAAATGGAGAAGCAAAGAGATTGATTGCTCAAAATGGAGTGAAAATTGATGGTAATACTGTCTCGTCAGTTAATAAGGAAGTTTCTCTGAATCAAGAATGAGTAGTTATACAAAAGTGAAAGATACATTTTGTAAGAATCAAAAACTAAATGGTGTTAAGATAGTAGACATAATTACCTTGTGTCTACTATTTTTTGTTATCATAAAGAAGAAGCCACGTTTTGGTCTTGCTATTTTTTGGAAGGATCATTATATAAGACATAACTACAATTATTTTATATTTTGTCTTCTTATAAATGATAAAGAAGTTACTTAAAGTGTTCTTTTGATGAGATGACAAAATAGTTCCTCGGAACACATATTTCCCAGATATTAGTAGCGCACCAAAGGACATTCAAAAATCCTATCAATTTATCAGATCAAAACTGAAGAAATGAGAATATTTTGATGTTGGAGAAAATTTGTCATATTTATTTGCCTACATCTACGAAGTAATAAATGACTTTGCCCATAGTAGCGATATAGAAACACTCGAGAAAGAATTTGATATATTAAGAAAGAACTACAAAGACACAAAAATAGTTAGGTACTTAGATTCATGGCAAGAAGAAGCCTACTTATACCTAGGAGAACATAAAAAAGCTTGGGAATATGCCCAAAAGCATTCATACTCAGGAATAGAAGACATCCTATACTACTGAAGAAACATATGATCCAGTATTGAACTATCTTGAAAGAAGTTTTTATCCATATTTGGAAAATCTAGCTTAACAAAACTAGGTAAAGAAAATCTTGATGACATTGAAAAGTTGGTTGGCTTGTTTCTTTCTGATTTCCATATAGAGAATTGAATGAACTTCATTGATTACTTTTGCAAAGATATTGGAAAAGACATAACTGAAGATGACCTTAAAAGCTATCTATGCTTCTTTGATAATGAAGAAGAGTTTAATGAGTATATTTGATATGATAAGTGACAATTTGAATTTCAACATAAGACAGAGTCAGATCATATTGGAGTATACAAAAAAGAACTGTTTAATGGGATAGTACGTATACCCAAAACCGAAGTATTTAAGCAAGAAGGCTTTACAGTTACCGTAACTAGCTCAGAAAGTGTAAAAGCAACTCATGAGGTAGAAGCAATACAACTAGGTATTTTCTTCAACAAAGCTATTAGCAATTATGCTAAAAAGACAATTAGAGAGTGTGAGAATACATATCGTGAAGAAGCAGGAATACCCAAAATTTGAGAAGGATGGGTATCAGAAACACAACTCTACCATAGAATCTCCAAAGAATTCCCAGAAATTAACATTAAACATCACTGAAGGCCAAGTTGGTTATGAAGACAGCACCTAGATATCTACATTCCAGATCATAACATTTGAATTGAATACCAAGGAAAACAACACCAAGAACCTGTTGAATACTTTGGCTGAAAAGAAGCATTCAAAAAACAGCAAGCAAGAGATAAGAAAAAGCAAAAGAAATGTAAGGATAACAACTGTCACCTTATCTATGTATATGAATGATATGACTTTAGAGAGATTGCAAAAAGTATTTCAACAATTATTCAATCTCAAAATAACAATGAGTAACCATGCAATTCGTAGAACCAATCAGAGATAAAAAGAAGATTGCCCAAATAAAAAATACATTGAAGGGTGAAGGCAAAATAAGAGAACTCCTCTTGTTCCATTTCGGTATTGTATCTGCCCTTAGGATATCAGATATCCTTGCCGTCAAGGCGAGGGATCTGTATGAAGAAAACTTAACAATCAAAAAAGAATTCACCCTAAAAGAGAAGAAAACAAAGAAGACGCAAAGAATAACAATAACCCCTTGATTGAAAGATACATTACACTTATACCAAGAGACATATCCTAATATCATAAAGAACCCAAACAATTATCTATTCTTCCATACAAAGAAGTCTATGATAGGAGAACATCACATAGGGAGGAAGCAAGCATGGAAGATGATATGAGACTGGTGTAACGCCGTCTGATTAGATTGAAGATATGGATCACATACGCTTAGAAAGACATGGTGATACCATGCCAGAAAAAAAGGAATTCCAATTCCATTGATCCAAAAGAAACTAAACCACGTCAGCACATGAACAACGCTTAAATACCTTGGTATTACACATGAAGAATTAGCAAAGGCGTGTGATGAGTTAGATCTATAAATACACAACAATAATTATTTATTAAAAAAATTTATATATGAAGCTAAAAAAACTAAAAATACAATCATTCAGAGGATTAAACTGAAGTCAAAACGAAGTTGATTTTGAAAGTTCCAACATAATATTCTTACTTTGACAAAACAATGTCTGAAAATCAACATTCCTTCATGCATACATGTATTTGGTAACTACAAAACAAAAAGCACTTTTAAGCGACTTTCATAACCATGATGAGAGCATCCCCATCATCATAGAATGATGGTTCAAGAAAGAAGAGGTAGATGACAATAATAAGAACCTAAACTCTGATCCTGATCGAGTTAACAAGTGGGTAAATGATGATTGATATATAAGGGTCAGAAAAAAATGGTCCAACGTTTGAGGAATAGCTCAAAAAGAAACATTTAGCACATCAAGTAAAACTTGGGTAAAAGACGGCTTTTGATGAATGGATAGTCTTTTTCAAAAGCATTCCCCAACACCTATTTTTATTGAAGCTATTGAAAGTGAAGAAAGCCTAGAAAAAAAAGTAAATGATTTAATCAAATCCGAACTCATCAAAAAGATCGAAGAAGAATACTCAGATCAATATAATCATATAGTTTCTAGCATATACTCACTACAAAATGAAATGATGTGATCAGATAAAATATCTGATTATAACTTGGGCTTGAATACATACTTTCAAAAAGTTTTTAATAACTTAGAGCTAAAATTATCTCCTAAAGGAGAAGATGATATAACTCTAGTCAAAGCCTTTGAAAAAAATCATTCAATCTCAATCACTAAAGAATGAAATAACGATATACAAAACTTTGCACAACACGGACATGGAATAATTAGGCAAGTTCTTTTTAACTTTCTAAGACATCATGGATCACAAAATCCAAACTCTTCATACATCCTACTTTTTGAAGAACCAGAAATTTTCTTACACCCCAAAGCAGCAAAAAAACTTAGATCTTGTTTGTATGAACTAGCAGAAAAAGAAAACATTCAAGTAATGTGTGCATCACATTCTCCAATTATGATTGACATATCAAAAGAACATTCATCAATAGTTCGTATTGTAAGAAAAGACAACATTACTCAAACATATCAAGCATGAGATAACTTATTTCATAAAGACGATGAGAAGAAAAAACTAGTTAAAATGCTCAATAAGTTTAATCCACACATATGTGAAGTTTTCTTCGCAAATGAAGTATTACTCGTAGAATGAGACACAGAATCAATTGTGTATAGGGATCTATTATCAAGATTATATCCCAATAAGGAGTGCTTCGTACTTAATACATGATCAAAAAATAATATTCCTTTCTTTCAAGAAGCATTAACTCATTTCAACATAGTACACTACATTATTCACGATGTAGATACTCCAAAGTTAGCTAATTGAAATACAAACTCAGCTCGAACATTAAATATAAAAATACGAGATAATGTTATACATGCAAATAATATAAATGAAAACTTAGCAAGAAGATTAGTTCATGACAAGGACTTTGAAAGTGCACATAACTATAATTATTGCAAAACAAAGTGAAAACCTCTTTCTGCATTTGAGTTTGTTACAAATTTAGTTTGAACAGAAGATCTTGATTGTATAAATTATACTAACCTAATATGACGCAAAGAGGATTTCAATAGCCATGATAGTAAATACATAGAATCACTTATTTAGTTTGAAAATAAATTAGCAATCAATAACATACTAGTGCCTCACAAGCACTAGTTTTTTTACAAAACAACCCGATAACTTACGCACAGTAAGAACCATTTTTTGGTATTCATTATGGACAAAGTAGGGGGTACGGCCACCGAAACGTCCATAGTGATTATCGGGTTGCTTGTGAGGCATTTAGGTCGTGCCTCCTTTTTTGATTTGGCAAAATCCTAAAAAGATTTTAACCATTAACATCCATCATGTTCTTTCTAATCAAACTCATAAGCATCATTGCCTTAGCTCTTATCGTATTAGCTAATATTTACTTTTATATAATGCAATGGCCTCTATGGGGTACTATTGCTTCAGTATTTGGAATTGGAATTATTACGAATATTAGCTACTGAATTATTTACTTATATCTAGAAAAATGGGGGCATTCACAAGGATTACCTAAACACAAATCATTGTGGCAAACATTTGTTGATTGAATCAATGAATCTTCATCAAAAAAAATGAGTCCTAGAACATGAATCTTAAGAATAAGCTGACTCAAAATTGCATTATCCATATTATTAATAGGTAACATTAGTACTTCTTCATCTGAAATAATAACACCATTATTCAAGCAAATTAGTTTTGGAATAATATGCATTATGGTGATTAGCATTATAATAGACATAAATTCCATCAAAGCACTTATTAAGAAGTCTTTATCATAATTTTAGTAATTAATAGTAATACATATGCATGATATATGAGAGGTCTTAGAAATGTACTTTGGAAGGTGGGGATTCAATGGGATTCACTCTTTCTTTTATAAACTAATCTTTGGGACATTAGTATTCATAGTTGCAATTTCTCTATTTGGCGGTATTGATGGAACATTCAACAACCCAAAGACACAGTGAAAGAATTGAATACTAATTCTGTTATTAGTTTTATTTTGTATTGGTGCAGTAAAAGACCTAATGGTAGGAATTGGAGAAGAGATTGAATTCCGTAAAATTAGAAAGAAAGTCAAAGACAGTGAATCAAAAAAACTGTAGCTATTACATATGTAAACACGTCAAGTATAAGCAAACAACTCAAACAAATATAAGTATACTAACGCATAATTGACATTTACTAGGGGGCGAGGACAGGGTATACTTTATCCTTAAAAACACCCTGAAAACCCCCTCCCAAGAATATAGGGGGAGAATGATTAGCATGTATAGATGATTAACAATCCAGTTGAAGTTGTAGAGGCTCTCTATACACTACAAATAATCGGCTACCTGAAATATAGCGGGGGTACCTACCCCATTGTATCTTATGGTATAATGTAAAGAGGGACTATTTACAATTTTTCTAATGTAGAGTTATGCAGTGATTTAGTATAGAAAGATCATTATTCTTAGATATCGAAGCAAAGGTATCTTATACAGATTTCTTAAGCAATAGAGACAATCTACTAGGAGAAATTAATACTCAATGGTTCAAAGAAGAACCATCAACAACAAGGACAACAGATCTGATTAAACAGCATGCACCTTTTCTAGCAAAAGAAAAACTGTCTCCTAGACTACTAACCCAGTTAATGCTCTACATTAATTACTCTAAGAATAACTTGGTTGGCAAAGAACTTGCAAAACTATTAATAGACCTACTAAAGAATGATATTACTGACACCTATAACGTTAGTGACTTGAAAGAAAAGTACGTACAACTAATCAAGCTATGAATCATAACAGATACAAAACAAGGATTGTTTATAACCAAAATGATTAATAACCCGGCAAACAAGGATCATTCACCACTCTTTATCAATGCAAACCATCAAGCATTTGAACTAGCTGACATATTACCCCTTATATCACACAAAAGATCTTTAAATGAAAATTACTTATTAGAGTACCTACTGTTTCTAAGCATTAAAGAAGAAAAAACTGTATACTTAGTAGTCCATAATGACTATGGGATAATACCAGGAACTATCATTGACGAAAAAAAGCTTCCTAGTATTCTTGATCTTGGATGATTAATCCTACCAATCACAAGAATAATATTCACTGTAATAGCGAATTTTGATGAAGCATGAGAAATTGAGAATTTATTACACAAGCATAAAAGCTATCAAAAGTTTTTACAAGATATTAAGCATCGTTCAAGCATAACAAAAACTGCTACATTTAATGTAAGCACCAAGGGAGGAAATATAGATATATCTCACTTCAGAACAGAATCTTGATACATAGAAAAATGGGATGAATACAAGGAACTTACAAAAGATTTTGGATATGTAACTAGAAACAAACATCTGTGACAAGACGCGAATGTAATTGTTGAACAGAAAATTAACTACAAAAAATCCAAACTTGATAGTGACAACAAGAATGATTAAAATAAGAATACCCTAATATCAAAGGGATTGTTTTGCATAAAGTTCTATCTGTTATCTACATACTTGTAGAAGAAAGACTGAACAAAGAAACATGTCTGAAGAAGACAAAAAGAAAGGTGAAGCTTTGGTTACGCTATACAATGCGTTTCTAAAATTACACCTAGAACAAGAAGAAGAGGATGAATAATCCTCTTTTTTGTTTATTACAATGATAGTTTATCTATTGTACAGTGCATATGAGTGAAGAAGAAAAGAAGGTTATTCCGTATGTAATTTATGTAAGGAAGTCTACAACCAAGGGATCTGGTGAACAAGAGAAATCTATACCTGATCAAATAGAAGCATGTCTTAACTACGCAGAACAACACAAGGATGAGATGGATATTATGCTAAAGCCAGAAGACTTTATATTTGAAACAGAGGAAGACCTACTAGATGAAGATGCTGATAGCAATCCAACACATGCAGAGCTATACCAAAAAACAAGACATCTATACATCATCAAAGAACAAGCTTCAGCTAAGGATCCTTGAGCTAGGCCTAAATGGAACCGCTTGATTTCATTAATCAAGAAAGGAGAAATAAAAGGGGTGTTATCATACTCTCCAGATAGACAATCAAGAAACATGGTAGATGGTGGCCACCTTATTCACTTAGCACATAATTACTTAGTAAAGTTAAAGTACACAAATTTCAGCTTTGACAATAATGCTGGGGGAAGGATGATGCTTTGAATATGGTTTGTCTTCTCAAAACAATACGTGGATAAAATGACTGAAGATAGCCAAAGAGGAACAAGATCTTCGGTACTTGCATGAAGCACCTTAGGTAACTTCAAATACTGATACAAAGAAAGTGCTAGCAGAACATTTACACCATTCTATCCTCATTTCCATCATCTTCAAAAAGCATTTCAAATGAAGATCAGAGATAAGAAGTCTAATAGTGACATAGCCGACTGGCTGAATGATGTTGGCTTCCTAAAACTAGTAAAAGACGCTAATGTTGATTGATGAAGACTAGAGTGAGTTAATGCATCTAGCTTAGCAAGAATTTGGACTGATCCATTTTATTATGGTATATACATTTATTGAGAAACAACTGTTGATCTTAGAGAAGTAAGTGATGAATATGAACCTATGATAACAAAAGAAGAACATGAAGAACTTCTACAAAGAAAGTATGAAAACAAAAGGAATGAATACTCTAAAATAAAGGAAGAAAACAAGCAATTCTATGCTGTACCCAAAGGAATGTTAATTGATGCTCAAGGAATAAAATTCAATCCAAGTATACCAAGTAAAAACAAGAGACACAAAAAGAATCTTACCATTCTACAGGAAACTAAACCTGATGCAGATCTAACAGATATTATTCAATATCATCATATCTACTATGAAATGAAGACTGACAAATCAAAGCTGCATAACACAAGGTTCAAATACAGTGAATTAGAAAAAATGATTGTAGGAAAATTAAGCAAACTAAGGGTTGGCAGTGATGAATATGAATTGTTTATGAATGCACATAGAATGATGGTTGAAAGAATCAACAATGAAAGACTAAAGGAACTCAGAATGCACCAAATGAACCTATGAACCTTTGTCAAAAGAAAAAATGATTGGATGACAAAATCTTTAGTACCTAATTTGAATCAAGAACAGGAAGAATTGATAAACAAGAAGCTTGATTGAATCAAAAAAACAATCAACTACATACAGCAAGAGATGAAAAGATTGGAAGAACAAGAAGAAATTGAAGTGGCGAAGTTTCTTGATTTCAAAAAGATATTAAACAATGCAAAGAAATACTATGCAAATGCTTCCCTAGAACAAAAGGCTAAGATATGCAATATGTTGTTTGATAACATCGTAGTGCACTCAAAGCAAAGAGTTGTATTCAAAGTCAAACCAGAACTAGAGTCAATCTTTAAGTAACTTATCATATATGAGAATCATCTTTGATGAAAACCTCCTGAGCATTGTAAATCATATGAAAATGACATAGAAATAAGTACATTAACAAAAAGTTTTAGTTTTTCTTAATGCAACCATGGCAAGAATCATAGCACTTTGATGAGGTGAAATTAATGAAAAAACCACATTAAAAATTGATAAAGAAATAATTGATTTTTCTTGAAAAAAGAACCCCAGATTATTGTTTATTCCTACTGCTAGCGGAGATTCAGAAGGATACTATGCTGGCGTTCAATCATACTTTTGATCATTATGATGTAAGACAGATGTTTTATACCTTACTAAGAATAGAGCTACTAAAAAAATAATTGAGGAGAAAATTCTATGAGCCGACATTATTTATGTTTGATGAGGAAATACACTTAAAATGATGACGCTTTGGAGAAAGTTAGGTGTTGATAAAATATTAAAGAAGGCTCTGAAAAAGAATATTGTTTTGTCTGGTCTTTCAGCATGAGCAATTTGTTGGTTCAATTTTGGTAACTCAGATTCTAGAAAGTTTACGAGTTGAAGTAAGAAACTCATCAAAGTTACTTGATTATGATTTGTGGATGCATTGCATTGTCCGCATCGAGATAGAGAAAAACATAGACAAAATGATCTAAAAAGAATGATGAAGAATACTCCAGGAGTGGCAATCGCACTTGAAGATGATTGTGCTATTCAAATCAAAGACAACCAGTACAGAATTCTTACAAGTAAGAGATGAAAAAAGGCTTACAAGGTTTACTGGAAAATGTGAAAATTCTACAAAGAGGAAATTATTCAATCAAAAGAATACTCTGATTTAGAAGAGTTAGTTGCAAAATAATCTACTAAAGAAAGTTCTTCATCCCCTAACCACCACCAATGGAATACATCATCTACGTCAGGAAGTCTACAGAAGAATCATCCTGACAACAAAAACAATCCATACCTGACCAGATCAAAGCCTGTATTGATTATGCCAAAAGACTAGGTATCACCGTTGCATCTAAACCTAATAATCCACGGTTTGAATCCAATGATGATATTATTAAGGAAAACCAAG
Source organism: bacterium (assembly GCA_020627925.1). GTDB lineage: Bacteria > Patescibacteriota > Gracilibacteria > Absconditabacterales > Absconditicoccaceae > JAHDFY01. The sequence continues at coordinate 31,182 of JAHDFY010000001.1, forward strand.
AAGAGAAGCATATTGCACAGCTATACAAAGCCACAAGACATCTCTATATTGTGAAAGAACAAAGAACAGCTAAAGAGCCAAGATGCAGGAGAAAATGGAGTCAAATTATCAGCCTCATAAAGAAATGACAAATTAAAGGTATCATATCTTACAGTCCAGATAGACAAGCAAGAAATATGGTAGACTGATGAGAAATTATCCATTTAGCACATAAGAAACTAGTTGATCTAAAATATACCAATTTTGTCTTTGATAATAATGCTTGAGGAAGAATGATGTTGGGTATACGGTTTGTTTTTTCTAAACAATACTCTGACAAGCTGTCAGAAGACATAAAAAGGGGTACAAAGTCCAAACTAATGCAAGGTAAGTCCATGTGAATGCAGAAATATGGATACATGATCAATGATGATTGATTCCATGAGCCACATCCAGACTACTTTCCACTAATGCAAAAGGCATTCCAGATGAAAATCTACCAACAATTATCCAATGAAGAAATAGCCACTTGGTTAAACAACAACTGATTCCTAAGGTACTTACGTAATGGTAAGGAACTACCATGCAAACCTAAGACGTTGGGTAAGATATGGATAGATGAATTCTACTATGGAATATATGTCTATGGAGCTAATTCGGTAGATTTAAGAGAAGTTAGTAACTATTACCAACCATTAATCAGTCAGGATGAACATAACATCTTAGTAAATAGATACTTCAATAGTTCAAAGAACTCTAGTTGTAAGACCAAGAAAGAGAATGAAGCAATCTACCCAATCACCAAATGAATGGTAATTGATCTTGAGTGATACAGGTTCAATCCATGCATCCCAAACAAGAAGAGACACCAAAAGAAACTAATAGAACTACAAGCAACCAATCCCAAATTAGAATTAAAGGACATTATCAAACCGCATCACATATACTATGAAATGAAGCGTAAGGAATCCAAACAGTTCAATAATTCCATCAACTACATTACCTTAGACAAAGCTATATCGAGGAAATTAAACAGAATCAAAATTGATGATGCTCTAGTTGCCAAGTATATGAAGAAATTATGGGACAAGTATGACAGCCAAAGCCAAGAAATTAAAGCAGAAGTAGAAATATTAAAGAAGAATAAAGACAAGCTAGTCAAAGAAAGAGATATGCTAATCAAGAAGAACCTAGCAAAGGAACTTAGCGACAATGAGATAACTGTATATGATAGAACTCTTACGAGTCTGGAAAATACAATACACAGTATCAGCAACCAAATTGAACTACTAAAAACGAAGTGTAATCATAAGCTAGTCGAATTTGAAATGTTTATACAGTTAGCCAAGAACGCAGGTACATACTTTAAAAACTCTACATATGTTCGAAAGGCCAAAATCATAGAAATATTTTTTTCGAACATCATCCTAAATTGAGAAAAGGTAGTTCTCAATTATATTTTTGATACAAAAAAAACCGCCCTACTCGGACAGTTCTTTCATGGAGCGGGTGACGAGACTCGAACTCGCAACCAACAGCTTGGAAGGCTGTGACTCTAGCCAATTGAGTTACACCCGCGACTATGGCTAATTTATGCATGTATTACCTAGCAACCAATACCGCAGTACTGCGGTATGACTCATCAATTGAGTTACACCCGCATACATACAATAGTATTGTACAAATTTGGCTACACTTTTCAAGATTTCATGGTGGGTGATATAGGACTCGAACCTATGACCCCCTGCTTGTAAGGCAGATGCTCTAGCCAACTGAGCTAATCACCCATGAATGTTGTTTGGATCATCATAGAAGAATGGCGCTCCCACGGGGAATCGAACCCCGACCGTAGGATTGAAAGTCCTATGTTCTAACCATTAAACTATGAGAGCCTGAATTTGTAGCAAGTGCTACATAGGCCTCATACGAGTAACCTAATTTTGGATAGCCAGTTGCGAGACTCGAACTCGCGACCTACCGCTTACAAGGCGGTTGCTCTACCAGCTGAGCTAAACTGGCGACTATTTGTATTGTATTTAATTGGGTCTAGCTGGACTTGAACCAGCGACCAATCGGTTATGAGCCGACTGCTCTAACCAACTGAGCTATAGACCCTTCTCATTTGGTAACAATTTGCAGTTATTGCCATTAGAATGGCGGGAGTGACGGGACTCGAACCCGCGACCTCATGCGTGACAGGCATGCGTTCTAGCCAGCTGAACTACACCCCCACATGGACTTTCGTCCTATGTGATTGAACATTTTCTGTTCTATCGATTATTTGGCTTTCTTTGTTGTCTCTTTTTTTGTAGTCTTTGCTACTGATCCAGCAGTATTAAATCTTTTTGCCATAAGAGATTTTCTTCTAGCAGCAGTATTTTTGTGCAGGATATTTTTCTTTTGAGCCTTATCAATCTTCTTATAAACTTCAGACAAATCCTTGTCAGTTAGCTTATCTCCTTTTGTAATTTTCTTCATGAACACTTTAATAGCAATTTTCATGTCGTTCTTAACCTGTCGATTAATTACTCTTCTCTTATTTGCTTGTTTCATTGCTTTTTTAGCACTTTTTGTAACAGGCATGTACTTGTTAAGTCTAGGTAAAATAAATTGTCTGAAATAAGTAAGATATGTACTCCTCCGAGGGTCGGGCTCGAACCGACGACCCAGTGATTAACAGTCACTTGCTCTACCAGCTGAGCTACCTCGGAATGTAATTGCAACTTAATCATTTCGAGCATTGACAGAATATATACCGATTCTGTATACAAATGCAAGAGCATTTGTCAAGCTCATTTGTCGTAAACTTACCGAGGAGGGGACTTGAACCCCTACGCCTCACGGCACATGGTTCTAAGCCATGCGTGTCTACCAATTCCACCACCTCGGCGGGTAAGTTTTTATGATTATAAGTGAGTAGCTATCTAGTATTTTTTGGTTGCGGGGGATGGAATCGAACCACCTATCTTTGGGTTATGAGCCCAACGAGATACCATTTCTCCACCCCGCAATATAATATATCGCGTGAATTAATGCAGTTACCACTTGAAGTGCTGGGGTACAAGGACTCGAACCTTGACTGACGGCTTCAAAGGCCGCTGTCCTACCGATTAGACGATACCCCAATCAAAGTTTTTTTCATTTAATCAGATATGCGAACGCCGAATATATAATACTTTTAAAACAAAATGCAAGTGTATTTACAAATAATGTCAACAAAGAATGATATTGCAAAAACAAGTAGAAAATGCTACTCTCTCAATAACGAAAGGATTTTACCTACGCACAGACCATGACGAAAAACCAAAACACTAGCCCCAACGTCAAAAAAATCCAGTTTATTTTTTTTGGTAGATTGGACAAAGAAAAATGAATAGAGATACTCCTCCATGTGCGAAAAAGACTCATCATCGAAAATCAATCAGGACAAAATACTTTGCTGCAGCAATCGCAATTTCTTGTTTTTGGAGATGGGGCCTATCGTGATGAAATCATGCAACTAGCCAAACAAACAGATCACATCAATTATTTTGGATTCAAACCTCGAGAACAATTACAAAGATATATTGCTGCAAGTGATTATACATTGATGCCATCTCTTTTTCTCGAAACATTTTGACTGACTGCGTTGGAGTCTTTGTCCCTAGGTGTTCCCGTTGTGGGCTTCAAAAAAGGAGGTATTACTCCTTTCATTTTGGAATGATTAGCCATTGGCGACTACGCATGAGCAACACAAGAAGATCAATTGTATCATTGCCTCAAAGAACTCATCACCAAAACGGACACCACAACCCAACAACAACAGTGTGAACAAGCAAGCACTCTAGCATTTCGTTATACAGCGCAGAAGCGAATCAAAAATTTCCATACACTTATCCAAACCGACAAGAAACCAAAAAAAATATTGTTTATCAGTGACTATTCCACTATTATCGCAGGAGTAGGCACGTATATTGCATGAGTAAGGCATTTGTTGGAATCGCACCATTATACGACTCATTTGTATGGATGCAAAGTACCATTAGGAAAACGAAACAAACTCATAAGAAAATTGCTACTACCATCGATCGCTTTTAATCTATGGGCGGCGTTGCGTATCAAATACTTAATCAAAAAAGAGAAACCAGACATCATTTGGCGACATTCTACAGCGAGGTGGATTGGGCGACTCCCCTTATTTATGACATCGACATTCCAAGGAAAACAACGAATTACATATCATGAATTAGGATACTTCCATCCGTATGCTGCCAAAGTACAAGAACAAGCACAACTACCACAACGAAGCATAGACGAGTACCTCAAAGCAGGAAAGCCAACAAACGTAGTCAAAAATATCGCTATTAGATGTAGATTTTTCTTTCACTCGCTCATGAGAAAACAACTCAAAAAAAATATAGATAAACATTTTGTTCCATCAACATTTATGCTTTCTATTGTCAATAAGCGATTAGGGCCAACCAACAAAGGCAAAGTAATATTATTAGAACATTATCTAAGAGAAAAATAAAAAGAGCCATCATCACAAAAGAGGTTTAGTTTTTATGCAAAAAACATGTCAACTGTTCTTATCTCCCTTATTATAGGAATTTCTGTAGCCCGACTCTGACTAATAATCAGTCGTCATTTTGGCATTCTTGATGATCCCCGTCGAGCAAAAGTATACAAAAGAGATCGTATCCCCACAGTACAAGGAGTCACCTTATTTGTCGCTTTTGTATTGAGCGTCCTTGCAACAAGTCGATATGCACCGCTCAACGAATACATCCTCTATATGATCGCGGGCGCAACAGGACTAGTAATCATGTCAACCATAGAAGTTTTCATCAAAATCAGCGCACTTATCAGACTACTCTTGCAGTTTATCATAGTCGGTTTGGTAGTGTGGTTTGGCTGATTAGAAATGGAATTGATACAACTAGGACAGTTCACCGTAGAATTTGGTAAACCACTAGGGATAATAATTAGTTTTGTCCGATTCATCCTATGTATCAATGCAATCAATCGATTTGATGGAATAGAATGACAAACATCTGGGGTGGCCACTATAGGTTATTTTACCGTATGGGCACTCATTCACTACATCATCATTCCCCAGTTCCCTGACATAACAACACAGAACCAAGTCATCCTTTCTACGGTACAACACATGAGTGTAATTTGTCTGGTACTGAGCGCGATCTATACCGTTTTAGAGTCTCGTTTTAGCTGCCTCTTGAGAGATGCAGGAACCTATTTCTTTGGATTCACCATTGCGTACCTTTCCCTCATGTGATGAGCAAAAGTAGGAACATTGATCGTAGTATTTTCTTTAGTCATTTTTGATGCTGTGTGGGTTATTTTTTATAGATTCTTTATTATGAAAAAAAATCCTCTCAAAGGAGATCTCACTCACGTCCATCATAGACTTCTCGCTTTGTGACGATCACGTGGGGAAGTGAGAATGTTCGTCTTAATACGATCCACTTCGATGGCGGTGCTTATGCTTTTGCAAGGAACCAATAGCCTCAACAAACTTATTATTTTTGCAATGATGGCAACAATATTCTTCTGAATCAACACCTATCTCTATCTAATCAAAAAGAAAAATCCTGAATACCAACTTGACCAAAGAGTAAAAGACATACTCAATGATCCAGTCTACAGATCCGCAGCAAATTAAAAAATACTGCCTTACAAAAGGCAGTATTTTTATAGTAACAAAGATTACAGAAAATATGTGATAGTTGCAGCTAACGCAGTAAAAACACCAACAACATTACAACTAAATAGCGGTCGATCTTTACGAGAGTAAGCATAAATTGACCACAAAATACAATTGAAAAAAGTACTAATAGATATAACAATCGGTCCTTTTACTCACTGTATGTTCAAGTATGCAATTTCTAATTGAGAAAGAAACATAATAATTGCCAAAACAGAACCCAATCGTCATATAGCTTTAATTGTTTTTTGATTTATTTTCATTTAAACACATAAGAAAATAAAATGTATGTGTAGTCTAACTTTTCTTGGTTCAAAAATCAATAACATTGACTGCTATTGAAGCTCACCACAAATTTTGTGCCGGCAAAGCAAATTCATCAGGATCCCCAGTAACATAAAATGAAACACTCGATTGTTTTGATAAGGTGGTTTCAATCTCTGGATGCCTAAAAAAATAGGAAATCATCGCCAGAGCTGCTTCTTGACCAGGATCAATAATATCTCCCGAAAACAGTTCTCTCACTTCATTGATCCAAATTGGATAATGAGTACAACCCAAAACCAAGGAATCAATAGGTTCTACAAATTTATTCAAATATTCCTGAAGAATTTTTTTACGTTCCTGCGTATCTTTTAGACCAGACTCAATAGCTCAAACAATTTTTGGAGCAGCAACAACATCAACAATTGTTTTTTGGCGACCACCCAATCTACAAAAAAGATAAGGATAAACGCCAGAGTTCATTGTCGCCTCCGTAACCAAAACGCCAATGCGATCATGTTTTTTGCCAACCATTGCCTCTATCCCAGGAATAGTCACGGAGAGAACTTTTTTGTCAGGATGTATTGCTTGCCAATCTCTTACCGCAAAAGCAGAAGCTGTGTTACAAGCCAAAATAACCAAACCAACATCGAGGCAATCAAACATATAATCCAAGCCAGAAAAAGTAAAATCTCTGATTTGCTTTCATGTTTTTTCTCCATACGGATTATTTTTAGTGTCTCCAACAAAAACATAGTCATATTCTGGGTGTATCGCTCTCAAATCTTTTAAAGTTTGCAGTCACCCCATTCCTGAATCAAAGACACCTATTTTTTTCATAATTCTTTTACATATTGAATAAACAAAGCTCATTTTTGTCTATAAGATTCCCGCACACTCATACTAGGGCCAGCACAAGAGAGCAAAACAACAGATCAAGCTGGTGCTACTGAATAGGCGTAAGCAACTGCATCTTTCATACTAACTGTAACAAATGCCTTATAATGATGATTTTTGGCATCAAGCATTTTTTTGACAACAAATCAAGAATCAGGAAAACAAACAATTTGTGTAATATTTAGCTCTATAATAGTATCAACCAAAAGCGAAAAATCAAAACCATGATCCAATCAACCTAGAAACAAACAACCAACAGGCCAATTTTCTTCTTTCATTGTGAGTAATGCTTGTACAGTACTATCAGGAGTAGTGGAAATTGCATCATCAACAAATGTAATAGATTTATAATTTCCAATAATGCGAAGCCTATGAGTAAGTGGTTCTACTGATTCAATTCATTCTTTGATATTATCCAGAGTCAATCACAACAAAGCACAACAGAGCGCAACAACAGCACACGCATTAGTGCGATTATGACTTCACAAAAGCTTCATATTATCGATAACGCCAAGCAAACGTTGATCATAAAAAAACTTTTTACCTTTTTCATGATATTCTTTTTCATTACCAAACGAAACAAAATTTGCGTCAAGCCCATCAAAAAAAGAAGAAAACAACAGTTGAGTTGGATGATACACAACAATATTTTCGCAAAATTTTGCTAATTTCAATTTATCTCTATGATAATTTTCAGTTCCATGATGCCAATCCATATGTGCAGCGTAGATATTGGTGATAATACATGCATACAAATGAACAGAGTCTAAGCTTTCTATCATAAAACTAGACATTTCAAAAATAACATATTCGTACTCTTCCTTTTGTAATTCTTCCAAAATATCCAGTGATGGTTTCCCAATATTTCCCAAGAGAATAGTTTTTTTTCATGCATGTAAGAGTACTTTTTCCAGGATAGTTGAGGTAGTTGATTTTCATTTTGTTCCTGTTACTGCTATTACCTTTCATTGATACAATTGCAAAAAAATAGAGGTATTACTGAGCATTTTATCACGAACTTCTTGAAGTTTTTCAAGATATGGGCTGATTCAAGGTGTTTTGATGATAGCATCATACTCGGTTAGCGAATCCAAATATTCATCTCACAGCACAGAATTTACTCATTCAGGAATAACTGATTCTTTACTTTGATCATGTATGGTAATGGCATTTTTTTGCACACCGCTTCTCAACAAATATCTCAAAGTTGATTGCCCTTCCATTCAAAATCACAAAATAGCAATCTTCTTTTTTTTCAACAGTGTAGCTACCTTCATCAAGACAAAACAAAAACTAAACTGGAAGTAATTGTATTTATTTTGTAAGTAAAAAAAATAGCAAAAAGTGTCACTTTTTTATCACCATGATCGTTACATACAGTGAATGAATTGCAGAATTGTACAAAAAAATTACAACTACTAGTAGTGCAAACCATTCACCACAAACTAAGTACAAAATGCTTTTATTACATCATTGTTTATGATGAAAAACACTCATATCAAAAAACTAATTCTTGCATCAATCATACTAACTACCACATCAGTAATTTCTTATACTAATGCGACAGAAACAATAACAATAGATCCTGTGGACGCAGCAATTGCTATAGACTATGTTGATCCTATTTTTGGAGAATTCACCAAAGAAAAAGACCAACTACTACAAAAAGAATTTGAAAGACACTACAACATCATTGATCCTCTTTACAATAGTTTCTACACAACAGATAGTGAAGAACAAAAAGAATCAATCAAAAAACAAATGACCACAGAAATCAATAATCACTATGATAATCTTTTGAAGTTAGTAGACTCAAGTGAAGGGGAAGCTGCTCTCAGTCAAGAAAAAGCAGCATATATAGCATCACTAGAACAACTCGATGAAGAATGGGAAGAAGCAGAAGAAATAAGTTGGGAAGAAGAACTATTTGGAAAAAACGCTGATTGGGAAAAAATAGAAAGTATTTTTGAAAAATATAACCAACAAATAGACAATTTCTTTCTACAAATGGAAAGAAATGCAAGCAACAATACCGACAACAGCCTTATCAAAAAAGAGTTTATCTCTTTGGTTAATACTCTTTACCAAGAACTTCTACCACATACAACACAACAAGGAAAAGAACTTCTACAACAAGAAAAAAAAGCATTGGTAGACTACATAACACATTTTGAACATCATGATGATTATGAAACAGTACATTATGATGAAGAAATTGAGGAAGAGGACTATCTAGAACTCAAAGATCTCAGTGAATCAGAATACCAAGAGCTAGAAACAATTTGGCAAAACCATGACGAAAAAATGGAAACATTCTATCATGCACTTGAAAATAATTCATCAAGCAAAGAAACAGTGCAAAAAAATATGATACAAGAAATCGAATCTGTTTATGTACAACTACAACCATACGTAACTAAAGAAACACAACAGTTCCTCACGCAAGAAAAAGACTACTACATCCAATTTGTACAAGAAGAAATAGCTTCACGAAAATAATACTATAGATCTTGATAGCATGCTTATTGCATGCTATCAAGAATATTTTTTATATTTTAGCTAGATCCACAAATCGGGATGAGAAAAAATGAGCAAGCATGGATACAAAAGATCCAAAAGTGAGACAAAAACATTTTCTCAGAAATCTATCAAGCATATCTTGATGAAATCTATGCATTTGTTGCACGAAAAATTGATGGAACAGCTGATGTTGAAGATATTGTATCAACGGTTTTTCACAAAGCATTTCTAAACTTAGAAAAATCTTGTACAAAAAAAAATCCCAACATTAGAGCCTGGCTCTATACTATTGCACGCAACTGTGTCATAGATTTTTATAGAACAAAAACACAAAAACAATTAGACGACAATTATGACATTATTGACAACAAAACATCACCACTAGAAGATATACAAAAAACAATCATCATTGAAGAAGTGATGCACTATCTTTCTCGTTTGTGAGATGATATTCATGATCTTTTTATTATGAGGTACCGACAAGGATTAAGCTATGCTGAGATCACCAAAATAAACGGCAAAACAGAAGCAAACAACAAAAAAATATTCAGTAGAACTTGTCAAAAATTACGTACCCAATTTTCTTGACTTTCCGCACAATAATCAACTATTTATTTTGCAAGACCATACACATGTCTCATAAAACATCTCTTCAGGAGGAAATGAAAGCTGAAGGAATCAACATACATCATCCAAGCCTACAAGCTCCAGCAAAAAAACCATCAAAACAATTCAGAAAAGAACTTGATACAAAAGTTTCTCAACGAATAACCGATACCGTCTCATTGTCTTCTCAAAAAAAACAATGACTTTTCTTTCATATCAAAAAATTTCGTTATACAGGAATATCAATCACTGCTTGTCTCGTTTTTGTGGTACTATGAACATCATTACAAAGAAACAATTTTTTTCCATGAACAACAACAGATACAACAATACTAGTACAGACCAACAGCAATGAAATAAATCAACAAAAAATTCCTTCTACTAGAGGAACAAGTACAACAACGCAAAGCGAAACTTCTTTTCTTAGAACAAAAAAAGAAGACACAGCCACAAAAGAAAAAACAAAAGAACAGACCAACATTCCCACATCACAAAAGCAAATAACAAACAACAGCAACCTGGATGAGACCACACAAGACAAGCAAGAAAAAGTTACAGAAAACAAGCATACGATCAATACCCAATTAACTCAACTTATGCAAGAAGACCAACAAGAAAATACCCCCCCAATGCTTACTACCATGACAGAACAATATAAAGCCCACAACAATAGCATGGAATCTTTTGCTGATATGAGCGCTATGCCAGAATCATCCTTTTGAATACAAACAGCGCAAGCAACACCAACACCAAAAGAAAGAACAAAATTTACAAGCCAGCTAATTATATTGGCACAAAAAGAGCACAAAAAAAGCAAACAAGCCAAAAAAACCACACCAACACCAGTACAAAAACCTAAGCTCCTAAGTTATACATGACCACAAAAGACAACAGCCTCTAAGGAGAAATTTACCAGAACTATTGGAACACAATTTGTAGAATAGAAAAAACCGCATTGTTGCGGTTTTTTTGCTAATAATTTTTGTTGTTTACGGAGTAATTCTATTATGGTATCTTGGAAACGGGATACATTCACGAATGTGGTGTACACCACAAATCCATCTAACCAATCTTTCCAAACCAAAACCAAATCCTGACGTTTTGACTCCTCCATATTTTCTAATATCTAAGTAGAACGACCAGTCTTCCAAATCAAACCCTTCTTCAAGAATTTTTTTCTTCAATGTTTCATAGTCAGATTCTCTTTCTGATCCACCAATTACTTCTCCATATCATTCAGGAGCGAGCAAATCAGAACATTTTACTGTACCAGGATGTTCTGGATCTTCTGGCATATAAAATGCTTTTACATCTTTGGGATAATGCGTGATAAACAATGGTTGTTCATACTTGTTCATCAACATTTCTTCATCATCTCCTCCCAAATCGTGACCAGCTTCAATATCAGATCCCATCGCTTGTAATTCCGTCACTATCTCTGCATGCGTTTTACGAGGAAACGGCAGTTCTATTTTTTCTAATTTAGTAATATCTCTTCCTATTGTTTCCAAATCAGCTCTGTTGATTCTCAACACCTCTTGAAGAATAAAGAAGACTAGTTGTTCTTGTACTTCCATATTGTCTTTATAATCCATGAATGGCATCTCAGCATCCATCATCCACAATTCATTCAAATGTCTTCTCGTTTTTGTTTTTTCTGCACGAAAACATGGCCCAAAATCATAGACTCTACCATGTCCAGGAACTGCTGCTTCAATATACAGTTGTCATGATTGACTTAAGTACATTGATTTTCCATTGGTGTGTTCTACTTCGTACAATTCTGTCGTATCTTCACATGAAGTTGGGGTAAAAATTGGAGCATCAATTTTGGTAAACCCATTATCTCTCATCCAATCATATGTTGCGTGAATAATCGTATCTCTCACTCTTTGAATAGCAACTTGTCTTTTGGTTCTCAAATGCAAATGCCTATGATCAAAAAGAAACTCTACTCCATGTTCTTTTTGTCCAAGTGGGTAGTCTTTTGAAACCGTAATAACTTCTACTTCTTTGGTTTGTAACTCATACTCTTCCTTCTTCGGGTGTTTAGAAATTTCTCCTCTCAACAACAGTGATGATTCAATACCACATGCCTTCAATTGCTCAAACTGTTGTTCATCTACCATTTTTTGTTCAACAACACATTGCATATAACCACTTCCATCTCTCAATTCTACAAAAATAATTTTTCCTGACCCTCTCACGTGTTCGATCCATCATCTAAGTTCTACTTGTTTTCCCACGTAACTTGCATCAATCTGTGATATCATAGTTTGTTTCATCTTTCATAATAATATACGATAAAATAATATTTCAAAGAAATGTCACAACTAACAGCAATTTAGCCAACACCTCGTGTATTTTTGTTGAATATAATCTCTTTTTTTCATACGTTTTTTTTGGCAAAAATAAAGTCGTTCTCTTTCTAAGTAACAAAAAAGGTTCCCCTGGAGGATATCCAGAAGAACCTTTTTTTGATCAACCGAATAACCTTCCTTACATGTGTAAGTTATTATTCGAATTATTATTGATCATAGAATACATAAGAGCGTTTCTTGGTGACATAAATTTACTATCATTGAGTATATACAAGCAGTGACATAATTGCAAATACAAAATTATTCACCATCATCCAATAATTTTTCAAGTTCACGTTCCAAATACATAGCAACAGGCAAAAGCTTTGGTTTTTGACGCTTTAATTGGCGAACAATTGGTAAAAATTTGTGTACAATAACTTTTCTTTCATCAGATTCTTTTGTCGCAATAATTCAAAGTGCTTTGTCTATTCTCACTTTAATCCCATAAGGAATTCCAAAAGTTTTCTTTACTTTTTTGGCAACAAATTCTGGTGTATCAAGGGTTGCTTCCACGACCCACCTTCCTTCAACACCACCAATCGGTGTACAAGTATAAAGCAGCAGCTCTGATCATTTAGTAGGTTTCATTAGATCAGTTCTTGATGGGTTAGTCATAAACGATGTGTTAACATTATAGACATGTTTGGTATATCATCCATGATCTTCACGATCAAACACCCAAACGACATCGTTCTTTTCCATCAGAGGCAATGAGGTAAAAATCGTTTTATAATCTCAAGGAGCCTCTTGAAAATAAGAACTATGACCCATGACAACCATTTTTCCTGCTTGTCCTGGTTCTCATGATTTTGGGTAGCGAAGTGTACCTCTTTGGAGATATTTATTAAAATCAACACTCCTACCATTAACAAGCTTATCAAAATCATCTGTTCATTCAGCAACTTCCGTGATAGGGGTCACAATTCACAACCTAGGAATAACAACATAGCGTGCAGCATTCTTATCTTGTGAATATGGCAAAATATCCAGCCAGTATCACAAATCCTGTCACACATCTGACAGCTTTCTCGTTTTGATCCAATCATATTGTTCAGTGAGTATTTTGATGTTTCTTATGATGTCGACTCACTTATTTTTCAATAGATCAATAGGCGTTCCTGTTCTAGCTAATTTTGTTGGCAATAAAAAGTCCATATCAACTACAGATGTACGCAATTCATTAGGAACCAACGTATCTGTTTCAATAGTAAAATAGAATAAATCATTCGGCGAAACATCTTCAAACAAAGATCACTCGTCTTCGATACTATTTTGCTCTTCTTCTTGCTCTTGCGTTAATTCTTCTTGTTCTTCTGTTGGTTCATAACCACATTGTCCATCATAATAGCTTGCGGTAAAATCATCACCAGCGCCATCACCATCTACATCAGGGCATTCATCAAGTGATAACCTACGTCATCATCAACCACCTACTGAAGTTGATGGAGAGGATACGGAACGAATAACCATTGTCACTTCATCATTATCATCTTCTCAAATAGGTCAATTAGCAGGAAATGAATCTATATCAGATTGATCAACAGACCAGACTTGTGCACCATTAACATAAGTTCCTTCTTGACTAGTTACAACTTGTAATGTTAATGTTGCTACTTGTCACGTAGCAAGAGAACCAAGAGACCAAAGACCCGATCATTGATCATATGTTCATTGAGAAGCAATATATCACTGAAGAGTCAAACCAATAGGCAACATATCTTGAATCACAACATTGGTGGCAGTAATTTGTCATGAGTTACTTACTTCAATAAGATATTCAAATGGTGTAGAAGGAAGCTGAGGCGATGACAAATTAAGTACTTTTGAAAGCTGTAAATCAACAAAATCAAAGGAGAGTAATTCGCTAGCATTTCATCTATAATCATTATAGCCACCCGATCCATTTCTTTCTCAAGTAGTCGCTCATGGTTGACTCGTCCAGGTTATATCTCCTGTGTTAATGAGTGTAGTTCATAACACCACTCACGTATCAACAACCGCAGTAAATTCTACAAGACTAGTGCTTCACACAGGAAAAGAATCATAAGTCACCAAAAAATTTCCTGAATCAACCATTGCTGTTCCTACCAACCCACTAGAAAATACTATTGAACCAGACAGAACACTCATATTCAGAGCACGTACATCATCAGAAAGTACAACGTCGTACGCAGTTGCATCACTACCAACCAAATGCTCTATAGCAAAGGAGTAGACAATTTCGCGTTGTGAATTAATGGAACGCACAACATTTTTGTCTAGCATTAATAATGGTTCTACAACAGTTTGTGTTGGTGCAATAGCCATTCAAGATCCATCAGATCGTTCAAGTAAAACAAGATTTGATAAACTATCTCATTGATTCACTCATGACGTATTTGCCACTCTTGCAGTATAATACAATGAAACCGTTTCTATCGTACCGGTATTAGTATCTGAATTAGAAACATTTCCCAATCACCATCTCAATGATGAACCACTCATAGAGGTGACAATCGAAGAAAACCCTCAAACAAGACTGGTACGCACTGTTCATGATGCAACAATATTATCCAAGCGAACAAATTCCATGGTGTTTGATGGAGTATCCTGCAGCAAAACACTCACCAAGCTAGCATCATCAGGAACGACTACGTCTATTTTGTATTGTATTTCTTCTCCAACTGCAACTTCTCATGAGGCCGTATTACTATCGCTTGTCGTAGCAATTTCTTTTGCAACAGTACCTGTTGTACTAAATAAGACCATTGCAGTGTCCGTATCAGCATGATCATTGACTCATCATGTTCCTGTTCTTTCTCACACGATAGTACCCGATAAACTTGTCCACAATACCTCTCCGGTATTGGTAATAAGAACTTGTGTAGGAACTGCATTATCCAACCTTGCATCAAAAGAAAAGCTTGTTTGTCCTGTCAATGGTAAAGAAGCAAACGCAACTTCCAAAGAAGGAGACGTCGATTGGATCACACCTACAACACCTGAAAGAAATTGCAAAGAACCAGTAACATACGTCATTTGCAATCCAGATAATCAATCACGAAACAAGACATCAAAAGCGTCAGAATTACTTGTTGCAGCATGATCAATAGTAATAGAATAAGTAACCGTACGAGACGAACCTATATTCATTGCGCTTACTTGTTTATCTACCTCAAGCACTGGCTCTATCACAGAAACCAATGGAGAATAAATCTGTCATGTTCCGCCTCACCATGTAAGCGAAAACTCATTACGATGGCGCGAAGCATCATTGGTTTGAATAGTATTGGCCACACGAGCAGTATACGAAAGAGAGAGTGTTTCGTTGGTCAAATCATCCGTATCACTATTACTCAATGTTCCAAAATCCCATGTCAAGATATTCCCCGACACTGAAGGAATTATTCACGTCATTGATCATACACTACTTGCAACTGTTCAAGAAGCAGTTGTCGCATCATACGATACAAATGTAAATCAAGATCACAAATCATCAACAAAAACAGTATTCAAGAAAGCAGTATCGTCAGGAATAGCAACATCAACGACAAACACCACTTCCTCTCCTACCGCGACATCAAATCATGATGTATATACTTCACTCGTCGCTTGCAGAGATTTGGTTGCATCCAAATCAAAAGTGAATTGTGTTGTAGCAGCATCAGAAGTTACATAATCATTAACTCATCAGGTTCCTGTCCTTTCTCACACGATAGCGCCTGATAAACTTGTCCAGATCACTGCTCACGTATTGGTAATTCCTGTATTAACTACCACACTACTAGCTAATTTTGCCGTAATTCCCAATGTACTTGATGATCACAAAGAAAATCTATCATAGGTCAACAATGTAGACGTTCCAAAGCTCGCACTATCGGGAGCAAGACCAGCAAGATGAGCACCTGAAACAAAATTCATACCAGCAGGTAAAACATCCTGTATCCTGACATCAAAAGCATCAGAAGAACTCAATCAGTCGTGTTCGATCGTCAGCACATACTCTATCGTACGACGAGATCACGTATTCGTAAGTGGAGCAGTTTTATCAAGAGAGAGCAAAGGTTCTACAATAGTAACGTTAGCAGCTCCGGTTCCTACATTACTACCACTCCAAGACACCATAACATCATTATTCAATTGCAAACCGTCATTGTTTCACAAAATATTAGCAACAACAGCCGTGTATTCTATCATAATTGCTTCTTTTCCTGATAAACTATCAGTATTAGATACAACCCCCAAATCCCACGTAACAACTTGCCCAGAAACTGTTGGGATTATTCCTGTGATAAGTCCAACAGAACTTGTCAGTACTCAAGAGGCTGCTATCGAGTCAACACCTACAAATGAGAGTCCTCCATCAAGTGTGTCTTGAATAGTCATTCACGTAAATACTGTTTCTTCTGGCACTTCAATGTAGAGCATATACTGGAGCTCCTCGCCTATCGCAACAGACAATCCTGTCGTAAACGCTTGATTAGTCGCAACCAATGTTTTTTGTGGCATTACTTCAAAAGTAAAATCAACCGTTGCCGATCATGTAGCACTATAATCATTAAGTCATCAAGTACCTGTTCTTTCGTATCAATTACTATTGTGAATTGTTTGAGAGTTATTAACAGTTCCTGACAAAGAACTCCATGTTAGTCATATATCATTAACAATCGTTGTATCTTCTAATACTCACGTGTTAAGCCTTGCTTCAAATTCAACAACACTTGTTGCACCAAGAGGAAAATGATCGTAGGTAAGTTGTAAATTGGGTCCTGTCAAAATAGACGATGGTAGTTGTCCACTAATAATATTAAGTGTTCATGAAATGTATTCCATATTAAGGGCAAACAAATCATCAACAACAACAACATCAAAAGCATCTTCATCACTGACAGAGTCATGTTGTACTAGTAACTGGTAAGTAATCCTACGCTCTGAGTCAGTATTCGTTGACGGGGCTGTTTTTGTTATCGTTAAATCTGGTTCAACAACTCTCACATTCTGTGCTCTATCTCTAATAGAATCTTGGCCAGCTCAAAGATCTCGCATAACATCAACTCTATTGTTTCTTGTTACTCATCTTTCCATATTGGCATTATTGAGCACAACAACAGTGTAATATATATCAATGGCTTCCACATCTAATTCACTTGTGCTAGCATTAGTAATAGTACCAAAGTCCATCAATAGCTCTCTACCGTTATTAGAAATAATTCCACTGGTCAGTACTCAAGTAAACGTCCCCATCGATGTAGAAAGATCTCCAGACCAAACAATCGAGTCCAAACTTACAAAAGCAAGGCCCGCGTCCAAAAGATCCTCAAGTATAATATTTTCTAGTGTTGAATCTTCTGGTACTTCAATATGGGTCCTATACTCGACAAGCTCACCAATAGCTACTTGTCTATTATTAGTATGAGCTAAGTTCGTTCACAAAAAATCTTTTTCCAAAATCCAATCTTCGGAAGAAAATTCAGCAGTATCAAATAGTTCTCATCATGGAGTAAAATTCATTCCACTATCAGTATTTGCATAATTAGTAATTGTTCACGTATTGGTATAGGTTTGATTTGGCTGTGGATCGGGACTAACTTGTAAATCATAGGTTACAATCAAAACATTATCTCCTGCCGTATCGCTATAACCAGAGAGAGCACCTACCAATGGACTAGTATCATCAATCATCAACCCACTAGTAAATAATGCTCCACCTGTTGCAGGACTACCATCAGGTAACGTATATCATAACACTGTTCCATTTCATTGAGTCACACAAATATTCATCCCAGCTCCTGTTGTTGGGATAACCATCCCTGAAGGCAAAACATCTTTGAGCGTAATATCAAACGCACCACGCTGGCTTCCTCCTTCATTTTCTACAGTGAGAGCATAAGTGACAAGATCATTACCATTGATTTGATCCGCATCACTATCAATAGCGTTAGCATCAAGGCTTTGTGAATGAATAGTTCACGCAAACCTTGGACAACTTGATCATGGCAAACTGATTGATTGTGGTGCAACGGTTGCAGGAGAAAAAGACACATTAGGGTTATCACTGGAAACAATTCATTTGGTAATAGAAAGTGTCGGTTGTCACAGAATAACTTGCACAATACCGTTACTTACTACGTTACCTCCATTGGTTGTTCCTTGGGTTGCGGTAATTAAATTCGTCAAAAACAAGCCATCAGCAAAAGGATTATCAGACACAGTCAACGTAAACAAAACATCAATCATTGATGATCTATTAGACGTATCGTCAAAACTTCCATAATCCAGAATAAATGTATTGGTCGATGCATTGAGTGTAATGGTCGGTACTCCCATCACACTAGGAGAGGTCAATGTATGCAAAGTGTCTAATGGACCATAGGAAACAATCCCACCGGACATAATTCCTACTCATGTAGCAAAGGTAGTAGACAGCTCTGTTACATCAAAAATAGGTAATGGTAAGAAATCTTCGAATGATAAATTTTCAATATCACTAGAAGGAAGGTCGTAAGTCATTCTATACGTTATTTCATCACCAGGATAGATAGTTGTAGAAGTTGCGCCTGATGCCAAAACAACACCATTGATTGCATACACATTTTTAGTTATTCATGCCCCTTCTATAGATAAACTACTATTTCATGTATCTGATTGTACTGTTCCATGCCCACTCAAAGAAACCGGATCAAGCAAATTACCAGAAACAACAACACTGTTGTCCAACAAATCTCCTACATCGACGCTTTGATCTGCAGGTAAATACGTATCTGTAAATCCATCTTGAATGACCGCTCTGTACACAATACGAGCAGTTCCCGGAGTCGTCATACTACCTCATGACAGCTCCCCACCTTGCCATATATCATCCCCTCACAATGCAACCATTGCGCTTGAAACATCAAAAGAAATTGATTGAGAACCATCCGTCAAAGGGATAATATCATTACCAATAAGAGAGTTGTCTATAATATAATTCGCAGGTGCAAAATTTCATACCAAAGAACCACTTCTATCAGTAATAGAAAGCGTGGGTGTAAAACCAGTGAACACACGTAACCCATCTGACAATACATCATAAACAAAAATTCCACTCAAGGCGAAATAATCAGAAACTTGAAAATTAAGAGTATATTCAAGAATGTCTCACGGTGTGTGAAAAGAATCAGTCGTGTTCGTAAAAGACTTCTGTATCGTCAATGCCTTTGCCTCAAACGTAGCCGTACCCGTTCATGAAACAGATGAAAGAGAATCACGAATATCACTAGGCATCCAACTACCTTCAACAGATGCTTGATTGAGAATTGGGTTTGGTGAAGCAGAAGGGAGTGGAAGAATACGCAAAAAATTAGCGTCAAATTCTGGTACAAAATACTCTATTGTAACGCTAATATCATCATCTCATGGACCTCATGTAACCGAAGGAAAAAATAATTCTAAGTGATTATTAGGTGCGTTTTGTGCACTACCTGAAGTTGGCACACTATTCACTGAATATCCTGCAGGTGTCGCAGAAACCAACTGAAGAAAAGCAATTTCTGGAGGAAGATTATCTATCAATGTAATACCAGAAATTGTTTCACCATCAGCAATATCAACTTCAATAGTATATTGTCTAGGAAAATTTGGTCACGTTGCTGTTTCTGTTTCTGGTCCGTCGTAAGATTTTGCTACAGTAAATACTTGTGGAGAAACTGTAGCAGAAGAAAATACACCAAAATTCGATGGATCAGTAAGAGGATTATTTAAACTATCACAACCAAATTGAAAGCCAGCCCTCGCATCAATAGTTAGTGGTGTAGGAACATCAGCATATCACGAGAGATGGGCACTAATAGAGTATGTCGTTTCTTGACCAGGAACAATAGAACCAAAAGGAAGTTGTAGGGTTACCAATGTTTTTCCCGTTGCAACAGACACTTGTATAGCATCACCCAAAGAGTCAACAGCGTAGGGATGTTCGACAAATCCACTCAGTGACTTTTGAGCAACAGATGTCACAGTAAGCCCAATAAAATCCGCACTAGAAAAAGAAATTCCATCATCACCATCAACTCATTCAGGGAAGATAAGATCAATAAATGGACCATAACCAGGAGAGATCGTGGTATTATGGGTCACCGAAAAAGTAAAATTTTCACCGACCATAACAGGAGAAAGAGGTGCTATTGTTGCAGAAGGAAGTGAAGAACACGAAGCATAAGCAATAGGGGCTTCTATCCAAACAAAAGACTGTAGAACTAATCAAAAAAACAAAAAAAAGATACTCAACCAAGACAGAAATTTATTCATTATTTTCATAAAAAAATAAACAACAAAACAATTACGACCAATATTTTACTTCGATAAAAAAAATATGCAATAAGAAGTATTATCACATTACCACCAAAAAATACTTTTTATTTATAGAGTAGAGTCTTTTTTTGTAAAAAATAAAAAATATTATCAATATGATAATATTTCTTGTTTACCTATCCGATGGCAACAGAACAACACCTATAGTCCTAAAAATAATCAACAAATCCAAAAGAACACTCCACTGTTGAATATAAGAAAGATCATAGTAAGCTTCTTGATCAAAAGTCAAAGAATCTCTTCCTTTAATTTGAGAATATCATGTAATACCTGGCTTTACGCTCAATAGTCTTTTGTGCCATGCTTTATATTTTGCGATTTCAAGTTCCATATGAGGTCTAGGTCCAACCAATGACATATCACCAATCAAAACAGAAAATAGATTTGGCAATTCGTCCATTGATGTGCGACGAATAAATTTTCCTACATTGGTAACTCTTGGATCATTTTCTATTTTTTGCAACTCTCCTTTTCTCACATTTTTATCTGATTGCATAAGCTCTTGTCGCATTTTCATCGCATTTTCTCCGCCATATTTTTCACCTACACACATAGCAGAGTGCATGCTACGAAATTTTACAAAATTGAAGAGTTTTCCGTTTCTTCCCACTCTTTTTTGCACATAAAACACTGGTCAAGAAGAGTCCCATTTGATAGCAAGAGCAATCAAAACAAAAAGAGGGGAAAATACTACCAGAGCAAACAAACTAATAACAATATCCATAAACCTTTTGACAACCACTGCTCGTCCATCAAGTTGTGATGCCTTATATTCAAAAGCCATCAGACTTCCAAATCTATCTGGTTTATAAATAACATCTTCTAAGAAAAAACTTTCTGCTATGTGATAAAACTTCTTTCCTTCAATTCTTGCAAGATCAAACATCGTTTGTAATGTATTTTTTTCTATTCATCACACAAGGATCATATTATCAAATTTTCCAACCAGCTCAGGAACAAAATCCTCTAAATCAACAGCATGCACTTGTTGATAATTATCAAATGAGATAGCTTCTTGTACACGAGCGAATTCCTGTTCATTTTTGTACACAAAGAGTATTTTTATGGGGTTGTTTTTTTCTATATAGCGTTCTATTCCGATGAGAATTCGTTCGACAAAAAACAGCGCAAACAAAGAAAACAAAGCAGTCCAAATCCAAATCAACCTAGAAATTCCATGAGTAAACACAAAGCCATCTCATAAATAAGCAATGAAAGTAATAACTACTACCCAGTAAGTCCATACTTTGAGCAATGTACGATAGTTTTTTGCAAAAGGAGAAAACAGCTGATACAAAGCATTGTATACTCACAGCAAAAAAAACGATAATGCAGCAACCAAAGAAAACAGTCCCAATTCCCATGTGTCAATAGGCGGTATTCTAATTTGTATTCAAGGAATCAAATCCGTTTGCAAACGCAGTAAATACGTAGCATAAAAAACGGTCAATATAACAACAATATGTACTACCGCTCTAAGCAAACGAAACCATACTTTTGTCTTTTGCATAACACAACAAACAGTGTATAAAGAAATTATTAACAACTACTGAGGCCAAAAACCCATTACAAACTCTCATTTCATTGGAATAGTTCCATCATCAATTTGTGCAATAACATCATCAAGTGTACCATTTACCAACTGTTCAAACATTTTACTCAGTTCTCTAGCAAGAAAAACCTTTCATGAAAAACCAAGTTCTTTGAGCTGCATGCAAGTTTTTTGTACTCTATGGACAGACTCATACAAAAATACTGCTTCACGTGAATCAACAATCTCACGCAACAGCGTCTGTCTTCATTTTTTTTGGGGTAAAAACCCTAAAAAGCGAAAACGATGAGTGGGAAACGCAGCAGCAACGACAGCGGGAACAAGTGCATTTGCTCCGGGAAAAACAGTATATGGTACATTATTTTGTGCGCATTGCTGAATAAAGACTTTACCCGGATCAGATAATCAAGGAGTACCAGCATCCGTCACCAAAATAATATCCTGTGTCATAGACATATCTAGATATTTTTGGATAGAATGAGATTGCGTATGACTTGTCAAAGAAAAAAACTGCTTTTGTGAATAATCAATACGAAGCAATCACAAAAGTTTTCTTGTTGATCTTGTATCTTCACAGATAAAAACCGTATGTTCGGCAAAGATTTTGAGTGCTCTCAAAGTAATATCATCAATATTACCAATAGGAGTAGGAACAACAAAAAGCATAACAAATCTTTTGTATAAAGTATATCGACTATACAAAAAAAAATGATACATGCAAACACAACCTATGGATACACAAAAGAATTAGCGTTAATGGTGCAACAAAAACAACAAAAGATTTTTTACAATCTCCTGGGGATAATCCTCCATGATCAAATGAGAAGAATCATCAAACAACAATACATATTCATCATCCATTGGCATTGCTTGAGAAAGAATATCTATTTGTTGTTCTCCGTTGAGAATAGAGTCATTCATTCCCCATGCGACAAACACAGGAACATCGAGAGAAGTCAGCGCTCACTCTGTCAATGCGAGCGAATGATATGTTTCATCAAAACTTGTAAGAAATTGATAAAAAGCCGTATCCGCTCCCATCATAAAAGGAACAACATACCCCTCCATAGCAGCCCAATAATCGTTCATAGACTCCACGACAAATCAAACAATAGCAAGCAATTTAGTTGTTTTTCCTCCGCGTCATCATGTCACTATTTGCATAAAAAAACTATCTCACTGTTTTTTCATAGGGGGATAAAAACCATCAACTTCCGCAATGGTATTAAACAACAACAATGTTCTGATAACAGTAGGATTCTCTTTGGCAATCATTCTTGTCCAAACACCAGCCATATCATGAAATCCATGGTGCCAAGAAGAAATTCACAAATAATTCATCAACCCAACAATTCTTTCTTTTTGCTTATACAATAGATAAGGATCCCTGCCTTGTGGCTTTTCACTTGCGCCATAACCTATCATATCAGGAACCACCACTCTATACTCGGACTGGGTCAGTCCAGTAATTAATTTTCTAAAAATCCAAGAATTCGTCGGTGTACCATGAAGAAGCAAAATTACCTCTCATGTTTTCGGGCCTTTATCAAGATAAGCCATACGATAATCATCATGCGTCACAAATGTATTCATATGGCTCACATGATCCATCCAGGTTTTATAGGAATAGCTAGTACGAGAGTGCAAAGATGTTGCAGGCAACTCATAAGGTTGAGTAAATAAACGATAAGGAAGAAGCTCTAGCACAGCAACGGCCAAAAGTATTACTCCAATCACAAACAAACATGCATATCACCCCCAACGCAACACATACCTCATCATAAAATCCCTAGTACCACAAGATAAAGACCTATTATATTTCAGTGTAACAAACAGGCAAGTCAAAACAAGCGCAACATAACAGTAATGCTTTACACAGCAGACAAAAAAAATAAAATAATAAAGAGCTGAACGCTTTCACGTTTTAGATTTTTTTCCCATTGATGATGGAAATTCTCGTTCCTATTTTGCTTGTGCTTGCGGTACTATCAATTAGAATCGTTGTAGAGTACAAAAGAGGTGTTGTCTTTACTCTCGGAAAATTTACAAGAACACTCAAACCTGGTCTAAGGTTTATTATTCCCTTTATAGAAACAGTAAAATTAGTCGACATCAGAGAAAAAGCAGTCGATGTTCCTTCGCAAGAAGCAATGACAAAAGATAACATTTCATGCATGATCAACGCCGTAGTCTATTATAAAATAGTCGATGAAGAAGTAGAGAGATCAGTTATTAATATCAACAACTTACATTATGCTATGGTACAGTTTGCGCAAACAACCATGAGAAATATTGTTGGACAATTTGAACTAGATGAAATATTGACCAACAGAGACAAAGCATCAGAAATGATTAAGGCACTAGTAGATGAAAAATCTGACGACTGGGGAGTAAAAGTAATTGCAGTAGAACTCAAAGATGTCATCATTCCTGACTCACTCAAGAGAACAATCGGAAAACAAGCAGAAGCAGAACGTGAAAAAAGATCAAAAGTCATCACAGCAGAAGGAGAAATGATTGCAGCAGAAAATCTTGTCAAAGCTGCTAAAATGCTTGCCAAAGCACCTGGTGCTCTTCATCTGAGAACCCTCCAATCAATCAATGATCTTTCATCAGATCAATCAAATACAACCATTTGGATGCTACCGGTAGAAATGATGAAAGCAATTGAGGGAATGACAAAAAATGATAAGCTATAGAATGTATTCTACAAAAACTGGTCTAATAATTACCAGTTTTTTGTTTGACAAAAAACTAAAAACCAATACAGTTCATATATAAATAAAACCAAAAAAATCACACAATGAAAACAACAAAATTACAAGTACTCACGTTAACAGCAGTCTTTCTTTTTCTTAGCTTCAACTACCTTATTGCACAACATATCAAAGAGGTGTCGTTGTCACATACCTATGGGGTAACAAAAGGAACAGAAAAAGGGAATACTTTAGGATACTTTTCCACTTCTTCGATAGAAGCAAATCATGGAAAAAAATCTGAAAAGGTCAAGATATGGATTACTAACCAACAAGCACTCCATATCCAACCATTACAAGGAAGTATCCTAGAAACGGAAATTCTTGCTTCCAAGGTTGAACTTGGAGCACTAAATCTGTGGAAAAACACAAAAACCCTAGTAAAAGGAGGTTTTGGAGGGTTAGTATCATATGACCAATATGACGCTAGTGGAAATAGTGCATTGTCCAATATACATTATTGGCTAACAAATAAAAAGATTTTCCCCTACCCAAACCCTTATATCAAAAGGGAAACGTTTACAACACTCCAAGCAATGGGGTATCTTGAGAAAAAATGGTTATTAACTCCACAAAGAAACATCTTTGTCGAATCAATCAACCAATTCAAAATCGGAGGAGCTATTCCTCTACAAAAAAATAGCGTCATTAATTTCCCATTGAGGGTTTCAATGGAAACCTCTCTCACACTGGGAATTCTCAAAAATAATCTACCTATTCTCTACGGAAAGGTAGGAATGGAAGTATCCAATGAACCATTCCATGTTTCAAGAGATATGGGAACTCTCGGTTCGTATATCATAGAGATTGGTAGCAAATTCTTCATTGGAAAAAAAACAATTTTCTTTGTAAAAGGAGGTCTCAACTTCCAAACAGGGAAAATAGAAACAATATTTCCATTAATAGAAAACACTTCCGACACCAATGGAAGATTTCTATTAGGACTCAATATTATTATCTAACAAAAAAGTGTAAGTCACTATAAAGGCTTACACTTTTTTAATTAAACATTTAGATAAGTATTTTATTATAGAGTAATTTGCACAAGCTGTCATTGCTTATAATCTCACTCCAGCTCAGCGTTGATATAATTTTCAGTCCATCCGGTTCGTTTTCCATTTTTTTGTGATTCTAGTAAGACATTAAACTTTTTTCATGTATTTTTTTTCAAAAATTCTTGTCTGACTCTTTCTCATTCAGCAAGCAGTCTACGTTCTCTTTCTTTCTTTGAGTGCATTGATATTTGCTCAAATTTTCCTGCTGGAACCGTCTCTCCTTTTTGGTGGGGACTGAATGGAAAAGCGTGCAGCTTAGTTATTCCATATTTTTGGATAGCAGCAAACGTTGTGCTAAATTCTTCTTCATCTTCTCCCGGAAATCCTACAATAATGTCTGCTCCAATACTAATGCGAGTTGGATCAGCAATATCTATTTGTCTAATTTTGGTCAACACATTATCCAATACAGCAGCATCATAATTTCTATTCATTTTTTTGAGTACTTTGTCAGAAAAAGACTGGATACTAAAATGAAAATGAGGCAAAAATCTTGGATTACTCATCAGAGTAAAAAATTTGTCATCCAAAAATTCTGGTCACAAGCTTGATATTCTAATTCTTGGCACCGATGTTTCATTGATTATTTTTTCCAATAACCATGAAAACTTATTCTCTTCTGGTTTACGAGTATTAGAGCATCCATATGCTGCCAAATTCACTCATGTAATAATAATTTCTTTCCCTCATTGCTGTACAAATTCATTGATTTCGTCAATAATTTCTTGAGCTGGTCTCGTACGATTAGAACCTCTTTTGTAAATTGTCAGACAAAAAGTACAAAAAGTATCGCATCCTGATTGAATAACAATGAATTTACGTGTATACAAAGGGTTTCTTTTTTGCAAATTAGCAATGGTTCTCTCATAGAGCGTTGCATCATTACGCAATGATTGTGCCGGGGTATGTAACGCATCAGTTGCTTCATGATCGTCAGCAATTTCTTTGTTGAGATCATAGTCAGCAACTTCTAAATGCTCATTGTAATCAGCAGGATCTTCTCACAACAAAAAGAGTTTTTCTTTGTAAGGCTGCAAGGTTGGGTAAATACCAAAAAATGTATCGTAATCCATCGCTTTTCCTTTTTCAAAAGCACCACATCATGTCAAAAAAACACGCTGCCCACCTTCTAATCTTTTTCTGACATCTTTGACCCATTTTGCTTTCGCTCTATCGGTTACGACACAAGTTGCCACCAAGCAATTATTACCATCAACAAAAGATGAATACTTGGCGAAGTACTCCATCCATTTGTTTATATAAAATTTATTTACCTTACATCAAAATACCTTATATTCCATGAGTTACATGGTAATTTTTCACCAAAATATGTCAAGTTTTTTCGACTAATTAGCGCTATATTTTCTTCAAAAAAATAGCTAATGACTATTTTTCAACGAGCAACGACACTTCTTTTTCCAAAAAATACGAGATAACTGTTCTAATCAAGACAATTCCTCCCAGCTGAATCAAAATTTCATAAGTTGGATCAATAACCGTTTGGATGATATCTCACGCGATCAACAATTCCAACGCAAACAAAAGATAAACTCCCAATTTGCGTCTCAATTCTCCTATTTGTTGCAATCCTTTTTCTGTGCTAATACCAAACAAAAAAATAATAGACACAAACATAACAATAGCATACGAAAATCCTCCCAGAATCACCAAAACACTGGATGTGTCAATCACAGCAATAAGAATGTCAACAATATCCATCAACATAAGATCCTTGGTATAATACAAAATAATAACTACAAAAAGTATACACAAAAGGAAAGATTCATGCAAATATTGCCATACTTGTCAATGAAAGATAGTCATTCTCGTTTTATTTTAATTTCCACTTCGATACAACAAGATGGTAATAATTTTATCTGTTTTCTACAACAATGAATACGATAAAAAAATCAGTAGTAATTGTAGGTTCATGAGGAGCTTGATTACGTTGTGCTATACATCTTTGGGAGCAATGAATGGAAGATATTCTCATCGTTGGCGATAGAAAATTTACTGACGCACATACAACGCAAGCAAGAGGAGGAATCAATGCAGCAATGGCCACAATGGATCCAGAAGACAATACACTCATTCATGCAATTGATACGTACAAAGAATGATGATATATCGGTAATCCTCATTTGGTTGAGTTACTCACTTCTCATGGCCCAGAAGCAATTAATGACCTCATAGAAAGATGAGCAAATTTCCACCGCGAAGAAAATGGAGCGCTCACGCAAAGATTTTTTTGAGCACATACATACCGCCGTACTGTTTTTTCCTGAGATGTGACCGGAAAAGAAATGATAAGAGTATTGAGCACCTGGGCAAATGACTTACAAATTCCTTATTTGGAAAATTTTTATGTGTACAATCTTTGTAGCACAAACAACAAAGTAACTGGTATTGCAGGATTCAAGGACAATGAATACATCAATATTCAAGCGCCTATTGTTGTATTTGCTACTGGTGGTTACTCAAATATCTATGCAAGATCATCGTCAAGAAACAAAGAGAATTATGGGGATGGTATCGCAATGGCTCATAGAGCATGAGCAAGAATTGGCGACATGGAATTAGTGCAATTTCACCCGACTGGTCTTGTTTTTCCCAAAGCACATGAAGGCGAACTAGTGACAGAAGCAATGAGAGGAGAAGGATGATTGTTGTTCAACAAAAATAATGAAAGATTTATGGAAAAATATTCACCACAAAAGCGTGAATTAGATGCAAGAGATGTCGTAGCAAGGGCTAATTTCAAAGAAATTCAAGAAGGAAGAGGAACCAGTAATGGTGGTGTTTTGTTAGATGTATCTCATTTATCAAAAGAATATCTTTTGGATAGATTACCTAAAATGTATTCTATGATCAAAGAATACAACAACATTGATATAGCAAAAGAACCTGTCGAAGTTGCTCCAACAACTCACTATTCTATGTGAGGAATATGGTTTAATCATACCAACATGCAAACCGATATAGAATGATTTTTTTGTGCAGGAGAATGCAGTATGTGAGTGCATGGAGCAAATAGATTAGGAGGAAACAGTTTATTAGAAACGATGGTTTTTTGAAAATTAGTTGCAGAAAAAATTCTCAGTCAAGAATTACCCATTACACAAGAAATCAACAATGAAGACAACAAAGCATTCAAAAAAACATACATCGACAAGAATGGCTTGCTCGATCCTGAAGAAACGTTACAAGCAATCAGACAAACTCTTTGGGATAAGGTAGGAATTGTGAGAAATGAAGAACAACTACAAAAAGCATACAAACAGCTACTTGCCATAGAAGAATCAATCAAACAACAAGGACTTACAACACACAAAGAAAAAGGAACCAATCTTATAAGCAAAATGAAAGTGTATAACGTATTGACGCTCGCGTTGATGACAACAAAAGGCGCACTCATCAGAAAAGAATCAAGAGCAGCACACTATAGGGAAGACTACCCTACACCAGATCCTGATTTTCAAAAAAATATTCTTTTTGTAAATGACAAAACGTATAGTGTTTACCCTAATTTTCGCATAGAGCTATGTGATTGTACCATGCCGTCCAAAAGAATCATCAAAGGATTAGAACAACACGACGAAAAAAAGAGATTAGCCAATTATACTCATCACGAGTAATGATTTATTTTGTGATTCCACCATATGTTTAGAAAAGAGCATGATGCACTAGGTGAAATGAATGTACCATCCAAAGCACTCTATGGTATATACACTCAAAGGGTATTGGGTAATTTTCCTGCAACAGAGCAACCACTACCAATACTATTTATTAGAACCTATATTAGGGTCAAAAAAGTCTATGCAAAAACCAATCACAAGACAACAAAATTGAAAAAATCTCTTCGTGATAGCATTGTGAAGGCATGTGATATGCTCTTATCTCTCGATGATAAAAAACTTCTACAACATTGTCCCATCAGTCGCATACAAAGTGGTGGTGGAACTTCTACCAACATGCTAATCAATGAAATAATAGCTAATGTTTGTGCAAAAAACCTACAAGAAAGGCCTTGAACATATCGTACAATCAATCCTCACGATCACGTCAACATGTCACAGTCATCCAATGATACATTTCCTTGAACTACCAAACTAGTTTGCCTACAACAAATGGCAACACTTGACACCATTCTTGCAAAAATCGAGACTCAATTTGATAAATTAGCAAACAAATACAAAAAAATAGCAAAAGTAGGAAGAACTCATTTGCAAGATGCTGTCGTTATTCACTTAGGGGATGAATTTGGTGCGTATGCAAGAACTTTTGCAAAAAACCGTGACTATCTCAAACATTCGTACAAAGTGCTTTTGGAAGTAAACTTTGGTGGAACAGCGACCTGATCATTACAAAATATAGACAATAATGGACGCAAAACATTGATTGAACAACTCAAACTAGAATTTGGATTACCGATAAAAAAGCCTCGCAACTATTTTGAGCAAAATTCTAGTTCATGAGATATTTGTCATGTAGCATATTCACTTTCTCATCTTGCCAATAACACTATCAAAATATGTAATGATTTAAGGTTTCTTAGCGCGTGACCATTGGCAGGAATTGCCGAAATCAAACTCCCTGAAGTACAGCCAGGGTCATCGATTATGCCCGGAAAGATAAACCCATCTATCCCAGAGGCGATGACCATGATCTGCGCACAAGTATTAGGATACACCAAAACAATAGAAACACTCACACAAATGGCGCAACTACAATTACAACAATTCTGACCATGAATTGCTCGAGCAGTACATGATAGCCTTCAGTCACTTTCTTTGTGATACGACATGCTTTTCAAAAAATGCATCAAAGGCATCAAGGCAGACGAAAAACATATACAAAAATTATTAGACGGGAGTTTTGCGTACGCAACACAATACAGCGAAAAGCTTGGCTATGACGTTGTTGCTGATGCAGTGACTACCGCTCTCAAATCATGAAAATCTCTCAAAGACATTCTTGATGAAAAATAACGTTATTATTCATCATTATTTTCTCCTTCTGAAAGAGGATCTGAATCAAAGATAGTGAAAGAAATTTTTCCTCTATACTCTCCTGGTGATTGGAATGCTGGAATAACTAATTGGAGAATAGGAGAAATTCCATATTTTCCGATATTTCCTACATTGGTTCATGAGGGTCTCACAATAAGGGTAAGTGGCTCTGCAAGACTCACATATTCATCGCTTATACGAGGTCATAAAGTTACTCTTGGATTTTCTCTTCCTTGTATCGTCGTTATAGTTCTATCCGCAACTTTGAGAGAAAGATTTTCTGCTGGAATAAAAGTACCTGAATGTCATATATTAACCAAATCAGTTGATTGGACGGTCGTATAATAGCCTTGATCAGCTCATTTCAAATCTTTGACCCAAAAATACTGATTATTATCTCATGAAAAAGCCTTTTCTAATACTGTCTCCGATCAAGAAACAATAATGCTTCATAAATCAAACGAATCAACAGAACCAATTGAGATCAAACCACCGACTACTTCCACACGAACATTAGTCGCTTCTCCATCTCACTCATAGAGCTCAGGAACAAAGTATTCAACGCTTTTATATTGCCCTTCTTCGTCCCCCGGAACAAGCCTAATATTGTCCAAAAAATTACCATAACTATTAGAGGTGCCTGCTGAAGCCCACTTAATTGCTACAGGTCATCCTGCAACAAAGGTAGCACCTTTGGTATTCCATGCTGTTCCCAAAGATCAACCTTCATACACTTCCACCAATACGTCATTGATATAAAGCTTGATACCATTATCTGAATTAGCTCTTCACGGTCTTTTCATTGCATCAAACAAAATCGTATAGAGACCTCCTTGTTGCGTATTAAAATCCATTTCTACTGCACTATTACAATCACTATCGAGTTCTACAAAATACGTCCCATGAGATGGCTTTACAAGAATATCTTTTTGTACTTCTAATGTAGGTTCATAGTGCGCACAAGAAACGTTAGGTACCCAACTTACTCTACATCTAGAACCCATATTAGCTCCTATAAACCTTTTCCATTCTTTAGAAAAATCATAATCTTCAAAAGAAAGATCACATGCATCACTATAATGAGCATACGGAATAACTTCAGGATTTTCATATCGCGAATAACTAAGGCTATCCTCTGTTGATGATTGAGAATAAGCAAATGAGAAAAGCGCAATATGTGTCATCGTACATAAAGCAAGAAGTTTGCAAACATTTTTCATGATTGTGTCAGAAAAAAGAATAAAAACTATTGTTCAAAAAGAGTGAATGAAATCTTTCATGAATATTCTCATGGGGGTTGATAAGCAGGAACCATAAGTTGTAACCAAGGGGCTATTGCATATGTTCAAATTTTTCAAAGATTAGTTCATGCAGGTCTTCTCAGTAACACTCTAGGAGATGCTAAATGCACATATTCCTGGCCAATACTTTCTCACAAAACAACCCTGAAATTTATCTTTCAGGCTAATGTCATTATTTCTGTAGAATCAACTTTTAGTCTAATATTCTCTGCTGGGATAGATGCTCAAGAATTAGTTGTATTACGTAGCATTGTTGATTGAATAGTAGTGTAATATCATGAGTCTGATCACTTCAAATCTTTTACCCAAAAATATTCCCCTCTTTCTTCCGAAAGCTTTGCTTCCAAATAGGTATCTTCTTGTACAACCGATATGTTTCCTAAGTCAAATTCTCCAATAGAACCAATAGAAATAGATGATCAATGAACTGCAACACGGAGGTTTGTTTCCACGCCATCTCCTTCAACATATTCAGGGACAGACCTAAAGCTAAGAAGTTGAGGAGCAACCGCCTCTCATGCAGAGGAAAAAACTTCTAACGTAGCATTGGCAGTTAATGTTGTCTCCAATAATGCTTCCTCTACATCTTCTTCTAGTTCATCCTCATCTTCTACCTCAATTTCTTCAAGCTCACATTTTGCTTTCACAGAAACTTCATGAGCACACATTTCTCCGTTTTCAATTCTTGCACATGAATTAACTCATTCGTAGTCATTAATAGTATCGGTATTTCCTCATCAATCATATTCGTCATCTCCAGCACCACCATACAGCATATCATTGTTTTTATTTCCACATAACATATCATTTCACTGCTCACCATAAAGCAAATCATCGCCTCAATGACCATAAAGCAAATCATTTCATTTTCCTCCGTAAATGGTATCATTATTACGAGCTCCACGAAGCACATCATTCCCTTGTCATCAGTAAATCTTATCTGCTCCTTTTCACGCACGAACTCGATCATCTCATTCGCCTCCATAAATAAGGTCATCACCTCTAATTCCACAAATCATATCATTACCTCAATAACCATAGATGGTATCCGCTCAGTTAGTTCCTTTTATTACATCATCTTGAGCGGTTCAACGCAATACTCATTCATAAATTTTTCCATTATCAGGTCCGCCAATAATGACTTTATTTTTTACTGTCTTATCATACACCACATAAATAGTTGCTTGCGTTTTATTACACCTTTTTCTTTTTGTTATAGCAAAAACATCAAATTGCATAAGCAATGTTGCAGATAAAACAAAAAAGAAAACAGATAAAAGAGTAAACTTACGCATCAAATTAAGCATAAATGAGGAAAACAAACAATTTCGTATTAATACAATAATACATAGATAATTTGTTTTCCTCAAATAAAGGCGTGAGTAAAAGAAAAAAAACACCAAAAAAAGTAAAAATATACATAAAAACAAGTAGGGAAACCTACTCGCTTCTATGTATTTTTTTGTGTGCTGCTTTTTACTATCCCATTACATAGTTCATCTACTACATTCCACCATTTTGCGACATCGGTGCTTGCACCCCTCCATTTTGTGGCATCGGTGCTTGCATCCCTCCGTTTTGTGGCATCGGTGCTTGCATCCCTCCGTTTTGTGGCATCGGTGCTTGCATCCCTCCATTTTGTGGCATCGGTGCTTGCATCCCTCCGTTTTGTGGCATCGGTGCT
>JAHDFY010000001.1:65296-377091 GCA_020627925.1 bacterium
CTCCGTTTTGTGGCATCGGTGCTTGCATCCCTCCATTTTGTGGCATCGGTGCTTGTATCCCTCCGTTTTGTGGCATCGGTGCTTGCATCCCTCCGTTATTGTTCCATCCATTTTGTTGGTACATTGTTCTTGGAGAACCACAATCATCGCAAGGTCTTGTAACGTGTTTTTTGTGACGTTTAATGAGGAATATTATCAATAATATCAACAGGATAAATCACACGATTATCAGCACCAACAATCGCGGGAAGATAAAAAAACCTCCGCTCAACGTCATTTCTTGCATCTTCCTCATCTCTTCTGTAATATCGTCAGATTCAAAATCAAAAATAGTTTGATATTCTAGTCTATACGAAACAGAAACAGATCATTTGTACCAGGGTATCACAACTGGAGATTCTACACTTGTTTGATCTCCAGGCAATAATTTTCTTGTTCAAACTTCTTCTTCTGCAAGAGTTCCAAACATTCCTTTGACAGTACGATAGATGGTCGCTTCTTGAATAGTGTTTCCATTATTGACCATAGACAATGACGAAATCAATCCTTGTTCTTCATTCCTTACTCAAATGAATACTTCAGGATTATTTGATTGCGAATTATCTTCTTCTGTAGTAGGAACAATTTTTAATTCTGAAATGATTTTTCCATTAATAATCACGTCAATAAATGTTCCTTTACGAAGATCTATAGAAAACATTCCTCATCATCACGTATTTTCTTGGATTAACTTACTGATAATACATCCGTATATTTTACCAGTTACTCACGCGGGAAATTTTAACGAAAAACTTGTTCTTGTAGTACCATTTGCTGGAACAACTACTTCTGTTTCATTAAATGTCACATATTGACCAAATCTTTCAATATCTGTATCGTTTTTACAAGCTTTTAGTTGGCTTGAATCATTAGTAACCGTTCCATCAACAAATGTAACCGCTACTTTTGCTTGTTCTCATGCTTTATTTGCAAAATCTAAACACACTTCAAAATCCTCACCTGAGTCAAGCGTATAACTTGCTTCCGAAAGGCTTTCTTCTCCATTACAAAAGGTAATATCAATTTTTCCTATTTCAGCAGGATCATTAGCAAAAACTCCTAAAGATGAAAATAGAAAAATAAAACTTAGTAAAAACAATGTAGATAACACATTGAGAGATCATGAAATTATTTTCATCTGTCTAATAAAATCAAAAAATGTAAATATTTAGTTTGTTTTTTGTTAACATACTAAAACAAAGCTTATATGTTTTATCATTTTTTTCAAAGAAAAAACTATGGATATGCAAATATGGTACACCGTTTTTCTTTTTTTATTACATTAATAAACAACAACAAAAAGCCTTTCAATATTTTGCTTAATTATTACAATGACACTAATTTTACATTATATAACAAAACATATGTTTCGTTGAATACTATGAGTACTTGTACTATGCACTAGCTTCTCCATTACCTACGCTATGCCAAACGTTGCAGCAGTAAATCTTAAATTTTGTGACAACCCTGATCAGCTAAAAAAAACACTGGTATATGAAGTTGCACCCAACCACCCGTATGAAATATGTGTCAGATTAGAAAATAAGAATGATGACATCATTCCTATTGGTTTGAGCTTTGTTGAAGGTATTTACACTAATGATACTGTTGATAATAGAGCTTGTGAAACAGCAGATAAAGAATCAGAATTTGCTGCTCATGCTACCATATCAGAAACAGATTTACTGATGGCTCCCAATGATGTAAAGTTTGAAAAAATAACACTTAACTTTCCTGAAAAACAAACAGGAAGCGGAAATTATTTAGGCTGTTTGGTCATTATATCGCAATTGACAAACAAAAATGCTCCCAAATCAAATATTGAAATAGAACTTCGTAGAGCTATTTTTATGGACGTAACAGTAAATCCATCACTAGAAGCATGAACACTCATAGATAAAACACAACCAGAAAATAATACAAGTGAAGGAGGAGAAGACGATCAAGACTACAAAAAGAAAAAAATTTGGTATGTATTAGCTCTCATCCTACTACTTGCTCTTATAGGAGGAATTGTATACAAACATACAGAAAAAAATAAACCATCAAAAAAATAAACCATCAAAAAAACTCTTCTTATAAAAAGAAGGGTTTTTTCGTAATAAAAAGTTAACTACAATAATGTCATATTAATTTTTCCGTACAATTCTCCCGGATTAGTAAACGCAGGAATTGTTACAGACAGCCAAGGGATTATTCCGTATTTACCAATACGTCCAAAGTTTTCTCCTGTTTTTCTTTGGAATAGTGTAATTGGGTTTGCTAGAGTAAAGTAATCTGTTGTGATACTTTCTCCCAATAGTAGATCTGGGTTTTCTGTTCCCGCTATTGTTGTAATATCTCTATTGTTTACTTTGATGTAGATATTTTCCGCTGGAATTTCTACTCCTTCCGCTGTTGCATGCACCAATGATGTTGCTTGCAATGTTACGTAAAATCCTTCATCGTCTCCCAATAGATCATTTACTTGAAAATACTCTTCTTGTTCTTCTGAAAATTGTTTTTCTACTGTTACATCTTCATCAGATGCGGTAAATGCTCCCAAATCAAAATTAGATGGAGCTTCAATAGTAACACTTTTACCTGTCACTTTTACCTTTACTTCTGTTTCTTTTGCTCCAGCATCTGAAGCATCAACAGCATTTGCTTGAAGAAGTTGCACTTGTGGTTCTTCAGCAACAGAGACAGCCATAACTTGTCCCATAGTTGTTAAAGTCATTACAGATAGAGCACTAACTGCTGCAAGTTTTCCAAATTTGTTCATAATAATGAAAAAAGATCATAAAAGATGTAAGTAAAATGTTGAACATTGCACATTCTTTGTCAATAAGCGAATAGTGGTGGAGATCATCCAACAAAAAGACATGGTTTCAATGTTTTAATGTTTTACTTTACAAAAATAATTATAATATCGATTCTAGAAATTTGCAAAAAAAAAGTGACTTTTTTTAGTAAAATAAAACAATCTAAAAAAATAGCAAAGAGAAACTGGGAAAATAAAAACAAAAAGAAAATAGAAAAAAAGGAATTATATCTTTTTTTATACAAAAAAAAGACAGATGTGAGCCAGGTGGGGTTCGAACCCACGACCACCAGCTTAAAAGGCTGTTGCTCTACCGACTGAGCTACTGGCTCTCAAAATCTGTCTTTTTTAGAAGTAATATTATTATGTTGTTATTAGACCCATTCAACTAATCCTCTGTACTTTTTGTACATTTTTGCTGAAATCTTAACAGAAGTATATACACCATCTCCTAGGTGAATTTTCTTCTTTATAATATTTGCTTTGTACAATCTTTTTCATTGTCTCATAGAGTGAGATCTTGTACGTCCCGCTTTTGTTTTCTTACCTGAAAACATACATACTCTTGGCATAGGGATAATAATTAATAATTAAATGCATTCATAATACAATAGCATTATTCTGTTGTTGTTGTTGATTCAGCGTTGTCATCAGATTCCTCTGCATCACCTTGTGTCAAAGCACTAACAGTAACGATAGCTTGAGCACCATCATCAAGAGAAGTTACTCCTTTTGGCAAAGTAATATCGTTTACAAACAATACTTGAGACGTCTCTTCAATAACAGAAATATCAATAACAATTTCTTTTGGAAGATCTGCTGGTTTTGCTTTAATATGTAGAACATCTTTTACATATTGCAATTGACCCAAAGCAAGTTTTTCAACTTTTGATTCACCAGAGAATACCAAAGGAACTTCCGTTTCTACTTCTTGATCTTTGTTTACAGCTAAGAAATCTACATGCAGCAATTGGTCAGTAACAGGATCTAGATCATATCCTTTTACGATAACTGTTTGCTTCATTGCTCATTCCAAATCAATTGGCAAAGACAATCCTACTTTTCTATATAACTTTAGAAAATCATTTTTTACAAAAGCAACATTGACGTTTGAGTCTATATCTTTTCCGTAAACGATTGCTGGCACAAGACCTTCATTTCTTAGTCTCTTTACTTTTTTACCAACGATGGTACGATCAACAACATTTAATTTCATTGCTATAATATACAATTAGACAAAAAATATTTTCAGCTTATCAAAAAGATAATCTATTATGTAATTATTCTGTTGCTGTAGTTGTTTCTACGTCAGCAGATTCTGAAGTTTTTTCAACAGCTTCTTTTGCAACAGGTGAGTATTCTTCTTCTGATTTCAACAAATCAATACCTCTTCTATCAGACGAAATCAAGCTTTTCATTCTTGCAGCTTTACCTACTTTATCTCTGATGTAATAGAGTTTTGATCTTCTTACTTTATATTCATCCAAAAGGATGATTTTTTTGAATTTTGAAAAAGAAAATGGGTAGATTTTTTCTACAACAACTCCTGCTGATGTTCCTCTAACAGTAAAAGTACCATCCGGGTGACCAGCTTTCCATACTTTAATAACAAGTCCCTTAAATTTCCAAGTTCTCTTGTTATCTCCTTCTCCAATTTCTTCGTGTATTTCTAGGTACTGACCAGGTTTTACATCGACTCTTTTTCCACCGAATCTAGCGTATACCTTTTGTAATCTTGAAAAGTCCATTATGTTTGCAATTACACAATACAGATAAAATTATTTTGATGCAGAGGTAGCTTTACTATTCACTACTTTTGCTTTCCATTTTCTTTGTTGTTCGATCATTTTTCTAATATCCATGATCACAACTTTGTCCACTCTTCTCAAAGCTTTTCTTAGCTTTTTCTTAGCGTTTGATCCTAATGTTGCCATTATACATATGATTTAGCAATTAAATCTTTGAGTCCTTTTCTTTCGAGTGCATTAGTAATTTGTTCAGCACTAATACCCAAAAGATTGATTCTACCAATTGCTCTTTCTTTTTCGTTAACAAGCAACTTAGTTTCACCTTCTTTTTTTATTCTTTTTGCTATTTTAATGAAGTTTTCAATAGCTTTTTTATACTTAGCATTTGATTTTTTTCTCTTAATGTTTGGATTTTGAAAAATATGCTTATATTTAGATTGAGACGGTTTTGACATTCTAACACGTGTGTAAGCCTAATAAAAAATGTTATCTAACATATTTCGCCATGTAAGCGAAGGCTTTGTTAGCGTCCGCCATTTTATGACTTTCTTCTCTTTTCTTTACAGCGTATCCTTGTCCAGAATATGCAGCAAGAATTTCTTCAGCAAGTTTCTTGTACATTGATTTTCCTTTCTTAGATCTTGCTGCGTCAAGTATCCATTTACATGCGAAATAGAACTTTCTTCCAGCTTTTACTTCGATAGGTACTTGATATACAGAACCTCCTACTCTTTGAGATTTAACCATCATATTTGGTTGAGCATTTTCAATTGCTGTATCAAAAACAATCTTTGGGTTCATGTGTCCATTAGCTCTAATTTCAGCCATTGTCATGTGGAAAATACGTTTAGCTGTATTTTTTTTACCGTCCTTCATAATGTAGTTTATGAATTTTTCAGTTTTTTCATCTGCCATTGGAAGGTTAGATGAAACAGGTTTTTTAAACTTTTTTGCCATTTATAACTATTAATAGATTAAATAGTAGGGAGCTATGTTCCTGTTGCAAAAACCAGTACTCGCTCACCTCTGGTGTAGATTATCAAACAAGATGTTTTATTATTTTGGTCTCTTTGTTCCATACAACGATCTTCCTTGTCTTCTTCCTTCTACAGGATTTGCATCATATTTACCTCTTACAATATGATATTTCACTCACGGAAGATCTTTTACTCTTCCACCTCTTACCAATACCACACTGTGTTCTTGTAATGTATGCTTTTCTCCTCCGATGTATGCCATTACTTCTACACCATTTGAAAGCCTTACCTTAGCAACCTTTCTTTGAGCTGAATTAGGTTTCTTAGGTGTCATTACTGTTACCTTTAGACAAACTCATCTTTTAAAAGGAGCTGGTTTTTCAACTCTCTTGTTGTGTTTCAATTTATTTATACCAAAAAGCAAAGCTCTCGCCTTAATCTTCTTTTTCTTCTTTTCTCTACCCTTTCTTACGAGTTGTTGAAATGTAGGCATGCAATACAAAAATTACGAGGAATAAAGTATATTTTCAATCATTTTTTCAATCAATACGATAGACAATATAATAAACACGAACTGAATTGCAAGTACTTTTTACATTATCTAATAGAAAATAATTTGTCAACAAGACTTTTCACAAAAAAAGATAAGTTTGTTCCTATATTTTCCCATAGTAGATTTATTTTACTTACAAACACGATATACTCTAAATCATTTATGAAGAGATAATTGTTCTGTCGCTCCCAAATACTCTTTGGAATAGGCAGCATAACTTTTTGCACCTTTCTTGGTAGGAACCACAAACCATAATTCTCATCAAACATTAAGCGCATCAAATGCTTTGTGCAACAAGTCAAAACAAAGTTGTTTTCCTGCAGAGAAAGGAGGATTGACCAATATCACGTCAAATGAGTCATTGTTTGTAACAAACCAGTCACGCGCATCAACACATAAAACGTTTTCTCCTGATCCTCCAACATTGATGAAATTATGACGAGCAAACTGACACGCACGCTCATTTATCTCCACCAAACGCACATTACATGCAGGCCACTTTTTTTTGATATAAGTACCAACAAGACCATAACCAGCACAAAGATCCAAAACAGAAGCGTTTGTCATGTTTTGGCACATTGGTGATTTTGCTACCTCTTGCAGCAGACAACGAGTTCCTTCATCAAATTTTTTGAACGAAAACATTCCTGGTCATGTAGAAAGCATCAAGGCTTCTCCTGCAATAGTGTCAGCAATAGTATATGTTTCTTCTGAAGAAAATTCGTTATCAAAGTAATGAGCCATACATTATATATTATTTAATAAAATTTAGCAAAATATTACACAAGTTTTTTTGCAATTCTTTTTAGTCGTGGGAATCGCACTCACAAGGTAAGCAAATTAAACACCGCAGCAACAACAAGAAACAAAACAAACTGATCGGGAGCAAGACGAACAAAATAACCACCAATCAAAACAATACCATAAAACGCTATAATTTTGTACACATCAGCAAGGGCAAACGTAGGAGTAATAGCATACAACTTGGCATAAAAAGCAAACAGCAGCAAAAAAATCACACCATAAACAATCTGCCCAATCGCTGCTCACAGCAATGCGTAATAATAAATCAAAGTAGAACCGACAAAGAAACCAATAACCACCGAAAGCAAGTTGATAAGCAACAATTTATTATGATGATGCGTAGCAACAAAGAGATAAGTATACATATTTTTTATAAAGCTCACAATCAACACTATCCCAAAAAATGGCATCAAAAAATCAGCTCATAACAACGATTGATCAATGGTGGAAAAATGAGTCAACGCATACCAAATAGCGTCATACATCGAACCATCAATACGAGTTAAGAAATCACTTCAGGTCGCTCTACTTCACGCAACAAAATGAATAATCGGTTTTGCAAAAACAAGAAAATTAACAAAAACTAATAATCCCAGCCATAGCATCAAAAGAAAAAAACTTCCAAAACTCTTTTTTTGTTTGGCAATATCATAATTAGTCACTTTATGTAGCATACTATTTCCTAATGCCGAGGAAATGATCCACATCATTCCCATCAAAGCAGCGCCCAAATACCATTGTCAAGAATATCCATATCCTGCAACCGTTGGATACAACCACCCCAAAACAATAAAAAGCAATGGCACATACAACCCACTAAAAAACTGTGACAAACCATATTTCCAGTTGTTTAACAAAAACTCTTTCCAAAAATTTCGAAATGGCACCCAACGCAAACGCAGGTAACTACCTCCTGCAATATAAGTATAGACAAATTCTGTCAACGCACTCATCAACATAGAAAATACCACCCCCAAAAAAACAACCAAAGGCAATGATTCATGAGAAAACGACGAAGCAGGAGCAATCCAAAACATTAACACAAGTAAGACGGTAATTTGTGAAAATCTTGCCAAAAAAAGAGAAATACTGACATGTTTCATGTTTCGATTGAGTTGTAAGGGCATCCTAAACATTGATCATCCAAGCGTCAATGCAGAATACAACATCCCCAAAGGAAGTCCCCACACCAAATAAATATTGTCCGTATAAGAAGGAATCGTATATGCCAGCACAATGGCAATCGCGTAGATAATTCCCATCATAAAGAACCTACTTCGTACATACTGAGAGTAACGTATCTCCATGGCAGACTTCATATCCAAATCAGTTATATTTTTTTGTTGTTCATGTTGCAATTTTCCCATATCTTTGAGACCAATAACATACAACCCAAAATCGGCAAAAGCAGTTCGCAAGACAAAATACTGTGCAACGGTCCCATAATCACCATATCTTAGTGAACCCAAATATCTTGTAACAAGCATTGTCACAACAAATCCCACCATAGCACTCACAATTTTGGCAAAAATTTGCCAAAAGGTATCTTTTAAAACAAGTTTGTAAGACATAAACAATAACAACATAAAGTAAGTGACACAGTGATAGCGTCTTCTATGCATTTTTCAAATAAAAAAGTTTGATTTCTCAAAAAGGAGTGCTAGAATAACAAACAAATCATCTTATATTTTCTATTTTTTAGAAAGCAACAATGCTCAAAAAAACCATACATCGAGGAAAAAAAGCATCAACAAAAGGCATTTTTCTCGTCAAGAAAGTTCGATCACCTATCGAGAGAGTAATACATAGACAACCAGTTCCCATGAGATACACTCGATGATGAGTCACTATTATTTTTGGAACAATCAACCTTATCAATCCATTCATTCCTGGCTGGTTTCTCATCATTGCATGAGTAAGCATCATACACAAAACAAGAAAAGGAGTCCTACAAGAAAAACGCAACATCTTACTAATCAAAACAAAAGGATTACCAAGCACTTTCAGACATATCCTTGAAGAAAAAAGAAAACAACTCGCAGAAACATTTAGCAGTGAATCTTACAAGAAAGTCGCTCATTACACTAACAAAAAGATCACAATAAAAACACAATAAACTTCATTTCATCACCAACAATTAATGTACAAATGTACCGTCTGTGGACATCACTCTGCAACCAAACTAGGAAAATGTCCATCATGTAGCTCTTTTGGCACATTTATCAAAGATGAAAGCATAGCGCCAATCAAAAAGAAAAAAGATAGACACAATGTCTCGTCTGGTCAGGCATTGACGCACGATATTTCACGTCATGAATCAGTATTTCGAAACATCTCCCATCCTGAATTACAAAGATCATTCCAACAATGAGTTAAACAAGGTGGAGTATACCTGCTTGGTGGAGAACCAGGAATAGGAAAATCAACATTGATCTTACAAATTATCAATGAAATTTTCAAAAACAATCAACTAACAATTGCTTATTTTACTGGTGAAGAAAATGAGTCACAAGTAGTGAGTAGATATAATAGACTCACTAATGGGCAAGCAAATAATTTCCATATTTACCATGCAACTCATTTCGAAGATATTATCACAACAACCAAACAAAATAACTACGATATGATTATTGTTGATTCTATTCAAACCATCTATTCGCCCCACACAGACTCAGCCGCATGATCAGCCAACCAAGTAAGGTTTTGTTCCGAAAAAATTTCTGAATTTTGTAAAAAAAGTACAACAACTGCATTCATTATTGGACATGTCACCAAGGGGGGAGAAATTGCTTGACCCAAATATCTCGAACACATTGTCGATGTGGTGCTATACTTAGAGGGTGACAGATTTGGACAATTAAGATTTCTCAGAAGTAAAAAAAATAGATTTGGCCATACTGATGATAGTGCTATTTTTGAAATGACCGCACAATGACTCATACCTGTCTATGATCTCAAAGAACGCATCATACAAAACGCACATCTCAATGTTCCGGGTAATGTGCTTACTATCGGTTTGGACAATGGTCGTCCCGTCATCGCCAATGTCGAAGTGCTTTTAACCAAAACCAATGGAAACTACATTTCACGTAACTGTGTAGGGGTAGACAAAAAAAGAGTCGAAATGATCATTGCAATTCTTCAAAAATATCTCAAACAAAAACTTTATTTGTATGATATTTATGTCAATGTTCCTGGAGAGTTTACTTTTTATGATTCAGGTCTTGATCTTGCAATCGCTGCAGCGATCACAAGCCAATATAATGACCAACCTATCCTAGGAGAAACTATTTTTTTGGGAGAATTAGGATTAAGCGGTCAAATAGTCAAAACAAAATTTCACAGCAAAAGATCTAGAGAAATTCCCAAATGATTTGAACTCGTCGACTACGAATCCCTCACATCAATAAAAAATTTAACAATATAAAAAGAGAAGAGCTTAATAAAGCTCTTCTTTTTTTATATTTCATAGCTTC
Source organism: bacterium (assembly GCA_020627925.1). GTDB lineage: Bacteria > Patescibacteriota > Gracilibacteria > Absconditabacterales > Absconditicoccaceae > JAHDFY01. Next base: position 75,697 of record JAHDFY010000001.1, read on the forward strand.
CAATAGTTGTTTTTTCAGCAGATTGAATACCTAATGCATTTGCAATAAGTATATTACAACGTAAGAAAGAAATGTTTGTTGTTTTTAATTTATATTGGGGTTTAACAACAGAAACATAGACCATTGCCAAACAACCATCTTGACCATAAAGCTCATCGACACAAGAGCCTATTTTCTTAGTAACTTCTTTTAATTTATTTTTCAAAAGAGGCACAATGTCTTGCATGCCCACTGTCTTTTTAGTGGAACCACTTATATAAATGGCAGACCATTTTTTCTTAGGCAATTCAGCAATAAACGCTCCCAGTGAAAGAGTTACGGTTAGGTTAGCACCTGACGAACGAAGTTTAACAACAAGATTAGGCAAATAAGAAGAATTTTCTAACACAAGAATATTTTCTTTTTCATCATTACTTTGAGTTATATCTTGACTATTTTTATTAAAAAAAGCAATAATTTTTTCATCAATTTTAGAAGTGTTAAGACCGTAATCCAGTGGTGTCGGACCATTATCATTATCACATTGATTTAACAGTAGAAAACTACCGAAAAAAAGCAATAATGGCAATCCAATACGAAGCAAAGACCATCTTGGAGGCAAAACAACTCCTGTTCCTTGTAATAATTTTTTTAAGGTATTAATGTTGGTTTTTGTAGTATCTTTTTGTTTTTTAATAAACATGTGTGTTTTATTTAATGTAATTTGAGAAATAATTTTATTTTTGTAAAATAACTGTAGCAAAAAACTATCACAAAACAACAAAAAAAGTAGCGAGAAAACAACGCTACTATTTAGATTAGTAATTATTCAAGCAAAGATCTTTTATCAAACATAAAAGAAAGAACAATGCTCGACGAAGAGATAATAACATTTGTTGCAAAAAATTCCCAAAGATCATTAGTAAAAAAACAAAATAGTCCAAGAAAAATAGTAACAACAACAAAAGCTAACCAATAGTCAAAGGACCCAAAGACATCATCTAAAGAATACTTCCCTGTTCTGCTTCTTTTAGCTCTTACTTCAATAATACAAGAGAATCCAAAAGAGAAAACAGCAGAGGTTGCAGAAAAACAATAAAGATCATTCATTGAAATTCCTGGAAAAAAGTAACTAAAAATTCCAGCATCAACTACAGAGAGAAGAAAAACTATTATAATAAAGTTAAGGCTAAATTTATCCATCTTAGTAAAATTTAATTTGTTCTATCAAAACAATATTATTTTGACAAAAAATATTATAGATACTACAATAACAAAGTCAATAAAAAAAAAAAACTGCAAACAAATTTGCCTGCAGCTTATTGAATCAAGAAAGTTTATTTTGTTTCTTTTAATTCTTTCCAAAGCTTTTCTTGATCTTTTGATAGCCTCTTAGGAATATGTAATTGTGGCAAGATAAACAAATCTCCTACTTTTCCAAAAATTCATTTATCTCCGAATCCTTTCTTTTTAATTCTAATTTTATCTCCTACTTGTGTTCCCTTAGGGATTTTTACCGTCATCTTTCCCTCAGGGTGATCAATAGTAATTTCTCCTCCAAGGACCATATCATAGATCGAAACTTTGGCTTTGACATACAAATCATCGCCTTGACGTTCGTATTTATTAGACATACCAATACGAATTTTTACATAGAGATCCCCTACAGGAGCACCTCCCGTACCCTCATTTCCTCTTCCCGAGAATTTAATATACACGCCATCATTGATACCAGAAGGAACTTTAACAGTAATGGTTTCTTCTTGTCTTTCTAAACCTCATCATCAAAGAATTTTTCCGTCTTTTTTGTAAATTTTTCCCATTCATTGACATGTAGGACAAGCACTTTGTACTTGCATTACACCAAATGGAGTCTGTGCTTTTTGAGCAACTTTTCCTCTTCCACCACAAGTGTGACAAGTCTCTTCTGTGATACCATCCGCTTTGACCATCCTTGCATAGGTAATTTCTTTTTCTACTCCATGAAATGATTCTTCAAAGCTGATAGAAAGAGCTATTTGGATGTCGTCGCCTCTTCTTACTCACGATGACGAGCTTCCTCCAAATCAGCCACCAAAAAGATCGCCAACCAAGTCTCATAAGTCGACACCACCAGAAAATCAACCAAATCATCCTCAGCCAAAACCTCAGAATCCTTGTCATCCGAAGCCACCAAAACCGCCACTTCTAAACATATCATACTGTTGTCTTTTTTGTGCATCAGACAAAATTTGGTGTGCTTCATTGACCTCTTTGAATTTTTCGGCATCACCGCCTCTATCCGGGTGATGTTTGACCGCAGCTTTACGAAAAGCTTTTTTTATATCGTCTTCGCTTGCTTTTTCGTCAACTCAGAGTATATCATAGTAATTCTTTTTTGGATCAAAATCCATGAATAATATCTATTGAGATTCTAAATCATTGATAGTAGAAACAAATAGCACCATAATGAGCTACATGCTATCAGATGCAGAATAACGATTTTTTTTACTTTTGCAATTGCTTGTTGCCCAATGGACATTATATCGTTTATTAATCAACATACCTTGCAAGACATCCTTTTGATAGAAGCACAAGATCAGCAGTTGCAAGTCATACAACGCGCTTGGCAAGCAATACGCACAAAACACGGAGAACATGATAGCGTCAAGCATGCTTTTTTGTATGTACTTTTGCAAACTGCACTTATTTCTTATCAAATTGCTGGTTCTGGACCACTTCGACGAACAGAGATTACACAAAAAATAGAAAAAGATTTTGACCACCTTCACGCAAGCCTCCTTGATTCACGTTGCGTCTCGCCATGGCGGTTGCAAACAATGATTTCATCTCAGTATAATAAGCGTATTTACAATATCAAATCACAAAGGATTGCAAAATTTTTTGCACAGTATGACCAATATTTTCATATAGAAACCACATCGTACCATGATTTCTATCATGATATGGCATGATTGGTTAGTTTACTCGCTACCAGCATGAAACAAAAAATTACCAACAAGACGATTACCTTTGCCGTCAAAATTTTTGGATATGGAGCAAGAACTGTTTATGACCAACTCCGTCATTATCCTATGAACATTCGCATACCACTTGACTCACGTCTTCGCACAATCGGAAAACAACAATGGGGAGAACTATCCGATAAGCAATACCAAGAAAAGTTTCAGCTACTCGCAGAAAAATTTACCATACCACCGCTCCACTTAGATAGTTTAATCTGGTTAAAATATCGAGAAAAAGTCAAGCAATAGCCAAGACAATACCTTACAAATTTTGTGATTCACTAAAGCAACAAGTATAATCATACAAGCTTTAGACACGATGATCCATGACATTAGGAGCAAGTGAAAACAATAAAGAGAATATTTCGCAGGTCTCAACTACCGAAAGCAAAGAGACAAAAAAACATCAGGAAACCCAAAAGGTTACTGATGCTTTTTCACAAGAATTACAATTGGATCATCACAGTTTACAAAACGAACTACAAACACAAAACAACAAAAAAAATCAAGAACTAGTAGAAAATACACACAAAATCAACAATGACTTAGAATCTCTCAAAAAAAAACCATTGCCCCACACCTATCCGCTTATCAAAGAATCTCCATTAGGACAAGAGTTAGGTCCAGAAAAAACATCTGAGTTATTTGGACAGTTGGATAATATGGGAGAAAAAATGCTCAATAACTTTGTTGGAGGTCAAGAAATCGTAGCATCAATTCTCACACCACAACAAAAACAAGTAATGTTGCGTTGTTTCACCATCTCTCTGTCAGAATCAATACAAACACAAGAAACAACAGTAGAAAGCGGAATAATAGGAAAATTTGGCTGATTATTAGGAGGACAAGTAGGATCGTTGTTACAAGGAAATGGTGAAGAAATAAATTTCACATCTCTTGTGGGAACAATGCTTACCCAAACAAGCAAATATCCATGATTCAAAATCCGTGCCAAAAGAATGCAACAAATAGCAAAAGAACTCACAAAATACAAATGAAAAAAAGAGCTTACCCTCAACACCAAAGACCTACTTGCATGGTTTGATGGAACTATGGACAAAACCGAATTAACGAGCAAAATTATACTCTCCCAACCAAACAGCTTAGATCCCCAAAGCCTCATAGATCACGCAAAAAACATCTCCCTTAATGAACAGTGAATAGCACTACTACAACAAATGACTGATATTTCCACCCAAGGAAGTTTATTGGATGAAACAGAAAGAGAACAGCAAGCAAATGAAATGTATGGATCCATGTACGATATTATTAAGTCAGTGTGATCATGGTTTGGGTACTCATCTCCCAAACAACTCATTGAATCAGTAGGCATGGGAAGTAGCATGAGCATGGTACTGAGTCGGTTCGGGTACAAAGGAGGTGTTGATGAGCTTCATCAACATTACCTACTCAACAAAGTAAGTGAAGATCTGAGCAACATCAACCAAAAGGAATGTATTAGTGAAATATTTTCATTGACAAAATCAATGGTCCTTGACAAGCAAAATTATCCACCAGAAAACTCATTTATTAGAAAAATAACGGCAAGTGGAATACAACAACAAGATGAGTTATTTTCACTCATGCCTACCAACAAAAAAATTCTCACAGATGCTCTTACTCGTTCTCTACAAAACACGGGTGCTATGCCAGGAACTCATCTACTTCAGCGCTACACAAATTGCGTCACGCAACAAACAGACAAAAATGGAAATACTCAAATAACTATTGATAAAAATAAATTTGATGCAGAACAATTTGTAGGAGCTTATATGAAAAAAGCGTGAACAAAAGATTTTTTTGCTATGCTAAAAAAAATAGATGAAACAAATAAAGACTTCTTTCACGGACCAGAGGACGTCGTGTCTGCGTGGGCATTGAATGTTTTTTCTGATTATGGAACACAAAGCTTTTTGGATGGTGCACTAACATTGTGAGATAGTGAGGAAGACTTTATTGCAGTTGACCTTACTCCCGCTCAACCACCACAAACGCCACAGCAACCCACATCAACAGCAAACACAACGTGATACGGTTCTTACAGTCCTTTGACAACTTCTGCCATGGGAGCAGCTCTCTCACTCAATAACCATGTCGGTTCAGTCAATTACAACAAAGCTTACATAGAACAGCTAGCGATTAATAAGCCAAATATCAATTATGCGCAAGACAAAGAGTTTATCAAATATTTGGTTGTCTTAGAAATAGAACACCAACTTCCAATGGGTACAATGCGATCGTATATGATGAAAGAAAGTTCGTGACGCTTGTACAAAGACAATGAATTGATCAAATGAGCGAAACTCAAAGACGGAAGATTTGCCAAATGACTTTTTCAATTTACGGAAGGAACGGGAAGGGATTACTGATTACAAATTTCTACCACGTACCAACAATTAGGTTATCCCGATATCGACGAAAGAGATAATCCTGTTACCTGCGCACGTGCTGCTGCAAAAAAATTAGCAAAAGATGGAAAAGCCGCCTCGTGAAATTTTGATATGAAACGCGCACAAACCAAATATTATGGTGCCTACGACCAAAAATACTACGACTATATCATACAACATATGTCAACATTTCAGCAAAAATACGGTCATTTGGTACAACAAACAGAAAACATACAACAGGGAAATATTGATCAACACAATGGCAGCTACCAAGAAGCAAAAAATAATAAATTTGGGTTTGTTGAACAATCACCACTCTCAACACACAATGCTTACAAAAATCATGGAAGAGTCAGTGGTTTTATCAATTGTTCAAGATCATCAAGAGTAACAAAAGAGTGAATAAAATATCTCTATGAGGTAGAAAAGAAAAAAACGCTCGTTTGTGTCGCCGCAGAAATTTCACAAGAAGACAGACAATATGCGCAATCATTAGGAATGAATGTGATATACCAACCGCTTACTTCCAAACCAGAAGATATGAATAAAGAAACGATGTTTCGTATTTGTAAAGCATTTCTTGAGGGAGGAACGCATTCCATGTGTAATCATGGAGCCGACAGAAATGGTTTTGTACTTGCCATGGTAAGAAGACTCACACAGTGACGAACTGCTGCGCAAGCATTAGACGAACTATACCTCTACAACAAAAAAGTGGATCCACGTAACAACAATCAACAATGGATCAATATTTATGAGCCATTTCGTAAGGCAATTCAAACAGAAAATTACTTTCAGTTTAGTGCCCAAGAGTTAGAACAGCTCAAAATAAAGGAATCATAAAATAAAAAAAAACACACAATAGATTAAGAGTACGTGTTAAAGTTTTTCGTCGTTTTTTTCCAAAAAAAGAAAAAAAATCATAAAAGAGCTCACCAGCTCTTTTTTTGATTGATCCCAAAAAAGCACAAAGAGCCAACTAAAAACCAAAACATTCTATACCTGCAAAAATCCAATTAACAAGGGCTTAATGAAAGAACTTTATTGATTGACAAAACCGTTTCATTAAAATAAAACAAAGATTTATTTAATCAACAAAAAAATGAAAAAGCATCTCCTTGGGTTTTTATGAACTTCTGCATTACTATTTATTTGATGTTGAAAAATTGAAAAAGAAGTAGTAATGAGCGATGAAATGAAATCTTTTGTATACATGGTCGATGGAACAAGTCATGATGTCATGAGAGCGCTACAAAGATATGGAGAGGACAACAGCGTCAAAAGAGATGAGTTAACAAATTTTGATATAGAGCAAATTGAAGTACTTGATCGAGACGAAACCAGCAACAGTTATGACGTACAAATTGTTGGAAAAGAACTAGACAGTGAACTCACTGTCATTACATCAAAAATATACTGGGATCGTCACAAAATCGTCAACATTGATCATCTTACGATGAGTCCTTTGTCAGAAAAAGACAAAATTACATGATTTCCGGAGAATTAATACCCAACAAAGTCAGTCCATTTTCTAATACCTGTCTTGTGCACGAAACAAGCACTAGACGAGCTTTCATCATAGCTTCATTTTCAACAAGAACTTTGTGTTTTTGATAATATGCATTAAACAAGTGAGATAACTCGAGAACATATCTAGCCACCAAATTAGGTCTAAACTCTTTTGCTGCTTTTTGTACTACATCAGCATAACGAGAAAGGTGAAGCACCAAAGAAGTTTCTTCTTTTTCTACCAAAAGAGAGTAATCAATTTCTTGATGAGAAGCCTCCTGTGCAGCTCTCAAAATTGACGAAGCACGCGCATGAGTATATTGTACATAAGGCCCTGTTTCACCGTCAAATCTCAATGATTGTTCCATGTCAAAAATGATTTTTTTGTATGAATCTTGCAACAGCATACTAAACTTCAATGCACCAAACGTAACATGACGGGCAATCTCTTCTTTTTGCAAATCATTAAGATCTCTTCATTCTAATTGTTCTTTTGCCTTTTTAATCATATTATCACGATAATCGTGATAAGTAATAATAGTTCCTGCTCTTGATGACATTTTTCATGAAGACAACTCAACCATCTCATAACCTAAATGGTGCAATTTTTCTGTGTCATATCCATAAAGTTCTAATGTCTTAAACAATTGTTTAAAATGCCAATTTTGCTCAGTTGCAACAACATACAACGATCTATCAAAAACGTATTCTTCTTCTTTGAGGTAAGCAAGCGCAATATCTTTTGTCGAATACAAGGATGTTCCATTCTTTTTGAGCAACACAAATACTCACAAATCATGTATCTCAAGATCTGCAATAATAGCGCCATCACTATAACGAATTTCTTTGGTTTGTTGCGATGCTTCCATTTCTTTAACCATATCAATACCTGGCTGTTCTACATCACTTTCAAAATACATTCTTTCGATAGTACACCCTAATTCTCTGAAGACATCAGTAATTCATTCAATACTCAAAAGACGAGTTGCCTTCCACAAATCTACCAACTCTTTTTCACCAGCTTCTAGTCTGTGTTGCACATCATGAACTTCTTGTTCATAACGAGAGTCTTCTTTTACTTTTTTTGAAGCTTGTATATAAAGCAACGACGCCCATTTACAAAATTCTTCAGGGTTTTGAGGCCAAGCAGAATTGTCAAAAGTGATATAATACCAGATCCATTTCGCAACATGCGCACCAATATCTCCTCAATAAGCGGTTCTTATTACATTGTATCCTGCCGCTTCCAAAAGCGTACAAACCGATTCACTCATCAACGCATTTCTCAAATGTCCTACATGAAGAGCTTTATGAGTATTGGGAGACCATCCCTCAACCAACCATGTTTGATTCTTGGGAGCACCAAGTCAATATTCTTTTGCTTCTGTCATAATAGCAGCAAGCACTTCGTGAAAAAATGATTTTTTTACAAGAAGTACATTCACATATGGCCCTACCGCAATAACACGTTCAAAAAAAGAATGAGACACCAATCACGTCAATTCTTGAGCAATAACGTGAGGAGCCTTCTTCATTGTTTTTGCCAACTGAAAGCAAGGAAAAGCCAAGTCTCCTTCTACATGATCGGGAGCAAGCTCTATCATAGAGAGGAGTCATTCTTTATCTATTTGTATATGGGGAGCCAATGCATCTGCAAAAGCTTCTTTGTATTTTGCTAACATATCACCAAAAACATTCTACTAAAACTAATTTTTACCTTAACAAAAAGCAATAATAAAGCAAGACTACCTAGATTTACGCTTTCTTGTACCAAAGTAAATAACAGGAATCACAAACAATGTCGCTGCTGATCCTACAAATAAACCAAACATAATGGTGTACGCCAATCAAGCAAAAAATTCATCTTCAAGCGCAACTGACATCAATCCCAAAATAGTCGTAATAGTAGTCAAAATAATTGGGTGAAGTCTTGCTTTTCCTGCTTCCATTGCAGCAAATTTTGGTTCCATTCATTTTGCAACATTTTTGTTGATTCTATCAATCAACACAATTGCATCATTTACGACAATTCACGTCAAAGCAATAAATCATATTCACCATGCCATACTATATGGGTTTCATGTTACAAATAATCCAATATTTGCTCCCAACAGTCCCATCACCACACTATACATGATAATTGCTGGCTTTCCATAACTATTAAAGGTCAACACAAGGATTGAATAAATTAGAATAAGTGCAACCAATCATGCAACTCATGTAGCAGCAATAACATCACTGTTTTCAGCGTTTTCTCAACCTACTTCATAACTAATACCTTCTGGGTAATCATATGACTGAGCATAAGCCAAAAGATCAGCTTGTAACGCATCTGGTGTCATACCAGGCATAACATCTGCTTCTGCTCTTACCAAAATTTTGGTATCTTCTCTTTTAATACTATCGATGGCGTTTTCAAAATCATAATCAAGAACAGTTCACAAGCGAACTGGACCCGCTTTGGTTGGAACAACGATATTCTGTACTTCCGAAGGTGTTAATTTATCAACATAATCCTTATAAATAACCTTAACGTCATGATCTTCATATCTTCCTTTGATGGTTCCTGCTCCCAATCATTGCACTCTAGCGAATACTTCTGTAGTAAAATCGCTAGGAGTAAGTCACAATTGAGCGAGCGCTTCTTTGTTAAATGAAAAAACAAACTGTCATGGAGAATCATCCGTTGATAATCCAACATTTCTTGTACCATTCATACGTAGTAGTTCTTGTTCAAATATTTTTGCAGTTTGAATAAGCTCAGCTAATTGATTAGTGTTATCAGCAATAAGTTTAATTCAGAGAGCTTTTCCTTGAGGCGGTCCACCACTTTGGATGTCTGTTTCTACTTTCAATCCCATTGTTTGAAGTGGTTCCAATCATGCTATAATTTCTTCTTCTACTTCAAAAGAATTTCTTTGACCGTTTGCGTCTCTTTGATTTTTACTATACAACTCTACAAGAAGAGTAATCGTATTTCATTGCACACTGTACGTATATATTTTCATCTCAGGTATTTGTGAAACAACGTCTTCTACATGAGGCAAATAAGGAAGCATTTGTTCTTTAACAATTCATTTTTCTCCTTTAACAGAAATGGTAATTTCTGGGTTATCTGATGCAGGAAAAAATGAAGAGCCAATCGGAAGCATAAATGACGCAATCAACACAACAAATGGAATGATTACCAATGACCATCTTGCTTTTCTTGAATCAAGAATTTTTCCCAACAAATTTTCATAAAACCTTGAAGAATCAACAAGCATTTTATCACGCCAATTCAATGTTTCTTCTTTGTGTGCTTCTTTTCAAATTCTTTGAAATGCGAGTAATTCACGCTCATCCTCAGGAATATATTTTTCTTCTTCTTCATTTTTTGTATAATAATTCTTTTTAGAAGAAAATTTAAAGTATAGTGCTGAATTAATCGTTAATGCAAGAAACAAGGCCGCAACCAATGTAGAAAAAATAGTAATAGGTATATAAGCCAAAAATTTACCAGTAACACCAGGTAGGTTTAACATAGGCAAAAATGCAGCAAGTGTAGTACTTGTTCCCGCAATCAGTGGCCACTTATAATCCCTTACAGCCAACAATACTGCCGCCTTAGGATCAAATCCAAGCCTCATTTTTTCGTGTGCTCATTCGACAATCACAATAGTCACATCAATTGCGATACCAAACGTAATAATCAAACTGAAATTTGTGAGGAAATTAAGTGACAACCCTAGCCAATTAAGTACAACAAACGTAATAAGAAACGCTAAAGGTATAGTAATACTTGCAATAATTGATTCTTTAAATCACACAAAAAAGAATAAACACAAAAACACAAGGACAATAGTCATTCAACCATTTTCTGCCAATGATTTATAATCTTCTCTAATTGCTTCAGAAAGGTCGCTCACATAAGAAAATTGTAAATGAGAAAACTCTTCACGCTGCAATAGGCCAACAAACCTCTCCTTTGCATCATCAGAAGAAGAGAAAATATTAGCACCCGCTTCTTTGTTAAAGGTAAGTTTTACATAAGTATAGCCTTTTTTTTCATACAGACCATTACCAAAGAGAGCTTTGTTACCATAATCAAAATCAATAGTAGCAATTTCTCCAAGTGTCACAACACCTCTCTGTACTGGAAGTGGAACTTGCAAAAGATCATTAACAGAGTCCAACTCTGCCTGTATTCTAAAATCATATGTTTTGTTTCCTACCTCAAAATTACCAATAGGCTGGTTTTGATTGTAAGATCTAATCGCTTGTGTCACCTGAAAAATAGATAATCACAATGTTTCCAATCTATGTTGATCAATAAGTACACGAACATCAGCCGAACCCTCGTCTCCCAAAGAACCAATATCCACAGAAGCGATTGATCATCTTCCCTCCAAAGTATTTTTGATTACCAAAGCTTTATCTAAAAGATAATCTTGTGAATACGTATCTGTAGGTGCATACAAAATTACATCAAACATGACCGTATTCGACGTTGTGATTTCAGTCACGACAGGATCGTTTGCATCGTCGGGTAAATTTACCTTTTCGACAGCATCTTTTACATCAACCAGTACTGCAGAAGTATCTGAATCAGTTTCAAGTTCCAAGACAACACTGGACACTCACAAGACACTATTCGATGTTATTTTTTTAATTCCTTCGACATCTTGAATCTCTTTTTCAATTTCTTGTGTAATCAGTTGATCGATATCAACAGGATTAACACCGATATATGGAGTGGTAATACTAATAATTCCAAACTCAATATCAGGGCTTGATTCCTTGGGAATAGTGTACACAGAAAATCCTCCTACAAGAAGAATAACCAAAAGAAGGAGCATAGTCACTCTCCATTTGGTTACCCAAAAACCAAAAATTCATCCATATAATGTATCTAATATTTTTTTTACTCAGGGAGTCATATTTTTTTCTGCCATATGACAGCTTTGTTCAAATAAGTAAATAATTAAGAAGCAATATGTTTATCTATAAATAAACACATAAAAAACAGGAATCATTCGACAAATCATGATAAGCCAAAATTTCCACAAAAATGTTCATTTGAATTTTTTATGACGAAAGAAAGACATTCACATCAGAGCACCTAGTCATCCGCCCCACATTGTTGCTTGCAAAAGTTTTTTTTCTGCTATGCGTCGTTGTTTATTGATCGCTCTTCTTTTGTCTAATCACCACAAAAAAAATGTATACAAACTAGCAAAAGCAAGATAGGCTATAAGAAGCCATTTTCGCCAAATCATAGATAGACAAGAAGTAAATTTCTATAAAACAAAATTTGCAAATATTACTATCATGGATCTAGTCTATAATACAACTGATTCTCTCAATAATCATCTTACCAAACAAACATAGTTCAAAAAACATTGTTGACAGAAATTTTTATCCATAAAAAAAGAACCAGCAAACAATACGCTGGTTCTTTACTTATTTTGTTGATTGTTCTGCATAAAAAAGTGTCCAAGCCACGTAAATCACCAGAGGTGACAAAAGACAAAAAACACTATTTTGATGTAAAAAAAATCGCCAATACAAGGCAGGAAAAAAGGAAAAAAGTAGCAATAATCCATGTGGCTTTATGACCATATACCACCCATATAACAGCACAGGATAATACATTCGTCCACCAACCTTTCGATAAAAAATCAATCGAAACACTATCTTGTGAGAGCAATAAAGCGACAAAAAATTACTTATCAATAAACCGATATTCCATACATTCTCATACAGCCCAAAGAGATAAACACATTGCACGTGAGTAACCAGCAATGTAGCTACACAAAGAATTAGTACTCGAGTAAGCCAGTCATTTTTCACTTTTCTGTTTTTTTTGATCATATGCGTATTTTTTATATAATGCTCTTTTTTGTAATGAATCATGGTATATTCCAGCGAAATAGAAGAGCAAAATACTAGCCACGACATTAATAGGAATAATATATAAGGATACAGCTACACTAAGTCTCCAATAATAGCAGAAGTAAGCAACAGGTCCAAATAAACCATAAATCCAAACAAAACAACAAAGAAGCAAATGAAAAAACACGATACGAAAACCAACAAAAAACGCCGATAAAGAAAAAGCAAAAGACTTAACCAGAAACAAAATAGCAATAACGTTTATTATCATTGCACCCCAACTCATAGATCTCCATGTATTCATCACATTTCCTTCCGTCAAGAAAAGAAAAAAAGCAAACACAGGAAGATACAATAAAAAAGTAATTTCAACAAAAAGTTTGAAATAATCCTTCATAGTAATTGTGATTTTATTATTATTAGTATTTATTTTTCAACAAGAATATAAAACATCATTACAAAAAGTCAACAAAAAAAGACCGCTTTCGCGACCTCCTTTCTTTTGTATGTTCTAACTTCGTGAGATGTTTCCTTTGATGGTACTCGTGGCAACATTGCTTGTTTCTTGTGGCTTTCTTCTTTCTCTTTTTGGTGCAGAATGTTTTTTAGGAGTTGTTTTTGTTTCTCCTGTTTTCATAGAAAGCTGCACTCTTTTTCTTTCTTTATCAATACCAATAACTTTGACAGTAACGGTGTCACCAACTTGTACAACCTCAAATGGATCAGTAACGTAGTAATTAGCCATTTGCGATTTGTGCACCAATCCATCATTCTTCAGACCAACATCTACAAAAGCACCAAAATCAACAATATTTCTGACTACTCCTGTCAATGACATTCATTCACTCAAGTCATCAATAGTCAATACGTCAGACTTAAAGCTTCCTTCATCAAAATCTTGACGTGGATCTAATCCAGGGTTTGCAAGTTCTGCGATAATATCATGTAATGTTTCTTCACCAATGTCGTAGCGTGAAGCCAATGATGAAACGTTTAATTCAGGACAAACATATGGAAGAGTCAATTGTTTCTTTTTTATTCCACACTCTTTTTCAAGAATTTCATAAGTGATTTTGTAGGTTTCCGGATGAATTCCTGTGCTATCCAATTGCTCCTTAGCATGATTAATTCTCAAAAAACCGGCTGCTTGTTCAAACGCTTTTGGTCCAACTCCTTTTGCTTTTTTGACTTGTGCCCTTGATGCATATACTCCGTTTTCATCCCTATAGGAAACAACATTTTGAGCCGTTTTTGCACTTAATCCTGCGATATGTTGCAAAAGCGCAGCTGATGCAGTATTCACATCAACTCACACACTATTCACGGTATCTTCAATTTTATTATCTAGTTTTTCTTTGAGCAATTTTTGATCAACATCATGTTGATATTGTCCGACACCAAGCGATTTAGGATCGATCTTGACATAAGTTGCCAGCGGATCTTGTATTCTTTGAGCAATATTGATAGCTCCTCTTACCGTTACATCCAAATCAGGATATTCTTTTTCAGCAAGTTTTGAAGCACTATAGACAGAAGCTCCTGCTTCCGACACAATCATGTACTTACATGTTAAGTCATTTTTTTTGATTGTTTCTGCAACAAATTGTTCTGATTCACGAGAACCAGTTCCATTACCAATACAAATTAAATCAATAGAATATTTTTTGACCATAGCAGTCAACGTTGCTGCCGACTCAGCAATCTTTTGTTGTGGTTTGGTAGGATAGATAACATCATTGTGCAAGAATTTACCCGTTGCATCAATCACCGCCAGCTTACATCATGTTCTATATGCCGGATCAAAACCAAGAATTACTTTTCCTTTAACTGGAGGAAGCATCAGCATCGCTTGCACATTCTTACCGAATACGTCAATTGCTTCACGATCAGAAAGCTCTTTTTTGTTTGATCTTAATTCTCTTTCTATTGAAGGGTAAACCAGTCTTTTTAGACCATCAAAAATTGCTTCTTGAAGAAATACAACACTTGATGCTGCTGTTGCAGGAACAAACACTCACAACACATATTCTTCAATTTTTTCTTCACCAAAAGTAAGTTTTACACTTAATTGTTTTTCTTTTTCAGCTCTACAAACAGCAAGATATGCATAACTAGGCATGTCTGCCATTTTTTTTGCATACTCTCTATAAATTCCATACACTCATTGCTCATCAAATTTTTTGGTCGCTTTGGTTTGTAGTACGGATTTTTTTTCTTCTGTTTCTTTGATGAACGTACGTACATTTGCATTATCACTCACCACTTCAGCACAAATATCCATCGCGCCCTGAATTGCTTCTTTTACATCAGCAACTGATGTTTTTGCATCACCAGTATCAATGACAAACTCTTGTGCTTTTTCCTCAAAAGCTTCTTTGGTCATACTTGCTTCCAATAAAATATCTGCTAATGGCTGCAATCATTTTGCAATTGCTTTGGTTGCTCTTGTATTCTTTTTTTCTTTGAATGGTCTATAAATATCTTCAAGAGCTGCCAAAGTTTGTGCTTCTTGCAACGCTTTTTCTAACTCAGGAGTCAGCACTTCTTTTTCCGCCATCAAACGCAAAATATCAGCTCTTCTTTCTTCTAAGTTCTTTTGGTAATTATAAATTTCTTCAAAATCACGCAATTGAGTATCTGTTGCTCCCTCTGTTAGTTCTTTACGGTAACGAGCGATAAATGGAACAGTATTTCCTTCTTCCAAAAGCTCAATAATACTACCAACAACTTTTTCGGAAAGACCTGTTTTAGCAATAATTTTTTGTAACATATTTCACAAAATTTTAATACAATAAATATCGTCACACCGCACAAAACAACAAAAATCATTGGTGCGTTATAGACACTCACTATAGTCGATCAGACAAGCAATTACAAGAGAAGCCTACTTTTTACAAAAATACTCGTGAGAAAAATCTTCTTGATTCCAAATAGATTTTGGTCTTTGATAATCATAAATTTTTAATCTTGTTGGATCGATAGCATCACAAAAATAGTCAGCAATATGACGAAACACTCTCCTTTCTGGATAGACAGGAACCTGTAGCTCACCAATAGATCGATGAAACACATCAATAAGAGCATACTCATTTTGCTCTTTGGTTCCGACCAAATAGCGCTGCAACAAGGGATCTAAAAGACGTAAATCTTCATCATACACTTGTACATAAAGATCCGTCCTTTTTCCCGAATAAAGAGAAAACGATACATACGCATCTCGTGCTCCCCACCAATGAAAAAAAGGTAGCAGCCAAGCAAAAACAATCATCAATCCAAGGACATAATGACGATCATACCACAAAGATGATATATTTTTTTGCAAGACATGATTATCTACACCACCAAACATCATGACAACCATGACCATCATAGCAAGATTCCATGGGTAGACAACAGCGTTCCATCAAGAAATCAAAGGACTCAAGTAGAACAAAATAAAACAATGCATAAATAATACGAGCAAAACACCTCGTTTTCTCGTCGAGGGGAAAAGCAAAAAAAGCCCCAATAGTAGCTCCATCACGCCAATCCAGTATCATCAAAAAATAACCACCTCTCTCATTACAGGATCAGCAAACGTGACCAAAGCATCGACTATCTGCGGATACACCATAAAAACAAAATTATCATTGAGTTTGTGGAATCATGACCAGACATACACCCCTATGAGCAATACTTGAAGACACACAAACACAATACGAATGCGTTCTGACTCTTTTTTGTGAAAACACAAAAGAAAAGGAAAAAGAACAAGAATGTACGTATAGACTCGAGGTTGTAGTCTCATTTGATCATCAAGTACAAGCAATCCGATCGCAAGCAATACCCAAAAGATAACCCGCTTCTTTTGCACAAAAAACAACACAATAAGTCAGGCAACCATCAGCCAAGAAAGCAACGATCCATCACCAATTCATGGCACAACGAGCCAAGGAGCATCCGGAAATACAGCGCCACCAAACCACAGCTTCCATGACAACAACATTCCCACAACAAAAAAAACACACACAGACTGTAACACTATCTGCAACCTCTTTTTAAGAGAAAGAGAAAACAAAAAAGAAAGAAATTTCATAGAAAAGAGCACACAACACAAAAGATAACACCCGAAGAATAACGAAGAAGCAAACCATTACTAGTAATTTCTACCACAAAGTCCCTGTTGTTATATCATAACAACAGTTCTCAACCAATAACAATTGCTATTTAGGAAATAGAAATTATTATACTTGACATAACAAAAAAACAATATTATGAAAAACAATTACAACAAGAAACAAAAAAAGTATAATTCTTGGCATGAAGCCAGAGAGTGGATTAGAGGTATTATTTATGGCACAT
Organism: bacterium; assembly: GCA_020627925.1. Classification (GTDB taxonomy): domain Bacteria; phylum Patescibacteriota; class Gracilibacteria; order Absconditabacterales; family Absconditicoccaceae; genus JAHDFY01. The sequence continues at coordinate 92,795 of JAHDFY010000001.1, forward strand.
TTGATATGATCAGCCAACGTGCTTATCACGCAATCATCGACAAATTTCAAAGCAATGGAGGTAAAATCTCAGAGCAAGAAATTATTGATGTAGCAAAGCAACATGGAACCAAAAAAAATGGCAAAACACCTCAGAAAACTAATCAGAACCCTATTCCAAAAACACCAAATCTTGATCATTATGATAATACAAGAGATAGATACAGTAGTAGAGACCTATCAAAAAACCAAGGAGGTTTTGGAAAATGGAACAATGATTATAATGAAGATAATTGGTAAAAAATTTTATAGCAACTTACTCTTTCTATCGACTGAGTGAGTTTTTCTATAATACAAAACCTCTTGCCTTTACAGAATAAATACATATATCGTGATAAAATAACAAAACAAATCACACATCACAAAACTCATAAATAAAATGAAAAGAAAAACAATATATAAAACGATATTAGCGTTAAGTATTGCATTAGGATTATACTTCTCTATTTGGGATTTTATTCCTCAGTACATTTGTTGGTCATTGGGTGTAAGCATCGCATCTATGGTGGCTTTGCGCATCAAACAAAGCAGTAAAGCAAATAATATACAGCTTATCTCCTCAACAATGATGATGTCTTTTCTACTATTTGTCTTAGATGACAAAGGAGCATTAATCCAAGCGATACTATTTTATGTACTTTGCGGATATATAGCATTCATTCTGTTAAATTTTTTTATCATAAGATTTATCAAAAAATAAATAGTCAAATAGTTTCAATGCATTATTGAAACTATTTTTTTATTGTATAAATAGCCCAGAAAAGGGTACATTATAGCAAGTAATTTGGTAAGTAAGACCATAATTAGCTTGAATAAAAGAAAAAAAACACTATAGAAGAATTCGTGTACCACATAACACACACTATGGCACCGTGCTAGAGTGGTCCAATAGACGGGTCTGCAAAACCTTGGTTCGCGGGTTCGAATCCCGCCGGTGCCTTTAACCTATACTCTAGCGAAAGAATCCAAGAGACTGAAAAATACCTCAGCTCCGTCAAAAAATGTTACTATAATCGCACGATTCAAGTAACATTTTTTTTGTTGTTTACTTATTCATGTTTGGTAGATAAATTATTTGCTAATAAGCAACAATTAGCTAAACATATTTTCATAGCACAAAAAATATATTTATTTTGATTTTTTTATAGTAATGCACCTTTTTGTTCACAGTTTTCCAGGGCATAAGTATATACGTGATCACAAAAAAATTGATCAATTAAAGCAAAAACACGAACACACATCTGATGGATTTATTGAAGTAGTGTGTGGTGTTATTCGCAATGAAGCAGGAGAATATCTTGTTGTTCATCACAGTTTGGACAATAGATTCGTGATGCCAGGAGGAAAAGTAGACAAAGGAGAAACACTCAAAGAAGCACTCAACAGAGAACTCAAAGAAGAAATCGACATAAACATTACTGATACCAAATACATTGGAGCACTCAAAGAAATTATCAGCAATATCCCCTATAGATTGCACTATTTTTCTTGCACTATCCAAGGAGAGCCACGTATTATGGAAACAAACATCCACAGTACACTCAAACGAGTAGGTGTAGAAGCAATGAACACCCCGCTTGGTTTTGGGCTAAAAATAGAAAACAATATTTTTTCAGAAATCAAAGATATACAAAAAACATCAATTGACTTATACTTTCTCCGCACTCTTTTGCACCGTAAAGATATACAAAAAGAACTTGCTGAAGCCCCTTACAATATACCAAGCTATCTAGATCCACAAAAGGATTACCACCAAGTGTTTTGCTTACAACACAAAGAATATTTCGTCATACCGTACAATGCAACCCAAATTCCTACGCCTCACCCCAGATCCAAACAAACAATAGTTTTTTCAAACCAGTGACGGGATCAAATAGGGCACACACACAACACTATCAAAACCGAGCAACTAACACCAAATTCACCCCAAATACACTTAGGAGATATCATCAAAGCAGTCAACCCACACAACCAACAAGTAAAATATATCAAAATCACCAAAAAAGAAAAACAAGAACGAAATTACGTCTTGCATGACTATCGAGAAACAAGCTATAACGATGAAGGCTTGCCCGTCCCATATTTTCGCTTTACTGAAGGAAACGCTGCTTATCAGCATGGAAGTCCTGTCGTACATAGACACAATATTGTCGCCGTACTCAAACATCGATCAGAAGAAAAATTTCTTATACTCAAACGACCACAATTTGGACGATGAACTTTCGTTATGTGAGGTATAGACAAAGATGAAAATCACATCAATGCCGCACACAGGGAAATAATGGAAGAAACTGGGTACACCGACATAGGTGAAGGAAAGAGTATCGCGGAAGAAATACACAGCGAATATTACGCAGCCCACAAAAAAGAAAATAGATATGCAATCAATCATGCATACCTATTTCATTTACAAAGTAATGCGCAACAATCACACCAAAGAGAAGAACATGAAGATTTTGTCATCATGTGGCTCAATCCGGAAGAAGTTATGCAACAACTTACAGGAGCTCCAATGAGATATATTTGGCAAAAAGTACTCGAGCAAAGCGATTAGTCCGCAAATGTCTCATACGCTTGATCCAAGGCAGACGCTAATTGTCTGTCTTTTTCTGTAACAATATTTCCTTCATCGTGAGTACGAAGCACAACATAAATTTTGTTTTCAATATTCTTCCACTCTGGATGATGACCGAGTTCTTCTATCACAAAACTAGTCTCCAACATCCATGTTAATGCTTGAATAAATGAAGGGAACATAAATGTTTTTTGCAAACTATTGTCTATTTCTTTCCAATCCATTGCTGTAAAAAATTATAGGTAAAACAAGTAACCTCTTATTCTTGCTCTTGCAGCAGGGACAAAAAATTACTATAATGATAACAGTATTTTACATAGAGAATAATCGTCAATGTTCAAGGCAAAAAAAACACTTATCTACATGATCGTTTGTCTATTAGCAATACACACAACCCCTTTTTCTATAGCACAAGAACCTGAAGATGACCTACTCAACCTTATTGATGGCTTGCTTGACGAAGAAAACAATAGCGATAGACAAGGTGATGGGATACCAGAAGACGAAATACTTCCCGATCTCAATATTGCAAGCGCACAATATATCAAAGAACAACACAATGTGACCGTACAAGTATGTCAATCACAAGCAAATTATGTCCAAAATACGACCATCACGGTAGAAGCAGAAATCAAATCATATCTACCAGTACTGCAAGATATCACTATTCCAGGAATAGGATGTAGCAATGTATATCTGTCACTCAACAAAGATGCTTTACAAGAGGAATGAAGTGTGCTTATCGAGTTACAGGTTGATGGCAATAATCGTGTCAAAGAAACGGATGAGAGCAACAATGCATATCTTTTACATGCTGATTTCGGAACAACAACACAAGAAGCACCAATCAAAGCAAAACCTGATTTTTACGTAAAAAATGTATGATACGATAATTTTTCAGAAAAAGTGGAAGCAACATTTTGTCAAAACAACGAAGAAAGCAGTGATACCTACTTTCCATTAGTTGGCCTACAAATCAACAACGGACAACTAGTGTGAAACAAAAAAATAAAACTCTGAGCAAAAGGTTGTTATACCATGAACCGACATAGAAACAATTTATGAATCATCACATCGCAAAAATATTTACTCAAAGCAAGCATTGACGATAATAATGAAATAGAAGAAAGCAACGAACAAAATAATCAAAAAACATCAACAGTATTGATAGAAACAGAAAACGACGAGCAATTTTCACAAGATTTCATTTTGCAATACCCTCTCGTAAAAGAGAACTGTACATATGACAAAATGTATACCATTACTGATTGTAAAAAATTTGGTGATATAAGAAAAAAAATAAATGAATTATTGGATAAAATGGACAAGCGTATAGCAAGCCTGACTGGAGAAGATTTGTCAAACGAAATCAATCGCATGGAAAGTGAAATGATTATACTAAACAACAATTTCCCTCATGTCCTAAGTGGAGAACAATTACTACGTAAAAATTTTATTTTTTCGTACACCAACTATAGCTTACAAATGTATACATACTATATGACTCATTCTGACTCAAAAAATTTTAGAAAAGATATGTTCAAATAATGCTTCACATTCACCAACAAGTGTCACTTGCGCTACTATTTACCAGCATCTTTGATCACGTGATCAATGCAAATGAAGATGAAATAGATTCACTTCCTGCAACCATAAGCAAAGAAGAAGTATTTTCTTTAGTAGTGAGTAATTATGTTGATAAGCTCTACAGATACATCAACTATAATTTTTGATTACAAAAAGCTATTACCGATGATGTAGTACAGGAAATATTTCTTGCCTTACCAAAAAAATTACACCATTTTGATACCAACAAAAAACTTGAGCCACGGTTATTCAAAGTCGCATATAACATGACACTCGACTACATCAAAAAAAACAAAAGAAGAAACGACAAAGAAATCGAAATAGACATCATTGCAACAGAAGATTTTCTCTATCAAGTAAGTAGTCAAGAAGGAGAGCTACCTCAGACCTTAGAAAAAGCTTATCATGAGGGTCTTTTGAGATTTGTTCTCCACAAACTAGATCAAAGATCGAGACAAATGATTATCCTCTACTTTTTTGAGAACAAAACTTACCAAGAAATTGCAACTATTATTGGAGTGAAACCATCATGAGTAGGAACACTATTGGCAAGAGCAAAAAAACAGTTAAAGTTTCAAATTCAACAAGACGCTCTTTTGCATGATGCACTAATCTACGACCTATAAAACAATATTTTGATTTCATAAAACAACATTCATGAAAAAAATAAAGGTATCAAAACTTTTTGAACAAAGTGCTTATCATGGAACCAAAGCCGATGACGAACTAATCAAAGCGATTCTAGAACAATCAAAACATCCAAACGGATGAGAACGATCATCACGAATCAAAAAAATAATTATTTTCGTTGGAATTGTTTTCCTATGATTTTTGGCATATCTTATTTTCACCATTGCCTTTACACAAAAATTATATACAACGCCTCCTATCAACTCTCCAACTACAGGAGAAACAACACCCAATACCGACAATCGAGAAGAAGAAATATTTCAGGATATCGAGGGAATTTTATTACAAAAAGCTGAATAAACAGAGTAAAAAACCATTTATTTCTTCTCTATTTTTTTGATGAAAAGATGTCTTACCTACATATTCATAGCTAGTATTGTTGTAATTTCATGATGTAAATCGACTACGATGACACTACCACAAGAAGTACAAAACAAAGCACAAATAGCAGTCAACACAATACAACAAAAATCTACTGAATACAAACAAACTATCATCACAACAATCAACAACGCACAAGTAAGCGCGCTTCCCTACATAGAAAATATCGAACAACAAATCACCCAAAGTATTGCTTCTTTGCAAAAAGGAGAAACCTCTCAAAATGAAATAGTGCAATGTCTTCAAAAAAAAGGACTAATCTACTATACCGCAGAAACATGCCATTTTGCTCAACAACAAAAAGAAGTACTCAAACAAGAATATCATTCTTTTGATCGCATTTTTTGTGACAAAAGCAAGGATCTTATTCTATGTCAAAAAGCAGGCGTTCAATGAACACCTGCCCGATGAATACAAAACGGAACTATTCTTCACGGAGTAAAATCATTAGCAGCGCTTTGAGAAGCTTTTGATTGTGACTAGCTACCTATCATACAACGTATAAGTAAGCACTCCAGAATACACATCAGGACGACCAAATGGAGGAATGGTCGTTTTTAATGTAATTTCGCTACCATACACTCCTGTTAAATTAGCATTAGCTCAAGGAGATCTTTGAATATACACCAAAGGAGTATCAAAGACATGATATCACGTCATACCTGCTGCCAATGTCACATTAGGATTGGCTGCTCACGACAGTAGTACTAATCCGTTCGACTTCACATAAATATCTGTATTCAAAATAGAACTCATACTACCACTCAAATGTGTAATTTGCAATGTCGTATAATATCCATCATCCAATCAGGTATCATCTTGCAGTGTAAACATACCGGCACACGTGTGCTCTATATCGAATGAAAACCTTTCAATTTCAAATGGGAAGGTCGAACAAATATTGGGAGCTTTGATAGTAATATTAGGCTCGACAAAACGTTCAATAGAGAACCACATGACATTTTCTGCCGTATGACTATCACAATAATTGAAACCATCAGCTTCACAATATCTAATATCAGCCCCATTACTCAAAACATTACGCGCCCATGGGTACTGAGGATCTTGATTACCATTATCACTATTTTGTGTCACCATGATAATTGGGTCAATGTAATTTGGACTAAAACTAATTGGTGTCCACGCACTATTTGATATAGAAGAGAAACCATATTGTGCTCATGTAATGCTCATAGAAGCAACATCAATTGCAACATAACCAAATGTTTCCGAAGGTTGACCACCAGCACAATCATCTCACGCTCATTGGTGAACACAACCAATAAGATTCATCGTATTAGTCGTCACATCATCAGCCCAAGCAATAGCCGAAATATTTGCTCACTGATTTTGTGTTTGACTAGTGGTAAAGATATATGGAACATTATCAAAAGTCGTATCAAACGAGCGAGCTGTGTCAGATCAATCAGTAGCTACTGTCGTTGTTCCTATCTCAATCCAATCAAAATATTTTGCTGTTGTCTTATCAAAGACCAAATAATGGAAATCTTCAACACCAAAACCAGTATCACATGTGGTCGCACTTGCATCCATGCAATATTTTAGTTCAAATGATCATGTGGTTACATTTCTTACTTGCGGTATTGGGTAGACATTGGCAGCATTCGTCGTTACAGGAGTCACAATAACAACAGGCACTTCTGTATAATTTTTCTTGAATGCAACAGTTGTCCACGCATCTCATGAAATCCCCAAAGCAATATCTCCATAAACTAATCTATTAATTGCCAAAGGGTCAAGAATCCAATCAACCGTGACCGGTAATGATCCTGTATATCAGTAAGGATCTTCATACTCAAACACAAACGTTCAATTCGTAGAAAAAATGCGGACTCCGGTCCCTCCATTGTTGGTTATTATCGTTCACGAACTAGGAATGACCGTTGCAATTACTTGTCATGTAGCCAACTCTGGTGGAGAGAAAGAAATCTGAAACGATGGCATATCTTGTCTATCAAAAGCGGCCCAAACCAAATCTTCGCTTGAATGTCCATCACAAAAATTTGGACCATCTGCTTCACAAAATCTTACTTGAGCAGCATTGATCGTTGCATTCCTTACCCATGCATATTGGGGATCTTGACTTCCATTATCACTATTCTGTGTTACCATCAAGACAGGATCAGTAATTCACTCATCGTACAAAATACTCGTCCAAGTACTACTCGCCACAGGCACTAGACCCAAACGAGCATTAATGACATCTATCATCGATGGATCTATAGCAACCCAACCAAAATTTTCATTAGGTTGCGAAGCTTGACAAGAATCACCTACTCATGGGTGAACACATCCAATAAGGTCTGCTTTTACTTTTCTGATTTTTGTTACCCAAGATACAGCAGCTATATTATCTGCTTGATTTTGTGTTTGACTTGTCGTCCAAACATAAGGATCATTTGACAAGTTAGAGCCATAAGAAAAAGAAGTTGTTCCTCCATCAGTTGTTCATGTCGTGTTACCTACAGCAATCCATGACAACGTTGCCGCCACATCTCTATCAAAAACCATAACATCAATATTTTCTGGATTGGCTGTTTCATCACATTGAGGTTGTCCAGCATCAACACAGATTTTTAACTCAAAACCTGTTCTTGTGACATTTCTTACTTGCGGAATTGGATAATTATTTCCATTATTATCAGTGGAAGGTGTTGCAATAATAACCGGAATTGAAGCATATTCCTTTTGATACAAGACAGTCGTTCGAACAACCGGATCAACATCCTCTACACGGGATGCTCTGACCAATCTATCCAACACAATAGAATCTTGCACTGTTCCCGTATTTCCAAACGAATCTCTAAACAACGCATAAACCGTTTTTAGTCCTCCAGGACCTGGCAACGTTCGTTGATAATCGCCACTAAAAGGAATCCACGCACTTGCATCTCTTTCGCCTGTCGTATTACCAATTTTCATATCAACAACCCCTGTAATAACTGTTTGTAATTGTACTGTAGAATCATAAGTTACCGGAATATCTCCATTGATATAGAAATCACCATTAGCACTACCGACAGAGAAAAACGTCAAATGATTAGTAGAAAATTCCACAAAAGCGTCTCACGCAGAAACAATTGTTTTCGCTACACCATGATATTCCCACTCTAGACCATCTTGAGAAGTAAACACAATAAACTGTTCCTCTGCAATAAATCACTTGATAGGTACACGGATGGTAATATCAACCTGCCCACTTTCATTATAGAAATAAAGGTTTTCATCATAATTACCAATATGGATAATATTACGAACCTTTTGACCAAATAAACGAGAAGTATCAACAAACTCAGGCGCTTCCAAAATCCCTGTGTACAAGGTCAAATCTTCTTTCATCAACATCGTATCAGAAGGAATATAGACTTGAAGATCATTTGAAAGATTTGTTCTTTCTTTCCCAGCAACTATGGTCGCTTCTGCAAAAGTACTTTGAAGAATATTCATATCCATATCCCCCGAATACGTAATAGTTGAAATGGTTCCCGTACCATTTACTCATGTTGCCAAAAAAGCATTTCCCGTACTCAACAATCATCTAGTCATCACTCATGTTTCATTCTGTCAAGAAACAGCGACTCACGACAACAGCAATCACGATCAATCCAACAATTGTCACGAAAGCAATAGTCAAGAATTAAGCAATCATCAACTTACTCACGCACCGCTCATTCCTCATGAAAGAGTAACAATAATTCATGAAGAGAGAACTCCTGTCTGGTTTCATGTTCCCAGAGATAATCACGTTGCGCTATTTCACGTAAAAAGGTTAAGTCCTGTCAACGACTTTCATGTATTCACCAATCCTGTGCTATCTGATCCTGTGACATGAGAAGTATTTCATGTAATATTACTTCATGATACACTATTTCATGTTATCACGTTGTTACTACCTGATCAAAGATTATTTCATGTAGCAGCACTGTGAGTAGATCAAGAAATAGTATTATTATTAGCACCAGTGTTGTGCAAAGTATTACCAACAGGAACAACAGATCACGAAAGCTGTGATCAAGTAAGTAAAACACCTGTTGCTTGTGCCCAAACAAAAGAAGAGAGCAAAAAAGCAATCACAAATATTAGGTGAATAGAAAAAACAACAACTAATGCAGAGAAAAGCTTTACGTGAGAAATAAGTTTATTCAACCAATATGTTGCCATAATGTTTGCCTTATAATAAAGTTACTCTAAGTATAACCAAATAATTTGTTTTACTCCAATACATCAAAAAAAAAACAATAAAAGACCACCCAATTTACAAAAAAATTATATAAATAAAAAAAGCATACGCAAACGTATGCTCTCCGGTAACCAATAATAGCTCTGATGCTATAGGAGTTTTCTAATTTTCAAACAATGTAAATGTAAGTGTTCCTGAATAAACTCACACTGCTTGATATGCTGGCACTAGCACTCTAAGAGTTGGTAGTACTCCGTATCTTCCTGTCAGACCATTATTTGTTGCAGGGTCTCTTTTGATAAAAGTAATTGCACTATCAATAAGAGTAAAAGTTGTCGAAACCGATGGTCCAAAAGCAACGTTTGAGTTAGCTGATCCTGCTAATAACAAGATATTTAGGGGATCTACTCTCAATGATACATTTGATGCCGGAATAGAATTTCCTACACCATCAGTCAAATTTGATGCTTGAATTGTTGTATAATATCCTGAAAAAGCTCATTTCAGATCTTGCACAACAAAATGTTCACTAGTAGTTCCACTAAACGTGTATTCAACTGGTGTCGCAACCGTAGAAACGGGAAGAACACCCATATCAATAGATCCGGTAGCCTCAATCGTTAGATCTCCCCCTGTTAGAGTCAGATACACATCTGTACCTGTTGTTGACTGAGCGTTTGTTGAACCAATTGATAATCCAATCAACGAAGTCACAGTAAGCATTCCAAGGAATAGTTTTTTCGCAAGGTTTCTCATGTATTTCAAAACAAGAATAAATCAGTTACTCATTCACATACAAGAATAGTTTCATGGTAGACAAACATACAGTATACAGTACAACTTCTTATCATCAAAGACACAGAATATGTTCTGTTATTATTTGTCGTATCCAAATCTGTCTACGAACATCCCACCTCATCCAACCTCATACAGTCTTTGAAAACCAATTGTACATCGTTGGCAAGTGATTAATGTTGTACTCTATGGTATACCATCCACCACGATGATTCTACTACCAGAAATATAATCTTTTTTGAATGAGCTAATTACATTATATCACATAATCTTTTTTTGTCAATTTTTTGAGATCTTTTTTCTTTGGATCCTTCAAAATAATGTTACGCGCTAAACTTCTATTGTAATCCCAGTACCAAAAAACATAGAATTCCAATAATTTTTTATTTCTCCAATCATTAGTATAATAGTCATCATAAATACTATCTAACCACAATTCTATATCACCTCCCTTATACTCTTTTTCACAATTATGCAGCAAAGGGTCACAAGCAAAGAGGTCTTCACTCCAGACTGCATCATCAATCGTTGCAACAGGTATTTTTTTAATTGTTATTTCATTATTAATTTCTGTAATCACCAGTGCAGTTTCTTCGTCATTTACTACCACCGGTCTATCAAGCGACTCTGTCAGGGGAATAGGAGAATAGACTGACTCATTATCAGGTAGTGGGGATCAGAATTTTTCATCAATAACCACTCATTCATCATCGCCAGATCCTACAGCAACTACTCAGGAAATAGTTCACTGTGTGGGGTCATCTCCAATAGCATCACACAGTCAGTCATAATAACTTGGAGACTTATCAACAGCACAGTCATCTTTAACAAGTACCTTAGTAATAGTTCCTCATGGTGATCCATTTGATCCGTTATTACTTCCATACACAAAGTGTCCTATTGACGAAACAGACGCATTACCAACATTATCAACAGCAACAACGTACCAGAAAAGAGGTCATGATGGAAAAAAAGATCAAGACAATGCAAAAGAAGTTCAGGTAGTCTGATACACCAAAAATGGTGACGAAAATGTCGGACTAGTAGACAATACTATCTGATATCATGATAAACCAGCTCCAGTGTCCGACGAGGCTGCCCAATCAAAAGACACAGGTCACGTTGAAACAGTAATCCCATCAGCAGGACCAATTCTTGATACAACTGGTGGCGCTGTTTGGTCAACAAACACACCAAAAGAAGGTAGTTGAAGAGGTTCTGTTCCTTTAATAAACATAGGATCAATAATTTTTAATCATTCGCCAGGGGTTGCATCTACTGTTGTATAAATATCAATACCAAAGTAGCCTGAAAGAGGATGTACAGAAGAAATTGTTTGTCACGAAAGCACATCTCAAGAAAATTCAGCAGTAGCGTTTGAAGAAGCATTGACAATAATCGGAATAGTAGCGCTCGAAGAAAAAAGTAAATCAAAAGAATTTTTATACAATAATCAAGTATTGGGAACAACATACCCTGTATATGTGTTCATTATTCTCAGCACCAAATCGGTATTTTTTTGTGCTCAAACAAAAGAAGAAAAAAAGAAAAATGAGAAAAAACAAAAACCAGCAAAAGCACAAAAAGAAAGCTTTCGATCAAAATTATGCAATGTTTTCTTGGAATTTTTGTAGTAAAAAATCATAAGAATAATGACGATAAACTAGCTATAGTATAAGCGAACAAGAGGAATTTGTCAAAAATTGACGAATAATACAAAGAGATTGTTTTTAATAAATAATACAATAATATAAAAAGTTAATAGAAAGAAGAGTAAAGCAAACACCAATTAAGAATATTTTGATACGATAAACAACAAACATGACGACCAAGAATCTATTTTTGACCACAATAGCAGTCATTATATGTTTTTGTATTGTATGATATATTGAAACACAGCCTCGTGATACATACCCAACAAAAATTGGAATCATTGCTCCATTTGAGTGACAATTAAAAGTATTTGGTCAATCGCTCATGAACATCTACACCATACAGGTGGAAAAACACAACACAGCAAACCCCGACAATCAAGTAACGCTCATTCCAGCAAATGCAGACTGTAGCACCAAAGGATGAATAAGAGCAGCAACCGAATTGATCAGCAAACACCATGTGCAATTAGCCATGTGAGGATCTTGTTCAGCGGAAGCACTTTGAGCAATGAGAGTGGCACAAAAAAACGACATGTTTTTGATGGCACCTACTGCATCATCAGCAGATCTTATCTACCTCAATGACACCATGTTTAGAATAATGGACAATGGTCTTGCTGCAAAAAAATTAGTGGAATACCTTCATAAGCACAACATCAGAAATATAGCCGTTGTTGTAGAAAATACCCCAGCAGCTATACCATTTGGTTATAATGTTACCCAAAACTTTACAGGAAATATAACCGTCAATCTTATTATTAGCCAGCAAGAAGGACAAATAGAAAATACACTTGCTATTTTGGATCAAGTTGACATAGAAGCGCTCATCGTGTTCACACAAGGGCCTTTTCTCACCGTTGAGCTATTCAACAAAATGATGCAACAATGAACATATGAAAATTATAGAAAAAAAATATACAGCGCCTTCAATCTTTCTACAAAAAAATTCAATCAATTATTCACAGGAAACAAAAACTGAATAAAAGAAGTTGGCTTACCTTCTGCTCATTACTTCGGTGCAGATGCTATGGATTTTATACAAGAATATAAACAATATTCTGCTCTGAAATTATCTGAGTGACTAGCACTCAATGCCAAAATAGGAATAGATTTGTTGCTTAAAGCAATAGAAAAAGGCCATAAAACACCAGCAACAATAAAAACATTTCTCAAGCAATTCAACCAACAAAACCCCATACAAACAAGCATAGGCCCTATTCATTTTGATTTTAATGGTAATGCACAAAATATCATCTATAGTATCAATCAATTAAGTGGCGATCACATCATATTGCTTGAATAAAAAAAACCGCCACAAAGGCGGTATAAAAAACTATTTCTTTCTTTTACCCGTTGAAGATTTAGATTTTTTCGATGAATTACTTACTTTTCTTCGGTACTCGTGATTTGCCTTATATTTTCTCACTGCATAGACGACAAAGAGAACAAAAGCCATAACCATACCTATCATTTCCCAAGGAATAACAAGATACCTTGTGGTAAATACGTGGTGCTTTTCTTGCTTCATTTCTTCGGTAATATGATCAGAATTATAATCAAATACAGGGGTGTAATCAACATGATATACTTCGGTAATAAGTCCTTTTTCCCAGAATTCTAAAGGAACCGGTGTAATCACTCTTGCAGTATCTCAAGGAAAAATTTTTCTTACGCCAAGATTTTCCTCCCTTTTTTCACCAAACCAAGTATACGTTGTTTTGTAGAGAGTTGCTTCTTGAGAAATATTTCCACTATTGGCAAGCAAAACAATACTTGCCAAACCTTCATTTGCTACATTAGTAGCAACATATGAATGCGCATGACTTGCAATGTCTTTTCCAAATTCTTTTTCTGGTGTAGAGAAATGTAGATCCAATTTAATTTCTCCCTTTACATAAAAGTCAACAAAACTTCCTTTACGTAGTTCAATAGAAAACATTCCAGCTCCTTCAATATTATCAGGATTAACAATTTGCGTCACAACACATCCATAACTCATTCCGGCAAAACCATCAGGATATTTCAGTGTAAATCTTTTTTCTACCGATCATTTTCCTGGTATAATAACTACCGGGTGATCAATAGTAACAAATTGTCAAAAGTTTTGCTTTTCATGTCAAAGCTTACATGCCTTATATTGACTTTCATCGTTAGTTACCGTACCATCTACAAAATCAATCGCTACATGTGCATTGTCCTGATGATCATTAAAAATCTTGAGACAAACTTCTTTTTCCTCTTCTGATTCGATTTCATAACTAACAGATTTAAACAACGATCCATCTTCTTCACAAAACCTCACCGTAATATTTCCAATATCACCCGCAGCATGCACTATGGTTGCAACACTCAAAAAAAGCGAGAAAAGAAATAAGGAGAATAATTTTTTCATTGTACTGGGAACAATAAAGAGTAAATTACGTAATATAGCAGTTATACGAATCACTTCGCCCATACACAAAAAAAGCAAACAACTACTCTTGATAGAACCCCATTTCAGATTAATTCACATATAATCATACTATGCCAAAGCAAAAACGATACGTCGTACGAGAAGGAAAGCAAAAAGGAATCTTTTCTGATCGACCCTCATGCCAAAAAGCAGTCAGTGGCTATGCCAACGCTCAGTACAAATCGTTCAGTTCACAGCAAGAAGCAATCGATGCCTTCGCTTCTGACTATCAACAATATGTGTGACACAAAACCAATGGCAAAGTATATACTGCAACGCAAAAACAAGAAATCTGACTGCCCGTCACGTCTAGTCTCAGTGTGGACGCTGCTTGCTCGGGTAATCCAGGTATTCTTGAATTCAGATGAGTCAACACCGCTACAAGCGAAGTTCTTTTTGCATCAAATCCCTACGCACAAGGGACCGTTAATATAGGAGAATTTCTTGCACTTGTGAAATGATTGCAATATGCACAAAAACATAACATATCAATTATCTATTCGGATTCACGTACTGCAATGGCTCGAGCCAAAAAACGCCAAGCTAATACAACATTGCAGCCTACAGACCTCAACACACCGCTCTTCATACAACTTGACGAGGCAGAACGTCGAATACAGTCAGTAGAATTTGTTGTACACGATCGTGCCCACAAAGACAATAAAAAACTAGCCAAAGACAAGCAAATACATATAATCAAACGAGAAACGGACCTTCGATGAGAAATTCCTGCAGATTATGGCAGAAAATAAAAAAGAGAGCGTTAGTAATACCTAACACTCTCTCAACATAAACTACATTATGAGTCAAACTGCCAATTTATTCAATTTACAGGAGAGTTTCCAGGGCCATTTCCCATAGAATGACCAGAATTGCCCGTTTGAGGTTGAGGGGATTTAATTGTGAATTTCATAGAAAGAATTTAATTTAAGAGACATTATTTTGTTTTACACCACCACTATATTTTTTTAGATAGAAAAAGTCAAGAATAGAATGAAAGTATTTCTCGCAGATATTATTGATCCTCAAACTAACCCACTGGAAGCCCAGTATAGGATGGAAGAGTTGGAAAATCTTGTAGGCACCTATGGATGAATTGTGGTACTCAAAACCATCCAAAAAAAACAAATTCCTGATTACAAAACCTACATAGGGTCAGGGAAGCTTTCTCAAATTATTGAAGAAATGAAAGAAGCATGAGCAACGCTGCTTATAATGGGAAACATTCTCAAGCCAGCACAAACCTACAAAATAGGAGAACAACTAAGAAAACACAAAATGAAAGTACGAGATAGAGTGGATCTTATTCTCAAAATTTTTGGTAAACATGCTCATAGCACAGAGGCAAAATTACAAATAGAGCTTGCCGCAATCAAGCACATGTGACCGAGAATTTTTGGAATGGGTATGGAACTTAGTAGACAATGATGAGGTATCGGAACCAAAGGTATTGGTGAAACAAACACCGAAAGAATGAAAAGGCACCTCAAAGAAAAACAATATAAGATCAAAGAAAAACTCAAAAAATACAAAAAAATGCGTTGATTACATAGGGAAAGAAGAAAAAAAGTATGACTGCCCGTCGTGTGAATCGTTGGTTACACCAACGCCTGAAAATCAACATTGCTCAATGCTCTCACGGCAAAATGAGTCCTTGCAGAAGACAAGCTTTTTGCAACATTAGGAACCAATGTTGGTAAAATGTTTGTGATGACAGACCCAGCAATGTGACGCGGAAAAGAAATATTACTCAATGATACTATTGGTTTTATGAGAGACTTACCGCCACAGCTATTTGAAGCATTTGCATCAACATTGGAAGATAGCATCCAAAGCGACATATTGCTTCATGTCGTAGACATCAACGATCCTGAAGTCATCGTCAAAATAGAAGTAGTCAATGACATACTCCAGCAAATTGGAGCAAATCAGCCAATTATCTACGTATTCAACAAGATTGATCGTGTCAGTCCTTTGGAACTGTTGCAATACCAAAAACACTTTGAAACATACAACGCATCATTCATCTCCGCTCACAGCAATGAATGACTTGATCAGCTCAAGCAAAGAATAACAAAAGAATTATAAAAAGTCTTCCTTCAATAACAGGGAAGACTTTTTTTGTGAGCAAATGTCTCACATACTAAAATTAATTTTTTACAGTAATTTTTTCAACAACTCCCAAATCCGGGGCTGCTATATAATAAATGCCTGAAGCAATCTCAGGTAAAGTAATTTTTTTGTTTTGCACTACTCCTTGGAAAACTATCGTTCCCAAAGAGTTGTAAAAATACACTTCTGTACCATTTTCAACTTGAGAAAACAATAATTCTCCTCCTGCATTGACAGGGTTTGGATATACAGAAAAATCCATTTTCAATTTTTGCTCTAGTACTATTGTTCGAGAATACTCTCCCTCATTCTCTAACCTATAGTAGGTATGAAAATAAGGGTTTTCATCTATGTATTTTTTTCTAATTTCACTTGAAGCAAAGACATCTTCAAAAAAGATTCCGTCTTTACTTTTTTGTAAAATAAGATGATCTCTGTCTGGATTATGCCACGAAAGCATATTTTCTCCCGACAATGCTTTACCAGCAAACACCACGTTTTCAATGTCCATCGTCGTGACAGAGCAATCAATGTTTACTCTACTAGCTACTTCTTCATAACAGTCACCAACAGAAGTGAGACCCCAAAAAAACACAGTATCTTCTGGATTAAATATTGCTGTAGAAGCGAACGAAGGCTCAGCAACACCATTAATTTCAACATAAAAGAAAAACAAGACAGGGACATTCCACGTCAACAAGACAATGGAATCAACACAATTAGTATCTAACGTATAGAGAAACAAACTCCCGTTAGTAGTAACAGTACTCGAAAATGTTCGAGTACAGCCTTTTTCCAAAAAAACTGTCGATTCAACATCGTATGTTGAGTCAACAACATAGGTGTGGGATCTTGTAAAAAAGTTAGATGAATCAACTGTTGTTGTTCCATCACCCCAATCAGTCACGACATAATCAACTGCATCTAAAGCATTATGAGAAAACGTTAGTGTCGCTTCCTTTGAGCAAGGAGCAACAACGGAATGCGTTGCTCTGAAGTCATTCGCAATGGCTACCGTGTCATAAGCCACAGCATTGCAACCCAAAGCAGTTACATTATGCTGAACATAGCGCTGCCCGATTCCAGCTGGATAGTCAAATTGCGATACAACAAGAGTATCAACAGGATTTGAAGAAATTGGAGCAGCATTAAACAATGGAGTTCCCCATCCCCACGAATGGGTATGGTTTTGGTCATGAGCATCCACAATAACTTGCGTCTCACACCCACCACTCAGTAAAATCGTATCCACATCAAATGATGCTGACACTTTCTGTACATTAATCGTAGCAGTGGTCGTATCACGACAACCGCTAAAGTATTCAGTGATTAATCTTACGGTTCTCAGGGTATCTGACCCAAAGTCAAATACTAAATTTGAAGTAAACAACGTTGTGTCAATAGCTCCGTTGTTATCCAAGTCCCATTCATATAGCACCGCAGTACTATTAGAACTTTGTAATGTTTTTGTCTCGCATCCTCCTAAATTGAGGATTTGAGAGGAATCGCATTGCGAAAAAGTTTTTTCTATCGAAAAAAATAGTAACGGTAGTACTATAAAAAAGGTCCATTTTTGATTCATTGGTTTTTGTTTTAATTCTTATTCAACCATTTATTCAACTATCAAGACAAGAAGTGAAGTGAAATTTACTGTTGAATGAGCTTTGTTAACTATTTGTTTACTACCATAATGTAAACATTTCTCACAAAAAGTCGAGGCAATTTTGGGGAAAATCAAACAAAACGGAAAAAAAGCAAACTGTCATACGTAGTAAATCTGTTGTTGCACATCCACTCAAAACAAATATACCAAGAACAGTTATTTTATTTTCTTTGTTTTTTTATGACAAAGACAGACAACATTATTTTTGTAGATATCGAAACTGTTTCATGAAAATCAAGTTATGCAGAACTTAATGATACCATGAAAGCACTCTGGGACAAAAAATCGCAATACTTATGTGAAAAAAATAACTATTCTCCTGCAGAAGCGTATGAAGACAAAGCAGGCGTATTTGCAGAGTTTGGTAAAATTGTGTGTATTGTTATCGGTTTTTACAAAGAAAAGTTTGGTAATCATGAGTTTATCGTCAAAACATTCAAAGGAGACGATGAATGACAATTGCTGACAGACTTTTTTGAAACCGTACGTCAATGGGGTCCGTGATATGCTTTTTGTGGCCATAATATCATAGAGTTTGATATACCATTTGTTTGTAGAAGGGCTATTATTCATGGACAGCAAATTCCTTGAATACTCAACAGTCAATGAAAAAAACCATGGGAAATTCCTCATATCGATACCATGAATCTCTGGAAATTTGGTGACTACAAAAATTATACCTCGCTTGATCTACTCGCCAATGTATTAGGTTTGCCGACAAGCAAGGATGATATCGATGGAAGTCAAGTTACTCGTGTGTACTATCAAGACCATGATTTACAAAGAATCGCAATCTACTGTGAAAAAGATGTAAAGCTAACGGCCAAAGTTTATTTTGCGCTCACTGATCAAAGAGAAAAGATCGGCCATATACACTAAAAAACATAATAACATCACATAATAAATACAAAAAAGCATTTTTTGTCAAATTCTCTTGCAAAATACTGATAAAAAGGTATAAGAAGCGCGATGTATTTTTTTAGTTTCATACACAAAACACCTTATGGCAAACATTCAACAAACACTAGTGGTTCTAAAACCAGATACGATCGGAAGATCTATTATCGGAGAAATCATTGGTCGTTTTGAAAGAGCTGGTCTACACATCGTAGCAATGAAAATGACAAAACCTGATGCACAATTCCTAAGAGATCACTACGAAGGAATCGGAAAATTGGGAACAAGAAAAGGAGAGACTATTCTTAACAACGTTGTTGATATGATGATGGCAATGCCTGTTGTTGCTATGGTGATCGAAGGTGTTGAAGCAGTAGAATATGTAAGAAAAATGGTAGGAACAACAGAACCAAAATCTGCGGCTCCTGGTACAATCAGAGGTGATTATGCACATATCTCGTATGGATATGTTGACAACGTTGATGACGCTGATTTCTACAACATTATTCACGCTTCTGCTGACGCTGAAGAAGCTGCACAAGAAGTGAAACACTGGTTCGCTGAAACTGAAATTCACAATCATACACCAATTCACTGTGTATTTACTAGATAAATTGATTAGGTTCCGTACAATTGTGTACGATTGAAATGAACCAATCGATCTTAGCTAATACAAACTAATAATTTCGTTATTTACAATTAAATTTTCCAAAAATGGCAAAAAAAGGAATCCATCCAGAAATGAAAACAGTAAAAGTAATTGATATTAATGGATACGAATTTGATGTAGTAACAACTATTGATGGACCAATCAAAGTTGAATCATCACACCTTTCTCACCCAATCTACAACCCAGATAAAGCGGTAAAGAAAGTAGTAAAAGGAAGACTTGAAAAATTCCTTGAAAAGCAAAAAAGAATGGATGGAGCAAAAAAAGGTGCATAACCAACTCCTCACTATTCAGGCAGAAACAACCCATCATTCCTGGCGGGTTGTTTTTATTGCTTTCTGCAAAAACAACACTATAACAACATCAATTCACTTTTGATAATCAAGCTTCATGTTTAGAAAAAGTATTGTAAGAAAATACGTTGATGGCCATATAGAATCACTGATTGGTCACAATCCAAGTGTTTATATTCGTATGGTCGTGCGAAATATCTTTATGCTGAGCGTAGCATATGGAGTTTTTACGATTGCCAATGGTATTTGGGAGGGTCATCGCCATATCACCACCGTATTTGGCGTTTTATGATTATTTTTGCTTGCAAGATTTATCATCAATTTTCTCAATCTCTATCTCGATGCCATTGTACTCACCCCAACAGGAATTGCCATTTTTCGTCGAGAATGACTACTGGAATACAAAACAGAATTTTTTGAACGAAACAAAATTGAGCTCATTAGTTTTGAACAAAACTCTTTATTAGACAAAATTTTTCTCAAAGGTGATATCATCATTAGTTTAGACTACAACACTTCTTTTTCTTTTGAAAATATTTCCAACCCAAAAAAAAGAGTAAGCGAAATCATGATTGCCAAACACACCAATCAAGCACCTCCTTCATTCGAAGCAGAACCAAACGAACAAGACAAAGAAAAATTTGATATGCTAGTAGAAACACTCGGTGAAGTCATACAAGACTACATGACAAAAAAACCACAACACAAACAATCAGACCTCTTTGACGATGCGCCTTCATTTTGACTCTAAACTTGTACGTGTAAGTTTTTCGCTTTATTGTCAATTATTCTCATCTACAGCAAGATTTTGTAAGCAAAAATACTCATATTTCCTACGTGTTAATTATGTCGTTGTTCTATACAACGATTTTTTTATCATCACTTGTGACAATAATTATTGCTCATAGTAACAGGATGATTCATTACCCCAACAAGTGGTAATAAAAAATTCATTAACAAAATTCAAAAAACAAAATTATGAAAAATGTATTATTTTTCGCATTGATTCTTGCTGGAATGGCGTATTTTTCGTCATGCAAAAAAGACACATCTATGCAAACACACAGCGACACACCTCTACAAGACAGTGTCACCAACCACACAGACACCAATAATCAATTCTCATTGGACACATCACTAACGCTAGAACAAAAAAATACCATAGCACAAGAAGTCATAGAATTGTTTAACCAAGATCCTAGCAACAAAGGCATCGTTATAGGAACGCAAGATACTAGCAATGAACGCTCCAATAATGCTCAGTGGAATCCTCTTTCAGGACCACACAATAACAGTTGCCCAGTAGCTGGACAAATAGAATGGTATACACTCTACCCAAACAAAGGGAAAGAATACAAAGCAAATGTTCACGCTGTTTTTGGAGCATATATTATGGGGCTCATTGTGTATGATCCCAATAATCCAACAAGTAGTAATGCACAGGTGATTCAAGCATTCGCAGGAAACAGTATAAACCAACCAACAAGTAGTGTTTTTTACTCAAAATATGAAATACCAGCAGGAAAAGAACTACGGTTGTTTGTCAAATCATTATCAAATTTAGATTACCACACTGCTGTATATCAACGCGCAATGAAATCACATCTTCGTGTCAACTTATCAGGATGGAAACATATCTATCAAAAAAGATTACCAGTAGATTACAACGATGTAAACAAATTCATGAACGGGCAAAGTAGTACTTATTTCCCATTGTATATAGGGTCTGCTCAATACAATCTATATAGCGAGAATCTCTGTGGGCTAGCTTCATATCTGATGGCTCGTGGCATTGTAGGAGGATTAGGAAATCTTTCCGAAATTGGCAATACCAAATACAATAGAGCTTGCGAACTTGCAGAAGCAAGACACAGAATAAACTATATGATAAATAAGTATGACATGAGGAGAAAGGGAGGATATAGTTTATTCCACCTTTTCCAATATGCCAATGGAACGCAATATTTTAAAGGAGACTACTTTGATTATTTATCATTTTTTGGTGATTGTAATGGAAATGGAATATATGATGGCCTAGCAGAAACATGCAAAGCAGAATTAACTAGTCCTGTAGGATACAACAACGCTTATAACAAAGTACGAAATGGCATAATAAGTGGGTACCCTGTAATTGTTGGAATGATTGGAAATTTCAGCTATCATCCCTCAAACCCAACAAACTATATCACTACAAATAAAAATAAAGGACATCACATAGTCACTATTGTTGGTATTGATGAATTATACAACGGACAAAAGTACGTACTATATGTAGACCCGTACTTTGATGAAAAAGCAATATGGCAATGTGAAGCTAATCATTTTTTTGCTTCAATGAAGAAAAATGGATCTGGCCACAACCATAGTATGCTAATTCTCAAAGGACATTAAACACAAACAAAAGCGTAACAATTATGGTGGTCTGTTGCATTGAACAGATTCAGAAAAAGACTATACTGCTCCTAGCATATCTAGGAGTAGTATTTTTTATTCATATAAGCATAGCCACTATATGAAAAAACATTTTTATAGTTATCTAAGCATATTTATCGGATTGATGAGTATAAGTTGCTCACATTGATTCCATATTCAAGCACTAGAGCAAATGGACAAAGTGCATCAAAAGCTACAAAAGACATTACAAGAAAAAGATCCATACGACAACCAGATAAAAGATATCATAGCCCAAAAATTAGTGACTATTTACCAACAAAGCGAAGGAAACAAAAAAGAACTACTCAATCATCTTCTCATCATTATGATCAACAATAATCTTTGGCATGATCAAAGCGAAATAATTACTCAAAGAACTGCTGCAATAGCAGTCCCATTTGAGAGAAATGATTCAAATAAATCGACTAAAATATGTCCATTTCATGGGTGAATAAAAGGTGATTTCATTATCTATAAAAATAATGCTATAAATATAGATTTACCTACACGAACACGCAGCGAAACAATCTATCAACCTAATAACTTCTGAACAGGCTTATCTCAAGATATTTTTTATGATTTATCTACTATCAAAGAAGAAAGCACAATACTTGGCTGTCGCTTTCTACCTAATGAAACAACAGAAGAGTGAACATTGGCAATGACAAAAAAAACAAATTTATTGGTAAGTCCTAATCATATTCCTGTCTATGTGATAGAGCAATACATGCAAGCTCTAAACAATCAAGACTGGAAAGTAGTTGCAGACATTATTTCTTATGTCGATACATTTAACATAAAATTATACCCATACAAAGAATTCAAACCACCTCTATACAAAGCAATACCCACCGACAATGGGGTCATACTAATGTTTGGATCGCCAGAAAAATTCAATCCTTTTCATATCGTATCCTATATGACCATACATCAATGAATAATATATGAAGTTTACGCTAACCAAACCATGACCAAAGACTTCTACCAAAATAATTGATCATTATTTACACAAAAAATTAAAGAAATAGAACGAGAGGAAGTTCCTCCTCAAGAATTCACGTCTCAAGAGACAACGGAAGGGCAAAACTTATCTCCCGACCACCCATGCTACAGCGACAAACAAAGCAAAAACTTCGAAGAACTCGTCGACATACTACTCCAGCAAAAAATCTGCCTCGATAAGCGACAAAAAGAACACTGATAAACCACAACACAACCAAACTGTAACAATTATGATGAGTCTATCATATTGAACAGGTTCAAAGAAAGAATATACTACTCCTAAGCATTATTAGGGGTAGTATTTTTAGTTAAAAGTAAAAAGATCATTATGAAAAAAATACTATATTGACGACTTCTTCTTGTGATGATGGGAACAGTACAAGGATATGAGTACCCATCATTACAAAAAGCTGCGAGCATCAATCAACAATTAGAACAAATAATAAGAGAAAAGAACATATACGACGATATAGCAAAAGATAAAATAGCACAAAAAATTGTTACATTATATCATCAAAGCAATGGACCCAAAAAAGAACTTCTCAATAATCTACTGAGCATTATGACAAACAAAGATCAATGGAGCAATCAACGACATAGTATAATCCAAAGATTCCAACCACAATCAATTGCTCTCAAACATCTACAAACCCACAAACAAGCAAAAATATGTCCATTTATTGGAGATGCCGGTAATGGAGAATTAACGGTATACTTTTCCAATAAAATACAAGCAAATCTTCCCCAATGGAAAACATCGACAAAAGAATACAAACCAAATAATTTTTGAGCAAACATTGTTGACCAGTCCAACACTTATGCACTAGACGATATCAACCAAGACACAAAAATTTTAGGGTGCTACATCCAAGGAGAAATAAGAGAACAAGCAGCAATGAGCAACACGTCTCTTCTATTCACACCAAGCAAAGCACCCATAAAACTACTACAAGACTATGCGCATGCTTTACATCAAAAAGATCGAGCAGAAGTTGCCGACATTATCACATTTGCTTACCAAGCTGGAATCATTCTCTATCTAGAAAACCAATACCAACCAGTATTAGAAAAAGCAATTCCATCTCACAACGGAGTCATACTTATAAAACACATCGACTTGGGACCATACACAACAATAGAACCAGAACGTGAGCTGTCCTACCTTACCATTCACCAGGGAGTGCTCTACGAACTCTTCGCTAACCAAAACATGACCGAAGACTTCTACCAAAACAATTGATCATTATTTACACAAAAAATTAAAGAAATAGAGCGAGAGGAAGTTCCTCCTCAAGCATTCACGTCTCAAGAGACAACGGAAGGGCAAAACTTATCTCCCGATCACCCATGCTACAGCGACAAACAAAGCAAAAACTTCGAAGAACTCGTCAACATACTACTCCAACAAAAAGCCTGCCTCGATAAGTTACAAAAAGAAAAATAAGAAATTCAAAAACATATAAAACTTTTTTTTAGCAAAATGTACAGTCAAAAAACAAATCATCAAACTAAAACAATAAAACAAAGAAAGTACTTCTTAGTACTCAATACACATACAAAAAGAGAACAATTACTACAATAGTAGTTGTCTTTTTTTGCAACAAAAAAATCAAGTTGCTAGGAACAATCACACAAAACAAACAAGAACAATTTCCATAATAAGCAAAAAAACACAATCAAAGACAATGTTTTAGTTATGTTGTTTACTCCACTAAGCAAATCAATAAAATCACAACAAGAAACAAAAAGAAAATATACTTCCATTGTTGGCGGCTTCTTGTGATGAATAAGCAAGTGGTCGTCCAATGATGCCTACATCTATCAATTTTGTGTATAGCACTCTCATATTCATTGATATTTATAGGTCAAAAGCTATACTTATTCAAAGTAAGAAACAGATAGATAGCCCGCTTTGTGTTGATTTTTAGTATTCAACACATTGACATCAATGGTATTTTATATATAAGTAAAATATAACGAAACTACATTATCACAAAGTTTCTTTACACATTTACCTTATGTAACATGGCAATTAGTATGAATAGAAAAGTTTTCGATAAAGACCTTCCTATTTCTGGTGGTGGGTCACTCACACCCGAGCAAAGAATAACACAAGAAGCACTCACATATCTTATTGAAAATCTTGATGGTACATGGGTTCTCGATAATAACAAAATTGCTATAAATACTCCTAGTCTCGCCATCATACAAAAAGCAGAAGAACTTCTCAAAGAAAAAAATGGTGAGCAAACAACCAAAAACACTGTTACAAGAAGAAATGCTATCAAAAAGATACTTTTCGGGCTTGGTTTAGCTACTGCTGGCATATCAGGAGCAACTTATGCATATAACAACTACAGCCAACCATCAGATGATAGCAGTCTTTCTGTAGACAAAAAAGATCCACTCAAGCCTGCTGATCAAGTAGGAGGAATTACATTGACGGACGACGAAGGCAACACTGCATCACTTGAAGATGTCACACCAACAACAGAAAACCCACAAGCAATGGATTCACCAGAACAAGGAACAGAACTAAAAATACTTGATTCCGGAGATTACCCATTCAGTCAAAAAGAACTCGATCTAGGAAAACCTCTTACCGACGAAGAACTACAAAAAATCGGTGCAGAACTACAAAAAGATATTGTATGAACAGGAACGCTAACCAGACTGGTAAATATAAACAATTTTGAAAAAAATCCTGAAAAATTCGATGATCTCTCGGAAGAAAATAAATACGATATGCTCAAACAAGCCTACAAACAACTGTACACTGTATTGGCAAAGCCAGGCATCAGCAATGCTGAAACATTTCTCAAAGACGCCGTCATAGCCATTTTCAAGCTTGACAAGCTAGGAGTCAGTAAAAACAACGAACAAGTAAAAGAATACCAACCACTCCTCAACGGAGCTATCTATGTTTTGACTACAACCTACGGACTGACTGCAACAGCAACAGAAAAAGCGTATGTCAGCACCAACGCAACAGAAAAAACAGCAAGCAAGTCTCCCGATGGCCTAACAGAAAGCCAAAGAAAGAATTATAGGGAGATAAACACCTGGTTAGTTGCAAAATGATTAGACAAAGGGAAAATAGACAAAAACTATCTTAAAAAATTAAAAAAAGTAGACAGTTATTTAAAAGCTCTTGATCGATGAATTAAATTTGGTAATTACGGTAAGATAGAAAAAGAAGTATTAACACTCCTAAGAAACGAATTAAAAGAAATAGAAAAATCTGAAAAAAAACAAAAAAATAGCATTAGTTTAAATGATGATGATCTTGGTATAGACTTGGATTAAAAAATTAATACAATAAACCGATACTTACTATATCGGTTTTTTTTATTTACCATCATTACAAACGCCAACAATGGAATTATTATCTCATACTTCTTCTTCAAACAAGCAATCATCAAAATTGCTCACTGCAGCAATACTTCCCCTTTTTATGACCCTTAGCTATACAGGAACTGCTCAAGACACAACAAATCACAATTCTCACACAATAGAGAAAACAAGTGATGGACTAGCAGAAAGCCAAAGAAAGAATTATAGGGAGATAAATATATCATTAATTTGAAAGCTATTTAGTAGTGGAAAAATAAACCCAACAGCTGTTAAAGCATTAGCAAAAACTAATAATATTGATAACTACATTAAAGCAACTAAACGAGGAATAGATTTTGGTGAATTTGATGAAATTGACAAAGAAATGTTATGATTAATAAAAAATGCTTTAGAAGAAGCGAGTGCTTCCAAGAAAAAAGATGAAATTAAAATAGATAATGACTTTGAGATAAATTTAGACTAGCAAAATCACTTACTATATATTCTTTGAGAGAAGATGTCAAGAAAAAACAAAGATAAGTCACGACAAAAATGGCAATACTAGAATAATTCTCATAAAATAGTAGAGATACCTTTATCTTTGCTATTTTTTGTGTATATGCCATGACCAAACGGAGGTCCAGAAACAAGATCAACCGAATCGCTGGGCCAACAAACCAATCTATCTCCTGCTATATCCAAAAACAACGTATTACAAGCACATAATACCAATTTTTCTCTGAGCAACGAACAGTTGCAAGCAGCACTCGATGCAGGACAACAACCTCTCGACCAGAAAAAAGAATTCATCATCCAGCTCATTGCAACCAAGGGCGATACATGGTTTGATAATTTTCGCTTTGGATCAAACCAAGAAAAAAACAATGCCAATCTAAGCAAGCTTCTCGCCTACGCATTCAAAAAAGACCTCAACAAAGGAGAATTCAAAGACCTATGTGAAGCAAAGCTTGCAAAGTTCAACAATCCGACCCAAGACATGAGTCCTATGCAAAACCTTCTCTACATTGGTTTTGACAATGAAATACAAGGAAATCAAACATTACAAGCCAAGCGACAAGAATTCCAACAAACACAAGGACAAACTATACAAGGAGATAATCGACAAAAAGCAGCATTCGTGATGGAGTTTTTTGATCAAAATGGAGATGTCAAAAAAGGAAAAGTAGAAAATTATCAAGATGTTACTAAAGAAATAAAAGAAAAAACTCAAAATGAAAAAATTTGAGAATTAATAAACTACGTAAAGGCAAAAAATACAGAACTCCTCGCCAACCAAGAATTTTCGCAAGAGTTGCAAGCATTTGAAAACAACCCAGAACTGATCAAAGATCCTGCTATGGAGCAAAAAGTGGCACAACTCAATCAACAGCAAGGGCTAACAGGAGAGCAAGCCATTACCGTACGTGATATCATGATGGGAGAAATGATATTACAAAACCAAGACAAGTACGCCAATCTTGTCGACGATGAATATCTCCAAAACATCACCGCAATTAGAGAAAGCATGAATTTGGCGCCAAGTACCATGCCTCATGTAGATTTGATGGAAAGAAGCGCCGCGACACAACCAGCAGAGCTCAATATGAGCAATATCGACAACAACGCGCATATGATCCAAGGGTTGGAGCAAACGATACAACAGACACCCAACAATTTTCAAACACCCGAAGCCCTAGAAAAGGCGGTTGATGTCGAAGACCCGACTATCTTCACCAACTTCTTGCCCAACATCACCAATGGCATACCCGAAAATTTTGCAGAAAGGCTCAACAATCACTTTCAAGACAATGAGATCATCGCACAAAAAGAATCGATGATTGCCCATTATCAATATCTGGAAATGGCAATAAACAACCCACAAGCACTAGCGACGACCTTACAACAAACAAGGTCCATCCCCGATAGTGAAAAACAAAACGCCATCAACTATTACACCACAATGCAACCAGAGCAGTTACAAAATGAATACCTCAAAGCGCAAAATCAAGCGGCGTTCATCGTCAAAGAGATGATGCTTCCGGTCACCAACAATATATTCAAACAAGAATCCGTCGCTGGTTTTCTTGATAATGTATCAGATTATTTTGCCGACATCGGTAGTGATTTTGTCTTGCTCGATGGGCAAGGTGCAACCATGACACCAGAAGGCGGCTTGCAAGTAGAACTCGCCGTCAAAGACGTCAACGGACAGCTTCCCTTGGACGAAAATGGAAATCCGACAGCAAGCACCAAAGTCGTGTTTGGACCAGATGGAAGTGCCTCTATCGTAGACCCATTGGGAGGAGATATGGGATATATCTCCTATGAAATGAAACAAATACTTGAGGGGATTCCTACAGCGAAAGACATCAACAACCCTCAAGGCATTCGTATGGACAGAGTATTAGAAAAAGCTGGAAACGGATATGGCAACAAAAAACGAGAAGCAATGGAGTCATTGATGGGAAAAGCAGTCAAAAACCATGCAGATTCCCTACACAAAAGCAATGCTGCAGAAGTCAAATCGCAAATACACTATCATCTCAACAAAATTAGGACGCAAGACCAATGTATGCAAATAGCCATGAAACAACGATGATTAACGGCAATGGAAGCGAATCAACCTGGTCCATATCAAACATTTGCTCAAAGGTTCTCATACAAAAAATTCAAAGAAGGAGGAAATCCTCCACAGTTGAGTGCAAGTGATCCAGAATTTGCGTCATTCTATCGTATGGCAAAGATCATTGATCGTACTACCGACAACATGTCCGCAAATGAACAAAAAAACCTCATACAACAACTCAAAAATTTACAAGATGGTATCGCAAAACGAGCAAGTTCACAACAAGATGAGGCACTCAATAAGGATCCTCTGATGAGAGGAATCGTTTCACAAGAAGCAAGAAAAAAGGCGAGTGCCTTTCCTAACCTCATCGACATGATGTGTAGAGACAAAAATGATCGTACCAAAACCGTAGAACCGCAGCTGATACAAGCGACCACCGAGCTAATCACCAATCGGGATCCAGCAAGGCCAGACAGACCACTGTTTGAAAGGCCTGCATTCAATGTAATCAAAGGTTATCCCAATGCATTGGACAAAATAGAGCACAATTATCGGGATGTCATCGAACAAAATCATGAACTTGCAGACAATTGGGTAGAGCAAGAACTTGATAACTTGGGCGAAACAGAAACCGATAACATATACAAACAATTTAGTCAACCAGCATAAATACCCCCCACATACAAAAATAGTAGTTAGTCCCCACACCGGTCTAACTTTTTTTATAAAACAAAAAAAGAGCGCTGACCAAATAAGCCAGCACTCAAGACACTTCATAAGAATTGTACCTAAGCTCCAACATAAGCACAACCCAAACCAACAGGAAATAAAATCAATTTCCTACCAAAACATATTACTATTCTACTACACAAAGTCAATATATTATTATTTTTTATGAAAATTCTTGTGATAGCGTTGAAATTATCAATTCTCTCAAAGTAACTCCTTGTTCAAATGACTTTATTTTGAGTTTTTTGTACAAATCAAGCGGTATATGGAGACTTGTTTTTTTGACTTCTTCATTTTTTGATGGTCTTCCTACTCTTCCTCCCGTGTGAATTTGCTTTGTTGCCATTTCTATGTCATCAACGTTTTTTGTCGATTTCTTGGTAAGTTTCTTTTTGGTTCCTAGCGTCAAAGCGCCTTTGACATCTAATTTTTTAGCCATTATACAATAGATACTCAATAAAAAATAATCACCATGTTCTCCTTTGACGACTCGCCACTACTCCAAGTGATCTTCCAACTCTTGAATCAAACGAATCACTTCTTGTTTTGCTTTGACATCTTTCCCTTCGTAGACCCCCATTCATTTGATCATTGCTTCTTCGTATGCAACACGTTGATTGAGAACGGTAGCAAGTGTGGGAATTCCATATTCTTCGTGCAGCGACCCCATCGCGTCTTGTACTTCTTTTCTCAAATTTACTCTCGCATCATGCCTATTACACAAGAGTAGTGCTTTGAGATCATCATTGAGCGTTCTTGCTTGTTCGTATCTCTCGATAAACGGTTCCATCGCCCAAAAATCAGCCCCTGAGGCTACAATAGGAATCAATACTACATCAGCAACCAAAAGAATTTTACTCGTCATCTTTGACAAGGAAGGCTTTCCATCAATAAGCACAATTTCGTAATCTTCATTGAGCGCTTTGATATTCTTAGGCAGAGCGTCCGAATCAGTAATACCAAAAACAGGCACAGAAGGTAAATGATCTTCTCTATAAGCAGACCATTTCATTGATGTTTGGTTGGTATCGGTATCGACAATACAAACTTTGTAATCTTTGTGCGCAAAACACACTGCCAAATTCTGCGAGACAGTCGATTTTCCCACTCCTCATTTCAAATTTGTCACAGATATAATCATATTTCTTATCATCCAATAAAAGGATTTTTTATTCACGACCAACTATAACAAATTACTCCATTTTCGCAAGCAAATAAACAAAAAATTACACAAATATGTAATTATTTAATTAAATTATTGTTGCGAAATAACTTCCAAAGAAGATAACTACTTCAGTGAGAGCCATCATCAAGCAAAAAATCATCCATATCTTGAATAGACTTCCACACAAGAGCATGAGAAATATCTTTAACATTCTCTTTCTTTAGAGAATCCAAGAAAACAACATAAACAGAATTTTTATAAACGGCGAACTCATTAGATGCATCTTTTTTTGTCTTCCTATATTTTCGATGAATTTCTCCAGCCAAAAGATCAATAGAAGAAATATCGGAATAACCTGTTCTTGCATAAAGCAACTCTTTGACAGTTTTTAATGAATTCTTAGCTCCTCTCAAATTCCAATTAGGAAAAGCTATCATATCAAGTGCTGGATCTAAGTTTTTCAACAAAAGTAACTTTTCTTTAGATGGAGCAACAACAATTGCCGCAATTCTTTTGGTTTCGATGAGTTCTTTTCATGCAATAATAGGTTGTGTTTTTGATTCTCCTGAGTAAAACATAAAAAACAAAAGCAAAGTAAAACAATAGAAGATTTGTAACAAATTTTTTGTATAGTGCAAATCAAAGAAATATTTATTCAAAAAAGAATCATGCAACAAGCACTAATTACTAACGCTGAAAAAATAGAACTATTTGCTAAGTCACTCAAAGATGATGGAATAGAGTCACTTCATGTTATAGCAGATTACGACAATACACTCACAAAAAGCATAGTCAATGGACAAATAACAGCTTCTCTCATCAGTATATTACGCGATAATGAAAAATACTTAGGCGCAACATATGCACAAAAAGCTCATGCAATGTATAAACATTACTCATGAATTGCAAAAGATCCAACAATAGCAATACAAGAAAAAGTTCAAGCAATGGAAGAGCGACGAAGAAACCACTTTGACCTTCTCATCAAATCATGATTAACAAAAGCAATGATTGATGATGCAATGACACAGGGCAACATTCAATTAAGAGAAGGAAGCAATGAATTTTTTGATACATTAGAGCACAATGAAGTACCGCTTATTATTTTCTCTGCAGGCTGACTAGGGGTCTATTCTATAGAAAGTTATATGAAACACAGCAACCAGCTTCGTGATAATATGACCATCATATATAACCAATACCTCCGAGATAGTGAAGGAAATGCAAAAGGAATCCAAGAACCAATCATTCATTCACTAAACAAAGACGAAACCTCTATCAGACAACACCCAATTTTTCAAAAAGTAAAAAATAGAAAAAATGTCATACTACTTGGAGATAATGTAGGTGACAGCAAAATGATAGAATGATTTGATTACAAAAGCCTCCTCAAGGTATGTTTTATCAAAGATAGAGACGAGGAAAAAATTCAAAGTTGCAAACCTCATTTTGACGTGCTCATTATCGATGACGGTGGCTTTGGATTTCTCAATGAACTACTTTCATCATACTAATCAGCAACAAAAAAAGCAGCCCTAATCAGGCTGCTTTCATATTTTTTCTAGATATTTTTTGAAGGTTTTTCTGTCGTTTTGGTCGTGGCTGTTGTTTTTTTGACAACGGTTTTATGTGACGACTTTGTATGAATCTCTTTAGGCTTATGCGATTTGGAAGCTCCACAATGAAAGCAATGTAAGTATTCTTTGGGATAATAAGTTTCACAGTTAGCACACTGAACTGTTAAATCATCACCACACTGCAAACAAAAATAATGATCACAAGGATTTCTTGTTCCACAGCTATCACACTGCACTGTCAATGAACGAAGCATCGCACGTGCATATAATTTGCGTGGATGGTAATAAATTGGTCTGATAGCCAAATACAAAGGAATTCCAAACAATGGAGTAAATACCGTCACAAGCAAAACAGCAAGTATATGAAACCAAATATTAGACGTCCTGGCAATACTATCTTTTAAGGTCCATACAACAGCAGCAATCCACAAAAAAGTGAGCAAAAAAATCGCAACACTCAAAAAAGTCATAGGATCAAGCGACAATAGTCATGCAATCGGTGTAGTAATTTCTCCAGTCATCTCGCAATAGCAAATAATAATTGAAAATCTCATATAATGAGAAAAAAGAAAGTCTATGTAATTTTTGTCTTAATTCATGTTACAAAACTATCAAGTTTTTTCAAACCTTTGAGAAGGTAAGAAATTTTTGTAGGGTTTTGATGTTGTGTTTGTATGGTGATAGTAAAATAATCTTCCCTGTGATTATCAACGCTCATATGATCAATAGAAACATCCATAGCATTAAACACCTCCATCAACGAAACAAGATTTCCCGAAGCATTAGGCATAGTAATCATGAGTTTTACTTTATAGTTATTTTGCTCATCACCTCTCCAATGCGCCTCTACAAGTTTATCAAACGTGATACTATTAAGCGCCGAACAAGAAGTTTTATGTATTTTGATTCACGATCTTCCTACTTTTGCAATAATTCTTGCATCAGAGCTTGGATCCGGATGACACGACTTACACATAACATAAGGCAACTGTATCAATCCATCAACGACCACATCTCCTTGGAGTTTTTCGAGCTTAGACATCTTTTTTTCGGCATTTTTTGTAGCCAAAGTCTGCTCGACACGTTTTATTTGGTCAGGATATATTTCTCTCACCAGCGCCATAGGCGTTTTTTGTTTATCTACATAACTCAAAAACAATGATCTCAATGCTTCTTCATCATGCAACAGTGAAATTTTATCTCACTCAGCACCCAAAAGTGGTAAATCATATTTTTTTAGAGAGTGAAGCAACATTTCTTTTCCTCTTTGGAGATAGTGATCAATTTCTTGTTTTCTAATAAACCTTGCAAGCTTTGCTTTTGCTGTTGGTGTATGCAAAAAATCCATCCAATGCCTAGTCGCGGTAACCCTGTACTTAAAGGTATTAATTTGCACCACATCTCCTGTCTCAAGCACATGACTAATAGGCTTAATCGATCCGTTAATCATCGCATTTTTAAACCTGAGACCTACATCCGTGTGCACCCTAAAAGCAAAATCAAGCACCGTACTACCCGCTGGAAACTCAATTACATCTCCTTTGGGAGTATAGATAAATATTTTTTTCGTCAGCACCTCAATATCCAAATTAGTTTTGAACTGATCAACCGCTTCTTTTTCTGTCTCTTTATAGTTATCAACAAGATTTTTGAGTTGTTTAATCCAATTAGTTTGCTTGTCAGACATGACAGTAGAATCATTTTTTTCACTGTACGCAAAGTGCGCTGCGACTCCAAGTTCTGCGATTTGCTCCATATTGGGTGTTCTTATCTGAATCTCCACCGGAAAATGAAACATTCCCAAGACTGTCGTATGAAGACTCTGATAGTTGTTAAACTTTGGAACAGCAATGTAATCTTTAATTTTATTGATAAGTGGATTGTATTGTTTGTGTACCACTCACAAAGTGTGATAACAGTCGCCTATGTTATCAACAATAATTCTAAACGCCAACACATCAAGCACCTTAGAAAAATCCATCGAGTTGTATTTGATTCTCAATTTTTCGTGTATTCTATATGGACTTTTTATCCTTCATTTCAAGGTAAAACTTTGTACTCAAGCCTTACGTAGAATTCTTTCTATTTTTTTCTTTCCTTGTTCTATATAATGATCTGCTTTTCCGTATTTTTTTTTCAAATATCATAAAACCCTTCTGTACCCATCAGGATAAAGAATTTTGAACACACCATTTTCCAAATAAAGTTGGAACTTATATAGTCCTAATTTTCTACAAATAGGAACATATATTTTGAGAGTTTCCATTGCAATTCTCTTTCTCTTTTCTGGCTTGGGGTGAAAGTGCAATGTTTGAATGTTATGAATACGATCAGCTATTTTGACAAAAATAACTCTTAGATCTTTTGCCATTGCCAAAAATGTTTTTTTGAGAGTTTCTATTTGTCTTTCTTCTCATTTGTATCTCACTTTTGATACCTTTACTAATCATTCACAAAGATCAGCAACTTCCTGACCAAATTCATGTGAAATATCCTCGTATGTCACGTGTGTATCTTCTATCACGTCGTGAAGAATACATGTTTGGATTGAATAAATGTCAGGCTTGATAGACATAAGAATCTCCGTTGCCCTCAAAGGATGAATAATATAAGGTTCTCATGACAGCCTTATTTGTCATTCATGGGCTTTGGCCGCATATTCATAAGCGTCTTGTATTTTGGGTAAGAGATCTGCACTCATATAGGAGGAAGCTTTTTCTTTGATACCATCAACAATTTCTTGCGCATTTTGCAAATGGCTTGTCGAATACTTCAAAAATTGCTCAATCTCATCGATGTGAACATTTGCGACATTCTCATTAACTTTGGTAGACATAAGCGTTGCATCTATCAAAAATAAAATATAGTGAGAAACCTATTTTTCTTTAACTATTTTGTCCGTAAACATGATTCCATCAAGATGATCGATTTCATGCTGTACAATAATCGCATTAAATCACTCATAATCTTGTGTTACTTTTTTCCCATCAACGGTAATGTAACCTACAGTAATTTTTTTTGCTCTTTCTACAAGTCAAGACACTCACGGAAGGGAAAGACATCCCTCTTCTGTTATCATAGTCTCTTGACTCGATTCTAATATTTCAGGATTAATCATTACAGTATCTCCTAGGTGTTTATAATTATCTTTTTTAACCTTTCGTTGAGAGGTTGCTATCATACGAATAGGAGATCCTATTTGTGGTGCAGCCAAACCAACACCATCGTACTCATGCATCAACAAAAGCAATGTATCAGCAAACCTTTGCAACTCAGGGGCAAGTGGCAAAGCAATAGGATCAGAAACAGATCTAAGAATTGGATGATTTTCTCACAAGACTAAAGGATATTGTTGTGTCAAATGACTCATAACAAAAAAACAGCAAACTAAACAACATAACAATCATAATAACGTATATATGCATTATTATATATATTTTAGTATGCGTTGCAACGGCTCAACAAGACGCATCAAAAAATAAAACAAAAAGTTGCATATTATATACAAACACTATATACTAACATTACGTTGTTAACGTATAAAAATAAACAAAATGATTTTTAACAACAAATTCACTTGCAATGCTATACAAAAAGTATAGTATGTGAAATGCTACTACCTCAACAAAAGTAGTACAAGTCTAGATGGTATCTATATATAAGATACACTAGGAGAGGTGGCAGAGTGGTCGAATGTACTCGCCTTGAAAGCGAGCGTACCTTCACGGGTACCGTGGGTTCGAATCCCACCCTCTCCGCCATTTAGGACATATAACAATATGATTTCTAAAAATAAGACCACACTTACGACAAACATAGCTAAAACTGTTTGCAGTATCATGTTCGTGACGTGATTCTCCGCACTGGTTATTTTTCCAAAGAATTTCCAGTCAAATAAGTCAGATAATATCAAAGTGAGCGCTAATTTTATTGAAGGAACACAAAATCCTAGCAATGTCATAAGCCTTCATTCTATTGTTCCGACTGTAGAATCCAATGAAGAACAAGATGATACTGTTTTTGTATATAAAGTAAAACCAGGAGACAATCTTTCTTCAATAGCACATCAGTTTGGAACAACAGTAAAAAACTTGATTCAAGTAAACAACCTTACTAGCAATTCTCTATTGAGAGTAGGACAAAAATTACATATTGCGAGTACTGAAGGGTTCATCATACAAATCGATCAACCAACAAATATGATGGTATTTGCTAACAAATTCAACTTAGATTTGGATGATCTTATGAGTGTAAATGGAGTAAATGATCCTCTCCAACCATTTGATGAAGGGTATGAAATTTTTGTACCTGAATCACGTGAAAAAGGAATTCAAGTAGGGCTCATAGACAAACCATCACCAAGTACATTCAATATCTACACAGTACAACCTAAAAAGAAAAAAACGGTGGTAGCAAAAAAACCGACAACACAAAAAACAGTCACAGCACCATCAACACAGAAACCAACAACCAAGAAAAAGCCAAATACACCTGCACCAGCAGTATCGACAGCATGATATAAAAAATGATCAAAACAACCACATATCGTTGCACAATGGAGAGCAAATCCAGGAATCGTTAACTGATTCGCAGCATGATACTGTACCTATTGGGCAGCATACAAAGCTCCATGGGCATTTCCATTCATCTCGGACAAAAGACAGTTTAAATCACGAGCAGGAAACGCAAATCAATGGTACAACAATGCAAAAGCAAAATGATTCAGAACATCAAAAGTACCAACAGAATGAGCATTGATGATTGTCGCTGAAGGTGGTCGTGCCGCATTCAGATCATACGGACACGTCGGTGTTGTCCTAAAAGTTGATTGGGACAATCATAGAATCCTTTTTGAAGATATGAATTACAAAGGGTTATGGGTCGTAACACAACGTTGGATATATATGAACGAAACAATGACACAACCAATAGCAAACTCAAAACCAATTCTCTGATTTATACCAAAACAACAATTACCTGATTGGGCATCAGAAGAGGTTGATAAACTTACCAAAAAATAGTATAAAGGGGCAAATAAAATGCCCCTTTTTGTATTGCAAAGAAAACAATGGCAAAAGCACGTATCAAAGACTTAATTAATCAGTTCTCTCATAGACAAAAAAAGAGAAAAAAAATAGGAAATATACTCTCATCATTATCAAAAAAATGAGGACGAAAAAAAACATTGATCTCACTGCTCCGATTATGATGAGCAGGGGCCATTATTGTATGAATTATGATTATCGTGTGGTTTTATAGCAAAATATTACCCAACGTACCTCAACTATCAGTAGAATGACTTGATAGTCTTTTTTCACAAACAACAACTATTGTAGACAGAGACGAAGAAGAACTATACAAGCTTTTTGAACAACACAGGCAAAATGTAGAATTCAATCAAATTTCTACTGATATGATCAATGCTATTATTGCCGTAGAAGATCAAACATTTTGGAGCAATCCAGGAATTGATTGATTTGGAATTATGAGAGCCTGATATGTTACTGTCAAAAGTAAATTATTTGGTTGATGAGTACAGTGAGCATCAACCATCACACAACAGTCAGTAAAAAACTTATTGCTAAGCAACGATAGAAACGTCACAAGAAAAGTAAAAGAAATAGTATTGGCATTACAGCTAGACAATCTTATTCACGATGATATTAAGGCACAAAACCCACAATTATCATCAAAAGAAATCACAAGAAAAAAGAAAGAAAGGATCATGGAGTTGTATCTCAATTATATATTTATGGGAAACAATGCATATGGAGTAGAGTCAGCATCTAATATCTATTTCAACAAACCAGCATCAGAACTTGATGTTGCAGAATCAGCAATACTTGCTTCTATCCCCAAATCACCAACCAAATATAATCCCTATAGAACAAATGGAAAACTTATTGGAGACATTCGTGTCTTCAATAGAGGAGAACAAATAACATTATCTGGTGATATCAAAACACACATCGTAGAAAAAATAGATGAAATAATTATGAATCCGTCTACAAAATTATCTGCAAGCAACATACTGACAACCTTGGAAAAAGTAATTGATTTCACTACATCATTTGAAGGAAAAAATTATACCGTATCATATAAATGGGGAAGAAAAGATCATGCGCTCAAAAGAATGTATGAACTTGGGTACATCAATCAAAATCAAGTAAAGGAGGCTTTCATGAAAGCAATCTCTATCGATTTCAAAAAATCTAGTATTACCGATATCAAAGCACCTCACTTTGTCTTTTATATACAAGACTTTATAACACAAAACGAAGAATTCGCTGAACTAGGTATTGATCAAGAATCGTTACTCGAAGGTGGATACACTATCGTAACAACGATAGACAACGACATACAAAAAATTGCAGAAGACAGCATCCAAAAATACATGGGAGTCGTACAACAAAAAGGAGGTAGCAATAGAGCGATGGTCTACTTAGATAGTAAAAACGGAGACATATTGGCGTATGTTGGTTCCGCAGACTACAACAACAAAAATATTGAAGGAGAAAACGATATGGTAAGCCAAGCCAAAAGACAACCTGGTTCGTCAATCAAGCCATTTATCTATGCCAATCTACTCCAAACAGTTCCCTCAAGTATTGACACACCAATATTTGATACGCCAATCAAAGTAGGAGGACTCACGCCAAATAATGCTGAAGGAAAATTTAAAGGAATAATTCCTCTAAAAAATGCTCTAGCACATAGTAGAAACATTCCTGCAGTCAGAGCGTATCTGGCATGAGGACAAGAAGAAAAAATAAAACCTTTCTTGCAAAGACTTGGACTAACATCACTAAGAACCAACCATCCCTATGGTTATTCACTAGCTCTCGGTGCAGGTGAGGTTCCTATGTTGGAATTAGCGCAAGCCTATACCCACTTGAGCGCATTAGGGAAACCAGCACAGATCAACCCAATTTTGGAAATTAGAGACCCTTCAGGAAAAATAATATACACCAAACAAACAAAACTAGTAGAACAATCACCGATTACAGCAGAAGTAGCGTATCTTATCTGGAATATATTATCAGATAAATCAAATATGCCAGCAGGTTGGGTGTGACTATTCAATGTACCAGGGATTCCTCAGATGGGAGTCAAATCTGGAACATCAAACAAAGTCAAAAGTAATGGGCAAAAAGTAGCAGGAGATGGTTGGTTAGCGACCTATACACCATCCAAAGTAGCTATATTTTGGGCAGGAAATACCGATGGTTCACCTATGGCACCCAACGCGTATTGATGATGATTAAATTCTCCCGTAATGAAAAATTTTTATAACGGACTACTTTCACAGAAATTGATCAAGAGTGAAAAAATGAATAAGGTTGCATGAATCAAACCCGTAACGATATCAAAAATAACGGGTAAGTTAGCAAACGAAAACACTCCAGAAAATTTTGCTGTGAAGTCTGTTTCATACAAGCTTCCTAATAAAGTAGATACCCCTATTTCTACCATTAAGTTTGATACTTTATGTGCAGGTGCTGTTAGTGAATACACACCTAGTGAGGAACAAAGAGTTGGATATGTCATACAACCGAGCACAACACTTCCAGGTTACAATGGTCTCAATGACATTATACAACGATGGAACGAGGGAAATACATTTGCTTATTCAGGAGATAGTGTTACTGCAGAATGAGTAACCTACAATTACACCTATGTATTTGCAAAAGAGCCAACAGAGGTATGTGAGGAAAGAATTCCAAAGGAAGATCCTGACATTGAAGTAAACATTAAAAGCCCTCAAAATGGATGAACAATCGCAGAAAATTTTGCTGTGTACTACAGCATTAGTGCTCCAAGAAAAATACACACAGTAAAAGTCTTGATTGATTCAGATGTTGTACAAGAAATAAAACATAATAGCTCGTATTTTTCCAACACCCATACTGTCCATCTACTAAAAGGGAAATATTCATGAAGCTACAAGCTAACACTTATTGCTATCGATGATCAAGGTTTTTCAAATACTGATTCTATTAATGTAATCATAGGACAAGACAAAGGAAACCCATATTTGGATACATCCAGAGTAAGCGTAAAACAGCTTGCAAGTGGTCAGTATAAAGTCACACTCTATTTCCTCGATAATGAGTCAGCAGTAAATGGAGGATCTATCAAATTCGCCGAAAATCCATGAAGAATTGATAGTTTCAAAAAGAACAGCGCAACATTTACTGTGAATAGTTTACAACCAGTCGGTTATATGGCAAAAGATTTATATGGAAATAGATGAATTGAACTAGTAGAAATTCAAGATTACTTCAATGGTGAAGTAGAGATAGAAGTCAACGAAAGCGAAGAATTTAATCAAGATGATGCATTGGATGATATCTTAAACGCATTAGGTGAATTATAATAAAAAACCAGCATAACAGTATGCTGGTTTTTTTTGTTATAAAAAATTTTAGTTATCATCCAACAACAAAGAAAAGTCGGTTGTAGGAATAACAATAAGAGATGCCAAAGCATGATCATCAGAAAGAGCATCACACTCAACAAATCAATCATTTCCTAATCCATCAGTTCCGCATCTTCGTTCAATCGCCTGTTGTATATTGATATATGGTCAAAAACTAGTCAACCGTGAAACTCAAAAAAGATTTTCTAACTGTCTTTTTCTTTGTATGGTTGGTTCCAATGGTGTGCTAAGCGAACTAAGTCTACCATGAAGAAATACTTTATGGTGATAGCCTACAACAGGAGAAGTAGTAGCATTATCCACTCATGCAATAATTCCATTAATGACCAAATTTGCACGAATATACAAACCTCTTGTCGTAGAAAATACTGACTCAGGGAAACCAAATCAGTCAAAAAAAGTTAAATCGTTAGCGTCAATAACGTTTTCTAACAACAGATTTCCTTTTTCAATAAAAAGATTCATTCCCAAGGAATCATAAGGCATTGATCATTGAAATAACACATCTCATTCTTTTATAATAAGTGTCTTATTTTCGTACAAAGAAGCGTCTGCATCTAAATCAATAACAAATGGTCCTCATCCGCTATCAATACACAAGACATCTTCCCCGATAGGAATTCACGTCAGAGAAGATCAAACAAAAGGTTCTTTTCCTCTACAAAGCATTCTCGCATTTTTTCTTGCTAATGAGAGCAAAGCAGAAGCAGTAACAAAATCAGTATTACGCAAAAGAGACTGCTCTCCAATATTTCCTACCAACGATTGTCTGTCCTGAGTAGATATCGCGTCAGAAACTCAAGCAAGTCATTTAATGTCTACATTCCACAACAAATTTGTTGCACCATTTCATGTCAATATCCAGCCACTACACGCTACTTGGGTAGTTTCTCTCACAATAAGGTCTCATGAAAGAGAAAAAGCAGTATTAACGGTTCCTGATGTCGTATTGAACTCATCCAAAAGA
This sequence comes from bacterium, assembly GCA_020627925.1. GTDB lineage: Bacteria > Patescibacteriota > Gracilibacteria > Absconditabacterales > Absconditicoccaceae > JAHDFY01. The sequence continues at coordinate 135,019 of JAHDFY010000001.1, forward strand.
TCGTCATAACAAATACCATCATCATAACCACCAACAAATCAAATTCCTCCATAAGTATCAAAAAGGAAGCCAACAATAGTTTCATTGTTGAACATTCCCAAACTTGATGCATAAATACCATCGTCAGTATTAGAAAACCTTGTATATTTTTTACCTGCGCTTATTTCACTTACTCCATAATCAGGATGGTCATAACGAATATGTCCAACAATATCAAAAGGATCAACCGTCAAAGTTCATCCCACCGATCAAGTAAAAGAACAAGTGGTATACAATCCACCATCAACAATAAGATTTGTATAACCTCAAAAAAGTCATGCATTAGTTTGCTCATCTAATGGCCATAATTTTTGGCCCCTTTGCATGTTATAATATAATCAACGTAATTTTTTTGTACAAAGAATAGTATCACTTCATAAGGAAATTTCTACAGGAGAAGCCAATGATTCCGCATCCAAAAGAAAAAGACCTCCTATAAAATCATTACCTCCTCAAGCAAAATGAATAGTAGCAAATCTTTGCACAAAACTCTGTGTCACAATGTCGACAAAATTAAGGTCATATGAGTGACCAAAAAAAGGAAAAGACAAAAAAATTCCACAAAACGCTCCCAAAAAATATTTCCAACAACGGAGAAAACTAAAATAAGCCAGCATAAAGTCTATCAAAAGACTAAAATATCATTGTCTTATTGTACTCGTTGACTACTCATCTGTCAAACTTTCTCTCAATGTTGCAAGTGTAGCAAGAGCTTGCATAGGAGTAAGGTTATTGACATCGATTGACTCAATCTGTTTCTTCAGATCATTATAACGATTTTCAAAGGTAGAAACTTGATTATCAGTCGCAACATGAAAAAGTGGTTGATTTTGATAGCGATCAGTCATTTCATGAGATGTTCCATTTTCCAATGCTTCCAAATAGACCCTAGCTTGCTCAATAATGGCGTGAGGAAGACCAGCAAGTTTTGCAACATCAATACCATAACTTTTGTTGGCTCCACCACTTACAATTTTTTTCATAAAAACAACTTCTTTATCCGTTTCATAGACCGATACAGAAAAATTTTTGATATGCTCGTGAACAGTCTCCAAAGTCACTAATTCATGGTAATGAGTCGCAAGCAAAGTTTGACAATTAATATGAGAAATAATATACTCCAAAATCGTTTTGGTAAGAGCCATTCCATCGTAAGTTGATGTTCAACGACCAAGTTCATCAAAAATCACAAAACTTTTCTCGGTTGCATTATGCAGAATATTGGCAACTTCTATCATTTCCGTCATAAATGTCGATTGATTTTTTGCAATAATGTCACCACTTCCTACTCTCGCAAAAATACCATCAACAACCCCCATATGAGCACTAAGTGCGGGTACAAAAAGACCTGCATGAGCCATCAAAACAATCAGCGCATTTTGCCTCAAAAACGTCGATTTACCGCCCATATTAGGACCCGTAATAATATGCACCAAACCATCATGTTCCTCTCCCGACTTTCCGATAGTCAAATTATTAGGAATAAACTGCTGATCGCGAGGCAAAAATTCTTCAATCACAGGATGCCTTCACGACACGATAGAGAGTCACGAATGATCATGAAATGTTGGTCTACAAAAAGACTTATCTATCGACAACAACGCCTGCGACAAAAAGACATCACATTGTGCTAGGACATGAGCAAGTTCAGCAAGTTCTTGTTGGCGTTCCAGCAAAAAATCTTTCATTGCCGCCAACAATTGTTGTTCGCGCTCAATAAGTTCATCTTTTGCGCGCAAACTGTCTTGCTGGATACTATCCAAATACTCGCTACTATATCTTTGAGCTGCTTTAAGTGTATGTCTACGAGTAAAGCCCATTGTATAATCTCATTCACGACTATGTTGCTCAAAAGCTGGTACATCCTTTTGTGACACTTCCAAAAAATATCATTGGTTTTTTACATATTTTAATTTACACGACACCGATGTTTCTGCCTGTATTTCCTGTTGATATTGCATCAATAATTCATCAGCATGGTATGCTCTTTTTCTAATTGCATCAAGGGCTTCATCAAACCCCTCACGTATAAAATCTTTTTCATTACTAATCATATCATCATCACGAAAAGCCGCCCACAAATGATCAAAGGATTCTTGCGTTGCTTGTTGTCATTCAGAAGAAAGTCCTAAACGTTGTAATTCTTTGATTAAAGCACCATTTTCATAGTGCAACAAAAGCGAAAATGTTGCCCTCAATCTCACAAAAAGAGCAGGGAGCATTTTTCTATAAACAATGGTTCCTATCGTTCTTTGAATATCACAAACCTGTCACAAAGCTTGATGAAATGCAGCACGTTGTCAAAAAACTCTATAATAATCAATATGATCCAAACGCTCTTGTATCAAAGCTTCATTTTGCAAAGGATAATGCAACATCGATGATAACAACCTAGCTCCCGCAGCCGTTCTGGTATTATTGATTACTCCAAACAAACTATAGCGGGCATCATGCTCATAACTAGCATGAAAAATCTCCAAATTTTTGATAGTTACATCATCAAGCAAAATTGTTGTTTCCTCGTTGTGCAAACGGATATAATGTAAGGTATGAAGAGGTGATTTTTGTGTATAATGCACATAGTATGCGAGCAAAGCAAATGCCTCACCTCTTCCATTTTCTAACGCTTTTCCAAAAGATGTAATAGTTTGCACCTTACAAACACGTTGTAAAAATCAAGCAGGATCGCTAGGAACGTCATAGATTGAAAAAATAGCGTCAGAATTGATAGATAAGCTTTCTTGTAAGGCATCTTTGATAGACAAATCTGACGAGAAAATGTATTCTGCTATCGAAAGCGTCAGTAAAAATTTTTGTAAATCTTCCGCTTCTGTAAAACTTTTTGTATAATACTGCCCCAAAGAAAAATCTCCCCAAGCACAATGAAATTTGTCGGCAGTTTGCACAATTGCGCCAATAAAATTATGTTCTGTTTGTTTGTCACTAATGTAGGTACCCGGAGTGATAATTTGCACCACTTCTCTTGCAACAATTTTTCCTGGTGTTGGCTCACTCAACTGCTCAGCAACAGCTATTTTATAGCCCATTTGGACAAGTTTAGGAATATACTTTTCCAAGGCATGATATGGAATACCAGCCATAGGAATAGGATTATCTGACTTTTTATTTTTTGATGTAAGCACCAAATCTAATGCTTGACTCACAAGTCTCGCATCTTCAAAAAATACTTCATAAAAATCTCATAAACGAAAAAACAGCAAACAATCAGGATTTTGTTTTTTAAGATCTACGTATTGTTGCATTGCGGGGGTTAATTTCATTGTACAACCTACTATATTGTAAATTATTTATTCCAAAAAATTTGTCATTACAGCGCATTGCTCTATCGTGTTGGTTCACTGCTTAATGCTCCCAACTCTCACACAAAAACGAAATTCTTTTGCTCTTTCATCACCACAAAAACCACTCGATAATGGCGTAGAGCCATTGGGACAGTCAATAAATTCACCACCTTGTACAGAAACATCTTTACGATATAATCACTTACCAATAATCTGTCTATAAAACAATCATTCTGAGGCTGATCACGTTCCTCCCGGACATGATGTTCGTCCTGTTCATGTTTCACATAATGCAAACTGAGATTCATTTGCAGAGATGCCATCCGAAACATCCAGCAACTCTGATCACCCCCCCGAAAGCATAGGGTAATATTGCCCACTATAATACGCCCTTTGTAGCAAATACGTTCATGAACCTAACCATGGGCTTGTCTGACAAGCAGTGGTAGGAACAGGAGCAAAAGGGTCTTGTAACAACCAGCATTCATCTCTTTTTCATGATCGTTTGCGTCGATTTGTATTTCTTATCGTAAAAACACTTTCCACTCATTCTCTTGCCAAATTAATAGCAACAACATCTTGCCTTGTTTTATCAACAAAACGAAAACCTTCTTGCAAAACGGTTAGTACGCCCAAAATTCCTACACTCAAAATTCCTAGCGCAATAACTAGCTCCAGCAGGGTAAAAGCTTTTTTATTTGCAATGATCATAGAAACAACTACAATGGTAAACAGTGCAGTCAGATAGTAGCTATTCACGCAATTGATGCAAGCTTTACTCCTTACAAAATTCCTCGAATGTCCGATTACGCTTTCGAGTATCTCTTAGTTGGTATGCTATGATTATTATCTATCTTTTCATTCATCATAGGAATGGAACAAATGATCAAAATAGTGATCAGCAATTACATTATCAATATCATTTGCTTGGCCTCTTCCAATGCAATTTCTCTTTTGACCAATTTTTTGGAAAAAACACCCGACACATACTTTTTGGCAATAAGTTATGCCAAGCGACAGGTATTTTTTTCTAGCGGACAAACCACAATAATTCTCATTTTATACGGATTATTACTGATTGCTGTCTTCAATTACTCAAAAATTCATATAACATTCCCACAAGATCCTATTATAAATAATACTATCCAAATATTATTAATACCGCTCACTGTGTTTTCAGTTATTTTTAGTCTTCAAATTGCCATATTTGGTGACCAAATTGTTAATATCGAGCATACATCAGACATAGCAAACAAACTATCATCCAACGCATCACTTCACCAAATAATAGTGATGACACCAATACGAATAGCAATACATGCCTTATGTACTTTATGGCTTACTACACAAATTGGGGTCAGCTACCAATCACCACAACCTCCTGCACCCGTATTTGAATAAAACCCAAAGAAAATATAGTAACATCGCTTATTAGCGATGTTACTATATTTCTAAATACTGTGGAAAACCAACAAAAGAACGTAACTTTTCCACAGCTTTTTAACAAAAATGTGAAAAACATGTAAAAAGTAGTACTTCAATAAAAGAAAACAAAACATTACAAGAACAATTATCATATAAAACTAATTCTTATATAACAAGAAAAATAAAAGAGTAAAACAAAAAAAAGAATAAAGAACGAAGTACAATTATTTTTGTGAAAAACTTCAGTAACTCATTACACATATTTTTTGTCAACTTCTGTCGATTTCTCACATTTTCACAAAAGAATGTGAAAAACTATAAAACTGAAAAAAGAGGAAAAACAAAGGTAACAAATAATATTACACACTTTTAACAAACTTTCTATCATTTATTTATAGTTATTATTATTAATTTTTTTTCTTTATTATATTATTTAATACTATAGTAAAGGATGAATAATTCACAGTGTGAAAACACAAACAACATTATACCACAAAAAAAAGACACGGTATTGGTCCCGCATCTTTTTTACAATAGTGTTCCAACAATTACACTTCAATGATTTCAATTTCTGATTCAGCTTTTTTTTGATGACTTTTGGCTGGAATGAGATGACCAGTTGCTCCAAAAAGAACCAACAGTACTCCCAACAATTTCATAAAGTCTCCAATATAAATATTTTGTGACGCATCATCCAACAAATACGTATATGATCCAATAATTACTCCAATACCTATAACCAAGAACATTCTTTTGTGCCATTTGATATGAATAGGATAGATTCCATAAGCAACCAAATAAAACACACAAAGCAGTGATAAAATACCATAGGCTGCAACATTATAATCAACAAATTCTCCTTGTACAATAATTGCGCCATTGTTATACAGCCAAAACAAATACGCCAAAATAGCAATCCCTGTTGCTGTCACAATACTCCTTTTTAATATATCTCCTCGCATAAACGATGAATAAGTAAGAACATAAAATAACAATATTTTTTTAATTTCTCCCACGCTGACTATAGTATTTCACGTACGGTTTGCAAGTGTTTAGGGATGATCTATCCACTCGGTGATTCCTCCTTTTTTAAGCATTGTTTCCAGTTGTGACCTTTTCTCTTCATTGTACGAAATTATTAACATTTTTTCCTCATTCTTTGTGACTTTTTTGTTAGAATCTAATTGGTAAGAAGCGACATAATTAATTTTCTTTACTTCAATAGCCGCCCCCGACATTAATAGTCCATTAACCAGACGTCTTAGCAGTCTTCCTTTTTCTTTATATGATACTATCAGTTGCATTGCTTTTATAAATTGCTATATAAACACTTAGTGAATACTAAGAATTTTATTCGTATCTACAAGAAATGATTATGAAAAAAACGCCAATACTTCTTATGGCTATGGTGACGCTTATCCTTGCATGATGTGGAGGTGCAACGCCAGAACAAGTATCAAAAGATACTGCTTTTGCACAATGTTTGACGGACGCAGGTTTCAAAATGTATGGAGCGAACCGATGTGGACACTGTAAAGAACAAAAAGAAATGTTCTGAGTAAAAGCATTTGATGCTGTTAAATACGTTGAATGTACCAAAGAAAAGCTACAATGTGAAATGGCAAGTGTTACTGCTTATCCAACGTGGATTGGGCCTGGATATAAAAAATCAGGAGTACACACTTTTGCACAATTGGAAAAAGTAAGTGGATGTGCATATGAGCCACAACAACAAGAAACAGGAACAAATCTTTCAGGAACAGAAAACAAATAAAGCTACGTAATTTCAGCTTTTTTTGCTATTATTTTGATGTATTATAAAAAAAAATACATTTTTCTGTCACAAATATATTACTCACTCGTATTAGTGGGTGATATTCCTTTTATATTTCTAACCTATGGACTGTTCTATTATGAATATAGCAGGATACTTTCAGCAAAAAAGAAGCCATATTTTGTCTCAAGAGGACAAACTTGCGATCTACAACAAAATTATGGCAAAAACGAGGCCTCAAACGAAACCTAGTCTTTTTTCTAGGCTCTCGGTTTTTCGTCATGCTGTTTCTGTTATGTTTGTGGTTGTCTTGATGACAGGTTCTTTCTATACATTCGGTCCTGGGGTTTTTAATACTATTTTTCTCTCACAAGATAGAGTGCAAGCCATCGATGTAGCAAAAATCATTGATGTAGAATGATTCTATCAAATCAAATGAAGTGATAATAGAAAAGTAATTTCTGATACAATTCACGACGGAGATATTATTGATGTAAATCAAGGCTCGTCATTACTGTTAGAAATCGCTTCTCATAACGCAAAAATTCTTTGACCAGCATCGTTCAAAGTGACTTATGTTGGGAAAAAAACAAACAACACAAAAGAGTACCGTCTCAAAATGATCCACGGAGACTATGTTGCAGTAGAATCAAAAAAACCTTCCCTCGATATTTCCAATGAGAATGTTTCGGTGGAGACTAATGATGGTCTTGTAATCAATGAAACTGATGAAGTACTAAAAGCAAAAAAAGAAGATCAAAAAAATACTCAAGAAGACAAAAAAACACGTTTTACACTCACAAAAAAAGCTAATAAAAACGTGGTAGATAATAGTGGAACTGAGCAAGTTATTCTAACTCATGCAGAAAAAAATGTTGAAGCAATTTTTGTTCCAGATCGTCAGATTGCTACTATCAATGAAGTAGAAAAAAATACACAAGCACTTGATGTTATTGTTGCAGAAACACAGCAACAAACTGAAGTAATTGAACAATTAGCCCTTTCAGGAACTCTCGAAACATGAGGTTTCATTACAGGAGTTGTGACTGTTAATTCTGGTTCTCAAATATCATGATCACTTCTCTCTGGAGCACAAAACACTGGTGGTGTTGTGATCTCATCAGGTACGATAATTCAACAATTAACTGGTGCAACAACACAAAATCAATCAGGAATAGTGCTAACAATCACAGGTTCTCAAAATACACTACCAAATTCAGGACAAATTGATTCACCTACAACATGATCAGCATTACTTTCTGGTGACACAAATACTACTGCTCAAACACTACCATCTGGTGCTGTAAACTCATGAAATACAACAGAGCCACTTATAAACAATAAAACAATTACCGCTAGAGAATTACAAAAAGAGCAAAAAATACTAATAAATGAAGATTTTTACTATGCAGTCGAACAACAATTACATAGCCCATTTCTTCAAAAACAGCTCGAATCAATTACTTTAGCGCATTCGATGGGTAAGGCGCAACAAGTTACTACACTACTCAACACCTTGCATGTAAGAATTAATTCGCTACATGACCTTATGGGAGAAAAAAACCCTTACAATGTGATTTCCTTTGAAAGTACAATGAAAGCAATTGAAAGCCTAAAACAATACATGCAACAAAATAATATAGACGCACACTACATTCATAATTTAACAGTGGTAAAAGAGTGGCTTATGGTTTTGGCAACACTTCCGGAAGGTGAATTTAGTCAAGAAGAAGAAATGACTCGAACAACCATACAAGAAAAACGAAATCTCAAGGAAAGAATTTCTTTGCAATTTCATTAGCATACAAACAAATCATCACAAAATATAATGAAAAAACTGACTGCTTGGTTAGTTTTTTCTTTTTTTCTCATAAAGATATTTATTCACGTTACTTCTTTTTTGTTGCAAATATGTCGTTGAAATTGCTGATCAGATAGAGTATAGTGAGAAAAGTAATCCACTTTGTCTAATAAAAATAATATATGAAAAATTCAAAGCTTTTTCTTGGATGACTCCTGCTATCTCTTATTTGCATATTACGAATAACATGAGGTAAAAGTACCATAAGTCCCCAAACAATACAATGAATCGCACAAAGACATGACCACTTTTGGTCAAAATTAATGCTTAATTCAGGACAAAAAGAATCCTTATATACTATTGAAGCATCATCTCAAATACCTGAGCTTATTTCTCATTTTTCAATCAATGGGACCTGAATTTTTGATCAAAATACAGCAATTGATTTGTTTACTTTTGCTACTAACATCGACGCGTGAAAGAAAAAAGACTCTTTTTCTGTAACGGGTATGATAGAAAGATTTATCACACAAGATAAAAAAGCAGTCAAGATTCATGATGTGCAACGAGAATATAAAAAATTTGAAGAGCTGAGAGAGTTATTGAATAATTTAGTCACCTATACTAAATGACAGCGAATTTGACTAGAAAAACAAAAAGGCGCTTATTTTTTGACCCACTCTATGCAAATTAATGAATGGGCTTCGATGACGAGATCTTTCATCGTACCTTTTTTATTATGAGACAAGCAACAAGAAATAATCAGTACACAACAAAAAAAATGACTAATAGATGCTCTTGTATGAGTTACAAAAAAAACTAGTCTTTTTGACTTTGGTCAGATAACAGAAAGTGAAATTGACGGTCTTTTTTATGAAGAATTTTTTGACCCAAAAAATGCATCACTCACTATACAGTGACTGACTCATCCATCATGGTCATCGTTATTTGCTATGCAGATAACTCCAACTTCTGGATCAGTAACATTGACAGATCAACAGCATGGAGTGGCAATTTCTCGAGAATGGAACCGTCTTACTAATTATATTTCTTGATCAATAACATTAGAACAAACAAATGAAAAAGTCTCTTTTGTAGGAACGATTCACAAAAGTTCAGGTAGTACAAAAGAACAATATGATTATCAAGGTGAATTGATAATTCGTTTGCAATGAGGCCCTGTTTTTAATAAATATGATTCACTATATTATAGTTTTGATTGATCTCATATATACACCCAAAACAATGAAAATATACAAGATTTTGTACAAGACACTCTTCCTTTTCACAAAATCATTGAACAGTTTCAGTTGTAATATTTTAATATTTATCTCTCAATATGCGAAAAAAAAGCTTTAAAAAGAAAAAAGTATCACAAAGAGATAATTTATTGGTGGCGGAAAGTTGGAAAAAGCGACTCACCGATCCTTTTTATCTTTTGAGATGAGGTGTGTTTTTGGGATGTGTGCTGCTTGTGATGTTTTTTTGACGTACATTGCGAGGAGCTGCTCAATATTCTATCAACGCGATAGGATATCAAACTGTCAAACTGGTCTCTCAATCCTTTTGAGACCCTATGGAAAAAGACCTTAATGGTAATATTAATGTATTGTTTATTGGAGTTGGAGGTGAAAATCACGCAGGTGGATACTTAGCAGACACTGTTATTGTTGCTTCTTTTGATCCAGCACTCAATACCGTTTCAATGATATCAATTCCAAGAGATCTTTTTATTAATTACAAAGGGCAATACGCACAAAAAATCAATGCACTTTTTGCTTGGAAGTATAATAATGTAGTAGTCCCAGAAGCGCTTGATGAATCAATGATTGCTGATTACAAGGTGGCAGAATCAGCGGTTGCATTGGCAGAAAAGGCAGCAGACATCACGTGATTAGATATTCCTTACTATGCTCTTATTGATTTTGCTTGATTTGAAGAGTTGATAGATACAGTGGGTGGAATTGATATAGAAATTCCTTATGCGATTCACGACGTACAGTACCCTTGACCAAATAACACGTATCAAACATTTTCTATTGCTGCGTGAATGCAAAATCTTGATGGAGAAACTGCGCTGAAATATGCAAGATCAAGAAAAACAACTTCAGATTTTTCTAGATCACAAAGACAACAGCTCATCATAAAAGCTGTCTTAAAAAAATTAACCGATTCAGAAAGTCTTACATCGGTAAATACAATGAAAAAGTTGTATGAACAATATAAAAAAATGGTAAAAACCAATGTAACAGCAAGAAATGCAGTAGCAATGATTGATTATGCATATGATATGCCAGAAATACTAACATTTGGTTATACAACAGAATGCTCTAATGCAGTATGGAGAACTATGAAACCAGGTTGTCTTTTGTATTTTCCTCCAAGGGAGTGATTTAATGGTATGGCAACGATGCTTCCTATTGGTGCATCAAGTGCGCAAGTATCAAACTATGATATGACAGCATTTTTTGCTTATGTTGTTGCTCATAATGCATGAATTTTTAAAGAAAAAGCAAGCATTGCAATACGTAATGCTATCGATCCAGATGTTGCGGCAAGTTATGTATACAGGAATGGTCTAGCATGAAAAACAGCAGCAAAACTTCGTAGGTACTGATTTGATGTACAAGAAGTTGATAACGATGAAAAAAACCTAGAAAAAACTACTATTTATGTCTATGGAACAGGGTCTTTCCAACATTCAATTGATCTACTAGAAAAATTTATCCCCACCGAGGTAGTAGAAGTTGGTTCATGAGATAGCAAGCATGATATTGTTATTTTATTAGGAAATGATTATGTTCAAAAAATAGGAGATAAACCGTTTAATTACTATAGATAATATGTTTACATCAGAAGTCATAGAAAAAATTTCTTGACGAGAAAACTATGTTTATTCGCTGGATATATGAGTCATGACAGTGCAAGATAAAGAATTGCTTGCAACAACATTCGTTCACAAGTCGTACGCAGCAGATTATACCCAACCAATGGCATTTAACGAAAGATTGGAATTTTTATGAGATGGTATATTGGGTGCCATAATAAATAAATTTCTCTTTTTAAAGTATAAGAATGCACCAGAATCAAAGCTAACGCTTTACAAGATTGGTTTAGTTAGAGAAGAAACGCTTGCACAAGTAGCAAGAGATATTCATTTATGAGGGCAGCTTTTTCTTGGAAAAGGAGAAAAAAAACAAGATGGAGACAAAAAAGATTCAATTTTATCAGATGCATTGGAAGCATTGCTTGGTTTTTTGTACCTTGATGCATGAATTGAATCGGTAGAAGCATTTATTCAAAAATATATTTTTACAAGAATTGATGATATTTCTCAAAGAGAAGGAAAAAGTTTCAAATCACTCATTCAAGAACATGTCCAAAAAAAGTTAAAAATATTACCTGTGTATACGACCACTGCACATGAAACGGACACAAAATGAAATGTTTATTTGTATAAAGCGGTACTTAGCGTTCAAGAAGAATTGCGAGGTGAATGAGTAGCAAAAAACAAAAAAAAAGCCCAAGAAGAGGCTGCCAAAGACGCTTACAATAAAAAAATAGAAATCTAATCCCTTGTAATGGTTTGACAAATCACTATTCATACAAAGAATGATTTTTAGATTTATTTCACAAAAAAATGAGATTTTCAATTATCAGAAGATCATACTTGTGGTTGATTATGGGAGGAGGTTTAGCACTTCTTTCTGCAACATTATTTTTGCTACACTTTAACCTTTCTATTGAATTTACAGGAGGAGTAGAAATGTCTATTGCAACACAAACAACAGAAGATACCATTGAAAACACTCTTGAAGAGTCACTAGAAAAAGCAGGTTTTGAATGAGTTTCTGTTGGAGCAAATAAGCAAGTTGATGGCAATACCAATGTCGTTATTAATATTGGTTTATCAGAAGACTCGCAAGTGAAAGAAATTTCACAAAATGTACAAGGCACTATGTTAACCAATAATATCATTTCATCAGAAGAAGATGTTCTTGGATTATCTTTGATTGGACCTAGTATTGGAGGAAATATGAAAAATACTACGATGTTCATTTTGATTGCAGGATTAATCGCTGTTGCTGTGTATATGATGTTCTCATTTGCGGGTATTAGAGATTTTGTTTCTCCATCAAGTTTGGCGGTCGTTACAATTATTACAATGCTATTTGATCTTACTATTACAAGTGGAGCATATGGGTTGTATATGTGGATAGATCCAACGATCCAAATCAATACGGTATTCGTTACTGCAATGCTGATGATTATGGGTTATAGTATCAACGATACCATTATTATTATGGATAGAATCAGAGAAAACATCACAAGACGTAAAGATAATCTTGGAAAAGGTCTGCTTTATGGTCAAGTATTCGAGGATAGTATTTGGCAAACAATGAGAAGATCAATAGGAACATCTTTATCAACATTCCTTGTTGTCTTTGTCTTATTTATCTTTAGCTTCATGTACAATGCAACGCTGATTCAACACTTCGCATTTGTCTTGAGTATCGGTGTGATAGCAGGAACATATTCATCAATATTTATTGCTGCACCACTTGTTTACCTTATTCTTGGTAAATTCAAAAAAGAACAAAAAAAACTAAAGTAGTTAATTCTATAATTTGACAAGAAGAGTCACAATAAAGTGGCTCTTTTGTTATTCTTTTTTAGAGTTTTCCAAAACAAGAAAAGGAGAAAAAAGAATCCTTTGTTGTTTTTTATTGAGTGAAACGTAGGATATCCCTATTACGTCAAATCTTATGTCTTGTATATTATAACTAATGAAGAACGTGAAAATACAACCAAAAACTATCAAACTACTCTCTCTTTTTTCTTTTTCATTGCTGCTATCTGCTTGTGCTGCACCTGAAGAAGCATCAATAGAAAAGCAAGCTTTTATCGTAGAGACGAAACCTCTTGCATCTTTTGATCAAGCAGCTTTTATCGAAAAAAGTGGAAAACTTGTTGGTTCTCAAGAAATCCAAGTTTCATCACAAGCGAGAGGAAGAATTGCAACTATTAACGTTATCGAATGACAACGTGTTCGTAAGTGACAATCAATACTCAGCTTACAAGATACGGTAGATAACTTAAGAATTTCTCTAGAAAGGGCAAAGCTTGCAGAAGAAAGAGCAAGACTTAACTATGAACAAACCAAAGTTAACATAGAAAAATGAATTGATGATTTGGAACTAGCTCTTGATAGTGCACAGAACACCCTTTCGACAACGAACTCACAAACAGAGCAAACACTTGATCAAGCAGAGCTGTCTTTAGAAAACGCCTTGTCTTCCAACAAAGGGAGTAAGGCTACTCTTGACTACCAAAAAGCAATCACTGACTTGAAAAATACCATCACAAGCACAAAAAATAGTTTTGGTGTGCAGTACGATTCATTGGTTGCAATGATAGATTCTGCTGCATATCAAGGAGATGTTATCTTATGATTAACGGATGATTTCAAATCGCTCAACGATAGATTTGAATTATTTCTTGGAGCAAAAAATACGCAATCATTGAGAGATGCAGAAGCATTGCTAAGAGAACTCTATGCCGTACAAGCTGATCTAAAAACGGTTGATTCATCGTGAACAAGTTATTCTAATGCACAAATGCTCGAACAACTCAAGAAATTTGATGATGCTTATAGTGTGGTTGATGAATTTCTTGATACCATTTTGCTTGTTTTGGAAAGCTCAACAGAGAGTGTTGAATTAACACAAAATCAAATTAATGGATTCATTTCGGTCTTTCGTGGTATACAAACCTCATATACTGCAACATACGGCGGGTATATTGCTTATTACAACGGAGCACAAAATCTTTTTTCATCACTTATCAATGATGGAGAAACAACATTGATTGATCAACAAGTAGAAATTCTACAAAAAAATATAGAAATAGCAGAAGAAAATGCAAAAATTGCTTATGATCAGGCTTTTACCTCGGTCAAAGATCTCCGTTTCAAAGCTGAGCTTGGCCTAAAATCAGCCCAATCAAATCTAGATAATGCAAAGGCAACAAAGAGAACACAACTAGATCTTTTACGCAACGCATGGAATGATGCAAAAAATGCAAGAATAGAACTAGAACTCAAGTATAGAAATTTCTTTGTTACTTCTCCTATTGATGGTGTTATTGGAGATATTCTTGTTGACAGATGACAAGAAGTAGGAATAGGTACTCCTTTGTTTACAGTAGTCAATCAAACGAAACAACAAATAGAAATATGACTTTCATCAAAGGAGCGTCAATTTGTTGATACACAAACAGATATTGTGGTTATTAGTGATGAACAAACTTATTCTGGTCAAATCCTCTCAATTGCGACGGTAGCAAGCCAAAATCTTCAATATAAAACAATTGTTGATATCTCTTCAACAGTACAACTTGTTGGTAATGTTGCCAAAGTAATAGTTCCTATTATTACAAACCATGTTCTTTTGCCATTGGATATTGTTACCATTACAAAGCCAAACCATGGATTCATCTACATAAAAAAAGGTGATACTGTCCAAAAAATATTTGTAGACTTAGGTGACGTTTTTGATGACAAGATAGAGTTATTATCTCCTCTCACGTGAAAAGCTGAAATAGTAACAACATCAGTAAAAAACTATGATAATACCAACTTCTATTATGAATTTAGATAACAAAATTATCTAAATACGATAACTATATGAATTTTTTTTGAAAAAGTGTTGTATTTTTTGTATGTATTAATAAAAAACATAGTACTTTATCTTTCAAAACGCAGATGAACAGAGTAACAAAACTGTTTATTATTCTGATCTCAATCCTCTCTCTTGCGGGTAGGACGCGTTTTTGATGGAATAAAAACTAGAGACACAAGTACTCTTCCAAAAACATTCGCTTCTTACTCGCTCAACCGAGTAAGAAGCTTTTTTTATAAATAAGAATGATCAAAAAATGAGAGTCACAACAAATCCATTTCCTGATACTAGACATAAAAATATTGAAAATGTCGATAATTACTCCGTTATACTTCAAGGTGAGTCAAAAGAAAATATAACAAATGCGATGAACATTGAAACAGTTGGGGTTGATGAAAATGAATATAAACATAAAACAGCAACATCTAAAGAAATAGTCAAAATAATCTCAGATCAGCCAATTACGTTTGTAAGCTTTGACGAAAATGAAACTAAAAAATATAGACAATTTCAAGACGATAGGAATTTAAATTATCCAATTAAGGTATGATTAGATTCGTTTAATCATCCACTAGGGCATCCGGTAATTGTCTCAAAAGAAATTGCTCAAAAATGAGCTCAAAATTTACTAAATAGGTCAAATAGGTTAAAGGATATCATTAAAAAAAGAGAAGATTTAGAAGAGATACTAAAATGAAAAGAATTGTCTTTATTTTGACATTCTTTAAAAACACCTGAAATTATGGATCAAATTGTTGATATGATTCAGTCATGATTTACTATGCCCTATGTAGATGATTACCTAGTAAACAAGAACTGAAGTATAGATCGTTTAGAAGAGCAAGCTTGATGGTCCTATTTTTCTTGGTTAAATTCTAAACAAGATGCTGCAGTTCATACTAATCAAGATTTTTTTTCTAACTTTGATAGATATGTTTGAGATCCATTTAAGGTCTTTGAAGAGTTAAAAGAAATTGCCGGAGAAAATGAAATATTTTTTCTATGAGTTGATTCCACAACATGAGTAACATCAGGTGATCATATGTGACAAGCAAATCTTTTATCAAAAAACAATGATGCTTTGCCTTTATTAGTGGCAAATGTGTATCGCAATTGAAGTGAATGGTTTTGAGATTTTGTTGACCCTAAAGGAAATATTACAAAGCGCGCTGTGCCAGTAAAAACTATCTACTCTAGAGTTATTCCATGAAGTTTAAGGAAGCTTGAAAAACAGTTTTGATATGAAGTATTGGAAGATTGATCTGTTATTAATAATTGAGATCTCAAAAGACAAAGTGAATTAGTCGATTTTTTTACTGATTCAAAACTGCAATGGTTTGGTCATCCAATATTAGAAATTCTTATCAATAAGTTAGATATGGAGGAAGTCATTAAACCATGAGAAACTGTTAAGCCATGACATTATTTTGCAAAACAAATAGATGGAAATAGTTGAGCAGTGTATGAAGTGACTGTTCGTTATGCAAATAATTGAGAGTCCGCTATGGATTTTTGGAATGACGACAAGTCATTTAGAAAAATAGTGTTAGAAAAAGATCAAGATTATGTTGTTGAAGATAATTACGTATATCATCCTAAAATAAAAGCAGCACCTTTACTTGTTCCTGTAAAGCATAAATGAGTCGTTTGTACTGCAGAACTACGTTTTATTAGTGGTTGATGATTTAATCCAGCTGTGATTATGGCTGCCAGAGTTGGTTTAAGAAGGGATGTGCAATCTGGAAATCTTGCAAAAACTAATGTAGGTTCTATCGTATCAAATTATAAAAATTATATGAAACAAGCAGGTGAGTATTATGATGAAAAAGAAATTCCATTTTGATATCATCCGGTTTTTATTCAAAAATAGTGTATTTATTTATTGATTCTTGTTGTTAAAATGGATAGTTCAAGAAGATTCCACCATTCAAACCAAACTGCGTTAAAGTGATTTACTCGCTTGACTAATCAATCAGAGAGTCTTAGTGTTAAAAAAATGTTTAGGATGTTAAAAGAATCTTTTAGCGATTTTGATGAGGTCTGGTTAGTATCTGATGTTTCATCAAAAGCGTCAACTTTAATTGATTTTGGTATTATTGATCAGATTGATTTGATTCACGCAGATAATCATTTAGGAGATAAAACTAATTTATTTATTCCAAAGCCTCCAAAAGTTGATGATCAATATTTTAGAGATCTTGTTGAGATAGATCAAAAAGCTATCGCAGAGCAATTAAATAGGGTTAAAGAATGATGAAAAAGTGTTTTTGTTGTTATGCCCTGGGCAAATTCTAACTTAGAGTTTTTGGTTGCCACTATGTGATTAAAAAACCAAGTGATTCTTGGTAGTCCACTAAATTCCAAGCGAAATTTTGAGTTAGAAGATAAGGAATTTTTTTCAAAAATGATGGATGAGTTAAAGGAAAAAAAGCCTCAAATTGAAAGCTGAGTTATTCCATGGATGATGATGGATAAAAAATTGACTTATGATAAAATATTGCAAAAATTTAATGTAAAAAATGGTCATCCAATATATATCCAAAAAACTCTTTCTGCTGGGGGGGATGGTACTCGTTGTTTTAAATCAAGAGAGGAATTTAAAAAAATTAAAACAGAATGGTTTGATTTTATTGCTGACCAGAAAGTAAAATTATCTATGTGAGTTACATGAAAAAATGGTTTAGAGGCTTATCCTTCCAATTTTCAAGCATGTATTATACCAGATTGACAAGAATGTCATGTTATTATTGATGCTTGATCCCATAAACCTGTTGGGCTAAAATCTCTAGGCTTTGGAGAACTAAAGTCATGAGTTGGTAATGACCGAGGTACTCCTCGATGAAAAAAAATAAACAAACAGGCTGAAATAGTTATTACAGAAATGTGTAAAAAGCTTTATGATGATTATGGCTATACAGGAATAATTGGTATTGATGGGCTAAAATCTTATTCAGAAGAATTTTGAGAGCATTTTAAATTTAATGAACTAAACCCACGTTTTCAATGAACTACACAAGCACAAAATTACAATGCATTAATGAATGATCAACCTTCAATAGAATTTATTCATTATTTAGTAAAGCTTGCTAATAACGATAAATCAAAAATAGATGCAATAAAAGATTTAATTGGCGATCCAAAACACTATAATGAAAAGGCAATGAATAGAAGTTGAGGGTACTATATGAAAATAATGCCACCTCTTGAATCCAAAGTGGTTACGAACGATGTGAACTGATCTTATCTGCGAAATGGAAAAAGAGCAATTAAGCTAGAAGATAAACCTTCTTTAAGAGAAGTATATATGAATAAAACAAAGAACGGTGAAGTAATGGAACCATTGCTATGACACGTTTTTGTATCAGTAAAATGACCTCAAAAAGGCTCTACTGTGGGGTGACAATCTGCAACTAAGATTTGAATGATTTCTTGACAAGGTTTATCTGTTTTTGAAGACAATAGACCAGATGTTACTAAAGAGTGAAAGGTATTATACGATTATTTTTTAAATAAAATGTTCGAAAAAGAACTAGAATAATTATATTTACTGAGATATATTACAATGATAACACCACTTCAAAAATTTCAAAACATGACTAAAGAGTTAAAACATCTTGAATGAATAAGAAGACTTCTCCTTTGGGATAAAGCAAATTTTATGCCGCTTTCATGATGATCAGATAGAGCTCACAAATTGTGATTAATAAAAAAATACACTTCAATGATCATTCAATCAGATGAACTTTTATTTTTGCTTGATGAAATTTCTTGAAACAAAAAATCTCCTAATTATATAAAAGCGTCTTTGAATCGTATACGTGCAAGAGTAAACAGGTTAAGAAAAGTTCCATTAAACTTTTTGGAAGATTATGAAGTGCTAAAAAGTCAAAGTATTTCGGCTCGAAAAGAAGCTAAAAAAAATAATGATTATAGTTGATATTCTTCAACTTTGAGCAAGGTTTTTGATTATACAAAGCGTTATGCTGAATTTATAGATCCAAACAAGGATCCTTATGATATTTTATTAGACCAATATGATCAATGATTAACAAAGGCACAAATTTCGCAGCTATTTTCTTCTCTATCTAGGGATTTACAAAAAATACTGCCAGAAATTAGTTCTGTGTTTATAAATGTGTCTCAGCCACATATAAAGCTCTCAAAAAGAGAGCAAAAGGATTTCCTTGAAAACCTCTGTTCAATTATATGATTTGACTTTAAACGCGGTCTTTTGTGAGATGTAAATCACCCTTTTGAATGCATGGTAGGTATTGATGATATTCGTATTAATACAAACTTGTCTGATTTTTTTTTCTCTTATTCTTCAACACTACATGAACTAGGTCATTGATTGTATGAACAAAACATAAATCCTGATTTTTACCACGTTGACATATTAAGTGTTGCTTCAAAATCTGTCGATGAAGCACAAGCTCGCTGATTAGAAAATATCATTGGAAAAAGCAAAGAATTTGTTGAATTTGCAGTAACTATTATGAATAAATTTACTTCTAATAGAGTAGACCATGATGAATTTTATTCATATATAAATAAAGTATGACCATCAAAAAAAAGAATTTATGCAGATGAATTGACTTATAATTACCATATTATTCTTAGATTTGAGTTAGAAACAAAGTTACTTTCATGAGAATTGAAATTTGATGACTTACCAGAGGCTTGGAATGAAAAAATGAATGCATATTTAGGAATATCTGTAGATAATCCATCTAATGGTTGTCTACAAGATATTCATTGGGCAGGGGGTGATATTGCATACTTTCCAACTTACACAATAGGAAATATTATTGCATCTCAAATATGGAATGAGTTTAACAAAGAAAATAAAAACTTTTCTCAAGACATTGTTAAGTGAGACTTTTCAAGATATTTTTCATGGTATAAAAATAATATTCGAAATTTTGGGGCAACTAAAAAGCCAAATGATCTAATAAAAGATATTACATGAAAAGAACTCTCTAGTAAGTACTTCGTAGAGTATCTTAGAAACAAATTTACTAAATAATTTCTTCTATCATCATATGAATTTTGTCAAAAAAGTATTGAATGTATCAACTCATCTTTCTGGAAATAGTATAAATATTGTAACATATTCCATATCAAAATGAAACGGACCTAAATACTATATTCAATCATGAATGCATGGTGGTGAGATAACTTATTGGATTCTCGAAAAACTTTCAAAAATTTTGAAAGACTCAGATTTTAAAGGAACTGTAATTATTGTTCCTATAGCAAATCCTGTTTCTCGAATGCAAAGAAATTACTACTCAACTAATGGAAAATTTGACAATTATGATGGTAGAGACCGGAATAGAAATTTCCCATGAGATAAAAACTGAAAATTATGAGAACGTATTGCTCATGCTCTTTTTTCTTTAGCCTCTGACGCTGATTTTGTTGTAGATTTACATACTTCAAGAGCTAGTTTTCCGTTTTCTATTTTTTCGTGAAGAAGTAACAAAGAATTTGTAGAATCTTTTGGACTAGAGTTCAATTATTATGTGTGAGAAGAAGAGCCACATAATTATACTTGATCGCTATCTTGATCTTTTTTATCTTCCCCAAATATAACTCTTGAATGTGGCTCCCATGATTCGTTTGAGGAAGAAAATATTGAAAAATCACTCAATGCACTTCTTAGATCTCTAACTAAATATTTAGGTTTAAATTATAAAATTTTACCATCAAGTAATTTAGTTCGTTATTATTCGAAAATCAATACTTATAATGCTGTAACTTGAGGTTTTGTTTCTTTTCAAAAAAAAGTTGGTGATAATTACACAAAATGAGATGTGCTATATACCATTCATACACCATATAATTTATGAAAAAAACAAAATATACTAGCTCTTGAAAATTGAATAGTTCAAAAGCTTTCTCCAACGCATATATATTGGCCAGGAGATGAAGTTCTGCAAACTATTCCTAATGATTGATTTATTAAAATTTAAATTGATGTCTACTTTTATTTTAGAATTTACCAAAAAACTTTGTGCAATTCCTTCTGTTTCTTCGGACATTGAGCAGTTACACGAAGTGATTGACCTAATACAAAAGGAATTTGTTTCCCTAGAGTGAGCAGTAGTGCAAAAAATTGTGCATAATCAAAAGCCATCTTTGTTGGTGCAAAATTTTGAATGAAAACATGCCGATATTGTATTAAATGCGCATATAGATGTGGTTCCACCTTCTTCAAATGATCAATTTGATGCATATGAAAAAGATGGAAGACTGTATGCACGTTGAGCCTGAGATATGAAAGCCTGAGTTGCTATTATTGTCTTACTTATGAAGGAGTTATTGCAAGATAAAGAAATGAAGCTCAATATAACATTGATGCTCACTTCTGACGAAGAAGTAGGAGGTTTTGATGGTGTTGGTTTCTTAGTCAAAGAAGGTTATACATGAGATGTTGTACTTATTCCTGATGGAGGATCACTACAAAAAGTGGTGCATGCACAAAAATGAATTTACATGGCGAAAGTACAGGCAACCGGAAAAGCGTGTCATAGTGCTAGACCATGGCTTGGTGAAAATGCTTTGCACAACATTGTTAATTACTTCCAAGTGCTCAGAGATGAGGTGCAAGATACTATGGCTGTATACCAGTCAAATGATCATTGGGGAACGAGTGTTAATCTCAACATGCTTCAGTGATGAGAAACAATGAATGCGGTACCCGATTTTGCGACAGCAAGTATCGACATAAGGTTTACCGAAAAATACTCATTAGAACAAATAAAAAAGAAGGTTGTAAGTCAAATGCATTCTTTCAACTGTCGCCTTACCAAAGAGTTAACAGGAGAGTTATTGTATACAGATCCAGCCAACAAAAACCTACAACAATATTTGCAAGTAGCCTCAACGGTTTTGGGAGAAGAAGTTTCATTAGAAAAAGAACATGGTGGTTCTGATGGAAGATTTTTCCCCGCAGCCTCAACGGTTATTATTCATAGACCAACGTGTAGTAATATTCATGGAAAAGAAGAATCTGTGGTAATAAATGACTTACAAAAAATTTATGATATCTATAAACAATTTATTTATTATTACCAAAAAGAGGCTTAAAAGCCTCTTTTTTATATGTAAATAATTATTTGTATTTTTAATTATTTAATGCATCCAGTAATTTATCTAATTCGCTAATATCATCTTCAATAGTATCTTTGATCGTGGTATTTTCTTTATCCAAAAGCATTTTTTGTAGTTCTTCAATTCTATTGAGAATGGTTCTTACAATAGCAAGCCCTCTTGTGTTTTTTGTCGCCTTAAACTCTCCTTGTTTTCTCTCGATATCATCTTTTATTTGGTCAAGTTTTGCAACATAGTCATCAAGCGCCCCATCAGACAAAACAAAAGCGTCTTCCAAATCATCAAAACTTTGATCATAGTCACTATCAATATTGCTCACCGAAGTTGCTCCATTATTGCTGTTTTGGTTAGGAAAATCACTATCCCAAGCGTCACGAGTCTGATTACTGACGGCAATGGAGTCTGAATTATTTGAAACAATATTGTCTTGCGCTGCAATACTATCCGCAATAGGAGTTGCAATAGCTTCTTCTCTAAGGGTTGGGGCTGGCTGCTCTCACGTTGGTGTTGTGTTTTGATTGTCTGGAGCGGGTGTTAGGTTGTTTTTTTCATTTCTGATGACACTTGCAGTAAGATCACTGTAAAGTGCCACAACCTGTTGTTCTATATTTGCTACTTCTACAGGATAGAAGATAGCCGCAACAAAGTATAGACCATACAGACCTCCACCAATCAATACTAATCCCATCATTCTTTTTATTATCCCACCAGATTTTTTAGGACTTGGTGTTGATTCTGCTTTTTCTATTGACTGTAGTAGTTCATTTTCTTGGGTGGTAGCATCCTTATTGTCCGATGTAGTTATATTTCAAAGATCAAAACCACCTTGCGATTCTTGCTGTTTTTCTATTGCTGCATCACTAACAACGCTAGTAGCAGCTAAACTATCAATATCAAAACCATTACTAGTAGCTTCTTTGTTACTAGCTGGCGTTGTAGATGATGATGTATTTTCTGTTTGTGTTCACATTTGATGAGCAATGATAGCATTCATATCTATTGCTTGTGTCTCTGCTCATTTTTCTACTGAATCAACTGGCTTTTCGTCATTTATTCCTTGAAGAAAAGAATCAGTCGTAAAAGAAGAAGCAACATCTTGGTCATTGTTTCCAATAGGCGATGATGCTGTGGTAGGAATTGTTATTTTTTTTTGATCATTAGGATTGAACATAAGAGATCATTAACCGTAAAGTACTATTGCTAGTATATACACAAAAAAAATACACACAAAAAATACTCTACAAAATAACCAAGAAACAAACAAAAAAACTAAAAATATGTTTAGTTATGAAAAAAACATTTAGCGAGTATTTCTTGCCAATGCTGCTCATCGAATAAAAATATTATCATAATGCGTTGTGATGGTATTACTCATTTCATTGAGTGTCGATCCTGTCGTCACAATATCATCAACAATAATGACATATTTTTTTGACGAAAAAATATTTTGATGATTTTTAACGAGAGAAAAGCTATTGCGAACATTGTCTACTCTTTCGTGTTTTTTGAGTGACACTTGAGAGCGAGTCCGCTTTCTTTTTTTTGCAATAGTATGGTAATGTAGTCATAATTTTTTTGCAACTGAACGAGCCAATATTTCTGATTGGTTATATCATTTGGTGATGTGTTTTCTTCGCCAGTGACTTGGTACTGATGTGACGATAGTTTTTTCTGGATGGTTGCGTATAGTGCGCGCCCAAAAAGGGTGACTAGCAATATGAAAATAAAGCCTTTGCGCCAAATAATCAGCAACGTCGTATTGATGGTAATATTTGAAATTTTTAATTAATTTTTTAATTATATCATTATAAGAAAAACCAATAATACATCAGTGAAGTGTTGTTGAAGAACGACAAAGGACGTGACTAAAAAAATGTGGCGAGTGCTTTTTACATACTGGACAAATGTCAGGATGAGGCACTAATTGACGTTGGTAACTTTTGTGAAGATAGCTCCCTTTCTGTCAGGAATGGACACAACTGGGAGGGAAAAAAAGATCAAGCATTTTTCAAAACATGATAGTAGTCGTATCAATAAAATGATCTGTCAGAACGTTTTAAATGTGGGTTAATACCTAATGTAATGATATTGTTTTGTGTTTGCAATAGATGTCTACTTGATTATAACCCAAATGGACAACAACAATATATTGTCCACTTTATTGAGCAAGATAGTATGAAAAAAATAACCATTGCTTTTGCATGAGGAGGCTCGTGATGACATGTCTATCCTATTAGAAGTCTTTTGCAGCACATTGATTCTCATGAGGAGTTTTATACAAAAATTGAGTCAATCTTATGGTTTGGATCGGCTTGATCGTTGGAGCAAAAAGAAGCAATACAATTAACTAATTCACTACACAATGTGACACTTCATTTTGCCAAAATAGTTTCATGAAAACTTCGTAGAGAAAAATCTCTAAGAGCTTTCTGGAAAAATTTTGTCGACATGGGATTTCGTTTGCCTTGGTGAATTATGAAGACGTTTGTCTATCTTCTCGTCAATAAAGTAGACATTATATTTTGTAAATGATGACATGTTGCATGACCTGTTATTCTTGTAGCTCGTTTGCTTAGAATACCCATAGTGGTACATGAGTCAGATACAAAGCCAGGACTTATCAATAAACTAGCAGCACGTTACGCTATCAAAAAATTTACATGATTTGACAATGTCTTTCCTTGAGCGATAACAGTAGGACAAATCTTGTCACAAGATATGCTCTATGAAACCACAACACCATTATTGCAAGAATCGACAACCTCTCTAAAAGACAAAATAGTTTCCCTACACAAACAAGAAAAACCACTTGTTTTTGTCTCAGGTTGATCTCAATGAGGAAGAGTACTCTATCAGACACTTATTGATGAAATTGCAACAAAAAAGTCACTACAAGACAATTATAATTTTGTTATTGTCATGGGTTTCTTGAATGCAGATTATTTCAAAAAACAAACTCTGCCCAGCAATATTTTACCTATAGATTATGCATCTCAGCAAGAGATGGCGATGTGTATGTATTATAGTGATCTAGCTATTCTTCGTGGCGGAACAACAACATTGGCGGAATGTAAAATATATGATTTACCGTTGATTATCGTTCCCCTGCCAGTAACGCATGATCAAAAAAAGAATGCAGCATATTATCAGGTCATGTATGGCGACATTTCTTTGGATCAAGATGACAAAAATTTTGCAGACTTGCTGACTAAAAGTATTCTTCAATATCACTGATGCAAAAAAAAACACCAAACAACACAAAGAAATCAAAAAATTTCCCACGCAAAAGATATTATTATTTCGACATTAGTTGCATCAAAACACCAACCAGTAGCTAAGTAATTAATTAATTAAT
This sequence comes from bacterium, assembly GCA_020627925.1. Classification (GTDB taxonomy): domain Bacteria; phylum Patescibacteriota; class Gracilibacteria; order Absconditabacterales; family Absconditicoccaceae; genus JAHDFY01. The sequence continues at coordinate 160,511 of JAHDFY010000001.1, forward strand.
TATATAATTATAACAATAAATTAAATAATTAAATAAATTTCTCCACAAAAAAATAATTGTTCAAAAAATTATTTACTTTTTTATATCTGTGATGAATCCCAGACTATCTTTTTCTATTGTCAAAAACATGATAAAAAAATGACAAAAAATACGACGAAGTTGATTAATTTTTTCTCTTTTGATTTCCTATAGTTTTGCTCAATCTCTTATCATAACAGAAGTCTTTTTTGATGGAACAGCAGAACGAATAGAAATAACCAACACTTCTACAAATTATTTTAGTGGTGATGTTGTTTTGTCATGAGTGAGAAGTAGTAATAATATATTACACCTTTCTTTTTCTCTTGCCTGAGGTGAATCAATGGTTTTTGCAGATAATGCTAGTACTTTTGTTGATGCCTCAATGGTTCGTGTTGTTTCGCCAAAGCTTTCTCTTGTTGATACACGTGCTATCAATGCAGCGTTGATTATTAGTGGGCAGCTTGTTGATACCTTTGTTGCTTCCACAGGGCTTGTTGGTGCAACGAATAATTTGTCTACCTCATTGGAACGCCGGAGTGGTACCATACAACCTGCTTTGTCCACAAGATCAGCTAATCTTGTGACGGGTTTAGTAGGAAATCCTTGATTTCGACAAACAATTCCAATCCCAACAGGAATATGATTGACGACATGACAGCAGTCTACTGGTTCTCTTTTGTCAGGAACAATAACGTCATGAGGTGTTGCAACAAACACATGAAACAACACAACAGGGTGAATTTGATCATGACTATCACAAACAGGACAAGGAGGGACTGGTGGATTATCAACGTGAGTATTGATTTTGTCTGGTAGTTGTCCAACGCCAGGTGTTGCCTCAATAACCGAAGTAGGATATAGAGGAATAAATAATTACTTTATTGAGTTAATAATTAAACAATCAAATAATTTTTTAATTATATCATGAAGCCTATTGTCAAATCCAATAACTGTAACGACAAGTCAGTGGACAGCAAATCAAAGATATCTTCTTGCCAGCTCGACATCAGGATTTCATCATACGCAGCGTGTGCTTCCTCTTTCTTTTGGGTTGATGGCAACAGGGACATTGCAAATTTTTGATGATTCAATGAGGCTTGTTGATAGTCTTGTAATCAGTGGATCAGGCGCTATCACGTGACAATCATATTATCATAGTCTTACTTCGTGATGTCTGCGTCATTTTGCTGATCTTCAGTCTAGTTCACCATGATTTGATAAAATGTTTCTTCCTTACCTTAATAGCAAGACAATAACCAACACGGTAACACAAACAGTAGTCGTGCAGGGAAGCGGGAGTTGTCCATCATCGACAACGAGTGGATGATGAACCAGTAGTTGAACAACCACCTCTTCTTGATCAACGAACACATGAAGCATAACTTCAGTAACATGACAAGTCTTGTGAACATGAGAAACAATTGAAATAACTCTTATTGACTATAACCCACCGTGATCAGATACCCACAGCGAGCGTTTGTGATTAACACGACAAGGAAGCGGCATAATGTATCAAATGAACTCGTGACGACAACTTCGTTATGATAACAAAATATATAATTTTTGATCTCACTTATTGTACAATGGACAACAAAAAATACTAGTAGACAATTTTCGTTTTGTAAATTCGAGAAAAGTATGTGTCGAGCTATGGTATTATAATGAACTTCATACATCGCAATGCTATGATCCAGCAATTCATCAGTCACCACGACCTTCTAGTGCGTCAGCGTCAATAAACTCACCCACTAACTCGCCACCAACAAAAAAACAACAAAGTTCCAAGCCTGATCAACCAAAATTACATTATCGCTCTATGAAATTTTCTCTTGGTGCGATTGTCTATGATCCTCAAGGAAACGACAAAAACAATGAACAAATTACTATTGTTTCACATGAAGACAACCCCGTAGATTTATCACCTCTTCGTATTCGCGTCAATCAAACCAATAAAAGAATTGACAAAACTATCCATCCATGAGAATCACTTACCATCACCAAAACTCGATGACTGTCTAATTCCAAGCAGACATGTGTTTCATTGATCTACTTTGAGCATGAGTATGACCAATATTGCTATCATCCTCACAAGCAAAAACAAGAAAAACAAATTGATCAAAAATCTGAAACTGGTGCCACTATTGTCCACATGGACAAAAAAAATAATCAAAATACATTATTGCCCCAGGTGCTTCCAAGAATTTCAATTGTTTCTCTTTTACCTAATCCCTCTTGAAAAGATAAGTATAACGAAGAGATTCGCTTGTTTTTATTGTCATGAAATCAAACAACAAGATTGCAAAAACCTTTCCATTTACTCATCAATGACAAAAAAACCTACCTCGACATTGTTTTGACAAAAAACCAAGAATATGTTTTGACTGGTTCTTTTTCTCTTCCCAATACTTATGCTTGTGTCTCCTTGATGTACGACACAACATTGTTGGACAAGCTTTGCTATGTAGACGCAAAAGAATCACTAACCTACACACATCAGTCACCCTGAGGTCAACTTTCCTCAAAAAATACGCAAGCACTCAAACACATACGCATTACCAAAAAATGAGGAAGACTTTGTGTCACGTTTTTTTCTGTGATGATTGAATGTAAAAAATACACAATCAAGAAATTACCTTCCATAGAGCTTACCATCACAAAGGCATACATAACCTATCTAGAGTCTTATATCAAAGACCACCGATATATTTTGTGGAAAAATAGCCAATTACCTACGTTTGCTTCACTGTACCGCCAAGCTCTCAAACAAGCCAGTCGCTGAAAAAAAAACCTTATTTATCATGGAATAACAATACCACTACAAGACCTTGAACTACAGTACATCTTACTGTATAAACAAGACATTGAGCAACAATTAGTTTCGCTTTTGCAGCGTGTCTTTATTCCTAACTGTAATGGATGTCAAAAGGATTACTCGTAAATTATTATGGTTACCGCAATCTGGGTGATGAATTGCTAGTGTTTTGAATGATTGATTATATTTTTGAACATTATCCCGTTGATCATCTCGTTATCGCAGCGTGAGATCCTGTTTTTCTCAATCAACGATTGGACAAATCTGTTCATCTCTTATGAGATAAACGTACCAAAATAAAAATCCATGCCAAAAAAATATGATATGTATGGACCTATCGTTATCTTGCCTATAAGAAATTTTTCTGATGAGGAGAGGTGTTTTCAGAAAGAAGAGGTTTTTATGGAGGATGGAATTCTGCTTTGAGATATTTTCCGGACATTGTTCGCAAAAACTTTACGCTATTTGGTGGTATCGAAACGCCCAAAGCTTCTCGACAAAAACTTCTGTATAAATTAGTGTTACCAAGAGCGAAAGCTATTGTAACAAGAGATAAAACTTCTTTTGCTACTGCCAAAAAATATAATAGCAAAGCTGTTTTGTTTCAAGATTTTGCCAAGAATCTTATCGATCAATTAGCAAAAAATACCAAAAAAACGACAAAAAAACCATACATTCTTATCAATCTTCATCCTCAAAGAAGTGGTAAAAAAGATATTCAGAAAGTTATCACGTTTACCTCACAATACCCTGACCATGACTGCTATTACGTCCGATGCTGATGTGATGATAAACCCCTCATCAACAAACTAAAAAAACATATCCCTCATATTCAGCAATATGATCGAGATTGTCATACAGTAGAAGAAATAATCTCATTTTTTGCAAATGCAACTGCATGAATTGGTGCAAGGCTTCACTTTTTGATGCTTCTCAAAGAATGTAATGTTCCTCTTGAGGCAATCGTCTATGCCGAAAAGGTCAAAAAATTAATTCTCAATGATTAATGTTTTATTTGTTTTTGTTGTCGATGGAATATTCTATTGTTATACCTACCTATAGAACATATGAGGAAGTGCAGCCACTTCTTGTCAGTATTGCATTACAAACAAAACAACCACAAAACATATATATCATACGAGACAAAAACTCATCCCTCACGGATTATCAACATTACAAAAAAAACTGTCTATCACATTTTGACAAAAAAGACATTGTTTCTGTTGTTTCTAATAACTCTGATGCTTGTTTTGTTCCTTGATCAGGTGCATGATACAACAGGAATTATGGTCTACAACAGTCAAAATCACTGCTTACTTTGTGTGTTGATGATGACAATGTTTTTGCTCCAGACTTTGTAGAAAAACTTCTTGCAAGCTATCAGGATACCTTTTGAAAAGATCAAGGAGTGTTATTTCCATTGGAAGAATATAGAAAAGAGTGACGAGTAAGATTTGCATGATATGCATGATTTAATCCATGGTTGTCAAGACCTTTTAAAATTCCATATAATCCAAACCAAACCGTTCCTTACGCTATAGCGCTTGCCCCAAGTAATTGTTTTCTTATTGACACAAAACTTGCTCAAAAACACCCATTTGATGAAAGACTACCTTATGTGTATGAAGATTTACTCTTTTTTGGAACACTTGTTAAGCAATGATACTCTCTCTTTCTTGATCCTCTCTTAAGAACTCATCATATGCTCAGACAAAAAACAAAAATCCAAGATTTGTATGTATGAAACCCAGCAAACGCTTATCAAAAATGAAGAAATAGGATTATCTATATGAGACAATTAGGTACATTAGCACAAAAAATTATATTTTTCTGATTTTGATTGTGGTGACAAACGTGATGGTTACTTTTGTTTATTCGATGGTCTGCTCCGTGGAATCAAAAAATATCCATCACCAAAGCTTTGCTAAAATGAACAATAGACTGACTGCTGTTGACGTTGTAGGTTGCCATTTATTGTCATTTATTGTGCAACCATGTTATTTTTCTTATTTTTTACTCTGTCGCTGTTGGCGATACTTTTTTCCTATTCTTACACTATTTGGTGTATTGCTGTGCTTTTTTTGTTTGTGCTGCTTGCTTGTTGTAAAACGAAATTGTCGTGAGCATACTATGGTGCCTTATTTTTTGCGTGTATGCTTCCTCTGATAAGCGTGAAATATTGGCTATCATTTGCTCACAAAGACTATGAATACCTTTATGTATGAGAAATTACTATCATCGAACAATACTGACCTGAAAAATTTCTTGTACGTGATCGCGATCAGCAAATCTATTTTTTATGATCGACACAAACCCTCTTTCCTGGTGAAACATATCGAACAGCTGCATACAAAAAAACCTATGTTGCTCCCTCTCTTTCTTGGGATATTCCTTTATGGAAAAAGGACCTCTGGGAGTATTCGTTCAACTATGATAATCGATTGTTTATGAAATGAATTGCCGGCACATTATACACAAAATCTCTTGTTCGAAAGGATTCTTGATCACCCAATTTGATACAAAAAGCAAAGCAGTTGTACAAACAGAATGTTACAATATTGTTAGACAACAAAGAGCATCAATCGCTTTTGCTTGGAATGACTATCGGAGACAAATCGACTATGTCAGACAAGGCTTACCAAGAATTTATTGCCAGCGGACTTGTCCATCTGATTGCGGTAAGTGGCGGAAATATCATTGTTGTTATTGCTATGATGAGTGCTTGTCTATGTTGGGTGCCTTTTTATATAAGGTTGGTCATTACTTGGTGTTGAGTTGTATTATTTACTTTGCTTTGTGGTGCAGACAGTAGTATTATGAGAGCCGCGATAATGGCTTCTTTGTGGTTGTTCGCACTGATGGCCGGAAGGAGTGTGTCTATTTGGCGTATGATGGGGATTGCATGGGTAGTAATGTTGGTAATTAATCCATTTTTTTTGTTGTATGATTTATGATTTATTTTAAGTTTTGCTGCATTGTCGTGAATTATTATAGTTGATGAAATGTATACAAAAAGTGGCTGTAGAACTAGTGTTTCAAACAAAAGAAAACATGTGGTTATCGACAAAGTGGACAGGTTATGGACATCCTTATGTAGACGATATATTGTGCCAACAATTGGCGCGACATGTGGAGTATTCCCGCTTTTGTTGTTTTTTACAGGAACCTATAATCTGACAAGTATCCTAGGAAATATTTTGATTGTTCCTTTGGTGCCACTGATTATGATATGATGAGGGTTGTTGGCTTGTTTGCAATGATTGGTAGCAATGCTTTTTCCCTGATTGCTATCACAATTGGTCAAATGATGCGTGTTATGACTTGCTTTGGTCATAGAAACATCAAAGCAGATTATTTCTTATGGGTATATTGTTTCTGTTCATTCTTCTATCTATGCGTTATCGTTATTATTGTGATGATGAGCTTGGCTTATGTATAATATCTATCGTATAAACAAAAAAGAAGAACATTAGTTCTTCTTTCATGATAAGAGTGGGTAATGAGCAAAAAGGTATTCCATTAGTTTTTCAAAGCTTTTGGTTGGTTTTTGCGGTGCTGTATATCCAAGCTTTTTTACTATTTTTTTCGTAATATTTTTTGTTGCTATTTTTCGTGATTGTAGTTTTCAGGCTCGAGACAATTTATATGATTTCCTCATTGGTCCTCAGCTAAAATGTCTAATATAGTCTTTCATTGATAGTTCTTTATTGTTATTTCGCTTTCTGTCAATAATATGTACAATAGGGTGGTCATGACAATAATGAATGACATGTCCATTCTCGCTTATTCCATATGCCCAGGCCACATGGTCTTGAGCGGGAATTTCTTTGTCTTTATTATCGACAATAGTGCGTAAAAGCTTTTTTGTTTCTTCATGAGAACGACAAATAATGACTCATGAATTGATTCTACCAGAAAAACCTTGTGAGAAGTACATATATTTTCCTTCTTGCTCCAAAGATTCAAAAGGAGGGCAGTTTTCGTTGATCATGCAGTCTGAGTCCAAAAAAATAACTCGTTCATAGTATGATAATGCATGTTCTATAGCAGCAAGCTTAGTTCGAACAACTTGATTATGAGTGTGTCATGACGGAATGTCTTTGATACAGAAGTATTCGTATGTATGTTTTTTGGCATAACGCTCATGAGATGCAATACATCTATCCCAGATAATATCATAGCCATGGGTAGCAAGAGAAAAGACGAGTGTTTTTTTCATTAGTAAGTAGGGTTTGTTCATAAAACACTATGCTTATACATATACATAGTAAAAAAGATAGTCAAAAAAAATTGTAGGTAAAAAGCCATTTTAAAGAAAAAAATAAAAAAAAGTGAATTTTGTATGTCACAAAAGATGTTCCCTGTCGTATATGTTGGTGAATGACAAAGTTGGTCATCATCTTCACTAATACAAAGTTATTATAAACTATGTTTAAGAAAGCTGCTCTGTTCACAGTAACAACAAGGGTGTTGTTCATACAAACATAGGAAATATGATCATTGCATAAGCACATATGAGGTAATATATGTCACATAGTTTGCCATCACTGTTATGTCGTAATTGATAACTAATTGCTTGCAAATACTAGTTGTTTCCTATGTTTTATTGAGAAATGTGTTGTCTCGTCTAGACACAAATTATTGCTTTTGTGGCGATACCTGTCTAAATTCCCTTGCAAACGACAACACAAATGAATAACATTCTGCTTGTTACTGTGTGGAGACGCAGGAACTCATTATGCATAGTGGGCGAGTCCCATTTATTTCGTGTAAATAGTTGTTTACCGCAAATTTTTACACAAATTTACTATTTTTTTTAGATTATAATTCATTGGATAATGAATTTGAAAAAGTTGTTTGCTAGCTCAGCATCAGCACTTCTTGCTGTTACTGCTGTACTACCAGGTATGACTATCGCTGCTGATAGCCAATACTCACAAACACAACTTGATGCATTTACAGCTGTATACGATGCTGGTATCGTATCTAGCTCTTTCACAGACATCAACGATGCAGGTGGAATGCTAAGTGCTCAAAGACAAGCGTTTGGAGTTTATATGAGAAGACTAGCTGATAAGCTAGCTGAATCTGGGTTGATCCCACTAGAATTTACTGTAACAGGTTGTGAAAATCTTTCTGATATGGCAGATTTCATGAACCCTACAATTAAACAATTGAATATTGAATCTTGTCAACTAAATCAACTTCACGCGAAGAATGATAAAGCAAGAGACAAAGCATACCCAGAACTAGATACTTCTTTTGGTCAAGCATACGCTGCCCTAGGTAAGTACATGTTTGGTGAAGATGCTCAAGACTACGGTGTAGTTGGAGAAAAGAAACACTTCGCTGAAGGTTTCCACAACAAACTTACAGACGAAGGAATCGCTACAAATCTTTCTGATAATTTTGACCAACCAATGAAAAGAGCCGACATGTTCGTTCTATTCAAGGATGCTATGGATTATGTAGAAGACCAAGACGATTCTGATGATGACTTCTGTATTGAAGGACTAGAAGATCTTCTAGGTGAAGATGCATGTGATGACTCAGACGATTCTGATGATTCTGATGACTCAGACGATTCTGATGATACTGATCTTGACAACAAAGAAGGATCTCTAGATGTTTCTCTTAACTCAGACTCTCTTCCTGCTCAATCTTCAATTCCAAGTAACGGAACTGTAACTATGGGTATCTTTGATATGGAAGCTTCTGGTAGTGATATCATGATTTCTTCTGTTGAATTGAAAAGAAGAGGTCTAGGAGACAAAGAAGATATTGATAGAGTATATTTCGAAAAAAACGGAGTAAGAATCTCATCAAGATCTAGTCTAACATCTGACGATATGGCAACTATTACTTTTGCTCCTGCACTAGTAGTAAAGAAAGGTTCTACTGAAACATTGGATCTTGTTGCAAAATTCGAAGGAGATTCTGGTTCAGAACACTACTTTGAAGTTGTGGGAGTAATTTCTTCTGCAGCATCTAGTGATACTAACGTGTCAACAAATATCGTAAGAACAACTTCATACACAGTTGGAAAGCTTAAAGTAGAAAAAAGAGGAGCTGCTACAACTCATAGAGCTGGAGACTCAGACTCTCTAGAACTAGGACAATTCAGACTTCAAAATACAAGTGCTTCAACAAGAGATATTCTTCTAAAAGCTATTACTTTGAGACAAAACGGTACTGCTGATTTGGATGAAACACTAGCTGATATTGCTCTTTACAGAGATTCAGACATGATTTCTACTGACTGGATTCTTGATGGAAAAGATATTACCTTTATCGTTGATGGAGATATTCTAGACGACGGTCAAAGTGCTACTTACTATGTAAGAGGTGATGTTACATACGTTGATGATACATCTGGAGATACATATGAATTCTCTGTAAGAAACACAGAAGATGTTAATGCTGTAGAAAACTCAACGAAGTTTAGAGTAACTATTGATACTTCTTCATTAACAAATGGTAAGCTAGAAAAGTATACTGTTGAAGCTTCTGATGTAACATTCAGAAGAGAAACAGGATCATATGATCTATCTCAAACATTGACACCAGGTTCTGATGATGTTATTGTTTTCAAGGGTACAATTACTTCTCTAGAAGCAGTACAATTGGAAGACCTTAGACTAAATGTTACTTCTACAGAAAATATCTATGATGTAGCTAATCAATTCACATTTACTGTTGGAAATGCTAGTGCAACATGGACACCAGCATCTGGTCAAACAAGCCTTACTGCTGAGTTTGATGGAACATTCCTAGTAGATGGAACTGAAGATGTTATGTTGACAGTTGATATCAAGTCAGATGCTCCTGCAGCAACACTTGATGTTACTCAAGATCTTTCTATTGATAGATTTGACCTAAAAGAATACGTAGGAAACAACAATGTTATTCAATCTGCAGTTGGAACTATCGCATCGTCTTTCTTGACTATCGATACAACAACACTGAACGTAACAAGAACAGATGGAAACACTGATAGAACTATCGTTGCTGGTGCAAATGATATTCTATTGATGGGAACTACATTCTCTACAAATGATAACATTAACATCAGAATTACACAAATTCAATATACTGGTGATAATGCAACATTCAATAATGACGTGACTGTAAACATGTACGTTAATGGAGTTGTTGTTGATACAGCAACATACAGAAACAACTTGCTTTCATTCAATGGATTCAATATTGATGTAACAAAGAACGCTCCTGTACTAGTAGAATTGAAAGCAGATTTTGCTCAATCTCTAACTGGTGGAAATGCTCTTAACTTGACTCTTTCTTCAGTAAATGCTACTGACGCAAACAGTCAAATCGTAAATCCAACACCTGCTACTATAGCTGCTGCAAAAGTAACTATGTCAGATGCTGGTTCTGCACAAGTAACTACAAACTCTAATACTCCATCAGCATCTCTTCTACCTGGAGGAGCATCTTCTATCGAGTTAGCTAGATTTGATGTTACTGCACAAGATGATGAAATTAAACTAACTGATGCATACTTCGGAAACAAATCAGACATTAGCCTAAACAACAGACTATCTCAATACAAATTGTATGATTCTTCTGATATGGCTAATCCTATCGCGGTTGCTACACCAAGAGATGGTGGAATCGCTTTCGAAAACATGTCATCTGCTAACTACAAAATTCCTTCAGGAGTGACAAGAACTCTTGTAATCCTAGCAAACATTAATTCAGTGCTAAACACATCTGATTTGGCTGCTTCAGGAGTACAATTGGCTCTATCTGGATCATTTACCAACCCTACTACAGGACAAGTTGGAGGTCTAAGATTCATTTCTTCTAATGGTGCTACAGTTACTACAGTAACTAATGCTTCAGGTCTTGTGATCGGAAACGAACACAGAGTTGTAAGAGGAAAACCTACTGTTGCTCTATTGCCTACAGCATCATGGAATGTTGCTGAAAGTAATAGCCGTGTAATGGAATTCACTGTTACAGCTGATAACAATAGAATTACAGTTTCAGGATTCGACTACTCAATTAACGGAATTTCTGGAACAGTTGATATGAAAGTCTACAAAAGTAATAAGTCTCCAGGAAACCTTATTGCAACAGTAACAAACGTTGCTAATGGTACTGATGGACATATTGATGTTGTTGATCAAGTAATCAATGCAGGTGCTGGACAAAGATTCATCGTTGAATTTGAAGGTTACCAACCAGCTGGTGGACAATTCGCTATCGCGAGAGAGTTCCTAATCACTGATGTTGCTTACTTTGATATGTTCAATGATGGTAACTTGTTGATTCCTAACGCTGCAAGCTATGTAAACGTTGGAAACTTCCCACTATCTGAAACATACTCACAATAATTATAATCTTTGATTATAAGTACATCAAAAACTCCCCTTTATGGGGAGTTTTTTTGATTGTTAAGTCTCTCTTGATGTCAAGCTAAAAAAATGTATAATACTATTGTTTACTAAATAGGTGATAGGACTTATCAAATGATAACACCTATAAAACCTGCGATATATTTGGTAGCAACATTTAAATTATTCTTTCTTAAAACAATGCCAATGCAAGGAACTGTTAAATTCTACAACTTTTCAAAAGGTTACGGATTCATCACACAAGATGGTGGAGATGATATCTTCTTCCACGTAAGTGGAATTACAAGAGTTGACCTAGAAGACGGTACATCTAGACACAGCTTTATGCCTGAAGAAGGTGATGTAGTAGAATTTGAACTTGAGGACACAGACAAAGGTCCAAAAGCAGTTAACATCCAAAAAATGGACGTTGATATGGCTTCAGAAGAAGCTGCTGAATAATCAACTACGCAGAAAAGAAAAAGTTGTAGAGAGCATTTGCTCTCTACAACTTTTTTTTGTAGAAGAAAAAATAACGATGATCCAAAAAATCATCAACAAAAAAAATCATCAAAATGATGATTGATACAATTTGGGTCCGGAGGGGGTCGAACCCTCGACCTTCAGATTAAGAGTCTGCTGCTCTACCAACTGAGCTACGAACCCATCATGTATTATTGTGCATTCTTACACAAGGACACTTTTATAGTTATTATGCTCATTTGCAAGACAAACTTGACGTATTTGTCTTTTACATAAAAGAATGCCTTGGTTCGAAGGTGTTATGAAACATAAAAATTGAGCTCAAGTTTTTCTATCTTACCTTCAACAAGTGAGTGTAGTTGTTTGAGAAGGTCTTCGGGGATCGTGACATCATGAATTTCTCCATGTGCATTGATAATGTGAGCGTGATCCTCACACGCAACTTCATAGCGGTCTCAAGAATTTCATACTGGAACCTTTATTAGTTTTCATTGTTCTGTGAGCGTTTTTATGTTTCTGTATACGGTGGCAATACCGATTTGGGGGTGTTCTTTCTTTAATGAAAAAAATATTTCATCAACACTAAGGTGTTTATGTTGGCACGTAGCTAGAATGGCATCATGATAGAAAGGTTTTTTCATAAATTTTCTGGCAATATAAATATAACGATAATTATTATCTTTTTTGCTTGTATAATCAATATGGTTCTTTATATCAGTAATGATAATTGTTATCAATATTTACTCATTACTACATACAAAGATGAACGCCACTCTCAAAAAAGACACCTATCTTGTTTCAAAAAAAGAATTGAGGAAGACATTAGCAAATTTGACTATTCTCTATTTGACGGCAAGAAATATTCACCGAAATATGCAAGGACCATGATTTATTGCGCTTCATAAGTTGTTTGAAGAGTTTTATGGAGAACTGAGCGAAAAAATTGATGAAACAGCGGAACACATAAGAGCTATTGGTTTTGCGGCTCCTGCAGATTTTTCCTCTTATCAAAAAGATGCAACCATTCAGGATGTACAAGAACCGCTACATCAGAGAGAACAAGGAATTGTTGCAGTCGTTGAGCAGCTACAATCTGTGTTATCTTGATTGCACGAAGCGATTCTTATGACGGAAGAAGATCCTATTAGACAAGATTTTATGATTTGATTGAGCGCATGGCTAGAAAAATATACGCGATTGATACAAAGTAACCTCGCATAAAAATAAAAAAATGTATAGTAAAAAGCTGCTTTGTTATACAGAGCAGCTTTTTATTAATAAGTATATGAAAATTCATCACATTAATTATTATAGCAACCACATCCGCTGTAACTATAATAACTATTTTTTCTTTCATAGCCCTCTTCATACCAACCATTTAGGCGGCATGAGAAGCCTTCATTAGCTACTTCTTCAGAAAGCTCAGGAGTAACCAATGCTGCAGGGTAAGTATAATCATGAGTGTCAACTTTTTTTACCCATGCGCTTACGCATAGACAATTCTCACCCTTTGGAACTTTAATATAGATAACATCTATATTTTTTCCATTCCCGCAGCTTTTTGCTAGCGTGACCATTTGAGGTCTTGAGCTGCAAGGACCTTCTTTTGTTCCTAAAACTAGGTGTTCATTATCACTTATTTTTATACCTCTCACCTTCAAAGTACACTGCATTGGGTAAGTAGTGCCACTACAAGAAGGCGTTAAGTTTTTGGTAAATACATCATTAACTCCCCAAATAGAGTCAATGCCATTACAGCTTTTTACGTAGAGTTGATATTGAATAGCATCATCTGGGTTGCTATTTTCAATGACAACTTCATATGTATTTGTGGTAGCATCGCTACTCACAATACCGTTGTTACTTAGAACAACATTTTCTGCAATTTTTTGAGCTGCAGCAAACTCATCTTTTTGACATCCTATAGAAATTACTATAACAGCAATAGGCAAAAAGAATAATAAGATATTTTTCATTTTTGTTAAGTTTTGTTAATTAATCCATAGAATACCTATGGTTTACAGACTATTGTATAAAATATTTTTATTTGATGTCAATGAAAACGTGCTAAAAACATATGTTTCTGTGTGGTGTTATATAGAAAGATAGAACGTCGGGATTACTAAAAAAAGAGTTTTTGAAAAAACTCTTTTTTTGAAGCTGTGATAATATGTATTATTATTGAGGGTTTTTTCCCCATCTCCATTGTAGTTTGCCATCGCTATATTTTTCCATAAATCGTGATGATGTGAAAATGAGCAAGAAGGTGTCGATAATGAATGCAATGATTTCTTTTGCGTTTGGTTGGTCGTTCATGATGATTTCGTTTGCATAAGCAGAAGCAAAGACCAATCCAAGCAGTATAAGTATACAGAGGACTCCTTGCCATGATACGGGTTTGAATCACCATCCATAGCACTTGGGCGTAAATCGAATCGCTTTCTTTGGAGATGTTTGCATGAAATAATGGTAATAGTATAAATAATTGTTCTAAGTATACACAAATACGGTAAAAAAAATACTTTTATGATGGTTTTTGTTGTTGACTGTTTTTTTTATTGTTAGAGTTTGCTGTTAATCACCATATAATGGTAAACAAACTCATTTGAGAATTGAAAAAGTGTTTGCTTTCGATAATTACCCCCATCATTTCATGTTGTCCAAACATACCGATAGCGACTTTATCCTCTCCAAAAAGTAATATTTCACCTGCCAAATCAAAAATTTTTTCGTCAATAACTCTCACTTCTCTGAGGGATTCTTTTTCTGTTTTTTTGTAATAGATATCTGCTTCAGAGTTTGATGAAATAACTTTGATGGGAATGCCTTTTGCTATTCTTTGCGGTATGAATTCATTGTCCATATATGCTTTGAATCAAGGAGACATAGCGCTTGCTCCCAAAAATCCTTCAATCGTGTCAGTGTTATGCAGAATAATATCAAACATTCTTTTGAGCCCAGAAAGTCATTCAAAATAACGAACTCTGGGCTTATTGATGTTTTTGCTTGCAAGTAAATCCAACTCAGGAATTATTGCCATAAAATCTGCGACTTTTGATTCAATGTTTTTGAGAAAGTGCTGTGGAGAGATCATAGAAAAATGCGTCACATTATTTTTTTTCATCATGTGAGCAACATTTTTTCTTACCAGATTTTGACAAATTGCATAAGAATTGACCCTGCTTTCACCTATGTTTCTAGCAATCTTGCTGGCAGGGCTGGGTCATAGCTCGAGTCAAGCAGTATATGCCTTTGCCTCTTTGGTAGAAAGACCATGCCTATGGAGAATATCGTGCAGCATCAAGAATACACAAAGCTATAAATACCCCTATTATAGCAAAAACATTCTCTATTGTAAAAAGTTTTTTACTCGACAAAGTTTATTGTTGCAATGCCTTGTGCGCTTTCTAAGAGGAGACGGCAGTGGTAACCAGGATTACGTAATGACAAATGTTTTCCATTATCTGCATATTTTTTTGCTAATGAGTTGAGTGCTTCAATGGCAGATAGGTCCATGACTTTGGCATGAGATAAGTCGACAATAACGTGATTGGGATCTTTGTGAACGTCGAATAGTTCTTTCATACTTGCTATCGATCAGAAAAAAATAATTCCATTGATACTATATACCTTAGTTTTTCCTTCCAATGATGTATGAGCAGCGAGAGATTTTCATTTTTCTCGAGCAAAGATGAGAGCAGAGAGCACAATTCCCAGAATTACTGCAGTCGCCAAATCAACAAAAATAGTTACGACACTTACAACGATGATGACAAAGAGGTCTTTGTGAGGAATTTTTCCTTTGTATTTGAGGGTTTCCCATTCAAATGTAGAGATAACTACCATAAACATGAGTCATACAAGACTAGCAAGAGGAATGCTGTTGACGATTGGTCATGCAAAGAGGATGAAAAAAAGCAGTCACAGTGAGGCGACGATTCACGATAATTTTGTCCTTCCTCATGACTTAATATTGATGATTGATTGTCCTATCATTGCATCACCTCCCATTCATCCCAAAAACCCATTGATGATGTTGGCTATACCTTGTGCGCGATATTCTTTGTTCATATGTCCTTTGGTATCAGTCATGTCATCAATAACTTTGAGCGTTAATGTTGCTTCGGTTAGACCAACCAATGCAGCAACAAAAGCGTACGGAAAAATAATGCGAAGTGTTTCTAATGTCCATGGTACTTGTGGTAGATGAAATCCAGGAAGTGCTCCCATCAATGGCATTCCTGCAAAATCTTGTACGGTTTGGAGATGATAGATATCGAAATATGCCAAAAGGAATGATACAATAGTGATAGATCCAATTCCAACCAGACTAGAAGGAACTGCTTTGGTGAACTTGGGAAATCGATAAATAATGGCCATAGTCAGTAGCACGAATCCTCCCATAATAAATAGATCAGCAAAAGGAAGCCATACTTTGACTATGCTTTCGACTCCATCAATCATAACAGTACTTGCTACTTTGAATTGTTCAAACTGTGCCAAGAAAATAACAATTGCCAAACCGTTGAGAAACCCGAGTACAACAGAGTGAGGAATGATACTCGTGTACTTTCCTGTCTTACATACTCCCAAAAGCAATTGAAAAAGACCAATAAGTAACACTGCTGCAAAAAGATACTCTACACCATGACTTG
This sequence comes from bacterium, assembly GCA_020627925.1. Taxonomy (GTDB): domain Bacteria; phylum Patescibacteriota; class Gracilibacteria; order Absconditabacterales; family Absconditicoccaceae; genus JAHDFY01. The sequence goes on from JAHDFY010000001.1 coordinate 176,839, forward strand.
CAACAAGTGGTGCTATAACAATTGCAATGGCTGCTGTTGATGAGCTAATCATTCCTGGCCTTCCTGTCAAAATGGCTGCAACTAGACCAATGACTACCGCTGTTTGCAAACTAATAAGAGGGCTTACTCACGCAACAAAAGCAAAAGCAACTGCCTCAGGAATTAAGGCAAGTGCTACGGTTATTCCCGAAAGTATATCATCCTTGATTTGGGTTTTTTCGCGAGGAAATCATGAAAAGAGAAAAGAAAAAAAGTTATTCATCCTTTTTGCAAGCAATAAAAAAAGAGAGCGCAATGCCCTGTAGTGATTTTGAGTATAGGGAATAGTTTTTGATAAGCAAATGATTTGTAAGCATGTTAATTATTTTGCTTCAAGTGATAATAGAACAATCCCAAGTGCAGTTATTGTTGAAAGAGGAATATCGTGGTAAGTCACAACTTATGTATGTAAAAAAGAATGGTGTATTATTATGTACCATTCTTTTTTTTATATTTTTTTGTGAAAGCAGCTAATAGTAAAAATAAACCAATAAATGATCACACATAGAATAGAGAAGAAAATTTATTATTCTGCAATAAATCTGTTAACAAAAATAGTGACCAAAGAGCATAAACTCAAAGAAACTTATTTTTTTGCTTTTTAATAATAGAGATATATATAAATGGGAAAAATCCTACATAGGAAGCAAAAATAGAAATCATAATGATGGTGTCTATTAATTGCATAGTAAATGTTCCTGATTCAAAGCTAGGAACGGCCAAAATCAACATAAGTGATGGGGAACAATTAAAAAGTTATTTTTTTAGTGTTTTCAAAATTAAAAATATCAACACATAAGTACACATAACTAATTGAAGAAATGTGGGGAGAATTAGGTAATGAGAACTATCGTTAGCTAAAGCCGATAATAGCATAAAAAAAGCTACAGGACTCCAAATAATGAAGCTTATAAGTAGTGGTTTACGAATATCTGGGCTGTAATCCTTAATAATCAAAATAAAAGGCATAATAGAGAGTAATAGGTAAAGCAATCAAGCAAAAAAAGATCTTACATCAGTAGTAATAAATTCACAAAAAAATAAGATTGCCTTTGAAAGAGAGAAAGACATTATGATATCGTAGAGATAAGTTACTAGCATGTCTGTATATTTATATAAACAAACACGCTATATATAATAGCAGAGACAATTCAACTAAAATAAAACATTTATCGCAGAGTATTTTAGTGTTAAAACACTAATTTGAACTTCACTTTACTAGGAAAGAAATAATTTATCTTGGAGAGCAAAAAGCTCTCCAAACTTTTACAAAATAACATCAAAATTATGAAAAATAAAATAACTTCCCTCATCCCAATAATAACATCTTTTTGTGCTTGAATAGCTTTAGGAACATGAATTATAGTATTCATTATATCAACTCCCATAAATAATAATCAAGAGGATGATTCTCCTTGGTCTATTTCATGAGGTGTAGTGTTTTATTATAATTTTCCGACTACAGCAGATCCTCTTACTCGAAAAAATCTAGAGACACACGACGAAAAAATGTATCAAAATGTTTCTAATGTATACAATAATACTTGTAGTCGTAGCCTTATCGACACACTACTAAGGCGCTGCTTTAGTATAACCAAAGAAGTGGAAAATTTTTCTTATGATTCTCACTATGTCTACTGATTTGGGAGGCAATTGACATGAACATCAATTGAAAACCATATTCCACTATGAGGAATAGTTTCTTGGGATAGTGTTACTAAAACAATATTTTTATGACATATTGGCATCAAAGATCATCCCTTTGGGAATTGACAGGTTAATTTTTTCAAATCATATGGTAACACATTTTTCTTAAGTGATGGCGATAATATTTTTGTAGGGCACCGAGAGAAAAAATCATCTACAACAAAAAATAGCTGAAAAAAACATGTTGAAATACCTATGATTATGGAAAATAAGGAAGAGGTAATTGTCGTTACATATTGGTCTTCTGCTTCATCGAAGCATTAAATTTTATAATAAAAATTGTTGAGTTTGTAGAGTAAAAAGACTAATAGTTGAATCGAAAAATACCAATTTTTTGTGCATTGATCGCGATGACTGCTGGAGGAATTTTTTTGTCAGCAATCATTTGTTCTACACAGTCAGCAGAGGTATTAACAAAAAATTGTGTTGTAGGAGATGCAAAGCTTTGAAGAAATCGTATTTTTAACTGTTGATAATCAACAAAATCATGTTGATATGCTCCTTTTTCTGTTAAGCCGTGGTCGTGATATAATTTTTTTAATGTCATGCCTTGTTTGTCGGGCTGAGCAATGAAATCATCAATGTTTTTGAAACCAAATCGAGAGAGATTTTCATTGATATTGTCTATGATGTGTTGTTCTTTTTTTGTCAGATGAACAGCAGAAAACGTGATAATAGAATCTAAAACGCGCTGGTGCTCATTATTTTGTGAAAGCGTCCAGTCAGAATTTTTGAGTGCATGTCTATACAAAAAAGATTCAGGAGTAAACGAACACATTGAATCCTCTGTATATGCAGCAATAAGCTGGTGTGGATTCGCGTTAGCAATGAATGGCGAATCAAAAATGTCAGCTTTGTTGTGAATTTTGCACCAAGCACTGTTGTATTGTTCGTAAATCAGGCTATTGATAGGTTCGTTGTGACTCATGATGTGATGTATGTGGTGAACATTCTTAAAGAATTTTTTCTGTCAGCTTTTTTCTCGTAATTCACAAAAAAATAAATATCTGCTTGTTTATCGCAAGTTTTTAATTGCAATTGATAAAGTAATTATGTTTGATTATGGTAAGTAATAGGTTCATAAATTATACCTTTTGATTTTTGATGAGCGAAAGAGAAGCAATGAAAAACTTTTTGTTGCCATAACTTCAACGTTTTTGCCCAGAACAAAAGATAGAATATTTTTTATAAAGAATTGTTTATTGGAAAGTGTCTAAATTGTTTTTGTTCTTTCGTTATAAATCTTATGAATAAGAATCCATATGTTGTTGCTGTAGAGTTAATTAAAGAAACAGTTCCTCATAACAGATACCCATATAATCTTTCTGTAGTTCGCCATTTAAAAAAAATAGAATTGCACCCTCAAGTTACTTTTTTGATTGGAGAAAATGGTACGGGTAAATCAACATTGTTGGAAGCTATTGCGTGTTGTTTTTGATTAAATCCAGAATGATGATCCAAGAATTTTAATTTCTCTACAGAGAAAACTCATTCGTCTTTGCAGGATCATATTCGCTTGTCATGTGGCACAAAAAAGCCCCGTGATGCATTCTTTTTCAGAGCAGAAAGTTTTTATAACTTGGCAACAAATATAGACAAGTTGGGTGGTTCGCTTTTATGATCTTATGGAGGAGTTTCTTTGCATGAACAATCCCATGGAGAATCATTCTTTTCGTTATGTAATAATAGGTTTTTTGGTCATGGTTTTTATTATATGGATGAGCCAGAATCAGCTCTTTCTCCACAAGGAGAATTGTCTTTTTTGCTTAGATTGAACCAACTTGTAACCCAACAAAATAGTCAGTTTGTTATTATAACTCATTCTCCCTTGCTTCTTTCCTATCCACATGCCAAAATTATTGAGATATCTGAACATTGATTTGAAGAAGTTGCTTATGAGGAGACAGAACATTATAAATTATATCATTCTTTTTTGTCAAATCCTTCCTATATGCTCGATAAACTTGGAATAAAATAAATTTTTACTCTATACAGAAGTTCATAGAAATTTTCACTATTGCATGGCTTCTCTATTTTACTATTTATTTAGCATGTGCCAATGTTTTTTGTTGGAAAAAGAATTAAAAAGCACTAACAATACTTGTCTATATGTTCTTGTAAAGATTGACGAAAACCAGGATGCCAAATAAGAAATCAGCACAAAAAAAGGAGCCCGCCCACTATAATTATAGCATAACTATCCGCTAATCTCATTCATCCTTGAGAAGCGATGCTTTCTGGGATGTTGTTCCAAGGGTTGTTTATTTCATAACGAACATTGATGCCTCAGTCATCGCGTAGCGCATCAAAATTTGCTTTTGTAATATTGATTCGTAAGTTTTTTCTTCCTGTTTGATCTGCTGCAGAGAATTTTTTTCCATCAACCCAAAATGAATATTGAATATAATATTCTGAATTTTTTTCACGTTTGGCTTGAGTTACGTTTCCGCTTGTTATTGTGTATAATTCTTGATTGAGTAATGTATATTCATCCTGTACGGTACGAACCCCCAATACTACAAAAAACACTCAAATAGCTCGTAATGCAATAGACGCTGCTAATATTTTATAATTCATGATAAAAAAAATGCTAAATTGAAACTAGATTGTTTTTTATGGTGTTTCTTCTTTTTTACGAAAAATTACGTTGTAGCGCAAGCATTTTTGCAATGATTGCTACAATAAAAATTGTCCCATGTATACATGAGACAAAACTATCAAACAACTATTGTCTTTTTAAAGCGGAGAATAGTCCCCCATTAATAGCATAAAAAATGCAAGCACCATGAATAAAATATATGGCCAACCCATAAATGTGTAGACTAGCAAATTCAACATTTCAAAAGTTCTTTGAGGATCGGCAATGAATCCACAAGCAATGGAAGAAATTAATCCAAGAAGATAGGCAATAGCTCCCAAAAGAAACTCTTTTTCATCTAAGATTTTACTAAGCCAAAAAAATCAAGCCATGTATAATATGTCCAGGAATAGATACAATGCCTAATGCTATAATCACAAAAGCATAATCAGTATAAAATAACTCTGCAAGGCATAAACTAGCAAATAAAGCGAGGACAATCCCTTATAGGTCAACCCTTTGAAGAAACTATATGAGAATTTATTGACTTTACTTTACAAGAGGAGTCACATTTTGAAATGGTGAACCATCTGAATCAGTGGGCAAAAATTGTACCACAAGATATTGCTAAGAAGTACTTCAAAAAACTACTAAGAAACAAGAACACTCAATATCAAAGAGCGCTTGCTTACTTTAGATATTTGAAGAAATATATTCCTGCAAAAGCTGTATCTATCACCAATGAATTAGATCTTAAAGTGAGTTTATAGAATATACAATGTTATGTTTAATGTGCCTTAAGAAAAGAACTTCAAAGCTATTGGACTAATAAGTTCTTCATTATTTTTGGACTTTTTAATGTACTCTAATTCGAGTACATTAGAAACAGGACAGGAGATCACATATTTACCCTTAAGTGGAAATATATAACTTTTCACCGCTATCATACAGCAAAACTAATGAGAAGGGAAATGCTAGTATTGCAATACTCACTATTATAATCACCATAATTTTGTGATGCTTCATTGGTGTACAATAGTTATGTTTTTTTTCCAATATCAAAAAATCCTCCTTACTGGGGGGATTTTTTGATGGGGCGATAAGTGTTTCAAATTAGAAAAAAACGAAAAGATCGAACTCCATGAAAAGCTACTCACCATTCAACCTAGTTTGAAAGGTTTGATGCTGTACTTGGAAAGTAAGGGGGCTGATGTTGGAGGCTAGTTTTTAGGTGATTGTTATGTTCGTCTGTATCAAAATATTGGTAGTGATTTTAGATTTATATCTTTCTTCACTCTTTTGTCATTCCTTTGAAATAGTTATTTCAATTAGTATATTGTGAAAAAGACTAGTTTACCAGATATTTTCACCTTATGGCAAATTTATTTAACAAAAACATACTACTTGATAGGCTACATTGATTTGAGATAGAAAATTTCGATGAAAAAATCGAAATCCTTAAGCAATGGCACAAAACCTATACAGACGGTACACTTCAAAAGATGTCTGAAAGAGAGGTTGAACAGTCATATAATGAGGATATATTAGGGAAAGTTCTCTGATACATTGCCTTTCCTACAATACCATGGTCTAGACAAGCTCAGCCAAAGACTGAAGTAAACTGACAAAAACCAGATTTCTGACTATGATTCTATTTTCCTGATGGAGAGTGAAAAGATAAAACATTGGCGGTCGTTGAAGTGAAAGATGCAGCAACTTCTCTAGTAAAATCACAACGTAGAGAATGAAATCTTTCTCCAATTCAACAATGATTCAAATATAAACCACTTTATTCAGACTGTCGTTGGGTATTGGTAAGTAATTTCTATGAAACAAGGCTATTTGTTGATACGCAAATAGATTATGAACTATGGACATTAGATGATTTGGTAAATCCAGTAGATAATTATTTTCAATTTAGAAAATTTTATTATTTGCTGTGTCGCCAAAACTTCATAGCTGAAAAAGGTAAGTCAAGGACAGAAGAATTGCTTTCAGCAGTAAGAATACAGGAGGAACAAATTACAAAGGCTTTCTATAAGGAATACAAAGAGTTGAGGTTGATGCTCATAAAAGACCTTAAAAAGAACAATAAGCTGGTAACTATGAAAGTAGTCATAGAAAAAGCTCAGAAAATCATTGATAGAATGGTATTCATACATTTTTGTGAAGATAATTGACTCCTTCCTGAGAATAAAACTAAAGCATATGTAGACAGAGCGTCAGAGTTTGACTTTACACCTTGGGAACTACTACAAAAGGTATTCAAATGAATAGATAAGGGAAATGATAAACTAGAAATTCCCCCTCCATGATACAATTGAGGTCTTTTTGCACCTGATTATGTACTTGATAATCTTCAGGTAAGCGACTCAGTCTGTCAAAAGTTTATAGACCTTGGTAGATACGACTTTGCTGAAGATTTAAGTGTGAATATTCTATGACACATCTTTGAACAAAGTATTAGTGATCTAGAAGAGTTACAAGATGTACTTACTACTGAAAAAAGTTTCAATCTTATTACAGAAGATTGAAAAAAAATAGCATTAGAATCTTGAAGTACTATCAAAGAAAAGAAATGAAAGCGCAAAAAGGATGGTATCTTCTATACTCCTGAATATATAGTAGACTATATCATCAAAAACTCTTTGTGAACATATCTAGAGGAGAGATTTGATGAACTTTCAAAAAAGAATAAGAATGAATTCACACTATACCAAGAATATCAAACTGTCTTACACAATGTGAAAGTCCTTGATCCTGCATGTGGTTCATGAGCATTTCTAGTAAAAGTTTTTGATTTCCTCAAAGAAGAAAACATAAGAGTGATGAATGTTTTAGCATGAGGTAAGGCTGAATGACTTTTTGATGTTAGTGATCTAGCAAAGTCTATTTTGCAAAACAACATCTATGGTGTAGATCTTAATGAAGAGAGTGTAGAAATAACGAAGCTATCTCTTTGGCTCAAGACGGCTCAAAAAGGTAAACAACTTGCAACACTAGATGATAATATAAAGTGTGGGAACAGTTTGATTGATGATTCAGAAGTGGCTTGAGATAAAGCTTTTGAATGGAACAAGGAGTTTAAAGAGATTCTGGATAGTGGTGGTTTTGATATTATAGTTGGTAATCCTCCTTACTGAGCCCATCTCGAGCAAAAAGATAAAGATTATTTACAAAAATATAAAACCTTTCAGGGTAACTTTGAAGTTTACTTTTTCTTCTTTGAGAAATGTACAGCTTTATTGTCAGATTCAGGTAAATTATGATTTATTGTACCTGATACTTGGATCAAAATTCCACAAGCAAAGGCACTGAGAGAGTATATTTTAAAAGAATATTCAATAAATCGTTTGGTTGCATTTTGATACTCAGTTTTTGAAGATGCAAGTGTAAATACTATTATATCCATTCTAACTAAAGATTTTGCAAAAGATAGTATATGTAATTTTTACTATGTAGAAGATTTTGCTAACGTTTATAATATGGAATCTTTATGAAACTATTCAAAGTGCTCTATAAAGAGACGAACTCTTTCTGATGATAAACAATTTCAAGTCTGGCAAAGTGAAGATGACATAAAAATTATCGATAAAATGAGAAATTGAGCAAAAATGGGAAGTGATTTATTAGATATCAGTCAGTGAATAGTGCCATATTCTAAGGAACATTTATCACCTGAAGAAATTTCCGCTCGTATATATCATTCCCTAAAAAGAGAATCTCCTGATCAAGGCATACGGATACAAGGTCGCCGTTTATCTAGGTATTGAATAGATATAAACAATCCAGAGTATCTAACTTATTGAAAACATTTGCACCGTCCAAGAAAACAGAAGTATTTTGAAGGAGAAAGAATACTGATCCAAGAAATCACATGATGAAAACCTCCTAGAATTAATGCAACAATATATGATTGAGTCTTATATCATGATCCATGAATTATTTCTTGTTTAAATAGAAGCTCATATAGTACCAAATACATCCTATGAATTATTAATTCTAGATTACTTTCTTGGTATCATCAAAAAAACTCTCCTAAAGGGAAAAGACAAACTTTTCCCAAAGTCTTAATTGGGGATATACGTAATTTCCCTATTAAAATAGATCTGGATATAAATGAGTCCGAGTATCTACACAATATAGATAAAATAACTAATTTAAGTTTGAAGTTGGTTGATACAATAAATTTTAGTATTAATTTCCTCAAACAAAAGTATGGATTAGATAAAGTTTCAAAAAAACTTCAATCATTCTATGAATTAGACTTCATGGAATTTAAGAAAGTACTTAAAATCAAGAAGATCTCACTTGAGGAAGAAAGACAATTAATGACTATGTTCGAAAAGGACAAAGCTGAAGTTTTAGAGTTGAAAGAAAAAATTGATAAAACAGATAGAGAAATTGATGATATGGTGTTTGAATTGTATGGGTTGAACGATGAGGAAAGAAATATTGTTTTAAATTCGTAGGAATTAATTATATGAAAAAACTCAATGTCAAATTGAAAAATTGCTACTGAATAAAATCAATGGACTACACCTTTGATTTTGGAAAAAGTAATGTATATCTTATCTATGCACCTAATTGAACAATGAAAACGTCTTTTTTGAAAACACTCAGAGATGTTTCAGAAGGGAGAAAACCAAAGGATGTAATTTATAAGATTGAGTGAGAGGCAACAATTTTGGAAGACAGTATGCCTTTTGAGAATATAAATAGGATTCGACCTATAAAAACAATAGACTTATGATTTGAACCTAAGGAGGTTTCTTCTCTCATTGTTAGTAATGACAAGGAGGAGTACGACAAAATATTTGCATGAATAGCTAAAGCTAAAAGTAGTATAATAAGGAAATTGAATAGATTATCAAAAGTGCCTCAAGCGGAATTAGAAAAGACAATTCTAAAAGATTTTAACATAAATTCATGAAATTTTATTGAAGCGATTAAATTGCTTATACAAGACCTTAACTCATCTGAAGGCTTAGAAAATATTGAATATAAAAGTATTTTCCTAGAGGATAAGGTTTTAGGTTTACTCAAAAACCCTTGAATTGTAAAGAACATAGAAGCTTATGATAAAAAATTTAATGAAATATTGAATGAGTATAAGTATTTTAAAAAGTGAGCGTTCACACCCTATAAAGCAAAGGTTTTAATAAAAGCTATTCAAAACCAAAGTTTTTTTTCAGTGGAAGGGAACTGAGTTGTTTTATCAAACAAGGATTCTCCTATTACTGAGATAAAAGAATTTCAGAAAGAAATAGACCAAACCTTGGAAAGAATAGAAAAAGATGCCGAATTAAAAGAGATTCAGCAAAAAATACTAAAGCGAACTAAGCCGATACAAGCTTTTCAGGACTTAATGGAAACACAATGAAATAAAATAATTCCTCAGTTGAAAGATTTATCTAATTTTAGGAAAAAACTTTGGAACTCTTACTTTTTTCAATTAAAAGAAGATATCATAGAATTAGTAACACTTTATGAATCTTGATTGAGTGAAATGAAGAGGATTCAGACTCAAGCTAATTTAGAAAAAACAAAACGGAAAAGCATAGTGAAGGAATTTGAAAGCAGATTTTATGTGCCATTTAAAGTAGATATAAAAGATTCGGTTAATGTTATCTTGGGAACGAAGGAACCCGAAATTGTTTTTAAGTACTATAATCCTAAAACTAAAAAATATGATATTTCGCACGACAAAAAAAGTTTGTTGGGATTAGATGTACTTTCCGGTTGAGAGCAGAGGGCTTTGTATCTTTTAAGTATTCTTTTTGAATATAACACAAGGAAGCTAGCAGGTCAAGAACATTTACTAATAATTGATGATATTGCAGATTCATTCGATTACAAAAATAAATATGCTATTATAGAATATTTACAAGAGATATCAGAAGAACAGAAATTCAGTATGATAATACTAACTCACAATTTCGATTTTTATAGAAGTGTTCAAATGAGGTTGAATGTTCCTTCTTGAGAAAAATGAAATAAAAATTGGAAAGGTGCTAACTTAGCTGTTTCCGCTAGTGAGTGAAATATAAAGCTAACTTCATGAAGCGAATATTTATTCCCAATAGAATATTTCAAGAGCAAATATGAGACTTGTGAATATAAATTGATTTCTCTCATACCAGTTGCAAGAAATATAATAGAATACACCTACTGAATAAATGATATTGAGGACGATTGAAGTGTTTTTAATTACTACAAAGACTTAAGTTCTGCTGTGCATATTAAGACTCAAAAACTTAAGGTCAAAGAGTTATTTGAAATTTATTCTATAGTTTTTGATAGAGATTTTGAAAATGAAGATGAAAGAATAGTTACAGAGCTAATAGAAAAACTTTGTAAAGAAATAGTAAAAGAAGAAGCGACTGAAGAGCTCAATTTAGAAAAAAAAATAGTTCTCTCTATATGAATAAGACTTAAGGCTGAGGAGTTCATGCAATCAAAATTAGAATGCAATAACGAAATAGACTGAGCTCAGACAAGATGGTTATTTAATCAATGTGTAGAAAATAACAGACTAGACCCTAGTGTAAACTTTATAGACTGAGAAGAGATTCAAGAAGAAAAAGTATTAAAAGAAGTCTTACTTATGACTCCTGAAGCAATTCATGTCAATTCATTTATGTTTGAACCTATATTAGATTTAAGTTGTGCTCATCTCATAAAACTATATAACAAACTTATTCAACTACAAAAATAAATTGCTTTTATTCTTCAGAAATTAAACATGTACAGAATTCCTGTAAATTCATCAAATATCCATTCCATAGGGTATGATGACAACTCAAAAATATTGGAAATAGAATTTCATTCATGAGGTATATATCAGTACTCTCAGGTATCTTTAAATGAATATAATACTTTAATAAATGCACCTTCAATAGGTAGTTATTTCAGCCAAAACATTAAAAACAATTATTCTTATGTTCAAATATCATAATGCTCATAACTAAATCCCTCTTCGTAGATTATCGCCAATTCCCCAAACTAGCTTGGTGGAAAGTTAATGATATTGATACCTACAAGAAGATTAGAAAGATAGAAACAGAGGAGAAACAAGAAGAGATAATAGAACTGGGAGCTTCTGTAGAAGCTGTGGTTCAGGAATATCTTGAGAGAAAGCACAAGGTTCAAGCTCTCAATCTTTTTCCAGATGAACCAACTTCTGAACTAGAAAATGATAAAGAATGAGATGATAGTTGGGTTTATGAGAAGAAAAACAACTACGAAAACAGTATTTACACCGTTGTAGAAAATACTTTAAGAGCTATTGCTGAACAAAAACAACTTCTATATCAACCTTCCTTTTTGTGGGACAATAATTTTGTCAGAGCTGACTTCATGGTTCTTAATCAACAATGACGCTATGACTTGATTGAAGTTAAAGCTAAAAGTGGTATTAGAAAAGATGTAACTGATGATGGTGAAAAGAAAAAAATAGGTGAAGTAGACGGCAAATTTATAGACGATGTCAGTTTTCAAACCTATGTCATTAATAGCTTTCTGAAACAAAATGACCTACCACCTCTTTGAAATAAGTACATATACTACCTCAATAAGGAATACATAAAACGTGGTGATCTGGATATAAGCCAACTTGTTACGTGAGATGAGTTAGATACTTCAAGTACAGTAAATATAGTTCAAAGATGAAAAGATACAGAAAAAGTACGTGAAGATTATCTATTAGATAGAGCAACTATAGAATGAACAATAAAAGATATGAAAACACAGTTGGGTTTACCTATAGAAAAGTTCAACTCTGTTCATTCATTTCCTTGAAATAAATATGTAGAATACTTTGGAGAAGATAAGCCATTCGGTACTGTAATGGCAATACCATGACTTCACCATAGTAAAGCTTGAATTGTAGCCGACTTATATGAAGAAGGTGTTCATAATCTAGATGAACTAAACTATGAAGAAATTGAAAGATTTTATTCTAAGTCATGACCTGGTAGTGCAGGAACTTTCATCAACTATTACTTAGATTGCTTAGAAAACAACAGACCTATTATAGATGAAGAAGCTATAAAAAAAGAGTTTGACGCTCTCACGTATCCTCTTTGTTTCTACGATTATGAAAGTGTTAGTGTTCCAATTCCTTTCATGGATAATTCGTACCCATACCAACAAGTAGTAGTTCAATACTCGCTACATAAGTACTATGAAGATGGAACTATGAAACACTATGGTTGAATACTATGAGGACTAGAAAACTCTAAAGGACTAGAAGAAATTGAGATACAAAACAATCCTAACAAAGTTTCTCATGAATCGGAGAAAATTATTTATGGATCTTACAAAGATCTACTAGATGAATTCCTAGTCGATATCTGAGAAGATTTATGAAAATCGTCTTTCATAGTGTGGCACAAATGATTTGAAAATGCGAGAAACAAGGAAGTAGCAAAATTATTCTATGACATCTCAGACTGATATCTGGCTATTAATGACAAGACTTTTGATCTAAAGGAAGTATTTAGTAAAAAACATTACTTTGATTTAGCCTTCAAAGGCTCAGCATCTATCAAAAAAGTTCTTCCTGTATTAGTTCCAGAAATGAGCTATGATAATCTTACTATTGGTAAATGAGATATTGCTATGAAGGCTTTAGCTGATGTCTTGCAATGAAAACTAGAGTGAGATAAGAAGAGACAAACATTAGAAGATCTTCTCCTATACTGTGGTCAGGATAGTTTGGCTATGGTTAAGATTTATGAATTCTTGCAAAGCGTGCTATATTGATAATGATTACAAAAAGTTCTATTGCTTTGATATTTTTCCACGAATATAATCCAATGTTCAAGAGAACAGATTTAGTTGTTAAATATTGAACTATGACTTTTTTAGAGATTGTTGATAGCTATAGAGACGCTACGAATGACATTTATTTGCCTATAGTCTACTTTGAAGATTTAGGTATTCACAACAAGTTTCATAACGATGATAATGTTGAAATGAAGCATGTATTAAGTGTTCTTGAGGAGGAAATCAAAAACTTTAAAGAGTTAATGGATTATTCGCTTCCTGTTGTTCCATCAGATAGCAGAATAGCAATAGATTGACTTACAGAAGCTCAGGTGAGAAGCTTTCAACGATTCGTAAAGTTTCTTGGTGGAGATGAGTAGTGCCCAACAGAGCACTTTTTGGAATATATCTTTCAAGTTATAATAACCCATTGCCATCATCGAATGGATAGTGTACCGGCCTTATTTATTTTTAAATTGAAATAATTTGAGGTGTATCAGTAAGCTAAATTTCTCTTCAATAATATAGAGAAAGTATGGGATCTATAAGATCCAAAACTTACGACACTACTTATCGGGGTTCGATGTAACTGAAAAATTTATTATAAAAAAAATGTCTGAGCTTTTAGTTCTGAAACCTCTCTTTGTACCTATTAAAATAGTGCTTTTTGTTCCAATTTTACCAAATGAGGATGTACGAAGAAGTCAAAAATAATTTTCCTTCAGGAATTATTTTTAGTGCTATAAAGCCTAAAATCGACAGGTTTCAAAGCAAATCTGAGGAAGTTCTATAATGGATGTTTTATGTTAATTTCTTTAATAATTCTTAATAAGGTCAATTGTAAAGAATCTATTATCATTGATAAATAGTACATATTATTCAATAAATTCCTGTTGAGGATAGTTTTCATGTTTTTTAAAAAGGTCTTCTAGGTGCTTTCTACTTACGAATGTTGTCAAAGAAGATGATTCAAAATCAAGTCTACAAAGACCGCTATGACTGCAAGTCATTTTATTGATCTTCTCATTAATTATCATACCTTCAATAGTTCAACTATCTACTATGTCTGGTTTATTTGAAATTTCTTTGATACCATATAATAGCCCACACTCAGATGGTATCATGTCCAAAGTTGTGTTATCTCTAGGAAAGTATAGCTTACATATTCTGGGCATACTTTTTCCGTTATATAAACTTTGAATAAATCAATCTAATGCTGGTGAAAATAAAAAAACTAAGATAAATCATATTACTATGAAGTTAATTAGAATAGATATTTTTCATACTATTTTCATATGCACTAATTAATAAACATAAAATTTTTTGATATTTAGCAATATTCTGTAATACTCCACTAATATATAATAATAACAATTTTTTTTCCAATACCAAAAAATCCCCCGGTAAGGAGGATTTTTTGATGGGGATGTACGAGGAAGTAAAAGTAACTTCCCTCCAAGGACTATTTCTAGTGATATAACCCCTGAAGTCAACAGATTTTGAGACAAATCTGAGGAAGTATTTATTTATACTCTTTTATAATTCTGCCATGTCGATTGTTTTATGCTGAAGTCACTGTTTTTTAAACTTATAACGAGCTATTATATCAAAATTTCTCTCGTGGGTAGAAACTATGAGTTGAGTGTTTCAGAATTCATAACGAAGAATATTTATGAAGTTCAAAATATTTAGATCATCTATTGTTTGTAGTGGATCATCAATAAGCAAGCATTTCAAGTTTGACCCATTTAGAATGAAAGCTTTATATAATGATAACAAACATCAAATTGCCACTGCTGCCAGCTGTCATTGAGAGAACGTAAAGTCAGGCGCGAGGTTGCTTTCTTCTGAAATAATTTCGACTCAGCTAGTGCTATTCTTTGATCTGGTCATTGTTACATCTCACTGTTGTTGAAACTTTATGATAGATTTTGTATATATTTCTACAGTATCTTTTATTCTAGCAAGGACCAATTCTTCATAATCTCAGATTATTGTTTTTGATTTATCTACAAACATTTTCAATCTATCTCTTACTTCCTTGATTTTTTCTAATCTAGATGAAAGATTGCTTTGTTCCTTGAAGTTCTCGAATCTTACGATGTCTTCTAGTATTGAAATAGATAGCTTCAATTTTTCTAAATCCATATCGTTGAAGCTGTTTATTATTTCTGTAATTCTACTTAGAGATAAGTATCCGCCTTCATTTAATATTTTGCCAGAATAAGCACTGTCATAGTCACTAATAATTTTAGAGAAATTTTTCTTCACTAAATCATTAGTGAAAGTATAATTCTCAAGAACCCAGGAGAACGTTTTAAGTAACTTTTCATCTTTATTCATCTCGTCTAAGTATGTACTTTCTTTTTTATAAAAGGGCGTATTAAGTATTTTTTTATAGATTCAATCTCTAGCCGAACTATCAAGGTTTTTTTTAAGATTTTCTAGGGATGTTTGAATTGATTCCACCAGGCTATCATTGCTATTAAACTCTGTTAAACAGACAGGACAGTTCTTGTTTTTTTTAGATATCCTTTGAAGTATATCTACAATGTTTTTTTCCATTTTTTCAAGTTCTTCATTAGTAGCTTTAACAGTATTTGCTTCTGAGCAATAGGTTTTTACTAACTCAAAAAACTCTCTATTTTCTTCTAAGTTCAATCTCTGGAATATCTCATAATTAGACTCTTTATTTTTAATTAATTCAATGACTTTTAGACGGTTTCAGAAGATTTGAATTTTTTCTTTTTTCTGTGTTATTTTTGATTCTAGTTCCTTGATTGTAACGAGAGTTTTATCAGTGATTAGGTGTGTACTAATAATATCTCTATGTTGCGTCATCTCTATATTCAAGTCATCAAAGACTTTGTTATAATTTTTTGCTATTAGTTGAGCATTTTCAGATTCAATGTTTTTTTTAATTTCTTTATTTATCTTTAGTTTTAATAATAGCTTTGAATAATTTTTCGTATCCAAATCATCTTTTTCAATATTATATAAGCCATTAAGAAAATCACTCAAACTATCTAACTCACCCCTTCTATCTTTGTTTATTCAAACTTCTTTTTTTGCTCCATCGGAAATCTTATTTGCTATATCTTTAATCATCACCTCTAAATCCTTAATCAGTCATCCTTTTTTTGTTCCGATCTTTTTTATTTTTTCTCTGATTTCCATAGTTCATATAAGAGGAGATAAGAGCTTCCCCCTTTCGCCTTTTGTACTATCGACAATAAATTTAAGATATTTATCTTGAGGAAGGTACATAAAGTGGTCAAACGTTGATTCAGAAATATTAAAGAATTTAGAAATGTAATGACTATCTATACTCTTAAGGTCTCAGTCATTAACTTTCATCATACATGAAACATTTCAAGATTCAGAATCACATGTTCTGACAAATGATATTTCTTCGCCTAAATCATTTACAAAAATCCCATTTACAAAATATAATTTTTGTTCCGATTGAATATTTACATTTATATCATAACCACTTTGCTCTCTCTTTTTGTGCTCTTCTAATCAATTAGCTCCAAAAAGTAACCAGCGAATTGCATAATAAAAAGTAGTCTTTCCAAGACCATTTGGCCCAGTCAGTGTTACTAATCATGGTCCTGATCAACCACTAGATGAATATTCCAAGTCATATTTGGTTCCTTCATTATACAATCAGTCATGGGGCTCATATGAAGAATTTCTGAAATTATTAATCGTAATTGATTTAATATAATATCCTTCACTATTATCGTGTTTGGGGTCATCAAATTGTTGCTCATCAATCATTGTATTTTCGACATCTTCGCTATCCAAGAGTTTTATAACTTCTTCAACAGATAACTCGTCATTTAATACTCAAAATACTCAGGCATCATGATTTCTTAGCTTTTCATATATATTTACAGCACTAAGAATATTTCAATTACTACTATCAAAAGAATAAAACAATGGGATGTGTTCTTCAATATAGTTTGTTATATCGCTAATATTTGAATACGGTACAATAAATTTATTTGCGTAAAAATAATCATCTTCAACAGTAATAATATCATGTCAGAAATTTTGTTTGAATGATTTAGTGTCTTGGCATTGTTTCAAAACAAAACAAGTTAGGTTTTTTTCAAAGGACTCATATTTAGTGATAAACAGCTTATGAATCGTCTCAAGTTTGGTATTTATCGTTTTACAATTGATTTTTTCCTCAACTATAAAAATATAGAACTCACTAAAGTTTTTTCCTATTCTTTTTCAAAATAACATTCGTTCTTCTCTTGTTTCTATTTCCTCTAGTTTAGTTTTTATGAATTGAGATATATCGTTTAGCATAGGGATTCATTTTATATAAATTTGCATTTACAACTCGGGCAATCATCTTCTTCCCAAAATTTATGAAGAATATTTTCATTAAAAATTTCTTCCATACAACAAACTTTTATTTTATATGGATCCACCTGAGAAATATCCTTTTTTCTATCTAATATCTCAAGAATATTGGGTCTTTCATTATGGCCTAGACATCATATAATTTTATTCCTATCGCCATACACTTCCACAAAATTTTTATCGCAATGATTACTTAATAAATGATTCGTAAGTCATGTAATGTTTATGATATTTGAGTAACTTCTTTCTAAACACTTGTTACAGCAAAACAAATTTACTCTCTGCCAAATATTTATATGTGCTTCAGGTAAATTTTTAGAACATAAAAATAAAATATCTGTTAATTTGAGTGTACTTCATATTTGAGGAGCTCTCTCTATGCTAATCCAGAATAGTAACTTATCTAATTCTTCTTCATTTGTTATACTGATGATGTTATCTATTAGAGATTGATGAGATACTAATAAATGATTTCTAAGGTTATTTTTTTCTATCTCAGTCATGGTTTCTGACTGTTTTCTTTCAAAAAATTTTAAATAATCATCAATATCAAATGTGTTAATTAAACCGTCTATTAGAAAGTTTTTTTTAAACTTAAAGAACCAATCAAGTTCTACTCAAGAGAGAATGTTATCGACTTCATTTTCAACACTCTCTCTGACAATCTCCTTTATTCTATGTAGTGAAAGTATGTTGTTCCCACTAATCAATTCCCTATTGATTAGAAAATAAAGTTTTTGAATTTTTAGGAATCAATTAGAGAAATTGCTTGAAATAGCATTTACATACAAATCAATTTTATTAAAGAGTTCTTTCCAGTTTATGAAATGAAAGTGATCTTGGTTTGAAAATATTGGAGATTTTCTGAATGTGCCTTCCGTAAATGTAGGGATATCAATATGATCAAATTTTGGCGGAAATGGTATCTGAGCATTTCTTCAATTTAACTTGGAGATGAGAGATTTTTTATTTTCTTCATTAATATCCTCTTCTATCAAATACCATTTACTATCATAGTGATGAATATGTTCAAGTGTAATGAAGTCTACAAATGTATGTTGTCGTTCTTGATTATGAAATTCTTGATTCAAATATAACTGTATAATTGCTTTTTCATGCTTACTATAGCTATTTGTGCTTGAATAATGTTTACATTGAAATAGGTGAATCTGGTTTTTAGTTAAAATACAAGAATTCGATTGATCCAACGCTCACTCAAAAATTGCTACATCGTCATGTTCCTCTATAGATACAAATCGACTTTTTAAATCATCTTCTTCTGAGTATAAATTGTGATCTCATTTCGTCGATATAAAGTGCAAAGAACAATAAATTGCAAAAAGTTTCTGATATGTAAATCAGATCAAACTTGCTGTTGCGTCTGTTGCACTACTCATAAACTACTAAAAATAAAGAATAAACTCACTGCTGTTTCCTATGTTCCTTTTTCTATTCTCAATCAGTCCTAATAATTTAGTTTAATTCGATTTCGTAAACTTCTTCATCCACGCCCAGATAAAACTGCTTCAAAATAAACTGAGGCAACTTGAAGTTTATCTTCATGTGGTATGGTATAAACTTTCCTTTTTTACGAGGTCTTCAAAGATTTAGATCACTATAGAGGCTAGGTCTAGAGTTGATAAGGATCCCCTTGATCACTTGAGTTTATACAACTTTGATATTTAGCAATATTCTGTAATACTCCACTAATATATAATAATAACATTTTTTTTTCCAATACCAAAAAATCCCCCGGTAAGGAGGATTTTTTGATGGGGCGGCTAACGGGACTCGAACCCGCGGCCCAAGGTACCACAAACCTTTGCTCTACCAGCTGAGCTATAGCCGCCACGTTGTGGCTGTAATTATTAATTAAGCCCTTATAAATGTCTCATGTTGTAACCGATGATTAATGTGACCATTTCTTTTTATCATTTTTTCTAGCTTTAACGCCTCTGACTTAGTGCTTTTTTCAAAGTATCCAAGCAATGTAAGTGTTCACATTTTTCTTGTAGTAAGGGTGTTTCATTGGTTATGTCTGTCAATTCTAGTTTTTAAATTAGCTGTATATCATATGTAGTGCTTTTTATTTCACTTTAGTATGTATACATAAAACATTAATTTAATCATTTGTTTAATAAATGATCCGCGACCAATAGGTACCATCACGCAGTACTGCGTGACTCTACCAGCTGAGCTATAGCCGCCATGTTTTGTCTAGTATTGACAACTCGACAGGGATAAACATAACTATTTGTATATTTTTTTCAAGAGAAAATGACTTTGGAATAAGTTACCAAAGCCACCTTCTAGATACTAGAGTCTGTTTATTTCTTTTTTTGATGAAAACACTGTATTTTGATGGCGTTTGTGTTGAATCCTTTTTTGTAGCCATTATATGCAATGCCTACATATGCTTCATTTCCATCAAGGTAAAGAGCTTCTTTACATCCAGTTTTTTTAAATTCTTGAGCAAGCTGCCAGTAGGTAACTGGTGTTTTTGAAACAATAATATAGATGTTATTGTTTTGATCAAAGCCAATTCCCGACCTAATATACTTATTTGGCGAACTGGCATTGTGTTTGTTTACTCCATTATGAAGTAACCTTCGCCCATTTTGAAATGCCCAAATAAAATTAGTTGTATGAGAAAAATTTTTGTAAGGGATCAAACGCATTTTTCCTTCTACATCTAATCCAAAGATACAGTTGTCAGCAGCGAAATTGCCATTTTTGGTACTAGGATTAACCCACTCTTTTCTTTGTGCGTAGTTATCTACATAGCCACCAACAGGACGGCCATTTTCATTAACAAGAGGACCATTAACGATAATGTGGAGGTACTGATTTGTATTAGATGACTTTCCAAAGCCAATACTTCTATTATTTGTCAATCGTATTATTTCAAAGTTCTCGTTGCTCTGAAATATTTGACCATAACTTACTATCGTACAGATTAAACAAATGGAAATAATTGCTAGTGTCTTTTTCATTTTTAGAAAAGTTATTCTGTGATTTAATTTTATTTACCACCAAACTATATATATTCACTATATTTAGTCAATGCTTAGCCTTGCTTCACTACTTTAAATGTCTTTTTTCCTTTTCTAAGAAGTAGGATACCATTGGTGTAGTCGTTTTCGTTGATTGCTTGATTAGGGTTTTCTACTGGTTTTTCGTTGACAAAAAGGCATTGCTGTTTGACGAGTTTTTTGATCGCTCCATTAGACTCACCTAGACCAGCTTTGACAGCAAGGTCAGTAATGCTTGTCGATTGGTCGACATTGATAAATCCTCCACATTCATCAAAAAGTGCATTGATTTCATCTGCTGATAATTGGTTGACGAGTTCCATTCTTTTTGTTTTATGAGCAAAAAGAATTTCTGTAACCTTCGCTGCTTCATTAGCTGCTTTTTTTCCAAAAATAGTCGTCACAACGTATTTTGCGAGCTCCTTTTGTCCATGTCTAGCTGCGGCATCTTCTTGGTGCGTTGCAACAATTTTTTCTATAGTTTCCAATGGTAAGAGTGTCAACAATTGCAAAAACCTTTCGACATCTTCATCATTAGTATTCATAAAATATTGATAAACAGAAAACGGCGAAGACTTTTTTGGATCCAACCAAATTGCGTTTCCTTCTGATTTACCAAATTTTTTACCTGTCGAGTCAACAACAAGAGGTCCTGAAGCAACATACGCTTGTTTTCCTTCTGGATGAAGTTTTCTAATAAGTTCCAAACCAGTTACCGCATTTCACCATTGGTCAGAACCACAAATTTGCAATCTTACTCCATGATCTTCAAACAATCTCACATAATCATATCCTTGTATCAACATGTAGCTAAATTCCGTATACGAAATTGACTTGTCTGGCTCTTCAATTCTTCTTCTCACTGTTTCCTTTTTCATCATGGAATTAGCAGTAATATGTTTTCCAACCACTCTCAAAAAATCAATATAGTTCATATCTTTGTAGAAATCCATATTGTTCACGACTTCAAATTCAAACGTGATACCTGTCAACTCTGTTAGATGATGTAAAACGTGATTCATTTGGTCTGCCAACGCTTGTACATTGTGTGCCAATGTTTCTTCACTCAAAAAAGATCTTTCTGACTCTTTCCCGCCTGGATCTCCGATCATTCACGTTGCACCTCCGACGATCAAGTAGAGCTTATTTCCTTTTTTCATATAGTTTACCGCTTGCATGAAGACTACAAAATTTCCCAAATGCATGCTGTCTGCTGTCGGATCAACACCAAAATAGAATGCTTGTCCACCTTTGTCATATAGGTCATAAAGTGCCTCATCAGAAAATTGGTAGAGCAATCATCTTTTTTCTAATTCTTCTTTCAAATGCATAGTAAAACTATTATGAACTAAACTACACTCTATATACGATTTTTATCACTTTTGGCAAGCCCAACAAGGCAATGATCTTTCTCAAAATTTTGTTACTATTATGCAATCACTATACTTAGTATATTATGCTTTATTAATTGAAACAAAAATGTTCAACGAACTCTTGCTTATGCTTACAACGTATTTTAGTGCACATCCTGTTGCCGAATTGACTTTTATTTTGTTGCTCATCTTGATTGTCGTAGGATTGACAAGGTTGTTTAATCAACCTATTTTGATCGGATATATTATTGCGGGAATTATTGTCAGCCCTACCGTGTTTGATCTGGTACAGCATCATGAAGGTATCAAAATATTTGCAGAATTAGGAATCGTGATACTACTATTTATGGTAGGAATGGGGTTGAATCCAAAAATTATCAAAAAATTAGGAAAAGTGTCGGTTATTGCGTGATTATCACAAATTTTGCTGACCTTTGGAGTGTGATTAGTGCTAGCTTATCTGTTAGGTTTCTCGTGAGTAACTGCGCTCTATATCGCCATAGGTTTGACCTTCTCATCAACCATTGTGATTGTCAAACTCCTTTCGGATAATAAAGAAATGGAAAGATTATATGCAAAGCTATCATTAGGAATACTGATTATGCAAGATATTGTTGCGATGTTGGTTTTGATGGTGGTAGCAATGTTTGCTCAATCATACGCAGCAGACCTCGAACTTGCTCCATTTATTGGAATTCTAGTTGCAAAAATAACACTTTCTCTTGCAGGAGTGTGGCTATTCTCTCGTTTTGTGCTCAACTCATTGATGGAAAAAGTCGCAAAATCACAAGAATATTTATTATTGTTTTCGCTTGGGCGATGTTTGGTGCTTGCCAGCCTCTTTTCGGTGCTTGGTTTTAGTATCGAAATTGGTGCGTTATTGGCAGGTATTTCTCTTGCCTCGTCGCCTTATAGACATCAGGTATCGAGCAAACTCAAATCACTGAGAGACTTTTTTGTAGCGATGTTTTTTGTATATTTGGGACTTGGTACTTCCTTTGATAATATTTTTGAATACTGGCTCCCTATCCTTGTTTTCTCATTATTTGTTTTGATACTGCAGCCAATGATTGTGATGGGAATTCTTGGTTTTATGGGATACACAAAAAGAAATAGTTTCTTGACTGGTCTCACGTTAGCACAGATTTCAGAGTTTTGATTCATTGTCTTGTCTCTTGGAGCGGCTGCTGGTCACCTACAAGATGAACGTATCGTTTCCATGATTATTATTGTTGGATTGATTACGATCGCTGGATCAAGTTACTTCTTCGCGTTCAACAATAGGCTATTCAAATTGTTCTCTCCTTATTTGAGCATCTTTGAAATCAAAGGAAAAAAGGTCGACGAAAAATCAAGACAGCAATTTGGTTATACAACACTGGTATATGGTTACCACAGAATTGGTAAAAGGATAATAAAAACGCTCAAAAAGCAGAAAGAACATTTCCTCGTGATAGACTTCAATCCGGTCAGAATTGAAGAATTAGAAACAAAAGAAATACCATGCCTGTATGGTGATGCCACGGATGATGAGCTTCTTGATGAAATACCGCTCGGGAAATTAAAAAATGTGATCATTACGGTGAGTGACTATGAGGTAAATCTGGCGGTACTCAAAAGGATCAAAAAATTGCACCCTCATGCAAAAGTTATTGTTGTGGCAAACACCGTTGATGAAGCAAACCTCTTGTATGAGTTGCAAGCAGATTACGTGATTATGCCTCATTTTTTGGGTAGTTCTCATGCAATATCATTACTCAAAAAATACCCAGACAATCAAAATATTTTTGATGAACGAAGAACAAAGCATCGTAAGAAGTTACAACATGCAACCTAACAAAAAAGAGCAACATTTCGTTGCCCTTTTTTTATTTTTCCACTGTCAATAAAGAAGATAACTCATCATATTCTATCCTAGTGATAGGAGTGTTGCTACTATAATGAACAAATGTTTTTTCACAATTTGTGAAAACTATGTGAAAAACTTTTTTGCAAAGGTCGTCTTACCTTTTTTGGGTGCTCATACAAGCATAATGTGAAAAACTTATTCTTTTTTCAAAAAACTATTTTTTATAAAAAAATCAGAGAATGTTATTTCTCTGATTGTGTAATGAGGACAAAGAGTAATGTGGTCATATAATGTTATTCATAACCATAGAGAGAATCGTAACTTCTATAGCTTTTGAGAAAAATTTTGAGGTAAAAATGAACTATTTCATAGCTGAGTTTTTCATCATAGTGTGATGTTTGTTGCGCTTTGAGATAGGTTGCATCAATAATTTTTTCTAATTGAGCCGTTCTTTGCGCGACATCATGATGTTGTGCTTCAAACTCTTGCACCCAGACCCACAAATTATTAAGAATAGTACGAGCTTTTTCTTGCACTGCTGCATCCTGGCAGCGAATTTGCGTCGCATTGTTATTTCCTCCCCATTGACACGCTTGCGCCAACACATCATAGCTACCATTTCCGATAACAGAGGGTACGGTGGCGGACACAAAAACAACAAGACAAAAGACGAAGAAAGAGTGAATTGTTTTTTTCATGGTAGCTCTGTGAGAAAATAAATAACTTGCTTACATAATATAATACGAATCAGGTCTGTATTTTGTGACAAAAATCGTTACTCATTTTTGGTGAGCGAAAAAAAATAATTATATTTACTATATTCAGCACAAAAATATGTTACGCACAACAGCGGTTTGTACCAAAATAGAAAAATCTGACAGTGGTCATGTTTCGTTTGTTCGATTCAAGCCTAGCCAGAAATTTGAGTTTCGTGAAGGACAATTCATGTTTTTAGAAATTCCATGAAGACTCAAAAAAAACGGTAAAGTCCTCAAAAACGCTTATAGTATTGCAACAACGAACCAATTTCTCCAACAAAAAGGCGAAATAGGATTTATCGTCAAAAAAGCTTCGGATGATGGTGTTTCTCATTTTCTTACACAAGAGGTAGCAATAGGGTATGAAATTATGATGACAGGCCCATTAGGTCACTTTGTTGATCACCACAAAGCAAAAAATTATCTTATGATAAGTATTTGAAGCGGAGTGACACCGATTTTCTCATTATATGATCACTTAATCAACGAAGGACAAGAGTTTGGAAAGATTGCGAATCTTTTTGGAGAGAGGTATGCGGATGATGTGTTGTGATCAATTGAAGAATTGTTTCATCATAAGACGGAACATATACAAAACTATCTTTGTCTCTCCAGAGAAGAAGAAAAAAATGGTTCATGTCCATCAGGACGACATACGTGATACGTGCAGACACAGCTTGAATCCGCTCTAAAATTTTTGTGAGATGCTAATGATATTCATGTTTTTCTTTGTGGAAAACCTGCAATGTGCGATGACGTGCAAACAGAATTACTGGCAAAATGATTTACCAAAGAGCAGTTAACTATTGAAAAATATTAAGTTTAATCAATAACAAAAGGAGTGTAATGATAAACTACACTCCTTTTGATGAAATACATCATTATTCTGCAGCGAAACTATTGTTCCACAGCCAAACCAGGCCCTTTTCCACCTTTGGGATTCGCTAAATTTTGTAATGAGTTCGTTTCTTCTTCTGTCAAACGATGATTGTTGACAGAAATGATTTTTTTCCACATACCACTAGATGTGCTTTCTCCATGCTTCTGAATATAATCAGAGAGAATAGTATGAAAACTGTTTTTTCTCAATGAATCACTCGTTAGTAGTAAATACTTTTTACCAACAGCACCATTGTTGCAGATCATCTCTACATGGTTTGTATAAATTTCATTAATTTCTGCGTCTCTATCTAAGAAACCAGTTTTTTCAATAAAATTTACTAATAGCACCCTATCATTGAAAGAGCAGCCTTCAATTAATAGTTTTTTGTCAACTTTTTTCAAACATCTTCTAACTCCAGGAAGGACATTAGATCCACCTTTTTCCCAACCTTTGAAGTACATTCTAGCCAAGTAGAACCAGTCATTAGCTGTATAATTTACGACTAAGCTACTGTGCTCAAACTTTTCCGCAAACCAGGGGTATTGCCAGTTATCACTTAGGTCGGCTTTTATTCTCCCTTTTTTAAGACTTGGGAAGTCTTTTAATTCAGTCACATCTTTAAGAGTTAGTGAGTCGTTAACTAAGTCATCCCAGTTGTGTCTTGGGTATTGTGTTTGTAGTTTTTTATTGCTACTTTTTAAAGAAAAAGAAAGATTTAAACAGTTTTCCTTTTTTTCCATTACTTCCTCATTTCCTATCTGCGCATTCTGAGCACAAATACTAGTAGAGATTAGAAGTAAAGACAAAGCCAATAGATTAGTTAAATTTTTCATGTTGTTATTTTTATTGTTTGTTCGATACAAATTCGTATCTGTCACTAATAATAAGGTTAAAAGTAGAAGAGTCAATAGTATCTTGAGGAAAAGAAAAATATGTGTTTTAATATTTATTATTATATACACTTCTCTTTTTACCTTTGTTTTATGGGTTTTAGTGGTTTTTGGCTTTGATGTTTATTTTACTCACTACTAATACATAGAATGGAGGTGTTAGTGAATGCGCCCGTGTTGTAGATCAACAAGTGTTGCATAGACTCCTTCTTGTTGCAAGAGAGTTTGATGGTCTCACTCTTCTATGACTGATCAATTTTCTAATACAATGATATTGTCTGCATGTTGTACTGTTTGTAACCTGTGTGCTATGACTATGACGGTTTTATCTCTAGTGAGCTCATGGAGTGCCTGAGTAATTATTTCTTCGCTAATACTATCTAGAGCAGAAGTAGGTTCATCCAAAATAACGATTGCCGGGTTGCGCAACATCAAACGAGCTATTGCCAAACGTTGCCTTTCTCCACCTGATAATTTCACTCATTTTTCGCCAAGTTGTGTCTGTAACCCATTGGGTAGGTCATACAAAAAATGACAATGAGATGCATCTATCACATGAGCGAGTTTTTCAAGAGGATTGTTGTAAGTGTTTTTGTTATCGAAAGAAGGAAGACCTTCTACCGGAATTGTTACCCCATCAAAACAATCCAATCAATAAATAAGATTATCTACAGCGCTGCCATCAAAAATAGCTGGCTCTTGGCTTACGTAGCCAATATGTTGGTAGATAGTCTTTTTTTGCAATGTTTTGAGTTCTTGCCCATCGTAGAGAATACTTCAAGAGTTGGCATCATATAGTCTCAAAAGCAGTTTAATTAGGGTTGATTTTCCTGATCAGCTATGTCCTACAAGCGCTGTTGTTTGTTTTGCGGGAATATGTATGTTGAGATTAGAGAATATATTTTTCTCATGTTGATATCAAAATGAAAGATTTTTTATTGTAATTTCTCATTTTTCAAAAATAAATTTATGATCACCATCAATAATATGGATAGGTTTGCGTATAAAATCACGTAACGATTGATAGGTAACGATATTTTTGTTGATATGAGCAATTTCATGAATTGTGGTGCTTATAGGGTCCCATAACTTTCGTATATAAGAAACCAATAACAAGAGGCTTGCCAGAGACAAATTACCTTGCAAGACTTCCCATCCCAGCCAAAAAAACACAACAAATTCAGCAGCTCTTACTCCTATCGCCAATATATCAAAACCAAGATATTGCACTAGTACCATTTTCTTCTCGTAGTGAGGCCAAAGGCTCATAAATTTTTCATAACTACTCAGCTCTTTCCCTTTCATGTTACTTAATTTTACTAATTGGTGTTCCATCACCATCCTTGCCACAAACCTTCCTGATTCTTCCGAATGCTCAACAAGTTTTTTTCTTGTAGGAAGTAAGTAACGGTAAACAACCCTATCAATAGCAAATGTCACCAAAAAAACGACTCCTATGATAGGTAACACTCTTCGCTCAAAGTAACTGATCATAGCGATGATAATAGCTCATTTCCAAACACTATTAATAAAAATAATACAAAGTGATTCAATGAGGTTGGCTTCAGCGTTGATCCCTTTTTGCAATCTGGTGAGAGACTTTCACGTCCCTACCTCTGTAATGGTCTGATAATCCATCTGTAAATACTTTTCCAAATACAGATGTGCTTTGTATGCATAGAGACTGGCCCATCGATAATCCCTTATAGCGTGGCTCATTCTCTTCAATACGACAAAAAGTATGCCTGATAGACCCAAAACACCCAACCAAAAATAAAAGTCGTAGGTGCTTCCCGATTCTTCCAACACAGCAATGATATTGTTTCCAATATATACCGAATATAGTTGGAGAGCAACAGCGATCATTCCAGATCAAAGGTATGCGAATAACAGTGTTTTTTTACATCGCCAATTATCGTAAAAAACTGTTTTTAATGTATGAAACATGATTAATTTTTTATATCGTAAATAGTTATTATTTTTTCAGTCAATAGTGAAAAATAATATGGGTTCTTTTTTGTTAGATTGTTGTATAATCAAATTGTTTACCTGCGTTGTCAAAAATAGTGTGTTACAACATCGGTTCTTGTAAAATATTTTTATCGACAATATGTCGAATGTCGGTTGTGCGAATAGCTGCGGCAAACCATTTATCATGACTAACAAGTAATATGGCGCCAGAATAACTATTGAGCATGTTTTCCAATGATTCTCTTGTCGAAATATCAAGGTGATTCGTCGGTTCATCGAGTATGAGTAAATCGTGGTCTTGAGAGGTCATTGCGATAAAACGCAGTTTCACTCTTTGTCCATAGCTCAATTCGTGCATTTTTTTACGTAATTGAAGATGATCAATTCATACAAGAGATAATTGACTGACGATATGATGTTCTAGTCCGTGATTTTTGACGTTTTGGGTGTACCAGTCCAGTACACTGCTATCCGATTGTTTCAATGAGTCGTGTTGAGAAAAGTAGGCTATACGCAAATTATTTCCTACAAAAATTCACGGAATTGTTTTTTGTTGTGTATAGGTAGCAAAAATGTTTTTCAAAAAAGTCGATTTTCCAACACCATTAGGCCCACTAAGAAGGATTCTCTGTGTTCCTCTGGCATCAATGCTGAGATTGCGGAATAACTGTTTATCAGCAAAACTACATGATCGCCTCTCCGTACGAAAAAGCATTTTTCATGAATGAGTTCCTCCTGACGTGCTAAGAGTCAGTTTTTTTTTATTTCATGGTTTGTGTAATTTATTTTGTACAAAATTTCTGTCGTACATTTTGACTCTTGATCTGATTAATTTTCCTAAGCGTGGATCAACGTAGACGGTGGCTCTTTGTCTCATTAATGCCAGCCAATTTTCAAATTTCTTTCTTTCACGTTCTTGGCGTGTAAAGTTGGCTAGTTCTTTTTGATAGCGTTGTTGTTTTTGTTGTTCGTACGATTCATAATCTCCAGTATAATAATTAATGCTTCCTTGCCATATTTCGATACAGTGGGTAGCTATTTGGTTGATAAATCGTCTATCATGAGAAACAAAAAGCACCAAGCCTTCATATTGTTGTATATAGCTAAGTAATCGTTCAATTGCGTCTTCATCAAGATGATTGGTTGGTTCATCCAAAATAAGAATACTGGATTCTCTCAAAAAAAGTGCTGCAAGGCGAAGTTTTGTTTGCTGACCTCATGATAATTGTTGTATCGACAGTGTAGAGTCAAATTCGCATCCTGCATCTTCTAGTGCCATCCATATTTTGTATTCCTCTCGTTCTTGTACAAAGCTCATAAGGTAGTCATAAGCTGATTGTGTTTTGTCTGGAATATCTTGCTCCAAATAAGCAATTTCTCCTGTGATGTTAATGTTTCCTTTTTGTGGATAGCGTTGTTTGGTAATGAGTTGTAAAAGAGTTGTTTTTCATTCTCCATTATCACCCAATAAACACACGCGTTGTCCAGCATGTAAAACATGGTTCATATTGGTAATGATTGTTTTATCGTCAAAGGAAAATGATATATTCTGTATTTTTATCTGTGATTTTTTCATAACAAAAAAATGAGTAGGTTAATAAAAGCGATAACAGTGCAAAATAGCGGTGTTGATGCACTAAAGTGGTTTCACTTAGCTTGCTACTCATTTTTGTTCATTACAAAACTTTTACACGAAAAATACGCGTTGTCATAAAATATCTGACTAAATAACTATAGTCATATAATTAGTAATCAAGAAAATAATGAGAGCAAAACTATGCGTGTTTTACTCCAAATCTGGTAAAGAATGCTACGAGATGTCCGTTTTTTAGTCTCATGGCCGTAGGGTAAAAATAAAATAATAGACGTATGTCTTTGTACACATTACTACGAGTAACAATGATATCTGTGACAAAAAAACAAAAAAAAGCGACACGAAGTCACTTTTTTTGTTGATAATACTATGGAATTACGCAGCATTGTTTCCTCTTTTTAGTCTGCTTCTGATAGCAAAGAAGACAACAATAGCAAGAAAGAGTCATCCAAGAATCAACACAATAATACCAAGCCATTTAAACAAGGTAAGCAGACCGCTTGACGCGGTACTTGTTGTATTGCTAACATCTACACCGTCTTGGTTTGGACATAATGTTGATGGGATATTGTAGAACCCTAAGATGTCACATAGTGCTGGTATAACGATAAGATCAATTTCTTCTTGAGAGATGGTGTCTGTTGTAACATCACTGGCAGTAGCGCTGTTTTCTACCAATGTGTTGAGTATATTTTGTAGACGTTCCTTGACTGCTTCTCATTCTTTGGCCGGTTCTTCGATTTGTTCTATCGCAAAGAAATCTTCACTTACATCGCTTTGGGCGTTGAGAGGAGTGTACTCAAGAATGGTTTGTTTTGCTTGGAAGTATAGTGACGCTCATTGTGAAGCGAGGACGTCCGTATTTGCTAGTGAACTTTCAATGAAGGTCAGTTGTTTCTCTTCTTGTGCGGACAACACAATTTGTTTGTCTGCAATATTCGCATCGTTTCTATAATCATTGATTGCAATCAATGAAAGGGAAACTTCGCTGTCATTTTGTAGATTATCTCTGATATTAATTAATTCATCCTTGATAATAGCATTACCTAAATAGTTATCATCGATGGTAGAAATAAGGCTATTGGCAACAAAGTAGATTTCTTTTTGTTCATTGCTCAAGAGTGAATCGTAGTCAATAAAATCAATAACAAAATCTTGTGTCATTAATTTTTTGATTCATTCGACATTTTTTTCGTAAAATACTCTTCCTTGTGACTCTCCTAGTTCGGGTGTATAGGTAACGACTTTAGGCGAGTTACAAGACATGCTTTTGTCGTTGTCGCTAATTCCATCACCATCTTGGTCTCTTGCTATATTGGTATCAATATAACACAACCCATCTTCAAAATAGTGAACAAAAAGAAGAATTTCGTCATTGAAACTATTTCACAAACGAACAGTAGGAAAGCCATCAATAATCGTTGCTTCAGGAACAGTAGAGATGTGGATGGTTTCGTTGGCAGGCGCTGGGGTAAGGTTGATAACACGTCTATCAATAGCGCTGTTTCCAAATTTATCGGTAACATTAAATTCTAATACATATTGTCCGTAATCACTATATTTTTTAACATATTCTTTTTGGTTTTTTTGTGTTATTCCTGATGCTTTACACTTGGTACGATCAAAACAAACAGTGCTTTGTTCGACTTCTCCCATACTCAAATCTCTTAGGAAAACAAACTTGTCATAGGCGGTAGATAAGATGCTTGCTCTCAAAGCATTTTGTACGTTGATAGTTTCTCCATAGGCAGTTCCAGGATTTCCTCTGTAGGTTACTTTTACTTTGGGGGTATATTTTCCTGCTTTTTCATATCTGTAAGTAATAGAGGATTTTTTTGTTCTTAATTTTTCGCTTCCATCACCAAAATCATATTCAATGGTTCTTGCTGCCTCAAAATCTGATCTATTAGAAAGAATTTTTGATACAACATCAAGGGTAACTTCTTCACCGACTTTGGTGTTAATGGTATTTGTTTTTAAGGTGACGATAGGTATATCAATGTTTTGTTTTCCTGATGGAAGGAAAAATAATGATGGTCATTGACCAATACGTTCCTCACTAGTTATTTCTCCTCCATCATTATCAGTCATTCTTACACCAAATGCATAATCTCACCTGAGAGCACTTTTGCTCATCGTAAAGAACGCATAAGGAACATTTCCGGGATTTGCTTTGACTTCAAGAAGTCTATTGGGGTCGTCTTTGTTATAGTAATACCAGGTAAAAGTGCTTATTTGTCCATCAAAATCATCCGCATTGTGGGCGATTACTTTGACGATCAGTTCATCCTTATCGCTCTCAAAGATATTTTCTACATTGTTTTGATCTAATCCAACGCCAATTTCATTACCAAATTGAGGGAAAAACAAAATAATTTGTTCAATATCAGGTAATGCATTAATGACCTTAAACCATATTTTATCCTGCACTGTAATTGTACTTTCCTCATCTTCCAGGGTGATAGTGATGTATTTACATCAAAGTTCTCTAAATCTTGTCGTAAATCTATCTGTTTCAAAAATCTCTTTATTTTGTGGGCTAAAAAACGTTTTTAATCCACTACTTCTTCCTTTGATATTGACAGACTCGTTGCTATTGATCACAAATTCTTTTTGTCTTTCTATTTCATATGCGATGTGTTCGACACCATCATCACCTACACAGCTGCTATTTTGTTTCATGATGTTTTGTGCATTGTCCGTTACTTTGTACGCTATGGTAGGTTTGTTGAGTTCTCCAATAAAAACACTTGTTGTTATTTCATTCTCATCACCATTTTCATCAATCGCAGTCAGTGAAACCTGATAGACTCATGCTTTGTCATAAGTATATTGAATATTATTACTCTGTATCAGTCTTGTTACATTATTCCCAAAATCCCAATTGTAGCTCACGATATCTTTATTCGCTGTTACTGCAAAAGTTACCGGATTTCCCCATGTGGTAGCGATAGGAGAAACGATAACACGAGGCCTAAGCGCAGATTGTACTTTAATAGTCTTCTCAACCTCAGCTCTTTTCCCAAAACTATCAGTAACAATTAATTTTACTTTATGATCACCTACTTTATTAAAGGCAATGACTACTTTTTCATTGTTTCCTTCAATCATCGGTGTTATGATTGTATTGTCTGGATCGGAAAATGATCGTTCATAGTTTAATTCGTCAACATTGTTTGCAACATCAATATCACTACTAAGAGATGCATCCAAAATAAATTGAGACGGCGATGTTCGTTCTGCGGTAGGTTCGATAGTAAATTGAGGCTGTGGCGTGGTAGAGTCCACAAAGAGAAGTAATGTTTCACTGTTTTCTTGACCAATTTCATCCTGTACGGTAAGCTTTATGTTGTAAGTTCCTGGTGCCAAGAAGTCTTGCGAGAAATTCTTCTTTTGTGTGGTAAAGAGCTTGTTTCCTTGCTCATCAAATATTTCCCATGTGTATAGTCTAATGCTTGACTGGATAGAATACGATGCTGATGCATCAAATTTGACACTGGTTTGTGTATCTGGTTCTTCGGGAGTATGTTTGATAACTGCAATGGGATCGGACACACTCAATAGGAAGCTTTTTTCAACCACATTATTTTCATTATCATTAGTGATGAGTGTTATGGTATATTCACCATTATTGGGTAACTGAACCGTATAGTTTCCAGGGTTACCATTTCTTATATCACTTTGAGACAAAAGATTATTTCCTTGTTTGATTTCCCATTGATGACTGAGTATTGTTCTTCCGCCTTTGGGTTGAGTAGCGCTTCCATCAAATAGTACACCTCTTTGAGCTTCTTGGGTTCCTATTTTAGTAAATGACGTTTCACCGAGCCTTTGCCCATTAGCATATACCACCAAAGTTGCTGCCTGTGGTGCAACATTGATTGCTATCGTTTCTTGTCCATCAAGTATTCCTTTGCTTTGTTGATTAGCACTTCTCAGAGTAAGGCGAACAATATATGTTCCTTCTTTGTTAAAAGTATAATTAACAACTGGTCATTGACCAATTGCTTTGTCTACTCCATCAACATCTTTGAAGTACCAAAAATAATTATTTGATGGAATAGTATCATTGGAAGGATCTTTTGATTTTTTTGCATCGAAGGTTACTGTAAGTGGTGCTGATCATTGCGTTGGATTAGCGGTGATGCTGGGTTTCATTGTAGCTTTTTGTGTGATTTCCTTGATCGTTCTATTGAGCGGATCAAAACAGTTTTCCATAAAATTAATAAACTTGTCATAGGTATACCCTCATGACAATTCTGAGCTCAGAATAGTACATTGTTCATAAATAATTTTGTAATTGCTATCAGAAGGTAAGAAAGGAAACACGCTAGCAAAATCACTACGAAGCTGCGAAAAAAGACTTATCGACGGATCTTGTCCAATTTTTTTTTGTGCTTCTAATTCAACAAAAGTATCAAGAATGTTGTCTCGTTTGTCTTGAATTTGATAGTTGGGATAGTATTGCGCGGGTACTGCTGCTTCTGCCTGACCCACAAAAACCACGACAAGCGCAAGCAATAGTGTAAAAAAATGTCTGAAACGATAGATGAGATACTTCATGTATTGTAGTGAAAAAACAAATTATCAGGACAATTATAGGTATTTTTTTTTGCAAAAGAATTTTTGACTAGTTAGACAGTATTTTTACTTGCATTATTTGCTATTATAGATATATGTATGGTGCTTTATTGATCGTGCTAAATTATATGACACAAAATAAACCAACAAAAACAATTGAACTGCCTGAAGAATTGTACAATGCTGTTTTCGAATTAAGAGATGTATTTAGAGATGTTTCACAAAACAAAGATTTGACAGAAGTAGACGTTGTAGCCACATTGGTTGCTGGGTTTATGGACGGTATGAAGCAAGATGCTGGAGGATGTTGCTCTGGAGGTAACTGCGGATGATGCTCAGGCGATTGTGGATGTAAACACTAAAACACTATTTTTTTCAAAAAAGTCTTGCATTCTGTATATAAAGATATATAGTACCTCGCAGACCATGCGAGCATGATGTAATTGGTGTAGCATAGCAGACTTCAGCTCTGCTCGTACGGGTTCGAGTCCCGTTGCTCGCTGATTCTAGCGATTTATTACCTCTCTAATTGCTTCTAATGTTAGCAAATATTATCGTATGATTAATGATAGTATGAATTGGTGTGTGAATAATGTATTATTCACAAACGCTAACACAATTGTTTGGTAGAGTTGCATGGGCAGACAAAAATGTATGATGAACAAGACAATTTTTTGTTCTCATGGGATTTGTTGTATGCATCCTTTGAATGTTCTTTGTGTTTTGATTGATGAATGTATCACAAGTACAAGATTCAGCAATCAATGCAAATCTAAGTAATGGGCGTTTAGGTGAAACAACTCCACAATAGAAATACCTACATGGGCGGCTGGCAGAGCGGTCAAATGCAGCGGACTGTAAATCCGCCGACGAAAGTCTACGCAGGTTCGAATCCTGCGCCTCCCAATTCTTCATAAAATTTGTTGACATTTGTTTTTGAATGTCTACATCTTAATGGCATCATTCTTGATTTATTTATGACAATTTTCATATAAATTCAGAGAATGTGTTCTTCCTTACTATCGATATTAATATATCTTTAGAAAGAGGAAGTCGATTATATCAAAAGTCTGATAATCGGGAAACCTAGCACCAGGGATCTTAGCTCAGCTGGCTAGAGCGCCTGCCTTGCACGCAGGAGGTCAGGGGTTCGACTCCCCTAGATTCCATTCTTTTTTTTCGTTTAAATGATAATTATACCTACAGGCGCCTATAGCTCAACTGGATAGAGCAACAGCCTTCTAAGCTGTAGGTTCCAGGTTCGAGTCCTGGTGGGCGTATTCTTCCTAACTAAATTCCAGAAGTATTATAACTTATAATAATACTTAACAAACTCCTAACAATAGCATAGCAATATGCTCTCGTGGTCTAGTGGTCTAGGATGCCACCCTCTCACGGTGGAGGACGCGGGTTCGAATCCCGCCGGGAGTGAAAAGATCTTTTACGACATGATACTTTGTATGTACAATAGACAACAAAGAAATTCTAATCAGCCACGTCCAGTATATGTGAATGAAAAAATCAAAGCATTCAATGTTATGGTTGTCGGTGCTGATGGAGAGAATGTTTGAGTTGTTCCTAGAGCAAAAGCCTTACAAATGGCTTATGATCAATGATTGGACTTAGTGCAAGTAGCATATAATCCTAAAGACAAAATATCAACAGCAAAAATAGTTGATTTTTGAAAGTATATGTATGAGAAGTGAAAAAAAGAGAGAGAAAAGAAGAAGCAACAAGCAAAGTGATTAAAACAAATCAAAATGTGATACAGTATTGGAGACAATGATTTGGCTATGAAAGTTGATAAAGCAGTAAAATCTCTTGAAAAATGATACACGGTAAAATTCTTTATCAAAATTAGATGAAGAGAAAGAGTGTATAAAGATAAAGTTATACAAAGGCTTAAAACAATCAAAGAAGAATTGCAATATATAGCAAGATCTCAGTATCCACATCCAAAAGAAGAAAGAAATGGATATTCGATCATTTTACTTCCTAATAAGAGTAATTAGAAAGATGGCAAAGATTAAAAAGATTAAGAAAAAAACCCACAAAGGTACAGCAAAAAGAATTAAAATAACAGGTACTGGTAAACTGATGTTTAAAAAGTGTGGAACAAGACACTTGCTCGTAAAGAAAGGAAAATCACCAAGACGTGATAAGTACGGTAGAGTTCTTGATAAATCAGAATACAGAAAAATCAAAGATTTACTTCCTTATGCTGCATAACATACCATGGTAAGAGTAACCAACGGTCTTCAAAGACACAAAAGACACAAAAAATTTAGAAAGCTTGCGAAAGGATACAGACTTGGAAGAAGAACTGTATATAAGCAAATAAGACTAGCAGTAACAAGAGCTGGTCAAAATGCTTACATCGGAAGAAAACTAAAGAAGAGAGACTTTAGACAACTATGGATTGAAAGACTATCTGCTGCTACAAGAGCAAGAGGTGGAAAATACAGCCAATTTGTCAATGGTTTGTACAAAAATGACATCAAACTCAATAGAAAGGTACTTTCAAACATTGCAGTAATGTTCCCTGAAGTGTTTGATGTAATCTACGAAAAGGCAATGAGTTAATCATTACCTTTTACGCCGGGATGGTGGAATTGGTAGACACGAAGGACTTAAAATCCTTTTCCATTCTTTGGAGTGCCGGTTCAAGTCCGGTTCCCGGCAAACTACTTTGAATGGAAGCAAAAAAATATTACCAGATTATATTGACGTATTTAATTATTATTCACGATATTATGTGATTCACAGTGTATAGAGCTGGAGATTTGAACACAAACGAAAGAATGGTATCTTTCTATAAAAAAGAATTGTGGTCATCTCACATTATAGACAAGAGAAAAAAACAAAAGCACTACGGAACTAAATGGTATAGAAAATTTGTATCATACAGATTCCCAAGCGCAAGAAGATATAAGAGAATCAGAGCGATTGTTTCTAATTCATACAGAACAACGAAAAAGAAATACAACACGCTTTCTCAACTTGGTAAAGTTATCTAACCTTTAATTTAGTAAAAACACTACATAATATGTATGCAGTAGTACAATTGCAATGACACCAATATATTGTTTCTGAAGGTCAAGAAATCGTTGTAGACAAAATGTCTGACGATAAAGGAGCAACAGTAAACGTAGAAAATGTGTTGGCTGTGTTCGATGAAAAAGGAAAAGTTTCTCTTGGACAACCAAACCTCAAAGGTAAGGTTGTAGTAGAAGTGAAAGATCATATTAGAGAAAAGAAGATCAGAGTAACAAAGTTTAGAAGAAAGAATAGATACAACAGAATAAAGGGATTCAGAGCACATAAAACTGTTTTAACGATTAAAAAAATCGACGTTAATGGCTAAGTCTCAAGCATTAGAGCTTATATGAGAAATTGTAGATGTGTTGCCTGCTGGTAAGTACAAAGTAAAATTGGCAGATATGGATTTTGTTATCACATGATACAAATCATGAAACATGAAAAGAAACAATATCGTCATAATGCTTTGAGACTATGTGAAGATTGAAATCAATGAGTACGATAATACGCAATGACGTATTACTTACAGATATAAGTATCCGCCCGCAGAAGTAACAGGAGAAGCAACAAAAACAGCTTCAGCTTCATGAGGGGATCAATCTTCGCCAAAACCTGCACAAGGAACAACTTCTCAAAAAAATCCACCGAGAAGACCTGCTCCAAAGAGAAGAACATCTGCTCCTAAAAGGAGAACAACTCGTTAAATAATTTATCTATTATTACCCACATTTTACATGAAGGTAAGAACATCTCTTAAAAGATTGAAAAAAGAAGGAATGAAAGTTGTACGTAGAAGAAACAAGAGTGGAAAAATGGTGACTCGTCTTGTTATTGTAGGAAGAAGAACAGGAGACTATGACATCAAGCTATTGAGAAGAAAAGCAAGAGCTGGATAACCATACTTAGAGGATAACGAGAGTAAATGGATGGACGGAAAGCACCCGTGTGATCTTTTTGACCATTAACTCTTCTTATCCTCAGGCTATATTTATACATATTATGCACTAGGACATGCTAAGACTTATGGGACACGTAATTCCAGATAACAAATCAATTTGGATTGGTTTGACAGCTATCTACGGAATTGGTAGAAAAAAATCTGAAACAATTCTTGCTGAAATAGGGATTGATAAAATGACTAAAGTAAAAGAAATTACTGACGAACAAGAAAAGACAATTTCCGAAAAACTAAAAACAATGGTTTTGGAAAATGATCTAAAGAGAGAAGTAAGAGGACATATCAAGAGATTGAAAGAAATCAAGTGTTACAGAGGAATGAGACATAATCTTGGACTTCCTGTAAGAGGACAATCTACAAAAAAACATGCCAAGACTGCAAAAAAACTTCTTGGTAGATCAAGAGTAAGACCAGTTCTAAAGAAATAACAAACACATATTATTTAGCTTTTATTAGCTCGCAATGGCAAAGAAATCTGCACCAAAGAAGAAAAAAGATATCAAAATTGTGCAAGGACTACTTCATGTGAAGACTACGTCAAACAACACAACAGTAACACTTACTGACCTTAAAGGAAACAAGGTTCTTGGAGGAGGTTCTGGACTGATGGGATTCAAAGGCGCTAAGCAAAATACTCCTTATGCTGCTGAAATGTTGACAAAAAATATCCTACAAGAAGCAAAAGGATATGGACTTGAACAAGTTTGAATCGTTTTTAGAGGAGTTGGAATGGGAAGAGAATGAGTCTTCAAAGCAATCAATGAAACAGGTATTGTTGAAATCCAATTCATCAAAGAAAACACTCCTATCCAATTCGGTGGATGTAAAGGAAAAAGACCTAAAAGAAATTAATTTTACTTGATATTACACGTAACTATCAATGGTGTATAGAGGACCAAAAAAGAAACTGTGTAGAAGAGAAGGTAGAAACTTATTCTGACCACAGAAATACGAAATTCGTAAAGGTGATAGTCTACCTGGAAAGCCTAGAAATGCTAGATCTATGGTAAGACTAACAGAATTTGGAAAACTGCTAAGAAATAAGCAATCACTCAAAAGAATGTACATGATGTCAGAAAGACAATTTTCTACGCTTGTTACCAAGAAATCACAAAAGTATGCAAAGAATCATGGACTAAGTCATGATCAAGTAATGTTCCAATTTTTGGAAAGAAGATGTGATTCTGTTCTACTAAGAGCTGGTGTTGCAACAACAATTATGCAAGCAAGACAAATGATGACTCATGGACACTGGTTGCTTAATGGTCGTAAACATAACATCCCTTCATACTTAATGAAAGCAGGAGATGTTCTGACACTAAGACCAAAGATGCAAAATTCTGCTCTTTATACAGAGGTTGAAACAAACGTAGATACTCCAGCTTGGATTAAATTTGACAAAAACAAATATACAGTAGAATTGTTGGCATTACCTGATACTCAAACAATGAAACCTCCAGTAGATCTTCTAAAAGTAATCGAATTCTACGCTAGAGCGTAAATATCCTTTATTTCTGTTATGAAGTGCAATCGCATGCTGGATATACAAAAATATATTGGTGCACCTAAAATAGTTGTTGACAAGGTTGACGACACAGTTACAAGATTTGAAGTTAATTATTTGCCAAGAGGATTTGGACATACTCTTGGTAATGCCATGAGAAGAATCATGCTAGGATATGATCTAGGAGGTTCAATAACTGGTATGAAAATTAAAGATGTTGCACATGAATATGAAACTATTGATGGAGTAAGAGAAACAGTAGTTGATATGATGCTACACTTCAAAAAACTACGTTTCAAGATTGACGAATGAATGGACACACTTATTCGAGCTCCTCAAAAGTTTACATGAGTAGGAACAATCTCATCTGATGATGTAAAAGTACCTGCTGGTGTTGAAATGCTAGATAAAGGAACTTACCTTTTCGAAATTACAGATCCAGGAACAACAGTAGTGATGGACATTAGAATCGAAAAAGGGTATGGATACTACTCTATTGATTTCCTAAAAAATCGTGATAAACAAGATGAAGCAGAAGATGTAAATATGATTCTTGTTGATAACGACTTCAGAATAGTTGATTATATCAAATATGAAGTGGAAGAAATCATTGATGATTTTCATGGATCTACCAAAGACAGTCTTATCATTGAAGTAAAAACTAAGTACGATACTGTTTCACCAAAAGACTTTATGGCTTTTGCTGGAGAAGTACTTGCTTCTTACTCAAAATTATTCATCTTTGATGAAGTATATATTGATAAGTCAGTTCTTGTAGAACTCAATGAAATCAAATCAAATGAAACACAAGCTGCTGAAGAAATGGATATTAAAACAATGCCAATTGATGCGCTACCACTAAGTGAAAGAACAAGAAATGCTCTAATCAAAAATAACATCCTTTATGTAGAAGACCTCGAAAAGAAGAAAAAAGGAGAATTACTACTAATGAAAGGAGTAGGAAGAAAAGCTATTGAAGAAATAAGCGCTGCACTACACAACATTGATAAGGCACTTGCTTGATAACACATAAACTATATACTTATTTTACTCATATACTCTTTGACTAGATGAGACATAGAGATAATAAAAAGATCGAACTAAATCTAGGTGCTCAAAAGAGAAGCCTAGTAGAAAGATCTCTTCTAACTAATCTTGTGAAACACGGAGCTATTAAGACAACAAAGAAAAAAGCAAAGGTTCTAAAGTCTGTTGCTGATAAGTTCTTTTCGAAGATGGTGTCTATGCACAACAAATTAGACAAAAAAGACTTCGAAAGAGAAGCAATCAAACTTACTAAATCAACAATCTTTGGTGAAGCAGAAGGTAAGAAAGTAATAAGAGAAATTGTACCTATGCTTATCTCTTCAAAAAAGAACTCAGGATTCATCGCTGATTACAAATTGGGAGCAAGAGCTGGAGACGCTGCTGAAGAAATTTTGGTTAAGATAGCTGCTTAATAACACACACAAATACTCGCTTTATACTATTTGAGGAACGTAAAATGCAATTTACTCACACAGATCTGAACAAAACTCTCTGGGTGAAACCATCACACATGGACAAAACTAGAAAATGGTTTGTTATTGATGCTGAAGGTAAAACTTTAGGTAAGATCGCAACAATGATCGCAAATCACCTAACAGGGAAGAATAAGGCTCATGCTTGTAATTTTTGGGATGCAGGTGACTTTGTAGTAGTACAAAATGCAGAAAAAATTGTAACGACTGGTTACAAAAAATTCCAAAAAATGTACTATACATACAGTGGATACAAAGGAAACGTAAAAAGCATGACTCTTGAAGAAATGCTCAACAAAAAACCTGAAAAGGTATTGTGGCTTGCTGTAAGAGGAATGTTACCAAAAAACAAGCACAGAAAAAGAAGAATGAAAAGACTAAAGTTGTTCGTAGGAACGAGCGATAAATACAATCATTTAAATCCTGAGGTAGTTGCATAGTATGACAAGATATCATTACGCTGTAGGTAGAAGAAAATCTTCTACTGCTACGGTAAAACTATTTCCTGGTGGAAAAGGTAAAATTACTGTTAAAGCTAACGGTAAAGAACTATCATTACTAGACTTCTTCGGAGGGCGCAAATACCTTATTGATGATGTATATTCACCTTTCAACGTACTTGGAAAAGACGTAGCAAAAAAATATGATGCTGAATTGACAGTATCTGGAGGAGGTGTTGCAGGACAAGCTGGAGCAATTAGATTGGCATTCGCAAGAGCGCTAACTGAAATTTCTCCGGAAGCAAGACTTACGTTAAAACCTCATGGTCTTCTGAAAAGAGATCAAAGAATCAAGGAAAGAAAAAAGCCTTGATTGAGAAAAGCGAGAAAAAGACCAACATGGTCAAAGAGATAAATTTCCAAAAAAAAGATGAAACCTGACAGCTGTCGCGTTTCGTTTTTTTTGTCCTTAGTTTTATTTTATCATTTTTTGCTTATACAATGAGAGATATTATCCTATTTTGAATTCAGTGATCTGGCAAAGGAACACAAGCTGCTATGGTTACAGAAAAAAATCCTAACACTTTTTCATATTTTTCAACAGGGGACCTTTTTAGGAGTCTATTGTCTTCTGACAATGCTATTGGAAATTACCTAAAACACCGTATTGAGAGTGGTCAACTAATCGATGACAAAGTAACAAACACTATGTTTGAAGCGTACATGTAC
Organism: bacterium; assembly: GCA_020627925.1. Classification (GTDB taxonomy): domain Bacteria; phylum Patescibacteriota; class Gracilibacteria; order Absconditabacterales; family Absconditicoccaceae; genus JAHDFY01. The sequence continues at coordinate 219,433 of JAHDFY010000001.1, forward strand.
ACAGTTGCCGATGAAGGAAACCATATGCTGCTTGATGGATATCCAAGAAGTGTGCCACAATTAGAATTTATTCTTAATTTATTGCAAAAAAATCAAAGAAAACCATTAGGAATTCATTATGTAGTACCTGATGAAGTAGTAAAAGAAAGAATGTTACTAAGAGCTCGTAAAGACGATACACCAGAAGTGATCCAAAAAAGAATAGATCAATTCTACGAAAAAACCATGCCAGTTATCCAGTATTTCAAAGAACATGCCGATCTTATTGAAATAAATGCGGACGACACCATCGAAAACATTCATAAAAACACAATGGAAGCGCTAGCTTCTCATTAGTAGGATATAAAATATCATGATACTCTTTTGTTTTTCTTTTGCCTTCTTGTTATGATGAATCGCCCACTATCAATCGCTATTGATGGTCTTGTTGCCTCATGAAAAGGAGCTACCGCTAGATGAGTAGCCAAAACAATGTGATATGTCTATCTTGATACTGGTGCAATGTACAGGTGAATTGCTTGGTACTGCTTGAAACACAAGATTGATCCCCAAGACACACAGGCAATTATTGATGCTCTTGATGACATTGCTATGCAAGTGACAACTCAAGAAGGGGATACGCAAATCACTATTAATGGGACTGATGTGACGTCTGAATTAAGAACTATGGAGGTTAATCGTGTCGTTGGCGTTACTTCTAAAATCCCCGAGGTAAGAAGTCGTATGAGAGCAATACAATCAGCTATTGGAAAAAAAGGAGGAGTAGTGATTGATGGAAGAGATGCCGCAACACATATTATTCCTGACGCTTTGCTCAAAGTGTTCCTTACCTGTGATATTACAGTAAGAGCAAAAAGAAGACAGTTGCAACTCAAAGAAAAACATAATGATGAGGTTCCTCTTGATGAAATTATCGATTCAATACAAAAAAGAGATGAACATGATTATTTATGAGCAAATCCAACATCAAAAAAAGCAGATGATGCACGCGATTTAGATACGACTCACCATACCCTAGAGAGTCAAATTCAAAAAATCGTTGATCGAGCTAAACAAATACTAAGTGAGAAACTATAATGCGTCTTATTTTTTTATAAAAATAGGTCAAACAAAAAAAGACCCCGATGAATGTACTTCATTGATGGGTCTTTTTTTATAGTAAATTGATAACGAGTCTAACGATCACGTACGAAAACATAGAAAGAAGTATTCATACACCAGCTCACTGCAAGACATTTAGCGTGCTGTCTAGTCCATCAGATTTTCCTCCTATAGAAGTCAATAATCTTAGTCATGCATAAAGGATTGCAGCAAAAGTAACGATAGTGATAGTAAATCGCAAATATTCGTTAACAACTCCGATGAAATCGTATAATTCGGTCTCATTTCCTTCAATTCTTGTGGGGCCAGTAACTGCGATGTCCTCTTGACCTTTTGAAGGAGGAATTTCAACGTTTATTCCATACGTTTTACTACCCATAACATGTACTAGAAGCACTGCAATTGATGCAAAATATCCTCGTAATATGTGTGATAGGCGATTAAACATTATTTATTGTACTGATGTAACTTCATCTAAATTTGCTGATTCTCCTGACAACGAGCTCAGCGTGATTGATTGAATCAACCAAATAATACTCACACTCGAAAGAGCAAGTAATAACCCTATTATTAAATTTCTAACATCTTTAATTCAATCAGAGAGCGATCCTCCATTAATTCCTCACCAGATAAATCTGATTCCAATCAGTATCACCATCGTGATAGAAAGAGCAATGGTAATTCTCAGAAGCCATTTAGTTATACGAACAATGATTGGTTCTTTTTTGTTGGCTTCTATTCCGCCAAATAGTACCCATTCATTTCCTTGCTCCTTACAATTTTTTTCTTTTTCAAATGGTCCGTTTCCTTGTACTTGAATAGGTGCTGCACTGTAACACCTTGCATTAATTCAATGCCATTTACCCCCCACTGCATCACAATCTGCTTTATTTCAAGGAGGTGCAACCGGTACCTGTACAGGAAATGGTTGATAACATGCAAGCTCTACATTGGTATTGAGTTCTGTTCATCCTCTAAATACTTCATTTCCTACTGCTTGTTTGTTGTTTCCTAAATCAATGATTTGTTCGTATTCTTTTGCAGGAAGTATGACTTTTTCAAGTAAGTCTGCGCCCATTGTAACGCCAAAAAACCCACTCGATAGCGAGTATAGTAGAGCGATACCAATTGATGCAAAAAGCTTATACATGACAAAATCTTCCTCTTAGTAAAAAAATTACGCAGCAAGAGCACTTTCTAGCAAAGAATCAGCTTCTTCACTTTCTTGCTTTCTCGCTTCAGATTCTTTGCTCTGAATTTCATTGATTTTTTTTATATATCCCATGTTTTGCCATCTCAGAAGATATTTCTTTTTAATTTCTTTTTTCTTTTCATCGTATTTTTTTTCAATTTCTGCCAATTTATTTTTTTCTCTTGTGAGAATATCCTCAAGTTTAGCAATTTGTTCTTGAGTCATCATTGGCATAAGGTTAAACCAGCTTTGTTTTTCTTCCGGTTTGTCCATTGATCTTGATCTGAGTACAAGTTCTATGAGATCAGGTCTTTTATTCAAAAATTCTCAAGGAATAGAATATTCTTGAGCCAATTCCCATAAATCTTGCGGAAGATTTGCTTTGATCAAATCTGAATTTGTCATAGGGTCATTTATAGTCATAAAAACGACTTAATAGCAGCGAATAACTGTCGTCGCCACGTTTGTTTCGTCTTGTTTTTGTTTTCTGTAGCAATGCTACGTTGATGAGCAGATGGTTTGGTTGTTTGTACTATTGCGTTTTCCAACATTTGATCTGCTTGGACAGCTTCTTGTTGATGATACGCTGCAGATTCCTTTTGGATACCTGGTACTTTTTGCATATTTTTTTTCATTTTCTGGATTTGCGCCTGTGATAGTCTTTTTTTTTGGTAGTTACCTCATCAATATGAATTGCTCAACATCATAATATAGATGAAAACGTGATAAATCAATTCTATACGTTGATAGCAGTCAAATACATTTTACTTTTTGTATTTCTACTGCATAAGTCGTGAAACACTTGCTGGATCAATAAGATTTTGTTCAATGAGCCTTTGAGCATACATCTTGTGAGTAATCATTCAGTTCGACGACGATGTTTCAATGATGTTTTGAATTTGGTTAATTTCCTTTTTCTTAATGTTGTTTCTCACCGAAGTAGTATTCAAAAGAAGCTCAAAAAGTCATACTCTCGATTGAAGATCTTTTGTTCTGATAAGAAATTGCGACTGTACACCAAGCAATGATGTTGCCAACCTATCAGCAATACTATCTTGAATGTCAGGTGGAAAAAAGGAAATATACCTGTTGACCGTACTTGCTGCATCTTTTGTATGAAGCGTACTGAATACTAAGTGACCTGTCTCGGCCATATTAAGCGCAGCTTCCGCCGTGTCTCTGTCACGAATTTCCCCGACAAAAATCACATCAGGATCTTCACGCATAGCAGCTCTTAATGCATTTGCAAAAGACCATGTATCATTATCTAGTTCCCTTTGCGATATCAACGCTTTTGCCGGCGTAAATAAGTATTCAATAGGGTCTTCGATAGTGATAATATGTTCATTCCTTGTTTGGTTTAGATATTCAAGCATAGCAATCAAGGTGGTTGATTTTCATGAACCAGTTGGTCCTGTCACCAAAAAAAGTCCTGCTTTTTTGGCAAGAATCTGATTTTGCAATGTGCTTGCAATATCTTCATACATGAGCTCACTAATTTTTGCTGCTTTTGCATTGATTTTCCTCATCACAAGAGCAAGTTTTCATGTCTTAATGAAGGCATTCACCCTATAAGAGACTCCTTGCTTTGAAACAAAACTAAAGTCCATATCCTTGTCAGACCAAAATTTTGTATAACTTTCTGGTGTGTTTTGTAGGAGCGTTTTTAGTGTCAACTCCATTCATTCGCCAGTGATTGGTGATAAATCATCCAGTTTGAGAATGTCACCATTGTACCTCACTGCAGCAACTTCACCAGCAGCTAAATGCAAATCAGAGATGTTATCGTCTTTTTCTATTTCCTGCAATAATAGATGAATGTTGACCATAGAACCACCTCATTGGCTTGCTAAAGCCCCAAAATTAGCTTTGATCATTGCCTCGTTTGCCATCAAGTATCTATCCAAATAAAATCTTTTGCTTTATAAGTATAGGGGCAATGTTTTTCTTTGTCAAAAAAAAGTATATTTTTCCAAAAAAGATAGCTGACACAATCACGTTTGCCTTGTCGATCGACGACCGTTAGCTGTCTGTTTTGCATACCTCTGATTTTTTTTTCTTCTTTCATCACGAAAAAAGCTTCTGGAAAATACCTCCAGAAGCTCTTTGTATAGTAATATACTATTTTTATAGTCGCAAATTTTATTGTTTCACGACTTTGAAGTTTTGTGTTTGACTGGTAGTTGCTACGCGAATAATGTACGCGCCACTTGCCAATTCTCTCATATCAATACTATTGCTTTCAGTCTTTTGACGTAATAAACGTCCGTTGATTGAAAATAGCTGATAAGAAATTTTCCCTTGTTCTTTTGTTTCAATGTATATCCAATCAGAAGTAGGATTGGGATACATGGTAATACTATTTTCGTTCGCTTGTGTATTTACACCAGTAATTACAGCAATATCATGTAAGGTCACCTCGACTGTCTGTATACAACCATTACTATCGGCAATCGTTGCAGTATAGGTTCCTGGTAATAGGTTTGTCATGATCATTCCTGTATCACCTGTTGACCAAGTGATATTATAAGGGTCAACTCCCCCTGAGGGTATGAGTGTCACCCAACCGTTTCCTGCGTGATTCGCTGTTGAATCATGAGCAGATGAAGAGATAATATACCTTAGACTGTCAGGTTCAGTAATATAGACACTATCTATGTTAATACATCCTAGGATGTCTTCAACAGTAACGCTATAACTACCATTGCTTAAACCTGTCGCAGTAGCATTTGTTGCGCCATTACTCCAAGCATAAGTGTAACTTCCGTTTTGTCCAGATACAATGATCGTTGATGAGCCTCCACCTTGTCCAGCACAACCACTATAGTGGTTACTAAGCGTTGTATTGTACGGTTGTGGTTCATCTAGTACAACAGTGTCTATGACAAAACAACTGTTTGTATCTGTTGTTGTAACGGTGTATGTTCCTGCAACAAGATTTGTAATTGTTGACCCTTGGCCAACATTCCATACGTAGTTATATTGTCCAGTTCCACCGTTGGCCAAAATAGTAATAAACCCATTACTATCTGCATGACACAATGGTGAACTGCTTTGTAAAGAGGTAGTGATCATTGTTGCATTGTGCACAATGACGCTGTCCACATCGATACATCCATTATTATCGGTTGTAGTGACGGTATATGTTCCAGCACTAAGACCAGACATACTATTTGTTGATCCTGCATGAGACCAAGCGAATGCATAAGGAGCTGTTCCTCCTGTAGTACTTATGCTTACACTTCCTGTACTATCATTGTGGCATAAAGTAGGAGTGCTTTGTAAAGAACTAACTATCGGAGACGGCTCTGTCAGGGTAATCATATGAGAAGCACTATAGCAGTGCTTTTCATCGTAGGCATAGACCGAGTAGGATCCACTGCCACCACTGATGCTATCTATATTCCCAACACTACTAATATTCCAAACATAGGTTAATGCTCCTGTTCCACCAGTAGCATTCATTTTGATGCTACCATTTCCACCATGACATTGTATAGTGGTCAAGCTAGGCGATAGAATCAAGCTGTCAGGTTCTGTCATGATAATGGAATCAAGTCTTCCGACACATCCATTATGATCAATAACTGTCACCCCAATGGTTGAGTCAGGGGCTAAGTTGTACATTAGCCAACCGTTAGGAAAGCTACTGTTGAAATTGAAAGGTCCCGCTGAAGCATTTCCTCCGTCCCATGACCAATAAATATTACCACCTATTGGACTTGTTAGATTCCCAATATTAATTTCTACTGTCCCATCATTGCTGCCTTTACAGCTACTAGGAGTAATGGCAACAAGATTAACAGGTATAATATGCAGAGAGTCCTCAACAATTACACTATCTCGATAAACACATCCATTAGAATGGGCCTCAAAATAATATTTTCCAGGTGTAACATTATTGATAACACCATGATTGGCGCTACCATAATAATTACCTATTGAATCATACCAAAATAGATTAAAACCTGTTTGGTTGGTATGGTTGTTGATTAATGCCCCTGTAGCAGAACCACAGTAAGCATGGTTGCTTCCCAATGATATGGTAGGAGTTGGATAGCTTTGTATTTGCACACTATCCAATTGTGTACACCCATTACCATCCGTAAGCGTTACTGTATATCTTCCAGAAGCCAAAGCTGTTATTTGACTTTGTGTTTCTCCTGTAGACCATAAGTATGAAAGCGAACCATTGGTGCCATATATCCATGCTCTACCGGTATTAGCATTGTCACAACTACGCTCTGTATTGATATTGTAGTGTGCCGCTGAGTATTCAGCGATATTAATACTGTCTATGTCACTACATCCGTTATTATCGGTTGTAGTGACGGTATACGTTCCAGCACTAAGGCCAGAAATAGTGCTTGTAGAATCACCATGCGACCAAGCAAAGGTATAAGGAGCCGTTCCCCCTGTGCTACTGATGCTTGCCGTTCCATTGCTGTCTCCTATGCAAACTATGCTTCCATTTTGCATAGTAGTTATTGGAGTTGGAAAAGAGTCAATTACTAGGGTATCATGAAGTAGACATCCCATCGAATCTGTTCCTGTAAGTAAATAATGGCCAAATCCAGTGACACTTATAGAATCACCTATCATGATGCCATTTTGTGGAGTCTCCCACAAAAAGCTTTGAGCTCGTAGTATACTATTGGCTTGCAAGTTGATACTACTGTTGCGACAAGCAATACTATCACTTGTCATCATCACAATGCTGTCTTTTGCATAGCTGTTGATCGTAATAGTGTCGCTGTTGACACATCCCTGGTTGCTAGAAACAAGTATGAAGTCTCCTGTTTCGCTTTGTAATTGAGGTGTTTTTCCCAAGAATGTATCAGAAGGTGTCACCCAATAATTATTCCCTCCCATTGCAACAACATTAGGAATTATTATTGTTTCGGGACACTGAAACGTGTTTCTTCCAGGCGATTGTATTTCTACCACAGGTTTGTGGTGGGTATGAATCAAATGATTATTTGTTCCAACACATCCAAATGTATCAGATACAAATACGCTTATTCCTCCACTCCAAGAAGGATTCGTGGTTGCAAATAAGATCGAATCACTATTTGCGTTGTTGCTCCAGGATATCGTGTATGGAGGCATAGCTCCTACTGTTGTCCAAAGAGCTATCGTATCACCAACACAACGGTGGGCTGAACCATGTATTTGTACTGTTGGATTACTGCTTGTAACGGTATCGCTACTTGTTGCAGTACATCCCATTGCATCAGTTACAGTGACAATAATTGCACTCGCTAGGTTCGTAATTGTATGTGACCTATTGTAGGGACTATTGCTCCATGAATAATCATAGGAACCAAGACCACCAGTAACGATCGCATCAATTCGTTCATTCTCTCCAGGACAAACGTGCCCATCAGTAGAGGAAAGAGAAACTTGTATATCATTTTGTTGCAACGTAAAATTGCGAACAAATTGACATCCTTTTGCATCACTAACAGTGACAGAATGAGTTCCTACAGGAACTACTGCATAGTTAGCCCCCAATGATCCACCAGACAAATCAGCACTCCATTGATAATTGTAAGGAGCCGTTCCATTGACTGCTTCAGCTCTTACTGTATCAACAGTTTGACACGTGATTGTGTCATGAATGATGATGTCATTAATACAACATGGATTTGTAGCCAAGTTTGTTGTAATGGTTACACTACCACAAGTGTATTGTCTGTTGAAATAAATTGGCTGCAAAACCGACGGACTTGCAAACAATATTGAGTCTATGCTTCCTGCAAAGAGGAAGATGTTATTAAATGATTCAAAAATACTTGAATCATCAGAGTTAATGTGGCTATTACCAGCCATTCTAATAGTGCAATGACTACTGCTGTTTACGGTGACATGAGCGCCACTTTCAGCATTAATAACACAAAAGGCGCAATTAATTAGTCGCAATTTTCCACCATTTTTCACGTAAATGGTGTCAAAAGCGCTATTAGATATATTTACCTCTGAACCATTCATCGCTAGATAGCGATTATGGCTTCCACCATTGAGATTGCCAATTGCACCACTATCCACAACTATACTAGTCCACGTGGGATTAGTAACAGAGTTGCTGTGAATAATGCCACTGCAAGCATGAATGTTGCCGCCATGCGTTATGTTATAAATACCTGTAGTCACTAAGTGACTACTGATATCTAAGTGAGCATTGATGCTGCATTCGGATAAACAGCCAGTGTTGCACACTTGTACTGTGTCTAAAAGAACCCCAGTAGAAGTGTTGATCCATCCAACATAGCTGACACAAGTGTCGTTCGCTACGATTTGCGGAAAGGTAGTTATTTTTGTCATACTACCTGATACATTAAGCGTGTAGATCGAATCTAGGCTTGCGCCTGATGTTGTGTCTAGGCCAAAACTGACCTCATCATATCCATCACAGATATGTTGATTGTTCTGTGTCTGGTTGACGATCAGGGATTGACCTATCCCTTGTTGTTGCCACACTATACAGATGAGTAGCAATAGGTACTTAATTGTTTGTTTCATTTTTTTTTGTTACTTTAGTTTTTATTAACAAATAGTTTATAATGCTCCTGTATATCACAAGAGTAAAATTTAGTGTAGTAAATATGAGTCATTATACAAGAAGAAAATGAAATATGTATATATGTCAATAGAGATGTTATATTGTTGTATATTTTTTACTGTCTATTGACTTCTTGTTTTATTTTTATAAAAGAAAAAATGTAAATTTTTCGCCAAATAAAATTAAAACAAAATAATCATGCTAAAAGAAAATCCACGTAAAGAAAAAATAATTTTCACAAAAAACAACATTGTTTTCTTGTTCTTGTGTTTCACTCTATTTGCCTTAGTGATACAAAACAGAACACAAGGCTTTATTTCAATAAATTCTTCCATAAGAACATTTGTTATAAAAATAGAAAGAATGACAAAACAAGATTATTATTCTACTCAAGGCTACAAAGTATTTGATCCAAATCAGAGGCCTATAGATAAAGAATTGTACGAATTAATAGAACCTCCAAATAGTTTTGATACAACAATAGAAAAGATACAAAAGGGGCTGCCCGTGTATATTGATCAAGAATTTGTTGATGAATTGGAGCGTCTATGTATGTTAGATCCTGACAATAATACATATTATTGCAATCTATTAGACGAAATTAGAAAATTATTTCCTGAGGTATTCACTGAGTGGGATAATACTTTGTCTATAAAAAAATTATCAATGAATTTGCAAGACCATATTATAAGGGTATGGGGTCTATCTCCCCTTTATTCCTATGCAATGCTTGCAGCTCTTGAATCAGAGTATTTAGGGGATAATGACAAAGAGTTGCAAGTACTTTTTGAGAAAGAAGGGCTCCTCTTTGAAGACAGAAAAAAAATTCAAAAAAACTTCAAAAATTGGCTTAATATGAATTACAAGGAAATGATGCGAGAAGCAATAGAGTATCTATTTTCAGAGGGATGGAAACATAGTTTATTAAGCTTGCTATCGCTAGAAGATGTTGATACAGCAAATACAAAAAAAAGCTATGATTCTTTGATTCAGAACACAGACTATGAAAATGTTCGTGTTAAGCAGCTATTCCGTATCATGATGGCTGCACTAGGTGATTCAGAAGAATATGATCTCATGGTTTGCTACATCAATCATATGCTTACAGAAGGCGTCAGAAAATGAAGAAAAGAAGAGTTGCGGTACCTCCGTAACTCTTTTTGTTTTTTTGCGCTGTTGTTACATGTTAACAACACTATACAAAAAAAATAATTGAAAAATATGTCAAGTGTTGATATGATACTTACGTAAACAAAACTGTTAATAAAATTATAACTACAATGAAAAATTTATCATTATTTCTGTTGTTTTTCTCTTATTGTGTTGTTGTTAATGCGCAGGATAGTATAAAACAATATCCATTTGTGTTTCAATTTAATCTTATTAATCAAACAGGAGCGCACGCACCTCGTATTGCTGCTCAAGTAGGAAAAACATCAAGTCATGTGATTGAAGTGGATTTTGTTCTTCGTCATAAAAAAGGAACGTTTGCTTCTATTTTTGTGTCAAAATGCTTGTCGCAAATAACAAATCCTACAATACACAATCCTTTCGCGGATTACCTAATGTTCACAGTGGGACATACAATAAAACACAAAAAATTTGTATTTGTTCCCAATCTTGCTTATCTTGCTCCAGGAGGATCACAGTATGTTAATTTTGCAGTAGAAAAAGGCTTATTTATTGCAAGCGTACACAATCGTTACCTCATTAATCAGCAGATGTCTGTTGGTATCTGGTATAATCATTTTATGTTGGTCAATGATGTCGCTGACACTCATGCACCGATGCTGAGAGTAGATTGGACTTGGCAACCAACGAGTAAAACAAAAAAACTTGGTACAATAGTGTTACTCGCTTCTTTTGCAGGTGGATACAATAATACGGATCCAAGCATAAATCTTGGTGTCCAGTATACATCTCCCTTTGTGCCTTTTGGTAAAAAGAGTTTGCTTTCATTAGCAGCTTTTGGCTATGGTTACCAGGATATTTGGAGAGCTGGATCTAAAACATTTACTGCCAATATTTTTGGAGGAGGTGTTATTATTTCGATAAAAACGCCCCAGCAAAAAATTGTTAACTAAAACACAAAATAATGAATTTTAAACATGTACGGTTCTTTGAAAAATTACAATTTTTTCTTCAAAATGGTCATGCGTTAATTGATGAGTTTCAAGAACACTTTTCAAATGAAATGACTGAAGAGGAAAAAGTTGAGAAAGAACTAATCGAAAATGTCCTACAAAAAACACAAGGAAAAAGAAAAGATGCAGCAAAACAGCTTGGTATAAGTGAAAGAACACTATACCGCCGCATCAAAAAATACAATATATAGTACATTTATTAAGGCCATACAAGTTTTTATTGGGTGGCTTTTTTTTTGTTGATTTTGTGGCAAATAGCTTGATTCTATAGCATAAACAAGCATACATAAGATCATGAAAACAATAACAATAAATAATTTCACTATTCCAGTTCGCCTTACTGCAAGCGCAAGAAGGAAGAGAAGTATCGCAATGCAGATTGATCAACAATGAGTGCATATTCGCACGCCGCTTCGTTTTCGCATGCAAGATGTCGATGCTTTTTTGCAAAAAAAACAACATCGAATCCTCAAACATTGGCAAAAGGCTCAACAAAAAGCGACTATTACCAATGATTTTGTCAAAGGCGATGCTATTCCTTTTTTGGGAAAAAATTATCCATTAGACCTCGTTCACGGTTGATCGACAAAATGATCGTTGGAGCTTCTCCATGATCGTTTTCAGCTTACCCTCCCAAAAAACACAAATGAATCACAAATAGGCGAGTTGATGCAAAAATATCTCAAAAAACGATACATGCAACAGTCAAAAGAAATAATTTCTCGTGAAGTGATACGCTGTGAAAAAGAATTTGGATGTAGCGTGCAAGAAATATATATCAAAAACTATAAAGCAAAGTATGGTCAATGTATATGACAAGAAGTATTTTTTAGTTACAAAATTGTGCAGTTTCCTCTTTGTATTATCAGGCATATTGTTTGTCATGAGTTGGCTCACATTGAACACAAAAACCATGGTCCACATTTTAAGGCACTACTTCGTCAAATGGACCCAGAAACTCCAAAACATGAGCAACGAATACGTGAAAATGGAATTATGCTTGAATAAAAAAAGTCTGCATCAAAGCAGACTTACACCATTACAATAAATATCATAGAAAACGCCCATGTAATTCATCCTATAATGATACTCGCAACAATAATTGTTGCTAGAATTATCCCAAAAGGAGAATTTTCTCGAGTGGATTTGGGTACTATAGCCATAAATGAGAAATTATTTACTAAATGATACTGCTGTTCCTGAGGCAGTAACCATGAGCATACCACTTCTGATGGTTTCATAGTCTATATCAACACCAACAATTGCATCTGCACCATGTTGTTCTGCTTGTTGTTTCATCTCGTGTAATGCTGTTTCTCTTGCATCAGATAGTGCTTTTTCGTAAGCACCCGATCTCCCTCCAAAAAAGTCAGTGAAGCTAGCAAAAACATCTTTGATAACATTTGCTCCGACAATTACTTCACCAGTAACGATGCCTTTGTATGCGCTAATTTTGTGATTTTCGATGGTTGCTGTAGTGGTAATAATCATTTTTTATAAGTAATGGTAAAAACTAACATAACTATAGTATTTTTTGCTATAAAATCAAATAAATACACACAAAAATCGATAACAAATAATGCTGTTTTTGTCGGTAGTTTAGTTATAACAATGGTAGTTTTTATTGAATCAATTGATTATGAGAATGATCCTATCATTGTGACACAAGTCAAAAGCGTTGGTACAATATTTTTTCTATGTGGTGGGGCTTTTTCTTTTGTTGATTTATGGTGCTATACGGTTTTTCTTCTTTTTTGAAGAATATTATATCCTTGATGATCAAAGATTAGAAAGCGCGATACAAGAAATCCACCCTGAATCATATGTCGATTATTTTGAATGAAGTGGACACACTATTCGTTATGTGTCTATATGACCAAAAACAGGTCAAGTGCTGTTTCTCATTCACTGATCACCATGAAATATTGGTAATCGAAGAAGGCTGCGACACGAAAAATCGCTTTATTCTCGCTATAGAATTGTTGCACCCGATCGTCTTGGCCATGGAAAATCAGCACCGGGTGATGCGCATGAAGACATAGGAATACAGTCCCAATCTTTATTTGCTTTGTTGGAGAGCCAGTCAGATAAGCAAGCAAAGCCTGTTGTGTTAGGACATTCATATGGTGCGCCTATTGCAGCATCTATGGCAATTCATCACAGTAATGCTTTGGATAGTGTGGTTCTTGCTGCTTGAGCACTAGATCCTGAACGTGAAGTATATTGGGAAATTGCCAAAGTAATGTATGTACCATGAGTAAGACATCTATTGCCTTTTCGAGCACGAGTTGCCCATAGAGAAAAACACACTCATGCAGTGCAACTCACAAAGCATATGGAGGATCTGAATCGCATTAGTATACCAGTCTATGCTATTCATGGGACAGATGATATACTCGCACCTTATGAAAATGTTTATTTTTTGCAGAAACATATTGATCCCGAGCTATTAACCGTTGTGACAATTGAGCAAGGAGATCATTTTCAACCATTCAGTGCAGTCGATGAACGACTATCTTTATTGCAAAACTTGCCACAATAACAGTAAAAATACCACAATAAAAAAAAGCCTACACCGATTCGGTGCATGCTTTTTGTATGCTGTATACTATTCTTCATCAGGGTAAAAAGGGCTTTTAGGGCTTTTTCCTATGATGTTGTTTTCTCCTAGCCAAATTTTTTGGCTGTTAACTGTTTTTTGAAAATGCTCAATAGCTAACGACAAAATGAATCTTTTATACTGAAACATTTTTTCGTCCAATGTATCTATTTGTGACTCTAGCGTTTTTTCTATTAAATAGGTACAAGTGTCCAAAAATGGACTAAATTTAACTAAAGATGAGTCTGGATATAACTCCTTTATCTCGTTAAAATCTTCTTTTATTGAAAGATAGTTCTTTGTCATTGATTCTACCTCTTTCTTATGATCTAAAGTACAAGAAGTTAGTATAAAAAATAAGAAAAAGGTCGTAAGAATTGATGTTTTCATAATTTTTTTTATTTTATTTACAATATTTAGGGGGTGTAAAAGTATGATACACAAAACAAACACAAAGTCAACACAAAATTAATACACTTTTCTATATTTATGTGATTAGTGGTGAGACGATTGATAATGGCTTTGACTCTCATAATATCTTTGTTTTGCTTTTTTTGACCATAGATAGTGGTCCAAGATTGGAGAGGCATATCATAAGTCATTGTTGAGCGGGTCGTGAATACAACGAGGATCAACGTGAGAGAGTTCGGGGATATATTTTTTGATGTAAAGACACTCAGGATCAAAACGTTTTGATTGCAACAAGGGGTTAAAAATTCTCAGTGGCTTGGGATCAGCTCCAACGGATGCAGACCATTGCCAACTTCCTAGATTAACATTGCTGTCGTGGTCGAGTAGATAACGCTCGAATTCTTTCATACCATGACGCCAATCCATGATCATATCTTTGCACAAAAAAGATGCAACGACCATTCTCACTCTATTGTGCATCCAGTTTTCTTGCCTTAATTGCCTCATTCCCGCATCAACGAGAGGATAACCAGTCATCCCTGTTGATCGTTTGTGTAGTCGTTCCTCATTGTTTTCTCGTTGTATATAGCGTCTTTTGGCCAAAAATTCTTCTTGTCTTGTCTCAGGAAAATGAAAGGCAACATGATGCCAAAATTCTCTTCGCCCCAATTCTTTGATAAATGTCTCATATCAAGATAACTCACGAGATTTTTTTGCCTTATTTCTTACTGTTTGATAAATTTTTCTTATGGAAACCAGTCCCATTCTAATATAAGGAGAAAGAGTCGACGTTCATGCGATACTTGGAGTATTTCTGGTTTCATGATACGATTCGTAGTCAAACTGTTCGAGCATATCTTTTCGTCCATTAATCTGCCAATGAGTCATGATTCATTTATCCAAATGAGCAAATGCTTCCTGGTTGTGATGAACAAATGCAGGACTCTGTATCTGTGTAATAACTTTAGGCTCGTAATGAGCATATTTTTCTTTGGCTAACTGAAGCCATTTTTTTGAAAAAGGTGTATACATTTTGTATGGTTTGATTTCGTCAGGCTCGACAAGCAAAAAATCATTCCATTCTTTGTACAGCACATCATTGCTACGACACCACTGGCGCATATGACTGTCTCTTGTTAATGATCCGATCCCATAGGATTTGTTTCGATAGATTGCATCGCACTGATATTTTTTGACTAATTGAGGATACAATTCCTTGGACTTACCATAATACACATGCAAATACGATCCACATTGACGAAGCTGCCTATCTAGTTGCTCAAGTGATTGCTGCAAAAAATCCAATCTTTTGTCGTGAGGAGGAAATTGTGCCAGTATTGTTTCATCCAAAATAAAAACAGGAACGATGTCACGACTTTCTTGTATTGCATAGTACAGTCAGACATTGTCGTCTATCCTTATATCCTGACGAAAAACAAAAAGAGTTCTCATGAAATAATAATAATGCTACATAAATGGTAATGTTTTTTATACGCTTCTGGTTTTTGTAAACAACCAAATTGCGACATTCTGTTTGATAGATGATGATAATTTTTATAGTTAGTATTGTTTATATTTGCGATAACCAATGATAGTGCAGTGGATTTTGTATAATCAGTGCGGGACAAGCTGTATTGATAAAAATGTTGACAAAGTGCTCTATCTCAACAATGATAGCTCACCAGTTTCTCCTATTGGAGCATTACATTTTCATCTTTTGTCTCGTCTCTATTCCTATGCTATTGGATATAATTTTATTATAGAACTGGCAAATTCTTGAACAGATGCACAATTTCATCAGGTAACAAACTACAAAGAATTCTGGATTCGTTACTGTCTCGAACATAATATTTCTACTATCAAAGTGATGGAGTCGAGCGAGCCTTTTTTGCAACAATTCATCATAGATATACAACAAGAGCTTGCAAAAAAATCCATTGTAGTAGATATAGTTCCTAATAATCAATTTCTCATATCTCACGATTTGTTTTGCAAAAAATACAACAAACCTCCCATAATGGAGTATTTTTATCGTCGAATGAGAAAGAAAACAGGAATATTAATGGAAGGAGAGATACCTTGTTGAGGAAAGCGAAACTATGATAAAGAAAATAGAAAGTTTGATTCCTCTTTTGTTGATCATGAGCATTGTACGTTCTTGCCTAGTGAATGACGAAAGAAAGCATGTAATCATTACCAAGCAGAAGTACGTGAATATGAAAACAGACATGGAACACTACAACAAAACTACCCTACCAGCCGTCATGAATCTTTGTCACTGTTGCAATATTTTGTTGAGCATACTATCGATAGATTTGGTGAGTTGGAAGACGCGATGTACGATACGAGTGACTTTGTGCATCATTCATTGTTGTCGGTTTCTCTTAATTTTTGACTATTGGAACCAAGGGAGGTTATTGACGCAATTGAAAATGCACCCACAGCAATCAATAATAAAGAATGATGTATTAGGCAAATACTTGGTCGAAGGGAGTATATGTATCACTGGTATATGTTTTATAAGGAGACTATTTATGAACAAAATTTTTTTGCGCACACAAAAAAAATTCCTGATTGGTTTTGGTGGCCTCAAAAAACATGAGTCGAAATGAATTGTCTCAATACCGTTCTCAAAAGAGTGAGTCGTTGAGGGTATTCTCATCATATAGAGCGTTTGATGATTGTAGGTAACTTTAGTCTTCTTGTTTGATTTCACCCACAAGAAGTCACTAAATGGTTTCGAGAGCAATATGTTGATGCGTTCGAGCGAGTGGTGACACCCAATGTGATGGGTATGTCACAATTTGCTGATGGGGGAAATCTTGCAACAAAGCCATATGTTGCATCGGCAAACTATGTCAACAAGATGTCAAACTATTGTGCATGATGCAAGTACGATCCTAAACAAAAATATGGACCCGATGCATGTCCTCTCAACTATCTGTATCGAAACTTTATCAATAAGCATCAAGAGATGCTCAAAAAATGAAGACAACGTTTTATTGTTAATCAGTTAGAAAAAATAGATAGAGAGGCTATCACGAAGCAAAGCGAGGACTTCATCGCAAAGATTTGATAGATATGGTGAGGTAATTTACTACAATGAAAAAACAAACAAGATATTTATTTATCACAAACAACAATAATGACTTTTGAATTTGAAAAGCTTACGATACTTCGTGATGCAATTGTTGCTCATGATTCCCAAAAATATAAGCAAAAAGACCCTTTTGCGATGAAACAAGAATTAGCAATTGATGTCAATGGTTTACACACTGACGAGATGGAAAAACTTTTTGTGCAAATAGCTGCGATGACGCCCACGACGGTGGATAAAACGTTCTGGAATCAACTTTATTCTTGAAGAATTCCAGAAGGAACTATTGCAGAAATGTTAGCATGCTATATGAATAATTCTATGTACACTTTCAAAGTATCATGAATACAAACACTGATAGAAAAGGCAGTAATTGATCATATGTTAGCAAAAATTGGTTATCACGATGGTGATGGAACTTTTGCTGCTGGTGGATCGATGTCTAATATGGTTGCTATGCTTGTAGCAAGAAATGAAAAAGTAGCGAACTGTAAAGAGTTGTGATTGCAAAATAATAGTTTGGTAGCCTACACTTCCGATCAAGGGCACTATTCTGTAAGAAAAAATGCTGGTATTTTGGGGATGGGAAGAGATTCTGTGAGAGCTGTTCCATCAGATGGACAAGGAAAAATTCGCCTTGATGCATTACAAGTAATGATCAACGAAGACATTGCTGCATGAAAAATACCCTACCTTCTTAATCTTACAGCAGGAACAACGGTATTAGGTGCATATGATCCTATACAAGAGGCTGTTGCTATAGCAAAAAAATATGATATGTGGACGCATGTTGATGCTTCACGAGGAGGTGGAGTATTACTTGCACAAGAACATAAGCATAAGATGCAAGGAGTGGCGCAGGCAGATTCGTGCACATGGAATCCTCACAAAATGATGGGAGTTCCATTGAGTGCATCTGCATTATTGGTCAAGAAAAAGTGAATAATCAACAAACATTTGTCCGAGTGAGCAACGTATTTGTACCAATCAGATGACGATGATCTAAATCTGGGAAACAAATCGCTCCAATGCGGTAGAAGAAATGATGCTCTTAAGGTGCGAGCTGCTCGAAAAAAACTATGAGATGCAGGGTATGAAGCAAGAGTTGTCAAGCAATTTGCAATGGTACAGCAAGCTCTTAAGCGTATAGAAGAATCTGATCTGTTTGCATTAGTGCTCAAACCCGAATGCCTCAACGTATGCTTTTCTATTAAAGGGCATCAAGCAGATGAGATATGTGGCGGGCTTTATCATCAAAATTTACTCAAAGTCGGCCACTGATCGCGAAATGGAAAGACATTCGTGAGACTTGTGTGCGTCAATGCTGAGTTGGATACGCAAGGAGTCGATTTCTTTTTTGACACATTACTAGAATATTTATGAAACCAATCCTAACTCTCGATGAGCTGTTTGACCACATTGGAAATCGTCTTGCTTCTTGAAAATCTCTCGAATCATGTGTAGAAATAGTCAAAGCATACACATGAAATGACTGGCAGGAATACAAAAAATTTTCAACTGAATCCTATGTACGTCAACAATTGAAAGTGAGTGAAAGTCATGAATTCGTGTTGATTTGCCGATCTCCAGGACAAGGTTTTCCTCTTCATGATCATGCTCAAGGAGGATGTATCTACCACAGTTTGGAGTGACAAATTCTAGAATCACGTACAGACCTACAAAAAAAGCCACTCTCGGTGAAGCAATTAATGGCAGGAGAGTCAGTATATATAGACAACACTTTATGATATCACGCTATTGCAAATACATCAACACAAAATGCAGTCACCTTGCATATTTATACTCCGCCTGGTTACCAGTCACAAATACAATAAGCTGCTCTTTTGAAGGGCCTTTTCTTTGTTTACATCGTATTGACTTATTGGTAAATTTAAGTAAAATATTGTTTGTCAGTGTAAACATATTTTATTATAAATAGTATTCTTATGCGCCAATATGAGAAGGTGGATCTTGACCAGCCAGAAATTAAGAAAATCGGAGATCAGCTTTATCAAACATATGGAGAAAAACTAACGATCTTTAAGCATGGACCAGATCAAGATAAAATTAAGTCAAACTTAGTCGGTGTTTTGCAATTTTCGGGTTCTGATCTAAACTATATAAAAGCATTTACTACAGATGAAGTAAAACGTTGAAAAAGTGAGTTAGAAATCATTAATACTTTTAATGATTTTGCTGATAAAAATGGTACTTTTCATCGTTGACCAGAAATTATTGCAGTGGAAGAACAATTGCCAGAACAGCCATTTCATTTTATTATGAAAGATGTGACTGCCAATGGAGTAAAAAAAGTTGATTTCCCTTCTTCGGATATCGAGACGCTTTTACCAAATTTTCAACAATTTAGAAAAGAAATTGAGGAGTTTGGAAAATACTCAAACTATATGACTGCGGTGGGTCCCAAACAAAAGCTTCAGTATTCACTCAATTATGCAAATAAGGTAGAAGGCAACAAAAAGGTGTTGAAATACTTCAACACACTAGCTTTCTATAATGGTGTACAAAAAAGATTGCAGACAGTTTATAAATTGTTCAAAATACTAAAATGGCATAAGAAAGGAAAACAAAAAGTAGATGATACCATTGATGGTTCTACACTATCTGCAATGAAAATTGCTTCAAAGTTTCATGCTCTAGCTAATACTATTTCTGCTTTTGATTATGAATATAGTACTGGAAGGTATTTTGGATGACACGTTTTTGATAATGGAAGATTGCTTGATTTTGATAATGTCTGACCGCAGGTTGCTGGAACAGACGCTATCTATGTAATGCGGTCAAACACTCTTTTAGCGGTGCATGAATATGAAAGTTATGACAAACGAAGAAATGATGCACAAAGGCGATATGATGTATTGTTAGATACAACATGAAATGAACAACAAGCAAACATATTACTTTTTCAAAAATTGATAGGTACTATTTATTCAGACTATGCTCATGCTATGATATTGCCACACAAAATAAAAGACTTCGAGCAAAAACATCCTGGTATTGATGCAGTGGAAAATGCTCATAAGGGGATAAAACGAAATTACGCATTACTCAAAGAACTCTATTTTTCCAACACAACTTCATAAAAAGATGAAAACATCCTACTTGGGGTGTTTTTTTGATAAAAATTACTATAACAAGAGAGATTTATACAATGGGTTAATATTATTATGTCAGTAAGTAACAATAAAGTCATACTACGTTTTGCAAATACAAGTTTTGCATATAACGATGGTAAAAAAATCATTCTTGAAGATACAAGTTTTTCGCTTCGTGAAAATACAAAAATTACTATCATGGGACAAAATGGTGCTGGTAAATCGACCATGTTCAAACTTATTATGGGAGAGCTCACACCGACTACGGGAAAAATTTTTAATGATGCAAATGCAAAAATAGCTATCGCAAGACAGGTCATACCCAGAGAAAAAATGGAATTGTCGGTAAGAGAATGGTATCAACAAACTCTTGATGAAGAAGATTATTCTTTTGATAAAAAAATTGCCAAAGTATTACAAGAGGTTAATTTGACCGTTCCGGATTTGGACAAAAAACTAAAGGATTTTTCTTGAGGGCAGCAAGCAAGGTTGTTGCTTGGATACGCATTAATTCAGGACCCAGACATTCTTTTGCTAGACGAACCAACCAATAATCTAGATACAGCGTGAATTGGCGATCTCATCTCTTTTTTGATGATGTATGAAAAAACCGTTGTAGTAATTTCCCATGATGCAGATTTTCTCAACATGTTTACTGATGGAGTTTTGTATCTGAATGTGATGAAACACAAGGTAGAACAATACCGATGAGATTATTACAATGTACAAGATAAAATTATTGCACAGGTAGAGAAAGAAGAAAAACAAAACGCACGTGCAAAAAAGCAAATAGCTGATGCTAAGGGTAAAATTGCGCAATTCTCACAAAAATGAGGTAAAATGCGTAAACTTGCAAAAAAAATGAGAGCGCAGGTTGCTGATGCGGAAGATGATTTGGTAGAAGTAAGAAGAGATGATAAAACGATTAATACATTTACTATCGATTTCGAAAATTATGTAGGACCGATTGTAACTATCAATAACGTTTCTCTTATGAACAAAATGCATGTGGTAGAACATCACCCCCTGGATCTGCAGGTCAAGAAAAAAGAGAGATACATATTAGAAGGTCCTAACGGGATTGGGAAGACAACCTTACTCAAAAGACTTGTACATGCTCATGATGAAGATGCAACAATACATGACTGAGTGAGAGTCGGGTATTATTCTCAAGATTTCAACGCTTTGGATATGAATATGAAAGTGTGGGATGCTCTCCACGAAGTAAACGCTGAACTAACCGATGAACAAGTGTACAAAACAGCTGCTTGATTTTTGTTGAGAGGTGATCTACTCAAAAACACTATTGGTTCGCTCTCAGAATGACAAAAGTGACTGCTTTGTTATGCGCGTTTTGTTCTTCAAAAACCGCATCTCCTCATCATGGATGAACCAACAAACCATATAAATTTTCGTCACCTTCCTATTATCGCTGACGCGTTAAATGATTATCAAGGAGCGCTTATAATGGTAAGTCATGATCAGGAATTTGTTCGCAAGATGAATGGATTGCAAACTATTAATTTAGGGAAGTTAATGAAATAAGGCTTTTGTTTTTATTTATCTGATGAGATAATGGCGGAACTAAAAACCAAAAAAAACAACGCTTCAGTAGAAGCATTTATTGCAACTGTTGAAAACGAACAAAAAAGGCTGGACAGTATACAATTGTGTAAAATTTTTGAAGAAGTAACTGGCGAGAAGCCAATGATGTGGGGAGATAGTATCATTGGTTTTGGTGAATACCATTATAAATCAGAAAGGAGTCGTCAAGAATGAGATTGGCCACTTACAGGCTTTTCTCCTAGAAAACAGCATCTTACCATTTATATCATGTCTGGTTTTGATTGATATGATGATCTATTGAGTAAGATAGGAAAAAGCAAACATACAAAAAGCTGTTTTTATTGTAAACGCCTTGCTGATATAGATATTAGTTTGCTCAAAATAATGATAGCAGATTCTGTAAAAAAAATGAAAAAAATATACTGTTCGCTGTAGTATAAAAAAAATATTTTCACAAAAAACGAAGTATATTACTTATTCATTAATGAGTGTATTTTTGTGTTTTTCTTTCTTGTAAGAAGTTGCATTTTTTATTTTTTGAATGCGATTGATAGCGGAAATATTGGATTTTCTGATTGCATCAATGTTCGCCATTGATTCCAGCGTAAGGGCAAGTTGTTCGATGTATTGTTTCATTGCTTTGTTGTATTCACTATCCAACGCTACATGGCCCAATGCGTCGATTTTTTGTTTTAATCAAAAAAACCTTTTGCGTAATTGCTCTTTGGTCGTTGTTTCGTCTCGAAACATTTTGGAAACATTTCTGATTGTTTTTTCGAGTAGACCGATACATTTTTGGCGTTTGTACTTTGCAATTTGCTTTGGCGTGTATTTGTTAGAACTGGTGGCCATGTTGTTGCCCTATGAACTAAATAACTTACACAACAATAATGACTTACCAACAAAATCAAACATGAAATCTTTTTTCACATAAAAAAACACTCTCATGCGAGAGTGTTTTTTGTATATAATATATCCGTATTTATTTTGCAGCATAGAGTTTTGCAAAGAGATATCCAAATGTTGCTCCAAAGATACCAGTATACCATGCGAGAGGAATGCTAAGCACTTCAGGAAATAGTTTGATAATAAACAGACCAATCACGATAACTGACGTTTCAAAAACAACAAAATCTCGTGTCTTATAATTTTGGAAGAACTTTTTTCCTAGATGACACATAAAGACATCTTTGAAATAATTTCCTTCTTTGGTAATAATTGTCTTGAGTGAGATAAGCCAAAAAACAACAGCAAGCACTGCATAAAGCCATAATGGCCCATCCATGATCACGGGAACAGCAATTGCTCATAGTCATGCTGCAGACAAAAGACAAAACTTATAAATAATGATTTCCCATCCAGTAAGCTTTTGTGCTTTTTTTACAACAGTTTTCAATAATTTCATCTATCAAAGTAATGAATAAAAGGTACTATACATAGTATACTCTTGACGGTTTATTATTGCAATAAAACACGGACTTTTTTATATAAAAGATGTTATTTATGAACCTACATCAATACTGGCAAAATCAAGACAAAACAAGGATAGTAGCCTTTGTTGTTTTACTAATTATATTTGTTGCAACTGTTTTTTTGTTGTCATATCAATGAAGAATTTGGCTACCATCGGATGGAACACTCTTTTTGTGGGTAAGTGATGCGTGGAGCGACCAAAACTCTCAGCATATATTGGATCCATACAGTTTTTCTCATTTGCTTCATGGAATTATTTTTTTTGGTTTGCTGTATCCTTTTGCAAAAAAAGTGTCATGGTGGCGAAGGCTCAATATTGCTATGTTCATCGAAGCTCTTTGGGAAATAGTAGAAAACTCAGCAGTGATTATTGATCGTTATAGAGATGCAGGAGCGCTGTGATATTCAGGAGATACTATTGTCAATGCAACAGGAGACTTGTTATGCTGTTTATTAGGTTTTGTACTAGCTCATCATCTTGGTCGAAAAAAATCACTTGCTGTGTTTGTTGCCGTTGAGCTGGTGCTAATATGAGCAATTAGAGACAGTTTGCTCATTAATGTTATTATGCTAATTCACCCTATTGAAGCTATTCAACAGTGGCAATCGGTAATGTTGTAGTATGCTTATTTTTCTTTGCTATGATCATGTAGATGAACGACTTGGTGAGGATAAGGAATATTAATATTGTGTTCATCAAGAGCTATTTTGCAGCTTTCCGTAAGACCAAAAAAGACATCCCAATAGTGAGTTGGCTTTGTGTATGCTCTCACAATCAAGTTGACTGATGAATCACCTAGTTCGTTGACCGCAACAGAAGGTTTTGGTGATGTAAGAACATGCTTTTCTTCAGTAATGACTTGTAGTAATATCTTCTTTGTCTGTTTAAGATCGGCATCATAGCTTACTCCAACAGATACGTCCACTCTTATTTTTCATTCTTTTGAATAATTGACGATGTTGTTGGCGGTTGCCAAAGAATTAGGAACAACAATGAACTTATTTTCAGGACTCAAAAGATTGGTAGTAAACGCGGTAATTTCTTTGACATTTCATAATACTCCATTGATTTCTATAAGATCGCCAATCTTATAGGGTTTAAAAAAAAGTATCATTACTCCTGATGCAAAGTTAGAAAGAGATCCTTGCAATGCCATACCTACGGCAAGTCATGCGGCACCCAAAATTGCAATAAAGGAAGTTGTTTCGATACCAAACATTCCCGCAACCGAAATGAAAAGCATTATTTTGACAAAAATGCTCGCAATACTGACAATAAATGATCCCAACGAGACATCGATCGTTGTTTTTTGTAAACTCTTTTCTAATAATTTCTCTATCATAGCGATAGCCTTCATTCCTAGCCACAAAATAAGTAGGCCTCCGATGACTCTTGGTCCATAGTTTACAGCATTTTCTATAATAGTTGCATATATCGTTGATCACGTGTGTGAAATAGTTTCAAAATTGTTCATGACAAAAATAGAGAGATAAAAATAACTACCATAAGCAATAATACATATATAGTAAAAAGCTAATTTCCTACAAACAAATATAAAAAAAGAACATTGTCTTTTACAAAAAACTAGCTTACGGGTATACCATAAGCTAGTCTTATTTTTAGTTGTATTATAGTCTATCAATATTACAAAGACCAAGAAGAAGTAGAAGAATACTTGGTATTTTGAATATGTTAAGGGCTTCTTCACTTATTAATGCTTCTCCTAAAAGTATATTGAAAAGACCATAGGCAAAAAATGCTACGACGTAGACAATTATTGCTGCAGCTAGTAAGATTTTTGTATATTCCATTGTGGGTGTTTTTACTTAGTTAATTTTTATTTGTAATAAATCTTTGCTATTACACCAATTTTGAGGATTATTTCAACTCAAAATTAAAACAAAATTTGTTCTTATTTTGGTGTAATTTAGAATTATGCAATGCAAGTGTTTGTTAAAATCGCTTGATAAAAGTAAAAAAAATACTACCATACTTCCAGTTTATACACAAAAATAGCAATGAAAACTACTTTGGTTATTTCATCAAATCATCATAACCTAACAGTCTGTTAGGGTAGTTTTTATTGATACAAAAAAGGACTCTGACAGCTATCTCGTTTGGTATGCTGGTCGGGGTCTTTTTTCGTTATTGGTGTTTTATTTTGATTGCTACTATGATCTGTTTTGTTTTGTATTTTCTCGTCCATCATCACAGCCATTCGCTGCATTGTTTTTCGTGTCGATAGGAAAAAAACATAAAAAACAAATCTTACAAAAACTTGTGCAGCAGTAACGTGAAAGCGTCAGTGCTGTTTTTTTATACTCATGCAAAATAATGAAAAAAACAACAGAAAAATACACAATGGAGCCTATTGTTCCAACGAATGCAAAAAAGGTAGCGCAAGCTTTTATTGATGTATTTTCGCTCCCTCCTTGGGAAGAGCAGATGAAGTGTTCTGATGCAGATTGCTCATGTAAAGCAAAATATTCATTTGAAGAAGCACAAAAGGTCAATAATGTATGTCCTAATGGGCAAGCAATCATACCTTTTTGGAATAGGGAGACGATGGAAGAATTATTGTTAACTCTTTCGACCAAAGAAGATTTTGTTGGAAAAATGCTGCGTAATCAAACATCCGTGGTAGGCTTTACGTATGGTTACTGTTTAGATCGAAAGACAATGGTCACTAAGCTGCAATCATGACCGGAAGATGTAGCCATTTTGCTCGCTCAAGAGCAACTAGAAAAGCAGAATAAACTTTTTTTTGCCAATTTGTTTGATCAGTTAAACATGTTGAGTAAAAAATCTGCTTTTCAAAACTTACAAACAACAGGAGAGCCAGAAAATCCATCCACACGACAAACAGCATGACCTATTGTTTACGCGTCAGATACTTGAGTAACGGAAAGATGAAAGTGATTGGGCTCATTGCTCTTTAGGTCAAAAGAGATTGCGTCATTTGCTCAATGATATGAGTATCTTTTGGGAAGAACCGTATCGATGAAACAATCTCCCCTGCCTTTGTGACAGCATCTTGCAAGAGGATACTCTCAACTTATAGAATATCCCAATGATGCGTTGCAAAGAGTATTATTTGTTGCAAATTTACGTGATATCGTTGAAACTACGATAACAACCCTATTACAAAAATGATATAATCCATTGTATCAATCCTTGTATCAAGATCTTGCGCAATTACCTTCCAAGCAACGTGCATTACTCTCTCCGTGAGCAAATGAATGAATTAACTTTTTAGCATCTTTATGATAACAATGAACAACAAAACAGATACCATCGTAACAATATTGACCCAACTTGTAAGTATTCGTACCGACAAAACAGAAGTAGAAGCCATGAAATGGATAGAAAATTATATCAAACAATACACAGAAAAATATGATTTGTCTGTAACAAGACAAGATATTGATGATCAATGAAGATATAATCTCATTGTTTCTAATACCAAAAAACCAAAACTACTTTTGTGATGACACTTGGATACGGTTCCGGTTGTCAATGAGCAACAACTTCAGCCAACAATACAAGAAGGAAAATTGTATGGAAGAGGCGCTTTGGATATGAAATCATGAGTTGCTGTGATGATCGCGATGCTTCCAGCATTATTGGAAAAAGAGATTCCAATGATGATGTTGTTCTATTGTGACGAAGAGTACAACTTTTTGGGAATGAAAAAATTTGTAAAAGAATATCAATGAATGATAGAGCCCGATCTGGTTATCATTCCTGAATGAACGAATCAAAGTATTCTAATTGGGTCAAGGTGAATTGTAGAATTCACTTGTAGTGTTGGTGGGCAGTCGGCTCATGCTGCAAGAAAACACTTAGGCCGTAACGCCATTGAATGAGCAGTAGCGCTAGGAGCATTCTTAGAAAAAGAATTACAAAAGTATGATGAGTCATTTACAACGACGGTCAATCTTGGAGGATTGCAAGGAGGTCTCAAAAGAGGAGATAGTATTATTCAAAAAGCGAATGTTGTTCCCAATATTGCTAATTGTATTTATGATATTAGACTAGGAGGAAAGGCCAAAGAAAAAGACCTGTGGATGCTTATCGATCAATTTTGTACACAAACGGGATATACAGTCAATAATGTTTCTATTAATTTTTGGCTTGGTAGCTTGATTCAAGATGAAATATCGCGATATTATCAACAGTTTTCTAGTGTTGATACAGGAACCAATTCTGGTTATTCAGATATTCAAATGATCAATGAAACATTAGGCGGTGATTGTTTACAAATAGGTCCATCTCCTCGAGAACAAGCACACCAAGTGGGTGAATATGTAAGCATTGATTCCCTACAAAAAACCTATGACATAATACGAGAAGTAATTATGAAGAAGGTGGGGTAGAAATCAAAAAAAACAGTAGCATTTATTGCTACTGTTTTTGTCTAGTATGCTTTTGCAAAGAGAACTCTTTGGGTGCTTGGTTTATTCGTTACGATACATTTTCATTCCGCTGTTTGCCCTTCCAAATAGTTATCAAAAGGGATACATCTGATTGTTGCTTTTGTCTCTTCTTTGATTTTTAGCTCTGTTTCAACCGTTCCATCCCAATGAGCCATCACAAAACCATGTTCGATCTTTTCTTTAAAATCATCATAATTATCTACAAAATATGTGTGTTCTTTTCTATGTTCGAGGTTTTTCTTATGGAGATTTTTTTGTATGTCTTCCAATGTGTTAACAAGGTACTGAGTCAGTTTTCTTGCAGGAACAATTTCTTTGGTTTGCGTATCTCTTCTATATACCTCAAACTCTCCGTTTTCCATATCTCTTTTCCCTAATCCAATTCTCAACGGTACTCCTTTAAGTTCATATTCGTTGTATTTCCATCCTGGTGATTTTTGATCATCTGTATCAATTTGGATATTGATTGGTAACTCGATATCTCCCAAGAAAGCACTAGAAATTTTGATACTTTCACGGTCTAGCTCACTCAGGAAAGGAGCAAGGTATTCTTCGATAGCAGTCAGATCTTCTTCTTTTTTGAAAATAGGAACAATAGCAACATGAACAGGTGCAATAGCTGGTGGTAAGACCAGTCCTTTATCATCACTATGAGACAGAATTAATCCCCCCATCATACGAGTTGACGCACCCCATGAAGTTGCCCAAACATGTTCTTTTTTGTTCTCTTTATTGGTAAACGTAACATCAAAAGCTTTGGCAAAATTTTGCCCCAAAAAGTGTGATGTACAAATTTGTAATGCTTTTTTGTCTTGCATCATTGGCTCAATAGTGAAAGTATTTTCGGCCCCAGCAAATCTTTCATTTTCACTTTTCTCTCCCATGACACCGTCAATAGCCAAGAAATTTTGGAAAAGATCTTGATAGACTGCATGCATCAATTGCGCTTCCTCAATAGCCTCTTCTGCTGTTGAATGAGCAGTATGACCTTCTTGCCACAAAAACTCAGCAGTTCTCAAAAACATTCTTGTTCTCAATTCCCATCTTACAACATTTGCTCGTTGATTGATCAATAATGGCAAGTCACGATGCGAATTAATCCAATTTTTGTATTGGCTCCAAATAATAGTTTCTGAAGTAGGACGAACAATCAATTCCTCTTCCAATTTTGCTTCAGGATCAACATCGATTGTTCCATTTTCTGCCTTAAGTCTGTAGTGAGTAACTACCGCACATTCCGTAGCAAACCCTTCGACATGCTTTGCTTCTTTAGAGAAAAAAGACTTGGGAATAAAAAGGGGAAAATACGCATTTTGGTGCCCGGTCGCCTTGAACATACTATCAAGTGTTTCCTTGATGTTTTCCCAAATTGCAAAACCATAAGGCTTGATTACCATTGACCCTCTCACGGCACTTGTCTCTGCAAGACCAGCTTCCACCACGAGTCTGTTGTACCATTCACTAAAATTATCTTCACGAGTTGGAAATGTTGTTTTTGCCATCAACTATTATCAAAAAAACAAAAAAACTGACTTTTTCTACGTATGGATATATATATCTAAGTCTGTTTTGCAATTGGAGTTATTATCATTCTACGTAGAAAACATTGCTCCATGAGTATTAATTATTTATACTCAAACAGACATAAGACAAAATCATCTCCACAATAAATAATATTTCTTTATATTTGCTCCTATTTATTATGGTAAAAAAAGTATTGGTTGCATGAGCGACCTGATATCTAGGAAAGTACATAGTACAAGAATTAAAAGCCAGAGGCTATCGAGTAAGAGTGTTGGTTCGTACCAAAGAGCAGCAGTCATTATTTCCTTTTGTTGATGAGGTATATAAAGGACAAGTGACGCAACCTGAAACAATCAATAATTGCACAAAAGATATTGATTGGGTGGTAAGTACTGTTGGTATCACCAGACAAAAAGACGGTTTTTGTTACATGGATGTAGACTATCAGGGGAATCACAACATTCTCCAAGACGCGCTCAAAAACAATGTAGCATCATTTTTATACGTATCAGCCCTCAATGGAGAAAAGCTTCGTCATATAAAAATTTTTGAAGCAAAAGAACGCTTTGTCGACGAACTACAATCTTCGACGTTGCACACAACTATTGTACGTCCAAACTGATTTTTTTCTGATATGAAAGACTTTTTGCATATGGCAAAAAAGTGAACAGTGTATTTGTTTGGCACGTGAGAAAATAAAGTAAATCCTATCCATGGAAAGGACTTGGCTGTTGCTTGTGTTGATGCTCTTGAGTCCAAACAAACAGAATTAGAAATTGGAGGACCTACGGTACGAACACAAAACCAAATTGCTTCACTTGCTTTTGATGCTCGATGAAAGCAGTGAAGAATTATCCATCTTCCGGACATAATAAGAAAAATGATTATATGGTTACTAAGAACATTCACCTCATCAAAAACCTACTGACCTTTTGAATTTTTCTTGACAGTGATGGCCAGCGATAATGTTGCAAAACAATACGGAACTCATTCCTTGCAGTCATTTTTCAAAAAAGAAGCACAAGAGTAAGAAAAAAGTACTAATTAAATAAGGGTCTAGAACGCTTTAGTAGATAATTTTGCAAACATTTTAGTAATTTTCAATAATTGTTTATACGTATTTTCTTTCTGTAATTTACAGTTAAACCTAAACTCACATTCTTTTACGTGAAGCTTAATTTTTTCGTTGGTTATACCATTAAACTTTGCTAATATTCTTTTTGTATAGCTCCAGAAACTTTCTATTCCATTGATATGTTTTTTGCCTCTAGTAAATTCATTTTTTCCATTGTGGACTCTATAATGTTTTTCGTATTAAAGGTCAACTAATTAGTCATATGCTCTCCATCAATCGGTATTCATAATAGATTATTTTTCTACTTTTCACCTTATAATTGGAAGCAAACTTTAAGCTGAACAATCAGGTACTATCTGTACGGATACCTTTCATTCTCTTTTCAATAATCATAATACTTTTGTCTTTCATCGTTCTCATCTTCCAGGTTTTCATTTGATTCTTCTATGTCAAAAGTAACTTTCATCTATCTCAATTGCTCAGTTCCACATTTCTTTATCTGTCGCCAAGCAGCTCTAAAATACTGCTTGGCGAATACAATTATACCAGCCATTTACTGTTTTTCTTTCAATTCACTAGTCGTTGTTGCAGTTAAATCTTCAGAAAAATAATGGATAATTTTCCTTGTTTTCCACAAACTCAAGTGGCTATTTTTCCTATAAGGGTTTTTAGCAGTCATGAACTATATCTATTGATTATAGATAGCTATTTAATTACCCTAGACCCTTTATATATTCAGGAATTATAATACCTCCAGCAGTGATTAATAGGTGGATATGAGGGTTTCGGTTGAGTTTTGCTCAAAATGTATGTATATCAGATAATATTCAAGGTGTGTATTTGTGTTGCTTTCATGTTGTACTGACAGAGGTGGTATTGGTCTAGATAGTTTGGTATATTAATATTTATAACTCTTATACTACTAAAGGTTCTAAAATAATTTAGCTAATAATCTTATAAAACCTACTTTTTTCAGAAGTATCACACAGGAACTGTAAATTTTTTTCTTGAATAACTTGAAAGAAACGAGCTCGTGTAATCTCTTCAAGGTTATCTTGGAGTGAGTCGAATCTTACTCTTAAAAGGTCTTCTGTACCTTTGACAATACAAGGAACAGCATCTCTAGCTTTTACTCGTTTTTCTATTTGTATAGGGTCATTTGTTGTTTGTGTTGTTGTCATTTAAATTAGGAAAAAATAAAATATGAATTTAAAAAGGCTTGCTACTTATTAGTACTCAAAAAGGATGGTTGTTTTTCTCGAACAATTTTTGTACAACTCACATAGTAGGAATAGCTAAGAATAGTCATGCTACTCACCATAGCATTCATCATACAACCAATGAAATAATAGATGCCAAAGTATTTAGAGAAACTCTTTCACCAACAACCTTAGGCATTATAAAATATTCCTCTATTTGCTGTATTGCTATATACCAAACAAAAATTCATACTCATACAAGCAAAGATCCTTCTAGAAATCATCATACTAATGTTGCTCATATTCATCATATCAATGTTCATACAGTTGGTATCAATGTTGCAAGTGCAGAAAATCAACCAATAAGTGGAGCGTAAGGAACTCCAAAAATGAGTAATCATATAGTATTTAACACGAATAGAATACTTACCAAAATAAGTAGTCAATAGCAGTATTGTGCTATTACTTTTTTAGCTATATCTAAGATTTCTTCACCATTGTTCAGTGTCTTTTTCATACTATGTTCTATACGTTTTTCATTTAGCAAGAATAATAGACTAAGAACAAAAATCAGTAATCATTTACTCAATCAATGTAAAGTTCATCAAGCTATTCATCATATAGTGTCTAAAGTTAAGAGTTTTTTTCATTGTTCTTTCAAATCTTTAATATGTTGATTTTTTATAAACCTATTGCTTTTAACCTTTGCTTCATATCAAGCATATGTTTCTTCAATCTGTTGTATTAAAGATGATGTGTTTTTTTCTATATATCAAGCGCTGGCTCAAATACCATAGAGAATTCATCATAGCAATACAATATATCATACTATAATACTTACCACCGATCGTTTGTAAGGAAAAATTTTATCTAATAGTCATACTTGATAGCTCATAATGAGCCAAAAGAAGACGCTTAGAGCGAAGGGTATTAAGAATGTTTTTCCGTAATACACCATAGCTATAACAAGAAAGATACTTCACAATGTATAAAATGAATTTTTCATAAATATAATGATGTAGTATGATAAATAATTTATGTTCTTTCTTCTATTAAATCAATCTCTTGTATTATGTTTTGTATTGCATGCTATGATGATAGGTCAATCTGCTTGGCTATCAAGCCTGGTGAATAATATGAATCAAGCTATAGTTATTCCAGTGATCAGTTCGCTTGTATTTTTATAATGTTCTATTGCGAATAAGCTGCTTTAGATTATTGATGGATACTTCTAAATTTTTTCAAAATTTCATACTATTATGGTACACAAGACACATATTATTTAATCATCTTTTATGCTAGCAAATAATCAGCATATTATAGCCAATACTATCGCAAAGAGGGATGCATTCCAGAATCATCACACATTAAATCAATCAATGAGATTACTAGTTAATAAAATCATCAGTACGGTAATAATTCAACTTACCAATCACAGAGTAATCCAATTGAGCGGTACGGTAAGAATACGTAGTATCCAACCTACTGTGGTATTTAATAATGCAATCACCACACCTACAACAATAGCTCGCCAAAAATTAGCTACTTCCACTCATGGGATGATATATGCCGATAGCGTTACTGCAGCTCAGATCAAAACAAACTGTATAATTATTTTCATAAACATATTCTAAGAATAGTAAAAAATATTCACACGCATTACTTCACATCAATGTTGTCTAGTTTTGTTTGGAGTTCTCCTATTTTTTTTACTAGCTCGTTTTTACCTTCACTAGCTTCTTCTTGAAGAATTTTTTTGTAAGCTTTATACTTTTCTTCTAGTTCTTGTTTCTTGGACATGAGTTCTGATTTCTTTTTTTGGGTCATTTCTTCTTTTGTTTGTTTCCAGTTATCTAACAGGTTGTTCATTTCATCAATAAGCGTTGCTACAAGTGCTTTCGCTTCATTAGTGATGTTATTTACATGGTCTTGTATAGTCATATGTATAAGGAGGAATAATAAAAAAAATCAAAATATATCTGTCATTGTATTATTACTGTTATAGGATCATATCAATAATTGATTCGCTTTCTGCTATAGCAGAGTTGTATGAATCAATACCAAAAATTTTGTCTATAATCCTATCGTCTTCTGTATCAGTAATAGCTTGAACTTTGCATCTGTTTCATCATCAAACTTCATTGTTGCATCTATATCATTATTTCATAGTATATTATAGTAAATGGATAAAGGGATTAAGATATTCTTTCTTTAGTTGTATGTTCTTTTAGTTGCTCTATTTTTTGAATAATTTTTTTGGGGTTTGGCATTTTGGTAATAAGCATATTCCCTGCGTTCTGTACTTTCATGATAATATCTCCATAATCAAAGACAGACTTTAGCATTCCATTTTGACTAGAGGTAATGGATAAAACTCTATAGAGTTCTAATATTTTCACTTCTTCTCTGAAAAAAAGATCAAATGATATCTTTACGACTCTTTCATGACTGATAATGACTACATAGTAAAAGTAGCTGATCAACGATCTCATTAAAATAATCCAAAGAAAGACCATAAAGACTAACACTAGTGTACCAAAAGCATTGTCTAGAAAAATTAAAAAGAAATCATTTACTTTCTGCTCGCCTCTTATTTCTAGTGTTGCTATAATTAAGATAAGAATAAGAACTATGCTTATCAAAAAACATCATCAAATGATTCGCAAGATGTACTTAGTCTTTCTTACTATCAAGTCATTCGGACTATTTACGTTTTTGATTTTGATAAAGTTTTTGAGTAACATCTTAGAAGTATAGAAAAATAAATAAGGTAAAGATAATTCCTCAGAGTAACCACAATCCTATCAGTATTCGCCAAAACTTTTCTTGCTGGTGAATGAATCTTAGACTTTCAGCAAACCTATGGTTAATTAAGTTATTTGCTTTGTGTACTCTGTGGAGTATGAATATCAAATATGATATTCGAATTACCACAAAGATAATAAGATAGATAACTGCTGTATGAGTCATGGTAAGGTGAAGGATAAATAAACTACAGGAAAAAAAATGCAACAGATCTTTGCGTTCTAATATATTCCATAATTTTACATAGTTTGTGACAAGAGAGGATATACTGATAGAGTTTATATAATATCTCATCATAAAGTTTCTAGATATTGCTTTGGAAGCTTTCTGAAGACTCTTGAGGAATGATTTCTACCATTTTTTCTGGTTTGGGTATAACAATACCACATGCTTTCAACTTTCTTAGCGTAGATAACTTTGGAACAGTTGTTCATTTCTTGATTTTAGATATCATTGTTGGACTAAGTCATGCTTGAAGTGATAGCTCTCTGTCGCTTAGAAGTTCTTCATCTTGATGTTCTTCAATTGCTTCGACAAGTTTAGTTCTATATGCAGGATCCTTATAGCGCATATGTATAGTTTGTTAGATAAAAAACATGTTTTTGTGACTAAATAATAGTTGCTTTTTAGTAAAAATCAAGCTTTTTTGAATAAATATAAATAATTTTTAGTAAAAAAGTGTATCGAAGACAACTTAAGGTGTATTTTGGGGGTAAGCTATTTACTTCACTATCAGCGTCTCTGTGTAATCTTTTTCGTTATATGATATATACTACTTATTATTCTTTCATCGAGCGGTATTTTTTTTCTTATGCATTTTCCTCATCTTGTCTAGAGCTCTGTAGTTGACTATCAAAAATAGTCTCGACTTGAACTTTTTTTCTTTGCATCGCAGTCTTTTATTTTTTCGGCTAATGACATAGATGTTTCTGAGACAAAATATTCTGTGTTTTTTTTGTATTGTTATCTCTTCGAGGATATCATTTAATAGTGATTTTCCTTCTGCTTTGATATCTGTATTTATGTTAAGTAGTATAGAAGTATAGTTACTTTGTGAACTATAGGAGCAGCTAAGTGTATTGATAGGTGCGAATGAACAAGAGTTGATCTTTAAATAGAAAATACTATAATACTATCAGTTTATATTAGCCAACAAGTATGTACCAAGTACAAAATAACACATGGTGGACAAATTCTCAAAAGACCTCAATAGGTTCGAGAATTTTCTGTTGGTAAAAAGATATTATCCCAATTGAAACTTCCAAGGCCTGAGGTCTGGAAGTTTTTTGTTTATTCGAAAATTATCATGATATATTTACGCAACTCATATGACACATACTGGTGTACTTGACCAAATGTGACCAACTATATTTTATAAACTATACAAATTATGATGAAAAAATATGAAAAGATACTAACAGGTATTAAGCCTACTTGAGTGCAAATGCATATAGGAAATTACTTCTGAGCAGTTAAGCCTGCAATTGATTTAGCTAATCAGTTCCCGGACGCACAAATTATAACCTTTATACCAAACATGCATGCTCTGACGCAGCTTAAAGACCCACAAAGAATTTACCAGAATTCTATCAATATTACAAAGTGACTGATCGCAAGTTGAGCAGATCCAGAAAGATACGTAATATTTAACTCGTCCGACGTTCCAGCTCATGCACAACTTACACGAATACTCATGTGTTATACAGGAATGTGAATGGCAGAAAGAATGCATGCGTATAAAGATGCAATCCAAAAGAATCAAAAAGATAGACTTAACCTTGGAACCTTTGCATACCCCGTTTTGATGGCAGCAGATATACTTTTATACGATGCAGATGCAGTTCCTGTTGGAAAAGATCAAAAACAACACGGAGAACTGGCTTTGGAACTAGCTAGAAAGTTAAATAACGCTCATGGAGAAGTGTTTAAGTATCCAAAGATTATTGTGAAAGAAGATGTCGCTACAGTTCCTGGAGTTGACGGTAGAAAGATGTCAAAATCGTATCACAATACAATCGGAATGTTTGACGATGCAAAGACTTTGATGAAGAAGGTAAAGCAAATTAAAACCCACTCTATACAAGTTGATGAGCCAAAGAATCCAGATGAGTGTAATGTATATAACATAATTAAGTTATTCCTATCAAAGTCAGAGGATGAAGATCTTAGAAAACGCTATCTGAAATGATGATTATCTTACAAGGAGGTCAAAGACTACCTTTACACAAAGTTACTAGAATACTTGCTTCCATTTCAACACCATTATAATGATATCTCGGATGAGGAAATCGTTGCATACCTCAAGCAGTGAGCTGTTGTAGCAAATGAAATTGCAAGTAAGAAGATTATTGAAATTGAAAAGGCTGTAGGGTTTAGGAGGTAAGATGAGAAAAATTTAGTTATTGATTGATTAGATAATAAGCAGGTGTAGAAAGTAGACTATATTTAATCAGTTGATGTAGAATACGGGTATATAATATTTATTCTAGTGTTAAGGTCTAATTTACATTATATGTCTTAAGATATGAACTCCAAAAATAATTTTTGACTTAAAGTTATTCGAGTTGATTGATTTGAGGATCTTTTCAGAGTTGAACTAGTTTTTTGAAACAGCCTTACTACAACAAAATTGATAACTTATACTTCAAGAGCCAAAATTATATCTCAACTTGATTGAGACGTAACTTGAAGGATTTTGCATTGAGAAAAAATTGATTTTAGCTTTTTACAGGAGGAACAATTAAAGTTCTCTGCAAAATTTACAATGCCTAGTCAAATTCAGCTTACAATAATTTATAGTTCAGAGGATGATGGCTATAGAAATTGATCAGATTTTTCAAAAGGATCTCTATGATTTAATCTAGAGCCAATAGAATTCGAAAAATTAACCAATATGTTAAAATCCCTGAAAGGTAATTTATGAGAAGAATTTTTTTTAACTTTTTAAATAAATACAACCAGAACCTAGGTGTAAATGTATGTTAAAGATATTGTTTTGAAATACGAATACGTATGTCGAGTCGAAGAATTGATAAAGATCAAGTCATTAGATGAGTTAATGCAGATGCAGGGGTTTTATTCTAATATCTAGTACCATAAAGAAAGGCCAAAAATTGATTGAATAATAATCAGATAAAGGGAGTGGAACAAATAGATATATGCACATTAATTGACAATATTCTCTTGCATAGGTATACTTATTACAAATGATTTAAACTAACTTAATTGCTCTATATGAAATTGAGGAAAGAAATCCAGGAATGATCATCACGAGTACGAACTAAACTTTCAGCAATGTTTACCAAAAAGAGTAAACAAGAGCTTTTAAAAGAATTAAAAAGTGAACCATTTCACGAAAAAATAAGTAAGTACGGAGAGGTTGATATTTTAATGTCTCAAATTAGAGCTAATAACTCAACGAATCTACATGATGCATATAAAGTTGTAGATTTAGAAGGACACAATATTAACCTTGAAGACAAGCTGTGAAGTTGAGGTACAAAAGAAGTTTACCTAATTAACTTGGAAGGAAAACAATATGCTTTAGCATTACCAGGCTATATTGATTGAATTCAAGTAATTAAGCAAAAGTGGGCAAAAGCTATGGAAGAAGTAGAGAACACAATAGAACTAAAGAATAAAGGATATATAGTAAATGATGAAATTGCTATTAAGGAGCTTTTAGTTAATGGAGTGAAATTTCCAGCTATACTTATGAAGCCGTACAATGAACACAAATTTACAATACTGGACGGAAAGAATACTCAAGGAAATAGTAATCCATTATTAACTTCGGAAATGGAATTAGATGATGATAAAATGATGGATTTGTGCGTGCCTCTTTTACATGACATTTCCAACCTAATAAAGGACTGAATCTGCCTAGGATTAGATAATTTTAATATATGTGCAGTAGACTGAAAATTGAGGTTATTCTTGAATGATTTGTGAAATATGAAGGTGGAACAAATTTCTGATAAGGAATTATATATTAAGTATTACCTTATGTACAGTATTGGTGCTATAGTGAATAGTTTAAGTCGAGATGCATATAAAAAAAATGATTACCTGAATAAGTTAGAAATGAATGAAGGGCTTGGAAACAGAATGAAAAATATCATTAGAGAAAATTTAATATAGTTTTTAGCTAAACCCAAATAGGAGCAGAATAAAATCTACTTTTTTCAAACAAAAAATAGCCAAAATCAGGCGTCAAAGTGTTTCTATTAAGCTTAATGTTAGAAAAAATCGTAGATTTTTTCTGGTGAAGATAAACACAAAAATATTAAACTCTTTTCAAGAAGAAGTGTACAAACACCAGTATGTCTTTGAGCGTATGAGTGCTTTATTAAGAGAGAAGATGTTTTCTACAGAGTCATATAATGGCTAGTTATGAAACTAATTCAGGTAGAATAGGAGTGTTGTATATGTACAGGGAATAACTCACTCATAACACATAAAAGTTATGAACAAAAGAGACTATCAAAAGCAGTTAGTAGGAGAACGATAAAGAAGTTCCAGAAGGCACAGGCTTTCAAAGAGAAGCTACTAACCTACCTAGAGGAACACAAGCCGTACCTACTAAAGAGCAAGAGCTTTTTCAATATCTTTGATAGAATGGTGGTTTCTGTAAAAATCTCACATAAGCGAAGAAGTGGACGACACCCGCATATCAATATCTTAGCTTGTTCAGATTTTGAAGTTGAGATAGAAAAAGGTATATTTGCTAGGTGACAACTAAACCAAAAACTCTTAGACGAGTGGTTAGCTATCACTGGTGGTAAGTTTTATAGAACATCCGTAGAAT
Source organism: bacterium (assembly GCA_020627925.1). GTDB lineage: Bacteria > Patescibacteriota > Gracilibacteria > Absconditabacterales > Absconditicoccaceae > JAHDFY01. The sequence continues at coordinate 258,538 of JAHDFY010000001.1, forward strand.
AACGGTAAAGGATGATACACACTTTGATAAAACAGGATATGAGAAATTTTCAAATACGCTATTAAGTTCTAAGATCTAACCGTAGGACAGTTGGCTAAACTTATGGAGCTTCAACACAAGAAGAAATATCGTTTTTTCTCTACTTATGGAGTGTTTAGGTTACGAAAACTGAGTGAGTATAGGGGGATGAAAGGTAATTGGTATAAAGGTAGATTCGGTTATGAATTGAAGTAACTTAGAATTTTTTTGTTTATTACTCAAGCGTAAGCTCAATCAGAAACCTTAATTACCTTGTTAATAAGAATAGAAAAAATAGTATATTTATGATTTTTACATAAGTTTGTGGTATAAAATGGGTATAGCTATATACAATTCGTTGAGTCGCAAGAAGGAGATCTTTATTCCTATTTATAAGAATAAAGTCACAATGTATGTATGCTGACTAACACCACAAAATCACCCACACCTAGGTCATGCTGTAGCTGCAATTAGATTTGCTATGATTCGTAGATATTTAGAATACAGTGGCTATACAGTTGAGTTCGTAGAAAATGTAACTGATATTGATGATAAGATAATTGTTAGGTCTAAAGCACTGAATGTTTCTCCAAAAGAACTAGCAGATAAACACTTCAATGAGTATATAGAGGCAAAGAAAATATTAAGTTTACCGTTACCAACTCATCAGCCAAAGGTATCAGAGTATGTTGATGAAATCAAAGAATATATAGATATTCTTGTTAAGAAAGGTTGCGCTTATCCTACTTCAGATGGTGATGTATATTTTGATGTATCCACAAAAAAGGATTATGGAAAGCTTTCTGGTAGAAAAACTGATGAACTTCGTTCTGGTACAAGAGTTTCATCAAAAGAGAATAAGAAAAATGCTTCAGATTTTGCCTTATGGAAAAATGATGTAACTGAAGGTGCTTCATGGGATTCCCCTTGGGGAAAATGAAGACCAGGTTGGCATATTGAATGTAGTGTTATGTGTAATAGTCTATTATGACCTACAATAGATATTCATTGATGAGGTTTGGATTTACTATTCCCACATCATGAAAACGAAATTGCACAGTGTGAAGCTCATAACGGTCAAGAATATGCAAAATATTGGGTTCATTGTGGTTTGTTAAATGTTGACTGAAGAAAAATGTCTAAATCTTTCGGTAACTTTTTGACTGCAAGTGAAGCTCTTGAAAAATATGGTAAAGAGCTAATTTTATTTGTTGTTCTTAAGCATCAATATCGTTCTTCCATTGATTTCAATGATAGGTTATTTTTAGATAGTCTTAATACTTTATTGGAACTATACACATTGATAGACGGTGTTTTGCAATCTAATCAAAGTGAAGAGATCGTTGATAGTGAAATTAGCAAAAAAATGATCAGTGAATTTGAAGAGGCAATGAATGACGATTTTAACACCTCAAAAGCACTTACTGTTATTTTTAAATATTTGGATAGTTATCAAGATAAAAATGTATTGATAACTATCATAAATATTGGTCAGACGTTAGGGCTTTTTTCAAAAGAATACAGCTTGTCAAAAATTAAAAGAGAGCTTCTGTCTTTTCATCAAACCTCTTTAGGAATACAAGAATCAATAACAGTCGACGAAATTGAAGAGATAATTGCAGCTCGTATAGAGGCAAGAGAAACCAGAGATTTTAAAAAGTCAGATGAACTTAGAGAAAAGCTTGCTAAGTTTGGCTTAAAGGTGTTGGATTGAACATCAAAAAGTAGTTGGCAATTTAAAGTTAGCTTATAGTAAATTTGATTTGTGTTTTGAGTAGTATATACAATCAGTATAATTTAGAAAATTACGATAAAACATGATTTATAAATACAAAAAACCACACAAACATCTGAGTCAAATGAAATCATTTTGTTGACCGGCATCAGTTCAAATGATCCTTTTTAGAAATGATGTTTGGGTAGAACAAGAACAACTAGCCTTTGATTTATGAGTTATCATAGAAGAAAAAAATAAAGAGTTCTATAACTTGCCATTCAAAAGGCTTACTGATGGAGATCCACTTCACTGATTTAAATTCTACTTTTTTGAATCAGAACAGATCGTAAATATGATTGCTGACTATGGCTTTTCAATAAGTGTTATCTATCACCCTGATATTAATAATTTTGAAGATCTAATAATCAAAACTATCGAGGATGATAGAGATATGATAATCAATTATAAACGGGCATGAATAAGATGGAATGATTATAAAGGGTGACACTATGTCGTGCTTTCCTCTTATGATTCAGATAAAAAAGAACTAACTGTTTGTGATCCAACACCAAGGGCACCTAACTATTGGAACGTACCACTAAGTGAGATGAAAGAAGCGATGTCATGAAAGTGGGATGGTAGAGAAAGAGGTGTAGTAGTTTTTGAGAAGAACACATAGTAATACTATTAACATTCTATATAAGATACCTTACGTTTAGATCGTATTGTAAGCTAACATGGAGATGTATAGTAACTATCTAGGAAAAGAAGTACAAGCAACCATAGACCGCCCTATGGGATCAAAGCATCCCAAACACGGATTCATCTATCCAATTAACTATGGGTTTATCCCAGATACAAAAGCTTGAGATGGACGTGAGATAGATGTATTTATTCTAGGTGTATTTGAACCAGTCGAAACATTTGAGTGAGTGTGTATTGGGTATATTCATAGAAAGGATGATGTTGAAGCTAAGCTAGTAGCCGCGCCTAAGTGAAAGTCATATACCAAAGAACAAGTTGAGGCCTTAGTAGAATTCCAAGAACAATGGTTTGATAGCGAAGCAATTATGGCATAAAGAAAAGAGGCAGATACCTCTTTTTCCTTTAGAATAACAATAAATAATTGTATATGATCCGAATGTTTTTTGAGATTTTAATAGAAAGGTGAATGAATAGAAGCTAATATTGTTGGTAAGTGAAATATGCAGAAAACTAGCATTCTATAGAAATATTGCAATTGTATAGAAGAATCTCTATACTAGTAATAGTTTATAATTATTAGGAAAATGATCAAAAACAGACAAAATACATCATATTATTACTACTTCCGCAGCTAGGAAGAGTTTTTCTGTGTATTCATTTTTAATTAAACTACTTCCTATAGAGCACTCTAGCTGACAAAGGGAAGTGGTTTTTTTTATTCTAACACAATTAACATGAAAACTATTAATACTAATGAAAATCTAATTGATGATATTCTTTCACGTAGTATTTCTGATATATTACCATCAAGAAAAGAATTAAAAGCGAAATTACAAAGTTGAGAGCGCTTGAGAATATATATTGGTGCTGATGCAACATGAACAGCATTACATTTGTGACATGCTACTAACTTTATACTATTAGAAAAATTGAGACAATTAGGCCATGAAACAATAATCTTGATCTGAGACTTCACAGCTCGTATTGGAGACCCTACAGATAAAACTGCCACAAGAGTAAAGTTGACACGCAAACAAGTAATTGATAATACAGTTACTTGGTTAAAACAAATTGGAGCAGTGGTTGATATCCAAAATAAAGATAACCCAGTTTCTATTGTTCATAATCACGATCGATTATCAAAACTTAGTTTTGAGGATATTATAGAACTATCTTCTCATTTTACTGTTCAACAAATGTTAGAAAGAAGTATGTTTAAATGAAGGATGAACAGTCAACAACCTATACATATGCATGAGTTTTTTTACCCACTAATGCAGTGATTTGATAGTGTGGAGTTAGATGTTGATATTGAGCTTTGTGGTAATGACCAACTATTTAATGCTATGGCTTGAAGAACATTAATGAAGAAAATCAAAAGTAAAGAAAAATTTGTTGTTACTACAACCTTATTAGAAAATCCCAAAACATGAGAGAAGATGATGTCAAAGAGTTTGGGTACAGGGATTTTCCTTGATGAAGATCATATATCAATGTTCTGAAAGGTTATGGCACAACCAGATGAAAACATTCCACAACTGTTCACTGATTGTACACTAGTGTCTGTAGAGAAGATTAATGAAATTCTATTAAGTAACTCGAATCCTAGAGATAGTAAGCTTATATTAGCTTGGGAAATAACAAATCTCTTCCATTGAAGAGAATTAGCTGATTCAGCAAAGAATAACTTTGAACAGGTAGTTCAAAACAAAGAAATTCCTGTAGAGATTGATGAAATAATAGTGTCCAAAGATTCTATAAATATTGTTGAGGCCCTAATCTTGGCTAAGTTTGCAAAATCGAATGGAGAAGCAAAGAGGTTAATTATTCAAAATTGAGTAAAGATTGATGGTAGTACCATCGCATCAATTAATGAACAGATCTCTCTGAATAAAGAATGAGTAGTTGTACAAAAATGAAAAATTAACTTTGTAAAAATTAAAAACTAGATGGTCTAAAAGCAATAGATATAGTTAGTCTGTATATACTGCTTTCTGACTTCATAAAGAAAAGTAAGGTAAGATACGCTAGATCCCTGATCCAATGTTACATCAAAGTCACAGATGATGAAGACGGAATTATTTCAAGATTGAATGATAAACAGATGATTGTGTATGATTTGGACGGTTTCGAAGAGGCTACAGGTATAGGAAGATACTAACTGGTCGACTAATGAACAACATACAATCATTTGTTTTTGTTGTTGTAATAGTTATCAATAATAGTAGTAGAAAACCATTATAAGAACAGCAGTTGACTTTATCTCAAGTTGGTCGTAATGAAAATCAGAACCCTATATTTCAAAGTATCGGATATGGACAAGGCAGTTTCTTTCTGGCAGACGATTCTAGAAGTTGAGCCTCACAAAACGGGTCCAAAATGGCACGAGTTTATGGTGGGACAATTAAGACTTGGGCTTCTGTTAAATGATTTTGATGATAAGTTCCAAGGGTCAAACTGCGTTCCTGTTTTTGAGTTTGCTGATGAAGAACTCCCAGCTTACATAGATAGAGCAAAACAAGCAGGAGCAAAAGTTCTGGTAGATGGACTTGAGGATCCCAACCTTAAATCAATTGTTTTCCAAGACCCTTGGGGTAACGAGTTTGAACTTAGTAGGTTTCATGATTAAAGCAGAGTAAAATCTGCTTTTTCTCAAACGAAAAAAACACCCAAAGTCTAGGTGTGAAGTCAGATTGAACAGCTCTGCGAGCATTGTGAACAATATCTATGACTTCATAAAGAAAAGTAAGTTAAGATATGCAAGATCATTGATTCAAGGTTATATCAAGATTACAGATGATGAAGACGGAATTGTGTCCAGATTGAATGATAAACAGATGATTGTGTATGATTTGGACGGTTTTGAAGTTGCAACTGGGATTGATAGGTATTAAGAGAAGGGCGAATGAACAATGAATAATTTCTTGTGATTGAAAAGAAGATAGATAGACTTCCTAGAAAGTTCTTATACATTTATAAACTATATGAAGTTAAAAACATACCTATGAACATTCCCTGCATGACTCCAAACAATTGTGGAGAGTTTTTTGATGGATAAAAAATTAACGTGAAGAATATTTACCGTGCTTGATGGGCTGATAGTATTTGAATCAGGAGAAAATATGAGAACACTGGTTGATTATCCTATATTTTCAAATTTGTTTCTCGTCCTAAAAACATTCCAAAGACCTAAAGGGTCAGCTGACATGTTTATGCAAGTTGTTGTTAAAGGATATGACGTGGTCAAGCCAGCGATAGTATCTAAAGATATGAAGACATTTCGTATCATTCATTCTTCTCAAAATCAGCTTGCGAGTATTCCAGATAAAATGCACAGAAAACTAGAAAAACTGATTGAGAGAGTGACGAGGCTCCAAACAAATAGAAGTCTTCCAGATACAGAATTTTGGTTTATAAGGAGAAGCGAAAAAATTGGATATTTTGTACAAAGACTCAACACTCATAAGTCAAAATCAAATAAGCTTCAGAGGGGAGAATTAGCAAAATCAATAACATACGCTATGTGTTATATTGCAGGAGGACTCAACGACAAAGTTATCGCAGATCCATTTTTTGGTAGAGGAGGACTAGCAAAGACAATGACAAGATTTCGAAGACCAGCAAGAGTCTACGTTAGTGATATAGACAAAAATCTAGTAGCACAATTTTCGAGTAGCTATCAATCTGTGAAAAAACACGTAGCAGATGCTACAAACCTCGATTTTATCAAGGAAGCAAGTGTTGATGCTGTTGTTACTGATCCACCGTGGTGACTATTTGAGGCAATTGACGATATAAAAAGTTTTTATGAGAACATGTTGCAAGAAATCATAAGAATACTATCTAAAAAGTGAGTTGCTGTATTACTGATCGGAGCAAGGGAAGAGTTTGAGTCTGTAGTAGCAAGTATAGGGGTATTGACAAATGAGAGGGTTGCAGACATCCTAGTTTCAGGAAAAAAAGCGTCCATTTACTTATTGAAGAGAGGCTAAATGAATCGATATCTTGTAACATGAGGAAATAGCGGAATTGGAAGGGCCGTCATAAGCAAAATACTTGAACAAGATAGCGGTAACCATGTTGTCTCACTCGACCAAAAACTATGAAGTCGAGAAAAGGAAGAGCACGTCCATGAGTTTGTAATAGATCTTACATCTTGCTGAGAAATAGAAAAATTCATCAAATCAGCCAAAGAAAATAATCGATCATTTACCCATCTTGTGAACAATGCTGGATTCCAAGAAAGTTTTGACATACTTGATAGCACCATAAATAAATGGAGATCGCTATTTTCGTTACATCTTGATGCAGCTTTTATGTTGTGTCAATATGTCTGTAACGATATGATTAGCAGATGAGTAAAGTGAACAATTACAAATATCACCTCTATTCATGATACTATAATCAGAGATATAGCTCACTATTCGTCATCTAAAGCGGCATTAGCAATGTTTTCAAATGAGCTCGCAGTAGAGGTTGCTAAACATGGAATAAGAGTGAATTTGGTTGCACCAGGTGCTATTAAAACAGCGCTAATAGAAAAAGATCTAACAACATCGGAGCTTGTAGAAAAAGCAGCGTGACAGAAGATGTTATGCTTGATCCAAAGATAAGTTATGCAATAGCCAAAAGATGTAATGAAATCTATTTAAAATCACTGTATCAGGAAAAGAAGATAGATTCAGTGATATTAAGGTTCTTCAATGTATATGGCGAAAAGCAGGATGAAAGAATGGTCATACCAAGATTCATTGAACAAGCCAAAAACGGAAATCCAATTACGGTATATGGAAATGGGAAGCAGACAAGAGATTTTACCTATATCGATGATGTTGTTTATTCAATCATTCAGTTAGCCAGTGTTTCATGATGAGCAGAAATCTTCAATATATCACATGAATCAGAGACTACAATCAAGGATCTCGCAGAGATGATTATTGATCTTACACAATCAAGTTCCAACTTATCTTACGTCGAAACAACAACCAATAGGTATGACTTTGAGGTGGGAAGAAGGTATGGTAATTCATGAAAGCTCGAGAGTGTAACAGGGTATAAGCCAAAAACCACCTTAGAAGAAGGGCTGAGAAGAATCTTAAAGTAAAAAAGGGGAGGTATTTAGCCTCTTTTTCTTAAACAAAAAAAAATACCCAATACCTAGGTGAAAATACATTTTTGAAGATAGGCTATAAAATGTTAAACTCTTTTCAAGAAGAAGTGTGCAAACACCAGTATGTTTTTGAGCGTATAGTGCTTTGCTTAGAGACAAGGTATTCTCTGTTACCAATGATCTTAGTAGACAAGCTAAAGTAGATAGAGCTGGGGTGTTATATAGGTAATCTATTGTAAAAAGAAAAGGCCTATATTGGCCCTTTCTTTTATCAAATTGAAGTGAAAGAAAACCTACTTCTTACGGTATACTTTATAGATTACAAGCATTACGCTTAATGCAATTAGGATAATTATTCAATAGAGAGCCCAACGGTCATAGTTTGGATTGTTCTTCCAGTACTTTCATGTGTTGATATCGAACAAGTACTCTACTCATATTGGTCATGTTGGATCTCAAGCGGTATAGGGCAATGATTTGAATGTTCGAGTTTTTAATGCATTTTCAACAAGTCCCGATAAGTAATCATCATAACCATTAGTATTTATAGGACAATTGCCTTTGTAATAATGTTTGTATCATCGTGCTCTAATAGTATTTATTACAAATTGCCAACTTTCTTCTTCTGTAGTGTTCCAGTCGTTGTTGTCAAAGTCTGCCTTAATCCTTTTCCATGCTTCACTATATTTATCAGTTAATACAAATTCCTCCCAAGGCCAGATAGTCCCTTGTTTATCTTTGACGTATGCTTCACATTCATCGTTGGAACTATGAAGTATATCTATCCATTCATCTTTTGTTAATGTGTCTCCCTCTGTAGTTTGTATTACATATCAAGTCTGGTATGGAATTATCCCAGAACACTTTCTTTTAAAACATAAGCTTATGGAATCTCATTGCTTAAATATGTAAGAGTTGCCGCGATAATATTCTCAAGCATCAATTAGAAGAATACTGTCTCTTGATTCTGGGATTCCTGCGTATGTAGACCCTATCGATAGAAAGAATAAAAGAGTAATAAAGAATAACAGCTTTTTCATAGATTCAGCTTTTCAAAGTAAATATATAGTTAATACGCAGAGAGTAGTGAATATATGACAATCTGCAACTGGACATTTAAGGAAAACATTTTTTTGTTTTAAAAACAAACTAGTAACAGGAGAATAACTGTTACTAGTCTATAACTGTATATCTAAGTTTACTCTCTATTCTGGGCAGTACACAGGATTTCTAGGAGCAAACTCACAGACACAAGATTACTAAGTTTTGAAGATGCTCGGCGACTCATCGAACAAATGATTACTAGATGTTGTGAAACTAGACTTTAGGACTGCTTACTTAATGATTCAGTTCTATTGTGAGGAATTTGGTAAAAGAGATGAAGTTTTATCAAAACTTACGAAGAAACAACAAACTTTATATAGATTAGTGTAATTCTTATCTACATTCTACCATTAAGACGTTAGTCTATGAACAATATACAGCTTAATGATTTCGATCATTTACATTTGATAAGAAGATGGCAAAGAGAACAGTAGAAAGCATGAAAAGTATCAGTGTAACAAGGTTAAAGAAGCGAGGATATCTAGATCTTTGAAGAGAAAACCAAGGTGTGTTTACTCGACATAACAGAGGTGAAAAGACATGAAGTATGAATGCTCTATGTGACAAAGATAATCAGTATCTACAGTTGGATTTTTGTACAAAACCAAAGGATAAAGAAAGCGAAAACCATAGGTTATTTGTTCCACTAGTCACTACCCCATGCAACTATGGATGAGAGAGATATTGGTTTCAGTGTCCAAAGTGTAAACAGAGGGCATGAGTTGTCTATTATTCAGATATTAGCTTCCAATGTAGAAAGTGCCTAGACCTATGTTATGATAGTCAGATGGAGTCTCGTTTTGGAAGATACTGGTCAAAGAGGATTCCTGGACGATGGGAGGAAGAACTAGCTAGCGATATCTTTCATAGTATCAAATACTTCTACAGAAACGGTAGGAAGGCAAGAAAGTATAAGAGATATCTAAGACTTATGAAAGGGTGTCAGGACTTGCATGTAGCTTGTGCAAGGTGGAAACAGATGATGAGTTGGTAGGAACAATGTAATGCCTTAAATGTCTCGAGGCTTGTCAAACTACAGGATTTTAAGGAAAGAGTACTTTATGTTTTTGAGTAGCTATTATTTATGTCTATGATAATGTCTAATAAAACTTTGAATTGTAATTTTATATCCATATTCTGGATGCTGACGCAATACATTTAGTTATTCAATTCAAATGGATATAAAAGATAAAATTAAAATACTAGCAAATGAGTATGCATCAAAGTTAGATTCTAAGATTGTTGCTAGAGTAGAAGAAATGAAAAATGATAATAATACTCATTATCTTATATACCAAGTATTATGAATTTCTGAAAATGAATGAAATCTTATTGATATTTATCAAAATAAATGAAGGTTTCTATATAAGTATGCATGAAGTTTTCTTGAAGAAGCTACTATATTGTGCTTTGAGGATAAATTTAAGGAAGCTCAAAGAAAAGTGTACATACCGAACAATTCATGAAAAAGACCAAAGAGGTTTGAAATCGATTGTTTAGTTTGAAACAGAGCATATGAGATTAAACGAAGAGATGCAACAACTGACTGAGATCATATAACAAAAGAGCATACTAGAGCTTTGAATATTAAGGAGAGTTGATATGTACCTATACGTATTATGTTTTATTATCCATTGAGAAAGCAATCTCTTAAAATTCAAGAAACTATTAAGACTGTATATGATGGTCTAGGAGGAGAGTGTTATTTTTGAGATGATGCTCGAGATTTTTTAAATGGAGAGACTAATATTGATTTAAAGTGAATATTGGAATCGATTGCAAAAGAAAATTTATCTACCTAATTATAATACATTATGATATTGCACTGAGACTGTATAAATATGTTGGATGAATTGGAAAAAAATTCTATAGATTTGATTTATTTGGATCCACCATTTTTTACACAAAAAAAGCAACGTCTAAAAAATAAGAATAATAAAGAGTATATATTTGAAGATAACCGAAGGGATATTCATGAATATTGTGATTTTATGAAGAATAGATTATTGAAGTGTAAAGAGGTATTATCAAATACATGAAGTATATTTGTTCATTGTGATAAATTCGCATCACATTACATAAGGGTCATATTAGATGAGGTTTTCTGAATGAATAATTTTCAAAGTGAAATTATCTGGTCATATAAGAGGTGGTCTAATTCAAAAAAGTGACTATTGAATTCACATCAAAATATATACTTTTACAGTAAATCTAAATCATTTAAGTTTAATTTAATTTATACAAATTATTCTCCAACAACGAACCTTGATCAGATATTTCAAAAAAGAAAAAAAAACATAAATTGAAAGACTGTATATGAGACAGGTTCTAATGGGAAACCAGTTTTAATGAAAGAAAAAAAAGGGGTTCCATTGTCAGATGTTCGACTAATTCCATATTTGAATCCCAAGGCAAAAGAGAGAGTATGATATCCAACACAAAAACCATTAGAGCTTATTGAAAAGATTATTGAACTAGTTACAGATGAGTGAGATGTGGTGCTTGATCCATTTATGTGAAGTTGAACTACTTTAGTTGCTGCAAAATTGAAGAATAGAGAATATATTTGAATTGATGTTTCAGTTGATGCAGTTAATCTTGCAAAAGAAAGGTTAAAAAATCCAATAAAAACTAAATCAAAGTTATTAGAGGTTGGTTATGAAAGTTATAAGAATCAAGATATAGAAAAAGTTAAAATATTGAAAAGTATTTGAGCAAAAGAGGTTGCAAGAAATAAATGAATAGATGGCTTTTTATTAAGAGAATGAGTTATTACAAATATTCCAATAAAAGTAGTATTAGACGGAGATTCTTTTCAGAATGCAAAATTGCTTATGGCAAAAGCTATTAAAAGAAATAACTTCGACTATTGAATTTTGATATGAAATTGAAAAGCTATGCTAGAAACTCTTATTGGAGTAGATATGGATAATTTAAAGGTATTTCCTACGGTGCAGTCATTCCTACGTCAAAGGAGCAAATTTTTAGTTAAAGAGATTTAAACTAAGGAGTATGACGAACCCCAAAACAATAATAACCTACCTCGTTGACGGTAATCCACAGTGAATCAAAACGGTCGAACTATCCAACCGAGTAGGTAAAGCTATTAGTATACCAAGAGCACAGTTGAAAGAAGCTAAGAAAAGAGCTGAGTGTAACCAACCAGCCCTCTATTTCTTATTCTGAAAAGACTTAGATCAAGATTTGGCTTATATTGGAGAGGCTGAAAATCTGATTCAAAGACTAAGTCATCATGATACTAATAAAGATTTTCGAGAGGTGGTAATAGCCTTTGTTTCCAAAGATAATAATTTAACAAAAGCAGACGTTAAATTTCTAGAGGCAGAAGCTATACAAAAAGCCCAATCAGTAAATAGGTATAGTCTACAAAATGGAACTACCCCATCAGTTAATAACTTGCCAGAATATCAAGAATCTACTATGAGAGAGTTTCTCGCAAATATTGATCTGCTGATAGCAGCTATGTGATATCCTATTCTCAAAGAAGTGAGTGTAATTAGTTCAGAGGTTAATAATATCTATTATTTATCATCTAGAGGAGCTGAGGCAAAATGAGAATATACAGAAGAGGGAATGGTCATACTAAAATGAAGTAAATGACCAAAAGACTTACAAAGTTCAGTAATAGAAAAAAAACACTATGCTTATAGACATAGACCAAGTCTGCTTAAAAAATGAGTAATAAGTGAAGAATGAGAGTGTATAGTATTTAAACAGGATTACGTATTTTCAAGTCCTAGTTCTGCAGCATCTTTTATAGCTGGAGCTTCACTAAACTGATGGATTGTTTGGAAGGACAAAGATTGAGTAACACTAGATGAGAATGAAAGAATAAGTTTAGACAATAATTAATCTCAATGCTCTATACCAAGTCCCTCTATGTAAACTACGCTTCTTTTCCAAAATTAGGATGGTGGAAAGCCAATAATAAAGAGGTCTACTACAAGATAAAAAAGATGGAAACCGAAGAAAAACAAGAACATGCTATAGAGTTATGACAATCTGTGGAAGATAAAGTTCTTGAATATCTAGAAGCTAAGCATCATACTACAGCTTCTAATCTTTTTCCAGCTTTTCCAAAGCAAACAGAAAATGGGGAGGGTGAGTCTGAGGATATAGTAACTCAACAACAAGATTGGCTTACTAAGCTACAAAGTGCAGCAGCTGATACACTAGAAGCTATCAAAAACAAAGAACCACTTCTCTATCAACCGTCTTTCTTATGGAATGATTGCTTTGTGAGAGCAGATTTTATGGTACTCAATAGTGAATGAAACTATGATCTAATAGAGGTGAAAGCTAAGACAACCATCAGAAAAAATGTAAAAGATGATGGAGAAGATAAACCTATTGGTGATGTAAAGAAAGATTTAATAGATGATGTAAGTTTCCAAACATACGTTATCAATAATGTTTTGAAAGAAAATGATTTATGAGAGCTTTGAGGAAAGTATCTCTATCACCTAAACAAGGAGTATGTCAAAAAATGAGAACTAGATATCAACCAACTAATAACATTCAGTAAACTCGATACCAAGCACACTATAGCAGTCCTCCAATGAAAAAAGAAGATTTCTAAAGAAAAGCTTATCAATGATTCACTAGTAAATGCTCAAATAGTAGAAGAAACGCTAGGTAAGTTAAAGAAAGAAATCCATCTAAGCGAAGAAGATTTCAATAAGCTACATATGTACCCTTGAGTAAAATATTTGGAGTATTTTGGTGAGGATAAACCCTTTGGAACAATTATGTGAAGAGGTATCCACCACGGTAAAGCAAAACTGATTCATGAACTCTATTATGATGGTAGTCATAACATAGATGAACTTACAGAAGAAGAAATTATGCTATTCCATGGTAAAGATGCACCTGGTACCTCATATGAGTTTATAAACAACTATCTTGTAGCCAAAGAGCAAGGAAAGCCTCTTATTGATGAGATAAGTATACATAATGATCTGAAAAAGCTCACGTATCCTATTTGTTTTTACGACTACGAAACTATCAGCGTACCTATTCCCTACATGGATAATACTTCTCCATACCAACAAGTAGTAGTACAATATTCACTCCATAAGTATTATGAAGACGGAAGTATGAAACACTATGGATGACTACTTTGATGATTAGAAGAAAGCAAACGTGTTGAAACAATCACAATAGAGAATAATCCAAACAAAGTATGATACGAGTCAGAAAAGGTAGTTTATGGAAGCTATAAAGATCTGCTTGATGAGTTCCTGATAGATATAGGTGAGGATATAAATGACTCAAGCTTTGTAGTGTGGTATCAAGCCTTTGAAAACACAAGAAACAAAGAAATTGCAAACTTGTTTCCTGACATAGCAGATAGTTATCAAAAGATGAGAGAAGAAGGTACTTACTATGATCTTATGGATATCTTTGCAAAGAGTTACTATTTTGACCTAGCATTTGAGTGATCTAGTTCTATCAAAAAGGTGCTACCTGTTCTTGTACCAGAAATGACTTATGAATGAATGGAGATATGAAAAGGAGATGAGGCAATGAAGGCACTTAACAACTTATTGATTGATAAATACTCAGGTGAAGAAAAAAGAAAGGTTATAGAGAACCTACTTCTTTACTGTGGACAAGATAGTTTAGCTATGGTGAGGTTGTTTGAGAAAATCCGCTTGAATTAAGATAGAAACTCAATAAGTAAAAAAATATATACGACATAGTATATTGCTTTTTATATAAGCAGTATTTGTGACTTACAAATCATAGGGCGTTCACACGGGAACGTTAAAATCTGGGTCCCTCTATGGTTTGGACAATAGTTTCTCGCAGAGCGTTAACTGCGTTAAAAAGATATGTTAAGAAGTCTATGTGACAATGAAGCGTAAGTGCTAATTGTTCATGCTAATTAAGAAATCATCTCTAGGTGAACTTCTCTATAATCTGACAGAGATTTTCAAAGAGATAGACGAGGAGGAAAGCTAATTTCCTCTTTTTTTGTTGCTTTAGTTCAATATACTGAAATCAGTGCTAAAGTGTTGTTTTACATCGAACATACGGCTATGGCTGAGTACATAATATACTGTAGAAAATCATCAGAAGAAAGCTCTGGTCAGCAAGCTCAGTCAATACCTAATCAAATACACAAGTGTGTAGAGTATGCTAAAAATAATAGCTTACAAGTAGCTATGAAGCCAGAAGATTTTTCTATGTTCGAGGATAAATGGGAAATTGCTAAAGAAGATGCTGAGTCAGATGTAGCAAATAGAAGACTATACAAGGAAACAAGGGATCTTTTTATCATCAAAGAGCAGAAAACAGCCAAGATTCCATGAGCAAGAGAGAAACGAAAGACTTTGATAAAGTGGGTCAAGAAGTGAAAAATAAAAGGTATCCTGAGTTATTCCCCAGATAGACAATCAAGAAATATGATGGAGTGATGAGAATTAATTGACTTGGTAGATCAGTGACTTGTTGATCTGAAGTACACTAATTTTCACTTTGAGCCTACAGCTAGTGGAAAAATGATGCTATGAATCTGGTTTGTATTCTCTAAGCAATATGCCGATAAGCTTTCAGAAGATATAACAAGAGGTAACAAATCAAAAAAAGCAAAATGAAAATCACTAAACAAATATAAGTATGGATATATAACCAATGAAGAAGGTTATTATGAACCACACCCAAAGTACTTCGATCTTATGAGAAGAGCCTTTGAGATGAAAATATACGAGAATAAAAGTAATCCAGAAATTGCAGATCGGCTCAATGCAAATGGTTATATAAGAGAATTTAAAACATGAGCGAGACCAGTTAGTCATAAGAGACTATGAGACGTATGGAAAAATACTTTGTATTATGGTATATATGTATCAAAGAACGAAATATATGACCTTAGAGAACTAAATCCACACTTCAAACCTATGATTACAGAGGAAGAATATGATTTATTACAGGAAAAGCTTCGTAAGCCAACAAAACCAAGAGCAATTAATGATGAAAATGAAGCATATTATCCTTTTGATAAGTGACTGGTTGTTGATCCAGATGGTAATTCCTTTAGTTGTACTCTACCAAATCCAAAGAGATTTAGAGATAAACTAGCTGAACTTAAGAAAACTAAGAAGAACGCTACACTTGGAGATGTAGTAAACCCAAAAAATATACATTTCAGAGTGATGAATACGTGATCTAAGTATCATAATACTAAGGTAGGTTTTGATGTTATTCAAGATAAGATAGTAGAGTGTCTTAATAAATTAAAAATAGATGAAAAGGCAGATACTGAGTACGTTGAGTTTGCAAAGACACAGGCTGATGTTGTACATGAAAAGAGAAGAACGGAGGCAAACAGAATACAGGTAAGAATAAATAAGTTATCATCAGATAGAAAAGACTATATCAAAAGACATATGGCAATAGATTTTTCTGATGCGGAAAGAAAAATATACAATGAAGAGGTTGAGAGATATGATAACCAAATAGAGTTGCTTGAAAAAGAAAGAAGTGAGATAGATCTTTCAGAAAGAAATGAGATTGTAGAGTTGAGAATCTTCTTAGATATGTTGAATAAGTCAGGTGAGTACTTTAGAAAAGCTAGTTATGTTCAAAAAAGAAGAATTAGTAAAATTTTGTTCTCGAACATAGTTATAGATAACAAAAAAAGGCTTACCATTGCGGTAAATCCTGCTTTTGAATCTTTATTCGCTCATGTTATGAAGATGCCGGGAATCGAACCCGGGTCTGAAAGTCATTAGCTCATTATCTACCACTATAGTTTTCCAAAAAAGCCTCAAGAGTTTAGGGTCTTTGAATACAAGGCAACAGATCGGCGGGAAAACACGCCTAGCTGTTTTGTATATTCGCTGACACAAGGGGTTGTTTCCGTCGATATCGCCCTGCAGTTTAGGAAACGTCCTGCAACGGGTTGAAAGCGCGCGAGGGCGCTACTCTTTAGGAATAGACTAAGCTACAGCAAGAGCTGCTCTTTGGAATTTCCCGAAAAGAGATTTGTTTGAGTTTGCACTTTTTAATGCGTGAACGATTATTTTCAGTTCGGTACGCTCATCGAACGGTGGCAAATGGGTACTAATGCTGATACTTCCGTCAAAGCCTCACATCCCCATAACATCATTATAACGAGAATACTACAAAATGCAAGTATGGCTATCAATGTAATTGATATATTTCCTTGAAATATGTATTAAATATGAGTATTGTCCTTGTGAATTATGAAAATAAAAAATGTAAAAAAAATGACAAAAACAAAATATTCAATAGGGGTAATAGTACTAGTTGCAGTTTCTATGGTTTCCTATAACTCAACACTTATTAAACCATTTGATATAAACAAAAATAAATCTTCGAACAAGGAGGTTGTAGTAAAGTTTGTATCTTTTTCCTCACTCTTATCCGAAATTGTTTCTCTTTTGCCAGATACTCTTTTGGTTAATAGTGGAACAAGATCAACCGATTATCAACCAATGAAAAAACATAAGCAAGAAAAAATAAATAAATTTATTAAAGAGCATTGTGGAGATTTTGACGTAAATCGATTTTGGAATTTTATTGCTTCCAAAAAAGTTCCACAGATCCAAGATTTGGTGCTACTGAAGACAATGCTAGAAAAACACCGCGGAAATATAAATCCAGAGTTGTTTTCTGACTTTTTGCTTATGTTGCCAAATTTTTTTAAATTATTGATGGTAGCTAAGCTTATTATACAAAACCATGCAAATAATAATATAGTGCTACCAAGGTTTTTTGTTTGTGGGTTTCCTTATCAACAACATTTTTCTAGTGAGCATGTATTGCAAAATATTGAAATTTTTGAAGAAAGGGGTTACCTACAGAGTGCTAAACACTGTGCTACTAATTATAAGCAGAAAAGAAGCGATTCTGGACAATCGCTGATAATAGCTTACAAAAAAGATCCTGATGGAAGTGTTTGGGTATCTATTGCCAACGATGGTGTGAAACAAAGAGTGTTTGATTCTTTTTCATCAGTATTAGTGGCGCTTTTATTCAAAAAGAAAGATTTTGTTTTCAATTGTGACAAAAATAACAATTCTTTTTCTCCATTTCCCTTATTAAAACAAACATCTATATATCAGTGCAAAATTACTTATCAATAATATCACAAAGGCAACCGGTATTTTCTTGGTTGTCTTTTTGTTTTAATGATATTGACAGTTGTTTTATATTTACTCTTGTATGTGTGTTTGTTTTGAGTATTGTTTTTACGTTAAACATATTATGAAACCAAAAAATACATTGAAAAAATGGAGACATGTACTAAAGAAAAAAAAGTTGTGCGTCCAAACACCTCTACCAAAAAAACTAATAGCAGCATAGTAAATGTACTTGCAGGAATGATTTTTTTGCTTTTGGCTCTAACGGTGATTTACTTTATAATAACCTCTTTGTTAGCTACTCCTAGCGTTCAGGTTATTTATAAGGATAATGCTTATGCTATCGTTGCAAGCCAAGATATTTGGAATGACTCGCAGAAAAAAAAGACCTTTAAGAAAGATAATATTCTTGAGCTTTTGAGAAAGGCAAAGACCACTCATTTGTCATTAAAGGAAGCTTCTTTACTATTGGGGTGGTTGAGAGCAAATAAAGATGTTTTGTCCAAATGTATGAAGGAGTTGCTTGCTGCTTTCAGTAGTGATTCCGTCTCCAAAGCGAAAAACATTGTAGAAATCAAAGAACTGATTGAGGTTTTGAAAAAGTCAAAACAAAAATATCGTGTTACCTTCGCTGTAAGACAAGGCTGGCGTTCTTTTGATGCTTTTGATGACTTGCTAGATCGCGCGATCCTAAATCTTCATCGAGTTGATGTTATATCTTTGAATACTTCTAATGCCCCAGTCTCAAAAATCGTTAAAAAAGTAGGACAATCTATTCCGCTGCAGCAGTTTGAAGTTATTCTTGAACCAGTATATGGTGGATGGGACTATACATTGCTTATTCCTGAAGAAGACAATAAAAAGATCTCTTTGGATGATTTCCCGACAGAGATGATCGAATTTTTGCTCTTCACGAAACCATCACAATTAGAACTATTAAATTAATTCAAACAATCCAATGGTTTTCCATTGGGTTGTTTATATTTTTGTGAAAAACTTGGTTTTCTTGACCAATTAGCTACAATGCGTGTATATGGCAATGGAACTTATTTATTTTTGTTTGTGTACCATCAAATAAATGTTGCAAACCCCTCATTTCTATCTCATACGAAAACCCTCAGGTCTTCCGTCAACGCACGGTCAGGATCTCTCTTTTTTGGATCACATTACGCAGGCGATCAATGCTTCTCAGCAAAATAACTCCCTTTCTCAAAAATTTTCCAAAGAATTTCTGCAATCATGTCAGCAGTTTGGTATCGAGCAAGAATATGGCCTACTCAATCGTTTGGATAATGCGACGTCGTGATTATTGTACTTTGCAAAATCTCCAGAAGATAAGCGCTATTATATCACAATGCAAAAACAAAAAAAACTGACGAAGTATTACGTTGCGGAGGTGTATGGTCGCGTTGCTTCTTCGTTTGGGCGAATACAACATCCGATCGCTCATCATCCTACCGACAAAAAAAAGATGGTTGCTTTGCAAGATGCAACAATATCCTACAGGAGTAAACCACAGCAAGTAGTTACCTATTATGAATTGCTTGCTTATGACGCAAAAAATGATGTATCGATACTTCATGTCGAAATTACAAAATGAGCAAGGCATCAAATTCGTTGTCACCTTGCATCGATGAGGCATCCTATTGTTAATGATCCTCTTTACACAACCAAAAGACAAAGAAAAAAGCTTTTATCACTTGGTCGTTATGATAAACAATGAACGTTAGGACTAACCAGTGTTGGAATGAGATATGCTAAGGAAACCATTGACCAAAAATCCTCGTCCTTGGGAGAGCAATAATAGCGCCCGAATTGAGTAGTTGATTTGCATCAACTTCTTCATACTGTCTTGTCGCCGTTTGTTCGATTTTCCTCATTGGAACGTATAAGGCATCATGCCCACCAGGAATGTTGTCTCCAAATCCCCAATAGCGATAAGCCAAAAAATTGTCTAAGTACATTGAATAATCACTATACACCAGTTGGTACAACAGCATTTTGAAATAACTGATACGCTCTATAACAGGAGACGAAGAAAATGTTCGATGGTAATACCTACGAGTAAAGTCTCTTACATCATCTTGATAACGAGAAAAAACATGAGAAGCAATAGCTTGCTGTGTCTTGTTCTGTCATGTAAAAACTCCTCAAATAAGTTGACCACTATGATATTGTTGACTTAATCAATCATGATTTATTATGAGACTTCCAGAATGAGGAGTCCATCGTCCTATGTTTCCATTATGAATCTCTACGGTGTTGCGTGAAACAAAAATATTATCATAATGTCTTGTCTCTGTCCATGTGAGGCTTGTTTGAGGAAGAAGAAACAAAATATCTCCATTCCATAAGGTAATACTAACGATGTTGTCGCTTTCTCAAGATGGAGAAATATACTGAATATTGTCTAATGGTCTAGACAAGGTAAGCGGTGTTGTTGCAATTTCATTCAATGAATATCTACGTATTGCTTGGTTGCTACTAATGACGACTGCTTGATTTTGTGTTCTATCATTAATATGGGCAGCGATAGAAACAGGTTGTTGCTCAAAAAATACATGGGGAGAGACAGTTTTGCGATACACAGGAATAGTTTCCAATAAGAGAAGTAGTACCATCAGTGTCAATACGCCCATCATCCAGTATCATCTATAACGTAAGCGACTGAATGCAAAGAAAAACAATACGATACTTCCTCCTACCAAAATAAGAGAAGTTTCATGAGATAAGGCGAGTCCTCGATGCAAAAAATAATAAAGAACGACATTCCCGTGAATGATTCCAAATGAACGTCTCAAAAAAGCTTTCCAGTGAAGATAATACGCTCCATAAAACAGCGTCATTACCAAATGTGCTATAAAACCAAAGACATATGACTGAATAGACAAAAGAAAACGAATATTGGTGTTGCCTTGATCATACCGTCCAATAACCAAAAAAACACTGTAATGAAGCACTAATGACAGTCATAACAGCACCAAAAATTGTCCCAATGGAATAAGATAACTTTTTATTGGTAACGGGCAAAAAAATTAAAGCAATCAACCATTTGTATGATGGTTGTACTAAGTATATTCCAAAAACATTCATAAAGCAAAAAACTCCCGATCAAAAGAACAGGAGTTGTAATGAAATGTATTATATTTACAGCATGACGCTACTGTTGTAGCTGTCGCTCAATAATCTTTTAAGAGCGTGCGCCGCTTTTTGATTCTTGGTAAGAGTAATGGTAATAGGCGCCTTAATATGAAGAAGTTGTTCATATCAATATGCATCAAACTGATCCATTTTTTGCGTATTTTCAAATACTTGTGAAAGATAATCAAGCGGTAATTGTGGTATGCTCACCTCCATGGTAATATCGTTAACGACCATGGTAAGAAATCATTTTTTGGGGAGAGGAAGAAACGAATCACTCCAAAAACGAAATGCATCATGGTGGGCAATATTCAAAATATGCTTATCTAGGGCAGAATCATTTCCTATGACATTGTATATTTTATAATTGCTCTCTGTCAAGATGTGAACAAGTTCTTTGTTTGCTTCATGAGCTCCTAACCACAAATAACCATGAGAACTATAGCTAAAAACATCGTCACCAAGTCCTTGTCTATGCTGCATACAAATAATACTTTGCCAAGTTTCACGAACTTGATTCATTGTATCTACAACAATAGTTTTGGTCTCTCCTTGTTGTCTCGGTAGATGAATAATTCACTCTTTATCAAAGTTTCATTCAATAGTGTTTGCAAGTTGTAGTAGCTTTTTTACTCGTAGCGTATGTAGTGTGACAGAACCGTACTTTTTCGCAAGAATCTGCGCATCAGCCATTTTTCCTATAATCCTATAGAGCTGTTGCCTTGAAATGCTAATAGTCGCATGGTGAGTCAATGATGAGTGGATTTCATCGGTGCTCATTGTTTTTCTGGTACTCAAAAGAGAGATGATGTGGTTTTCAATTGGATGAGTAGTAAGCATGAGCAAAATCTATATAAACTTCTCAAAAAATAAGAAATTTATTCAAAAATGCAAATATTATTCTACTTTTTGTTGTTTATTTTAGCCAATAGTGAGAAGTGTTTCTTTCAAAATGTTGGAATGTTGTGTTATTTCTCGTTGTAGCTTTTGTACGAGATGGCGATAGCTCTCTTGATGGTGTCATCCACTAGAAATATCACGAATAATTGCCTTAATTGTTGTTAAACTTTGCAGACAATTCCCCAAAAAATGGGCATAAGCTCTTTTTGATTTGTGATTGGTTTGTGAATTGCGCAAAAGTGTTTCTCTTTGATTGCTATAAAGAGTAGTGATGCTTGATTCATGTTTATGTATGGCATTGATGTCTTTTTTTTCTAGTGCTTTCGAAAGCTCCTTTCGTGCAAGGACATATTCTTGCATCAAAAAAATAATGGTATTATCGTTCATAATTAGTAAATGGTAATAAACAAACCTGCAATAATGAACAACCTCTTGGGTTGCTAGAGAGCAAGTAAAAATCGATCGTATAAATAAGGTTTTGCAACAAAAATGCAACATATTGACAAAAAATATTATTTTCTCTTGCAATAAAGAAATTCTTATATATACATGTTGCTGTCTCAAGCGACGACAGGTAATACTGCATTGTGTTAAGCATTGTAAGTTCCTGTTATTTTGAAAAATGGACATACCCGTGCCAGGGTAGCTCAGTGGTAGAGCAGAGGCCTGAAAAGCCTTGTGTCGGCAGTTCAATTCTGCCTCCTGGCAATTGGCGCCCATTTTGTTTTTTGTCAAGAAAGATGATGAAATTCTCTTGATTTTTGTTGATAAAAAGATATATGTTGATGTCGAAATGTGTCAATATGTTGAATTGTTTTAAATGAGACCTAGGAAAATTTGTGTTTATTGTGTGATAAATAGAAATATTTACTATATAATATAATGCAATACTGTGTCGGGGATTAGCTCAGATGGCTAGAGTGCTTGGTTTGGGACCAAGAGGTCGCGAGTTCGAGTCCCGCATCCCCGATATGGGCATATAGCTCAGTTGGTTAGAGCGCACCCCTGATAAGGGTGAGGTCGGTGGTTCAAATCCACCTATGCCCACCACGTAATGAATACGTGTATATGTGAAATGCAACGTCTCAGCGAAACAATCTAATTAATAGTTAATAATATATTAATTAATAATTAGATTGTGTCGCTTTGTAGACAAAATGTACAATGCACATCGTTGTTGCTTTGCATTTCATATATGCACATAGAACAAGACTATCTTTATACTGTTATCTTATTTGCTAAATGTCTAAGGTTCACGTAAATGTAGGTACTATTGGTCACGTAGATCATGGTAAAACTACTTTGACAGCCGCTATTACTACTGTAGCTGCTACAGCTGGATTTGCGAAAGCACAAGATTATTCTGCTATCGACAACGCTCCAGAAGAAAAAGAAAGAGGTATTACAATTAATACAAGACACGTAGAGTATGAAACAGAAACAAGACACTACGCACATATTGATTGTCCAGGACATGCCGATTATGTTAAAAACATGATCGTTGGTGCTGCACAAATGGATGGAGCTATTCTTGTAGTTGCTGCTACAGATGGTCCTATGGCACAAACAAGAGAACATATTCTTCTTGGTAGACAAGTAAACGTACCACAAATGGTTGTTTTCCTAAATAAATGTGATATGGTAGACGATCCTGATATGCTAGAACTTGTTGAAGAAGAAATTAGAGAACTTCTAAGTGCACAAGGTTATGATGGAGATAATACTCCTATCGTAAGAGGATCAGCTCTAAAAGCTGTTGAAAATCCAGAAGATAAAGATGGTGCTGCAGCTCCTATCTGGGAACTACTAGGTCATCTAGATACATACATTCCAGAACCACAAAGAGAAGTTGATAAAGATTTCTTGATGCCTATCGAAGATGTATTCTCTATTAAAGGTAGAGGTACAGTAGTAACAGGTAGAATCGAAACAGGTACTATTAACCTAAACGACGAAGTAGAAATTACTGGTCTCGGTAGAGAAACAGCAAAAACTACTTGTACAGGAATCGAAATGTTCCACAAACAACACGAATCTGCTCAAGCTGGATTGAATGTTGGTCTTCTTTTGAGAGGTGTTCAAAAGGACGAAGTTGAAAGAGGTCAAGTAATTGCTAAGCCTGGAACAGCTTCTGCTCACAAGAGTTTTGAAGCGGAAGTATACGTACTAAAGAAAGAAGAAGGAGGTAGACATACTCCATTTATGACTGGATACAGACCACAATTCTTCCTTAGAACAACAGATGTTACTGGTGCAATCTCACTAAAAGCAGGTACAGAAATGATTATGCCTGGTGATAATGCAAAGATTGATGTTGAATTGATCTACCCAGTTGCTATGCAAGAAGGTCTAAGATTTGCTATCCGTGAAGGAGGTAGAACAGTAGGTGCTGGAGTTATTACAAAAATTAACTAATCATCTACCTAATTAATATAAATTATTAAAGAGAGAGCGGCTGTCAGCACAATCTTGTGTTGTCAGCTGTTATCTACTCTCAAAAGTTGTTAGCTTGCAGCTAATAGTCAGTCGCTCAAGAACAAATAGCAAAGTGATTTACTAATAGCTGATGGCTGATAGCTTGATGTATGATGGTCTTTTAAGTTATTACGCATATTGTTTAATGCCTAAGAAAGCAAGTGCTGGCAATAAGAAACAGCCAAAATTGAGAATTAAACTGAAAAGTTATGATATCAAAATGTTGGAAGCATCTCTTGGTAAAGTAGTAAATCTACTTACAAAGTCTGGTGCAGATATTGTTGGGCCAGTACCTCTACCTAGAAAAAGAAAGATGTATACTGTTCTTAAGTCTAACTTTGTATATAAAGATGCTAGAGAGCAATTCGAAAGATGGACATATACAAGACTTATAGATGTGGCAGAAACTGGGCCCAAAACTATGGAATATATGCAAAATCTCGTTATCCCAGTAGGGGTTTCAGTAGATGTTAAGGTGTTTTAGTAATTTTTTCTCAGCGAGTAGTTATGACAAAAGGAGGATTGATTGTCAGAAAAAAAGAAATGACAAGATTGCCAGTTGGTAACTCTTTGACTGCAGTAACATTGCTTCAAATTGTACCGCAAGAAGTTGTTAGATATAAAAACATGGAAAAAGACGGTTATGAAGCAGTAGTTATTGGTGCAGATAAAAAAGAGACAAAGAAAAAGAAAGGACAAAAAGTAACGTACTCTCGCATGGTTGAGTTTGGATCAAGTGAAGAATTCATGCAAGCAAATAGTGCTGGTTCTGCATTGACTGCCTCAATTCTTGAAGGAGTAGAAAAAATCAATGTTACTGGAACGTCTAAAGGTAAAGGTTTTCAAGGAGTGATGAAAAGACACGGTGCAAAAGGAGGACCAGAAACACATGGTTCTAAGTTTCACAGACATATTTGATCTCTTGGAAATAGAAAACCGAGAAGAGTGATGAAAGGACATCCTCACCACGGACATATGGGAGATGAACGTATCACTCTCAAAAATCTATCAGTAGTCGATGTACTACAATTAGATAACGAATCTCTTATTGTTGTGAAAGGATCTATACCAGGTTCATATAACAGCTACCTAAAAGTGGAGATTGTTTAGTTTGTTTGTATCAAAGATAAGATTATGACCTACTCATTTGATGTATTTAATCAAGAAGGAAAAAAGCTAAAACCAATAGCGGCTAATGCTGCGGTATTTAGCGACGATAGAATCAATGAATCAGCAATTGCTGAATTCGCTCGTTTGCAAATGGCTAATGAACGTATCGCTATCGCGAATACAAAAACTAGAGGTCAAGTTGCTGGATCGGGAAAAAAACTATACAGACAAAAAGGAACTGGATCAGGAAGAGTGGGTGATAAAAAATCACCACTAAGAAAGAAAGGTTGAGTAGTGTTTGGTCCAACATCGCAAAGAAACTACTCTATTGATCTTCCTAAAAAAATAAGAAAGCTAGCTCTAGCGTCACTTATTACTAAGAAATTTCAAGGTGGTATGGCACTAGGATTGGATAAGTTTTCTTTCAAGGAAACAAAGACAAAGAATGCTGTTAATGTTTTGGGTAACTTAGGTTTGGGTAACGATAAAGTGCTTGTTGTTGTACCAGAAGCTAATGAATCACTAAAAAAATCTTTCAGCAATCTACCAAAGGTAAAGGTTCTTTTAGCTAGTTACCTAAATCCTCGTGATTTGTTAAACTATTCTAAGGTTCTTTTTGTTGCCGATTCTTTCGGTAAGGTAGAAGAAAGTCTTTCAATTTAATGCTTTATACTATTGAGTATCATGACATTTAAACAAGTGCTAAAGGCTAGAGGAAAAAAACTTACAAAGACATCTGCTCTTAATAAGTTTACTCCTTATGATATCATTGTTAAGCCTTTGATGACTGAAAAATCATATGCACAAGCTGCTAATGATAATAAGTTTTCATTTAAAGTGCACAGAGATGCAAATAAGAATGACGTAAAAGTAGCTATTCAAGCTATCTATGGAGTTACTCCTGTTAATGTTAATACTAGCATTGTTCCAACAAAAGGAAGAGCTAACAGAAAAGTAGTAAGACCAGGATACAAGAAAGCAGTTATTACATTGAAAAAATGAGATACTATTGATCTTGTTTCATAAGTTTTTAGGTACTTTGAGTAATTAAGGATATGGCAGTTAAACATTATAATCCTACAACACCTTCTAGACGTTTTATGGTTGGATACTCTTTTTCAGAGATTACTACATCTACACCACAAAAATCGCTAACGAAGGGTAAAAAGCGTACATCAGGTAGAAATAACTCTGGTAGAATTACTTCTAGATTTAAAGGAGGATGACACAAAAGACGTTATAGAACTGTTGATTTTAGAATGTACGATAAGGAAGGAATTCCTGCGAAAGTTGCTTCGATTGAATACGATCCATACAGATCTGCAAGAATCGCTCTTTTGGTATACGCTGATGGAGAAAAAAGATATGCACTTGCATGGAAAGGTGTTGCAGTAGGAGATACTATTATGACAGGAGATAAAGGAGAAATCGCTCCAGGAAACAGAAGAAGATTGAAGGATATTCCAGAAGGTCTAACTGTTTTTAATCTTGAAGTTACTCCTAACACAAAAGGTAAGCTTATTAAATCAGCTGGTCTCTCAGCAACTATTATGGGTAAAGATGAAGCACAAGGATTGATCTTCATTAAACTTCCATCAGGAGAAATCAGAAAATTTGATGAGAAATGTTGGGCTACTATGGGTATCGTTAGCAACGAAGAACATAAAAACATCGTTATTGGTAAAGCTGGTAGACAAAGATGGTTGGGTAATAAGCCTCGTAACCGTGGTAAATCAATGAACCCAGTAGATCACCCTCATGGAGGATGAGAAGGTGCTGCATCAATAGGAATGAAGTATCCAAAATCATTTACTGGTAGAATTGTCGCTCCAGGAAAGAGAACAAGAAGAAAAAAGAAATGGTCTGATAAATTCATTGTTTCTAGAAGAACCAAGAACTAGTTTTACTTAATGTACATATAAGTTATATGGCAAGATCACTTAAAAAGGGGTTTTATGTAAATGAAAAACTCCTTAAAAAAATTCAAAAGATGAATGACGCCAACGAAAAAAAGATTATTAAAGTCTGGGATAGAGCAAGTCAAATCGTTCCTGATATGTTGGACTTCACTTTTGCTGTACACAATGGTAGGCAGTTCATTAGTGTTTACGTAACAGAGGAAATGCTAGGTCACAGATTGTGAGAATTCGCATTTACAAGAACCTTTAGAGGTCATCCATTCTAAATATTAAAATATTTTTTTATTGCTCTTAGTAAGAACCATATTATGAACCAAAGTATGACGGCTACACTAAAGTATGCAACAATCTCATACAAAAAGATGTGAGTGATTGCGAAGCTGATAAGAGGAAAAAAAGCTACAGATGTTCTGGATATGCTAGAATTCCTTCCAAAAAAATGAGCTGACATCGTGAGAAAGGTTGTTAATTCTGCTGTTTCAAATGCCGTAAACAATGCATGAAAAAACAAAGATTCTCTTTATATCGAAACAGTTGAGGTTGGAAGAGGTCCAAAGCTTAAAAGAATCAGATTCGTAGCAAGAGCAAGAATTCATGGTTATGTAAAGCATAGATCATTTGTTAAGGTTGTTTTAGTTAGTAAATAGTACGGTCCATGTGACAAAAAGCACACCCAATAGGGTTAAGAGTAGGAATTATCAAGTCATGGCCTTCTGAATGGTTCGGTAAGACCAAAAAACAAGCTGCTGATTTCTTCGTAGAAGATCTTAAAATTAGAGCATTTGTTGATAATTACTTCGGAAGAACAGGTATTGCTAAACTAATTATCAGAAAAACTGATAAAGAAGCAGAACTTATCATTTTCTCTTCTAAAGTTGGTGTTATCATGGGTAAAGATGGTGAAAAAATCAAAGCTTTTGAGCAAAAACTTGAAAAGAAATTTCACAAACCTTTCAAAATTATGGTAAAGGCAGTTAAAAAACCAGAATTGTCTGCAAAAATCATGGCTGAGTATGCTGCAACACAAATTGAATCAAGAATGCCATTCAGAAGAGTTGCAAAACAAATCGTACAAAAAGTTATGGAAAAAGGAGCAATCGGAGTAAAGGTACAAGTTGGTGGTAGACTTGGAGGAGTTGATATCGCGAGAAGAGAAAAATTCTCAGATGGAAGAGTTCCTCTACAAACACTTAGATCTGATATCGATTATCACTACACACAAGCAGTTACAAAATACGGAGTAATTGGTGTAAAGGTATGGATTGCTAAATGAGAAGTATACAAAAAATCTCAAAAGAAAGTGAAATCACAGTAATTTAACTCATATATCATTGATTTACGATGTTGTTGTCCCCTAAAAAGCGAAAACACAGAAAGCAAATGGTGAAACCAATTTCAGGTAAAGCTGGAAGAGGTGCTAAAGTATCATTTGGTGAATTTGCACTAAAAGCTACGACAAGCAAATATGTCTCAAATAGACAAATTGAGGCTGCAAGAAAAGTTATCACAAGATACATTAAAAAAATAGGTAAGCTATGGATTAGAGTATTTCCAGATGTTCCTGTGACGAAAATGGCGTTAGAAATGCCAATGGGAAAAGGTAAAGGAGATGTTGATAAATATGTAGCTAGAGTTAAAAAAGGGAGAATTCTTTTCGAAATCAGTGGAGTTGATAGAGAATTTGCTCAAGAAGTACTCAAAAAAGCTTCATACAAGCTTTCTCTTGATACAAGATTTGTAGAAAAAGGAGAAATTAAGTAATATCAAACCACCATAGAAAATTTTTTATTCTAACTAATGGCCTTATCAATGAAAAGGAAAGATTTCTTGGCGAAATTGATAAAGATGTCTGTAAAGGATCTCGTAAAAATGAGAAACGATCTTAGAAAAGAGCTACATCAAATGAAGATGAAAAATGCTATGAGATCACAATCTCAAACGCACCAAATCAGAACAACAAGAAGAAATATCGCCAGAGTTAACACTATTTTAACTTCTAAAATCACTGAAGCATATGGCAATAATATGAGATAAAAACCTCAAGGAACTCGTAGGAGTTGTCGTGAGTGATAAGATGGAAAAAACTGTCGTTGTTTCTGTTTCTGTCGTGAAGATGCATAAACTATACAAAAAAAGATTTGTTGTATATAAAAAATTCTATGTTCATGACGAAAATAATGAAGCAAAAGAATGAAATAAAGTAAGAATCAGACAAATTAGTCCTATATCAAAGAAGAAAAAATGGTGACTTATCGAAATTCTTTCGAATAAGGCAGCATAATTGTTTATATACCTTTGTAACACTTACAATGCTAAGAAGAGAATCAGTTGTATCTGTAATCGACAATACAGGAGCGAAAAAAGCCAAAGTTATTGGTATTCCTCACGGATCTAGAAAAAAAAACGCAACAGTAGGAGACTATGTAACAGTTTCTATTCAAGATGCGTCACCTAATGGATCAGTAAAAAAAGGACAAGTAATTCGTGGTATTGTTGTAAGAACAAGAAAAGAAATTAGAAGACCTGACGGATCTTATATCAGATTTGGAGACAACGCAATTGTTCTTGTCGATGTAAGTGAAAAGGGAGAAGTTAAGCCAAGAGGAAAAAGAGTTTTTGGTCCTGTTGCTAGAGAAATTAGAGAAATGGGTCTAAGGTCAATTACAAATTTGGCGGAAGAAGTTATCTAAATTTCAATAATAATAGTCAATTTATTTTGTTTTACGATGTGTACCAATGAAGAAAATTAAATCTGGAGACAAAGTCATTGTTGTTGCTTCTAAGCACAAAGGGAAGATCTCTAAAGTGACTAAAGTTGACGGAGAAAAGGTGTACGTAGAAAATGTGAATGTTGCTAAAAAGTGAGTAAAAGGTCAAGGTTTCCAAGAAATCACTCACCCAATTCACATCTCTAACATCATGCACTACGATGAAGAAGCAAAAAAGCCTTCAAGAGTGAAAATCACCATAGGTAAAGATGGAAAAAAGAAGAGACAACTAGTTAAAAGTGGAAAAGTAATTGATTAATTTTAATTTGTACTAAAGAACTTGCAATCATGGCAATTAGTGAAAAAACTAAGCAAGCATTAGCAGCAACTCATAAGAGATTGTGAGATGTTAATATTAATGAGGTACCTAAAGTTGAAAAGGTAATTATCAATATAGGTATTGGTTCTCTTGTAACCAGAAAAGGACTTAAAGATTTCTCTGAAATCGAAAAGAATCTTATGATGATCACAGGACAAAAACCTCATCTTGTAAAAGCAAAAAGATCGGTATCGAACTTTAAGCTAAGAGAAGGTATGCCGGTGATGATGAAAGTTACTCTAAGAGATCAAAAAGCTTATGATTTCTTGTTCAAGGTAATGTCTATAGTTTTCCCTAGAGTAAGAGATTTTGATGGACTAACTCAAAAATCATTTGATGGGAGAGGAAACTACTCTTTTGGACTTAAAAATTACAACTTATTTCCAGAATTGCATCCAGATGATGTGACAATACCAGTAGGATTACAAATATCAATTGCTACAAGTGCAAAAAACAACGAAGATGCACAAACATTATTAGAAGAACTAGGATTCATCTTCAAATAATCTTTACTTATACTTTGTTTAACCATGGCAAGAAAAGCGCTAATCGTAAAACAACAAAAATTGGCTAGATTAAGAAAGCTATATCTAGAAGAAAAAAAACTAGCATTAGCTGAAGGAAGACCAATGCGCAGAATTAAAGGATTCAGACCAACTAAATATTACAATAGATGTCAATTCACTTGAAGATCTAAATGATATATGAGAGAGTTTGGTGTTTGTAGAGTTACATTTAGAGATGTAGCTAGACAAGGACTCGCAACAGGAGTACAAAAAGCAAGCCGATAAGTGAAAGTTTTAATTTTTCAATAGTGTATCTAAATGAGTGTAAATGCACCAGTACATGATCTGCTAATCAGAATCAAGAATGCATATATGGCAAGAAGATTAACGGTAGAATGAGTTCAATATTCTCGTTTTTCTGAAGCTGTATTGCAATTACTCAAAGACTATAAGTTCATTGAAGGATTCGAGATAATCGATGCAGATAATAATAAAAGGTTCCTATCTGTAAAGCTAAAGGAAGTAAAAAATCCCGTACAAGATGTTCCGGTGATTCGTTTCTTCTCAAAGCCTGCAAGAAGATGGTATGTAAGTTATAAAGACTTGAGACCTGTTGCAGGAGGACAAGGAATTGGTATTATCTCAACAAATAAAGGTCTTTTGCCTTCACATAAAGCAAAAGAACTAAAGGTTGGAGGTGAATACATTGCAGAAATCTACTAAACCTACACATTTATTCTAATTAGAGGAATTGTTTATCATGTCTAAGATAGGAAAACTACCAGTACAAATTCCAGCGGGAGTGGAAGTCACAATCAATGGAAATGAACTTAAGGTAAAAGGTCCAAAAGGAGAACTTTCATATACTTTAGTAAAAGGAGTGAAAGCTGAAGTTACTGAGAACGTTATTTCTGTTTCAGTTGAATCTTCAGATCTTGCTAACTTGTGGGGTCTCACAAGAACACTTGCTGCAAATATGGTAGAAGGAGTTACAAAATGATACGAAAAATCACTACTCGTATTGGGAGTTGGTTATAGCGCAAAAATGCAAGGTTCAGACCTAGTATTACAACTATGATTTTCTCACCCAGTTGTGTTTAAAGTTGATTCAAGAGTGACTGTTGGTGTCGACAAAGACCCGAAAGGAAATACTTTGATTAAGGTTGAAGGAATCGACAAACAAGTAGTAGGAGAAGTGGCTGCAAAGATCAGATCACTAAAAAAA
This sequence comes from bacterium, assembly GCA_020627925.1. GTDB lineage: Bacteria > Patescibacteriota > Gracilibacteria > Absconditabacterales > Absconditicoccaceae > JAHDFY01. The sequence goes on from JAHDFY010000001.1 coordinate 290,686, forward strand.
CCAGATCCATATAAAGGTAAAGGAATTAGATACACATATGAGATTGTTAAATTAAGACCAGGTAAGGCGGCTAAGTAGCCTTCGTCATATTTATTACTTTTGTTACATGCACAATGTCTGCTCAAAGTAAAGTTGCAAGATTTATGAGAAGAAAGAAGAGAGTTAACGCTATCATCAAAAATTCTAATTTTGATTATAGACTCATTGTTAATAGATCAAATAAGTACACATACGGTCAAATCGTAGATAAGAATGGTGTGACAAGTGTTATGATGAGTGATGAAAAGATGAAAGGAGCTACCAAAGTAGAAAGAGCAAAACAACTAGGTATAGAACTAGCAAAAAAAGCTGCTGAAAAAGGTATTACTAAAGCAGTCTTTGATAGAAATGGTTTCCTATACCATGGAAGAGTTGCGGCTCTTTGTGATGGTGCAAGAGAAGGAGGACTTTCTATATAATTAATTTTTATCTATTAGGTTTATTAAACCAATGACAGCTACTAATGAAGCAATCCAAACTGAAAATAAGAAACCAACATCTTCTGCTGATGTAAAGAAAACAGGAGGTAGAGATGGAGGACAAAGAGGAAATAGAGACAATAGAAGAGGTGGAAGAGATAATAGAAGAGGAAGAAGAGGAGATAGACCAAAAAAAGAATTTAATGAAGTACTTCTAGAAATCAGAAGAGTTACAAAAGTAACAAGATGAGGAAGAAGAATGAACTTCAGAGCAACAATTCTTATTGGAAATGGAAAAGGAAAGATTGGTGTTGGAGTTGCTAAATGATCAGATGTTGCAATCGCAGTAAGAAAGGCAACACACGATGCATATAAACATATCAGTATTGTTCCTATTACAGAAGAAGGAACTATTCCATACCCGCTAACAATCAAAAATAAAGCGTCAGTATTGAAGCTTATTCCTGCTGCTCAAGGTACAGGTATGAAGGCATGATCTTCTGTCAGAATGGTACTAGAACTTGCTGGATACTCAAACATGCTATCAAAAATTATTGGTACAAATAATAAACTTAATAATGCTTTAACAACTATCAAAGCTCTTACAACATTCAAGAACAAAAGAGGTTCTACAAAGAAAGTAAAAGCTGCAGAAGATAAAAAAGCAGAAAAAAAGACATCAAAAAAAGCTAAATAATAAAATATTCTAGTCATATGTGCTAGCTGTCATTATAATATTTTTATCATTGTTCTAGTCGCAAAATGTTAATGCATGAATTGAAAAAAAGCGATACAAAGAAAAAAAAGGCTCTAAGAAGAGGAAGAGGTAACTCATCTTGACGTGGAAATTACTCAACAAGAGGTTTGAAAGGACAAAAAGCAAGATCTGGTTGGTCTCAACAACCTGGTTTTGAATGAGGTCAAACTCCTCTACATATGAGATTGCCTAAAATGAGAGGTTTCAAAAGATACTTTAAGCTAGTAGATAATTACAGTATTATCAACCTTGCATCACTAGAACACAATGATGGAGTAAAAGCAGGTGATGTAGTTACCGTAGACTACCTAGCGAATCTAGGATTCTGTTCAAAAGGAGATGCTGTAAAGATCCTCGGTGAAGGAGAACTGTCAAAAAAATTGACGTTTAATGGAATTGCAAAATTTTCAAAATCAGCAAAAGAAAAAGTAGAAAAAGCAGGATGAACAATTGAAGAATAGTCTTTATATATTCCACACGATAGGTAAATGACTTGGTTAGGAACAATTAAATCAATATTTGTGAATAAAAACGTCAGAACAAAAATTTTATGGACAATAGCATTGCTTGCTGTGTATAGATTTTTGGTTTTTATTCCTGTTCCATTTGCTGATGTAGCGCAAATAATTAATGCTTCATCATGAACAACTGAGGGACTTTCTCAATTTTTGATGCTTCTAGGATGATCAATTGAGCGTTTTTCTATCCTTTCAGTTGGTCTTGCTCCGTTCATTAATGCTTCTATTATTATGCAGCTTCTTGCTGTTGTGGTACCTAAGCTTGAAGAACTACAAGAACTGGGAGAACAATGAACACAACAAATTCAACAATATACAAGATATGCAACATTTCCATTAGCTTTTCTTCAAGCAATTGGAATGGTGTACATTATCAACTCTATGCTAGGGAACGTTATTGATACTGCTAACTTCACGACTGTTCTTCTTGCTGCATTCTCTCTCTCTGTAGGAGCAATGATATTAGTATGGATTGGAGATGTTATTACTGAAAAAGGAATAACTAATGGTGTCTCTCTTCTTATTTTTGCATCAATTGTTGCCGGAATGACAATGCAAATTAATGGTAGTCTTTTGTGAGCAGTTGATATGAATAGCTTTATAGGAGTCTTGCTATTCATCGTAGTCTTAGTAATTATCTTGATTTTGTGATCAGTATGGTTACTAAAATCGACAAAAAATATACCAATTGTTTATGCTAGACAAGGAAAGGTAGAACAAACATCGATGCTACCTATTCCACTTAATCCAGTTGGAATGATACCAATCATTTTTGCTATAGCATTTGTTACTTTCCCTTACTTGCTTGCTCAATTTTTGATGAAAATTGGAACACCAAGTGATTTCATTTATAGAGCTTCTTTGTGGATAAGTAATAATTTCAATTATTATGTTGCAAATCCTTCATGGATAGTAATTTTGGCCAACTTTGTCTTTATCGTATTGTTTACGTTCTTCTATACATTGATCGTATTTAACCCAGATAGAATAGCAGATAATATCCAAAAAAGAGGTGGTTTTATTCCAGGTATTAGACCAGGAGAAGAAACAGCTTCATATATAAACAAAACACTAACTCATCTTTCTTTTTGGTGAGGTGTTGGTTTGGGAGTTTTAGGTATATTTGATAAGCTTATTTACAAAATACCTTTTATTTTGGACATCACTCAATCACTAGGTTCTGTTCCTGTTGTAGTAACAGGTTCTGGAATTATCATTATTGTAGGTGTTGTGCAAGAATTAACTTCAAAGGTACAAACTGAAATACTTATGGCAAAGTATGATGATCTGTAAAATAAATCATACTTAAGATACAAAGACTTAATTTGATGTTAAATCAGATTAAGTTTTTTTTAATATAAGATTTTATTAAGACAAAATAGTCGCTGACTCTTGCTTTACAGAAAGGTTTGAATATATTTATCTAAATATCTTTATCAAGAAAATGAGGCATGGAAAAAACTCATTATGTTCTTGACTGGTATGCTAATAAAAACCTTGCAATTAAACATTGCCCATATGATCAAGAGTTAACAATAGGAAAAAAAATAGTATATTATATTGATCAGCCAGGAGGCAAAAAATTATCAGTTTGAACCTATATTGGAGAAAATTATAAATGAATAGAAAAAAAATGATATTTTTCTTCGTTTTTGTCATGAGAAAAAGAAAAAAACTTTGAAAAATCACAAAAAAAAGCTTACGAATTATTTCCTCTTTTCAAGAAAAACTTCAGACGCTATTTTTCAACAGCGATCCCCGTAACAGCAAGATATCATATCTTTAGTAAACAATATTATTTTTATTTTTATTCAGAAGAAAGATTTCAATTTACGCATTTTCTCAAAGACTTTAGATCAAAAATAGGTGAAAATTTCTTTCTATTTCAAGTAGGTGCAAGAGATATGGTAAAAATGTCTCCTCAAACTGATCATTTGGTTTGATGTAATGGAAAGAATCTTTGTTGTAAATCAAACAGGCCGCTTCCTAGCGTTAATGTTGAGGCCCTAGTCATACAGCATTTGGAATGAAGAGATATTGAAAGACTAAAAGGAAGATGTGGAAAATTAAAATGTAGTTTACTGTATGAGGTTGCCTTATACTTAGACGAAAATAAGCAATATCCAGCAAAAGGAACAAAGATTAAAAGTAAATCTTGCGAAAGCTGTGGTGTTGTGACTAATTATAATATTATTAATCGCACTATTAATTTTAAAGACAGGGAATGAGCTTATGTTTCAATATCATTAGATGAATTAAAAAAAGATTATGAAGTAATCAAGAAGCAAAAATAATTTATTAATAACAACAATCTATGTCTATTAACTGATCTCTCTTTATTTTATGGATAATTACATCTGTTTTTGCACTTATTTTTCCTGTTGTTTTTTTTATAAAATACTTTTTTCTTGCTATCAAAAACTTCATTAAATATATAAGAGAACATGCGTCTGAAATGAAAGCCATAAAGTTGTTTCAAAAAGATAATTTCTTAAGTAAAATAAAACAATGAGATAAAGATGCTACACCAATCTTTTCGACAGCAAAAAAGAAACAACAACCAAAGATTACTCATAAGTTCAAAGAAGAGCAGAAAGAGCAATTGACACAAAAAAAGGAACCGATGGTGGATAAAAAGGATTCGTCTCCCTCAATTGACTCTCATAGCCTAACGAAGAAAAAGCGTAAAAATAAATTGGAATCGCTAAAAGCTCAAGCACATCAATACAAAACAAGATGACAGTTTGACGAGTACGAAAAAATATTGATAGAGTGAATGGCTATAGAAGATACAAATTGATTGTCTTTTAAGAAAATGCTTGCAGATTGGTATTTTTCTATACAAAACTTCAAAAAGGCACTAACACTGTTAAAACAAATTCTTGCGCAAGAACCAAAAAATCATAAATCTCTTTGGCAGGTAGGAGAAATTCATTTGGAAAAGTGAGAGTTTGATGTGGCAAAAATGCTTGTACAAAAAGCTATTGATTCAGCGCCACAAAATCCTAAATACTACATCACTATGGTAGAAATTCTCTATAATATTGGAGACTTACATCATGCGATAGCGTTAATGCACAAGGTAGTCAAGTTAAGACCAACTAATGTCTCTTATTTGATGGGCTTAGCCAATCTTCTTGAACAAGCATGAGATCAAAAAGAAGCCCAAACCTATTACCTCAAAGTGGTTCATATTGATCCATCAAATGAAAAGGCAAGGAAAAAACTCAAGTTGCTCAAAAATAATTAAACAATTTTTATTATCTTATTTATTGATTGTATGAAAGGAAGAAATAGACGTAAATTACAACTAGCTGTTTTGTTTGTTTTGTTATTCTTTATTGTTTCTACCGTAGGGCTTTCTCTTATTTCCATAACACAAGTAAGTGCTCCCACAACAGAATATCCACAAACGACACAAGTTTCTGTGCAAACAGGCGATGTAGAAATATTGACATGAATGACTTCACAAGAACTTCCAACCGGTGTTGTCTTGACGTGACAGCTTCCTGAATAATTTTTTTATTGCCTCTACACCAATTCATAGATGAAAGCAATTGTTAATCTAAAACAAAGACATGCAAAAATGAGAGCTCATACAGCGACGCACTTGCTCCATGCTGCTATTGGAAAATTTTTTCCTCATACAAAACAGGCTGGATCGTTGGTCGATGAAGATTATTTGAGGTTTGATTTTACCGCAGATGCTCTTTTGACTCAAGCGCAACTCAAAGAACTAGAAGAGCTGGTAAATCACCGAATTGCTTTGGTTCTCCCTGTCGTTACTCAGGTACAGTCTTATGAAGAAGCAATTGCATGATGAGCAAAAGCTTTTTTTGAAGATAAATATGATGATGATGTGAGGGTAGTGACCATAAAAGATGGTGTACATGCGCCTATTTCTTTAGAGCTTTGTGGAGGAACACATGTAGAAAATACTGCCCACATTGGTGCGATGAAAATAATCGAACACGGTTCTGTTGCTTCATGAGTAAAAAGAATTGTGGCTTATACTGGGCCCAAAGTTGCGAATCATGCTCTCATGCTACAAGAAAAAATTTATGCAATTGCTGCTCATTTGGAGTCGAAGCCAGCGCACATTGAGCAAAAAATAGAAAAAAATAAGAAAGAGAAAAAAGAATTATCAGAGGAATTATCACGTTTACAAACTGGACAAATCACGTCACTGCTGGCAACAATGTCGAGTTCTCATGATTTTTTTGATGTACTTGTTGATGTTTCAAAAGAACAGGCTTTGCAATGATTCCCTTTTAAAACGATTGTACAAAAAGCAAAAGAATATTTTGCTGACAAAAAAGTTTGTGTATACAACAAAGAGGGAAATTTTGCTCTACTAGGAGTAGATGCAAAAAGCTTTGCACAGCAACATTCTCTAAAAGGTGGAGGTTCTGATACTTTTGTACAATGAAGAGATTTACAAATAATAGAAGTATTCTGATAAAAAATAAAAATCTTGGTAATGTTGTATCAATATTTTTTCTGTAAAGCAAAATGCTGAAAAGGCGTGAATTACTGCTAAAAAATAATGATTTTCTCTTGCAAAAATACAAAAAAACTCTATAAGTGGTGCCAGTAAGCAAATATATCATAGCTAAAGACAGTAGGTAAGCTTACATAAATCCTACCGAGGTTGTGGTCATAGTGTGGTGCATTGCACCATTCATTATGCCATTGACTCGGGTCAAATGGTTTTTTTGATTTTATATTGTGTACAACCTGATGGCATTAACCAAAGAACAAAAGGCTAAGCTTATGGAGGTATACAAGACCAAAGCACAAAACGCTTCCAATGTAGTACTATTGGTTCAAAAGGGTATTCCTGTTAATGGAGTAAATGAACTAAGACAACATATGGATGAGACAGGTGGTCAAATGCTAGTAGTAAAGAAAAGACTTTTTCTTAAATCTGCTGCAGAAGCTGGGTTTTCTGACTCAGATCTAGATAAAATAGATGGTCATCTTACTGTGCTCTTTGCTGGAGAAGACGAATATGCTCCATTAAAGCTTGTGTACAAAACAAACAAGCAGTACAAAAAAGACAGAGCTGAGTACGGTTTTTCATACCTATGAGGGTGGTATGATAACCAATGGAAAGACGCTCAATTTGTTGAAGAAATGGCTGCGCTACCTTCAAAAGAAGAACTTATTGGAAAGTTCCTATTCTTGTTGAACTACCCTATGCAATCTACTGCAGCTGTCTTGGATCAAATCAAAGACAAAATCAGTGATGGTAGTGTAGAAACAACAGAAGATAAAAAGGTAGAAGATTCAGCTACTGAAGAAGCTCCAAAAGCAGATGCAGAAAAAGCTGATGAATCAAAAGAGGCAAAGGCCCCAGAGGCAGTGGAAGAAGCTCCAAAAGCAGATGCAGAATAGTGTTTAATCTTTTGAGCAATAAATCTTCTTGCAAAAAATGAAAATGAAATGTAGTAACGATAGTTACATAATTAATGAAAAGTTTTACTATTATAGATCTATATAAATATGGATTTGTCAAAAAACGCACAAAAAGTATTTGACCTTGTAAAAGAGCTTACTGCTATTGAACTAGCTGCTCTTGTTAAGGCTCTAGAAGAAGAATTTGGTGTTACTGCTGCAGCAATGGCTGTTGCTGGAGCGGGAGCTGCTGGTGACGCTGACGCTGGTGGTGATAAAGATTCATTCAACGTTGAATTGGCTGAAGTTGGTCAACAAAAAATTGCTGTTATTAAAGTAGTAAAAACAGTTCTTGGTGTTGGTCTAAAAGAAGCTAAGGATATGGTTGGAGCAGTACCTACAATCATCAAAGAAAACGTTAAAGCTGAAGAAGCTGAAGGAATTAAAGCTCAACTTGAAGAAGCTGGAGCGACAATTAATCTAAAATAATCTTTATACTCTCAAATGATGTAACATATGAGTGTAACTACCGACGCGGTTATAAAAAACCACTTGCACATTGGAGCTCTTACAAAAGAGTCTAACCCAAAGACAAGAAAGTTTTGGTTAGGTGCAGATAATGGTATCACTATTATTAATCCAGAACTCGTTACAGAACAACTTGATAATGCAAAAAAGAAAGTTGCTGAAGCGAAAAAAGCCGGGAAACAAATATTGGTTGTTTGTGAAAAAACTATGTATTCTGAAGAATTAGCTACGCTTTCTTCAAAAGCTGGTTTTCACTATCTTAACCAAAAACTTCCAGCAGGATTTCTAACAAACTTTAATACATTGATTCAAAGAATTGACTCAATGAACGAAAAAAAGAAGTTTGTAAAGAGTGATTCTTACACAAGACTAACTAAAAAAGAACAAGTGATGATCAAAAGAGATCTAGCTAAAGTAGAAAGAATCTATGAAGGAGTAAAGTGATTAAAAAAGAAACCTGATTTGGTAATTCTTGTTGATGGAAATCTTACTAAATGATTGGTTGCAGAACTTGAAATTACAGGTATTGATAATGTTATACTTGCATCGACTGATTTCAATAAATGGTGGAATGAAAATTCATTAGTAATGATGAATATGCAAAGTTATCAAGCTGTTGATTTCGCTTTACACTATATCTTCTCGTAACATGGAAAATACTACACAACACCAGTCGTTGTCAAGTCAAGCTTACATTCCAAGCTCTCTTGAAAAAAAGAGAGTGGTGTTGTCGTACTTTCTTCTATGAATATTTGTCTATATGACATGAAGAGAACTTACTCCTTACGAATCATATCATGTAAGACGATCAACCTGATGGCGAATGCTATTTTTGCTATCTTTCTTTGTATTTATTATCCCTATTTTGCTCGTACCTCTCTTTTGGGTAATAGCACTATTGTGTTATGTTCCATTAATTGGTATTTGGCTTTATAATTGTCATAGTTCATGGCAAGGAAAATATAAAGAAGAAGGAGATGCTTCAGTGTTGGCACTTATATATTGATTGTGAGGATGGTTCTTTACGATATTTGAGATTGATGTGAAGGAAAAAACACTACAATCAACCGATAAACAAGATTGACAATCGTGATCTGATACTCAAAACTAACAAACTTAATCTATCTGATTTTATCCTAAATATTTGTTCTGATGGCAGTAGATATTAATCTAGTAAAAGAACTAAGAGCAATGACACATGCTCCCCTAAAAGACTGTAAGTCTGTTCTAGAAGAGGCTAATGGTGATTTGGAGCTAGCACAAGAGCTACTTAGACAAAAAGGTGTTTTGAAAGCAGCAAAAAAAGCTGATAGAGAAACAAACAATGGTGTAGTAAAATTTGTTATGAAGGACGGAGTTCTTGCGGGAATTAAAATCCTTTGTGAAACAGATTTTGTTGCAAAAAATGAAAAATTCATGCAACTAGTTGATGAAATGATGCAAAAAATTGTTGATGTTGACGGTGAATTCAACACAGAATCAGCGCCAGCAGATCTAATTGAATCTATGACATCATATCTTCAAGAACACGTTGGAACAATAGGAGAAAATTTGAGACTTGATTATGTATTCAGATCAACAAAAAAATGATTTGTGTATAATCATAATGGAAATACTCTTTCTTCAGTAGTTTTCTTTGATGCAGAAGGTGATGTTGATGCTATTGCAAAAGACGTTGCTCTTCAAGTTGCAGCAATGAATCCTTCGTTTATTTCTATCGATGAAGTTCCTGCTGAAAAGAAGGATGCTCTTCGTGAAGAATATACGGCAGAACTTGCTGAATCAAACAAACCTGAAGAAATTAAAGAAAAAATTATTGAAGGAAAGATATACAAGTTCCTACAAGATGATATCTTATTAGAACAAACATCTATTAAAGATTGATCTAAAAAGATAAAAGATATTGTTGAAAACAAGATGACCATTACGGAAATTCTAAGAGTTACTGTTGGATAGTTTTATATACTGTAGCTAGGTGTTTATGAAAAAATACGAGCTAGTAGTTGTTCTAGATGGAAGAACATCTCAAGAAGAAAGAGATACGGCTATTGCCGCTATTGAAGCTGCAATCGATACTAATAATATCGTACAAAAAGACGAAATTGGAGCAATGGATGCTGAATATGATTTAGCAAGAGTAAAAGGTAATAATAAAATCTACCTTATCTCTTACTACCTCAATTTGGTACCAGAAGCAATTCGTGAAATCGAAAAGAAGATTGCATATATCAAACCTCTTAAGAGACATTTCTTCTATGCAATGACGTCTACGCAACCTTTCTTTACATTCAAAGAACTTCAAAAGAAGTTTGAAGAACAAGAAGAAGAAGCTTCAAGTGAAGAAGAATCTAATTAGACAAACGTCTATGAAATATGATTTTAGCCCTATGATCTTTGCTAATGATCAAGAAAAAAAATGAGTTTTTGTCAAACAAAGACAATTGGCAATATATTAACTGGAAATCAATATTGTTGTTGAAACAATACGTAACAAGATTCAATAATATTAAGCCCAGAAAATACTCAAGACATTCTGTTGCAGCTCAAAAAAAACTAAGAAAAGCTGTAATTAGAGCAAGAGAAATTGGTTTGTTGCCGTACAACAAGTAATTTCTTTATGACGAATAGAATAGAAATTATTCTATTATGTTCACTTTATTTTGTTTTTGTTTGCTTCCATGGCGAGTAAACTAAGAAGAGTAAGAAAATACCAATGGGTAACAGGAAAAAGACTCAGAAAGCATGGGTTTAGAAAAAGAATGCTTACCAAAGAAGGTAGAAGAGTGTTGGCGAGAAGAAGATTAAAAGGAAGACATGCTTTGACGCCTAAGAGACCAGCAAAAAAGAGCCTTAGATGATAATAAAAACCATCATGTAGAAATACATAAGGTAAGTTTTATTGTAATCTAAAGAACGCTTAATGCTTTATGGTCCACAATGCATAACACTAAGGAAAGAGACCAGTTAGTTAATAATTGGTGTTTTTCTATTTATGCCTATTTGACCATTCATAACTATTGTCATTTTATTACCTATGTCCCGTTGTCTTCATGGCTAAAAAAAATGCAAAAAATACGCTACCAACAATAGATTTGTCTACGCTTGGTGCTAAGGATGAGTCAGGGAGAATTTTCCTTTCTCAACAAAAAAAATACGCAGAATTCCCTGATTTGCTTGCATTGCAAAAAGATGGTTTTGAAAGTTTCATTAATCACTACTTGAATAAGTTGTTTGAAGATATAAACCCAATTCAAGATATCGCAGGTGAGAAAATGACTGTAACGATTGAAGATGTAAAAGTGCAAGAACCCAATAACGATGTTACTGTTTGTAAGAAAAAAGAACTTACATATGGAGGTATTATAACAGGTAAAATTAAACTGATTGATGCTTCTACTGATGATGTTCTCTTCTCAAAACGTGCCAATATTGGAATTTTGCCAGTTATGACAAAATCTGCTTCGTATGTAATTAACGGAGTTGAAAGAGTACTCATTTCTCAAATAATCAGATCGTATGGTATTTTCTTTGGAAAAAAGGATCTAAAACATACGTTCAAGCTTATCCCTGAAAGAGGACCTTGGTTAGAAATATTCATTGAAAAATCAGGAAACGTTGTTGCGAGAATTAATAAATCAAGAAAATTTGTGATTACGTCTCTTTTGAGAGTTTTTGGATTTGAAACAGATGAAAGTATCAGACAATTGTTTACCGATGTATTCGATGAGGAAGATACAAACTATCTAGAATATGCCCTAAACAAGGATAACACAACTGATGCATTGTCTGCGGCAGAATATATCTATGGTAAATTGAGACCAGGTGAGTTAGTAGATCCAGAAAACGCAATGGATTATATTAAATCACAATTCCTTAAGCCAGAAAGAATTCATATAGGAAGAATTGCAAGACGTAAAATTAATGCAAAGCTTGGTTTGGATAAACCTCTTGATGGTGAAGAAGCAAACATTTTTGACGCTTCTGATCTAGTTGCTTCTCTTGTCTACATGTTTAATTTGGCAAACATGAAGAGAAAATACTACTTTGATGATTCTGATCATTTGGCAAACAAGCGTGTGAGATTAATGGGAGAAGTCCTTCATGCTCACTTGCAACCAGTAATGAGAAGGTTCGTAAAAAGTGTAAAGGGAAAACTATCAGTATTAAACAAGGAAAATCCAATAAAGCTAACAGATCTTGTTAATTTTAAGATGATTGATAATGCAATAAAAAGCTTTTTTGCAACGTCACAATTATCACAATTTTTGGATCAAATCAACCCGCTTGCTGAAATTGAGCATAAAAGAAGATTAACAGCTCTTGGACCAGGAGGTTTGAAAAAAGAAACAGCTAAATTTGATGTGCGTGATCTTCATGCTTCTCACTACGGTAGAATTTGTCCTATTGAAACACCAGAAGGACAAAATATTGGTCTAGTATTATATCAAGCATTGTACTCTAGAGTAAATACAGAAGGCTTTTTGGAAACACCTGCATTGAAGGTCTTTCATGAAGTGGAGCCAAAAACAGACTCACTGATCAACAAGATCGCAAATCAGGATATCTACGAATTAGAAAAAGGTAAACCTACCAAAAAACTTATTGTTGCTGATAATGATTACATCACAAAAGATGCAGCTGCAGCAATAGAAAAACACTATGGAAAGCTAGGAGCTATGATCAAAGTAAAAGCATATTTTACCGATGAAGTGGAATACATTTCTCCTGAAATGGATGAAAAGTATATTGTTGCGGATGTTACAACAACTATTGACGAACATAACAATATTTTGAATACTCGTGTTCCTGGAAGGCACTTCACACAAATGGATCTATTCCACCAATCAGATATTACTCATATCGATGTAAACCCATCACAAATATTCTCTGCAAATACAGGATTGATTCCTTTTGTAAACCACAACGATGCGGTACGTGCGATGATGGGAACAAACCAACACAGACAATGATTGCCTTTGTTGAAGAGTGAATCTCCATTTGTAGGAACATGACTAGAAAGCGATATCCTAAAAATGACTCATGCAGTAATTCTTGCTGATGGTGAAGGAGAAGTAATTTATGTTGATGGTAAGAGAGTCAAAGTAAAATACAAAAAAGGAGGCACGAAGGAATACGAACTAACTATCTTCAAAAAATCGAATCAAAAAACACTTATTCATCAAGTACCAAGAGTAACATTGGGTCAAAAAGTAAAAGAAGGAGATCTTCTTGCTGAAGGACCATGTGCGCAAAATGGTGAAATTGCTGTAGGAAAAAACCTTAGAGTTGCCTATATGCCTTGGGAAGGATATAACTATGAAGATGCGATTGTTATTTCGCAAAGATTAGTAAAAGATGATGAACTTACTTCAATTCATATTGAAAGCTTTCAAATTGAAGTGTCTGATACAAAACTTTGACCAGAAGAAACAACCAATGACATCCCAGGAGTTTCAATGAACAAACTGAAAAGTCTTGATGAAGAAGGTATTGTAAGAATTGGTACAACAGTTAAATGAGGAGACATTCTTGTTGGTAAAATTACTCCAAAAAGTGAAGGAGAACTTTCACCAGAAGAAAAGCTTATTCAAGCAATCTTTGGAGACAAATCAAAGAGCTTAAAAGACACATCATTGTACTTACCTGCATGAACATGAGGGAAAGTAATTGATGTTGTAGTGCTTGATTCAAAGAAGGGAGATAATCTTCTTGCTGGAGTAAGAAAAAAGATCAAAGTATATATCGCAAGTACAAGAAAGATTGAAATTGGAGATAAATTGTCTGCAAAGCACGCAAATAAAGGAATTATTTCTAATGTTGTGCCACAAGAAGATATGCCGTTTACCGAAGATGGACAACCGGTAGATATTCTTCTAAATCCGTTAGGAGTGGTATCACGTATGAACCTTTGACAATTGTTCGAAACACAACTTGGACTTATTGCAAAGACATTGGGCGTAAAATTTGCTGTTCCTACGTTTTCAAAATTTGCTGCCGATAGTATCAAAGATCTTGCAGTCAAAATAGGACTCCCTGAAGACCTAAAATTGACTCTCTATGATGGAAGATCAGGAGAACCATTACCAAACAAAGTAACTGTTGGTTACCTTCACCTTATGAAATTGAACCATATGGTAGAAGATAAGATTCATGCTAGATCAGTTGGTCCATACTCACTAATTACTCAACAACCATTGTGAGGTAAGGCAAGAGATGGATGACAAAGATTTGGAGAAATGGAAGTTTGGGCTCTTGAAGCATATTCTGCAGTATACACACTACAAGAAATGCTGACTATTAAATCAGATGATGTATTGGGAAGAAATAAGACATACGAATCAATTATCAAATGATATAAACCAAAGGTGCTATGACTACCAGAATCGTTCAACTACTTAACATTCTTGTTGAAAGGATTGTGTCAAGATATCGTACCAATTACAAAAGATCAAATGAATGTAATCCACAAAGAAAGAGTAGAAAAAATAACATCACTTGGTCTTGCTGGAATTACTGGAGAAAACGCTAAAGAAAAAGATTCAACTGATGCATCAGACAACGCTGGAAAAATGGAAATGCTAGACACCATTCTTGAAGAGCTAGAAGCATCATGAGATATTGACGATTAATAATACCTTTTATTCCTATACTATGGTCTAATGCAAAAAAACCTTTTTGATGGTTTGATGGTAAGACTTGCATCAAAAGAGACAATTGAACATTGGTCTTGCGGTGCTGTTGATCATGCTGATACTATTAACTACAGAACAGGAAAACCAAAGCCTAAGGGACTGTTTTGTGAATCAATATTCTGACCTGTAAAAAACTATGAATGTAGCTGTGGAAAATACAAAGGAGTAAGATACAAAGGAATCGTATGTGAAAGATGTGGAGTAGAAGTAACTACATCAAGGGTAAGAAGAGAAAGAATGGGACACATTGAATTGGCATCACCAGTAATTCATGTTTGGTATCAAAGTAGTGTTTCAGGAGGTATTCACCACCTCTTGGGACTTTCAGGTAATGAAATACAAAAGATACTGTGATTCGTAAAATATGTTGTAGTAAAAGAAATTACTGATGAGCAAAGAGAAGAGCTTGTTACAAAAGTAACGACTGATTACGAAGAAACAATAAAGAAGTTAAAAGAAATCTTTGAAGAAGAAGAAAAGAAGCTTGCTGATGTAACAAAAAACAAAGCAACTCTTCTCAAAGATCTCAATGAAAGAATGGAAGCAAACTCAAAAGAGCTAGAAAAAGAGTTTAATAGAATTAAATCTATTATTGCTGACTTGCACTGGGCATCAACAATTTTGGAAAGTGATTACAGAAACATTTTCTACAAATTTGATGATATTATTCGTTTCCAATCGGGGCCAGATGCAGTACACAACATGCTCAAAAACTATGATGTACAAAAAAAGATCAAAGAACACTTAGAGAGATTCTCAACAATAAAATCTGCAGAACAAAGAAAAAAAGCGTTCAATCTTATTAAACTTCTTATTAACTTGTACTCGTCAGGAGTGTCACCGGAAAATATGATTATTACAAAATTACCTGTAATTCCACCGGACTTGAGACCTGTAGTACAATTAGATGGAGGTAAATTTGCATCGTCAGATGTAAATACATTCTATAGAAGAGTACTAATGAGAAATATCAGATTGAAAAAAATGATTCAAGTTGGTATGCCAGAAGTGGTAAAGAAAAACGAAATTAGACTGTTGCAAGAATCTATCAATAATCTTCTTGTAGGAGAAAAGAACAGTGTTGGAAAACAAAGAGCTGGTGTAAAAATTATGAAATCTATTTCTGATATGCTTTCAGGAAAGGAATGAGTATTTAGAAAGAACCTTCTTGGTAAGCGTGTTGATTATTCAGGAAGATCAGTAATTACTGTTGGACCACAACTAAAACTAGATGAGTGTGGGTTACCATTGTATATTGCTGTAAGAATGTTCACTCCATTCATCATTGGAAAATTGATAGAAAAGAAAATTGTCTACACACCAAAACAAGCAGAAAAATTAATCAAAGATGGAGATCCTATAGCGCTAAAATATCTTGATGAAGTAATCAAAGATAAATATGTACTACTGAACCGTGCTCCTACACTACACAGATTGTCTATTGAAGCATTTAAAGTAAAATTGATGCCAGGTAAGACTATCAGATTGCATCCTTTAGTATGTTCATCATTTAATGCCGATTTCGATGGGGATCAAATGGCGGTTCACCTTCCGATTTCCGAAGAAGCACAAAATGAAGCAAAAGAACTTATTGCAGCAGACAAAAATATTTTGAAGCCAGCATCGGGAGAACCAACTATTGCTCACTCACAAGATATGGTACTAGGAATCTACTACCTAACACTTGATGAAGACGAAGCAAAATGAGTAATGGGAACATTTGGTTCATCTGAAGAAGTTCTTGAAGCATTCAAAGCAAGTGATCTAACACTAAAAGACAAAGTAAAATTGAAAATAGGAAAAATATATGAAGAAACAACTGTTGGAAGAGTTATTTTCAACACTGTTTTGCCTGAAGATTTCCCATATATCAATGAAACAGTCGGAAAAAAACAAATGAAAAAGATGTTGAGTTCTATTTTTGACACACATGGACAAGAAGAGACAGTAAGAGTTGCTGATAAAGTAAAGGATCTTTGATTCAAATATGCAACAAAATCTGGAGTATCGTTCTCTGTGCTAGAAGTAGAAGTACCTGATCAAAAAAATATAGAACTTAAATGGGGTGATGAACGTGTAAATAAAATTTATACAGCATATCACAGGGGTCTGTTTTCTGATCAAGAGAAACACAGTCTAGTAGTTGATGTTTGGTCAAAAGTAAAATCTGATATTGAGGAATTGGTAAAAGGTACACTTACTCCAGGAAAAGATCTGCACTACATGATTGAATCATGAGCAAGAGGATCGTACACCAATACAACACAAATTTCGTGAATGAAAGGTCTTGTATTGAATCCACAAGGTAAGATTATCGAGCTACCAGTAAAAGGAAACTATATCGAATGACTTTCGCCTATTGAATACTACATTTCGACACATGCTTCGAGAAAAGGAAAAGCTGATACGGCTCTAAGAACTGCGGAATCGGGTTACTTGACAAGAAAGCTTTGTGATGCATCACAAGAAGTGATTGTAAGAGAAGCAGACTGTAAAACATCAAGTGTTATCATAGTCTCTAGAACAAAAGAAGACGCACTTGGTACTTCTATGGCAGAAACTATCTACGGTAGAGTACTTGCAGAAGATATCTACGATACAAGCGAAACACTTGTACTCAAAAAAGGAATTATGATAGACAAAGAAGCAGTAAGCCTTATCGATGATTTGGATATTCAACATGTAAAAGTAAGATCGCCACTCACGTGTAATACTCCAAGTGGAGTATGTCAAAGCTGTTATGGTATGGATCTTGCGACAAGAAAAATGATAGATATTGGTGCACCGATCGGTATTATTGCGGCTCAATCAATAGGAGAACCTGCGACACAATTGACAATGCGTACGTTCCATGATGGAGGTGCGGTTGCGTCAAAGGGTGCGGATATGGCTCAAGGTATTGATAGAGTAAAGCAATTATTTGAAGTAAGAACACCAAAAAACCCAGCAATTATTGCACCATTTGATGGAGTAATCAATTTCACAGAGTCAGGAAGAATGAAATTTGTTCATATCACTTCTGATTTTATGAGAAAAAGATACATCATTAGAGATGGTTATACACTTGCGGTCAAAAAAGGTGAAAAACTACTCAAATGAGGTGTATACGCAATCAAAGGAAGAAGTAAACTAAAAGTAAAACAAGAAGGTGAAGTACTCAAAGTAGAAAAAGATCATATCGTTTTGGGTGTAAAGGAATCAATCAAAAGATCGCTTACTGGACTTTCTCTTCTCAAACATGAAGAAGGAGGAAAAGTAACAAAAGGAGAAATTCTTTCTACAGGAGCAATTGATATCAGAGAATACCAAGGAACTATTGGTGATTTGGCTGCACAAAAATATATTCTTGAGGAAATAAAAAAACTATATCTTTCTCAAGGTCAGTCAGTCAATGATAAGCATATAGAACTTGTTATTAAACAACTGTTCTCAAAGGTATTTATTGAAGATGTTGGAGATTCTAGTTTCATCCCAGGAACACATGAAAAATATGAAGACTTTATACAAGTTGCTTCAGAATTAGATAATAAAGGAATGAAACCACCAAAAGGAAAAAGATTGATTCTTGGTTTGACACAAATTGCGAAAGAGACCGATTCGTGGCTTTCTGCTGCATCGTTCCAAGAAACAATTAGAGTAATGGTGGACGCTTCCCTCAAAGGATCTATTGATACACTCAATGATCTTAAATCAAATGTAATTATTGGTAGGTTACTCCCTCTTGGTCAAGAATATAGGAGACAACTAGAAGAAAAAGAATCGTCATCTATTATTGAAGGGTAACCCTGTCCCAAAAAAATGAATATGTCAACTTTCCCTTGCAAAGACTTGTTTATTGTATATACAAGTCTTGTCATGTGGAAAAACGTGAATTTTATATTGCTTTAAGCTTCTAATGGCTCACAAAAAAGCCGCAGGATCGGCGAAAAACTTAAGAGACTCTAACGCTAAATATAGAGGGCTCAAGCTATTTGGTGGACAACGTGCAAAAGCTGGTAACATTATCATCAGACAAAAAGGATCAAAATATGAAGCTGGTCCAAATACATATGTCACTAAAGACTTTTCTATTCATGCTGCAATCGACGGTATCGTAACATTCTTCAAAAAGAAGAAATCTAGATTTGACGGTAGAAAATACCTCAAAACATATGTAACAATCGAACCAGCTACAGAAAAAGCAGAAAATGATAAAAAGCCAAAGGCTAAAAAAGCAGCGGCTAAAAAAGCAGCACCAAAAGCAAAGGCTACTACGAAAAAAACGGAAAAAGCACCTGCTAAAAAAGCTACTGCAAAAAAAACCACTGCAACCACAACTACTGCCAAAAAAACAGCAACAAAAAAAGCTGCACCTAAAAAGGCAAAAAAGGAAACGAAAAAAGCTGAATAATAGCAACGTTCCATTAACAAACGTTCCACGTGTAGGCGTGTTCTAACGTTTATCTTTATCTACTATGAATAATCCATGTCTGGAGGAATCGTACAAAAGAAAAAGAGATCTCAGTCTAAAAAGAGAATTAGACACGCTACGTGGCAAAAGAAAGTTCTTGATTATTGGACAAAGAAGCTCAATCTAGGAGTTAATAAAACGACAGGAAATGTTGTAAGAGGTCACAGAGTAGACAAAAAAACTGGTTATTACGGAGACAAACAAGTAATGACAGTAAAGTCTAAAGAACAAATCCTCGATGCTGATGCATAACCCCAATTTCCTATAATTATAAAGAAGTGCTGAACAATGTTCTTTCGGCACTTTTTCTATTATTTATTTGTTTGATCTTACCAATGAATATTCCAGCAAGAATTATGACAAGAAAAGTAGTTTTTTCATTTATCTACTCTCATATTGTGCAACATAATTCTTTTCATATTGAGACGCGAAATATTCAGCCTATCGATAAGAATGGTTTACCTGCAAGAGAAGAAGATATTCATGACGTGAATGCTATGTCAGACGATGATCTTATTGATCATTGCATCACTATTGTTCAGAATTTCTTTTCTTACAAAAAAACACCAGAAATCGATATGGAGTACTTAAAAAAAATGCTTGTATGAGTAGAAAAAACTATAGAAAAGGTAACAGAGCAAATAAATAACTATACAGAGACATTTTCTTTTGAAAAAATGGATGTCAGCGATCAAGCAATATTTATTCTTGCACTGACAGAATATGAAGAAATAAAGACACCAAAGGAAATTTTGCTCAATGAAATGGTAGAGCTAGCAAAAAGATATGGTGATAAGTGATCATCAAAATTAATTAATGGAGTATTACATAAGTACTTTAAAGATCGTGAATCAACAAAATAGGAGGAGACAGACACATAGCTGTCTTTTTTTTATTGCTGTTTTTCTTTTGGTGACGAATGTAGTATTTATGGTGATGAATATGTTTGCATAGTTGTTATAATAGCTGACATAAAAGAAAAAAAATATGTTAACTATTATAATAGTATTCTATTTGTTATTCACGTTCTATTGTTTGTATGGTATCATTTCTGATGTAAAAAAATTACAAAAGAATCATCATAATCCTAATTATTTAGGTATCGAACATTATGAGAGAGTAGAAAAAAGAATGAGGGAGTTATTAGAATTGTTATTTGTTTGTTTGTTTTTTTGTTTAGTTATTATTTTTATTTTTCATTTACGTTTAGTTGCTCCTCCCTTTATGGGCAGCATCGGCTTACCATGGTTGGTGCTGTTCCATAGTGGAGTACTTATTCTCACGGGTGTGCAGCTATGTTTTGTTTGGGTATTAAGGCATCAAGTAAAACAAAAAAAAGCGT
The DNA here is from genome assembly GCA_020627925.1 of bacterium. Classification (GTDB taxonomy): domain Bacteria; phylum Patescibacteriota; class Gracilibacteria; order Absconditabacterales; family Absconditicoccaceae; genus JAHDFY01. Next base: position 310,828 of record JAHDFY010000001.1, read on the forward strand.
TGTTGGAAACAAAAATTCCAAAAGATAAGAATGGGGCTTACGGTAAGAAGTATATAAGTTCCAATGGACAACAAAGACCAGATAAAAAACCTCAAAAAAATTAAAAAAGGGATATGGGATTGCCATATCTCCTTTTTTCTTTGCTTAGTGCAATAATGCAATAGTTTCCACATGATGGGTATTTGGAAACATATCGACAGGCTGCAACAATGTTGTTTTCCAACCTCATTCTTCCAAGAGAGCCAAATCTCTTGCCAATGTAACAGGGTTGCACGATATATATAAGAGCTTTCCATTATACGTAGTTCTTAATCCTGTGAGGAATTTGACCACATCTTTGTGTAGTCCAGACCTTGGCGGGTCAACTATCACGAGACCAAGGCTATCAAGTTTTTTTTTGAGTGTGCTATCGCTAAATACCAGATCTTCGGCTTTTCCTGCAACAAAGTAACTGTTTTTTTCCGTATTGTTGATTTTTGCATTTTCATATGCATCGTGAATAGCAGATTCGACAATTTCTACTCCGGCACAAAAATCTCCAAGTCCTTTTTGTAAAAAGCTTAATCCTATTGTTCCTGCTCCACAATAAAGATCAAAAATAGTTCATTCTACTTTTCCTACAAGTTTGGCTGCAGTATCAAAAAGAACTTGAGCACCACCAGTATTGGTTTGAAAAAAAGCAAAAGGAGAAATTCTAAAAGAAACTTCTACTGACTCTTGTTCGCTTTTTTGACTATTAAAAACGAGTTTTTCATAGATAGTACCGTCACCAAAAAGAATTTCTGAGGTAGAATCTTTTCATTTGACTATATCTGCCAGCCCATTGTTTGATGTAATCAGAAATGTGCGAACATGTTCTTTGATAAATGGATCATGAAGAAAGCTTGCACGAAGTGTTTTCCATTGCGTCTTTGCCTCATCGGTAAGTAGTTGTTGGTCAGCAACGACAAGATTAACCATGAGATGACCAGTGTTATGACCTGCTCTCATCACTAGATGTCTAAAAAAACCAGTATGAAATTTCTGATCATGAACAGGGAGTCATGAATCAAAACATAGTTTTTTGACGTAGGCATAGACCTTGTGCATAGATTCTGGAATAAGATAACATTGGTCAACATCTAGTACTTTACTGAATTCTCCTTGCTTATGGAAACCAACATTCCATTGATGATTGATAAAGTCATCACCATCTTCCATATCTCTTGTTTTTCCTTTGATATATTTACCGAAACTAAATTCTATCTTGTTTCTATATTGATATTGCGAAGGAGCATGGATGATTGGTTTGATACCAATACGGTCAAGAATGTCTTTTGCACCTCTAAAGCTATCAACTATAAGCGAATGTTTTAAGGCTAGTTGTTTTTCATAACTTGTGATCTGCCACTTACAACCACCACAACCAATTTTGTGTTCTTCGTCCTTTGATGGTTTTTTGAGTGGGTTGTTGTAGTGAGGACATTGAGGTGTTGCATCCGCCCAATGAGAATCAAAATGTACAAGATTTTCTACCACTGCTTCAATGAAGTCTTTTTTCTTTCTTTTTACTTTGACGTCGACAATACTGTTTGGTAGCACTCCACCTCTGACTAGTACTTTTTTTCCATTTTCTAAAAGTCAGATACCAATTCCTCAGTATCAGACCTTTTCAATAGTGACGTTTTTAATGATTTTGTTCTTTTTCATAGCAACAAATAATACAAAAGTATCCAAAAAAACTGCTTATTTAACTTGCATCTCCAGTCATAGTATTGACAGTTACTGTATCGCCTTCGCTTTTGTGAAGTGGGACTTGGATTTCCATTCCTGTTTCGATAGTCGCAGGTTTTTTTCCTGCTTGTGCTCTGTCTCCTTTGATTCCAGGCACAGTTTGGGTGATCGTGTATGTAATAGTTTGTGGAAGGAGTATATTGATAACGTTTCCTTCATATTTTACCAAATAGATATCAAGATTTTCTTTGAGATAACCAGTGATGTCGCTAATGTTATCTGCATCGAGTTCGTACATTTCACCTGTGTCATTCTCCATGAAAGAATAACTATCACCAGTGCTATATAAGAATATTCCATTATTCGTTTGAATTTCTGCTTCCTCAAGAATTGTTCCTGATTGGTAAGTAAATGTATTAGTTTTTCCCGCCAAAATATCTTTTACTTTGAACGTGTAAGTAGCACCACCTCTCGCCATATGTGTGTGTGAAAGATCAGTAACTTTGAATAGTTTACCTTCAATTTTCAAAATTTTACCTTTTTTTACATCTGATGTATCTATTTTTCCCATCAAAAAATTTTTAACGAATAAAAAAACTGACTTCATCATATCGATTGAGCAGTTTATAGCAAGAATATTTACCTGTTTTTACAAAAAAGCTTCGGTAATAATTTGTAGAATTGCGTACGAAAAGCTAATAACCAGTATTCCCGTAATCGCATCCCCTATATAACTTTGCTTGGGCTCAACTCATGTAATAGAGTAGGAAGCATATTGGTATCCAACAAAAATAATCATTAATACTCCAATCAAAAGTCCCAGTTGAGACAAGAACTGCAATGCATCAATGAGGAAAAAAATAAGAGAATCCCAGGTCATTATTCACGTCTGAATTTGGTTTGCGAGATTTTCTTGTCAAACAAGTTCAGGATTTTCATGCGCTTGTTTATCGTATTCATCCCAGACACCACCTCCTTTGTTGATCAAAATTTCTACTGCTTCTTGACCACCATCAGCTTTATCCAAAATGAAAAAATCATTAGAATCTGCATACACTGAATCTGTTTGTGTTCACAGTGCAAAAGTTAGTATAATACCTAATCCAACACTCAATAATAATTTTTTGACAAAACGCATAGTAGTACAACAAAACGTAAATTTCCTATGCTAAGTGTAGTGGGAAGACAGGTTTTTGTCAAATTTTGTTATCACTTCTACTGGTTAAACAAAAGTGTTAACGAATAAACTAACGAGATCCTGGTTAATTCAATATTTATTAATCTTATAGCTTAGAACTTTTTTCAAAAATCTGAATATTTCTTAAAAAGGCGAAAATATTGGTCTCAAAATCCATAAACATCAACATTGTTTCTTTCAACAGATATTGTATTGAGTATTTTTCCTTCAGCATTGATTGGTTGAAGAATAATAGTAACCTCATCAAAAGAAACTACCTTTCACAGAATAAACTCATATTCACTATCTTCTGACTTATTGAGACCTAATCCTTCTAATGATACCAATTTATATTCTTCCATAGACTTTATAAGTATAGCATCTATTTTGATATCTTTATATTTGTCAAAACTTTCTTGTATCGAATCAGCGTGCTCTTGTTCAATTATTTTTTTCATAAAAGCACAACTTCATGAAGATGTAGCATTTTCTTCAGAAACAATTGATGATGTTTTGATAATACGCTATCAATCTAGTTGCGTATCATGAGTTCTTGCAATAGTAACGTAGTTTTGACTACGAGATAATACAAATCCATTTGAAATAAATTCATGCATGACATTATTCATCATTAACAAAGTTTACCACCAATAAAACATACATAAAAAATCCCCATCGGGGATTTTTTTACAATTATACTACTTCAATATATAAGCCAGTTAGTCTTCCAGCAAGTTTGATATTGGTCGCTCCTTTTCCAATGGCTAGTGCTTTTTGGTTTCCTGGAACGCTTACTTTTGCTTTAGTTCCAGCTATTTCTACGTCATTAACTTGCGCAGGTTTGAGCGCAGCTCTGAGTAGTTCTTCAGGATCTTCCGTATATTCAATATAGTCAATTTTTTCACCGTCAAGAAGTGAGAGAATAATATTGATTCTATCTCCTTGTTCTCCTACCAATACACCAATTGGGTCAATTCCTTCATCGTGACTACGAACTACTACTTTCGTTCTTTTCCCTGGGATTCTTGCAATTTTTTCTATGCTAATCAATCCTTCTTCAATTTCAGGAATGATTCTTTTCAAAATAGCTTCAATATATTCGTAAGAAGATTGGGTAATATCAAGAACAACACCACCTTTACCTTTTTCAATTTGTTTGAGGTACACGAATAGCTCTTCTCCTAAGTCATAAACTCTTTGAGGAACTTGTCCTTCACGAGGAAGTACAACAGGAACTCCATCAATATCAAGAACAACCGTGTCGTTGTGCAATTTGATAACTTTTGCTTTGAGTAGTTCTCCTTCTTTGTCAGAAAATTTTTCATAGAATCTTTCTCTTTCAATATTTTTGAGATGTTGCTTGATTGTTTGAGCTGCTGCTTGTACTGCAACTCTTGTAAACTCAAGTGATTCCGGTGTGACATCGATCAAAAAGCTTTCTCCTTTTTTTGCTTCTTGAGTGATTTCTTGTGCTTGGTCTACTGTCATTTGCGTATGTTCATCTTCGATATCATCTTCACCACCTTCAATAACTTCATATTCTCTATAAACATGAATTTCTCCTTGAGAGTCGATATCTATAGTAATATTTGCTTTTTTGAATTGTGCATTGTCTTTTTTGAATGCTGACTTGAGTCCAAGGTTGATGATTTCCGCAATTTGATAGGGATCAAATCTATAATCTTCAACAAGCTGCATGATAGCACCTTGTATAGTTTTTCCATCTAGTTTCATGTGATAGGAGGTAGATAGTAAAGTGAGGTAATATATATTTCTTATAGAGAAATATTTACCAATAACAAGAATATCCCTGCAACAAGGCAGGGATAATTAAACAAAATTATAGCAAATTATTCGCATATTGCAAGATTAGTTGTAGTCATCTTTGGCCAAAAGAGTAATAATAACAGCCAATGGAACAGAAAGCGCAATCCCCACAAAACCAAGAGTTGTTCCTCCCAATAGTACCACGACCATGATAAGAGCTGGACTGACTCCTAGTTGCTTTTTCATAAAGAATGGAGTGAAAAAATTTCATTCGATTTGTTGAATCACAACATACAAAGCAAGAATAATAATTGCTCATGGAATAGAATGAGTAATAAGCGTTGCGATGATTGCAGGTACTGCTCATAAAATAGGACCAATATAAGGAATAATTGTTGTCAAGGCCGCAATAAGGGCCAATGAAAGTTTTCCATCTAAATTAATCCAAGGAGAAACTAGTCGCAGCATACAATACACAAGAGATCCTACAAAAGCAGAAACAATGAGTTGAGATTGTAGCCATTGACCTAGTTTTTTGTAGAGCGTTTGTAATTTTAGTTCCCAATAATGTTGGTGTTTTGCTCCCGAAATGCTTGCCAAAAATTTTACCAAACTTGCTTTTTCAACAGAGAAAAAGACAGCAAGCACCATCACAATTGTGAAGTTGAAAATACTTTTAGAAAAACTAGTAAAGAAACCACTGATAATAGTCACTAAAAAGTTTGCTGATTGTTCACCAATAGTTTTACTAAAGTTCACAATTTGTGAAAGATTTTCTCTTATAGCATTTTGAATTTTTTCTGCCAAACCTTCTTGTGACGTATAGTCAATAACCCATGTTTTTACTCATTCAGGGAGCGAAGTGCTCTGTACAAATCAATAGAAACCGCTTGTTTCCAATATTTCAATGACACTCGTAATATAACTAACCGTCATATCAATAAAAAGCGAAATATATTGTGCTACAAACGGAATAAGCAACAACAATCATGAAAACATAAACACAACAAGCAAAATATAACTTGCAACAATAGACCATCATCTATTGCATCGTTTACTTATCGTATGAATAACGACTTCCATTGATATTGAAATAATCAATGCCGCAAGAATAAGATATACAAATCCTAAGCTTTGAAAAAGCAAGTAGCCAGCATAAACGGTAGCTAGTCACGTTACCCAAAACAAAACAATACTCCTTGCGCTAAGGTTACTCAATTGTGTCTTCTCTGCTTCTTGTTTTTCTAGTTCTTTGAGATGTTCGACTTCTTTTTTGAGTTGTACAGAAGTGCTTTTGGCTTTCTTTTCTCTTTCCTTTTTTGCTTCTCTGAGTGTAGCAAAAAAACCATGAGATTTTTTTTCTTTTTTTTCTCATCAAGGAGAAAATCGTTGTTGTATAGACGAGAAGATTGATTTGCTCATTCGATCATGCAAATATAAAGTATAGCATATGTATACGAGCAACAAAAAAGAATACAAGACTGAACTAGGGTAAGACTTTTTTTGATTTGACAAACAAAAAATCTGAAAGAAATTCACGTTTTTTTTGCTTCCTTGTTATGCAATTTCCACATCAAATATTCTTTTGTACGAGAAAGCTTGCTGATTCCCTGCGTCGTCACGACAAAACATTCCAATGAAATCATAGCCATCATGATGTAATTCTCCAATTTGGTCAGGTTGCATTACCACAATGCTTGGTCATTGATGGGGATGATTGTACAAAAAACGTATCTGTTTCTTTTGTTCTTTGGCAGTATGAAACAAAAAAACAGTTTGATCATAAAGAGCAGCGTGCATATATAAATGCACTGCTTTATCTACTTTGATGTCGCTAGATCTAATACGAGTGGTGAGCGATAATCACTGTAAACTTGTCGCCCTAGAAAGCGCAACATAGCTCTGTCCTTGGGTAAATGCTCATTCAGACAAATCAACAATAATATTATCAAAGGTCAAACCTTGTGCTTTGTGTATAGTAATTGCCCACGCTAGTTTAAACGGAAATTGTACAAAACTTCCCACTGGTTCTGGTATTATTTGTTGTAGTTCTTTATCAAATACTGGTTTAATAACTTGTCGTGTGTGAGGAGTAATAACAAATTCTCTTCCATTCATTGCTACCAACGCTTGCTTATCAACAGGATCAAAATCTATGAGCTCACCGATAGTTCCATTGCTGAATCCTTGACCATTTTTGATCATCATGATTTGCGCTCACTTTTTAAATTGGAGCATCGTTGCATTGGGATACATGCTTTGTGGTACTTTCCCTTTGATGACGCCTGATCGTTCGTGTGCCTCACCAGGGAGTTCATTGAGTTTTCGATCATTGAGTTCACGCGCTTGGCGATTGGTGGTACACAAGTAGACCGCATGATCAGCAATACCTTGTTCGTGACAAACATCGTTGATATGATCCAAATCCTCACGTGAATGCAGTCAGATTCTTATCTTATTGAGAATGGTCGAAAATTGATTATCGCTTTGTCTATGTACTTTTTGCAGAGAAATAACGTGAGGGCAAAGTTCTTGATATGCTTTACTGGCAAAAAAATAAGGACTTGCATAAAGTTGGCGAAATGCTTGCGCTTCATAGCTAGTAACCACCGGTGGTAGCTGGTATAAATCTCCTACAAAAATCATTTGTTTACCTGCAAACGGCGCGTCAATATCCAAACTTAATCTCATAGAATAATCAATACAATCCATCAAATCCGCGCGAACCATACTCACCTCATCAATAATAATCGTATCCGCTTCATACAAAAGCTGTAAATTTTTTCCACTCAACTCCTCAATAGTATCAGGAGTTTCATGATTACCAAAACGAAAAAAAGAATGAATAGTCTGTCATCATATATGGATCGCAGCTATTCACGTTGAGGCCAAAATCACAACGTTTTTTTTGCTTATCTCCAAAAAATGCCTCAGCAACGTGGTCTTTCCCGTTCCGGCTTTCCCTGTCAAAAAAATACTGTCGCCAGCGTTTTCCATAAGGTATAATGCGTGCTCACTTAAGTAATCTAAGCTAAGAGTCATAGTTTGTTTTGTCTAAAAAGTCAAGTCTTGATTTTGTGCTAGTATTGCTTATATTCATCACCCTATTATAATGCAAGATGACAATATTTTATACGACAATAGGTAAACAACACGAATGTTCACATTACAAAATATACTCAAAAAATCGTTGGCAAAAAAACATTTTGGTGGTGCTGTTATTGGTGAAATAACCTTGAGCGCAATTAATGATTTTTTTGTATCTAGAGATCACGATGTTGGTGATGTCGTATGATTTGTAAAATATGGAAATGTCTTTATAAAAACCAACAATCAAGCATTCAAAATTGCTTTGTTTCGCTACCAAAAAGATGTTCTCCACTATGTAAATGATCGCTTAGGAGCAACCGGGTATGAAACAAAAATCGGAAGAATTCTATGTAAATAACATTTGCATTCACAAAACCTATAATGAACACAACCATAAAAAAAGATATACAATACTCAAAAGAACAGATGCAATGGATAAAATACGCTCGTATGATTGTCCTTTTTTTATTTGTTGTATGAATAACTACAACACTCGTGATGTATTGGCAGTGAATAAATTTTGATAGTCTATTTTCATTGTTAGGAGACAATCAGTGGGGGCTTGTTTTGGCATTTATTGCTGTGTATGTACTGAGAAATTATCTCTTAATTCCACCGACGGTGTTGGTACTGTTATGATGAGTGCTTTTTCACAATATACAACTCGCCTTTGTGGTTGCTATGATTGGGGGAGTTATTGGGTTGATCGAAACGTACCGAATAGGAGTACTTATCAATGAAAATTCACAAAAAAATATTATGTATAAGACAGTCAAACCAATGGTTTCCAAAGCAAAAAAATTTGGGTTCTGGTTTGTCGCGTTGGGATGCGTTTTTCCACTCTTCCCTACTGATGTAATTTGTTATACAGCGTGATTTATTCGTTATGATTTCAAAAAATTTCTCCTTGCGTGAACAATCGGAATTATCCCTTTGACGTTACTGTATACACGACTTGGAGAACAAGTGATTCCATTGATTGATTCTATCAGTATCTATGGTTGGGCGCTTATTATTGTAATCAGTATTGTTTATGGAGGACGATATTACTACAAAGAAAATACATTATAAAAAACACCCTCCGTGAGAGGGGGTTTTTCTATAATGTAGTAATTTTTTGCATAGCTTATTGTGAAGAAGGTTGGTGTACAACATTTTCAGCACTCTTGCTTACATAAGTTCCTACAATTGTTTCTGCACAAATATTGTCTATATCGTCAATTTTACAGACAAAGAGAGGGAGATCGTTATCCAAAGCCAAAGCAATAGCTGCTTGATCCATGATTCTTACACCCAATTCTAATGCTTTTTCAGGAGTCATTTGATCAAACTTGAAAGCATCCTCATGTTTTTTTGGGTCTTTGTTGTATATTCCATCAACTTGTGTTCCTTTGACGAGAATATCGCAATGGAGTTCTAATGCTCTTTGCACTGCACAGGTATCTGTTGTAAAGAATGGGTTTCCTGTTCCTCCTACACTAATCACGACTTTACCATCTTCCAGTGCTTCATTTGCTCTATGAGTAGAAAAGAATTCTAGCATTCTCGGCATTTCTACTGCTGTCAGTGCAACACTTGGTTGGCCTACTTGTTTGAGTACGTTGGTAAGCGCGATGCCATTCATAACTGTTGCCAACATACCTATGTGATCACCTTCTACTCTTGCGATACCAAGTTCTGTACTTTGTGCTCATCTATAAATATTTCCACCTCAGACCACGATAACAATTTGAATTCATTGTTGGGCTAAATTTTTTACTTTTTGGGCAAGTCTATGAATAAATTCCCCATTGAAACCATACTCATAATTTCATTTCATAGCTTCTCACGATAGTTTTAGAAGAACTCTTTTGGGTTTAGGAAATATTGTATGCATAGATGGTGTAGTGAAAAGCTAAAAGATTTTACTCTCTTATTAGGAGAATAATACGATATTGCAAGACTAAGAAAATTCTAGAATGGTGTATTGTTAAGATACATTTTATGATCATGCAGGAAAACCATTGAGATGACTGTTATGAGATTCCGGTGAGTATATCTCAGCAAACGCAAAAAAGATTTTATTTAATTTTTCTGCAGCAATAGGGTTCGTATTTGCATTATCACAATAAGTGCAATTAATTCATTCCCCGCTTTTCTTCATTTCTTGTTGTTTCTTTAGCCTTTTCTTGTTCATTGGCCTAGCTTACATCATCATCTTTTTCTATAACCTTGTTATTATAATATTTTTCTTCAGTTGTCTGGTCATTTTTTTTTGTTCTGTATTCAGTTCCAGTAAAGTGACCATCTTTTCGTTCACCATCTCTAACAACGGTCTCTGCTGAATCATTTTGTATTCTTTCTACATGGTAAATAACTTTTCCTTTGGCATTGGTGGGATGTCTTCCATTAAATTCTCCTATGCATTTGTACTTTTCTCAATTTTTAAGTTGTACAGTTTTTGTCCCATTGATTAGATGCTCATTAATAAAAGTTCATTCGTCTTGGGATATTGTGCCACTTATATTATCATATGTTATTTTTTTACAATTTCCTCCCTCAAGATATCCTAATTTATTAAATGTTCATGTTTCTATGACGCTTCGTCCTTTTCCAGAATATAGCTCATATTTCCCTTCTGTTAATATTCATGTTTTTTGATCAAATGTCCCTGTAAGTTGCGTATCTAAAGATCCGCCGCTTCTAAAGCGTTTTATTGAACCATTTTGTAACGCAAATGGTGAGCCAAAATTATTTTTTTTACCTACATAGAGAAACTCTCACTCTCTGGTACTAAAAGTTCAATTTGTAAATTTTGTTTCATATGCTCCTTTTATCACATATTTACCATCAACGTATTCAATTGACTCTATTTTAGCATTCTTTTGTGATGAAAATCTTACCTCTATTTCTTTTTTTCTAAGCAAGCGTTGACTCTCTTTGAGCGACGGGAATTTGGTTATCAGGGAACCTAGTTTTTTTCTTATGTGTTGCAACGTAGCAAGAGTGCTCTTTGAAAACTTTTTCATATGCCCAACTGTTTTTTTTATTTTTACTGCCAAGGTATTTGCTTCTTGTTTGGTAGATACTTTGTCAATATTTTCTTCAAGTTTTTTGATTTCTTGTGTGTCTGTTGCTTCATCTATGTTTTCAATACCTTCAATTGGTTCTGTTATTTCTTGATCAACATCTTGTTCGTCATTGTCTTTGGTTGTTCCTTGTTCTTCTATTGTTTCTTTTGTGATGTTACCATTAATATCATATTGTGTTGTTTTAATACTTCCATCAGGAAATATCGTAAATTTTTCTTCTTTGATACCATTGCGATAAATTGTTTCAATAGTATTGCTTGCAAATCAATCATTATCGATAATTACTTTTTCTTCAACTCCATGCACTAATGTGCCATCTACAAATATTCCCCTTCGAGTTCCTTTTTCTGTTGCTGTATTTTTTGTAACAACTCATGATATTTTTATTTTTCCATCATCTTTTCGGGTTTTTTCAATTCGTACCATATAACCTTGTTTTTCCCATTGTTGAATAAATTCGTTTGCTGCTGTTTTTCTTTCGATTCTTTCAAGAATTTGTTTAAAAACAGAAAGTTTTTTGATTGCTGCTGTACTTTTTTGCAATGAGTTTTTGATGTTTTGTAGCCACTGTTTGCTTATGGTTTTGCTGCTAGCAAAAAATGATGTAAGTTTTTGAAAAAACTTTGTCGCTTGTTGCTCTGTTGCAAGAGTTTCTGCATCAGATTCTAGTTCTTTTTCCTTTTTTGCAAACAATTTATCTTTGATACTCTCTTTTGTCGCTGCTAACTTGTCTTTGAGTTTGTTCATTATTTCTTGTGCTTTCTTTTTGAGAGCAAAATCAGTTCCTGGCGTATTGATTTTTGCAAGCATACTACTAGCTATCGTATATAATTTTTTGACCAAAGACAATGGGTAGACAACAGGTAGGGATAATAGTCATCCTATTTTTTTGAGAACATTATACGCTTTTTGTGGTGTCGTTGCCTGTGCTGCTTGTGCTTCAATATCGTTGACTTTCTGGGTAACGCTATCAATATTTTCCACATATTTTTTGATCGAATCAAATGTTTGAGGGCCCAAAATTCCGTCGTTGTTACCTTGATGTCCTACCAATTCTTGTATTTCCCTGACTTCTCCTTGTGTAAAGCTCCCAATGTCATCACCCCTTGCAAATCTTTGTAAAAGGGGAGGATACTGACTGCTATCACGTCCTGCAAAGAGTTTTTGAGCTTTTTTCCATTGTTTGTGATAAGTGTTTTTTTGTGTTTTTTCCCATCCACGTTGGTGAGCCGTTTGCTCGGGAGATCACTTCGCTGGTCACCCAGTAGGTGATGAACCTGTAAATGGTTGTTGTATTGTTTGCCATAATTTCTGTAGCTTTTGTTTGGCTTTTTGCATTGTTGCTTTAGCACTACCAGAGAGGCCATTATCTCCAAGAATGTTGCTAAAATTATTGTTCATTTGTCACACACCATCACCTAGTTTTTTGTAGACCTTTTTGATGATATTTTTGAGAGGAGGATAACTTATTGTCTGAGGTAGTTGCGAAAGCGTTGCTTGCATATCACCATATTTTGACAAAGCAGCCAAAATAAGTCAATTTTCAATCATTGACTGCACATCGATCATTTCATTATAAAGCCACTTTTGTCTAAGCCTTTCTCCTTCCATTCCTGCAGCAAAATCTCCGACTTCTTCCAATCTTTTTCCCGCATAGACCCACTTGCTTTGGGGTGCAGTAAGTGCTTTCTCAAGAGCTCCTCATTTGTATTTTGCTAGTGCTTGTAGTATTTTACCTGCTCACTTAAACATTCCTAATGTTGCTGCGTCCATAGCAAACGTAAGCGCAGCTTCATCACGTCGCTCAGTTGCATTTTCTCGTGCTTTTCCATGTGCTGCGGCATCATAGACCATTGATCCCACGGTTGCTCATGCAACAGCACTTGCAAAACCAGCCCACGTTGCAGCAGAAATTCATGTAAGAGAGCCAAATGACGCTGCAGCAGCAATTGATGATATAACCGCAGCGGTAAGCATTCATGCCACATCAGCCCATTGTTGAGCAAAATCAATGTTGGTATCTGAAAAATCAAAGTATCACATACCCTTCATATCCGAAAATTTATCATAGATGGCGGCATCTATGCCACTCAGTCCCAAATTTGATGCGTATTCATTCATTTGCATGAGTTTTTCCCCAAATTCATTCATCATATCATGAGTGGTATTTTTGATAGTTAATACAAACATTTTCACATAATGTTCGGGGTTGGTCGCAAATTTTTTGTTGAATGCGTCTGTACCCATATCAGGAAATCTGTCTACCATGTCAGAAAGAGCACCCAAATACACTTTTTCTTCCATAGTCATTTCTTTGTAGGGTTTATTAGCCCAGGTTGGTCTCGTAAATCATATCGCGGCAAATTTATTAAATAACTCATTCCTCGAAGCAGTATTCATTGTTTCTGTTTTGGAATGTGTTGGTTGTATGGTCATGTTTTCCACAATACCGTTTTCACCCAAAAACAATGTTTGCATGATTTCTTCTGCAAGAGCATAGTTTTTGTATCTATTATCTATTCCGGTCAATCACACATCATCAAAGTCGTTTCCAGAAACATCATCTCTACAAATATCGATCAATAAGAGGAGTTGTTTTTTCTTTTGCTCAGGAGTAATATCATCCATTGCATTGATTTTTTCAAAAATAGCTTTTTCTAATGCATGAACATATTGCACGTTTGCAGTAAACGCGCCAGTTTTATTGGTATTGTTATTGATACGTTTCATTTTGTCCCAAAGGAATTGTATTAATCACTCAGGAGTTTTTTCTCTTTCTATTTCATAAGAGATGTGTTGAATTGCGAATGACATATCCTCACGTCCTTTTGTAGCAAGCGCTTCAAGGTGGTCAGCATCTTGTATTCCACTTTTTTTACCACCAGTTCTTGAGACGATCTCATTGTACTGCTGAATCGTATCCAAAAATTTTTCTTTTTCATTGTTGAAGTCCATAGTCGCATCATCGAGTTCGCTTTTCCTATTGGGATCTGCGAGGACTACCTCTTCCAATGCAGCCAAGGTTTCTCCCTTTTGCGATAGCAGTGCTTCCATTCTTTTTATTCCTTCTCTAATTTGTTGTTCTTTTCGAGAAACTTGTGCTTTTTGCAACTCATTAAGTCCACCAAAAAAACCACTATGTGCATGACCAACATCTTTGATTTCTTTCATAAGACCTTCTACTTGTGATTGAATAGCTTGTAGATCGTTGTTTTGAGTAAAATCAAAAGTGTCTCATGTTTCTTGCTCCATTTGTTGATTGATCTGGTCCTGATATTTTTTTGCAAACATTTCATTCATGAAATCGACCAACTTTATTATATTTTGTTTTTTTGCAAAAGTATGATAGAGATCTTTGTATTGTTCATCATAGGTAAAAAGATCCTTATGCCACCAGTCCGACGTATCAAAATGAACAAGTCATAGTCATTCACCTATCGTTGCATCATAGGCATTTTCCAAAAGACTAAAGTTACTCAAAAAATTGGGAGCACTAAAAGGCTTATGTCCCACGGGAACAGTTTTCATATCAATACTTTCCATTGCTTTTTGCAGTTCACTGTCGATATATTGTTTTGCTCTTTGTGCCTGTTCTGGCGTTTCAAAAGAAATATCCAAACTTGCATGAATAACATTGGTTCCATTTTCTCCTGATTCTTCAAAGTGTACTCTTTTTTCTTTTTCGCTTCATTGCAAAATTTGTTGTTTATAACGTTGTTTCCATAAGTCTTTTACAAAATGAAGCAGCTTTGTGCTGTTGTCACCCTCTCTCAATGTTGCGTTCAGAGAATCATTGAGTTGGTCATTTTTCAAAAAATACTGATCATACCCACTGCCATCAGGATATTTTGCATGAAATTCAAAAAAACCTGAATTTCGATTCCAGTCTAGCGCCGTCATCACGTCGTCAGCATCGGGATTCAAGTCAAGATTTCTACATTGATTAATAAAATACTGCAATCTTGAATCGATAGATTTCATCAACAACGCAGCATCAGCACGCTCTAACCTAATTCCTAAACCTTGCAAATCCTGCACTACATCAAAATGTTTTTGGTAAGCGACATGTTCTGCGTGTGCTTCTTGCTCATGAGTCAATGCAACGTCTTCACGCATTGCAGCAGATTTGTCGGTACTCATTTTTACTCCTTCTCGGATTCGACCTCTGTACTCTTTGCCATTACTATCAGTCGATCAAATGATAACGAGCGTTTCATTCCCATTTTGATCCACTCATTTTTTGAGGTATGCTTTGGGGTAATCAGGACTGTGTTGTTTTGCGTAGTCTTTTGCACGTTGGCTTGTTGCACCAGAATAGTCAAACATTATAACATCGTTGTCATCAAGACCATCGGTCACCGCTTCCACGACTTGGTGGATAGGGAGAGGATTAGCAGCCGCCGTAAACGTAAACCATTTTTTTCATTCAAATTCTTCTGTAGCATCACTTAGGGCGCTGTTATTTTTTGTCTTATTTTTTACTTTTTCTAATACTTTATCGTCAACTTTATCAATAGTTGCAAGCTTTGCTTCAAATTCTTGTTTGATGCTTGTTACCATTTTTTCTCTGACTTCGACCATATATTTGGTAAAATCCCTGATAATATCTGCACGATACCAATATTTCCCCGCTTCTTTGGTTTCTTTGAGAGCTGCATGCGCGAGTTTTTCCAAATGATTCATTGCTTCATATGATTTTCCTGTTCCACTAACTTTTCCTTCTAGTCCTTCTATACCAAGATCAAACTTTTTGTTCAATTGTCAAAAAGTTTCTTCCATTTGTCATAATTGGACAATGGTTGATTGAGAAAGTGTTTGATAATCGTATTTTATCATATAGTTATCATTGGTTGCTTCATAGTTTTTTTTGATTTCATCAGCATGATGTTTCTGGGTAAGGCTGCTGATTTCATCATCAAAACTTTGGCGCAAGGCTGCTTTGGACGTCATAAGCCTATAGACGAAAAAATAAAGTAATCAAAGGTAGAAAAAAAATTGTGGCTACATTTTTTTGAGCAAAGAATCAGCATCTGCATCTTCTTGAATACTATCAATAAGTTCTTCCATTTGGGATGCCAGACGTCTCATTTTTGATTCAGTTTCCGAATATCTTTTTTTGATATCTTCAATTTCGCTCATATATTGACGAAGCGCTTCTACTTTTTCTTTTTCTGTCTCACCAAAAATAATGCCATAGAGATAATTCCATTCTGTGTCGCTAAAATTTTCCATTTCGCCCAGTAATTTTTTAGCTAGGGTATTGTTGGATTTTTTCAAAAAATAAGCAACTAGTTGTTTTCTTTCTTTTTTGTTCATCGCTATTGGGATAAGTAAAAAGAGTTTCTGCACATAAGTATACGGCCCACCGTATTTTTCACAAAAAAGACAAGGAGTTTGCTTTGTTTGCTCTTGACAAATGGTTGTTATTGCGTGTTTTTCCAAAAAATATTTTTTCACATTTTTTCCACAATTTACTATTTTGTACAAAAAAAATAATGGGCCAAAAACAAATTCTTGACTGGTAATGCAACCAAGAATAATTATCATTAGGATACTCAATAACAAATGTGAAAAACTTGTTAATTTTACTTATTAATGCTTTTGCTGACTTGCCAATTTGTGTCAGAAAAGCAACAAAAAAATAATCAATGAAACGTCATATTCCTATCTTAGCAAAAGAAATTAATGAACAGATACCAGACCATGCACAAATTATTGTGGATGGGACTTTGGGACATGGAGGACATACCGATTATTTTATTACTCATGCAACACAAAAAAATCGTACCTACATAGGCGTAGATGTTGATCCACAAATTTTAGAGCAAGCAAAAAATTACCTCAGTGAACATCAAAACATACATTTCATCAACAATTCATACGCACAATTATCCGAAGAGTTAGCAAAACGTGCAATCCCTTCTGTTGACTATATTTTGCTAGATCTTGGTATCAATCGAGAACATGTACTTAATGCAGACCGTGGGTTTTCGATCAGAAAGGATGGACCCTTGGACATGAGGTTTGCTCCGGATAAACAAACAGCATACGAGCTTATCCAAACATGTACCGAGCAGGACCTCACTGATCGATTGATTCGTTATGGTGATTTTAAGCCTCACGTTGCAAAAGGGTATGCACAATACATCAAAAAAAATAAAGCTGACCCCCGTGTACGTACGACATTAGGATTGAGGGAGTTGATGCGAGAAATTCGCGTGAATGACAGACAATTAGCAGTTATCTTTCAAGTATTGAGAATTGTTGTCAATAAAGAACTTGAACAGGTAGAAATTTTTTGCCAAAAACTAGCAAATATCTTGGCAACATGAGGAAGATGTGCAATTATTACTTTTCATAGTGTTGAAGATAGATTAGTAAAATATTTGTTTAAAGATCTTGCCGCAACAGAGCAATTTCAGCTAGTAAACAAGAAAGTAATCAAACCTCATTATACAGAAGTACAGCGCAACAAAGCTTCGCGCAGCGCAAAATTAAGAATTATCGAAAAATTATAGGTAGCGACAATGCGTATTCCTTCTTATTTTATTTCATTGCCCTGCAATAAAGTGAATCCATCAAAGTTTTGATATATTCGTAAACATTCAGAGAAAGTATACAAAGCAGCTTACAAAAAAGTGCTTGCTTGGTCAAAATCATTCGAAATAATCAGAATGGTTGTTTTGGTTTCTTGGTTTTTTATTAACACTTTTGTATACTTGTATTTTGTGAACCTTGCATCAACCAAATGATATTTTTATGGAAAAGAACAAGATGCAAAAGAGCGTATTGAATTTGCTCACAATATTACCAAACTTCGTGTGGTTGACGTACACAGCGATCTGTGGAATAACCTGCAAGAGTCAACAAAACATGAAGTCGTTGATATCGCTCAATCATTTGTACCATTACCCTCACCTCAATAATGTATTCCGTCTCCAAAAAATTCTATTTTAATGCTGCGCATAGAATCAAAACACATCAATGAGTATGCAAAAACGTTCATGGACACAATTATATTTGCCTTGTCGATATACAAAGTGATATAATAGATAGTGATGGAATGATTGTTGATTTCAAAGAAATGAAACGTATTCAAGAGCGATTAGATCACCATCTTGATCATAGTTATCTTTTTGAACAGGGAGATCTTATTGGTGAATTTTTGCAATCGCAGTGAATGAAAACATATACCTTGCCATTGCCTCCAACAACTGAAGTGCTCGCAAAACATATTTTTGAACAAGTAACATCATTATGATTTGCTGTATCACGTGTTGAATTGCGAGAAACACACAAATGCAAAGCAACATATACAAAATAAAAAAAGGACTTCTTATGAAAAGGTCCTTTTTATCGAAATAATTTTTATGTCAAGTGCCGCTTATTTCTGACAGAAATAGCTGCTACTACTATTACTAAAATAAGTGGAATTAATAATATAAATCCTTTGCTTATTGTTATAAGCAAAAAAGACATTGTAAGGACTACACCACCACATCCGAATGCGTAAGATTTTTCTGAAAAACTTCTTTTTCTTTGTTTTGTACTTTTTATTTTACTCATGATCTTTGTGTTTTTGTATTCTTGGATATTTCTGATACTAGAAAAAAACAAACATTCAGCAATAAAAAATAGGAAAGTCACGCTTTCATTATGGCAAAAGAATATATAGTAGTCGTATTTTGTGCAAATAACGATGCAATATTATATCAAAAATAACGTGAAGGCAATACGAAATGTGAGAAATCGAGCTCAATCGTGATGTAAATCATGCTTTTCTGTTTCCTCATATACAAAAACAACTATAATGCGACAGATATAGTTTTACTATTTACAAAAAAATCGATGCGCAAAGCACTATGGACAGCCTTGTCAGTTTTTGGCGTTTTGGCTATTGCCGGATGTAGCGGAATCAAAGAGTGACCAATTCAGTCATGAGATATTGTTTATGTAAGTTATACAGCGACATATAGAGAGGATGGCGATGTTTTTGAAAAAGTAGAAGAACCTATTCCTGTCAGTGTAGGGAGTGCTGAAATTCTTTCAAAAATAGATGACGAACTGCTAGGAATGCAAAAAGGGGAAACAAAAAACATTATTGTTACGCCAAAAGATGGTTTTGGTAATGAATATGACAATGATCTTGTGAAAGTCATACCTGCAATGTATCTAACTGTTGCATGAACAGATGTTGCTATGGGTTCTATTGTGAGTCTTGATGGAAGAGATGGAGTTATTATTGGTGTGCAAGGCGAGGGTGACGATGCTCGTGTTACGGTGGATCTCAATCCAAGCTACACATGGAAAGACTTGGAATTTGCTCTGATGGTGCACCAAATTGGTGGAAAATCACTACAAGAAGAAAACAAATAATAACCAAAACAGCATGGTCTTTGATTTCTAACCTCTACTATGTACCATGGCTAAACGTTGAACAAAGCAGCTTTTCAAAAAAATTATAGTATCATTTTTCCCAAAAACTGATTTTGCTTGAGGAATGAATGCGACAGGAATGTTTGTCTCATTTATTTCTACCAAGCAATTTTTTTCGTTGGTTAATAGAAAAATTGTTGAGAATTACAAACTCAATCTTTTTGATATTGCATTAGATCCTTTTGAAGTAAAAATTTGATTCGGTGAAACACCTGGTATCAAGGTAAAAGAAATCGATGATTATTATGGTTATTGCTCAACTGCCAATCTCAATGGGTATAGATTTTTTTCTCCATGAACAATGGCTACAACAATAGCAATAGTCATGAGTATGTATGTACAAGAGATGTTCCACAGCAAAGATAACAAATATTTTTTGCATTTTTTGTATACGGTGTATTTGCTGTCATTTGTTTTTGTTTCTAGACTCAAAAAATTTCCTTATCAAACCAAACAAGAAAATTTTCAATGGTTTATTGAAGTGTTTTTCAATTTTTACCAGTACACGTTTACCAAAACCAAAAGCACACTCAATCAAAAAACATTCCAAAAATACAAAGCATTGCTGCTCAAACAAACCCAGCTATTTTTTTGTTTTTTCTATTTCTACCAAAAACTTAACCACGTATTTGACGACACTATTTCTCATGAAGCATATTCATGGCTCTTCTACGATGAAATCAAGAAATCAGAAAGCAAAGCGATCATCAAGGACTTCCTTCAACACGCCAATGAATACACCATACAAGAGACTTTTTCTACAACTGAACAAATACTTATTGATCATATTTTGCCCGCAGATTTGCTCATAAGATACCTCTTTATCAAAGACGATGAATTACTGATCGCCCGTCATCTTGTGCCTAAAATTTTCAAGAAAGAGAAGATTGACGTTTTTCTTGATTCTTTTTTGGAAAATGACGATTCATTGGAAGCTTTTTTGGAGCACATTACTAATTTTAGGCATTTCAGAGAAAACTTCTTTGATGGAGCAAAAGAGTATACCAGATTCAAATTCAGAATGAATGAAGGCTATAATTTTGATCAAGAGGAGGAGATTAATGAATTTATGTCCTCAGTAGAGGATGTTGATAACTTAGACGGGGTCAAAATTCCTGAAAAACTAAGAGCAGAATCAGACGTCATGGAAAAGCTTCTTAATTTCTATATTACTTTTGTGGGAGGATTGTGGATATCCAGAGGTGACAACTTTTTTGTGAGGGTTTTTAGAAAACCTATCATGAATGCATTGATTACACAAGAAAATCTTATTGGTCACAAGCAAGATAACTTATATTATTTTGGAGGGTTGTTGTATACCTACAGTAAAAATATTTTCTATTACAAATATGCGTTTGATAATATTAGAGAAGGAAAAGATAAGTTTGTCTTACCATTCAAATCCAAGTTTAAAGAAGTCTATTCCAATATGTTTATTGTCAAAATGTTGGATGAAAACTTCGTAGCAACCCTATTACAAGATACCAATCATGAAGACATAAAAATCTATGTCAAAGCGCACGCAACTATAGATACCTTCAAAAAGAAATATGGAAAAAAAATATCACAATTAGTTCGTTTGTCTCATGATGAATTGATTCAATCCGTCTATGGCGATATCCAAACATTAGTAGGGCCAGAGTTACCTTGGTTACAAACACTGACAGAGTGATTACAAGAGAGCGATTTGACAAGATTAAAAGATCATTTTTACCATTTGGACTTTTGGTTTACTCAGCGTACATGGCAGATGCTGACGTGATTAGCTAAGCCTTTCTCACAAACTTATTCAGAATTAGTTATTTTATGAATACTTGCGACACTAAGAGATACTTTTTTTGGTTTTGTGCTCTATATGTATTTCCTCAAGGAGAAGAAAAAACTCAAAAAAGAACATAGACGTTTGATCGCATTGATTTACTTTACCGACGTGGTCAATGTTCACGAAGAATTCTTTGATGAGCTCTTTGTTATGGTAGAGAAAATAACCAAAGAATTTAAAGACTTTTTGAGCGATCGAGTCTATTTTGATGATAATTCTGTCTTTTTGCATTTAGGCTTTAGAAATCGACAAAAATTTGTACAAGAAAAAAGCGATGATACCATTATCAATGATATAGCAGGAGAGGATATTATCCGATTCAGAGGATATCTCAAAAATATTACCTTCTACAACAAAAGATACATACATCCAGCATAATTTATATTTACTCATTTGCCCTATGCATTGTCCAAAGTGTAGTCATAATGCGACTAAAGTAATTGATTCTAGAGTGATCGAAAATGGTGCCGCAACAAGGAGGAGAAGGCAGTGTGAATCATGCGGTTACAGATTTACCACCTTCGAAAGAAGAGGGCCAGAAGAATTGATTGTTATCAAAAAAGATGCTACCAAAGAGCTTTATGATAGATCAAAAATTAAGAAATCGATACTTCTCTCCTTTGCAAAAAGAAAAGTTTCTCCAGAACAAATTGAGACATTAATAGCAGACCTGGAGGCACAATGGTCAAAATCATGAACAGAAATACATACCACTAAGATTGGCGAAGACGTCGTAGCAGCACTCAAAGAAGTCGACCCAGTTGCCTACATTAGATTTGCATCTGTCTATCTAAAATTTGAAACACTTGATGATTTCAAAAAAGCGACACAATAAGTGCCGCTTTTTTATTTATGAGAATATAACTTAGTAATTTTGTTTCCTAAGTGTATTGTTTTGTTTGCAAAATTCACATCGAATGGGCGATCTCATTTTTGTGGATTAAGTGATATTCAGGTGTCGCATATAGCGATAAATAATCAAGGATTGGTAATTTCTTTTTTGTTTATTGCTTTAAAGTACATAGATGCTAGTTTATCTTTATTGCTTATGAGCTTTTGCCATTGTTTATGTGAAATTATCCTTTGCTCTTTTGTTGTTTTTCTATCACTTCCCTCTCACCAGATTTTCATTCCCTCTCTTATTCTCATAAAGTGTACTGAATCTTTGATTAATAAATTGTTACAGTTATTTTTGTCTATAAGTATATAATGGTCATTCTTTTTGACAAAAAATAAATGATCAAAACTAGCGGTCATACTTTTTCCAGAAATAGGGTCTACTGCTTGGTATTGTTCGAGTATTTGAGAAATAATTTGTCTACTATCAATAAAAAAAGCTATATCACTAGGATTTTTGAACTCCTTTTCTTGACCATTAATTGCTTGATGTATTTTTTTGTTCACTACTGTCTTTTTTCTTTGAATTCTATTATCTATATTTGAAAATTTATATATTGATCATCTCTCTGTCTCAAATCCTTTTATTCAATGTTGTTTACAAAGAGGTCCTTCATTGTTCCCTATTTGTTCAAATAGTTCTTTTTCTGTTTTCTTGTTTTGTGAAGAATGCACTGCTTTGTTGTGTTCAATTGGCGTTAATTGATCCATCAATGAGATAGAAAATAAATAAATAAACCTGCCAAAAGTATACCTAGCTAAACAAGTTTTGTCAAATTTGCGTTTTACTAAAAAAAACGGCCTAAGCCGCTTTTTACAATGTTTTTGCTTTCTCAAGTATTTCGTCTTTTTCAGTTTCTGGATCATCTTCTACAATGATATCTGGAGTAATTCCTACATCATCGATAGAAACTTTATCTTTTCCTGTGAACCATTTTGCGGTAGTGATCTTGAGCAATGAATTGTCAAAATATTCAACGAGAGATTGTACAGATCCCTTACCAAAACTTTGTTCTCCTACAATAATTGCTTGAGGGTTATATTCTTTTGCAGTTCCAGCTAAGATTTCTGAAGCGCTGGCAGAACCGTTGTTGATCATAAAAATAACTTTTTTATTTCCCAAGTAGTATTTACTCTCTGCTCATTCAGAAAGAATAACTTCTTCGTTGTTCAAGTCCCTCGTTACAACACTAGGTTTTCCTTTCGGTACGAAATGGTCAAGCATCATGACAACATCTTGCAAACTTCCACCAGGATTATCCGTAAGATCAATAATGATCTTGTTCTTATTTTCTATATTTGCTTCTTCCAAAATAGTAGCAAATTTGTAGTAAATACCATCACTAAACTGGTTGATATCAATATATGCAGTTCCTGCGTCAAGTTTTTTTTCTTCAACACTTTCGATAATAATTAGATCTCTAATAACATCGATTTCTAAGGTTTTTCCGTCTCTTATAATAGTCAATGTTACTTTTGTTCCTCTTTCTCCTTTGATATGTTGAATAATAGTTTGTGTACCATGTTCTTCCGTGATGACAAAATCATCCACTTGTATTACCTGGTCACCTCCCTTGATTCACGCTTTTTCTGCAGGAGAACCTTCAATGGGCGCTGTAATGATGAACTTACCTGGTTGAGGCATATCCACATAAGCCCCAATTCCTACAAATTCTCCTTGTAGACTTTCAGTGAATGTTTTTGATTCAACAGGAGGAAAATAGGCAGTGTATTCATCATCAGTTGCTTGTGCCATTCCTTTAACCGCTCCATGTAGTAGCTTTGATTTAACAAGTTCATCTTTATCATAATGAAGCTTTGTGAGTTTTTCATAAACGTCATTCAAGATTGCGAATTCCCTGTTTTTTGCTATGTCATATTCACGATTGAGCGAGACTTCCACGTTTTTTGCTGATGTTCATTTGATAAAACTCAGCATAATATCCAAAACTTCTTGAGAAAGAGCAGCATCGGTCGCTTCTAAGCTTATTCATTCAAACTTTTCGAGTAAAGAAACCGCCATTTTTTCACTCATTTTTGCTTTGAACGGAAAGTTGATGTGCTTATTAGGCATCAAATCTAAGTAAACAGCCTTTTGCATCACAATGTGTTCATACGTAAGAGGCTCAATGTTTTTGTAATTGAGCTTGATGTATTTGTAGCTTGCAGCCGGTTTTTTGATTGCAGTGTATTGATCAAGAAATTCCCCCAGAGTAATGGTACGACCAAAAGCAAAGACAGGAGCAAAAATCAAGAATACGAGACTCAAAAATATTTTTTTCATGAATTATTAACAGTGGAGTAAAACTATGTGGTACTATATTGATACGAAAAGGAAAAACAAAGGATAGTGATGATAAAATGACTGTGAAGAAAAATAAAAAATGCTGCAACTATTGACCTTATTGCAATTGTAAACCAAAAAGCAAAATTGAAAGAAACCTACTTATACTTGCCTCTTTGCTTTCTTTTGCTATAGTCACAAAACAATATTTTATTCACGAGCCAAAAAAGTAACACTATGCCAACACTACAAGCACTAAAAAACAACGCTAATGCAAAATTTTGGGTATCTTGCACAGGAAGATCTACACTAGATCCACAAGACCCACGTTATGAACAAGCAAAAGAGCTAGCAAGAATAGTGCTTCGTCATGGAGGAGGAGTTATTCATGGAGGCTATAGTGATAAAAAATGATATAGCGTGATGCAAGCATACGCAGATGGGGCTAATGAAGTTATCAAGCAAAACAATCTTCCTCAAGAGCGCAATATATGAATTCTTATGAAACAATTTGATGAAAAACGAGGAACGCAATCACACAATACGAATACATCATTTGTTACACCAGTTACACAATCAATTGATCAAATGGTACAAACAGTCACAGACAATTGTGATGTAGTACTGGTATTTTCTCATGCATGATCCTGAACATTACATGAGGTAGCAACAACCTTAATCAAGATAGATTTACACCATCATTATAACGTGACAGCCTCTTCTCCTCATCTTGTATTATTTGGAGAAAATCGACACAAGATACTCAAATCATTTGACGATAACTTAGCACTAGGGACCAAATTTTTGAACAATCCAGCAGTACATATTGTGCGCTCTACGAAAGAATTTGAAGAAGTATTGCAGGCGCTCCCTATTATGTAGTAAATTAGCAAAAAAGAAGCTTTTTTTTCTCTGTGTGGTGGGATAATTTTTCTATTTTGTTGCAAAGCATTATACTCATTGTATGGAGAAAACAACAACACAATACGAATTTTTCAAGGGAACTGTTTTGGAGAGTTTGGAACGCCTTGCAACTCGCGAAGAATGATTGCATACTGATGAGATCACAAAAAGGCTTACACTCTATGGTGAAAACATTCTGACCTACAAACAGGAAGATCCTTGGTATCAAAAAATCATGAGACAACTCAAAGATCCTATGATTCTTCTTTTGCTCGTTGCTGCATTGTTGGCGCGATTTTTGGATGATATGCAATGATTTGTGGTATTGATGATTATCATTGTTATCAACACGATTATCGGTTATCTACAAGAGGCAAAAGCAGAAAATATCATGAAGTCTCTCAAAACAATGCTGCATACCACAGCAAAAGTAAAAAGAGATAAGACGATCAAAGAAATTCCGCTTGAGCAAATTGTTCCGGGAGATATTGTCTACATTGAAGAGGGGGATAGTATTCCTGCAGATTTGAGGCTTATTCAAGTAATGCATCTCAAGACAAACGATTATTCACTCACAGGAGAATCAAACCCGGTGAGGAAGCACACGCAAGTAATTCCGGGTACGGTACCTCTGGCAGACAAAAATAATATGGCTTTTATGGGGACAACCGTGGCTACAGGAAATGCATACGGAGTCGTAGTTGCAACAGGAATGCACACAGAACTGTGAAAAATAGCACACTTAGCACATCGCGATACAGCAACAGAAGAAACGCCTCTCCAGCAAGAATTAACTAATGTTGCCAAAAAGCTAACAATTGGAACAATTATCATAGCAACGGTATTGGTGTTTATTGCTCTATACGCAGATTTTACCTTGTATCAGGCATTGATCTTTGGTATCGGTATTGCTGCGGCGATGGTCCCTCAGTGACTTCCTGCACAGGTAACGGTTGCCTTATCACTCGCTGCGACGAGACTGGCACGCAAAAATGCATTGGTCAAAGAACTTGGTTCGGTAGAAACATTAGGATGTATCAACGTAATTTGTACGGATAAAACAGGAACACTAACCAAAAATGAAATGACGGTTTCGCATATATTTTTGCCATCACAGACTACTGATCAAGAAACAGGAAAAATCGCTGTTTCGTGAACGGGATATAATCCAATAGGAACTATTGATCGAAAAAAAGAAGAAGACCCATTCACGTCAAGTCTACAATATAAGCGATTCATGCACACGTCAGTACTTGCTTGTAATGCACGTATTAATCCACCTGATGAAAACCATGCAACATGGTATGCTTTGGGTGACCCAACGGAAGCTGCGCTCATCACACTTGCACAAAAAGCATGAATAGATTCAGAAGAGCTTAATCGTCAGTACCCTGAGCTGTTTGAATTCTCTTTCAATTCTGTCCGCAAAATGATGTCATCAGTGCGTCATATTGAGGGAGAATACTACTTGCTGATAAAGGGAGCTCCTAGAGCAGTACTACAAAATGCAACACACCTGCTTTCGGGAAATCAACGCACCGCACTACAACAAACACAACGTGATCATATAGAACAATACGTTGATCATATGGCTTCTCAAGCAATGCGTAACCTTGCTATTGCTTATAGAAAACTTACTCCTGTCGAGGCAAAATTAATAGAATCAGCACAAACGAGTGATGTCGAACATATGCAGGAAATCAATGACATGGTTGAGCAATTTGAGCAAAATATGACATTTTTGGGAATAGCAAGTATTATTGATCCGCCTAGAGAAGAAGCGCGACAGGCAGTACAAGCAGCGCATGATGCACACATCAAAGTAGTGATGATTACTGGTGATTATGCACTCACGGCAAAAGCTATTGCATGACAAATTGGTTTAGTCAATAAAGAATGACATTACAAAATTATTCACAATCCTCACCTCAAACAAAAAACAGATATCAAGTTGATGCAAGATTTGGAAAACGATAATGTTATTTTTTCTAGAACGTCTCCAGAAGATAAGTTAAGAATCGTACAACTACTCAAAAAAACAGGAAAAGTTGTCGCCGTTACGTGAGATGGGATCAATGATGCTCCTGCATTAAAAAATGCAAATATTGGTGTTTCTATGGGAAAAATAGGGACTGATGTTGCTAAAGATTCTTCGCAAATTATCTTGATGGATGATAGCTTTGGGACCTTGGTTGGCGCAATCAAAGAAGGAAGAGTTATTTATCAAAATCTCAGAAAAACAATCGTTGCTTCTATGACGACCAATGGAGGGGAGTTGGGAATTGTTTTGGTGAGCTTGTTAATCGCTTCATTTACATGATTGCCTGTAGCGATTACCGCAGTGCAGATCCTTGCAGTAGATTTAATTGGAGAAATGCTTCCGTTGATTGCACTGACTTTTGATCCGGCACAAAAATGAACAATGAAACAACCACCAAGAAATATCAACCATCATATTCTTGATAAAGATACCATCACTACGGTCGTTGCAACATGATTGTATATGGGAGCGCTGGCGTTTGGAGCTTTCCTCACGTATGGCCGATTGCACGGTATCGATCTGCGAACAATTAGTACTGACTCGATTGCGTATAAAACAGCAACTACCGTGACTTATACATCAATTGTGTTGAGTCAGTTTGTCAACATTCTGTCTATTCGTGTCGGGAGAGATAAGTCAGTAGTCAATCGTTACATCATAAGTAACCGAAGGCTGCTAGCGAGTTTTGCTTTTTCTCTACTGCTTGTTGCGATTATTATGTACGTACCATTAGTAAGCCAATACTTCGGATTTTGACCGCTGTCATATCTCGATCGAGGATTGGCGTTGAGTGTCGCATTCTTCTACCTTATCTGACGTGAGGGGTGGAAATACTGTTGTTATAGAAAACCTCTAGCATAACTTATGCATTATATCAAAAAAAGACTGCTATGATGTTGTAGAGATTACGCAGGCAAAACCGACCATCACTTATTCGTTGTTGGTAATGGTAATCATGAGTATTTTGCCGATACTGCTGAGTGTCGCATTTTAGCGAATGAGTTTTGCTGGGCATTATTGAGAGAATAGACACTAAAAAAGATGCAGCTGAATCTGGTGCATCTTTTTCTTATTTTTGCTATATAGGACGTTCTAAATATTGAATGCAAATATTACAGAATAAACTTCATAATCTCATGCCAAATGGGCCCTGCTGTTTGGTGGCCGCTTGCACGCATAGGAGTCATATCGTAGTTTCCTACTCGGACACAAACGGTATAATCATATTTTCCACCACAGACCCAACCATCAATAAAATTTCTTGATGTTCCTGTTTTTCCAAAACTATCTGCGACATCTAACCAGTTGGAAGCATCAAAACCAATTGTTCTGTAATCATTACGACTAAGTATCGCTTTAACTTCATCAATTTCATGACCATAGCGCTCACAAATACGTGATGGGTTATGATGAAAGAGCGGATTGTGGCAGAGAGTAAAAGTAGACCACATTTGTGTATATGCGAGTGGTGTCATTTCCTTCACCCCTAGAGCAAAAGCTAATCAAAAATGCTGATAATCATCATTTCGTTGATGAGCATTGTTGCTTTGTGCATCATGCGCTCGCTCAGCCATAAATCAATAAAACTCTCATACACCTATATCTGCAAGCAATTTTACTGCAGGAACATTGAGGCTGCTAGCCAAGGCTTGTCACAGACTAACATCTCCATGATAAGTAAGATCAAAATTTTTAGGTTCATAGACGCCATAAAGCGAGTCAAAACTTACTGGTTCATCAATGATACGTGACTGGCGATCTGTTTTGTTTTTTGCAAAAGACAATGCATACAAAAAAGGTTTCATTGTCGATCATACTTGTCTTTTTTTTGTACAACCGTTGATAAAAGAGCCATCGGGGCTGTACGGTTTGAGTAAATTCATTGAGGCAATGCTCTTGCCCTTGAGGACAATGACACATGCGTCATAGGCATCATGATCGTGTAGATAAGGAGTAAACTGCTCGAGCACTAGTTGTATACGGTGGTGTAATTGTAAATCATAGGAGGTATGAATCTGAGAAGAAATGCTTCCTGGATGTTGATCCATCACATACTTGCTGAAGTGTGGAGCGTTATTTTCTACTGCTAGATCAATGCTATCAGCAATGGTGGCAAAAGTTTCCTTGTTGGTATGGAGAACGCCATAGAGCGTTGCAATGGTGTGAGCATATTCGGAAATATTCTTTTTGTTGGGATGTTTGCTTCTTGCGTACAAATAAATCAATTCTTCGATACTTAAATCATGACATTTTTTTCTAAAATACAACTGACATGCGCTTTCAAATCATACTGCTCCATAAGGAAAATGGAGGTTGTTGATGTAAAACAACAAAATTTCTTCTTTGCTGTATCGGTAATTGCTATATCGAGCACGACTCATCTCCGATAATTTGGTCAATACTCATCTTTCATAGAAGTTTTGGTCTGAAAGTTTAATTGCCTGTTGATCAATGGTCGATGCTCCTTGAATATTCCCGTTTCGAGTGGCGATGGCGGCTCTTATTAATGCTCTGATGTCTATCCCATGATGTTCATAAAACCTCTTATCTTCTTTTCGTAGCAAAAAATCATGAAGAACTGATGGTACTTCATCAAGCGATGTATAAGAGGTTTTTCTGACGTGATCTCTTACATCATAGATAAGTTGTCCGTGAATATCGTATATTTTGAGAGAATCGGACGTGCGAGCAGTCAAATAATAATGTTGCAAAGAACTTACAACAACAATCAAAAAAATGATTCCCAATGCAATCAGGGTCAAAAGAAAATTATTCTGTTGTAGTGGTCCATCAAAAATATTGTGCAACTTTTTTGTCATATTTGTAGAAGAAATGTCGTATAAAGGACAAGTATGATTGATACGAGTGTGTTTATCTGTATCGTGAATACAAGCCATTTGCCTGCAATGTGTGTTGTTGGGCACCTTTTTTTACCTTTTTATAATACGAGTTGTATGAGCAAAAAATGACAAAATACTGTTTTTTCAATGTCTGATAAAACTAAATCCATGTCATCAACAAAAAAGAAATACGCTATGCGATGATTAACGATAATGCTTGCCATCACAACAGGTGCAATGTTTGCTTATTACCATGCTATGACAAGATCTTCATCAAAAAAACTTTGATGAACACCTTTGCTATCAAGCATTATTTCTCCTTCATGAGCAGCAGTCAAAGGAACCCCAAAAACCTATGACTTACCATTTAATCAAACGCAAGGTGGATGACAATGACAAGCTTTTTTTGTTAATCATAACCTCGTGTTGTCTCATAGTAATAGCAGTTGTGAACACAAAGCAACAGGGATTTTTTGCCCTTGATACAATGAGCCAGATACCATGGCTCAATGAAGCGGCACCTTTGCTTCTTTGTCGTGACAAAAAAATATGAGTCTTATGCGTTTCAATCTTTTGCAAAAAGGAGAACAAAATACGATTATAATAGAAAATTTTGATCCAAAATTGGAATGGTTATCAGATACGACCTACACAAGTAGTGGTAATCAGCTTGTCATCGACAAAGAGCAATTTCCATTGGTTCTTTATGCAAAAGATTATGTGTATATAGGTCAACAATGGTTTCGTCATAATACTATCATTGTTGTGACAAAAGAATCGGTAGGGCCGCCATTTGAACATGCTTCTATTACCAAAGAAATGCCTGACTATACATTTTCTGAGAAACTTAACCTGCAGCTACAGCAGCACAGGGGAGCAGATCCTATGTATACGATTCCAGCCTATGTTTCTTCACCGATTCCTTCTGATGCACTAATCTCATTTGCTACCTACCAAGGACAAAAAAATGGTACGATAACACAAGCAACGATCAAAGACGCTGCATGAAAAGAAGTAGCTGTAGAAGGTGAGCGAAACGATGGACGCTACGAGATTATTCTCTCTAATACAAAAAAAGGGCAGCAGCATGAATTATTGCTACAATACAAACAAGGAGAATCGTTGTCAAATTATGTTGTTACATTTACTACTGCTAATGACTTTGCTGTTGAACCAGTTAAACCACTCATTAGTAGTCCAAATGGAATGCTCACTACAGGGAATCAAATGCGTGTTTGTTTTACCCAACCTGTTGTGATAGACGATTTTACCAAAAAATTAGAACAAGCATTAGGAAAAGACAACTATGCTGTCAAATGGGATTATTCATATTATAGAATGCATAATCCACAAAAAGAGCAGAGATGTGTGTCAGTATCGTTGTTTGTTGACCCAACAATTGCTACGACAATTTCTCTCAAGAATATCAAATCGCTTTATGGACAAACAACCGATCGACATTATGTTCATCCACCTCATGAGATCACAAAAAGAGACTCATATACAAAAATAGTAGGGACTCCAGTTATTGTAAATCCTATTGCCAATAAACAAAAAGTGCAAGTCATCCTCAAAAACAAAAAAGAAGCAACATTGTACTATAGAGCATGTCGTTTTGATGATTGACTATTAAATAGACAGAATAACGCAAAAAAAGAGAATTATTATCATAATAGAAATTACTTGCTCCATGAATTTATGTCATGTGATCAAACAAAAACACGTTCTATACAAGTAGAAAATTTTGACCGACGAAAAGAAAACATTGTAGAGTTTGACTATGAACAATTATTCGATGCAAAAGAAATAGTTGTTGCAGAATTTTCCCTTGTTCCGTTTGAAAAACAAAGAGGTCATATGATACTTAATACCAATATTGGTCTCATAGCAAAATATGGTAAAAATACAGCTCATATACGATCTCACTCTTTGGACAAAGGAAAGCCTTTGCAAAACCTGTCCTACACAATGCTCTACGACAGTGGAAGCAAACTCATTACCAAAAAAGGAACATTTGATGAGTATTTGTCGTTTGTATTTCCTGAAAATATCTCTTTTGCTCTACTGACTGTCTCTGACGGAAATGATACGACATATATGACTTTACCAAGAGAGCAGATGTTTCTTGAACAAATGAATGGTTCTTACAACAATAGCTTTGCTCTGAATTTGCGAGAAATTGGAGGTAATTCATATGGCTTTCAATCCTTGGCACATAGAGTGTTCGGTTTTACTGATAGGGCACTGTACAAAAAAGGTGATGATATTTTCGTTTCTGGTTGGGTGAGGAAACCATGAAAATCACCGAAACCATCATGAACAGTAACGATTGATGTTGTTGATCCACAAGGAAACAAAATACACACCGAAACGCTTTCATCCCTGGATGATTTTGGAGGATTTACCACAAAATTTTCGTTGAGTGATGAGGCAATATTGGGAACATATAGTCTTTCTTATAGTTTCTATGATGATGTGCTTCGCCAAAATTCTTATTTTTATGGATACGTGCAAGTGCAAGAATTCAAAAAACCAAACATTGCGATCAAGACGGAAGTGATGCAAAAAAATAAAAAACCTCATGTAAGAATTGCTCCATCGTACTACTTTGGATCGCTGCTTGATTCTTTTGATATTGCATTGCAATATAGTTTACAAGCAAACAATTATGCTTTGTATGACTGGACATATTGTGGAACCAATCGATGTGATAATCCTTATTATTTTAATCATTACGATAGAGGAAATTATCAACACTCAGGAGGATATCTGCAAATCAATGATTATACGGCTTCTCATATGGATTTATCGTTGGATATTCCAACAACCTCAGTCGCACAACTAATTATGAACGCAACGATTACCGATAGTGCAACACAGGAAGTCGTACATACAACACTCAAAGAACAAATTTTACCTGAATATCTTCTCGGATTTGAGTGACGAATGCATGAGCGACATAATCTCAAAGAGGGAGACTTTACGCTCAAAGGACAGATCAAACAAAAACACTGATCTGATGATGATATTCTCAAAAACTATGGTAATACCAGCCAAAAACAAACATTAACCACTAAGCTTTTCTATAAACCATTTCATACAGATCAAGAACTTGGACCCGATGGAGAGTTTTATTATAGCTATGAAGGAAGGTTTAGTAAAATTAGCGACAAACAATTAGTCACTGCTGCAGATGGAAATTTTTCTCAAAAACTTACTTTTGAGCAGCCTGGTTTGTATATTGTGCAGATGATGCATCAAGATGGTTATCAAAATTCTATGCGTTTGTATGTCTATGATACGGATACAAAAAGCACCCATTATGGTGAGCTCAGTAATAATTACGTACTCAAAGTCTCTGCAAAACAAAGAGAGTATGAAGCCGGTGAGTCGATTGCAATCAATATCGACCCTTATATTGTCGGTGCAACAGCAATTGTAACAATAGAAAAATGAGGTGAAATACTTTATCAAGAACAAAAAATACTGGATGGAGAACCACTGAGTATTGATGCAAAAAAAGAGCGATATCCGAACGCCCATGTAAGTGTTGCACAAATTGTGGGCGCAGAAATCAACGATCACGTCAGCAGCTTACGTCATGAGCCAAGATTTTTTATTGGTTATCACAATATTGCTCTATCTCCTAGTGCAATGGGTGTCTCTTTTGATGTTTCATTGACAAATGAAAAAGGAAAAAAACAAGAATATTACCAACCATGACAAAAAGTAAAACTTCGTATTGCCACAAAAGATTTTGATGGAAACCCATTACATGCAAGACTGACAGTGGCAATTGTTGATAAAGCCTTGCTTGATATTTTTGACGAAATAAAAAAACCGCTTGAGTCTATTTATGTGCATAGTTCGCCATGATTTTTTGTTATGGCAAACTATAAATTACTGTTTAAAGCGCTCAATGTTTTTACAAGTGAATGACAAAAAGGAGGAGGATGAGGCCGCAATCCAGGACAAGCTATCATAGGTGCGCTTTCCCCGAGAAAAATATTTCGTGATATTGCTTTTTGGAGAGGAGGAATCATCACAGACAAAAAGTGAGTGGTGCATCTTGAAACAACATTGCCTGATAACCTTACAACACGGGTAGTAGAAACGATTGCTGTTGGTCAAGAAGGACAAATGGCGAGCGATAGACACTTTTTTACCGTTAATCAGGATGTCATAGTAAATGCATTTTTGCCAAGATTCATAACGCCATATGGATCAATCAGAGTTCCTGTTTCTGTATTGATCAACAAAAAAGAACAACAAGAGACAAAAATTGCTGCGGTGATGAAATTGGGACAAAAAGAATATCCACTGACTATCAACAAAGAAGGAAGAGAACGTTATATTGATTTGTCACTGGAAACTATCGATCTTGAATACATCTTGCAACATGATAGCCTCAGTATTGTATTTGTTGCACAAGGACAAGATGCCGTAGAATATCAATTGCCTATTAGAAAAGAGAACATGCTTATACGTATGTTCCATGCAGAAATTACCGACAAAATGACACAAACACTACCGCTGCAAACACCAGCAAAAACAGCGCAAATCAAAGCATCTATTTCGGACCTTCCCGTTGTTCAATTATCCAAAGGAATCAGCTATCTATTGCGCTATCCTTACGGGTGTTCAGAACAATTGCTTTCGTCTCTATATCCTACCTTAATTGCAAAAGATTTATCATCAAAATGATTGTTGCAACCAGGAATTATCAGTGGTAACAAAGTAAATTATCAAGGAATGTATACGGATATTGAAGAGGTTGTAGATACGACGTTGAAAAAAATATATAAAAATCAACATCCGAATGGTCTTTTTGGCTATTGGGGAAGTGATGAATGAGGAGATATGCACTTGTCTATTTATGTCTACCACGTGCTTAATTATATCGAGCAGTTGTGATATGATATTGACGACACAGTACACAAAAAATTAGAAAGAGCGATCAAAAACTTTGATGATCAAACAGTGCATTTGTATTATTTATTACAAAAAGCACTGGTAGGACAAGAATTATCTCTTTCACAAGTGGACGAATTACTTGCGCAAGAAGATGTATTAGAAAATCAAATAATGGCTTTTGCGATCTACGCATACAAAGGAAAAAAGAGAACAGATCTCATCCAAAATATTGAAAAAAACATACAAAAAGCGAGACCAAATTACCAACCATATTATGATGAATTGGTACTCAAAGCATATTACATGAGAGCGTTGATTCAGTTAGGAGAACTAGAAAAAGCATTGATGTATGTGCATGAGCTTGCAACCAATGTGGATAGTCAATCAAGGTGGTGACGATCAACACAAAGCAATGTGCAAGTTATTCGCGCGTTGGGTGATTTTATGATAGAATATACCACAAACCAAAATGATCTTTCCTACACATTACACATCAATGGGCAAAAATTTGTTGGTGATTTGTGAACTGGTGGACTCAAAGAACATTCATTTACAATCAATAATATACAAGAAATAAAGACTGCATTCACGTCTTCTACACCATTATTTGTTTCGATTGATGTAGGATACGTTCCTGCTGATCTTACCGCTATTATTGATCAAAAATACAATGTACAATCTTTTGGTTACACAACTGATGCGATGGATATGTATACAAACACAGCAATCGGTGCGGTGAGCGAGCATGAAGGTGAATTTTCTATCAAAAAAGATGCTCAGCAACTGGCTGTTGTCTTTGCAATACCACCAAATTCATTTGTTATGAATCAGTTGGATAAAGAAGTGCAAAAAAATATTACATTTGCCAATAACGCAACAAGCATGAATACACGATACACCTGTACACCTACCTATTATGAAGTGCAATTTGATAGATTGTTTTTGTATTATGAAAGCTTGCCCGCGGGTGCTGCATGTACTGTCTGATTCAGAACAATAAAAACACATGATGCAACACTTCCATTGATGCAAAGTAGCCTATTTGAGATGTATGATACCAATGTACGAGCCACAAGTACTTTATACTAAAAGAACAATCAATAACAAAAAAAACGATTTCCTTCAAGGAATCGTTTTTTTACAAAAGAAAAAGGTGCCGCAGGCATAAACGGGCACCCTTTTGAAATACATTAAACAGAGTTTCTGTCTAATTGTTTGCAACATATCCAATTTTTCCCGAATATTATATATGTTATCCTTCAAAGTAATGCAATCTCTTGTTTTTTCAAGACTATTCGATATTTTTACTATAATAATTTATGAATTCTTGCAAAACAATGTACACAATTACTATCTGACTGGAGGTACACCTCAAAATCAAATCTGCAAATAAGCTATTTTGTCAGTGTGAAAACAGTCAAGACATTGATAGTCTCAAGCCAAACACGAACATCTGTCCTGTCTGTACAGCGCAGCCAGGATCTCTTCCTGTTTTATCAAACGAGGCCTTTTTGCAATCGCTCAAATTAGGAAAAGCACTGCACTGTACTCAGCAAGAGTACTCACAATTTGATAGAAAATCATATTTTTACCCGGATTTACCGCCAGGATATCAAATAACGCAACTATTTCATCCAACAAACATTGATGGAAAACTCACATTCTATATGAACAATTATACTGAGGAAAAAACTGTTCATATTGTTGATGCTCATATGGAAACGGATACAGGAAAAACAATCAACCATAGTGGAAAAGCAATGATTGATTTCAATCGTGCATGAACACCCTTGGTAGAAGTAGTAACAGGACCTGATTTTCATACAGCAGACGAAGTAGTAGAATTTCTCAAAGAGCTGCAAAGAATAGCAAGGTACAATGATATTTCTGATGCTGACATGGAAAAAGGACAAATGAGAGTTGATGTAAATATCTCTATTGCACCTGAGTGAGCGACAACATTAGGAACAAGAGTAGAGCTCAAAAACATTAACTCTTACTCGGCGATCAAAAGAGCGATCGAACACGAATATCACAGACAATTGACAATTATCAAAGAAGGAGGAGAGCTTGCAAGAGAGACAAGAAGATGGGATGATGGAGAAAAAACATCATTCTCTATGAGATCAAAAGAGGAGGCGCTCGATTATAGGTATTTTCCTGAGCCTGATATGCCACCAATTCACATTGACGATTCTTTGAGAGCAATAATAGAAGCAATGGAAATTGTGATTCCTCATGATATCATCAAAACAATGAAAGAAGAATATCAGTTTCACAAGGAATATATCAATGCGTTGATTGCAGATCAAACCACCTTGCTTTTTTTCCAAGATATGGTCAAAGAAGGATTTGCTCCCAAACTAGTAGCAAAATGGCTGAGTGGTCCGATTGCGGCATATTGCAAAGAGCACTTCGTCACTATTGATCGTCTTCCATTTGATGAAAAGGAACTTCGTGACTTCCTCACGCTTGCAAAAAAAGGAGAAATGATAGAAAATCAACTAAAAATCATCATGAATGAAATGCTTTCTACTGACAAAGATATTGCAACAATCATTCAAGAAAAAGGCTTTGATAAGCCAGCAATTGATACTGATCAGCTTATGACTATTATTCAAAAAGTAATACAAGACAACGCTCACGTTGTGGCTCAATACAAAGGAGGTAAAGCATCGTCGATCGGGTTTTTTGTCTGACAGGTGATGAGAGCAACACAAGGAAAGGCAAACCCCAAGGACGTACAACCATTGCTCAAGCAAGCTTTGGACAATGCATAACATCGCTACCAAAGCCTACAAAATATAACAACTAAAACTGCACTGCATTATGAATGCTTTGCAGTTTTTTTGTAAAGAAAATATATTTTCTAGTAGTTTTAATTTTGAGTAAAATAATATTGCTATTTTGTGTAAATATTGTATAATATTAATACAAACTAATAAACAAATAATAAACAAACACAGGTATGAAAACAGTAATAATTATCATCGTATTTTTTTCTTTTTTAACTTCTTCTTTTGGACAATTTGTTGATGCTGATTCGCTTGGTATAAAAGATCCATTTGAATCGGTGTTAAGCAAATTTTATATGTCAGAGTGTCCACCTTGCGACTCGCTCCAAAAGTTTCATTTGGAAAAAGGAATGAGTCTAGGAAGTTATACTCAAGTATTGAGTGACTTTGATTGTAAAAATTTCTTTTACCAGAAGCAAAATAAAGAGCAAAGTAAGAAGCTTTCTTTTTTTCCTGGGAAAGAGTATCTTATCAAGAGTTTCAGACTTAGACTGAATTCGCGGTTTGATGAAATATATGACTATAAAAAAGAAAAAAAGATGGTCATGAGAACAAAATACATAGAAATTACTCATGCTCATAATCAGCAAACAAATATTGCAGTAGTTGGTTATGAGGGGCATGAGGGTGATGTTGCTCAAGATAATTATCTTGGCTCTATCCATGAGTGCTTTTTAGAAAAGCATAAAGACTCTACATCATATTTACACATTATTGTTGCAAATAATATGGACCCGTTTGGTAATTTTACCTATACGTGGTACAAAATTAGTTTACAGACTTTTAATATTGCATTTGCTCCTGGACACTCTCCAGAGGCACTCAAAAGAAAAAAGTCTTTAGCACAAAAAAAGTTTGTATACATACCTTGGCTAGAGAGTGTAAAAAATAAACTAGCAGTAGAAATTATCGGGTACGTGTTTCTTCCTTCGGGGGAAACACCACCTCAATTCATAGAAGTAAGAGAAGGAATGGCTTATCCTACTGGCTCATGGATTGGTCCAGATGGGAAGACAGTAACAATTAATTAAAAAAAACAAGCAGTAAGAGTAATTCTCTTGCTGCTTTTGTTTTTATCAAATATCGTCAAAAACGACTTGTTTTTCTGCTTTGTGAAAGTTAACTCTTGCTATGGTGGTTCCTTGCTGTTCGATAGTTTTTTTGTATTCTTCGTAAGGCCTCGGTAGTCATGTTTTATCTCTTCTATAAGGATCTAAAACATATCGTATTCCATCACTTGCTTTAAATCACATTGCTCTATGTCCGTATTGGCTGTATCCTGTAACATAAATATCAATGAGGTTACTGTCGTCTACTCACATTGGGGTACTATTTCCATCTCGACTAAGAATGTCTTGATCGTTTCCTAGTTGTTTTTCTTTTGTTCTTCATGAGCGAGGAGATTTGAGTAGCTTACTTTTTTTACCATGAAATCTTTGGTAATGCTCGTGATAAAGGCTCCCCATTCGATGCGGACTTCCATGATGGTCGGGATTTTTTCCCATAGCGTCAAAGGCATCTCCACTGTGAAAATTATAAGAAAAAATACGATCAGCCTCTAATCTTGCATTTCTAGAACATAAAGTCCAACGAGTTTTTTTTCCTGGTTTTTTGGATCAAAATAATTTTCCAATGGTTGTGACTTTACTAAATGGAATATCTGTTGCATAATTGAGTGCCAAGTGAGCATTTTTTTCGAGGAATTTTTTGGTTACTTTGTGGTGATATTTTTTGTGTATATGAGGTTCTAGTACGAATTCACTCAGCTTTTTTCTTCTATAATTATTATAGGTTGTTGCTGTACTTATTCCGGCTCCACTCCCAATAATTGCAGATGTAGATGGAATTGTTTGGTCATGAGTGATTGGCTCTTGGACTCATGAGGCTGCTGGTGGATAAACAATTGCTTCTCGTTCTTGTTGTAACGCTACAAAATGAGCTTTTCTTGTTGATTTGACTGTCCCTTTTTTGGTGTAGTTGCGAAGTGTTTGAGAGTGTATTGTTTTGATTGTTAGAACTGTATCAATAGCACTTGCATCATCCAAAACATACGTGGCCATCATCATAAGCAGATCAGTATCTTTTTCTCCTGTCAAAAACATGGACATTGCCTCATCCCATGATTCTGTCTCAAATGTGTCTTGCAAAAATTCTTTGGTTGCATCAGGCAAAAAAGCGTCAAGGTATTGAGTCCACAATTCAATGGTTTCACGCTCTCCCTCCTTATATTCATATGCAAATTCTTTGTGTTCTGCATAAGCAAGCTGTTGCTGTAATTCTTGTAGTTCTTGCTTGCTGTGTTGTATAGTTTGTTGTTGATTGTTTTCTTGATTTTGGTTGAGCTGTTTGATAGTATTGCTGACAATAGAATTTTTTAATTTACCCAAAACTTTGTCGAAGAGACCATGTTCTCACGACAGTTCTTTTGCTTCACGCTCTTGGATCTTTTTTTCATCTTCATTCTTTTGCGTGATAATTTGCTCAGTAACTTTTTTAGCAGCAGTTCTCGACATATAAAAATAACTTTGGATTAAAAATACTTCCTTGCACGCTACAATATTTCCCTAGTGTGCATGTGCAAATGATGGATTTTTTTGCAAAAGCGCAGGGATACGAAGTGGGGTAGTACCTTTTTTTGAGAGCAGAAATTCTTTTGTAAGACGGTGATAGTATTCATTTGCCAAATCATCATATTGTTCGTACGTTGTTGCAAGATTGTACTGCTTCACAAAAATCATCATCAAGAGAGGAATTCTCATTCCTTGCGGGGAAAAGCACATTGTTGCAAGTTGTGTCGCTCTTTGTAAAACATTTGCGCCAATTAGTTGAGTCACTACGTCGTGTAGCTCTTGCGACCCGTTGTGATGGCATATCCATTCTCTTTCTTCCAAAGAAGTTGTTTGTACAACAAAAGAGACAAATGATTTGACTGCTTCATATTGTTTTGCTTGATGTGTTAGTTCTTTTTTCCATTCACGGAGAAGAGCTGATGTTTCGGAAATAACGTGAGTTGTTTCTCTTCTTTGAGCGAGCTTGATGAGCTTCATGGCAATAATAGATGAGAGAAAATAAAATCTCATTACCTCTAGTATATTGCTCATGTTTGTTTTACTCAACGATAGCCTCTAAGAGTGTTTCTGAAAACAGTAATTGTTCTCAATTTGTGATATTATATGTGTCAATTTGTCATTTTTTGATCTCTAGTGCATACTTTGCGTTATCAGTTGGAGTATATACTTGGCAAATATCCGTTGTGCAAGGAACCATACTTGCTGTAGAAACAATAGTAAAATCTGTATCCAACCACAAAATATCCAAAGGAATAAGCGTATTTTTCATCCAAAACCCATGTTTGTCCTCGGTTGCAAAAACGAATAGCATACCGTATGATGTAGGAATAGATTTTCTATTCATAAGTCATAGAGCGCGTTCTTGTGGACTAATTGCTATTTGAATATCTCGACATAGAGACGAGTCTGTTTGTCTACAAATAGCGTCTTGTATAAGAAGTGGAGTAGCTGATTGATTACTGGTGTTGTCTGTCTTATGAGTCTTGTGGATAAGAAAAAAATAAACCGCAAGAGCATATACAAACGATAAACCTCCTATGACCAACGCGATAATCTTTCAGTATTTTTTTTGTTCGTGATTCATCACAAAAACCAACAAAGATAAAATTTACAATTTTTGGCTCATATCATTTTTCCACTGCTCGATATTTTTGTGGTGTCCGCTCAAGAGTACATCAGGAACTGTCATTCATTCTACTTCTTGGGGTCTTGTATATTGAGGATATTCGAGATTGTTCATTCACTTTTCTAGGTTGTAACTTTCGTCAATTCGGCTATTTTCTTCGCCAATAACTCCAGGAATTAACCTAACAATCGCTTCTATCATGACCATGGTTGGTACTTCTCCGCCAAGCGTCACGAATTGTCACAACGACCATTGCACAAAATGTTGGGGATAGTGCTGTTGGCATCGAAGAGTTATTCTATGATCAAATCCTTCATACCTACCACACAAAAAAATAATATGGTCGTACTGTTGCGAAGCATGATGAGCTATGCGTTGATTGAATACAGTTGGACTAGGCGTGACCATGACGATTGCAAATTTTTTGTTGAGCAGTTGATAGCTTGTTATAATGTCTTTGATCGCCGCAATAACTGGAGGAGCCTTGAGCAACATTCCGTCACCACCGCCATAAATTTCATCATCAACTTGTCTATGTTTATCGGTACAAAAATTTCTTGGATCATGAAAAGAAAACTCAAGATGTCACCTATCTTGAGCTTTTTGAATGAGAGAAGTAGCCAAAAAACTCTCAAATATATCAGGAAATATCGATACAAGATGAATGTTCATTAGTCTTCGATGGTTATATTTTTTGCAAAATCTACCCAAGCAGCATCATTTACTTTGATAAGATATGCTTTTTTGTCGTTTGATGAAGGAATATACAAAAGATTTCCTACCTCAGAAGCGCTGAGAGATGTGTTACATACAAAAATATTAATAGAGGGGGTTTCATGTTTTAGATCCCTATTAGGAAAGTCTATCACGTCAGTTCTGATACTACAATTTGTGTTGTCCAACTCCAATGTTGTTTGCACATTTTTTGAACCAAATGATATGTTTTTGCTTGGGAATGAAATGGTATAGCCAGCATTAAATGTATGAACAAATGGATCTTCGAGTTTTAGTTTAAATTGCGCAACATCAGAGGTATCCAAATCAATTGAATTGACAGCATTGCTTCCGCTTGAGTTAGTGCTATCTGTTTCTTCATCATCTGTTTCTTCTTCTAGTTCTTCTGTTGGTATTGTTTCTCCAGTTTGTGTTGTTCATGTTTGGTCATCGCTATCTTCATCAAGTATGTCATTTTGACCGCTTTCGACAATAGGTTTGTCATTAGGATTCATGTAGTCAATGCTAATCAATGAACCTCCCAAAGCATTGTTGAGATCAACAACGACAATACATTGTAGTGCTTTACCGTTTGCGTCTTTTCCAATGATGTCCATGCTGAGCAATTCATCAAAGAATAGTTGGTTGCGAGATGTTACTTTTTCCAACGAAATACCATTGCTAGGATCAGTACAAATAGTCGTTAATTGTGGTGCAATATATTTTGCGATGAATTTGTCCGACATAAAGTCCATATATGGCACAATGTCTTTGACGTGTTGTTGGCTATTTGAAGAAATGTAGTAACCAAATCTATTGTCTATACTAGCATATCGTTGATTTGTTTTTTTGATTCTATAGATGTTGTCTCCTTCTTTTGTCGTGAAAGCTTTTTCTAAATTTTTTGATTTTTGCAGTTTTTCCATTTCTTTTTTACAGTCGTAAGTTTTATGACCTGAAACACATTGAAAATAATTGATAGTCATTTTATTTTTTGAATTTTTTTTGCGAACAGTAATGAATTGTTGATTTGTGTTAGGTTCTACCGTAAATTCATTGACAAGAAGATCAGAAAAACGAAGTCCTGCTTGAGCAATAAATGCCATATCTTGTACTACTTGTATTTCATCTTCTCCTTCATCAATCATGTCGTCAACCAAAAGTGATTCTCCCGAAAAAGTATTGATTGTCAAAAAGTATGTATTGTTGGTAAATGAAGTAATAGTTCCACCAATAAATGCTGATCCTTGTTTGAGGTCACCAAATTCATCACTATTTTCCAGTCAAATAATACCATAATTAGTGGTCGAAAGATACGTATGTGATTCATCACTTACCAAAAAACCACTTGCTCCAAGTTCTTTTCCTATAA
Organism: bacterium; assembly: GCA_020627925.1. Taxonomy (GTDB): domain Bacteria; phylum Patescibacteriota; class Gracilibacteria; order Absconditabacterales; family Absconditicoccaceae; genus JAHDFY01. The sequence goes on from JAHDFY010000001.1 coordinate 354,360, forward strand.
AAAGAGCAAAGTCACTGCTGCTATTATCCTCCTCAACAGCTTCTTCTAAAACAACCGGTTGATCGATTATTTCGATGATTCTTTGTTGATTTGACCAGAGAAGTCATCCTCACAAAAGTATGATAAGTCCTGCAAGAATCCCTGCAATAATGCTATAATTCTCTTCTTGCTGTGCGTCATAATTGACTCAAGTACGTGTTCATGTTTTTTTAGGGGATGTTTTTTTTGTAGCCGTTTGGGTTGGCTTTGCTTGTTTTCTTCTTGGCATGGGTAAGTAGTACCATAAATAAAAAACTAGCATGGTTATACTCAATCGACAGGCCGTTGCAACTCAATAATATCTACCATACATTATATTGCCAATTTGGCAAGTGTAAGGGAATAGCTAGGATTCAATTGTTCGTTTCGTTGGCACAAAAAATATATAATGAAAGCAATATTCTTTATTACCAACTGACGTCTTTGATATGACACCAGAAGTAACAACAGGTACAGCAGCAGAGCAACAAGGAGCAATAGAATCGTTGATTGGTAGTTCATCAATTGCTTTTGTGTTACAAGTTGTTTTGGCTATTGGAGTAGTCATATTTTTGACAATGGTATCAAAGGTGATTGCTGCCTTGGTAAGGAGCAGAGTGTATTATTATGCAAAAGAAAGAGACAAAAAGCATGTAGAGCAGATAGCTAGATTGATTCACGATATGGTGTTTTATAGCTTAATCACATTTGCTTTTTTTGTTGGATTTGAAATTATGGGATTTGATGTCGCATTGATCCTGTGATGAATTTCGCTGTGATTATGATTGGCCTTCAAGGAAGTACTGGGAAATATGATAGCAGGAATTATGCTTTTGACCAATAAAGAAATCCATCTTGGGGATATTGTACAAATAGATTTGGACGCGACGACGAGTTATTTTGGAAGGATTGAAGAGATTAATTTGAGATATACCGTATTGAGAACATTTGATCTCAAGCAAGTTATTTTGCCCAATATGGTGTTGATCAATGCCTCTATTCAAACCTATAGTACGGAAGAGATCGTAAGGTTAGAAACGATCGTACAAGTTCACTATGATACTGATTTGGAATATGCGATCAGAGTATTTACCGAATGAGTGAATTCATGTCCATACGTGACAAATCCAGAAAAAACCATGGTGATTACACAAAATCTATGAGAGAGTGGCATTGATATGAAATGTCTGTTTTATATTGATCCCAATGCCGGTTTGCTGATCGAACAAATAATTGGTTTGATTAACGAAAGATTGACTAATTATGCAAGGGCTAATGGTATTAGAATTCCGTATCCTCATACCACCTTGACTATCGACACCAAAAACGCAGCAAACTTTTTGGCGGGAATCAATCAATTGATTATGAAACAGGATATTTCCCCGGCGAGAAGCAAAAAAATAACACAACAACAAGAATTACCGCCACAAACACCACCAACGTCATAGCATTCAAAAAAAACTTTTTTATTTGTATACACACTGAGTATGGGTTCTCGTGAACTAATAGAGCTACTTATTCAATGGGCACAATCAATGATTGCTCCTGTAGTTTTGGCGTTCACGGTATTTACGGTGCTGTATTTTTTGATTAGATATGTCGCGTATGTGATCAAAAAAAGGATTTTCAAAGATAATATAGAAGATGATGTGTATGCCAAGAAGGTTGCGAATATCGTTGGGTCTATTGTGATGTATATTGGTATGGCGTTTAATGTGTTGATTGTTTTTCAGATTATAGGTCTTGATGTCGGGATACTTATGGCCGGAGTATCGTTTGGAATTGGTTTTGCTATGCAACAAATATTAGAAAATATGTTTGCCTGATTCCTCATCATATCCAACCCGATGTTGAAGGTCGGAGAGACGATCGTGTTGCAATGATCCTACAACAACACATACGGGATGATAGAAAAACTTGCAAGTAGATATACTGTCATTAGACAGGTTAATGGGAGAAAATTGGTTATTCCCAATGTCACCTTCAATAAAACTCCCATACAAACCTATATGAGAGAGGATGTAGTAAGAGGAGAGGTGTTGTTTACCGTAGAGCATCACATTCCCATAGATCAGCTCCAAAAACTTATCAAGAGAGCCGTCAATACTCATCCCAATATTGAGCAAAAAGAAAAAACATCAATCATTCCTGCACTTGTTGATGGAGCAGGAACTACCTTTACTGTATATTTTTTTATGAATCCCAAAACCTCTCCTCCTATGTTTAAGGTAGCATCAGATGTGAGGGTTATTATCATGAAAACGCTAAATACCTATCATATCACCGTACCATACCCAAAAAAAGTGCTCGATTTTGCTCCGGATACAGAAGTACTTTCTCCAGCAAAACAATAAAAAAAAGAGGCGAAATGCCTCTTTTTAGTTCTTATAAATATATCTTAGGTCGGCAGCAGAAGTTGTTTGGCATGAGTTTGATGAACCAAATGATCCTACATTGCTGATTGCTGAACATTGTTTGATGCTGTTGAATTCAGTATCTGTGTCGATAGTTCATGAAGACGGTGTTACGACATAATTGGAGCTTGCTCCGTATGACTCAGTCGCCGCCATAATAACAAAGGCGTTATGAGAAATACCATTTCTTTGTACTGTAGTGAATCTATAATCACCAGCAGCACTGTTGTCTGAACCAATTCCTTCAAAAGTTCTGTTCCCTAATGGGTCAGTAGGGATACTTGAAAGATAAGGACTGAGCGATGATGAAAGGTCACTAACATTTTGTGCTCCTGTTGCTGGATAGCTACCAAAATCAGTAAAGTACGCAGTAATTGCTGTTCCTAGTTGGTTGAGATCTGCTTTTCTTCCTGCATCTCTTGCTCTTGCTTGCATTCCTGTAAGTCTAGGAATAAGTGCTGCTGCAAGAATTCCGATGATGACTATCACAATCAGCATTTCAATAAGCGTAAATCACTTGTATGATTTCTTCATATAAGAAAATATTTTAAGTAAAATAAGTCAAAATATAAAAAAGACTATAGCAATAGTGGCTTTTTTTTCAATAAGCGAGTTCTATAGTCGTCTTGTTATTTAGTTATATTTTTGCCAAAGAAGATGCATTTTGAAAAGATTAACTTGCAATAACATTGACAAGATCAGCAATAGGTAAGAATATTGAAGATACAATAATTCCAATAATAATAGCAACAAAAGCCATTAATGCAGGTTCAAGGACGCTCATAAGCGACTCAATCGTCACAGTAAACTTGTATCTATAAAATTGCGAGAGCGAAAGTAACACTTTTCCCAAATTTCCTGTATTTTCTCCTACCGAAATTGTTTGTATCAATATCTCATCAAAAAGCGATGATCATTCGATTGCGCTACTCAAGGAGAATCAAGAGCGCAAATCATTTTGAATTGCCCATGCTTTTCTTTGATAGTAATAGTTAGAAAATATTTTTGTAATTTGTTGAAAGGAAATAATAGGAGATACTCATGCATCAGAAAAATCACCCAACAGCTTAGAAAATCTATACATATAGTAGGTTCTTGTTACTTCTTTGACGACGGGGAGCGTGATCAATAATTTATCAACAATTTTTTTGAATGGTAAAAACATTTGATACAGGATTCTGCTTCCAATGATAATTGCCAAGAGAGCAATAATGATTACAAACCATGAATAGCGAAGAAAATCAGACATTCCCAACATAAACAATGTAATTCATGGCAAACTTCATGTATCAGGAAATAAGCTTACAATCGTCGGTATTACATAGATAAGCAAAATAACGATGGCAACAAAACTAAACACCAAAAGAACAGTGGGATACGTGACAGCAGACTGTATTTTTTGATAAATTTTTTGCATATTTTCCATTTCGTTAGCAATTTCTTTGAGCGCAGTGGGAAGATTTCCAATTCCTTCAGCCGCTCTGATGAGCTCAACTTCGTGCGTAGCAAATACCTCTGGATGTTGTTCTAGCGATGTCGCAAAAGATTGTCCGGCGCTGAGCGAAGTAATAATATCTTGTTGCACCAGCTGCATAGTCCTGTTTCCTTCACTTTTGAGAATATTAACGACCGATTCTCTCAGTCACAGACCAACTTCTTGTGAAATTGCCATCAACCTAAAAAAACTAGCTCTCACCTTGATGTGAGGTGTATTGAACAGTATTGATAGGTTATCAAACCAATTGCGTTCAGCAACTTTTTTGGTGCTGTGTTGAGCAATGGCCATGAGGCGCTGTTATGCAAATAAAATAATTATAATACTTTGTGTTTGACCACTCTGTACACTTCTTCCAACGTAAGTTCATCAGCGACAACCTTCAAGATCGCATCTCTCTCCAAATTGATCATTCATTGTTCAAGTGCAACATTTTCTATTTCATAGGCTGTTTTTCCTTGGATAAGCATATTTTTGATTTCATCGCTATAATCCATCACTTCAAAAACACCAAGTCTTCCTTTGTAACCACTTCATTTACACAGTGAGCAGGTATGATCATCTCCATCGCCTTGGTGATCTTCATGGGTATGACCTGTTCAATAAGAGACAAGACCCTCATTCACAAACTGATTCCATCTTTGAATGCTTATGTTTCTGCGTTCAAGTTCTTTTTGGAGACTAGTCATGTTCATCCCTTTGAAAGCAGCAACTGCATAGTTGTGTAATGATGTTCATTTGACTGATTTTTGCGATTTACATTGTGGACATATTTTTCTTGCGAGTCTTTGAGCCATCACCATATTGATCGTTCCTGCCATCATATACGGTTGTGCTCCTAGATTGAGTATTCTGGTAATTGTTTCTGCTGCAGAATTGGTATGCACGGTAGAAAATACCAAGTGACCAGTCATCGCAGCTTCCATTGCCATTTCTAATGTTTCATGATCACGTATTTCTCACACCATAATGATATCCGGATCTTGTCTAAGCGCTGATCTCAATCCCGACGCAAAAGTAAAATTAATATCAGATCTAATTTGCGATTGATTGAGTCATTGTACTTTATTTTCTACCGGATCTTCAAAGGTGGTAATATTAAATTCTACTTTGTTGATTCTTGATAGAGCAGCATAGAGTGTCGAGGTTTTTCCTGATCCTGTTGGTCAGGTATTGAGAATAATTCCATTAGGATCGTTGATTTTTTGGTAGATGATTTCTTTATTAATTCATTCAATACCGAGGTCTCCCAGCCCTTGCATTTTTTTTGATTTGTCTACAATACGCATTACCAATTTTTCGCCCCAGACCGTCGGTAGGGTCGAAGCACGTAGATCAATTTCTTTGTTGGTTTGGGTTACTGTTGAGACTCTTGCATCTTGCGGCAATCTTTTTTCATCAGGTCTCATTTGCCCTGATTCAATTTTGAATTTGGAAATTACGCTTTCATGTAAATTTTTTGGGTATTGGACGAGTTCTGACAAAATACCATCAACTCTTGTTCTAATTCTACAATAGTTTTCAAAAGGCTCAATATGGATATCAGAGGCATCTTCTTCTACTGCGATCGTCAAAAGATAGTCAAATATTTTGACAACATCGGCATTGATAATTGCTTGATGGAGCAAATCTTTAAACTGAGCAACTACTGAATTTTCTGTCATGGACAAAGAATGAATAAAACATACTATCTCAAGTATAATCATAGTAGTTATCCTGTAAAATAGTGGCTGTTTTCTCCATGCTTTGATTGGCTTTTTGGAGGAAAGTATATCTAATAGTCATCACAAAAGAAAAAACACTCATCAAAGAGTGTTTTATCGTTTCAAAAATTTATTTTTGATGTTGTCTCCAACACGTTTGGCAACGCTGACACCTTTGTTTTTGTGTACAAGCATACAATAAGTGTTTCCTTCGACTAGCGTCATATTGGTAAGATTTGCTGCCGGGATATCTTTGTGAACAACATACTCTTGTAAGTCTTCAGCACTAATTGTTGCTGTATTTTTGTTTGCAAGATGAGCAAAAAGTAGTCCTGCATTGTGTAATGGTCTAAATCAATCTCTTGTTTTTTTGAGTATAGGAACACCTATTTTTTGAATAGGAAGCGTATTCAAAATTGGCAATATTGCCGGAGATACACAATAGACTTTGTGTTTTGACGCAGCAAAAGCAAAACGTTCTTCATCAAGAGTAATACCAAATTGATCGGCAAAATAGTTGCGTACTTCTTTGGTGAGTTTTTTGCTATGTTCGTAGGTCATGTATTGCATCGCACCACGACCGCTGTATTTTTTTGCTGCTTTATCTTTTTTGTCATAAGATCCTGTGGTCACTGCTGCTTTTTTGCGAATTTTGCTGACAAAGAACCCTCCTGTTTTGTGGATATGAGGTCGACATCTTGCACATTTTTGCGCATCGTGAGTAGTCAGTAAGGCTTGATCTTCATAGTGAGTGATTCATTCGCTTTTTTGTGCCAAAGCAACTTCTTCCAATTCTAGTGAATCAGGATATTTTTGTAAAAGTTTGGTGAGTATTCATTCGTTTTCTATATGATTGAGTGTACAAGTAGAATAGACAATGCTTCCTCATACTTTGGTCGCTTTGATAGCTGCCGTCAAGATATGTTCTTGCGTTGCGGCAATTTTGTTGATTGATTCTTCTTTCCACCACTTGAGTGCGGAATCAGATTTGAATCAGGTTCCTTCACCACTACAAGGAGCATCGACAAGAATAGCATCAAAAAACTCTGGAAGTAAATTCCCAAACGCAGACCCATCCATTTGCGTGATCATCGTGTTGTACATTGATGTTCTATTGATGTTGGTTCACCATGTTTGAATTCTTTTTCTATCAATATCATTTCACCATACAAGACCAGGTTTGTTGGGATTTTTACTCAAAAGACGGTCCGCAAGTTGCACGGTTTTACCTCCCGGTGCAGCACATACATCGAGCACAATACCTCCCTCTGGTATATCCAAAAAATTAGCAGGTAAGCTTGCAGCCACTTCTTGCAAATAAAAGAAACCACAAAGATGCTGTCGCGTTTTTCCTAGTGCAATATCGATAGTCTCCCTATCAATATAAAATTGATCTTTTAGTTCAGCAAAAACTGTCGCACTCAATGTCCAATCTCATGGGGTAAGCTGCAAAAAATCATCAGCAATATTGTCATAATTATCATTATCACGAACACGACTGTTGATGATTTTTAAACTTTTTTTGAGCGGTCTTTGCGCAGCTTGCTTGTATGCTTCGATGCTTTGCTCATCCTGCAAAATAGGACGAATAGCATCAATAAAATTATCTGAAATCATAGGTATTGTTATAGCTAAACATAAGTGTTATTCTCTAATTCTAATGTACAATTTGTACCAATAAGTAGTGAAAAAAGCGTCAATAATGGCGTTGACATAACTGATAATCAGCAAGAGTATTCCACCAATAATATACAATATTCCGTCAATTCCTGTTTCAGAAACAAGGTTCAATTGCAAGGCTATCCGCATGAAAAGTGCAGGAACGAAAACGAGAATCAAAATATTAATAACGATTCTCAACTGCAATGTCAGACTCAATAATGAAAATTTTATAGTAAGCCAAAGATTTTTGAGAGCAAGTCCGGCGCTGATTTTGAGGGAGGATTGTGCTTGGTCAGCAGCAGATCATCAGGGATTATCCAAACTCAAAATATACATAGAATATGGCAAGAGAATGGTTCCTATAATAACGATGATTGCTATCATAACCATTATTGCTTGCATTAGTATATTGTTGGCGATTTCTGCGGCAATAATTCTCAAATAAATACCAACAGTTTGGCTGGATAAGGTCACCACTGCCATTCATGCATGGATAATCGCCAGAGGACCAAAAAGATTAAATCATGCAGCAATAGCGCTTCCTAACCTTTCTTCTTCCAAATATTTGATCATAACGCCAATTCCTACCGGATACACAAAAAAATACCCGATAAAAAACAAAAAACTCAAAAACAGCAATTCAAAAAAATACCCTTGTGTCAAAAATTCATTCATCAGCATGTACACTCTTTCCCATGCTCCCACCGTCTCAATATCCATTCTATAGATCATGATATTGGTGAAATAGTTTGCCATGGTAATAAGCGACAAGATGGTATGCAAAAATGTCGTCACAAAGGCAACTCTGACTAGTTTATAATTATCGGCAACTTCCTGAATTGATTCGGTAACAATTTGTTTAAACATTAGGTCTGTACTTCACTAAACTAATAGAGTATTGGTGCAATAATTGTACAATATTTGCAAGCAAAAACAAGCACAATTCCAAACAATTTTTATAAAAAAATAGACCGCCGCGGTATTTGTCAAGCTATTGCATATTGCCAAAAGACTTATATAATTGCCTGCAAGATCATTTTATACAAAAAACATCAATGGACATTACTATAGATTCCAATCAATCAAACCAAAGACTTGATAGATTTCTCAGAAAATATTGCAAACCCTACCCATCAATTACCTTATCAACTATCTTTGCTTGGTTGAGAAAAGGAATCGTCAAGGTCAATGGCGCAAAGAAAAAAGAAAATTTCAGACTGAATGAGGGCGATGTGATTACAATCAATGTTGAGCGTGCAACAGAGTTATCAGAGGAGTCACGTTCACGTTCTACAAAGGCAACTTTTCAAACCAAAAACCAACAAAAACAAACAATCGACATCGAAGATATTCGTGCAATGATCATCTATGAAGACAAAAATTGGTTAGTACTCAATAAACCAGCTGGTATCGTGATGCACGGAGGAAACAAACAAGAAAATTCTCTGTCAATGTATGATTATCTCAAACGCTACGCAGAACTAACCAACATCGAAAGCAACGAAACATTTTCACCACAGTTTTGTTATAGATTGGATAAAGACACGTCAGGAGTGCTTATTGCGGCAAAAACTTACGAATGACTACAATACCTCAATCAAATCATTAGAGAGAGAAAAATCAACAAAGATTATATGACGGTTGTCTCAGGTTGGCCAGAAAAGACCATGCATATGGGCAAAAAACTCAAAAAAATATATGACAAAAAATTTGGAAGAGGGAAGACAGTAGTTGACGCAACATGACAAACTGCTCGTTCAGAAGCAAAAATAATTGAGAAAAAAGAAAGTGATGAACTAGGTAAAATAGCACTACTCAAAGTCAAAATTACCACAGGAAGAATGCACCAAATTAGAGTGCACTTAGCCGATGCATGATATCCAGTACTCGGTGATATCATTTACGGAAACCCTGTCATCAACAGAAAAATGTACAAACAACTCAAAATTCCAAGACAATTGCTACATTGCCACAACTATTCTTTCCGAGATGACCTCAAAAAAAAACAACAAAGTTTTGTTGCACCAGCAAGCTCAGACATCTACAGAGTAATGTGATAACAATAATGACGACAACAAATCAAAAAAAGACACCTGGGTATGGTGTCTTTTTTGATTGTTTATTTGAAATTAATTGGAGGTAGTTTTCCTTTGAAGATAGGTGGTATTTCTATTTTCTCTATGTTTGTTTGTGGATTGATATTCGACAATCACCTGATTCTACGTGGAATAACTTCAGAACCAGTACTTTTCAATGTTTGTATTACTCCTGCAGCTATTTTAGAAGCTATTTTGCTTGAACCTACAGAACCTCCTCATAACTCATCTCTAGCCTCAGTTTCTTTGAATACTTCAGTCATGTTTTATCAATGTTACTAATAAATTTTCTTTACTATACATGATTTTTGAAAAAAAGCAAGTGTAAAGTGTGTTGTGGGAAGTAATCAATGGTCGCTACTCATTAAATTTTTTTGTATCTCAGAAGTTTCCATTGTTGTTTGTTGCTGATTTGACTGCTTTTTGATCAAAAATAATAATTTCTGTATAACCATTATTTCTTGTTGCTTCTATATTGTGATTAGCAACGACGCCATCATGTTGTTGCAAATTGTCATAGGTGATTTCAGTAGTACTAATCAATGTTTGGTTTTTTTTAATGAGTTTTTCTAGTCTTGCTATGTTCTGTATTTTTTTATTGGCTCGGTAGGTATCAAAATCGCTTCATGGTGGTATATCCTTGTGTTTAGTAAACGTATCATTTTTTCGTTCAGTAAGTTGTTGTTGATCCATATGTATTTGCTCTTGAAGCAGTGATATTGCGCCCAGTACGGTTTCTTTTTTTGATAGGTTTTTATTAAGAAGGGCCGCGTAGTATTTGCGTTCGCTTTCTTTTTCTTCTGTAAAGTAAAACGGATTGTCTAATTTTGCATAAAAAATCATCTCTTTGTCTCCATATGCGCTTATTCCAGGGGAAGTCGAAAGATAATATCCTTTACCATAATAACCATAATCAGTATTTCAAATTTTATTTTCATCAAAGAAATCAAAATTATGGTTACTACCATGGTAGAGAGGCATTGGCTCGCCATTTTTATCGACAAAAACAGATGTTTTTCCTGCTTTAGGTTTGGTTCGGTCTCCAAACCGTTGTATAAATTTTTTTGTTCTCACTTGTAAGTATGATTGTAATGCTATTTCTTGAGTAAGACCAAAACGTTTGGTCAGCGATTCATAAAGTAGGCTCTTTTGTCCATTAGGTGCAAAAGTTTCAGTAATGTTTCATTGGCTATCAAATGTTATATGTCACTTTTTGGCTTCATCCAACATTATTTGATACATTTCTTCTTTGTTCTTTTGTATCTCAATGTTCTCTCATGCAGTACTATCCAAAAAAGAATATTTTCCTAATACCATAAGAATATTTCCACTCGTTTTTGAGTTAACCTCTTGTTGAATAGAAACTTCGTGAGAATCGTTGTTATGATATGCTTTTTCCATGGTACCAACAGGGTGATGTAAACTGTATTCAATTATACAACAAATCTATATTTTTGCAAATTACCAAAGCTTTTGTGATTATTGATTACATGGTTTATTGTTGAGTTTTGTAGGTTGGTTTTTGCTGATTTATTGGCAAATAGTTTTGGTTCTTCCCTAGTTATTCTGGTATGTTATTTTGATTCTCTTTTGTTCATGTATCACTTATAAAAGCATTAAAAGATTTCCAATTTTTTGCATGTTTTAAGAAATTTTCAAATTTATTTGATAAAGTTTTAATATCCTTTTTTTGAGTAACAACCCATCCACCTTGAATGAGTCATTCTTTATTATAGTTATGAATAAAAGCTACCGTTTTATCAAAAACCATATAGTCATGATGAAAGAAATTTTTTAGTAAGTCCTTTGCTTTTTCATATTCTACAAAGAATATTTTTTCTCCATGTTTGCTATTAAATTCATAGCAAAACATTTCTCGTTGGAGATAGAGAGATAGAGGTTGAAGGATTGGACGACAGCGAATAAAATCAATGTTTCTTTCTATAAGACTTTTGTACAAAGAAACATCCATTTTGCGAGCTTCTTTGATACGCTCTCTAGCTCAAAATAAATCTCAACCAGATTCTACTAAATAGTCATAGCTTACATTTCATGGTTCTTGATAAATTTGTCTTGTCTCAATTTTATATACCTTATTTTGGGTATTCTTCCAAGCTTCTTTAAAATTAGAAAAAAATGTTTGGGGTGAGTCAAAGTATTCAGCATTTTGAATTATTGATGTAGTAGAATTCATATGAAATGGCTTAACTAAATCAGCTACAGATTATTTATTTTGACACACAATTCAAAACACAATGACAAAAATTATTTCGCTTCACCTCCAGTCGTTTTTGCGACAATTTCTTTGATACTATTGCAAAAATCCTCAAAAATTGTATTATATAGGTGAATTTTTATAAGCTAATTTCCCCTTAGCTAATGTATGATGTTTTATTGTATCGTAACGATGCGGTCATTCATAGTTACCAAAAAAAATTTAACTTAGATCCAAAAACAGCAGAAGAGCACTTTATAGAAATGCTAAAATTTTTGTATGTATGTTCAATCAAAACTAAGTGATCTCGTTACTCTCCATCACCTATAGTTGATGAAGTCTGGCACATTTTTTTGGAAAACACAGAGTATAAATATTTTTGTGAAAAGCACTTTGGAAGAGAGCTTGTCCATATTGCAAACGTAAAAATACCCGAGCAGTATTATCTTGATGCCAAAAAGGCTGTGTTTGATCTATTTGGTAAAAATATAACAATTTGGCCAAAACTTTTACCGAATCAGTTACGTGATTGTGTTGAAGGAGAATAGCCTCAAAACTAATTCCCCATATCTAAAACAATTGTAGGGTCTCATTGCATTAATGCTTGTGAAATATACACTTTTTGTGTATATTACTTATAATAAGAAAGAATGAACTCTAAATTATTAAAGAAAGCTTGTAGTAAAGACTACGAAAATTTTTTTTTGAATAATTCAAAGATATTGTCAATTCCATTTACATTCAATCGAGCAACTGCTTGAGAATTTTATGAAGTAACAGGAATTAAAGGAAAATTACCGCTTCGCCTATATATATGATCTAAAGTTAGGCAATGACCAACTAGTTTTTGAAAAATAAAATTTTATGATCATGAAGAAAAAAAATTTAAAACTTATTCATTAACTCAAACCATAAGTTACCATCCAATACTCCAAGAATATGTTAATAGAGAGTGTAAAATTAAAAATATTGAAATAAATATTTTAAGTGAGGTTCCTTTTACTTTTTGACTGGATTTTGAAAATATTTTATCTTTAGCATTATCTAGTTTTTTAGATTATGTTAATTGAAAAATTTTTACTAAAAATTTAGATTTTGACTTTTTTTCAAACAAGCTTATTAATAAAAAATGACTAAATTTAATCACTAAAAGTAGTAGACTTTGTAAAAAAATAAATAGTCAGCCGAGCTGCTTTACTCAAATTGCTTCCTTATTTAAATCTAAGTTTCCCATAGTATGCTTTAATACAAGTGAAAAAGAATCTATAAAAAATGTTGTACATCTAACTAAACCAATAAACTATATAGATGAAACAATTACTTCCGTTTCATTTTTTCCAGTTGATTATCAAATTATTTATACTTGAATTCCAATAACAAAATCAGAAACAAGCAAAATGTGTGAGTGATTAATAGCTATCGATGAGATAAACAAAATGAAAGAAAAAATTAATTCAAAATTTAAGAAAAATACACAGCTGCCATCAGAACAAAAATTTGAAAATACTATGAATTCTTTATCAAATCATGTTAATATAAACGCGTTATTTTGATTATTAATGCTTTTTAAAAATCCAGGAGATCAAAGTGAAATACAAAAATATATATCAATACTTTGAAAAAGGAGGTCTTTAGGATATGTTGCAACTAAATATAGTACTAATTTTAGTAAAGCAGCAAATATATTTATGCAATGATATTTAAAAAATTTTTGACAAATTAGTTTTGTTCCTCATACGAAATCTTTAAAAGGTGGTTGTGTAACTGTAGTTACTGAATACAATAGAGCTAGAAATAATTTGGCCAAATACCTTAAAAAATTGCAAGAATCCTTTCCCTCAGCCTGTTGCCTATTCAGATCGCGAGAGGATGAATATGATGAGCGTGGCTTGGTGATAGAGCATGACATAGAAAATGGAATAATTTCTGATATGTTGGATCCTAATTTGCATATTTACTCTCGTCCGGATGGCTCGTACATTACTGGCTCATTTCATGGAATATTGGAAAATCCTGAAGTCGATGTAGCATTTGATGTCGGTGATGGGAAAATCTACGTCAATGGCGAGAAAACCACGTCCAAGGAAATTCTCTCACAAACAGCTATTGTTGAACTTATGGCATATATGATAGAAAATAAGAAACGAACAATCATGAACACCGATTTGCCTAGATCAAGTTTTACCAGAAACAAAAATACTCTCAACGCCAAAATCATCAACCCACTCAAAAAACTCATCCGACAAAAATCATGAAAAGAGCTGTATCTTTCCAGTAGCGGTTCTCTGACGCAGTTTGAAATAAGCCTGAGCCCAAGTGATGTCTCTATTGGTATTATGAAAAGAGTGAGACCACCAAAAAGATAACAACAAAGAGATAACAACAGCAGCATAGCATGCTGCTGTTATTTCCAATTTTGATTTGAAAATGTGAGAAGTATCAACAAACTACTACCAATCCCTACAGCCAGTCCGACTTACTTTACCTTTTTGTGTACCATATGAATAAGTCTACATGAATAGTGTCGTTTTTTGTCATATTGTTTTGTTTGTTCGTTTTTGCTCACTTATTTGCTCCTGTTTCTTTGGATATAACGCAACAAATACTCTACTTGAGAACCTATAACCGAGATGAAATAAATCAAGAATACTTTTTGCACGGCTTTGGAAGTGCTGTCGTGATTGAAGATGGCAAGGTCGTGACCAATGCGCATGTTATTCTTGATGAATATAATGAACCAACTTGATTATACGAGCTCTGCGCATCCCCTTCACCAGACGAGGCGCCGCTCTGTTTTATGCATGCAAAGCTTTTGCAATACGATGTGAATGCTGATTTGGCCTTATTGGAAATCAAAGATGGCCTCTATGATATTGGTACACCGGTGACGCTTTCACACCAAGAAGCTTCTTTGGGCGATGATATTTTTGTTTACGGTTATCCACAAAATGGAGGAAGTACCATTACATTGACGCAATGAAAAATATCATGAGTAGACAAAAATAATTACAAAATGGATGCAAATACTGATGGTGGGAGTTCGTGATGATGAGTATTTGACAAAAAAAACAGATTAGTAGGAATTCCTGTCTTTGTCGTGCAAGGTTATAGCACAATGAGTTATATGATTGGAGTCGAAACGCTAAAAAAATTCCTCAACAAAGAATGACAAATACTACAACACACACAACCGGTTGCCAAGCAGTTTACCGATTATCTAGCACACCAAAATAGTATTTGGTGATCAGAGACGATACAAACACCTTTTTTTACATTAGAGGACTATGCAAAACATCAATTCTCTTTGAATGATGCATACCGAAGCGAAGACAAAAAAGTTGCTTACTTTAGCTTCCTTCATGATGATGGCGTATCCTTATTGGATGTCTCGTATGGGACGTCCTACGGTTATATTTCTACCGACAACGCAAGAGCAAATAGCGAAAGCCTATTACGCAAAGTATACAATACCGTACAAAAAGAAACAATAACCTCAGGAGCAATGCAACGAAATGAAATAACAGCACAAGGAATACCAGAAGATCCAAAATACGAAGAAGTGTACTTTGTTCCATTGGACACCAATGATATAAACTTATCAGTATCGCTTTCATCAAACTGATTTAGCCCGCAAGCAAGACAAGCAGCTCGTGAATTTTTTGCAGCGATACAATACAAACAAATAGAATGAAATATGACAAAAAATGCAACAGGTCTCACCTTAGGACACCTTGTAGTCCCTGTCATACCATGAGTAGAATTTTTTAAAGATTTGTCTTTTGGTTATACGTCCTACCAATTTTTGTTTGATACACCCCGTATCAATGTGGGTACACTTGATGTATTCTCGTTCCAAAAATCAGCAAATGAAGATTTTGAAGACATAATACAATGAATGGAAGCCTTGCAACAAATCCGTATGGCATTCAATATTTTGAGCGAAACATTTGCAACAAATACTCAAGGACTGCCATACTACGTGATACATCTTGAAGAGTCATCACATCTTGATAAATATCTCTATATTTTTATGGTTGAGGGAGATGATGATCAACAAGATGCAATATACACGATATGATTTTCTTTGGAAAAAGAGAACACACAAGCACGCAATCAAATAAAAAAACTAATCAATGCCATGACGCTTTTGTAACCACAACACTGCAATTTAACTCACTATATATTCTATGTCTAAACTACAGTTTACCATACACGCAACCAAATGACATGCCAGAGCCGGAACTGTCACGCTCAATGGCAAAACATTTCAAACTCCTTGTTTTATGCCTGTGGGAACCAAGGCAACCATCAAGTGATTGATTTTGGATATTCTGCGCGATCCTCACTATATCGGTGAAGACCTGCCGCCCATCGATATCATCCTTGCCAATACCTATCACCTCTATCTTCGTCCAGGTAGCAAACTGATCAAAGAAGCAGGTGGATTACACAAATTCGAAAACTGGCCAGGGCTTATTTTGACTGATAGTGGAGGATTTCAAGCGTTTAGTTTAGGATTGAGTAAAACAACCAAGAGCGGGAAGCCATTGGCGTCTTTGTCTGAAGATTGAGTGAAATTCAAGTCAATTCACGACGGAGCATTCCACATGTTTACTCCTGAAGGAACCGTTGATATTCAAGCTGAGTTTGGTTCTGATATTATGATGGTGTTAGATGTTTGTTCGCCTCCAGGAATCTCAGACAAAAAATTTCGACGTCAAATGCAAATGACTCACCGTCGAGCAAAAAGACAATACGACCATATGGAAAAAGTATATGATAAGGTCAATGGAGTATTGTTTCCTATTGTACAAGGAGGAACCAATCTGGAATTGAGAAAAGAGTCGGTAGAGTTTCTGTCGAAATTAGCAAAAGATGGTATTGCTGTCGGAGGAGTGAGTGTAGGGGAACCACAAGAAAAAATTCAACAAGTCATCGAGTTTACTGGGCCAAAGCTTCCAAAAGAGAAGCCAAGATACTTGATGGGTATTGGAGACCCGATCAATATTCCCTACGCAATAGCGAACGGGTTTGATATGTTTGATTGTGTCCTCCCGACGAGATTAGGAAGACATGGAATGTTCTATACAGACCAATGATACCAAAAAATTGGATGGGCAAAATTCAAAAATGATCACTCTAAGTTGACAGAAAACTGTAACTGTTATACATGTCGTAATTTTTCAAAGGCTTATTTGCACCATCTTCACAAAGAGCGTGAAATGCTAGGAGCAAGCTTGCTTAGTTTGCATAATATTGTGTATCTGCATAGATTAGTACAGAATATTAGAGAAGATATTCTAGCAACAGGAACAACAACCTAGTCCTTCTAAGCAAAAAACAAGAACAAGAAGAACAAAGAGAAAACATGATATCGATCATGTTTTTTTTGCAAAAAAAAATCCCGCAGGAAATACCTGTGGAAAAAGAACAGGAGGACACTAAGCAGGGATCATACTCCCATGAATACTAATAATCAATGACTATCATTATTCATGGAAACATAATTAGAAGAATAACTTAGTGCCCTCCTATAACATACTTGAGTTGTATTGGTTACCTCTCTAAGTATAGAATCGAAGGAATACCTTCTACACAAACACCCCTTAACAGCGGCGAGGTGTGGTGGAGCCATCTGTGAGAGCTTTGTGCTAATTCAATTATAGAGAAAAAAAGTAAATCAACCAAAAACACCCCTTTTTTATTTCTCTATGTGTTTACTTTTTTATAAAAATATGTTTTGTGTATGTTTTTGCCTGTTTTTGATAACATGAGGTTATCATTTTTGTGGTTTATACTAGGTATTGTCTTATTATTGTGGTAGTTGTGAGTTTTACTTGCTCATCATGCAAAAGAGATTTTTATTATTTTGTCAAATGCAACTAACGTATTACTGACCGATATTTGTGGTATAAAGCTGTGATACATATACTTTTAGTGTATGATTTGTTTGTTTTGCAGCGTGTTATGAAATTTATATTAAATATGCTTTTTAATCGCCGGTTTTATCTGGGGATAGTAGGTATGCTTGCTTTGATGTATTTTTTCCCACATAGGGAGATAGGGTCATTTACCTTGCCAGCATTACCATCTTTTCATTTTTCTTCCACTGCAAAAACACAAAATACCTATATTCCCAAAAGACAAATTACCAATACTATTATTGGAGTAACCTATGCAAACATAAGTATTGCCAAAAATAAACTTGCTTGATGAAAATTATGAGACTTTGATGATGATTTTGAAGCAATGATTGGCACAAAAAAAACAATACAAGAGTATCTCAATCGTGATATTGTTCGTATGTTAGATACCACAACAGACAGAGCAGCAACTTTACAATCATTTATCAATCAGTTGCAGTTCTATAGTAATGCTGCAGAAAACATTATCGATGTAGGTAAATCAAAAGTAAGTGATCGAGAAGTTTCTTTTGCTTCATGTGCAAGCAGCAAAAATCAAGCAGATGCAGCGTATCTTGAGGCAGTCAATGCTGATGATGCACAAGCAATTGCTTCTATCTTACAAGACGCAGAAGAATATGGAAAATGTGAAACAGACTTCAGAATAAAAATTAATTCTTATGTATTGCCTCTGCAAGAGCTGCAAACAATCAAAAATGCCGCAGATCAATATACGCAAGTACTAGAACAACACTTTGATAATCTGATCAAATATTATGAACTACTAAGAGATGATGTATTAGAAGAATTACTACTCGTCAAACAACAATTCGGTCTCTAATCTTTTTATTTGGCACAAGATGATGGTTGATAACCAAACACCACCAATAGCATGAAATGTTACCTTGGATTCAATGCTTGCAAAACCTGCTACAGCAGGTTCTTTTGCAGTACAGCAAAATGAAAACAAGGAACAAGTGTTTGATGTAACGACACCACCAGTAGCTAACGCACCAGCAACAGGCTGACCAGGAATTGCGGGTTGATTAGGGACATATCAAAAAAAGCCATCGACCGAAACGCCACAAGAAAAAGAAATACCATGACTGGCACCACCCACCACAATAGTCCTTATTATCATATTTTCACTCATTAGTTTTGTCTTTTATTATCTCAATACTTATTTTACACAAGCGTCACAAGTGGTCGTGGATGAGAAATATAACAATCAGATAGCCAGAGTACATTGATTACAAAAAACAATCAACGCTGTCTGGTCATGGAATGATGTACAATTGTACGAAAACCTCTCATTTCTTACCGAAACAGCAAATGACACGGTACAAACAATAGTTGCAACCGACAGACTCAATTATGTACACAAAAGAGATCTGACGCACAAAGCGATTCAAGAATTAGGAAATGATATTATTGCACAAAAAAATCATATTGATGCACTCAAAGCAAATATTGCAGAGTTTGGTTTTTATCCAGAAGAAATCTCTTTATTGCTCAAAACAGACAAAACCAAAGCTTCCTTGCAAGATTCACTTCTTTCTTTGGAGACGATCAAATTTGCTACTGCTATCAAAGTCTTTTCATTATTGGATAGCTTTACCACACCAGTAACTCGTCAGAACCGTACTTCAAAAGAGTATGTCAATAAACAACTGAGGCTTTTTGTGGAGAGAGGTGAGGTCGATATAGCAAATTATCTGCAAACATGTCGTCACAATCCTTTTGAAAGTATTAGAAATGGCTGTAATGTAATAGAAGATTTTGAGAAATATTTTGTCTATCAAGAACAAGAAGAATCGTTTGATACAGACTTATTCAAAAACATACTACAATTTGCAGAACAAAAAATTGAAGAAGAAGATTTTCCAAGTTTATCATTAGCATTTGATCGTTTTGATCCTAATAGTCAAAAGTTATCATTTACGGCAAGAATTAATACGACCAGCTTTGATAGAGCACAGCTCAAAGCCGCAGGAGTATCATCACCGCATGTGTTTGTGGTGACCAATCTGGTTAACTTACTGAAGCAAAGTAAATTTGTGATAGGAGAAAACATCAATATCAATAAGCTCAATGTCGTAAGAAAACAAGTAAATATCGGAGGAACGATTGAAGAAATTCACTCATCAGAATTGAGGTTCTCGCTTCCTTTGCAAAAAAGTAGCCAAAGAGAAATCTTCGATTACCTCTTCAAAGAACAATTTGATGCAACCAGTCTTTAGTTTATTTTATCGTCATTATTATGGCTTTGGATTTTGTACCCACAGGTTATAAAAAGAAAGCAAATGGTCTCTACCAAAAGTATGAGAAAATAATGTTGACCTTGTTGGCGTTATGATCATTATTGATGGCTGTATACATGGGTGTCACGTTTTTTTTGAATTATACAAACCAAAACGCAAAAGCGCCTCAATTATACTCTTTGGCTTATCAAGATATAGAACGGCTGAAAAAAGACCCACAAACAGAATGATTGTATGCAACGCGAGATGATATTGATGATCTTTTTGCAGCGCATGAGGAGTTTGTCGAAGAAAGGCAATCATTCGAAAGATACAAGCAATTGCTAGCAAACCCGTACAATAATTTTCTCCAATATCGTTACTTACCTTCATTGAATATTTGGAAAAATCATTATACACAAACAATTGATACAACATTGGTCGGTGAAAAATTCCTTAATGAAAATCCATTTACTGATTTGGCTCTTATTGAATCGCGAGTGAGAGCATTTGAGGAAGTCGGTGATGTAGCCAAGGAGTTAGGAGTAACCGCAGTTAATCAGGTTAAGGATGTCACATTTTCTCCGATAAAAGAGTTTGATAATGGCTACTTTGCTATTCCTATCTCATTGACGTTTGAGTCGGTCGATAGGCGTTCATTATTGTTGTTGATGGAGAAATTATCCATGACATCACACCACAAAAACATATCACTGATCAACGAGTTTTTCTTTCATTTGCGAGAAGCAATCAAAGAAGAATATAGTCAAGAATTGGAAGCAATGAATACGTCACTTGACGACATCGCTTTGACGGGAAGTAATGATCTCAAATTAGGTTACTTATTTGATAA
Organism: bacterium; assembly: GCA_020627925.1. Classification (GTDB taxonomy): domain Bacteria; phylum Patescibacteriota; class Gracilibacteria; order Absconditabacterales; family Absconditicoccaceae; genus JAHDFY01. Next base: position 374,959 of record JAHDFY010000001.1, read on the forward strand.
ACGAACCCAAAACGATGGTGACAACTTTGTTAATACTCGAGTAGAACAAAGAGTACAAAATGGTCAATCACGTGATACGATACCGACGATGGACACATTGATCAACACAGCACTGAGAAATGCCACATGATGTGAAGAGCAATCCAAGGAAGAATGCGAATATTTGTTTAGAGAAAAGTTTAGAACTTTACCATATCTTATCTATCCAATTACCAATACAAGAAGATCAAAAGCCTCGGTCATAAAAGAGTTTTTACAAGAAACCTTGCCTCCGGTGATCAATATTCAATCATTTACGTTTGATGAGGTTGGTGTCAGGGGAATACTGAATCCACAGTCAAAATTTGAAGGAGTGCTGACCATTGAAGTGTATGGAAGAGGAATTTCAACAGGAGAAATTGACGAAATCGCTCATGCGTTAGGTACAGAGTGTTTTGTTGACAATCGCATGCTCTCCATGGAAGAATGACTCAAAAAGATTGATCAAACTATTGTAGAAATAGGAAAAATTGATGCATTAGATACCGAAAGAGCTGACCAACTGTTTGAGCTAAAAGAAATTGTTGAACGTATTGAGCAAGAATATATCACAAAATCGCCATTCAATAAAGTCATTAAGTTGTTTGAGTTATATAGAATGCTCAACGAAACAAGCTTATGTGAGAAATAACAAAATATTTATTCTACCTTATGATAAGAAACAATGAAATATACAGCCAACAAAAATAAAAAAAGAATAGCACTGACGCTAATCACGTTGTTGTGTACAAGTCACGTCTTGGCGGCTACTCCTGTAGAAGAACTTGCAAAAGTAGGAGTAACTGTAGAAACAAACCCCAACGTATTGACAGAGCAGTATGATTGGATTCAAGGTGAAGATCAAGACATTGTCTCAAAAGACATTAATTTTTGGTTGGATAGATTACCATATGAAGAAGACAAAAAAAGAAACAGATACATTGTAATTCCTCGTATAGGAGTTGTTGCACCAATAAATAATATCTATGAGGATAATGATGATTATGAGAGAATCAAGTTTGGTAAAGCATTTGAACTCAATAAATATCTACAATCATGAATACTTAGGTACCCAATGACTGGTCATCCAGGAAAAAATGGTAATATGGTACTGTTTGGACATAGTTCTTATCTCAAAAGCGACAAAATAGGAAGATATAAGACAATTTTTACATCAATCCCTTTGTTGCAAGCTGGTGATAAAATTTGGGTATATACAAAAACATCGGACAAAGTTGATTTTAAGCATTACGAATATATTGTGCATCAATCGTACCAAACATCAGCATCTGATGTGTCTGTACTCAACCAAACAAAAAGAGCAGAAATGACACTCATTGGCTGTACTCCAATAGGAACTGCAGATGCAAGATGGGCTGTCAAAGCAATTAAATCATGAGAATCACAGAATTATACTATAACACAACCAATTGCTGATGAACAAGATAATGCTAGCAAGATAGAAGAAGCATTGACAACAGAAGAAACAGAAGCTACACAAGATACTAATGAGCAAGAAGCAGGACTTTCACCTTCACTTTCTGGTGATGTTATGACAGGAGAGGAAGAATGAGAAGTATTTGTATTGCCAGAAACTATTCCTGATGTTGTTCCTGTCGAAAGCAATACGACAGTAGAATTACTTCCTCTGACGCAATCTCATGAGCAACGTATGATACTATATCGAGAAAAAATACAGGAACTTCCAATAGAATCACAAAAAAACATAATAAATAAACTAGAGAAATACTTTATTTATGCAGAGAAAAAAGTACCACAAATTCAACAACATATAAATTTTATGAAAGACTTATTGCAATAAATATCTACCAACAAAAAAAAGTGAGTCATTTTTGACCCACTTTTTTTGAATATTATTTGGTTCACTTATCGAAAAGTAACAAAACCTGGTTGTGTAAATACTACAGGACCATATGATGGTACCAATGAGGTACTTCCCGTTGAAACCCCTCCTGTTGAAAGATTTCCAGTAGTATTGCTTCCAGTAGTATTGCTTCCAGTAGTATTGCTTCCAGTAGTATTGCTTCCAGTAGTATTGCTTCCAGTAGTATTGCTTCCAGTAGTATTGCTTCCAGTAGTATTGCTTCCAGTAGT
>JAHDFY010000001.1:377191-392957 GCA_020627925.1 bacterium
TTCCAGTAGTATTGCTTCCAGTAGTATTGCTTCCAGTAGTATTGCTTCCAGTAGTGGTGCTTCCAGTAGTGGTGCTTCCAGTAGTATTGCTTCCAGTAGTGGTGCTTCCAGTAGTATTGCTTCCAGTAGTAACGTTTCCAGAAGTAACAGTTCCAGTAGTAACAGTTCCCGTGTTATTACTTTGTGCTTCTGTCCATTCAATTGCTCTCATGAAAAGAACAAAAACATCCGCTCTTACCATTGTCTTATCAAAATCAGTAGAAAGTTCTGTTGTAGCAATTCCTTCTTCAGAAAGTTTGTTGTAGAAACCTTCAGCAAAGTGCTTTTTTGTTCCACTTGCTACACCATAGTCTTGCGTTGCTTCTCCAAACATGTATTTTCCTAATCCTGCATATGCTTGCCCAAAAGTTACTTGTACGGTAGGGTATGCGTAATCACGACCTTGACCATTTTTTGCATGTAATTGGTTAAGTTCACAAGATTCTTCGTTGAGTTGAAGAATAATTGGATTCATGAAGTCTTCCCAATCAAGAAAATTATCACATTGTGTTACAGTAAATTGAAGTGGGATTTTCCCAATAGAGTCTAATTCATTTGCAAGCCTTCTCAGATAAACACCAAAAGCTTGTCTTTCTGTAGGACCATCTCATCCAGCATCATGGATATCAGCAAATGATTGTGAGACAATTTGCGCGTCATAGACAGTAGTAAATGCATCAAGTTGTGTTTGCGTGTATGTTGCTGCAGTAGCACTTCCTACCATACTTACAAGAACAACAGAAGCCAAAGATAGTTGTAGAAACTTCATGATAATTCAAAATAAACTCTAAAAAAAATTGATAGCATGAGTAACCATGCTATCAATGATATGTTTTTATTATAAGTTATTTATTGTTAATGTCAAGTTCTGTTTTTAGTTGAGTCATGCTTTTTCCAACGCTTCGTCCATTTTGTCTGAAAAAGTATCTGCATCAATGGTTTTTGTTGGTTTGCTAATTGGAGTATATGCTTGCATAAATGTTTCTGAAGAAAGATCTATAGAAACGAAGCCTCCGCCTGCTTGTTTTAGCATGAAATTAAACACCATTCCATACGATGCTGAGCTTGTTTTGGTCAGCGTAATTGCTGCGTCAATAGTGAAGTCTTCATAAAAGTTCTCAAAGAATATGTCAGCATTGATTGAATCATTCTCAAGACGACCATTTCATTCAATCTTTGCTACTTCATCTGCATAGAGGAATGAAAGTTCTTTGTTGTTGAGGAAGATTCCATATTCATCATTTTCACTACTCAAAGGTATCTTCGCTGTTTGTATTCCATTATTAACATCGAATGTAATTGAACTTTCATTTAATACTAGATACATGTCATCTGTTTCTATTTGTTTTTGCACTTCTTTCGAAATAAACTTCGTAGTTGCTCCTAAACTATATTTTCCATTTCCTTCATCACGAAGAGAGAAAAATCCTTTACCATTGGTGTCTTTTGTCATTTGGTAGTGCATGTAGAGACATTCTCCTCTTGCGTATCAATCATCATAAATTGAACACAAATCCGGGTTTATAACTCCGTAGTATGTGTTTCCTTCTTTGTGAATGAATTCAATAACTGAGATTTTTTCCTTCATTATTGCTTTGAGTGTGACATCAAAAGCAAGCATGTTTTCTACCGCTTTTATAGCAGCAAGTGATCAAGGATTATTTTCTACGTCAAATGTAACATAGTCGTTTGCCCAAACACTTCGAACAACAGGAATTACTTTTTCCAAATCCTTGAGTTCTGCTGGTCCTTTGATAAGAGAGAACGAGAGTTCTTTAAGACCGAGATAGAATGTTTTTTCTATGATATTGACGTCCATTCCTAGTGTTGCATTGAAGTCAATTTCTTCTCCATCTACTATACCTGAAACATCACTATCAAGAGAAAAAATAGCTTGTAGTTTTTTTGTCATATTGTCAATATTGCTAGTAGTGTCCAATGAGATGTCTCCTTGAAGCGTGTTTCCATACATATTAACTTCAAACTTTCCTGTAACCTCTTCTAATTGACCGATTGTATCGGCATTGTTCCCTAAAGATTGAATAATTCCAAAAACATCTTTTTGTAAAGCAAATAGTGCGCTATCTGCTGCGACATGTTTTCCTTTGTAATGAACAACTTCTAGCTCTTTACTCACCTTTACTAGTTCTTTGAGTGCAGCAACATACTCTTTAACTTGTTCTATAGCGTCATCAATGTCTTTGATAAAAGAGTCACATTCTCCATTTTCGTTCATATCTTTCGCATAGGTGAGAGAGGAAACAACTGATTCTCTATGAGATCTTGCCAAAAATTGCATAAATTCATTGTTTCATACAACAGAGTCCAATGTATGGGATTTTTTTTCTAGCACACTGATTATTTTTTCTAGCCCCTTGATTTCCATAGAAGAAAGAGGTTTTTCACATTCATAAAGTTCATTGGTATTGACTAATGTTGGTTCAGGTGCTATATCTGTTGTTTGAGCCCAAACAGGAATAGCAGCAACAACAAGCAAACCAGTCATAAATAATTTTTTCATAATAATTTCAGTGAATAAAAAATACATGAACACAATGTAGTGTTCATGTATCCTATTGCAACATCATTGTGAAGTCATTGCTTTACATTTCTACGGTAATATCATCTTCCTCTTGTGTATTTGCTTCCATATCGTCTTCTTTAACGGTAACTTCTGATTGTGTCGGTATATAAAGAAAGTTATTCCCTACTTCATAAAATTTATAGTAAATTTTTTCCCACATAGAGTGAAAAAGAGGTAAGAGGGTATATCCAACAACTGCTGGCGTCGTTACTAAGAAAAGTAATTTGTCAGGATTAGTGTAGGTAATTTGGTAGACAAGCAAGTAGATGATTACACTTATTGCAAACGCAATCAATGTCCCGATAAGTGCAGATCCTGAATAATTTGGATTAGCAAAACCTTCAATAAGCGTTTGTGTAACAAAAATGCTAAACAAAATGTGAAAAGCAAGTACCAAAAATGGTGCATCTCCTCATGCTCCCATGATAAAATAAATAGGTGTAATCAAAAGAAGTAACACGCTATTCGCTATCAAAATAAAAGAGAACATTTTACCAAAATCATAGTATTTGTAACTATAAAAAAGATTGTATGCTCATCCAATCGCACTGTTTCCAATAAATGTACCAACAAAGGCAACCAACGCTAAGATAATGGGAACGATAATACTAACACCTCCCAAAAAGAGGTCCTTGCCCAAGAGAGTCATGATAATAAAAATCATTGCCGAAATGATAGCTCCCATTACAAAACCTATAATAGTTTTTGCAATAACAGCCCAACCACTAGGGTTATCAGGAGCAATATCCAATAGAGTTGTTTCTTCCATGAGTGTTGTGTGTCATAAAGTGTACTAAAGCTATTATAATCATTGAGTAGTTTTCTTGCAACTTTCTAGGATTCTATGGCTGTATCGCAGCTAATTTTTTTCCAATATCATTCATATTCTTGTATAGTTTCTTCTGCTTCGGTTAAGGCAGACAAAAGATACATCCATTTTTCTGTCACAAAATAATACTGACTCACGTAATGGGTGCTGATGCTATCTAATGTTCCATGAGACACAGCATACGAATGCATATATCATGTCATTGTCTGATTGGAACAGTTGATATCACGTTTTCTCAAGGTTATTTTGTTGTAATTACCGAATGTCTGTGCTATGGTATTCGCCATGACATTAGTTGCCGCATACAGAGAGCTTGTCTTGGGATTGTGGGGGAGTTTGGTCACAATGATGTTTTCTTTTGTGTCAGTGGATCCCGGACGTGTAAAGAGAGTAATCGGACGTGAACCCAGTCTTGAATTATAGTGTGTTGCAGGTGTTTCAGCACTAAAATCATTAGCAATACTCATAGCAAAATTATCAAACGTAATGGTTTGCTGTTCTATAGCTGGCCCCGAAGAGGTGCATCAAGCAACAATGAGGCTGCATACTGCTGCAATCGCAACAAAAAGTGATGATTTCATGATGATATTGCAAATAAAATTGGGTGATTATTCTTCTTTTTGAATCCTGTTTCTTAGATTTTTGGCAGAGAGATTAATTCATCTTAATGTATCATTGACCTGTTGCCAAAACTGCATATTGTGTTGCAAAAACATAGCAACTTCACTACTCACAAGGCTTGTCGACTCCAACAATGCTTGGCGTTCTAAACTCGCTTGTCTTTGTTGAATAATGTAGTCTTGCTCTTTCAAAAACTCTATTTCTTGTTGGTATGCTTCTTCTATATTGTTTTTGAGAGAATTAATATTATGACGAACACCCTTAGTCCCTTCACTTACTGCGCTTTCATCGATGATGACATATTTGTTTCTCTCATTAGCGTCAATAATATTTCCAAATTGTAAGATTTCTGTTTGGTTTTTTGTATCTTTTTCTTCCAACTCTTTTTCGACAACATGCTCAGGAATTGTTTCAAAAATTGGTTTGATTTTAATAAAGATATCAAAGAAAAATATTTCTCCAAATTTTACTTTTTGAAGACTGCTATCATAGTATTCCTTTGTTTTTTGTGTTTTGATAGGCTCTCACATTTGTTGTAATTTTTTGATGGTATTATGAAGTTCGGTAATAACTTCTTCGACACTTTGTACTGTTCTTGGAATGGTTGACACTCACTTGGCTGGTATTTTACAAAATTTCATTCTAAACATACCATTATCACTAGCGACTTCTCCACATAGACAATCAGTTGTACAAATAACTTTGTCTTCAAAGGGGAGGGTATCACAGACCTTAATACAACAATCCGCCTCACAGAGATCTTGTACAAACTCTTCATCAAATGCGCTGACAACACCACTTGCAATATCTCCACCTACTCAAGGCATATTCTGAATACCACTCATAATTCTTGCTTCACATTCATTCTTACATTGGAATTTTCTTTGTGCATCTTCAATGGCTCTCTTCGTATCGATATTATTGGCAATACCTCCATTATTGCCACCATTATTCCCAAACTGTGCGCTGATCGGAGATGGGTCATTGGTGGGATCATTGAGAAGATCATCATAGTGTGTCATAAGACCATCATAAAAATCCTGTAATTGTTGAGCAGTAATATCATCTTGTGTTGCGTTATCGTCTTCTTCGGGAACAACACACAAATGATTGTTGATTGTATTGCTTCCATCAAATCATGCAGGTAGAGGCGTTTGCGTATTGGTTTGATTGATAAAATCATTGATTGCGGCGATGTTTTGATCTCAGGTAGTTCACAAAGAACTATTGTTGTTGCCTGCATTGTTGTCACTTGTATTATCACCACTCGCATTGGTGGAATCATTATTTATGGGAAGAGTACTATTGCCACCAAATCACAAATTACCAACTGTTGAACCATTGGCATCAGGTCATTGATTAGGAACAGAAACGGTAGGAAATTTGAAGAATAAAATTTCTGCTGGTTCTTTGTTTTCTTCAAATAAAACATCTCCGACGCGATCTATATCAACAAGCAGATCAAATGTACTATTATCTAATCTATTATCAGCAAAGATATTATCTCCATTGTTTGCATTGGTCAGCGTATTCAAAAAGTTGCTATGCATTTTACCCATATAATAAGCATTTCCTGCAACATCCTGGCAAAACTTTATTTGTCTACGATCAGTAATTTCTTCTTGTCCATAACAAGCGTACAATTTTTCACAAGACTTCCAAAACTCTTCATACGCTCACGCTTCTTCGACCCTACTTGAACGCCCCAGTTCTCTTCTTATTTCGCCTGCAACATCAGGAATCTGAGAGAGTAGCGCGAGAGAATCAGTAAATTTCATGTTACAGCCTCCAATGTCCGTATTACTTTCATCAAAGCTGAGAGAATTGAGTGAATACGTCACATGATCAATCGCTTCAACCAAATTGCTCGTTGCTTGTTCCTGAGCAACTTTATAAGCTTGATCGTAAATATTTCCTTTTTCCATGGAAGCAGGAAGATTTTTGAGTGCGGTTCATTGTTTGGCTGCAGTATAAGCGTTTTGCAGCAGCCTGTCAAATGACGCAACATTGAATGCTACAACCTGAAAAGACAATACGAAAATCATAGCACTGATCGAAATCAGTGTTGATCGTTTTGTTACGCTGCTATGATTATCTGTCCACTTGTACATTTTGTAGCTTATAATGGAGTTGATGTAAAGGTTGGTATGCTCTTGCTAAGGTATTTCTAAAGGTGACGGCTCCTTCATGATAGGCATTGAGTGCAATATGCATCGGAAAGTACGCATACGTTTGTGCGATCATTCTCATAGAAGTTGCAACGGCCTTGATGTGCAGTGTCGACTCAAAATTAATCCTATCTATTTCTTCCGCTGCTTTTTTGAGGTTTTTGGTACGAACGGTACTGAGTTCAAAATCTCCTATAAACGGATTAGCAACGAGGAATGATTTATAATACGCCATAAGCATTTCATAATAGAATATTTCGTTGTACATAAGATCTGCAATAGGGGCTAGTACGATAATATTTCCTCAAAAAGCACAGATCCGCATATCTTCTGGTGCTTCAGGATTACTACATTTGTTCGCATTCTTTAGTAATATATCAGTATTAACTATTTTGGTTTTTTTGAGGTGTTTTTTTGCTTGTGTCAGAAATGTAGTGAGAAGCTTATGGGTTTTGGGATAGAGACAAGACCCACCATCTCTATTACATAATATCGTTGTAAGGTATCTCACACCAAACTGATTAGCTAGTTCTGCATTAGTGGTCGTTTCACTTGATACTTGAGTAACTCCGTATGCAATTCCCATTCACATGTTGGTAATATCGTTGTTGAGTTGGCGAAGCACCTGCGGAAACAACAAAGAAAAATCACAATCGGCCATAGTAGGAGTTTCACATCCAGGTACGCATCCTACTGGTTGGCGAATTTCATTGGGATCATCACCTGTTCTTGGTTCACAAATTAAATCCAGTGATTGAAGACTACGAAATTCTGGATCAATATATCCTTCTTCTTCGTCATGTAAAAAATCTTTGAAAAAGGTGTCAGGAACAAAACCATGACAAGTAATGTACAAAAACATTGATTGACTTGGATCGTAGGTAACAAGTTTACTGTCAGCAATCGTCGTGCTCACAGGGCCATGTCCAACAACTGTGTCACAAAAATTTCTGAGTATCTGTTTTTTGGTAAGGTTAGTTTCTTTTTGATTGATTTGTTGTAACTTATCTGCTAGTCATAGTCCATTGTTGCTGATATAGTTGTTGAGATCATCTAATGGTGCTTGAGTGATAGCAAATGCTTCATATCATGGCAAAACAATGTTGGCAAGCAACATAATTCCTATGGTTATTCTTATCATCATTGTTTTCATGATAGTAGAAAAGAAAAGTAAATAAGCTTATTTATCCGTCCCAGCAGCTTCCTCATAGATTGCTGCACTGCATATCGCATGATTGACCTAAGTAATGAAGAAGATCTTCTTCGCTCTCATCACCACTAACATGATTGGAAGCAATACGAACTTGCTGAAGAATTGCTCATACCGTATCGGTCAGATCGGTTGGTTGTGTCGCCAAAAGAGATTCATAGGTTTTTTCGTGCATCACGGTGACTCCATGCATGATTTCTGTCATATCAATAACCAAATCTCCTTGCGTTGGTCTATAATACAGTGAGACAGGATCGTTTCCTCTTGCTTTTTTGTCGGCTGCTTTTGCTGCTTGACGCTCTTCTTGAGCTATTTGTCTTTGTGCTTTTTCAAATGATTTATTTGCAAGTACTTCTTCTCTTTTTTGTTCCCTTTGAGTTTTTCTTGCCTCTCTTTCTGCGAGAATTTCTTCTTTAGATTTTTTACTGTTGGCAATGGCTTTGCGCCAAATTGCTCCCAAACCGAGACCGCCTTGTAACTCGACAGAGTTAGGTCAAACGTCAACGTCTCCCAGAATTCATTCTTGTTGTTGTTTTACATCCAAACCATACAGAGTTTGCATTAATTCGTATTCTCTATCTAAGTATTCTTCTTGTTTTTTGGTGGCATCATCGCCTCTTGCTTTAAAACTAATTCCTCCAAGCCTTTTGACTGCATCCGTCATTTTTTTGAATTCGTTGCCTGCTCATCACTTAAAGGTTTCTCCAATATTTTTGATGTTTTTGGTAAAATTTTTCCATGACTTGTTACATTTGTATTGTCTAGCAGGAAGGTATTCCTCCTTGAGCTTTGCTCATCGAGCAGCAGCAAATGTTGCTTTTATTTTTCCATTTTTGAGTCCTTTGGGCTTGCCATCATCACCAAATCTCATCACACCTCCCACTTGCAAAAACGCTTTGTGTTTTTCATTAAGATACATAATAAATTCGGTAATATCTGCGTATGTTGACCCTTCCTTGATTGCCAGTGATGCAAACAAATGATTTCCACCAACTTGTTGTTGTGTCAACTGATTGAGTTGCTCATAGACAGGTTGTTGTAAGGCTTCAAAATAGTGTCATTCCATTCACAGTTCATCAATTTTTTGACCAATGCTGACATCGATTTCATACACTCTTTTGAGATCTCTAATAATTGGCCTCGGTTGCGTAAATATTCCCAATAATCCTTTGGTCCCATCCGTCACCGTCAATTTTACTTGGCTTCCGACCAAGAGCGCTGTCGTGAGTAAACCATTTCCTTTTCTTTCCAAATCGCCCACAACGCCATCAATAATTTGCTCCAATAAATGAGGACTTTGCTTTCTTCTCTCTGCTTTGATACGATCCTCTACACTATATTGACCACCTTGCCACGCACCAAAAGGAACATTAACTTGTTCTTCCTGCTCAATATACACAAGCAGCGCAATCGCCTTTTCAGCAAAAGCAACATACTCAGCCATTGCATTAGGCATAGCGTTACAAACTTCCGGACTATCAGCAAATCAACTATCGCTTGTCTGCGCAGCTACACGATACGGAAAAAACGAAAAAAACATGGCTATGATCATACTCCATACCACACTTTTCTTCCAAATAATTCATCTGACTGCATTCACGTTTCTCATACAGCAATGAGCGTTTCCTCTAATAAAGTTTTCTACTTCAAGTATAGCGATAACACTACCATCAAACCAAATTTAGCCTATCAAAAAACATACACACATTGACATATCCACACCTATGATATATTTTGTAAAATAATATCAAAGAAATACTTGACAAGTTGTTGTATGTTTACTATATTGTTACGGTGTGTTTTTTTACTCAAAAAAAGCACTAAAACATAAAATAATTATAAAAAATGCAATTTTGCAAAAAACAAACATCTGAATTAAAATGAAATTACAAATTAAATTACTCGCGTTGGTGGCATTGGTAACTTTGTCATTATTACAAAACCAATTATTTGCGCAAACATTACTGCACGCAACCTACAACAATAGTCATGGTTCGACCCATGTGGGAGAGGCAGGTTATCAAATTTTACCTATAGATAGCAGTAGTTTATTGTCTGTTGGAAATTTTATGTCGTCAAGCTCCAATTCGGATGGAGCTATGATTAAGTGGGACCTTGAAACGGGAGACACTATAGGCATCAATATTTTTGGAAACCCTCTTGCGCAAACCCCCAAAGATGCATGTGCAAAAGACTCAACAATATTTATCCCATACAGTGAGGTAAATATTGATCCTCTTTCATCTCGATTTTTCACTTCAGAAGGAGTTGTTCATTTATTCAACAGTAATAACTTGAATGAGATCACAAAAACTTTTTTTGGTTCAACTGGAGAAGATGAATTAGAAAAAATTGAGAATATTAATGGGTTTGTTGTCGCTGCAGGCCAATCAAATGGTGCTGATGGCGATTTACCAGGTAATAATGGTAATTTTGACATATGGGTGCTTGGCCTTGAAGAAAATGGTTTTACTAACTTTAGTAGAAATTATGGTGGCTCAGGCTATGAGGCAACAGGAGCTCTTCACGTAGGAGCTGATTCTGTAATATACATCGCTGGTCATACAAATTCTGTCGACGGTGATTTCTTTGGAAATGTTATTGTAGGAGCCAACGATTTGTTTGTTATGAAATTAGACAAATCTGGTAATGTTATCTGGACAAATACTTTTGGAGGTACGAGTATTGAGTCAGCAAAAGATATATTTGTTCACAATGATACTATTTATGTCTCTGGAACAACAAGCTCAGATTCGTTATTGGGAATAGAAGTCCCAATAGAAAGAACCAACTTTTTATTAACTCTAGATAAGAATGGAGCTGTTGATAGCATAGATTTTTATGCAAATCCTATTACATCAATACAGAGTTTTAATGATGATGGGTTACTATTGACAACCTCTAATGCAGGTAATGGAGTGCTTATGTATATTGACTATGATGGGATAACTCACATAGATCAAGTAGAGTTGTTTTCAGCAGTAACAGATGAGTTTAATGCTGCTTATGTACACAATGATACAATTTATGCTATAGGCTCTCGAAACCCAGGAGTGGGCGGCGGAGAAAATCAGTTACTAGCAAAATTTTCTAGTCCTGATCCAGATTTGCCAATTACAAATGAGTTGCTATCGATTCAATGTATAGAAGGAAAAAATCAAATTTCCGTTGCATGCCCAAATTGCGTGACTGATCGTCAAATGGGTGGAAATGCACCAACCTATCAATTGGAATGTAGCAAAGATAATGGTTATACTTGGGTTGCAGTGAGTGAGCCTTTTAAGGGTCCTACATTAGAGTATATTGAGAAATCATATGTTGATGGCGTAGACTATTATTATTATCGTTTGCGCGATTTAAATGACTTGCTTGATGCTCCTAATGCAACAGGCGCTGTTCAGGCTGCGGCTTTGAATAAATGCTTCAATGTTGCTAGTATCAATGTTTATCCAAATCCTGCAAAAGAATACATACACATAGGTATGAATGATTTTATTGGAAAGGACATTACAAACTATTCTTATACCATTACTTCTGCAACAGGACAAATTGTTCAGCAAGGAGAAGCTACTGCAGAAACACAGATATCTATTGATGGTTTGTCTGCAGGGTTATATGTGATAAGAACTTTTGCAAAAAATTCCCTTACAGGAGGGAGTCAAAAATTCATAAAAACAAACTAAAAAACAAATAATAAACATTATAAAAACACTTCGAGTAACTTCTTGAAGTGTTTTTTTGTTTTGACTTACTTCCTTGATTAGCTAGACTTGTGTCTAATTTTATAGTTCTTTTGTGCTGATGCTTACTCTTGCTATTGAAACAAGTTGTGACGATACATCTATTGCCCTTGTTCGTGATACATGAACATCTTTTGTGGTGGAAAAAATGCGTAGTTTCTCGCAAGTAACGTCTCACAATCAATACGGAGGAGTAGTCCCCGAAATCGCGAGTAGAGAACACGCTCAGCAAATATTACATGTTCTTTTTCATATGATTATGGACACAGAAACAGATGAGCAAGTAGAGCAGTTTACCCACGCTCTAAAAAATGAGTCAGACTCGATTTTGCGTTCGCTTCCTCAAGATCGCGTAGAAGATTTTTTTTGACGTATTGATTCTATTGCTGTGACGGTAACACCTGGATTGCCATGATCACTTGCCGTGGGAAGATCTATTGCTCATTACCTTTCATTGCAGTTTGATAAACCGCTTGTTGATGTGCATCACATACATGGACATATTTTTTCTCTTCTTTTGGAAAGAAATAGGAATGAAATATCATTTCCTATGATGGTGCTCACCGCCTCTGGAGGCCACAATGAATTATATCTTGTTGCGCAAGATACACCATTGAATGAGGCTCAGCAAAGCGTCTCACAAGATGTTGGACCGTATACCATTACTCCTATTGGTAAAACTTTGGATGATGCTGCAGGTGAAGCCTTCGATAAAGTATCAAGAATGCTTGGAGGACCATACCCTGGTGGAAAGCGAATTTCAGAGCAAGCTTTGCACGGAAAAGCCAACCCAGACATTCAATTTACAAGAATTTACCTAAAAGCGACAGAATTTAATTTTTCTTTCTCGTGAATGAAATCACAAGTACACAGGTTGCTAGAAAAATGGCAAAAAAAGGGAAAACAATTGACGAAGCAAGATATTGCTGATATCTCGTATGAATTTCAAGAATCTGTTGTTGAGGTGCTTGCAAAAAAACTGGTTAAATCATGAATATTTTATTGATGTAAAACTATTGCTATTGCCTGAGGCGTATCGTGTAATGCAAGACTCAGGGAGTATGTTGCTCAGTATGTAGAAAGTAGGCAGTGAACAAGGGCCAAAGACCAAACATGAAAGCTCGTTTCCCATGTTCCCGTATTTCTTGGCGCACCTACACAAATAACTTATTGCATAGACAACGCTGCAATGATCGGGGTAGTGTGACATTTAACTTCTTAGCTACTAGCATGTTAGTAACAACAAAATCATTTTTCCTCGATATGTATGCTGCTTGAGATCCCCAAGCCTCTAAAGTTGCCATTTGTCACCCCTGAAGATTAGACACAAAAGACTATGATCACATGCGCAGTCATGTTGATTTTTTAGCATGAAAAGGGTTTTATGCAATAGGCGTTGATGGGCCAGGTTCATGGAAAAGTCCATGATGAATAGAATTATACACAGCGACAAATTGTATAAAAGCTGTTCATGAGCTTATTCATTACTTTGGTAATAGACCGACTTTATTGTTAGGACATAGTTTGGGTGGTTCAATAATTATGGCAGCATGAACAACAAATCCTTATGTTACTCATATGGTCTCTCTGATGTCTCCATTGTTTATTGATTACGCAAATAGAGATCATTCACAACGACAAAAAGCCTGAGAAAGAACATCCAAAAGAAAAAACCCAGAAGGTGAACCTATTTCTTTTGTTACACCATATTCTTTTGTCGAAGATATAAAAAATATGGATCATGCAAGTCAACAACAAAATTTAGCAAATTCTAAGCAAAAAAAATGTTTGTATTGGGAACTGAAGATACAACAATTTTTCCTACAATGGTGCAAAAATCTTTTGATATTGCTTGAGATCCTAAAGAACTTTTTCAAATAAAATGTGGGCATGATTATCGCCATTCTCCAAAATTAATAGAAGAAATAAATCAAAAAATAGCAGTCTTCACTGATATATAATTAAGCAGTAAAACAATAAACTCACCAATAAAAACTCACTCGTTATTATTTTTGACGAGTGTTTTTTGTATACAAAAAATTATTAAGAAGTTGTTTTAGTTTTGTGGAACAAAATTGCTTGTTTTATGGATGGGTTTGTATAGCATGCGGGTGCATATAAATTGTTCTATTAACTATTAAAATTCACACATGAAAAACGTAAATTTGGTGAAAAGTATCTTTTCACACACCCAAAAAGCACTGTTTATGTCATTAGTTCTTATTTTGCTGGTAACGACTGGTTGTCAAAACAGTGACGAACTCAAAACAAAAAATGAAATTACATCAGCAGAAAAGTATAGCAATATACCTGTAGAAGAGACTATGTCTTTTGAGGGATTTGCTAGTATTGCTAAGTATGATGGGAAAAATGTTCCTACATCTTTTGAAGGAAAAACTATTGTCCAGGTTATTGTGACTCCAAGAATTCTTTTTCTGCCAAAAGATCATCCTAAGTACGATGATTTTTATCAAATGTTGTCAAAACAACCCGCTCCAGAAAATCTTTTTAAGGTAATTATACATGATAAAGCAGTTGATGGGATATTTCCTATTGTTGACATCAAGGTATTGCCTACAGAAAAGCAGCAAGAGTTACGAAAAAATTATAGTGACGAAGAGTTAAGTCAAGAAGAAGGTAATAATGCCAGATCTTTAGGTGTAATATCTATGTCTCAGGCAACTAACTTTTTCAATGATATGAAAAATTTACGTTGCGATCTTATTAATCAGTGTCCTTGCATACCTTTCCAGTATGCTGGTGATGGATGTTTTGCTCGTGCACATGCGATGAGAAAAGAGTTTAAAGCAAGGTTCGGGTTTGATTGTCAAAAAATTTTCTCTTACGGCAATCCGATTGTTGCTAGTGTCCCTTCCCCACTTAACTGTACAGCTACTTGGAATTATCATGTGGCACCACTAGTGCAAATTCAAACATCATCAGGACCAAAAAATTATGTTATTGATCCTGGTTTATTTACTGGACCAGTCACCGCTACAGCATGGTTGAACCACCAAGGAACAAATGACTATAGGACAAAATCAGGAAACTATTATGTATATAATAAAGTTTATAATGGACTTTACTATTATTATTATACTGAATTTGATGATGATTATTCTAAAACAAATGTAGCTAATAATATTACATATACGTTCCAATCTGGCTGTAATTGATTAGTTTAATCCAAACCTAAGACCTCCGATTAATTCAAGAGAATATTTTATATGCATTATCACGATCCTGTATTTGGATCGTGATTTTTTTTACAAAAAAATGTTTTACTTTTTCGGTTTATACTAATTGGTATTACAAAAAAATTAAGTAATATGGAGCCAATTTATTTTGCTCATTGTTCCAATTCACACATGAAAAACTTAAATTTGGTGAAAAGTATCTTTTCACACACCCAAAAAGTACTGTTTATGTCACTAGTTCTCATTTTGCTGGTAACGACTGGTTGTCAAAACAATGACGAACTCAAAACAAAAAATGAAATTACATCAGCAGAAAAATACAGTAATATACCAGTAGAAGAGACAATGTCTTTTGAGGGATTTGCTAGTATTAATGAAAGTGAGCATAAGTATCCATATTCTTTTAAAGAGAGTATTAAGGAAGACTTTACTATGGTTCGAGCTGGTATGACAACTCGTTATATTTATTTACCCAAGGATCACCCTGATTATGATAAATTTTATGATCTAATTGTAAGATCAAACGAGCGTATGCCAGGGAATCTCCTTAAAGTAACAATCCATGATATCTCCTCAGAGAATGGAATGGCTCCTATTATCAATGTAGAAAAGCTGCCTGCTGAAAAACAGCAAGAGTTATGGGAAACTAATTATGATCCGAAATTAGAGGATGAAGCATAGGAGTGTATGGGGGCGAGATCTTCGACTACAATATCTATGTCTCAGGCAACTAACTTTTTCAACGACATGAAGAACCTGCGTTGTGATGTAATAAATCAGTGTCCTTGCATACCTTTCCAGTATGCTGCTGATGGATGCTATGCTCGAGCTCATGAAATGCGCAGAAGATTTATTGCTGAATTTGGCTTTGATTGTCAAAAAATATTTTCATATGGAAACCTTTCTGCTATGACCCAAATTGGCTGTAGGCAAACTTGGGGTTGGCATGTGGCTCCATTGGTTCGAATTCAAACATCATCAGGACCAAAAGATTACGTTATTGACCCTGGTTTATTTACTGGGCCAGTTACCACAACTACTTGGCTAAACAAACAAAAAGGTTCTGTAAGTTTTTATGAAACAAAACCTGGTTATACTTATCGTATTAATGGATTTAGAAGTTATACTTATGATCCTTATTACATTGATACAGATAGAACTAATAATGTAGATTACACTCTTTTGTATGGCTGTCGTCCATGATGTAAAACTTAGTTTCCAAAATTCAATATAAATATCAATTCAACTACAAGAAAATTTATATGCATTATCACGATCCTGTATTTGGATCGTGGTTTTTTTTACAAAAAACTATTAAGAATCTGTTTTAGTTTTGTGGAACAAAATTGCTTGTTTTATGGATGGGTTTGTATAGCAT
>JAHDFY010000005.1 GCA_020627925.1 bacterium
AAAAATGAAATTATCTCATCAGAAAAGTATAGCAATATACCAGTAGAAGAGACAACGTCTTTTGAAGGATTTGTTTCTCTTTATTCTGATTTATCAGAAAATCATCCTGCCTATGTCCCTAATAGATCATTAGATGATATTACTAAGGTTCGAGTAGATTTTACAGCAATGCCTATTTTTTTACCTAAAGATCATCCTCGCTATGATGAACTTTATGAGATGATTGCGAAGTCAAAGGAATATAAAGCAGAAAATTTATTCAAAACAACAGTGGGAGGAAAATCTGCTAATGGGATGATTCCTATCATCAACATAGAAAAGCTTCCTCCAGAAAGACAGCAAGAGCTATGGAAAAACCACTATGATCCAAAATTAGAAGGTGAAACAGAGAGACAAAATAGATCAAAATAATAGATAAACTTTTTACCACTTCATAGACAAACACATGAAAAATAATAATAAAGCAAAAAAAGGATTATACACACTATGAGTCTTATTATTGCTTGGGTGAGCGATCTATCTTATACAACAACAATTTGACAATAATCTAGTGTATACAGGAGAATCATTTTTGGCTCATAAGTATTGTATGTCTCATGATAAGACTCTTGATATAGAATATAATGCTACGGAGGCTTACGATTGGTCTCATGATCCATTTGCATTATCCACTAGATTGACAGAAACATGAGAACGCTACGTGTATGATTTGCGCTACCTTGAGAGAGATTTGACCTATATTTCGTCATATTGTATAGTGGAATGACAAAAACATATTGAATGAGGTGGGGGAGGATACTTTGGAATAAGAAGCCTTATTGATTTTAGTAATGATCAATATGAACAAGATATCAAGTTTGTTATCAATGCATTGATCAACAAAAAAACAAGACCAATGTATGAAAAAAAACATATCATGGATAATGTCCTGTTTTACACTCCTTTCAATAGAGCTGACCATCTTTTCTATTGAATGTTTTATGATGATCGTATTATAGGAAAAATGACCAAAGGAAGTATGGTTGGAACATATCTTTATGATTACCAATTATATGCAAGTGGTACAAACTTTCTTGTGTTAGAGGTAGCACCACCAATAATACACGGTGATGTCATCATGATGGAAGAGAATAGATTTAGGCAATAAAAAAACTAATGAAACGAAAAACCTCGCTGCATTGCAGTGAGGTTTTTTGAAAATTACTTCTTCTCAATAATTTTTTGTCCTCCCATGTAAGGTTGTAACACTTCTGGGATGTTGATACTTCCATCTTCATTTTGGTTGTTTTCCATCAACGCAATCAAAATTCTTCCCAATGCAAATGCAGTCGCATCATTCATATGGCAGAACCCTGTTTCTCCATCGTCTTTTTTGTATTTTGTCTTGAGACGGCGAGCTTGGTAATCAGTCATCCAATCAGACGTGTGAGTTTCTCTAAACTTGTTTTGTCCAGGCATCCATGTCTCCATATCAATTTGTCTATAGTCCATACTACCCATATCTCCTGTACAAATATTAATTACTTGGTAATGTAAACCTAGCTTTTTGAGTAAATATTCTTGTAGTCCAACAAAAAGATCTTGCTCATGTTCTCCATGCTCGGGAAGACAAAAACTTTCCATTTCAATCTTTTCAAATTGGTGCGTTCTCAAAATTCCTCTTGAGTCTTTACCATAGGTTCCGGCTTCTCTTCTAAAAGCAGCAGTAAACGCAATATATCTAATAGGCAAATCTACCTCATCAATAGTTTCATTCATATGCAATGGCCCAAGACAGTGCTCAGCACTTCCAACCAACACCTGATTATCTTCCTCCAAGCAGTATCTATCATCTTTGGGATGTAATCTTCCCATTTTTTGCATAGTGTCTTGACTGATGATCAAAGGAGGAACAACAAGAGTGAACGGTTTCGCGTCGATGTTGAGATTTTTCTCGTTGATAATTGATTTGATCACGTCTGGATCTTGCGCCGACTCAAGCGTAAATTGCACTACCGCATTTTGCAATCTAGCCAAATCACCAAAAAGATAAAAAAATCTTGCTCCGCTTACCACAGAAGCCTTTTTCTTATCGAGAATACCAAGCATTTCTCCCAATTCTTGATGATCACGTGGTGTAAAATCAAATGCTGGTTTTTTCCCCTCAATTCTCACTACCACATTTTCATCTTCATCCTTACCTATTGCAACATCAGGATGAATAAGGTTAGGAATAGTGTCCCATAGTGCTTTGTGTTTTTGCTCTAGCGTTCTAAATTCTTCTGTCAATTGTTGAATCTCTGTTTTGAGTGCTTTTGCTTTTTCAACATCTCTATTCTTTCCTGCTTCTTTTTGTTGAAATTTGAGATCATCAATGGAGTGTTGTAGCTTGTTCTTATTTTCATCCAAAGAAAGAAATTCCGAGACATTAACGTCCTTATTTTTCAAATCACAGGCTTTTTGTACTTCCTGTGCATTGTCACGAATGAATTTCAGATCAAGCATAGTAATCTCCATATAAGTATAAAACACTATCACGATATAGTTTTACGTGAATCTTGCAAGACTATTTCACTACGACAACCTCTTCTCCTTCAAATTCTACGACAATACTTGTAGGGACAAAATACCAGTGGACAACATTAAATGATGCTTTGACTTCACCAGCATGAACAAAATTTTCTTGCACGAGGTTCGGATTATGTTTGATGATTTGAAAAACCATATCACAAGTATTTGCTCCACATTGATAGATTTCTTCAAGTGGCTTGTGACGATGGTGCTGCAATGAATACCCTTGACCAAAAAAAGGCCTAATATACTCCCAAAAATTCTCATTGCTATACAGCGCTCAAAGTGCGAATTCTCTTTGATATTCCTCCTGATTGTATTGTGTAAATTCCACAATGAGAGAGTGGGGATCATCACCCAAAATTGTAATTGGCGCCTGGCCATCAATAAACAACACAACCGATTCTGATACAAAATCAAGCAATCAAAACTGCAGCGTGACAAAGAGCCTCCCATTTTTTCGAGAAGCACGTTGATGGGAAGGAGTGGCAAGGCTATCTTTTGCATACACCAAAAGCTCCAAAGAAATTTCTTTTTGCTGAAAATCTCGCCTTCCTCATTTATAATCAAAGACAACCTCTTCGCCCCAATATTGATTGATAGTCGCTTGATAGTGATCAATCGAGAACTGCGTTGCTTTGATATGCAAAAGCGAGCTTGAGTAGTTATGACCGGTAAGAAATAGTCACACCAACAACAAAAAATAAAAGAGAGACAGCAACACGCTAGGCCTTGTCAATCACGTGTCTACATTGTCAAGTTTTGTTTGAACGATAAGTCAATATCTTATCCCTCCAGAAATAAGCAATCCGACAACAAAATAATAGATACCATTCCATTCCGCTGCATATGTAAAATTGCTCACAACATTTGCCCACCAATAATGATTAGGTACCCATTCAAAATGAAACATAAAATGAATAGCGCAGAGCAAGAGTATCACATGAAATAAAACAAGTGGATACCCTCGCCATTTTTTGTGACGAATCAAATATAAACCGGGAGCTATCAATATATTTCGCATATAGTTAAGATAGGAAGGTAAATGGTTGGTTCTTCTATAGCTGTATATTTCCAATATAGGCATTGGCTGCTTTTTATCTACTAAAAAATCTCTGATACAATATGTTTCAGAGATTGTAATTTGATGTCTTATTGGTGGTTTTATTGTCCTGTTGTAGGGTATAATACCTGCATAATTGTATCGTTGGGAATGCCTTCGGGTGTTAGCCAATTCCCACCTATTCTTGTTGCTGATACAAATTGTTGCTTCTTGTATTCTTTTATGACAGATTTACTACAAAAAGCAAGTAAACCATCATGATATCATAAAAATATTGCAAAAAAACGACCAAAAAGGCCGTTTTTTCTTTAGTTACTTTTGTGGATAATTATATGTTCTCATTCTACTTTGAGTGTGATCGAATCACCCGGACTGACCTTGGATTCAATGATAGCCATTGCAAGTTCGTCAATAATCAAATTTTGTATAACTCTTTTGAGTGGCCTTGCCCCAAAAGCAGGATCAAATCATTTTTTGATAAGCAGTTCATACACTTCGTCACTGATCGTGAGAGCAATCTGCTTTTCTTTTTTGATCATGGCGATCAGCTTTTCCATTTGCACAACAATGATCCCTGCCAAAATCTCACGCCCAATAGGATTAAAAATAATGGTGTCATCTATTCTATTCAAAAATTCCGGACGGAAAAATTGCTGCAAGAGAGGACGTATCATCGCTTCAATAGATTGTGCCTTTGTGTCAGTATTTTCTTGTGCTTCAGTTTCTTGAATAGGATCACCTTTGATTTTTTTTGCAAGATCTTTGGCAAAGGCTTTTTTTTCGTTTTCCATTGCCGCATGTGCAGATTGTTTTGTTGGTTGTTCTCCTAATTCTTGCATGATAATGTCGCTACCAATATTGGAAGTCATGATGATAATAGCATTTTTGAAGTCAACTGTGCGACCTTTGCTGTCTGTAAGTCTTCCATCGTCTAGTAATTGCAAGAGCAAGTTGAAAACATCTGGATGTGCTTTCTCTACTTCATCCATCAAAATAACGCTATATGGTTTTCTTCTTACGGCCTCTGTTAATTGTCCTCATTGTTCATACCCCACATAACCGGGAGGTGAACCAATGAGTTTTGCAACAGCATGTTTTTCCATATATTCAGACATATCAAGTCTCAAAAGTGCTTTTTCATCATTAAACATAAATGATGCAAGAGTCTTCGCTAATTCAGTTTTTCCTACTCCTGTTGGTCCCAGAAAAAGAAATGATCCAATGGGTCTGTGAGGGTCTTTGAGTCCAGCACGAGCTCTTCTGATTGCTCTTGCCACTGCGTTGATTGCATTGTCTTGACCGATCACGCGCTGTTGTAGATGAGCTTCTAATTTTGCGAGTTTGTCCATTTCAGATTGCACAAGCTTTGCTGCAGGTATTCAGGTTCGTTTACTAATAACTACTGCAATATCATCTGCTTCAACATGATCTTTGAGAACAATATTTCCTTGCGATTTTGCCAATGCAATTGCTTGCTCTGTTTGTTCTAATGCTTTTTGGGTTTGCGGCAAAAGACCATGCGTAATTTCTGCTACTTTGTTGTAGTCTGTTTGTTTTTCTGCGATACTCGCTTCATGTTGTAACTGTTGGATTTTTTCTTTGAGTTCTTTGACTTGTACGACCAATTGTCTATCTTGTTCCCAAGTATTTTTTGCTGCAGTATATTCTTCATTGAGGCTTGCTAATTGCTTATCTATGGCGCTAATTCTTGTTTTGTTCTTTGTTTTATCTTCCATGGTTAATGCTTGTTTTTCTACGCTCAATTGGGAGATAGAACGTTCAAGTTTGACAAGTTCTGACGGGAGAGTAGTCAGCCCCATTTTTACACTTGCCGCCGCTTCGTCGATCAAATCAATTGCCTTGTCCGGTAAACGCCTATCATTGATATATTTGATGCTTAGATCGACTGCTGCAACAACTGCATCATCTGTAATTTTTACTCCATGATGAGTCTCATAAGCGTTCTTAATTCATCTGAGAATGGTAATGGCATCTTCTTTGTTGGGCTCATTGACTCTGACAGGTTGAAACCTTCTTTCCAATGCGGCATCTTTTTCTATATGAAGACGGTATTCATTGAGAGTTGTCGCTCCAATAATTCTCACATGACCTCTTGCAAGAGCGGGCTTGAGCATATTTCACATATCCATTGCACCATCAGTCTTTCATGCACCCACAACCATATGCACTTCATCAATAAAGAGGATAATTTGCCCATTTGACTGTTCTACCTCTTTGAGGATTGCTTTTAGCCTTTCTTCAAAATCACCTCTAAACTTGCTTCACGCCATAAGTGATCCCATATCCAATTCTATAAGTTTTTTGTTTTTGAGCGAATCAGGAACGTCCCCGGCAATGATATTTTGTGCAAGGAGTTCTACAATGGCTGTTTTTCCTACACCAGGATCTCCCACTAGTACTGGATTATTTTTTGTTCTTCTTGAAAGAATTTGAATGGTTCTTCTCAGCTCGTCATCACGACCAACAATTGGATCGAGTTTTCCTTCTTGTGCAAGCGCGGTAATGTCTTTTCCAAACTTATTGAGTGAGTCAAATGTCGCTTCAGGATTTTGTGATGTAACGTTTTTTCCTTGCCTGAGTTCTTTGAGTGCAGTATCAACCGATTTGGTAGTGATGCTATGACTTTTCAATAGCGTTTGCGCAGGAGATTCAACCTTTGTCAATCACAAAAGCATATGCTCCGTTGTCAAATACTGATCATTCATTAGTTTCATCGCTTCTTCTGCCTGTAGAAGTATTTTTTGCAAAGAAGGATGGGCACCGATTTGAGCGTTTGAGCCTTGAATACTTGGGAGTTTGGCTCGTTGTTGGGTGACTGATTCCTTCAATGTTGTAAGAACTTCTTGGGCATTATTTCCTTTGGTATCTTGTATTTTTTTGATAATCATCGGGACATATCCATCCGTTTGCATCAGTAATGCGTGGAGTAAGTGGACTGCTTCCATACGTGAATGATTGGCCTTAACTGCCAATTTTTGCGCTTCCTGGATAGCCTCTGCTGCTTTACTTGTATAATGAGAAAAATTCATATCACTCTTTGTGAGGATGTAAATAGCACGTAATTGTTTGTAGTGCTATAGTATGCAAGAGAGAGTATTTTGCAAGTTTTTTTGATTTGCTTTGTTTTTTTGCCACAAAAAAAAGACTGGCAAAATATTGCCAGCTTTCTTCAATAGAAAATTTTAAATTAACAATCTAATAAGCTTTGATCCTCCTCATCTTTGCAAGATTTTCTTGCGCAGATTGAATGGATTGTTTTAACTTATCATGCTCTGTTTTGTCTTTGTCTGCTCCCTCTATTGCAGAATATTCCTTTTGGGCGTATTCAAGGTATCCAGAAAGAACTCTAATGATGACTCCTTTCACGTTTTCATTGTTTTGTGCTAACAAACAAAGATTCTCAATTTCTTTGGGGCTCACTACTCGAGTAGTGAATTGCGTAATTTTGATCAAAGAAACACATAGCAGTGAGTCTTTTGTCTGTTGCATGAGATGGACAAGGGATTGAATATCTTTGTCTTTTACATGTAAATTAGGATTTATATGTAACAACAGCGTATCTCTCATTGGTGTCTTACGAATAGCACCAACTTTCATTAGCATTTCTCGCTGTAGAGAGTCCATTGGTGCTTTACTACTGTTTGATGCTTTATTTTCCAAAAAGAAATACAACCCACTATGGGTTTTGTACCACTCCCAAGTATTTTCTTCAAAAGAATGCCAATCATTGTAGATTAGCTTTCCCAAAACAGTTAAGGTAGTAATAATCATTTCATCTCCTGGGCTTCGTTCGCCCCCATTGCCTTTGGGAGATTGGTCATTGGGAGGTAGATCTCCATCATCACCACCATTGTCGTAGTAATTATTGTTGTTTCCGCCATTGCCACTACTTGAGACAGGAGTGGGAGAATCAGCCGAAGATGTGTCAATAGAGTTATATACTCCAACTAAAGCGACTACAAAAAGAAATAAAACCCAGGGTGGAAAACCAGGCTTTTTTTGTTTATTTTTGCCTGTTGTAGCCTTGATTTCTTTTTTTCCTTTTCCTTTTCCTTTTCCTTTTCCCTTTCCTACTTGAAAGAGTAGCAAAAAAGGAAATCGTAATTGATGTGTTTTCATCGTGATTATTTTTATTTTTTTATTAGTTAGTGTTATTTGTTTACAACTCAGAACAATAATAAAATAAAACAAAGAGTCAATATTTTTCTTGAAAGTAAAATGGGTGATACTCAAAAGTTTGACGTGTTGGTTCTGTTGTTGCAACTATTCTCCTCTCATATATAAAAAGAGAAGTAGACTGCTGTGACGTCTGGATTTCATTTTCACGATACCCATATGATTCACATTATCAAAACATTCACCAATATAGGACTGCACGGTCATGAAATAACGATTGAAGCAGATCAAAATAAAGCACTTCCCACTATCGATATTATCGGCCTACCTGATGCAGCAATCAAAGAGGCCAAAGAACGCATAAGAGCAACATACCGTAATTGCGGTCTTAAGCTACCTGCCAACAAAATTATTCTTAATCTTGCCCCCTCTCATATTCGCAAAGAGGGAACTCGCTTTGATGTTGCAATGGCAATGGCTATTTTGACATTGATCAATGATGGAAATATTCACCACAAACAAAAGCTTACTGATTATCTATTCTTTGGTGAGCTTGGGCTTGATGGCTCGGTTAAAAAAATAAGCGGTATCTTACCTTCGGTGATTAGTGCTATTAAGATGGGGTATACGCATTTTTTTGTTCCAGCAGATAATTTGTATGAGCTTGCTTATATTCAAGACATATTTTTGTATCCTCTTGAGACGTTTGTGCAACTTGTCGAGCATTTTACTTGATCACAATCCATAACTCCTTTGTACAATCACAAACAAATTGAAGATATTGTACATGTACCTTCAGAAAATAACATTGATTTTTGTCATATAAAATGACATGCTTTCGCTAAGAGAGCTCTGTGTATTGCTGCTGCTTGATTGCACAACGTGCTCATGGTTGGAAGCCCTTGAAGCGGAAAAACAATGCTTGCAAGAGCACTTCACGCAATTTTACCTCCTTTGGGAAAAAAAGAAATATTACATGTGTCACAGATTTACTCTTTGGTGGGAAAACTTTCACAAGAAAAGCCACTTATTACTCACAGACCATTTCGCCAAGTGCATCATACTGCAAGCAAAATTTCTATCGTAGGAGGAGGAAGACATTTGACACCGGGAGAAGTATCGCTTGCTCACAAAGGAGTGTTATTTTTTGATGAGGTACCAGAGTTTCCAAGAGAAGTGCTTGAAGTGCTCAGACAACCTATTGAAGACAAACACATCAATATTTCACGTGTTTCATGAACGGTGCAGTATCCTTCTAATTTTATGTTTGTAGGGACGATGAATCCTTCACCGTGTTGATATTACAATGATCCTGAAATACCATGCAAAAGTTCCTATGCGGAAGTCAAACGCTATCAATCTAAGGTATCGGGACCACTGTTGGACAGGATTGATGTCGTGATAGAAGTACCAAGAGAGAAATTAGACAAAATTTTGCATGAGCAACAAGAAGAAACTTCTGAACAAATAAGGCAAAAAGTACTCAAAGCACGACATGTACAGCAAAAAAGATACAAGGGAACTTCTTTGGTTACCAACGCCCATCTTTCTGCACAGAATATTCAACATTATATTCCACTCGATGACGTGACTAAGTCTTTTCTCACCAAAGCAGCCAAAAAAATGAAATTATCAGCAAGAGTAGTACATAGAACGCTTAAATTGGCAAGAACAATTGCTGATATAGAGCAACAAGAACAGGTCGTTGTCACACATATAGCAGAAGCACTGCAATATAGAAACAAAACAATGTTTATAGAATAAGATATATTTTTCATTTTTGTCAATTAGTATTTGCCAAACAAATGGCCCGATAGTTGATTTTGATAGAAACATCCATATTGTTCTTGAAAAGAGTATTTTACCATTCAATGAAATACACTAGATGATTTCTAGAAAGATAGTTTTCAGATATACGCTGCTTTTTGCCTCAACGTTGCTATTGATGGTCAATAGTTTTTCTTATGCACAAGATCCTTTTGCTGATCTTGTTGAGGAACTACTTGGTGAAGGAAGCTTTGATGGAACGGTACAAGATGATGTCAATGATGATTGGGGGTTTAGGTCAAGTGATGATGACGATATCAAAATTAGAAAATTTGATGATAAACAACTAATGTTTGAATTTCCTGCTGTAGAGAAAGACGGAGATATTATCACCAATTACGCAGTTACTGTTATGCCAGTAAAAGGAAATGATATCGATCAACTGTTTGAAGATGATGATTTTTACGAAAATATAGATCTATATGAAGAAAGAGTTGTTTCTGCAACTATTACAGAGTGAGATACAGCAACAATAGCAATAGAAGTTGCAGATACGAATGATACAATGTACTTGACTATTTATCCGTTGGATGGGAATGAAAAAGGAAACCCCATTGAGGATTTCAAAATAGATCCCGATGATGATAATGACAATTCCAATGATCTGACTGATGAACTGGAAGACTGTCTTGATAAAGAATGTGATGATAAAATTGACCAAGTATCATGTAGTGTCAACGAAGAAAATTATAGAGCAAAACTAACATGGAATGATTTGGGTGGAGATGATTTGGAAATATACATGAAAGAACATAATGACAATAACTTTGAATTAGAAGATACGGTCGACGCAAGCGATGAAAAATTTGAAGCAACACTTCCAAAAAAAACTAGTTTTCTTTTCTTACTTAAGCCAGTCAATAGAGATGGTGGGTTAGATGGAACAGAAGTGACATACCTTTGTAAATTTACTGAAGAAGAAAAGAAACCATCTGCGCCACCATGCGTATGAAGTGATTGTGTTGCAGTGACACCAAAAACATGACCAGAAACTGCGATGCTCATCTTATTTGCTATTACATTTGTGTTATATATGGCTCGTAGAAAGATCAAAAAATAAGCTAAGAAAAAACCCTCAAAAAAATAATGTTCCAATAGTGAGGATGCTATAACCGCATAAACCCTTGAATCATAAGGGTTTTTTTCTATGATCTTTTTGTTGGATTATATATTCCCCTTGTAATATAGTCAAAATTGTATATAGTAATTGTAGTGTAACAATACATTTAATCATTAACTAAAACGTATGGTACACCTTTCTTGCTTGTACTGCAGTAGCAGTAATATTAATGAAAAAGTTTCTTCTATCAAAGATACGAAGAGGTTTTCTTGTGATAATTGCGGACAGGAATTTATTGTAAGATGAGTACCTGCAGGTGATGGCATTGAGAAAAAAGTCGATATGGTTTCTGATTTTGAATTAATTTCGTGTGTTCACTGTGAATCAGACAAAATTCAAAAAAACGGTATTCTGAAATGAGGTGGGCAAAGATATAAATGTCTTTGTTGTTCAAGACACTTTACGGTAGGAGGTATCAGAGGAACGTATGATGACGAATTCAAAAGAAAAATAGCAGATTATTATATCAATAGAAGAATCTCAGCAAGAAAACTTGCTAGAAAATATAACATCTCTACATCAACTATCGTGACATGGGGTAAGATGTTCAGAGCTAGTAATGGATTTATGGGAGAATAAATGCTTTTCTATCCTAAGAACTCACCATCATGGTGAGTTTTTGCTTGTTTTCAAAAAAAGTATCACTAATAAAAAAATGAATAAAGAATAGGAACTCTTTTCTTTTACTCTGATTATGCGATAATGCTTAACAAAAAATTTCAATATGTTGCAGTTGATTTTGAAACAACAGGTCTTGATATAGAAAAGGAAGAACCTATTCAAATAGGAATTGTGCAGTGTGATGAATCTGCCAATGTTATTGATGCATACGTATCATACATAAAACCAACAAAAGATGTTAAAGATCTCAAACAAATAGTGACATTGATTACTGGTCTCTCTCTCAGTGATGTAGTGGATGCACCTCCAAGAGAACAAGTCTATGATGATATCAAAAAACACATAAAATCTAATGCAATCTTGATCGGTCACAACATAGGCTTTGATATGGCATTCCTCAAAAAATACTGGGATTCATGTACGGTAGCATGACAAATTGATACCTACACTTTGTCGCTTGCAATGATGCACTACCAAAAAAGTTATGCACTGGAATCATTGACACAAAGTATCTATGATAATCCAATCTATCAATCATATTACAACAAAATTAAGCAACAAGTAGAAAAACTTTCTGAAATGAAAGCGCATGATGCTCTGTATGATTGTGTACAGTCACAGGCGTTATTTTTCTACATTGTTGATCGTATACAACAACTACAAACAACGTACCCGTCGTTGAATCAATGTCTGTCTAAGTCGCAATGAATATTTTCTGCAATATTACCTTGAGCAAAGCAAAGCGCTGCTTCTATTTCTTTTCCGTTACTCGAGCGTATGGTTAGTCCACAAAGGTCAGTAGCAAAGCAGGCTAATGATTCTTTTTTTGATACTACACATCAGCAGTGTTATATTGGAAAAAATGGTTTCAAAAATTTTCTTGCGGAAGTGACACAGCACAAAATTGTCTTGGCTTTTTCGCATAGAAGCAAAATAGATATTGCAAAAAATATCCTTAATGAATTAGGTCATACCAATATTTCTTACATCAAAGAAGAACAATATATCGATCAAAGACAATTCGATCTTCGATTAAACAAGTCGCACATGACAGAGTCAGAATTTCTTTTTTGTTGTAAATACCTTTCTCAACATGAGCAATGATTTGGTATTGTTGATATCAAAACACTCAATGATAAGTCGATACTACACACTATCCAAAAAAAATTAGATTATAAACCTCAAGATATTGTACTTGCTACGCATGGTGGGCTATATGCACTGCTCGAGAATAAGCTAGCAATTGATACACAGTGGCTAGAGGACTATACGATTGTTTATGCGGATCTTGAGCGATGGTATACTAGTTACAATAAATATGCAAATAATAGTTTTGACCCCTATTATGTATTGGATTGGATTACGACGTTGTGTTATAAATATGATGTGCGTGCTACCACGAGGGGAGAAGTTGCACACAAACAAGCAAACGAAAAAATGAAAAAATTATACGCTGGTTTTGCTATTTGGTTGGCACTTTGGACCAATGAAATGGGAGAATTTTTTAAAAAACGCAAGAGTAGTAGTATTATTGCTTCGCCATTGCTGGATTCATTGGACTGCTACCACAGTTCAAAAATTTGGCACAATGTATTGTGATATGTTAAAGAGGTTCTTCCATTGCTGACTTCTTTGGAAGCAAAGAGACTTGAATCGATGATTAATAATCTTTCGGATCTTTTGCAAACAATGGTAAAAATTGAAAGAAAATTATCCAACGGTTACGTTATTTTTACTCTTGCGCATGAAGTAAGTTTTACGGACTTTAGTGAGTTATTGGCATTGTTTGCTTGATATAATAATGTACTAGTATCAAACACTGCACAATGACATCATCCTATGGCTATTGCAAATACCTATCCACAAACACAAAAAGCATTTGCTATCAAAGACGTTAACGGTTTTAATTCATTCCTACAAGAATTATCTGAGCGAGAAAAAAAAGAAAATGAAAGCCCTATCTTCTTTGTTGTTTCTACAAGAAAAAATTTATCTAAAGGATTTCTTGATAAGTTATATAAGCAATGAATGCACAAAAAATATGACCTTTTGGTGGAAAATATTACAGGAGGTATAGGAAAACTTGTCATGAAAGCAAAGAAGCCATGACCAAAAATTATTATTGGTGGTTATCATTTTCTTTTGCAATTATTTTCTCAAAAACAAAAAATTGACATTTGTTTTATTTTGAATATAGTTTGAGGGTTGAAAGATCAAATTTTAGCAGACATTCGTTGGTATGGAGCAAACCAAGCAGCTACATAAAATAGTTCGAAGCACTTTTTTTGCAAAAGCTTTTCTGGCTTGAACAATTTTTTTTGTTGGTTTGGTAACGTGGATTCAACCTTTGGATCTACCGTTGACCTATGTCGAGCTGTATGATCAATTTGTTCGTGATGAATACAAGCAACCATGAAAGGTTCCTGCTTCCTTACCTGATGCACAATTGCAACAGACGGTCGATGATATTTTACAGCCGACACTACACCAAGCGTGAGATGCATGAGCAGATGACCCATTTTGGCTGACAATGAAAGAACGCGTTTGCCAAAATAACCAAGAGTATTGTCAAAAAATTCAATATATAGGAGAATGGAGTCACAAACAACAATACACGTATACTGCGTTATCGGTGTTTTTTATGGCAGCGATTGATAACAAAATTGTACTTGATAATTCTCTCAAAGAAACACTTACTACCTTAGAATTAAGGCAATCAGAAGGGAGAGCAAGGTGATTAGCATCGCATGACAAAGTGTATATCCATGTTCCTATGATCAAGTCTGCCAAAGAATTTGCCAAGGTACTTACTCATGAGTTATGACACACTGTTGACCTTGGACTAATTCAAGGAAAAAATAATAGCGCATTTGATCCTTTGTTTACCGAATTTGGAAAGTTGGCATTTCGTATAGATGACCCTTCCTTGGCTTATTATGCACTTTCTTGGGATGGTGAAACGGTAAGAAAATCTGCAGGAGGTGAGCAAAATTTTTGTTCGTGATATGGTGCAAGTAATCCGTTTGAAGATTTTGCGGAATGCTTTAATGCCTACCTTAATCATCACCAATACATGTACGTATTGGCGCAGTCTGACCCAATTATCAACAAAAAATATCAGTTTTTTGCGAACCTTTTTGATGGTGATTATATCTATTCGTCATCTCGCGATGTTGCAACAGCAAGAACCTATATAAAAACGCAAAAAAGACCTTGGGACACCACCAAACTTGACTAGCAAAATAACATAATCAACGAGGAGGACTTTCATAAGAAAGTCTTTTTATTTCTCTTTTGTATTGCTTATGACTACGCTGATACAACAATCACTCAAAAGTTTTTGATTTTCTGAAAAAGAAATAGCAGTTTATACAACACTACTCAAACTCACTAGTGCGCCAGTCTCAACACTAGCAAGACATACATGAATCAAAAGAGTCTCAGTCTATCCGGTTGTAGAGTGACTTATCAAAAAATGAGTAGCAAAAGAGCATGTCAATCATGATGGAAAATATTTTAGTGTTATTGCTCCTCAAGAGCTTTGCAAAAAACAACAAAAAAAAGTAGATAAACTTCATGAAGCTGTGCCATTGCTTGTGCAAATGATGGGAAATTTTTCTAATAAGCCACTATTACAGTATTATGAGTGAATAGATGGAATCAAAAAAATTTATGAAGATATGCTGACATCACAAGAAGATATTCGTGCTTTTTTAGGGATAAAGGATATGAACCAAGAACTTAATGAATATCTCAATGAGGTACACATCCCAGCAAGAATAAAAAATAAAGTACGAGCAAGAGTATTACTTGCAAACACACCTTCACACAAACAATTATATGGCGCACACCACGACTGACCCAACAACCAAAAAGAACTCTATACCGAATCAAAAAGTATTGCACATGACTCTTTTGTCTTATGAAACGAAATTGATCTTTATGGTCCTGACAAGGTTGCAGTAGTGCTATACAACCAAGGTGAACTTTCAGGATTTATCATTGAAAGTAAGACACTTTATGAGTCATTGAGATCTTTATTCGATTTAGCTCGATCAGCAACCAACTAATATGAAAATTTGGGGAAAACCAACAAATAGAGGTACTGCTGATTCCACCATTGATACAACCATAAAACAACAAACCTTCCACTATGATACATATTTGGAATCTTTTTTGGATAAAGAAAAAACAACAGTTTCTGGTTTTTTGCGAGAAGGAAAAGGAGCTCATCTGTACAAAGAATATAGAGATTCATGAGAATATTGGCCTGAAGAAGTGCAGCTCGCTATGTTGTTGCACAACCAAGAGTTGAAGCAGTTAATACAATCCTTACACCCGGATTTAGTCATAGATATGGGGGTGGGGGATGGTGTGACACTGGCGCATGTCTTACAATCTGTAGCTTTGAGAGAGAATGGAAAGCTTCCGCCTGTTTCGTTGCTTGATATCTCCGATGAAAACATAGCATTGGCAAAACAAACGATTAAGCAGCATCATCTTCCTATATCAGAACTAGATAGGTACGGATTGGATTTCAAAAAGGCATGAAAGCTCTTCTCACACAAAGATTTCTCTCCCAAACTCGTTCTCAATCTTTGATTTTGATTTGGTAATTTTGAGTCAAAAAAATTACAAGAGCGCGATCAAGAAATTCTTACGGATGCGCGTGACAGGTTGTTGTTTACGTTTTTTGGCGTTCCACGTGATGTAGACGCAATCAAAAAAACAGAGGATGCTTATGACACTCCCTGAGCACAAAAATTTGTAAAACATGGAGTAGCTAATCTTTTTTCTCAGTTTCCAGTTGTGGTGGGTACTGATGATGTCAAAAAAGAAGTTGATGACGCAAAATATGAAGTGACCTACAACGTGCAAAAGCAACAAATTGAAGTGGCTCTTCGCTTTGCCAATGGTTTTTGTATAAAACGTCCAGGTAAAAAAGATTGTTGGATTAGTGCAGGAGAATCATACATCGTTCATATTTCCAAAAGATATACACAACAACAAGTTACAACACTTATGCAGTCGACAGGAAAGAGGGTAACAGATTTTATTGTTGATAAAGCAAGTGGTGTCACTTTTGCTCTTGCAGACAATAAACCACAAAGAAGAAAACAGACTATCAAAAAAGTAGCGCAGTCAGGAGCATTGGCCTTGAGTTTACTACTTGCTTCTCGAGGAGCAAAAAAGTATGACCATCACCAAAAAAGCATGCAAGATAAACAAAGGATTGCTGCGCTCTATGATTCACTTACCAACACTATCAAAGAAACAACCGTCTATCCATATAATAATTTGCGACGCTACAATACTAATGCAGATGGAAAAATGACAGATAAAGAAAAATATACAAAAATAACAGAACAGGCTAACTACATCATGAATATATACCTTCCATGTCGTTACGGTATTGATAAAAAACAAGTAGATACTGTCTATGTGCAAAAAAAATTGTATGACTTCCTTACCAATGATGAAATACAAAAAGAAATCAAATATAATTATCTCATGATGAGTGGCGGAAAGGTTATTTTTAATCGTATTGCTGAGAGATTTTACAAAAAAATGACTCCTTATTTTGAATCTATAACAGAAGAGTCATTAATTCCCAATAAACTATTTCTTTCATATAATCAAGAATTCTTGAACACCATTTATTGATTGCCATTAGACAAAAAAGGAAGTGTTCAGACTCAACAATTACATATAACAAAAGAGGAACTGATCCCTTGAGGTTTTTTTTATACAACTCATCACAACAGAAAAGATAATCGAGGCTTTAGCGTAAACGGTATTTCTTTTCTCAAAAGAATTTTTGATCAAAAAACAAGCAAATGGTATATTATGGCAACATATCCATGTACTTTACCAAGCGAAAATCCAGCAAAAGATTTTGATGATAATAATTATTCTTTGAATCGAGGAAGACAAATAGCGATGAATTATATGATACATAATGACAAAAAGACACAAGCATTTTTGGATATTTATGAAGCATATGTAGCAAAAGTGGCCGATCGAACCAGTCGAGAAACGAATACGGAGAATATCATCATGCCTTTTCTTGATGCAATCAAACAAGATACAACAGATCATGATTCTCAAGAAAGTGCTAGAGCAGCAATGATGTCTTTGTTGTTTGAAAAATCATCTATCCAAAAAAATGGTGACACGTCACTAGTTGTATTTGACGAAAAACCACTTATCCGTTTTACAAAAAAAACTTTTTGTAGAGAATTAATTGGATATGAAGACGCAATAGAAAATACCATGCAAGAATGAACCAACGACCCAATATTTGAAAATATTAATTTTAGAAACATGAGAGAAGGAGTACACAAAGGCGAAAAAGCCACTATCTCTTATCTAGGAATATTTATTGCAATGGATGGAAAAACGTACGATCTTGCACTCTGTAGTAAGACAGAATGGTGAAAAGAAAAAAGGTACATACTTGCAATGAAAGCAGATGATGACAAAGAAAATCAATCACTGACACAGTATTATTCGCTCAACTTGGCACAAAAAATACTTGGTGATTATAGCAAAATACACAAAAAATTACGATAACCACTATCCTTTTCTAAATGTGACAGCACCCGATACTTTTCATTCTTCAAATGTGTCAAAATCATCCATATCATCAATGTTTTCTAGTTCTTTTTCTTCTCCTTTTGCTAGTTTGACAATAGGCTCTTGTAATTGTATTGCTTGCACAACAAAATCCTCCAAATTAATGGTTTCGCTTTTTTCATTGATAGGGAACTCTTCATCGAAAATCTCTCTTTGTGCGTCCTCTTGATTGGTAAATTCCAAAACAAATTTTGCGCTGAAATCTTTCGCTGTTGCCTCTCTTACAAAAGCTTTTCATGAAAGATCGCTTTTGTCGTTGACCTTGGCAGCAACGTGAAGCAGTGTCACGTAAATAGTTTTGTCGTTGAGTGCTTGTAGTTCTACGATTCATTTGATTCCTTCTTTGGTAAGGCCTTGGAGTTTATCGGTAATAAGACCCTCAAATTCTATTTCGTCTTTTCCCCCAGGAGTTTTTAACAAATCGGAAACTTTTATTACAAAACTTCTTTGCATACTATATCATCGTATCTAAAAATAAGCAGAATATTCTTTCTATAACAAAATATCTTCCAATAGCAATCGTACTCTTTTAGATAGTGTATTAATTAAATTCGGGCGCTCATGTTCTTGGAAGTGATGACGGGCGAATAAATTCTGTAGTAACTGATGGAAGAGGATCGTCTTCCCTTTTTTGAACAAACGGTGCAACAAGAGATATTTCTTGTTCGATATTTTCCTCTTGTGGTTCACTGACACTCGTACAATAGGTCTCTTGATATGTTTCTTGTGATAATGAAGAATCATGACACATTCTGTCATAGTAACTTGGTGAGTAATCTCCACATGGACAGCTGTCTTGTTTGTTTTTTCTTCATCAACCACCGCTTTGGTGAAGGGTAACTACCGTGGTGTTATTATCAGGAAGAAGTGTGATGTCATAGCGTTCTTCACAAAGACTATTACCATTAGAAGCAACAACGTTATAGGTGTGAGGTAATGAACTTGTATCAATAGTAAGAGAGAATTGTCATCACGTTGCAAGAAGTGCAGGGGAGCCATCAATAGTAACAAAAGCATTACTATCATTGACGGTTCATTGTGCTAGCAGTGTCTTTGTGGTCGAAGAAATACTCGCGTTATTGCTAGGTGTTGTTATATGTAATCCAATTGATGAGTGACAAATATTTTGTACTAGTATTGCTCACACACTAGTGTTATTGTTGGTGATAGCGTCAGGTCATCCGTTGTGTATTTCTCCCGTTGTCTGAACAACTGTTCAAGAGAGATTTCCCGGTGATTGTAGCGAGGTAGTTTGTAGGGAAAGCGTCATAGTATCGTTGAATCATGAAGCAATAGTGCTAAATTGGTTTCATGTACAAAGAATGTCATGTGATCATGATACCCAATTCCCTCCACTAAAACTTCTCGTATCATTATACACACACGATCATCATAAGTAA
Organism: bacterium; assembly: GCA_020627925.1. Taxonomy (GTDB): domain Bacteria; phylum Patescibacteriota; class Gracilibacteria; order Absconditabacterales; family Absconditicoccaceae; genus JAHDFY01. The sequence goes on from JAHDFY010000005.1 coordinate 19,355, forward strand.
CCTGTCAATCACAAATATTCCGTATTGTTATCCAGCAGTAGGGTGAGATATGATCATATTGCAGTATCTCCGCCATTACTTCCATAGTTGACGCTACAATCAAAAGGAATTCCTATAGGAGTTGTTTGTGGACAGCTAACGGTAGTAAATAGATCGGGAGAAGAACCGACAACAACACTTGCTGAAGATTCATTATTCAAAAGATTAATGTCACTATCGACTAGTGTCATAATATGAGCTTCATTGAATAGAACACTTCCATAGCTATTTGTTGTATCTACGGTGACTTCTATCGTTAACAAACCTGATGATTGAGCAGGGAGTGTAGGAATGGTAAGATTATAAAGAGAGTTGTTTCAAGTAACTAGTCATCAAGAAGAAGATGTTACGTAACTAACTCATTGTGGTAATACGTCTTTTATGACGACATTTCTTGCGTCATTTGCTCAACTATTACCATAAAAAAGAGAGTAAATTAATGTATCTCCAGTCTTGGTGCGTGAAGTGCTTTGTTGCTTGTTTAGCCATAAATCAACCTTATTGAAGACATGAGAAGTGTGACCACTATTATTTGTGAGATTATAATCGTGGGACGTGCTGCTAATACTAATATCATTATAAATTCAAGCCAAAGGAGCTAGTATTTGTCTATCATTGCTTACTCACACAGAAAAAGTAAAGGATGGTGTTTGATACCTATCCATAGTAAACAGAACACGAAAACTATGTAATTCTGGTCCTATATTACCATTATTACTATCGGGAGTAAAAAATGCTTGTATTGCAATTTCTGGATAAAGAATCGGATCAACAAATGAAATATCAATGGTTCCACTGTTTGATGGTGTAAGACCTCATGAAATTATATTATTTCCACTATCAACAATAGAGAACGTGATACTTGTATCTCAGGGTTCCAAGAGATCTACTTCAATTTCTCACCAGTGCGTAATATTTCCATTGTGAGGGTAGAGCATAGTAGGACGAATGAGGGGAGAAGTATATGATGCTCCATCCGGATCTTTGACATTATATCGATAGAAATAATTTTGCTCGGGAGAATTGTTATCTATTCAGTTTATTACCGCCACACCATCAGTACGACCATCTTGATTAAAATCGACAGATTCAACTCCTCTTGTTTGTCATGATCAATGCGAATGATTTGATGCGGTGATCCATGAAGAACCGCTATGTGTGACCCATATATTGTTGGGTGTTGAATTATTGGATGTCGATGTATGCTGTGATGCAAAAACTAATCAATCATTAGTCTTGTTTCCATCAAGATTCAGTCTTGTAGCGTCCCAAGAAATTCGTCACCCTAAAGAGACTGATAATTTTTGCCAATTTCATCATATATTTTGATATATTTCATTGAACGCTGAAACATTTCACAAGGCTAATGTCTCATACAGGTTGTCTCCGTCAGTATCCATTGGTTCTACCCAAGATCCGTAGCTTGTTCCTAGATTATCAGTAATGCTCCATACTCAGTTATTGTATGTCCATAGAGAGTTTGCAAAACTATTATTTGTTAGCTGTGATAAGGTCTCATGAGATCCATTATTATCAAGATCTAAAAATCTTGCTCATCTTGTTGCATACGTTGTTGCAGGACTAAATGAGCCACTTTGTACCCATATTGATCCAGAAAGAATCCATCTTGGTTTTTGTCATAGTCCATATTGTGTTACGGTATCATATGCTCCATCTCCATCAGTATCCGCAAAATTTGAAAAATATGTGTGATTTGATACTAATAATGATGGTAAACCATTAAAATAAGTAGAAGAAGTATTTTCAGACCAAGTTCCTCACTGGTATACATAGTGTTTGTTTTGGTAAAAAATACTTTCTATTTTTCCATCATTATCAATATCTAAAAAATTTACCGCTAGTTCTAATCAGGAAGGTATTTCAGTGTGCTTGGTTCGAGTAAATAATCAGGTATTTTCCCATATCTCCAACGTATTACTTGTACAGAACACAAAAAAATCTATGAAAGGATCGCTGTCACTATCAATCATTTCTGCATTACATCATTTGATTGCAGATCACTTTTGTCAAAAAGTTTGTTGCTCATACCACTCAATAGTTTTCATACGAAGAGAGCTGTCCTGAGGGTTTGTTGATGTAGATATTTCAAGAAAACCAGACAATACTCATCAAGACCAGTCAGATGATGTTGTTTGCTCATATGAGGGTATAAATGGAGCAAGCTCTGGGAATGTAATAGTAAATCTTTTTACAGAACAATCTTGTCCTTTTGCATCCGCAAGAGGAGTTCCAATGATATTATTACCACTATCATAATAGGTAATGATTCCTTGATTAAAAGTATTTGCCTCAAGAGTTCCAACAATATAACATGTTCATATAGGAATGATTTCCTCGATAACAACATTGTGTGCAGTTTCCGATCCAATGTTGTCATAGGTTATAAAATAATCGATAGTATCATCACGTGATGTGTGAGTTAATGAATGGAAAAAATTTCCAGTTCCTATTTTTGTGATGCTCAAATCAGTCTGAGAGTTGCCGCCAGAACTTGCGTACACATGCGGAACATAAAAAAACTCAAAATTATTTTGTAATCATGAAAAACAAGAGACGACCAAAAATAACAAAAATAGTGAAAATGAGTAATATTTAGACATCATGTAATTTCTTTTGTTAATGCAATCTGATAAAAGCAAGACATAGTATATGGCAGTTAATTGTATAAAAAAATAAAAATAAGGCAAATTTTTGTAGATATTTATTGTTTTGTTTTTGTTGAGTAAAACAGGGGTTTCGCTTTTTTTATTATCGTTGCAGTTATACCGCAAAAAACTATAGTAAAATAAGTTATAGTAAAAAAAAATGATACAACGCCAGTCCTGTTAGTTGAGCGATTGGCTTTATCTTTTCCATCAATAGTCATGACAAAAGCACCGTATTATATGACAAAATATTTCTGACAAAAAACAACAATCGTTCTTGCTCTTTCGTGAGGTCCAGATAGTATGTTTTTGTTGTCGCTTCTTCGCTCTTATCGAGATGAAAAACAACTCCCAAACGATCATTTGGTTGTTTGTACGATCAATCATAAGACAAGACCCGAAACCGATCAGGAAGTCGCATTTTTGCAAGACTATTGCAAAGACTATCCTTTTGAATGTATAGACTACCAAGGAACTGATTTTTCCGAAAGAGCATTGAGGAATTTTAGGTATCAATCATTATATAACGTATACAAAAAATATAAGGCTGATTTCCTCGTTTTATGACATCATCTCAACGATCGCGTTGAATCATTCATGTTGCATATGCGCCGCGGTGCATCACTCAACGGAATGAGAGGTATGCAGATAGTACAGCCCTCTTGGTTTTCTGCGGATATGACGCTTTTTAGACCATTATTGACCACTACAAGAGAGGAAATACTTACGCAAGTTACCAACAAAAAAATACCTCATTTTATGGATCCAACCAATGTAGATCCAACCATATCACAAAGAAATAAACTTAGAAATGATATCATGCCTTGGTTATTGAACGAAGAGCAGCAGCCAACAAATTTTCTCTCAAGTATGCAACAGTTGTTTGACTATTTGGATCAGCCTTCCTCATCGATAACCCCCTTTTTGCTCAAGTTGAAGCCATCGGATTATTGGAACGCGCAATGGTACTACAAACGACAAAACAAAGAGCAAAACATCACACTAGATCATATTGTTGCTCTTTTGAAACAAACGAATACCTACAAAAATATTTCTCATGCAAATCTTCGTGAAATACACAAATTTTTGACTCATAGCACGTCAGGATACAAATTCTTCAACGGAGTGTATCGATTTATCGCGCATGGCGCTGTCTACTTGATCAAAGCACCCCATGACTTCCGAAAAGTTACTCCACAGCAATCAGCATTTGCTCAAGCAACAGATCTTGTTAGATCCAAATCCCGATCAAAGTACTGCATCGCACAAAAAATTCCTATTTTTCGAAGAAACTTCATCAAAGTCACCAAATCCTGAAACCAGATCACGAAGGTATTCCTAGAGGGGGTGGAGTATTAGAAAGCTTATATTTGATTGAAAATGGTAAGCAAATCACGCAACTTCACTTGCAAAAATACTCATGAAATCTATTGTTGTGTTATTGTTTATTCGGTAGATATTTCATTTATGAATTTGAATGATTATACCTCGTATCTCAATATTGAGGCGATTATTGCTCGTTTGCAAGGACGAGGATTTTATGTCACCAATTCGTTGGTTGATGATTTGTTTATCTACTGGCGAGTAGTGATTGCATATGTTGTTTTGGTAATGATTCTTGCATTGATTGCTTACAAAATATATCACAATTATTTTCGTGTTTTGAGAAAATATGTTTACAAAGTTGATGAAGTGCTTTATCGTTTTGTTGACACAGTACACCAAAAAAAAGATACAATTTATCAATATGAAGAAACGATAGCGGTCCTTTTTGCTGCAAAAAAAGAATTACTTCATAGTAAAAATCCCAACTATATTGATGGATTTGATGTCATCAAAAAAGAGGTAGAATATATGGAAAAAGTGGTCGATGTAACGATTTTGACAAAAGAAGAGTTAGCGAAGCTTGATACCATGAGACAATTTGTGATCCATACTCGCTATAATTACCAAAGACTTTGTATTTTATTGGCATTTATGACGGGGGGGATCTATCGACTAGCGCACAAAAAATTGTTTTACTAAAGATAAGTAAGGACTACCACTTGCAAAAACTACTTACAAAACTATAGTGAACGTTAATGAATTTGTAATTATTTACCTTTTTTTGAAAATATAATGGACGTGGCTGCTTGTAAAGCAAATATGCAAAAAGCTGTAGACTATCTATCAAATGAACTTTCGACGCTTTCGGTATGAAGAGCAAATAAATCATTGGTAGAGTCAATTAATGTTGATACGTGATACGGTATGATGAACGTAGGTTCTATCGCGAATATCACAACCCCTGATGCGCAAACAATTAGAATTGAACCATGGGACAAGGGTGTTATGGCCGGTCTTGAAAAGGGAATTTATGATGCGGATACAGGACTAACTCCACAAAATCAAGGAGATTACATTATGATCAAAATCCCAGCGCTTACACAAGAAAGAAGACAAGAAATTGCAAAAAAAGTAAAGCAAATGGGAGAAGATGCAAAAGCAACAGTTAGAAAACGTAGACAAGAAGAACGTGACGCTATCAAGAAATTACATGATGAAAAAGAAATTTCAGAAGATCAAAAGAATGCTGATGAAGCAAATGTTGATGTGATTACCAAAGAATTCAATGACGTTATTGATGATATCGTAAAGACAAAATCACAAGATGTTTTGAGTATGTAATGGTACTGATCAATTGAATTATCTTACTTAATTATTAATTATTGTTCATGAACTTATTCTGACTATTATTCAACGAATTCCTCTATCGTCCTATCTTCAATGTGCTAATGTTCTTTTTGGCGACGTTTGAAGGTAATCTCGGTCTTGCAATTATCCTTTTGACCTTGCTTGTAAGATTCCTTCTTATGCTCAAAGTTGGATCGCCTCATGACATGCAAAAAAATATGGGTTCTTTTCAACAAAAAACCCAAAAAATTCAAGAAAAATATAAAGATGATCCAGAAAAAATGGGTCAAGAGCTTATGAAAGTAATGAAAAGTGAAGGAGGAGGACCGCTCAAAGGATGTTTGGGTATGCTGATTCAAATTCCAGTGATGCTTTGATTGTTTTGAGTGATTTCTACGATAGCAAGCAAACTTGGTGCAGCAGGAAGAACTGCCTCTCTTGGCTTTTCACAATCATTCAAAGAGCAAACATATAGTTTTTTGGAAGGATACGCTTCTAATTACTTGATGGAAACTGCTGATGCATTTCAACAATTTTTTCTTGGATGGGATCTGCTTTCACCAGGAAATCGAACAGTAACAATTATTGCATGTTCATTGATGTATATCAATATGAAAATGATGAATGCAGTAAGACCAATGACACAACCATCTATTCCTGGTGCAAATATGCCAGATATGAGCAAAATGATGAACTTCATGAATCTGTTCATCGTAATCATGATGGGGCTATTTGTGTACAACACGTCAACAGGAGTAGGATTATATATTCTAACAACAACGGTATTTAGTATCGGACAATTTATTTACCAACAAAGAGCGTTGGTAAGTGCAAAATTACAATCATGGAAAAAAGGAGGACAAAATATCGTTGTTGATAAAAAATAAATAAGAAACGCTTGGAAGATACTATTCCAAGCGTTTTTTTTGTTGTTATTGATATGCAAATACATATCTTCAACATACTATTAACAAAAAAATAATACCAACTATGAATATGAAACAAAAAATAAAACCTATTAAGCTCGTATTTGCTAGGACTTTTGGTCAAATATTAACTATTCTTACCACTGTCTTTCTCTTTTATGTAGGAATTTTTGAATGGGCAGTTATACAATGCTTGTCCTTTATTTGGGAAAGCAATCTTATTATGGTACCCATTACAAATTTCATTTTCGCACCTATACCGAGTGAAAATATGTTTGAAATTGGGTTTCATTGTTTTTTCCAAATAGCACTACTAAATCCTATTTTTATTTTTTTGATAAGTCCAAGTGTGGGCTATCGCAAAAAGATATTGCGAAAAATACTTGCCTTTGGTATGTGTGTACTGCTTTGTGCTGTTTGCTTTAGTAGTTATGTCTCTCAAAATATAGGAATAAGTCTTAATCTTTACGTAGTAGGAACAGTGATTGTTGTTGTCTTTTTGATTGGACTTGTTACTTTATTGATTGGCTTTATTACATGGCTGATTAAACTAGTAATGCGAGTCTAAAATACTCTAGGCCCTTTGCAAAAATGATTATAGAATAAAAACTCACCGAACGATCTGTTCGGTGAGTTTTTTAGATATATAAAATATTGCAAATAAACGAAATGAATCGTATTCGACTTACCATTGATTCCTCTACTATAAACACTACAACTGAGCTACTATAATTACCACATGACAACAAAAAAATGACAATAATACTTTCTGGAAAAAAATACGCACGTGATATGAAGAATTCTCTTCAAAAGACTATCGCAGAAAACAAGCGGTCAGATTTTTATGTTGCTATACTTTTTTTTGGTGATAACTATGGTTCTCGTATTTATACCAAAATGAAAAAAAAGTTTGGTGAAGAAATTGGTATGAATGTTCGTATTCTATGACAAGAAAAAAATTACGATACAAGTGATGTGTTGGCGCTTATCCAGACACTTAATAATGATCAACAATGTATAGGAATTATGGTGCAATTGCCACTACCAACACATTTAGAAGCGGATAAATGACGTATTCTTACTGCAATTGATCACAAAAAAGACATTGATGGTTTGTGAGGAGAAGCCTTTGGGAAGGCTCTTGTTTTGGAAGAAGGATTTATGCCAGCAACACCAGCTGCCGTTATTGGCCTGCTTGATCATTATCATGTAACACTCAAAGGAAAAATTGTAGCAGTGATTGGACAAAGCTTGTTGGTTGGCTCTCCTTTGGCAACTATTTTGATGCAAAGAGGGGCGTCTGTTTTTTCATGTAATGAATATGCAGACCAACAAACTCTAAAATCGATAACAAAAAAATCAGATATCATCATTGCTTGTACATGAGTAGTGCACCTTATTGATCAATCTTATATAAGAGATGATCAATCACAAACTGTTATTGATGTGGGGTATGGTCAAAAAAATGGAAAACCAGCAGGAGATCTTGATGTTGACTCGGTTGCGCCGTTTTTGCAAGCATATTCACCTGTGCCAGGTGGGGTAGGCCCAGCGACGATTGCTCATCTTTTCAACAACATCACTGTTCTCAAAAAAGTGTATTGATTCTAACTATTTACTTTGCCATCGGAAGGTATGACCAAAAAAAAATCACTTATAGGACAAAAAATTATTCAAGGCCTGTTTCTGGTTATGATTGTTGCATGGTTGGCTTTTTTGTTTCGCCAAAAATACCAAGAAACACAAAATAATGCTGGGGAAAATACTACAAACAACACAACACAATTATCACATACCAATACATCACCATCAACTACGTGATCAGTAACACAAGAAGAGAAACAATCACCGGTAGTACACAATGAATCAATCAAAAAAACTATCACAGATAATACCAAACGTTATAATTTGGAAAAACTTGATATCGCTCAAATAAAAACTCTTTTTCAAGAATCTGCAATTGTAGGAAATGCTGATACTGCACTTGTTTTGGAACACCTGTACAAAACAACCCAACAAGAAAAAATACTCAAAACTCTTATTGAGGTGCTGGTTGCAGAATATCGTTTTGATCAAGCATATTCGTATCTGCAGTCGTATGAGCATAATAATTACAAAATTGTCGATCCTCATACGGCATTATATGTACTTATGAATTCAGAATTAATACAAGTAGGAAAAGAGTCCAACAAAGATTTGTTGCTTCGTCAAATTAATTATTTTCATCAGTTTGGACATATTTCAAGCGACGACAAGGCCTTTTACAGTTCGCTGCTTGCGCTATATGACAATAACCTTGAGCAATTTGCATCATTGGTTGATTCTATTACAGATCCCAAATATGCACAATTCAAAGCAGATACAACAAAATCAATAACTATGGGACAGCATTCTTCAGATCTTCCTGTTTATTATACAAGAGGATTGCTTGCACTGGACGTGATGCAGTATGGATACTTTAAATTAGCACAACAGATTTCTGTTGCTATTTTGCTTGAAAATGATGGTTATGATTTACCATATCAAATTCTTGCATATTCTCATTTTGTGATGAATAATTGGGATAGAGCTATTGAGTATCTTCAAATATTGTTAGAACAAGAAACACTGACCTATCAAGAAAATTACAAACTTCTTGCTGGTATTGCTCACTATCGAAAAGGACAACATAAACAAGCGATTCTTTTTCTTTCTCAAATGCCAAAAAACCACCCATTTTTTATTGATATTCTTAGATATCAAATAGCTGCGTATACAGCAATGGGAGATGTAAAAAATATGATGCAATCATATCAACAATTGTTGGGGCAATCGGCAATGACGGCTCTTGATTATTATAGTTTTTTTGAAAAAGTATTGTATGAGCCACTCGTGAGTGGATCAGGTTACACAGCAGCATGAGTTAATGAATACCTTATCAAACAGTACACCGCTACTTGTTGACAAAGACTAGCAACAAAAGACCAGCACATCTGTGAGTATGGTCAAGCAGGACTCTTGCTGTATCAAAAAGACACAAAAGCTGCAACAGAACTTTTGCAAAAATTACGTTATACGATAGAGAAGTCCTACGTATTTTCTGCTTTGTGAGACTATTATCATCGTGATGGACAGATCAAAAAAGCACAAGAAATGTATACAAAAGCAGTTGCTTTGGCGGTTGACGAAGGACTCAAAAACTCTACCCAAAAAAAGTTAGTGGAGCTCTTGCAAATACAACCCATACAATAAAGCCAAAATTACTAGATTTTATCTTGAAATAGTACTGTATAACCATACAAACAACCAAGATAACTAGTGATTTTTTTATTAACGTAAATCCGACCATGAAAAGGAAACTGAAAGTATCAAAAGCGATTATTTATGCATTTGGAGCGTTGCTGATAGCATTATATGTTGTACTCTTTACTGGAAGAGTAACAGACCCAGCAACTGAACAAACAAGATGGACTTGGTTTACTCCTAATGGTCTTCAAAGCTTTAGGCTAGGAATGGATGTGTCATGAGGAGTGAGACTGACCTACAAAGTTGATTTTTCTAAATATGCACAACAATACGCAACGATAGAAGAATTGTCAGCTATGAAAAAAAACGCCCTCAATATTATCAAAAACCAAATTGATAAGAGAGTCTCTGTTCTTGGAGTAAGTGACTACCAAGCATACACAAAATCTATCGATGAAAATGATTACATCATTGTAGAGCTTGGAGGAGTACATAGCTTAGAACAAGCAAAAGATATAATAGGAAAGACAGTCGAGTTAGAATTCAAACTCGCGTTTGACGAGACAAGGGACGATTCTTCTGCTGCTAGAGAACAAAGAAAATCTCTCGTTTCAGCAGTATTGCAAGACGTGCAAGCAAACCCTGACTCATTTGCGCAACTAGGACAAGGAAAGCAGTCTGATGATGTTTATTATCAAGAATTTCTTGGACAATCAATAGAAACTCTTCCTGTTTTCTTTTCAAACAACGCTGCGTTGTTGTCTAGTATGGAATCAGGTCAAGTATCTGATGCGATATCAGGAGTGTTTCATACGTCATATGGTTATGATCAAGAAGGTGCGCTCACATCAACTTCATTGGAAGGTCATACTATCGTTAAATTTATTGGAAAAGAAGAAAAGAAAATAGAAAAAGTATCATTAGCAAAAGTACAAAGTGTCGCAAACATCAATAATCTATCTCTCACAACAACAGAAGTATTGTGAACGCAAGAAATTGCTCCTCAAACATTTAGGTATGACCAAACAAAAAGTCAAATAGTGCACAACAATGGACAAGTATTGACAGGTGTCTTATGATACAATATTGATATTTATGCGCAACCAAAAGAATCTCTTATTGGAAAATCTGATGAAGAAATTGCTGCAATCAATGAAGCAGCAGCAGTACTTACTAATGAAGTAGTTGCTGCAGTACAAGCTGGTCAAGAAGTAACGGTTGAAGGTGTGCAACAACTATCTGATTCTTGGTTGGGTGATGCAGACATCAAAGGGGTAATCCCTTCGTTTGTTGTGAGTGGTGATAGTGTGCAAACATTTGATACATTACAACAAATATTCGTAGTAAAAGTAAAACAAACAAAACAACCACAAGATGAACTCTACACAATTACAACAATAAATGAAGTAACTAACAACAATGTTGATAAAATAAGTGAAGAATTACAAACAGAATTACTTATATCGGCGGAAACAATTTTCATCAAAGATACACCATCATGGGTTGCCGCAGTAGACCCTGAAACAAAAGAAGTACTTAATGGTGCATATTTCAAGCAAGCTCGTTTGGACACAACACAAGGAACTCCTACTGTAGCGATTGACTTTGATGATAAAGGAAAACTAATTTTCTGTCGTATTACCAAAGCACATATCCAAGAACAAATGGCAATTTTTGTAGGAGGTGTCTTGCAAACAGCACCAACTATTCAAGACGAAATTTGTGGAGGTACGGCTATCATTAATGGTCAAGAGTCTGTTGCTGACGCAAGAAGTGTCATTGATGGATTGAATGAATGAGCGTTGCCTGCACCACTTATCTTGGCAAACGAAGAAAAAGTTTCTCCTAGCTTGGGAGAAAGAGCATTGACTGCATCATTGATAGCAGGAGCTATTGGACTATTCGTTATCTTCTTGATGCTATGGGCAATGTATGGTCACAGAAAAGCAACGGTAGGTATTCTTGTACTACTTATGTTCTTGGTATATTTGATGGCTTTCCTAAAAGTTATTGACTACGCGGTATCGTTGAGTGGAATAGCTGCGATCCTCTTGTCACTAGGAATGGGTATTGATGCAAATATTTTGATCTTTGAAAGAGTTCGTGAAGAGCTAAAAAATGGTAAAAGAATGAAAGCAGCGATCGACACATGATACGCAAGAAGTTGGAATCCAATTTTTGATGGAAACTTCAGTACATTCTTTATTGCTCTCTTCCTTGTTGGTTGGGGACTATGAGTCTTCAAATGATTTGGAACAGTAATGATTTTGACCATTCTATTGATCTTACTTATCAATGTTCCCGTAACAAAACATCTACTACACTTGTTCTTCCAAAGAAAAAAGGATTACATGAACGACAAATAAAACACCCATAGAGATTGTTGTGCGTGCAAGCCTTCAATCTCTTTTTTATCATTCGTATGACAAAACCATGAAATACAAAATAATTGTAGCAGTACTTACCCTGTTGCTTCTAGTTGTTGGGTATGAGGCATATCAAGCATATATGTTTGAACATACTTATTATGTTTCTATGTTGCAAAATGCAAAGAGCTGGTATCTTCTATTGGGAGCTTTGGTTAGCGCTCTTTTGCCAGTCAGTTACTTACTGATAACCAAAAAACCAAAATTGCAATCATTGATGATTATGGTCTTTTTGGGACTGTTGGTCTTTTCTTTTGTCCATGTTATCAACAGGTCTGGTAATCATCCAGCAATTTTAGGAACGCCAGCAACGTTGAGATTGATATTTAATGTTGGTTTTATCTATGCAATCACGTTATATTTTATTTCATGATTGCAAGCACTGGGAACATTTATCACCAAAAAAATACTGCATTTTTCTTACAATAGAATACAAGAAGTGCTTATTTCTTTTGGTCTGTGATTGGTGACGTTAATTCTTGTTGTCTACTTTCTGATTATGCTCAGAATTTTTCACCCTGCGCTCATGCGAATAATTTTTCTTGGTCTTGGTGGACTCGTCTATATGCAAAAAAAAGATCTGAAAGAATCAGTCTCTGTGATAGAATCAATTTTGACCACAATGACACAAAAATCACTGCAGATGAAACCCTATAATATTGCAGGATTGCTCTTGCTAATCCTATCAATTTTTTACTATTACTATGGTTTCTCTCTTGCATATATCCCATTTTCAACAGCGTGGGATGCAAATCATGCTTATATGTTTTACCCAAAAGTATGGGCTGATTCTCGAGGATATAATTGGAATGTGCCTACTACTATACCATTTATTTGGTATAGCTATATCTCTATTTGGTTTTCACTATTTGCGCCACTTAATTTGTGGGTTAGTGCAGATACAATAGCAGTGCAAATGAATTTCTTAAGTGGTATTTTTGTGCTTCTTTTTGGTGTGACTTTGATGTATCAAGTAGTAAAGTTTTTTGGTGCTTATCTCAAAAAAAACCCGTCAGATGACAGTATTGAACACACGTGAATATATCTTGGATGGTTTTTCGTCTTGCTATGGCTAACCAGTGGGATGGGAGCATTTCTTGTATTTGTAGACAATAAGACGGATTTGTGAGTAATGAGCCTTACTGCGCTTGCGATGCTTTCTGGGTTTATTTTTCTCGAACTTATTGAGCATAAAAAGAAAATTTCAAAAAAAGAAATCTTTTCATATGTTGGCGTCTCAGGATTCTTTTTTGCGGCAGCAGCAGCAGCCAAAGTAACAGCAATGCAAGATGTGATCCTTTTCATTGCAACACTTTCTGGTTTGCGAATTGGAGCTTTTGCTCTTATTGCAGTCATGCTTGGTGCAATAGGATTGTTGGCAAAATTAAATCAAGAATGATTACAACACTATGATTTACAAGCAAAGTGAATTCCATTATTTGTGGTAGGAGTCATCATATGACTTGCTAATATTGCTGCATCATTGCAACGTAAAAAACCATTATATTGATTGCGTTCCCTCGCAGGAAAGAGTCTGATATATTTTAGATATCTTTTTGTGTGGCTATGAGTTTTTGTAGCAAGTTTGGCAATAATTAAATTACCATACGCAATTTCCTCAACTATACAAAACCCAGAACAAAGGGCTCCTTCAGAGTTTCTAAAACGTATCTTCCTAATTCAAGAAGATACGACAAAAGAAGAAAAACCTCTTTTGTTGGCACAAACAGACGCGAACACAACAACAATAGAAGTACAGAGCGCTATCGACCAACAAGTGATGGCAGATAACAATAATACTCTTTCTCCTGTACAGTGTGAAGCAGAATATTGAAGCATGAGCTTCGATGAACTATTATGAGTAAAAGATGAGGTCGGGCAAGAGGCTGAGCTAAATGAAGATTTGTGAAGATATATTTGGAAATGACCGAGTAGACGAAGAACCTTCAAAAATCCAGCACTTCGACCAGCACAAGACCGTGAAAAATATGGTTCATTTTCATTGGGGTATTGGATACTTAGAGCAATGGTACGAACAGAAGGTTGTCACTCACGAAGCAGTGATGCAAAGTTATTATGTGAAAACAGAGACTCATTTGAAAAAAACTTTGACACCTCTGCAATCAAAAACTTACATAGCCAAATGAATGAATGAACTCCAGTGTATCAAGGGGTAGAAGAAGTTGTCAAAAAAATTGATGAGAAATGACCTAATGGTGACTATACAAAAGAAAGAAAAAAACTTATTGACCTCTACCAGCACCGTACATGGCACATGGATGAGGATAAAACAATAGCAGTTCCTTACAAATATCTTAATCCACTTAATGTTATCTTCAACTGGTCGCTACAAAATCTAAGTAGTTACTATACTGATATCGGTTTTTTCTGGATTCTCTCTCTTTTGTTGATGTTTGCTGGGGTGGTGTATGCACTTATCTATAGACATTATCACCTAGGAATAATGCAAGGAGTAGGAATTTCTGCATGGATTCTTTGGTGGTTACTAGCTCACGGAATTGTATGGTACGCTGTTGGTGTTATTCTTTGGACTATCATAGCAAATATTACCTTTTTACATTATCTGTATAAGTGAGCAAAAAATAATAATGACAAAATATTTGCATTTGTGTTGATTGGAATTATTTTAATCTTTGGAATTATCCAAATATCGTTTAATTTTCTAAGAATAGGAACACAAGGTGCTGCAGGTCAATTTGTTTGGTATAGAACCAACGTGGGAAAAACCCTCGAAACAAACTACACTCAACAAGGTCTCTTTTCTGATAATAATGCTATTGATTATCAATTTGGAGCAAAAGATATCTTCAACCTTCAATTTGGTCATTACAATAAATTCCTTGATCATGTAAATGGAAGAGATCCAGAGAACGGTGTTTATGTTGCGTGAACATACTTGACGTATTTCCTTAATGATTGGCGTAATGTCGCTTATGATTGACTCATTACTCATTTATGATTATATGTAGAAGATCAAGATCTTTGTAAAACATATCTCAGACTTAAAAAGAAAAAATGGAATTATCTTGTGATAGATCCAAACATTGGAACGGTTGCAACAAGTACAAAAGATAGCTTGTTCACAAGGTTCTTTGCTGATATGGATGTGACGACGAGCACAATAAGAAAGCGTGGAGTAATCATCACATTGATCAAAATGATTGAGCAAGGATATATTAAGTATCTTTATTCAAACAATATTGGTATTCACTACGCTCTTGCTTTGAGTGATGAAGAATTAATGAACTACATCAACACGATGCCAGCACCACAAATTAGAGCTTACCTCCAACAAGTTGCACAAAAAGACCTTACGGTTATAAGAGGACAACTTATTGTAGCAAGGTTCTATGGGCAACAAATTGCAAATAACTATCATCAACTTGTTGCGTATATCTTACAACAAAGAGTTGCAAGCGGTAAGGCTCTTTCAGAAATTGCTCATGTCTTAGGAAAAAATATTGATGAGCAAAAAGTGCTTACAACAATGCAACAAGTAATGTACGGTCAATATTCTGTTCAATTAAGAGATATAATCAAAAATGATCTGACAAAAGATGAAAGATTTATGACATTACAATATGCGCAAATTCTTCATATGCTAGAAAAGGGACAAATTGAACAAGCGATGTCATTCTTACAACAAATATTGCAACAAAGTCTCTGATCTGCTAGTCAAATATTAGCGTTAGAACTAAACTAATTACAGATCAATAATGAAAACAAAAAGATGTCTTTAGGACATCTTTTTTTGCTTTTTTGTCCAAAATTCATATAATAATTGCAGTAGTTTTAGATTGGCAAAAACAATATGGCACGTAGAGGTCCAGCACAATGACCAAGAAGTAACACAAACGGTTCCAATCAAAGCGTTCACCAAGTACAAAAACTTGCAACGCAATCAGAATTGCATGGTATTTTGAGCAATGCATATGATGATTACAAAAACATTTATGAGCAACAGCATGGGCAAATTAGTGACCATAATCACTTTTTTGAGCAATTTTTTGATTACTTTGAATCAAGGAACCCCAACTTAATGTCACAAATAGATACGGATATGCTCAAACCTCTTAAGTGGGGACACATTGCTTGAATCGGAATTGATATGGATAGCATATTGAGCGCAACAAATCAATACACCTCACTGTTTCAACGTATGCCACAACGCATGCAACTTGTTTTTTTGCAAGGTTTGCATGCAAACATCAAACGTACTCTTTCTCATCACTGTGGAGGAGGAAGAGCGCAGGCAGAACATCAAGCAATCGTACAAGGATTTGATGCTATTTTTTTGGATCCAAGTGGATCTCTGAGAGCTGGTGGCGTTTCTGATTTTGCTTCAGATTACCAACGCTTTTTGCAACAATACGCTAACCAATTAACATCAGGAGAGCAAAAACTTTTGGCAAGTACTCATGTAACGCTCGATGAAGTGATGAAAAATGCAGGTCTTTCACCAACAGAAATGAGCCAATTAAAAAAAGAATGATTCTCACATTGGTCTAATGACATGCAATGAATGACTAATGCGGTAGTAACACAAAAAGTGCTTGAGTATTTCAAAGTTGCAAAACAAAATATTGATCTCTTTGCTGATGGCGTAAGTAATATTTATCACGCTCCAACAAGTATTAATTCGCTTTTTAAGGAGTTCCCTTTTGATGAAAGCTATGCACAACAACATTTTCCTTCGTTGTATAACCGTTTTGTGGATCAGCGTAGCACGGCAACCAATGCACAAATGCAAATATTACAAAAAGAACTACATATCAATACTATTTCGCACAAGATAGACCAAATAGCACAAGCAAATGGACGACCGCAGCCATGACCATCATTGTTGAATGCGTTGCAAAAATTGCTTGATAATAACTTTGCTATGAATGAGTTAGATCTCACGGAGCAAAATATACTATTGAGAGCACAACTATATCCTATGTTGCAACAGTTAAAAACAAATCAGGTTGCTGTCGCGTCATGACTAGATAGCGATGCATATGCTGACTTTCTCCTACAGCTTTTTGATTTGGAAAATAAGAGCATTAGTTTTTCCGCTTTTGGAAAAAACATTACACTACAATTTTCTCAAAAAAAGTTTTTGGGACAAAAAATGGTTGATAATATGAAACTGAGTGATCTTGCTGAATTGAAAAATTTGCCACTTCATTTTCAATTGGATTTAAATGGCCAAACAGACATTGAGAACACGCTACAGGAAATCTTACTCGCAGATCGTGACGTGGGGTCTGATATGTTTTTAGAATTAAAAGAATGAACAAGGTCATCGCTGATTACTTCACCTAGTTATGCGATGAATATTACTTTGCCAGATGGGACAACCTACAACAATGTTTACATTTCTCCCAAGTGACAGGTAAACAATACAACAGACCCAAGAAGTTTGTATGTATACTCAAAACCACCAACGCAGGTAAATTATGCAAGAGATATGATTTTACACAATGGAGAGCCATTAGTGATTGATGAGGAAACAGAGAAATGATCAATGTTTACGATTGCAGACAAAAAATTAGATCTGACCGGTGACGCAATCAATCGTTTGTTGTTATGGTATGTTGTGGGTGGTTCAGCAAAATCAGCTAATGCATTACAAAAATTTGAAGAAATGAAGGAGCAAATGAAAGACCCAAAATTTGCTTCATTTGTTGATCTTAATAAGCACTACGATTTTTCTGTTGATGAAAACGGAGAACCCGTCAATGCTGAACATAAAGAGCAACAAGAAACTCCTTTTGAAACAATACAAAGAGAGTTTTCGGATAACAACATCGTAGGAGGTTTTCCTTGAAAACAACCATTACAAGTGGGAACAAGAATGTTGCTCAAAAACAATGAAATTGTTTCTGATGCACCACCTAAAGGAGCAAATCAACATTTGCTAGAATGGTTGGAAGTAACAAACATTGATCATCAAACTGGGCAAATTTCTTTTTCGTTGGCGAGTGCTGAACATTCTCAAGACTTGGCTCAAAGTCGATCAACAAATTTTACTATCGCAATGAAGCCAGGAATCTGGTGAGGTATACAAGAGTATGTGGGAGAATTATTCAAAGTCGCTCCGAGTGAAAGTGTTCAATCGTTTCATGATAGATATCGTGCGATGAAAGAAGCAGGAATTACTGATGTTGATCAATTTCAAAATATGAGAGAGGAGGGCTGTCAATTTGTAATAGGAGACAAGGTTATTACTCATTTTTCTATGCCTGAAGATAGTTTGGTAGAAGGAGAGACACAACCGATTGTGTATAAAACAACACCATTGGGAAATGGAAAAGTAAGAGTCCAAGCAGAGTATTTTGAAGCCGTCATGGAAGATGGAAAATATAAGATGGTTCCAAAAGGCAATAAAAATGTGCCACAAGTAAAAAAAATAGCAATGGATGATGTCATGGATCACGATGCATTTTTGGTATTTATTGGAGATAGAGAGCTATTGCCACAAACACAAGAAGAAGCACAACCTCATATTGATTTTTTCGATGAAGCAAAGAGAGGAGCAAAAAATAAACAAGCATGATGATCAAGAGGATGGGAAGTTTACTCGCTTGGTGAAATATGGGAGGTAACAAAACTTGCATGAGGAAATTTCAAAAAAATTATCACAAAGTTGCTGTTTAGGGAGGCAGGAGATAATTATGCAGATATTATGGCCAATACAAGGTTTGCCGAAAAAATGGCATGATTGGTACCAGGAATTTGGCCATTATCATATGTCAAAGATTCTCTTGAATGAATGCAACTAGAACAAGACTCTGGTCATGATGCAAGAATCCGGTGAAAAATTAATGGCTACCTTGATGGAGATGGAGGATGGAATAGTGCTTCCAGAGATGATTATGTAATGCCCAAAGTGATAGGACCATTTATCGAAAAATACAAATCAGGAGCGCAAGCATTAGGGGCTGATCGTTATAAAGCACCAGCAGTATTATTGTATTTGATGCAAAAATGTGGTGGTCCATACGGTAAATTAAAAACAGGCGATGGTAAAAGACTTCCTGATGGTACCTGGATCAAAATGATTCATGGCCAAGCAGAATACGACAAATTTGATAATGACAGAAAGAAGCTGTTGGGAGAGCTCAAAAAAAAGAATATTGATGCAGATACAACGTTGGATGAGATCGTCAAATTAGAACTACAAATGATTGCTGATAAAATATATGTTGATACACCAACAAAACGTGATTTGTCCGAAAAATTTGCAGTAACACTTGAAGAAAAAATGAAGTCAATGATGAGCCAGTCAAGTCTTGATGAAAAAATTGGTGAAGAAACAGGAAGAAGTTTTCAGGCACTCATGGCTGACTATAGAGGAAGAATTAGCGGAGAAGGAAGAATTGCAGATGCAGCAAAATTTATTATTGCAGCAATGCATAAACCAGCATTAACTACTACCCAAAAATCAGAAATAATGAATGGTCTCCTGTTATGATCCCTTTCATGAAAATTCGCTTTCGAGTATGGATCAGGAGTCAAAGACAAACTTGCGACAGCAGCAAGATCAGCAGGAATTCCTTTCTGTAACTTGTTTTATGAAGCCGACCAGTGAGAAAAAATTGCAAGAGTGTTACATATTGTGACAGGTGGAGATTTTACCCAAAAAGTTGCATATAACCCAGATGAATTTACCTGATTAAATCGTAGGGTAAATATTGGAGGAGGAAGTTGATTTATGGCAAAGTTTAATGATTGGCGAAAAAGCCCATCAAAACAACAAGAAAGTAAATCAAATGCGCAATACATTACCGATCTTCTTTTGCTGAGAAACAAGTGATCAGCACGAACGGTTCATGGTATACTGAATACGATCAAAAATGCACAAGCAGCTGGACAAGAAAATCCTTTATGAGGAGGACTTATCCTCGAAAATGATGCATGATTGTTGGGTGATATTGCATGATTTTCAACAGAAGCAAGTGGACAAAATCTTCATCCAAAAATCAAAATGAATAAGGCATATTACGATGAACCACTAGCGCTTCATAACTCTGTGTATACAGAAGTAATTAATATAGACAGAAATACAGGAGAGTGGGCAGGTGATCCAAAACAAATCAATCGTGCCAAAGCATTGATGAAGAACCTTTCATCCAACATTCCCAAAAGTAAGATAGACAATACGACAGAATTAGAATTCTATATGAGTAAATTCTTGGGTATTTTTACCAAAGTGATGGGAGACAAAAAAAATGAAATAGCAAGAATCATCAGCACAATCAACAATAATGACTTTTTACGTAAAAATATTGACGAACAAAGAAAGGTCATCAGATTCTTTTTATTGTGATGGGCATATAATTCCAACTATTCAGGAATTCCCGATGAACTCAAAAAAGTAATAGAGTGAGTAGCGGAATTTATGGTCAACAATGTTCATGGTATGTGATGAACATTTATGGAAAGATCATTAGGAAAGGAAGCACAAAGCTATTATAATAAACCTCATTTATACGAAGAGTGATACACCCAATTCAAAAGAAGATTTTTTTCTGGTCGTGTTGGTAACGCACAAACTGATATGAGAAATTGGTTGTATAATGATATGCTTAGATTGGAGCAGCGTGATGGAGCTCATATAGAAATATTCGCCGAAGGAGGAACACAAGGAAACCACATTTCCGATGGCGAAAGATGACCATCCAATGAAATTTACACACACAATTATGGAGAAGCATCATCAGATAATGATCCTATTCAAGGACACAAAAAAGCAATCAATGCACCAACAGAATCAGAACCAAACGAAATCAAAAGTAATAAACAATTTGCTGCCGGATACAGTAGAACAAGATAAAAAAAAACACTCCTCAAGGAGTGTTTTTTGTATCAGTGATTATGTCATGCAACTCTTGATCATTTCCTGATCAACGATGTCTTCTTTTTGGCTTTTTTTGTGATTAAATCCTTGTACTTCAAGAACTTTATCAATACCTTTTGCTGTACGTACACATAATTCTTCCGTTGTTATTTCACCTCTTTTTACTAGAGAGCGGAGCGCTTTATAATCAGTTGAATCGAAGGAAAAATCATTTTTTACACGACCATCTTTCTTTGCGTTATCATAACATTCTTGCGAACAAAATCACGCATGTTGTTTATAGTTTTTTTTGCGAGCAATGATTCTCGCATTACATGGACTATAACGACAATTTTCGGTATTATCTGTATGATGACCTGTATAAATACATACTCCAATTGTCGTATGTTTTTCGTCAGGATTAACTCTCGTGCTGATGACACCATCAAATGTGTATAAGCTACCAAGCCAGTTTCCATCACCAAATTTGTTGGTATATCCAATGACTCCATCCTTGAGTGCATAAAAGTTATCTAATCATTTCTTTTTACAAAGTACATTGAGTTTCTCGCATCTAATTCCTCCAGTACAGTACATAATAACTTTTTTGTTCATATACTTTTGCTTGTAACTTTCAAACATATCATCAACATCTCTGAAGTTAATAGTTCCTGCGGGTTCTGCTCCTTTAAAATGTCCCAACTTATATTCGTAGGTATTTCTCATATCAAGAATTGCGTATCCTTCTTTTTCATTATCAATAATATCTTTGAGCTCTTCCATGCTTATTTCTTGTAGTGCTTGTTTTACTTCTTCTTCCGTAACGGTTTCACCCAATGCAACAATTTCTTTTCTATATTTTACAATCATTTTATCAAATTTATGACCATCAACACTTGTCCATTTTTTTTCAATATGATCTATATCGTTGAAATAAGGGTTTTGTGCAAGAAAATATTTATATGCTTGATATTGTCCCATCGAACAGGTCATTGTTGCGCTAATTCCCTCTTCCCCAATATATACTCTTCCCTTCATTCCTATATCATAACAGAAGCTGTAGTGCTTTCTCATTTCCTCCTGAGGATCTTTGATATCAACAAATTTATAAAATGTAAGTAGTTTAAATTCTTGTTTGTAGTGCATGTTTGCCAGACATGAAATAAAATAAATAGCACGGAACGATTGTTACGTTCTGTGTTGAAGTAGTATGTCACAATTGCCTGTTGTGTTTTTCTCCTTCCAAGCAGAAAGAATACAGATTTGCTTCTCAATGTAAAGCTTACTACAAAAATAAAAACAGTATTGACATTTTATGTTGATATTTTAAAATAAAAACAGTAAAGCATTTATATTTCTATTACGATACTCATGATCAAGAGGATTTTGTTTATGTTGGCACTTATGTTTTTGTGATTCGGAGCATACCGATATTTCAGCAAACAAAATGCTCAAAACATTGTAGCAACTATTAAGGAATATGATGGAGAAGCGCTGACTACACTCAATAATGAACAATCGACTTCCGAACAAAGCAATAAAGAAAATACGCAAACATCGGAGCAAAACGACAAGACAACAAACAAAACGTCAACCTCGTCTCATGTTGTCGATTCAACCAATGAAGCTGTGGCAAGTGTCGTAAAAACATTGCAAAAAAATCCTGCAACCATGACCAATGATGACGCAACAGTTATCATAAATAATCCTACTTTCAATATCTACCAAGGAACAACGACAACAATGAATGGAGCAAGCACAGCGGCAAAAGCAACAGTCACAACAACGAGCAACACATCCACTAGTTACTGTGCCAAAGGCTTGAGCCCTGCGGACTGTGAAATGCTTGCTAGACTAGCAAAAAACGTAGATGTTGATTAGGCAACTACTTCTACCATAGCAGACATCACGAGAGTGGTGTTTTTTTGTAACAAAAAAATTTTCTGGATTGCTTTTTGCGAGCACTTCTCTACTATAAAATCAGTTTACACCTCAATAAGACATAATGAATCTAACGCTAGCTGATTATATCGCATGAGTAGAAAACAAAACGCTCAATCCGCGTGATGTAGTATTGCATTATCTCAACAAAGCCAAAAATAATGACCAGTATAACGCATTTATTTCTGTTCCCGAACAGTACATTCACGATAATCTTGACGATTATAGTGCCAAAGTCTTACGTGCTGCACCCATCGCAATCAAAGACATTATTTTGGTTAAATGATCAAAGACAACGTGCGGATCAGATATGTTGAGAAATTATGATTCACCGTACACCGCTACATGTATAGAAAAACTTCATAGCCACGGAGGAATAATGATAGGTAAGACCAATATGGATGAAGCAGCAATGGGAGCTTCTACAGAAACATCTGCTTTTTGAAAATGTTTTAATCCTCATGGTACTAATAGGATACCAGGAGGTAGTTCGGGATGATCAGCAGCAGCAGTTGCAGGAGATCTTGCTTTAGCTGCTTTGGGAACGGATACGGGAGGTAGTATTCGTCAACCTGCTGCTTTGTGTGGGGTAGTAGGACTTAAGCCAACATATGGAAGAGTATCAAGATATGGAGTCTCAGCGATGGCTTCCTCTTTGGATCAAGTAGGAACATTTACCAAAAATGTCTCTGATGCAGCACTTTTGCTTTGATCGGTTGCTGGTTATGATGACAAAGACGCGCAAACACAACCAAGAGATGAAGAAATGATTATACGATCAGAAGAATGCAAAAAAACAGATCTCAAAGGAATTAAGATAGCTGTACCCAAAGAATTTTATGCAGAATGACTTGATCCAAAAATTGCTCAAAAATTGGATGAAATGATCCAAAAGTTACAAGAAAAAGGTGCTATTGTTGAAGAAGTTTCGATGCCAACATTGCCCTATGCGGTAGCAACGTATTATGCAATTCAACCAGCTGAAGCGAGTACCAATCTTGCAAGATTTGATGGATTGAAGTTTTGACTACAAGACGATACGTTCACCTATGATAATATCAAAGATTACTACAAAGCAATTAGATCAAAAGGCTTTGGAAAAGAAGTACAAAGAAGAATTTTGCTTGGAACTTATGCATTAAGTGCTGCTAATTATGAAGGAATCTATATGAAAGCATGGGAAGTAAGAGAAAAAATGAAAGATGATTTTTCAAAAACTTTCAAAGATTATGATGTTATTTTAGGCCCAACAACACCAACTGTCGCATGGAAAATGGGAGAAGAACCCAAAGATCCTCTTGCTATGTACATGGCAGATATTTTTGTTTGTCCGGCTAATCTAACAGGAGTTCCCGCAATGTCAATACCTGCAGGAACAGTAGAAAACGAAGGCGAACAAATGCCCGTTTGATTACAAATCATGGCTAACCACCGAAGAGAAGACCTTCTTTTCCATGTAGGAAAAGTAATGGAAAGTGTGGTTTAATTTGCAAATTAATACCAAAGTATGAAAAACTTTCCAACTATGTGACCAATAATTATTGGTTCTAAAGACGCAAAGATAGCAAAAGAATTCTACATCAAAGTTTTTTGAATTACCATCCAAGTAGAAAAGCCAAACTATATAAGTGCGAGACTCTCTGACGGAACTCATATAGAAATTGAAGAAGATAGTGCAAATAGATTTCCAAATTGGGAAAAAAATAATGTTTGAACCTACAAAAATTCACAATTTATGGTTCCAAATATAGAGAAGTTTCTAAAAACAGTAGTTGAAAATAATTGATCAGTTGTTAGCCCGATCAAATCTAAACCTTGGTGATCAACTGCAGAAATCGCAGACCCAGAAGGAAATATATTTCTAATCGGAGAAACTAAAAATATTTAGTTTGTCGATATGTAATTCTTCCCTCCGCCCGAGCAGGGCAATAAAATAACTTGTGAAAAGAAAAAAACACTAAGCAATCTTAGTGTTTTTTTTGATTATAGCATAAATCAAAAGAGGCAAAGGCCAGCAGACGAACTGTATCGGAGAGCTCTCTATCAGCCTCATGATAGCATTCTCCCACTCGAGGGTAACAGTCTCCTACTAACCTATGACTCTATTGTATAGACAAAGTATTGTCTTGTCAAATTTTTTGTTGAAAAAAATTAAATAAAAAAAGGCCAGAGCTCCCCATAAGCTCCGGCTCGTCAGTTAGACATGCTAACTAAACTGTCCACTTAACAATGCAAATATGCATTGTCAACGCACGTACGATTATAAAGAAAATATAATTATATTTCAATACAAAATGTTTTTTTGCAAAAAAGTAAATACTTCGGTATACTAAGGGTAGTATTTATTGATATGAGATATGATGAGTTCTACACTATTGGATCTATTGGTGCAAAAAGTACACGCTCAAACAGCGGTGCCTACCTCAAATACTAATTCGAGTAGTAATTTACTCAACGATGATGCATTTCAAGGAGTAATCAGCGAGTGAATCATTAGAGGAGACTGTGAGTCTATTTACAAAATTCTTGGAGAAACAGATGAGGCGCAGTTTCAAGAAAAAGTAAATGAATGTGTAAGCAAACAAGTACAAGAGCGAGCAATCAAAAAGCAAGAATGTGAAGATGCGTTGGCTGCTGCATCAGCCCTTGATGCTGGTCTTCAAAATGCAAATGGTAATGCTTCTTGAGGAGGATGAACAGCACAATTTGCATCCGTTAATGAGTGTTTGCAAGGAGAGGCTGCAAAATCGTGTGATGATGAGAGAACACTCAAGGACGGACAATGTGTTTGTGCTTTTTGAGAAACAGTTGATGGAGAATGTTTGAGAAACGACTATGGAACTTTGTGAATCAATTGTTCATCAGAACAGTTGGTCAAAGGTAACTGTTCTCTCAATGTCAGTCAGTTGTTATGAATCAGAACAGAACAATCATGATCAAATAATTTGATGACGTGGTTGCAAGATGCAACATTAGGAGCAACATCATTTATTGGTACCGTGCTGACAATTGGGTTGGTTGCCGTAGCATTGAGATATATTTTTGGAGGTTTGGATGCGTCATTTGTGGGTAATGCAAAAAAATGATTTAGCTATGCGATAATTGGGTTTTTCTTGGTAGTGTTTAGTTATACTATTGTTAGATTGGTACAATATCTTGCACAAGGATAAGTTAGCAATAAGAAAAAAAAGACACTCTCATCAGAGAGGTCTTTTTTTTATCACACACAAGAACGAACAAATTTGTAAGTAATTTCACCAAAAAATCCTTCAATCTCTTTTCTAGTGGGTCTTTGTCAAAACATCAGATGACAATACGTGATTGATTCAAGGTCATAACGTTCAAAAAAATGATTCACGATATAGTCTTGGAAGGCGTCAAAAAACTCAGGTGTTAATTTTTTATAACGAGGTTCATAAGAAATGACGCGATGGTTGTGGATAGTAGTAATTTCCGATTCACTATAATTGTATGCAGAACATTCCAAACAACGTTCTTTATAATGATATCGAGAATTGAGTAATTGATGCAGGAAAAAACCATAGAAATATTCTTTCCGGTGAGTGTTATTGAGAATTAGGTAGTTGTTTGTCCTGCCATCAATCTTGATCTTTTGATGACCTGTTTGTAGGTTAATCTTTCTGTCAACGTACGGATCAAGAGGGACGTTGCTATATTCGACATTGTGTTCGTTGTCAACGATCAAAATATGCCCTTTTTGATAATACTGTTCATAATATTGTACACCATCATCATAGTCACATCCATGAGTATTCTCTATCAAAAATTGCTTACCATGGAGGATGTTTTCTAATTTACTTTTGAAAATTTCATTTTCATCATCCTCAATACACATTTTTCGCATACAAACGCTATTGTCAAAAAGCATTGAAGAAAGCGGTCTTTGCAACATTTCAAGAATGTCATCTTCATCATGGATGCTAGGAAAATCAAACCATGAAACACCTCATTCCATCTTGGAATCACTGTCGATACGATGTTTAAAATATCGCTTTGGATTTACACTTTCGCGCTCTCCAAAAAGATTCACGAGTATGTGAGGGATATAATCATTAAAAAAACCATCTTTTTCGTAGTGGGGAGTTTTGATATATAGTTGCATGATTGTAAGAAAAAATAAAGTATTATATTTCTTTTCATGTTTTTTCTGCTAAAGCAGTTTTGACTATATTCATAATATTTCCCAAGCTTTGTTTCGAATTATCAATATGAACATCTTCGTTAAGAGGTTGCACCTGATTCCATAATTTTGTAATGACGGTTTCTCCTTTTGTTTTTATTTGCCTCTCTTTATCTCTTTGTATTACTGTTTCCAAAGGAGCACCAATATAAACAGTAATAAAAGTGTAAGTAGTTTTTTCAAAAAAACGTTTTACAGAAGCAAAGTAACTTTCCCTAAAAACTTCTTCTACAATAATATTGTATTCATTTTCTACAAGTTGTTGTAAAAAATGCAAACCAACACTGTGAGCAATGTTTGTACGAGCATTGCTTGATTCTTGTGATATAAGGTGCTTAAATTTGTCTATATCCAAGTGAACAATGTTAGGAAATTCCTTTTGTAGCTGCTCAGCTACTGTTGATTTCCCAACTCAAGCAGGTCATCTAATTATTATTGCAAAAGGCATGTATTGAGCAAAAAAAGTAAAACCTATTCGAACATCCTTCTCAAATCCTGATCTTTAATCATGTCTAATGTCCATTGCGGATCAAAAGTGACATCAAGATTAACAGTAAATTCAGGGAGTTTGGCATTGAGTGCATTGTGCATCATTTGTTGAATCAAATCTCATGCCGGACATGCTGGAGTAGTGTACGTCATTATTATTTCGATGTGATGATTATCATCATCGATGTTTATTGCATAGACAAGACCTAGCGTAAAGATATCGATGAGTGGAAACTCCGGATCATAGACAGTCATCAGCTGATCTTTGATCATTTCCATTAGCGGAGAGGTATCATCATCGTACAAGTTGATAGTAAATGGTTTATCATCACTTGTCATACCTGGTATTTGAGGTGGTTTGTTGTCTGTTGTGTTATGGTGATTCGTCGATTCTTCCGTCATGTTCTGGGGTAACCGTTAAAAATATCTGTAACAAAACAAAACCGATCAACAACATAATTCCTATTGATTTAGTCCAGTTTCATAAGAGCAAGAGTGCTATATTGGCCAGTACATACATACCAAAAAGTAATGATAACTTATAACTGTCCTTTGCACATTTTTTTTTCTCTTTGTGGGTTGCTATATATTGAACAATATAAAAAACATAAAAGCTTAATCACCAGCTTATTATGAACACCCCCAAAAAGCCAAAACTGAGTGCTATGACGGGATCTTCATACGGATTGATGGTAAAATAGATACTAGTAAGTATGATAATACCTACGAGGATTTTTAGAATAGTACCCAAATGATATAACCGCATTATGTTTTAATTTAGTAAAATATATATAATTACAGAGAGTACTAGTATGTATATGGTTTGTTCTATTTCTTTCAAGTTGATAACTACTCAGAACAAAGACCATTTACTTCAATAAAACATCTCCTTTATTGTCATCTACAATTTTTTCCATAAATAGAAAATAGTCCATTGGACTATTCGCTATAATTATTGTATTTTTTTGACAAGAGAAGCAAATCTCTCTAGGAGTACCATTGCACTGACAGTATCGGTAGCAACATTTTTTTTGAAGTTAGAAACAATTTCTCCTGCTTGAGCAGTAGTATAATCTTCATCAACTTTGATTATTTTTGTCTTTTCTGGGTCAATGATGAAGCTAAGTGATTTGATAAACTTATCTATTTTTTCTTGAATATCTTTTTGTCTACGAGGGTACCCTACTGCTATGGTATGGACACGATATCTCACAATAAGCTCTCCTATATTAAAAAACATGCTCCCATCATTTTGCAAATATCCTACCGGCATAGGAACCATATCTTCGTCATTCATATAGGCAACACCTACATACTTACTTCACCAGTCAATTCACATAATATGTCATTGTCTTTTTACCATTGTCATGTAATCACCATAAAATTATAGAAATTCTAGTTATTTGTTTGAGAGTATCAAGTGTAGCTCGCAGATTTTCTTGCAATTAATTCAAATACATGTGCGTGACGTCAATCATAAAGTTCGTATTCTCTTTCATAAAAAGAAACATTAGATCAAAAAAATGACCAATCATCAGGTGTATAGAGTCTCATAGTAGCTGGATTTGACAACAAAATATCATCATTTTTACCAAAAAAAGTGAGGCAAAAAAGCCCTCCTGGGCGAAGGTTTTTTTCAAAAAGTTGCTGCATCATCGGGAGGCATACTTTTTTATTCAAAAACATGACAACATTCTGAGAAAGTATCAGATCATATGATTGCTGCGTAGCAAATCCTTGGTTGAGATCATGTTTGGTAAAAGTAATGCGAGGATGATCGGTAAGATAATTAGGCCGCTTGAACCTCGTCATATCTCCTTTGTCAATTGCATCAACATTGCATCCAAAGCTTGCTGCAAGCAATGAATGATGTCATCTTCCAGCACCAATATCTAAAACATGGGTTGCACGCTTCATTTGGGGTATAATGCTTGTGGTGATTGTTTTCTCGCTATACATAGATTATATAATTTGTTTGGTCAAAAATTCTTGGTGCGTATTGATTGTTTCTGAACTTCCCAGTGACTGATGTAGCCATGTCAAAAACTCACGTCTATCATTGGGCTGCAACGCTGCTGCAAAGTCTTTAATTGTATTTGCATCAGTATTTTGTTGAAATGCTGCAAAAATTCTCGTATTATTTTGCGGCCCATTTGTCGCAAACAACCTTTGTATTCTTGATCTATTGGTTGTAAACCATGTATCAATATGACCAGCAACCCCATCATTTGCCTGCAAAGAATAGGAATCAAGACTCGAAAGTGCGTCTTTTGTTTCGGTCAAGAATCTACTTGTATTTCACGTAAAGTCACCTCTTTTTTGGCTAGCAATTCTCTGAATTTCATTGAGTTGTGATGGTTGCAATCCACCAGAACTGAATCATAGATATCTGTCAATCTGTGCTTGGTATTGATCCAATTTTTCATTGTTTTTTGCGTTCACTCCTTTTTCAAAGTCATACCTTGCTTGCTGTGCTCCTTGCTGTAGACTATTGATACTTTGCCCTCATGCAAAAGGTACGATAGGTATTGAAGTAGCAATAGTGCTTGCTGTTTGTCTGGCTTTGTTGGCATAACTTCTTCCGACTTCTGATCCGGAGCTTGTCATTAGATATACTAATCCCCAAAGCAATAATAGCGTAAAAACAGTGATAAGAAGACTGGTAAATAGGTTGCTTGCCGCATCTTGTAAATCACTTTCTGGAAAAATCTCTCCTTCAATAGTGACACCGCTATCAATATCTTCTAAATTGATACTTGATGCCTTGGATTGTTGATCGTAACACAATGTGACACCATTGATTTGTCTATTACAGTTGTCTGCATCGAGTGCAGTTGTGCCCAGCATTACTTTTTGCATGGTAACTACTGCAATAAGCATAATACCAAGGTAGGCAACATACAAGACAGGAGTAAATATTAACTTAACTACTTCCGCAATAGAAAAATGCTTAATTCCTCCTTTGCTAATTGCATCTTCCTCTCAAAAAACCCGTAACAGTATTAGAATAGGCACAAAGGCAATAAAAAGCCAAAGATACATAATTCTAAAGATGTTGATCACAACTAAGATCAAAAGAGCCAGTGTAAAAGCCAAAAGCACACCAAACTTAAGAAATATTGTTACCATAAGAGACACAGGTTTCTCTCCCGAAGGAGCATCTAGAGTAAGTGTCATATATTCCTGTATTTTGAGCGCCGAAAATCATACATACATAAGCGGTCAAGAAACAGAATCAGGCGAAGGAGTAATAAAATCAAGAATCTCTTCTTCTGTAAAGTTTTCTTGTGTTTGAAGTTTTTCTGTACTCGCTTTGATGGCGGGATCATTCAGACTTCCATTACTCAATAGATCATAACGTTTGGGTATATTTCTAATGCTATCAATAATCGTACTTTGATTACGAACATCTTGTTCAATGATAGTATTCGGAAATGAGCTAATTGCTGTAGTTAGAATAGTAGAAATATCAATAGTCGCTCCGACAAGAAACCGACTTGCCTGTATTCCAATTGCTCCCAAAAGAATCTTTCACAAAATAGTTCCAATTTTGCTAACGCTACTTCCTGTTTGAAAGAAAAAACGAATAATTTGGTACAAAAAGAAGAATCACAGACCATAATTAGCAAAGTTTTTGCTGATATTCCACAATTGCTTTAATATATTATCCAGATTGATAAATTCCCCATAGATGAGATCATTAGTCATAAGCTTCCCTGCAAGTGTTGCTAACAGCACCCATAACCAAGACAAGACACCAATAATGAGCTCAAACAAATTACTCACTTGAGACGTCAAAGTTACCTCTTCTGCCACATTTTGTGCAAAAGCAAAATCTCCTACAAACACGAAGCTCAGTAGCGATGTGATAATAATCGTGATTTTACAAGAGAGTTTGCTCATAAGGTAATTGATGAAATAAAATGCTTAACTATTTCCTGTCGGTGAAGGAGTTCATCCTGAAGGAGGCGTTCCTGTTGGATTTGTTGTTTGGTTTGGTGTTGTTGCTGGGTTCGTTGAAGTAATGCTTGTTCATGCTGCTGGTGTCGCGTTTTGCGGAGTTGCTGGAGGAGTAATTGCCGGATAATTACCATCAGCGTCTGGAGCAAAATTGTAGCTCACACCATTGATAACATAGCTTGATTTGAATGGATTTATGTTGTTGTTTTTTTCTCTATATGTTTTTCCTATTGATGAGTTCATCAACGTTCTTGCTTCTTGTAATTGAGCTATCGTTGGTGTTGATCACAAATTATCTCTTATAGCAGTAATCTCACCACCAAATCCTTCCAAAATAATTTTTTGACCCCTATCAGAGTAGTCTCAAACATTCACGTTTTGATATGCTTGACGGATGTTTTCACCTTGTGCTAGTGCACCTGTTTCCTGTAAGAGGCCTTGTGCATTTGCTCCTCATGCAGAAACATTATTCCAATAGCTAGCTTCTCTTGCAGCAAATTGTTCTTTGCTATTCTCATCATCTTGGATACCACGAAGGTTTTTGATTTGATTATTTTGTACTTTTCTAAAGTAATCGTTTACTCTGTTTCCAAGTATTCATGGACCACGCTTTCCTATTCCAGTTGCTTGTGAAAAAGCATTTCATCATACAAAGCCAAGGCCACCACCTGCACCACTTCATGGCAAAGGAACAATCGGTATTGATCATGCAACCGTTCCTGCAGTTTTTACAATAGAATTGACCACGCCACTGGTGAAATCATTTCACTTAAATGATAATTTGATCAGCGACCAAATGAGTCCAATAGCAAAGATATTAACAAGCAGCCAAGCAAAAAGGTTCGCATAGATAGAACCTCCACTATCATCACTTTGTGATTCATAACAGAAGTCCATTGCACCCCAAATAGTGGCACACGACATTTGCTCTTTTTCGTCGTGTTGGATAGTGATACCAAATGATTCTCGTGATCCTTGGTTTGCTGGATCATAAAACCTTTGTGAAAGTGCTTGTAGAAAGATAATACTAAGACCCAACACGAAAATTGGCAATACAGGCGAGAATATAATTCAGATAATATTAGTGGTAGTAAATTTCGTCTTACTAAGCCAGTCTTGTTTGCCAAATCATCGTAGCAAGGCCAAAAATGGAGAAAAAGCAATAACTACCCATAATATTCCAATTCTCATAATAAGAACAACAGCCAACACAATGAGAGGAACAATGAGCATAAGTCCGATCAGTGCTTTGAGCATAAATTCAAAGAAAAATGCCATTCCGCTCTCTGCTTCACCACCGCCAATAGCAGTCGTATGTAAGTTAGAAAATTCCAATAAAGTAACATATAATGTCACCATAGGACCGACAAATGTCGTTGAATCTTCCATAATATCAGACATAAAAGTACCTACACCCCATTCTTCGGTATCTTTAAATTCTTCTTTCCAGTCTATACCGATTCCGCCTTCATGAAGGTTCAAAATTTTTCCATTATTTCCTGTGATTCGTTCTCTGTTTTTGAGGGTATCCACAGCACCATCAGCTCTTTCTGAGTAATAGTCCAGTCCGTTTTGTCCACCAAAATCATTCTGAGAATCGTCCATAAGTGACAAAAATGTATTATCAGAATCTTTGAGACTGTCCGGGTCACTATCTTTTGTTTCTGTCAATAATCTATATTTTTTGAGTTGTTTGACCGCATCAGCAGCCAAGTCTGAGCGATACTTCATTGCAGTAATATCTACAAGATTTTGTTGCCACAGCATACAGTATTGCTTTTTCTGTCCATTTTGAGAAAAATCTAATTTCTCATTAACATTTCATGTATAAATAGAACCAACCACCACTCATTCAGTAATACGACATGGTGCAAACGTATGGTCGCCCCATTTGTAATACACAAGGTTGTCCACTTTGTTGCTTTGTGAGTTGCTCGTATCAGAAAGGTTGAGATAACCTTGCACTCCAAGTACGGGCTGATTTCCCATTTCCAAATTGCTCATGAGCGTCAGTGGGAGTCATCCTAGTGCAACAATCAATATGGTCGAAATATCGATAACTATGGCCAAAAGAAGCCAACTAGCCTGTATTCCTATTCCAGCAATAAGAGCTCATTTGAGTACATCAAATACTTTTTTGACACTGTCCTCCTGAGCAAAAAATGCAAACTTAATAATTTCCAAAAGAACAAAAAAACCGAGTGCAAAATTAGCAAGATTCTTACTGATTTGCCACATATTCCAGAGCACGGCATCCAGGTTGATAAACTTACCATATACGAGCGTGTTGTCGATAGCAATTCCAGCAATAAAAAGTAATGGCCAAAGAATAATATAGATGAGCTGCAATACTGCCTGCAAGCTATCCATTACCATCACCATCAAATCACCGACTCATTCATCTGCTCACTGTGCATACACTACCAATGAAAAAAGGTCAAAAATGTTATACGCATCACTAAAAACAGAAAAACCGATAATGCTTGCAAACATTATAAGTCCGAGAGAGAATAATAGTCATGACCATTTTTTGTGTTGTTTGGTTGGTTGCATGATGGTGGTGTGTGCACAGTATGTAAACCCTTTTGGAATTAGCTAATTTCCTACTTATCACCGATTATATTGTTTTTTTTATTGGAGGAAAAAACTAGCAAAAAACATGAGTCTTTTTTGTTGACTTATAAGTAAGGAGAGGTAAGATAGTAAAACAATTATAATCTTGCAAATAATGATTGTTTGCAGGAATTTGTTTTCTTAGTATTTTCTTGTTATGCTTCTAATTGATCTATCGGGAGAAGAAATTCTATTATCTATTGCCGGAATAAATCACACCATTGACCGTAAGCATATAGAAAAAGAATTTGCAGAGGCTTTGCTCGATTTGTATAAGCAAAAAAAGTTTACTCGTTTATATGTGATTCAAGGACCTGCTTCATTTACAGTGGTGAGAATTGGTGTATTGCTGGTGAATGCGTTGGTGATGCTGCGTGCTCCCCACATGAAAGTATACACACTATCAAAGCTAGCATTTTATCGTGAAGTATACAAGCAAAACGATCACATGGGGTCAAATTTTCTTTTTTTTGTGGGGCAAAGAAAAAACGTACGAAAAGTAGATTATCAAACACAAGAGCCACTATTGATTTCCAAAAAAGAAATGCACTGACTGCCTTGAACGTTTTGGACAGACTGTGGCGATCTCGCTGAACAACATTGAATGTGTCAACCCATCCGTACGGTAACTACAACAGAAGAGACAATAGTTCTACTTATGTGAACGCAACAGTTGTCGCTGCCATTTGTGAGTATTGAGCGAGAACAAGAGAGTATCTTACAGCCTCGTTATCTTATCCAACCTAATATTTCATAAGCTCCAAAAATATTTGCTAAAAGATTTGACATACTCGATCTAATTATTATAAGTTTTATTGTAATATCGTAATAAATCTTTTTTTATCTTGTTAGACTATTGCTTCTATGACACACTTGAGAAACGACCACGAAGGAAGATAATTGTAATTTCCTTACGTAGTATAAAAAAAACTCCCTACCTTTCGGTAAGGAGTTTTTGGTATACTATTTTTTTGATCTGTTTGGATTAGGCGCAAGTCTAAATGGATAATTATCTGGCACATGATATCCTTCTATCATGCTGAGACATTTGATCACATTGTTTTGCCAGTTGTATTCTGATGTTGCGTATTTTTTACCATCTTTGTTGGCATATCCATTGAGCTCAGCAATAGTGTTGTAATGTCACAAATAGATGTTGTTCATGGTGCTAAAAATCAAACTTGCACCTTGTAATGGAGACATATAATTAACTCTGTCTCATCTATCATTGTTTCCTACATTACCAATATTGTTGAGCGTCGTCAGGTGATTTCCCAGTGTTGATTCTGCAAAACCAATACAAGCACCTAACTTTGGCGAAATATTTGATCATTGGGCCGCATCTTGCCAAAAGAGAGGATCTCTATAAATACCGACACCATATGTTTTTAGAAATGTTTCAAATCTTTCGTCAGGGGTATCTCCTTTCATAAATGTTAATTTATACATTTCTCTCGGTCTTTGGTAGAGTGCCTTGAGGGCTTCTATTTTGTACTTTTTTGGTAAAATACCTCTATTTTTGACAACACTAAGATCAACGACTGAGAGAGGATCAAGAAACTCTCCATGTTGTGCAATCATAAACGTCAAATTAGGTCCTTGAGCAATGAATCATGCTCATTTTTCCCATGGTTCACCTCCTGTATAACCAATAAGCTCACCTTGTCTTACTAGCTGCCCTTCTTTCACTAGGAATTCGTTGACAAACTTATACACAGAAATATATCATTCTTTATGATAGATAATCATCCAGTTGAATCCAATACCATCTTTGTTGGCAATTTTGTATACAAATCCGTCTTTTGGAGCATACATTGGGGTACGTTGTACCGAAGGTATCTCAATACCTGGAATATCAACACCATATTCTTCTTTGTATTCTTCGTCCATAAAGAAGTAATTGATATCATTAATTGGGTAGATAGGCCAATCAAAAGGGAACGTATTTTCTAATTGAGCATATGGTTTCATCGCGTTGAGTGAGGCAATTTTACTCTCCACATTGAATGGTGTTGTATATTTTTTTGAGTGTATTTCATTGATTGTATCCAAAATCAAATTGTGTGCTTCAATTCTCGTGTCAAAAAGAGATTTGATACTTCCTTCAATTTTTTCACTATTCTCTGCATAGAGTGCCAAGAAATCAAGTAGGTATAACCTCTTTTGGTTAAGATCATCAATTCTTGTTTGATAATGATCAATAGTATCTTGCGCTTTACGTTTGAATTCATTACTTCTTCTCACATTCATAACTTGTTTTTTTTCTTCTTTTTTGAGAACGCCCATCAGTTCTTCCAGTTTGACAATCATTTCTTCTACCAAAAAACTATTTGATAATTGATCTCCTATATGTGATTCTGTTTTGAGAAATAGCTTGAGCTCATCAATATCTCCTTGATCGTTGTACAAATCATTGTGAAACTTGTACAAAAATGTAGTAAAACGTTCAATATATTCTCTCGTTTCTTCTATTTGTCCTCTAATTTCTTCAATTTTTGCTGCACTTTCTACCATTTGTGTTTGGTAATAAGAAATTTTTTTGACCGAAGTACTCAGCGAATCTTTGGCATTGTCCAAATCAGAAACTACTTGTAGAATTTCTCTTTTGGTTTGCTTGTATTGCTTGTTATTGTCACCAAATTCTTTGTCCAATTTATCTACTTGTTCCATGATTTCATCGATTCCTCCTGAGAGTTTTTTGATAGTCTCAAGCGCTTCTCTTGCATCAAATTCAATTTCTTT
Organism: bacterium; assembly: GCA_020627925.1. GTDB lineage: Bacteria > Patescibacteriota > Gracilibacteria > Absconditabacterales > Absconditicoccaceae > JAHDFY01. The sequence goes on from JAHDFY010000005.1 coordinate 56,101, forward strand.
TTGTGAATAATAAATGCTTTTTGAGCTTTCTGGCTCATCAATTCTTAGCGAAGGATCGGAAACAAAAATAGTTGCTCTTGTTGGAGCTTGTAATGTTGTGCTTTGTGCCAACACTCATGGCAAATGAGAAGAGCCAATCACTGCAAGTGCAATAAGACTAGAAGTAATACGTTTCATCATAATAGTGATGATAAAGGTAAAGATTTATGCTATATAGTTAATTACTGAATACGTTCTGCTATGACAACACTTCTTTTTGCCGTTGATCACAACGGATAGCAAGCAATCAGTGAAATGTAATTTCCATTATTGTACTGGGTGTACATTTCTGCTATTTTGGATGGATATATTATTTTTTTCTCTACGATTCTATATTGGTGTAGTTGTCCTCCCCATACAATTTCTATAGTGTCATTGTGTTGTAGTTTAGTTAATTTTGCAAACACCGTGGCGTAGGGGTTTTTTTCCCATGATTGATAGCTTGAATGCCCAAAAATCATGGTGTGACTAATAGCTGCATCAGAAGGAACAGGAGTGGTTGGGTAGGTAACTACTCACTTAAACAAATCCGCTTCAAAATCTTCATTAGTAACTTCTTCAATGGGTTTTTTGTAATCAGGATGAATCAGCGGTACATCAACCCCAATGCTAGGAATAATCAACCTATTAACAGGAGGCAAACGATTAAAATCAATACGGTAGTCATTGAGCTTTTGTCTCAGTAGTGATGACACTTTCTCTTTTGCATCAAAATCGCTTGTCGCTGCTGGTGTATGTTGCTGAAACATTCTTTTGATATCATTTATTTTTCTTTGTTGCTTTTGCATAGCGATTAAGCTATCGGTAGATGTGTCATCATTATTCGTTGTTGGCGTAGAATAATGCGCAATAGACTTACTGCTTTGTTCTGTTCAAGAGTTTTCCAGAGATTGAGCAAACTTTTCTGTCAGCACTTGTTCAGTCATCGTATTATCATCAAACGCCATGACAAAAAGATCAAAGTTGGTGATAACCGCGTTAGTAGCATACACGGCAATAAACAACATGATAAATACCTTCACTTCTCTTACTCATTGATGCAAGTGACGAAAAGGATTTTGTGTGTGAATGTGTTCATCTAGTTTTTCTAGCGTTGTGTGCATAGAGGGCAAAAATTTCAAATAAATAGTACAAAGATAGATAATATCTTCTCCTAATACTATTATATTCTCTTTGGCGCACCAAAACAAAAAAGAGCCAGATTGCATCACGTTTTATTTGACATTATTCACGTTGCGGTACAAAATATGTTTTTTTTGATTGCTATAGTGTTACACTTTGATTAGAACATTGCTGCTAATGACTCATATTGATAAAAAATACGTTTTTTACGATTAACAAACCACACCATGAAAAAATTAATGATTACGATGTTTTTATCGCTAGGTTTGCTTGTTGGGGGATGTTTGTCTCTTCCTCTATGAGAGACAGAATTTTATACTAACCTGGGAGTAGATGGAGTATTTCAGTTTTCTCTTCTAGGGAAAAATGGCATGCTAGACTGAACAACACTCATGAACACCTATCAATTGACATTAATAAATCATGGAGAAAAACAATATGACGTAGACCTTTCTTTTATGCTCAAAGACGAGCAACAAACACCAGCTATTACTTATTTTTCTTATGCTGTTACTGGCGAAAGATTCAAATATAATACATCAATACAGGAAAAATTCTCTTTTTCCGATATAGACTTTTCTTTATATCAAACATGATTTGATGGAAAGCTCCAATCTGTTGCACAAGTGACTATTTGGGATGAATGACAAGAAGTAGATACATTTCTATTAACAGAGACCTTTTTTGACAAAAAAAATGGGCGATTTTGACCAGAAATGAGAACAGAAAATAAATAATTACGCCACAAAAATACGCCAGATCTTGTAACGGGTAAAGCAATCGCTATAAAAATAATTATGACAACATTGCAGCAATTACTAAGAACGTCTCCAAGATACATCAACCTTCTGAAACAAACGTGAATCGTGTCAGTCAAGGATTTTTTGCTGAACTTTCCAAGAGATTATGAAGATAGAGGAACCATCAAATTACTCAAAAATCTTGATACCGAAAGCAAGCTTACACAAAGCACCAAAGGACTCATTATCGAAAAAAAAGTATTGCCAAGATGATCCAAAAAACTCTATGAGATTAGGTTTCAGGATGAAGATGGCGCAACAGGATATATCACTTATTTCAATAGTTATTATCAATTCAAAAACGTCGAAAAAGATAAGCGATATGTAATCACAGGAAAACCAAAACATGATTATGGGAAATTATTTTTTAATCATCCAGAACTAAAAAAAACAGAGGAGTCAGCTTCGCTTGATGCAGCAAAACATCACGATATGGGGCGTATTTATCCCGTCTATTCGGAGGTAATGGGCATCAAACCAGCCTGGTTTGCCAAAAATTCATGGAAGTTACTCAAAGAAATTCCAAGGTTTTTCAGTGAGTATTTACCTAATGAATTTCTCCAAAAATTTGATCTCATGCATGTGCATGAAACAATGCAACATATTCATTATCCTGACAGTTATGAAAAGCAGCAACGTGCTATTCGTAGAGTGTTTTTTGATAGGCTTTTGAGAATTCAATTGCATAGTTTGCTCAACAAACAAGAATACGAAAAAGATGCACATCACGACACAGGCAAGGCAATTAACCGAGACAGAGTCAAAGAAATACAAGAAAAACTACCATTTCAATTAACCAATGCACAAAAAAAATGTGTCAAAGCGATTATCGAAGATCTCCATCAAGATAAAGCGATGTTGAGACTGCTGCAATGAGATGTAGGAAGTGGTAAAACTGTCGTAGCAACCATAGCTGCTTATTATACAATCAAAGAGTTGTGAGGACAAGTGTGTTTTTTGGCTCCGTTGTCTATTCTTGCGCATCAGCACTGTCAAAAAATAGCAAAATTGCTTTTGCCTTTAGGGATTAGAGTACAATTACTCGCAGGCTCGCTTACTGCAGGACAAAAAGCGAAAGTCAAAAAAGATCTCAAAGCAGGTAATATCGATATTATTGTGGGAACGCATGCAATTTTGCAAGATGACGTTGATTTTCACAATCTTCAGTACGTCATCATTGATGAGCAACACAAATTTGGTGTGCAACAAAGATGATTTTTTAGAAAATTTGGCTCACCACATATTATACAAATGAGTGCAACGCCCATTCCAAGATCAATGGCCTTGGCTTTTTTTGGTGAGTTTGATGTCTCGGTGATTGATGAACTTCCAGCAGGAAGGAAAGAAATTGTTACAAGAATTGTTGCAGAGCGTGACTGGACTAAATTAGCGCCACGAATTGAGCAAAAGATTAGAGAAGGCCAAAAAGTTTTTATTGTTGCGCCTCTTATTGAAGAATCAGAAAAAATGGATGGAGTCAAATCTGCAACAGAAGCATTTCATCACACGATGGAACTTTTTCCTCATATGAAAGGAAAAATTGGACTTTTGCACGGAAGAATGAAAGCAAAAGAAAAAGAAGATATTATGACTGCTTTCAAGGAAGGAAAACTTGCCATTCTTGTCAGTACAACAGTCATTGAAGTAGGGGTTGATATCCCTGAAGCAACCATCATGGTCATCTACAATTCCGAAAGATTTGGCTTGTCACAACTACATCAATTACGTTGAAGAATTGGAAGATCTGATCTGCAATCTTATTGTTTTTTGGAAACCAAAAAAAAGTCCTGAGATACCTACAAACGTCTCAAAGCAATGGAAGAAACCAATGATGGTTTCAAATTAGCAGAACTTGACTTGGAATATCGTGGTGCTGGAGAAATTCTTTGAACAAGACAATCAGGGATGACGGATATTCCATTGGACATTCTGACTGATCTAAGTTTCATGGAAAAAGTACATCAATGAGGAGAACGATTGCTCACTCACTATCCAAACCTTGAAGAGCTTCCTTCTCTTAAAATATTTCTCGAAGAAAAACTACCAGGAATGATGGTGTAGAAAATTATGCTATATCGTACATCATTTTTATTTTGAAATCAAGACCGCTGATAAGTTCCATTTCTGTTGTGTGGAGAATAGCATGAGGAGTCATTCGTTTGTGGTCTATGTGCTCTTGCGTGTCAAGAATGACACGTGATTTTTCTGATGCTTGATGATGAAATAAGTGATAATGAAAGTCACCTCGGTCAGCTCTGTAATATAATTCACATACTTTTTTAACCTCATCTATCACAATACCAGCTTCCTCTTTGACTTCTCTGATGACAGCTTCCAGAGGAGTTTCATTGTGATCGACACCTCCTCAAGGAACACATCGTTTGAGAGGGTGACTTTCTTGCTCTGATCTTTGCAAAAGCAATATTTCTCCACCGTGTTCTACAATAGCTCCTGCTACCACAAATTTAGGCAAAAAATTCTCAGGTTTTTTCAGTAAAAACATCTATGATATAAGAATAGCTGTATAAAAAAAAGTCCAGAAAGTTAGATAAACTTCCTGGACACGTAACCACGTAGTGATTTTTACGAATAGGCTGCTTGGTGAGCCTATTCTTGTGATTACGTTGGGCATATGGTCTTTTAGACCATATGTCCTACCACCATATTATTACTTCATTAGGATTATAAGAAAAATAAAGACAATGTCAACTAAATGTTTTCTATTGAAACAATGGCTGTGAGTCATAGGTTGCAGAAAGTATTTGCGTGTTATCATCACTCCATTGTAGATCAATCTGGTATGTCTTTCCTCCAGGTGTAACTTCATAGCTTATTTTTTTGTGGTGATCAGGGTATATTTCTGGAAGTTTCACAAATTTTCCCTCATTGTTATAAAAATAATAGACAAGAGTGTCTTTGTGGGATCATCGAGTTTTGCGAATACTCTCCACCTTGATGTTGACTGGTTCTCCGTCTTGGGTTTGATCAAGAGTAATAGTATAATTCCCATCAGCTCACTCAATACTGGCTTGACGAAGACGGTTTTTTTCTGCAGATTCCAATGCATCGGTATTGATTGCATCAGCAAAATCCTCACGTGCTTGTGTATTTTCAAACGATGCATTGTAGGCGGTCAGAGCCTCAAGATTTTCGCGATAGCGTTCTATATCTCTTTGAGCATCATTGATCAGCAAATCATTGCTGCGTCTTTTGTTGAGATTGTTGATAAGCGCTTGTTGGGTGTCTTTTTTTTGTGAGTCGAGTATAGCCAAATTATCATTGAGCGATTGCAGTTTTGCTCTCAAAGCTGCTGCTTCAAATTTGTTCTTTGCTTCGAAGCTTCTCATCATCAAATGTTTTCTTTTAGCGATTTGTTGCTCTCTTTTGGCTCTTACTCTGGGGTTTCTTACCTTTGCAAGTCATTGTTTTTGTTGGTCTATTCTAAGTTCAATGTGGTGCTGTTTTTGGTAAAAATCCGTTTGCTTAAGCTTGTTGATTTCTTTGGTGATGGCAGCGATTTGCTGATCTATATCTTGCATGTTTTCTTGAGCGGATTTATCTGACATATCGACCGCAGTGTTCCTTTTTTGTACACTTTCAAGAAACTTGAGTGTTTTTGCTATTTTTTGTTCCCAAATCGCTTGGTCACTTTGTTGTTTGGTTGCTTCTTTTGTTTCGTGTCAACGAATTGCGTCGATTGTCATGAGTATGCAAAGATGGGATAAAAGGAGAGTGTGTTAGTAGTCAGCATCAAATAAATCCTTGATGTATTGGTCGTATTTGTCATCGCTTACTTGATAGAAGAAGTTGTCCGCCGAACTAGTATCGTAGTTGTAGTTATACATTTCTCCTTTCATTGCTGATTGAAGTATTCCCATGAGTGTTTCAGGATCCAAACCAACTTTATACATTCTGTTAGGTGACATTTCGTTGAGCTTAAAGATAATTCTATTGATGACATATCTTCTTTCTCTAATACTTAGCACTTGCAATTTGTCATACAAGGCACTCAAGAAGTGATCATTAAATCACATCACCACTTGACTATTACCTCTGAGTGCATGTGCAACCGTATAGGCAAGTTCTTCTCTTGTTACACATTGTACACCATTTGCCAAAAGCGGTTTGAGTACATTAGTATCTTCGTTTGCAAGACGATAGAGTCTAAACATTATTTCTTTCATTTCTTGGTGAGTAATAGGTTTGTTGGGATACATGTATTTCTTTCCATTTTTTACCTCTATGTGATTCCCATCAATGATTCCTTTTCTGTATCATCGATTGATAAAGTTGGTAATGTGAGGGTTAAAATTAGCATCTTCAAAAGGCGTATCTTCGTACATTCTTGTGTATACATCTTGATCTCCTCTCATGTGCATTACTTTTGCCGCCACAATAACTCCTTCAACATATGAAGTACATTTTTTGGGTGAGAACAATCTTGCATGTTTGTAATTGTATCCATTCATTAATCCCATTCTTGTCACCGTCATGATATGCATATACCACTGATGACCAGGAAGAATATCTCTATAAATGAAATCTGTATTAATCCAGTTAATGATCATTTTGTATCTGTCAATCAGTGATTTCATCGAAAGCAGCGGGTTGATTACATAACCATCAAACTGTGTCAACTCATCAATAATTAATGTTGATGCACTTTGGTTGTTGTTGAGCGGATTAGGATCGTCGACCAAAGAAGTAATTTGAGCATTGTTGGTCAAGTCAGAAGAGCCAAAGATCGTACGAACCTTTCACGATACTTCTACCTTTCCTGTTTTTCCTGATGGAATGTCACCAACAGAAAAAAGCATTCTATCATAAGTAATGGTTGGTGTTGCACCAGTCGTTGCTCCTGAGGTAACGATACCAGACATAGTAAATAGCATGTCTGATTCCAAATCTTCCAATAGCTCTGAATAAATGTATTCGACAACAGCTCCTGTTGCTGTATCAGGACCATTATTTTTGTAAATAAGTTCAAATACAATTCTTTTTCCTCTTACGACAGATCATGATGCAGCTGTGTGACTTTGTATTTTGAGGTCTGCTAATTTTCCAGGAAATGTAAGTGCTTGCGCAGTACATGTTTGCCCATTGAGAATGGTTTGTTGTCCACAGACACATCCATCAAAATCATTACAAACATCGCCTACATCCAGAATAGGTTGTACGCCATCAGTACATGCATTAGAACCTGTTCCGTTGATAACACATGTTTGTGGCCCTGAATCGTCACAATCTCCGTTGAGACATTGTGCAGCACAAGAAGCATCATTTCCTCAATTGATTCCATCACAATTCCATACCCAGTATCCAGCATTATTACTGACTACTCCAGGTGTTCATCCATCACAGAGTAGTGTCGGCTTGTTTGATACCGCAACCGAGTAAGAAGTACAATCACCATCTTCAATTTGATTGATGGTACATGAATCATCAGTTCCAGAAAAAACATTTTGACAGGTGTATGTCCATACATTACCTATCGGATCCGCAAGAAGAGGTGCAGATGGCGTTCCTTGCGTACATTGCAGATAGTTGGTTACATCGGAATAATAGAATGTCTGATTGTTGGTAATAGGATTACACAAACCATTGACTGGAGCAGATGGTTCATAAGCAATACAATCACTATCCAAAAGACCATTGTTGATTCCCCCCGGACAAGTCCATGTCCATTCTGTATCATATTGAGGGTCTGTAGAGTTGACTGCTTGGAAGTTTGTTGCTAATCCTTGTACACATAGATCGGGACTATTGCTTGTAAGACTTGCATAGGTTGCTTGGTGAGCAATGCCACAAGATGCTTTGACAGCACCCACTCTACATTCTGTCGAGACATTTGATGATGGTCACGTACAATCCCATACCCATTCATGATCATAAAATGGACTAAGAGAGGTTTGAATACCAAAATTGGCAGGCTGACCGTTGTCACATAAATTTGAGTCACTGGCCGTAAGATAGGCTGATCATGTGTTGGCTGCAGTTCCACATGTAGCACCTTCGGCGTTGGCAGAACATAATTGATCAGTACTTCCATCGGTGGTAGAGCCACGACATTTCCAACTCCAAATAAATGGATACTGGGGATCTTGCGATACTCATGTAGTTACATCAAAAACGACTCCATTATCACATAGTGTTTGGTCTCATGTATTAAAATCCCAAATACTAGTCCCATCAGCACTACCACAAATACCATAGGATGTTGCAGTACAGAGAGTATCATTATAATAACCACCTTCACAAGTCCATGTCCAATCTTGATTATCTCCACCGCCTATATTGACTGCCTGAAGAGCAGGTACTGAAGTCGCTGCACCAGGATGAGCAGGATCAACATTACAATAGGTATTATCTATTTGTGTTCCATTAGTCACTGGAGTAACATTATTATTGTAGGGGTCAGGGATTGTTTCACAAATAGCATTAGGTGATTGTTTGATGTCAGCATAACAAACTGATGTTGGTGGGTTGTTTGGATCTGCAAGCGTGTCTCCACAAGTCCAATAATGCAATCCATCCGCACCAGAAATATAATATGATCATTGTATGTAGGTATCTCCTAATCCACAAAAATTATTTAATGTAGAAGCATTAGAACTAATAATTTGTTGTAGTTCTCCACTATAAAACCCACCGAACGGATAGAATGTAGAACGTTTATCATATTGACCACAATATTCTCCGGGTACTCCTGGATTTGGTGGAGCGGTCACCGTTGTTGCACAGTTCGCTTGAATCAATGTTTCTTCGTATGATACAGTAACTGCTGGATTTTGGGATCTACTATTACACGCCCATGAGATAGTCGATCATGCACTTGCTCACAAAATATCGCTTTTCAGGTTATTGACAACAGTACTATTGGGATTTTCTGAATCAGCAAAGGTTCCATTATATTCCAAAAGACTTCCATTATCACAAAAATCAGCATGGTCATATCAACTAAAACCAGAAACGTCATTGTAACTACCTACTGCGTTTCCACATTGCGGATTGGAGGTATAGTTGAACGTATAACAATATTGTACATTATTAGTTGTCGCGTTATAACATGCCCATGCTCCTGCATACCTTTTTTGGTTAGATGCAACATCATCAGAAGAAAAAAGAAGAGCACGTTCTGTATTTGTTAAATTAACAGGCTCATCGACATGGACAGAAGCAACAGCAGGAAAGTCAAAAATAGAATTAGGAATGCTACCCAACGTGATAGGAACAATAAATGATCATGGATTAGCAATATCAATATCTGGGTGTGTTGATGAAGTGGCACGACGAGTATTAATAGCATAGATATCTCCATTAACACATAAATCAGAAGCACTATAGGCTGGCGGAAAAAGTCCTAATGTATCATGATTATAAAATGACGCAGCAATATTAACATCTCCAATATCGTTATTGCTACTATCACGAACTTCAGCAATTTTATGATTAAATTGGAATCCTATTCCCACTCCCATATCACCACATGTTTGTGCATAAACAGGAAAAAACATTCACAGTCCACCAACGACCAATGATGCAAAGATTCCTCTTTGGATAGTCTGACCAAAATGTTGTAATATTGTTGTTGTACTCTTTGTCATGGTGATAACACCTAGGTATAAAATTTCGTTCTACTGACAATTGTACACGTCATTGTTGCTCTTTCCAAAAAAACAAAGCGACTGCTTGCACGTTCTTGTTGACTATATTGCGAATTTTGTATCTTATATGCGTGTTTTTTCTGATTTATGTTTTGACTATATATTTTTAGAAAAAAATCTGCCATATTTGTTGGTGGATGAATTAGTTTGATAGTATTGTATTACTTTTGGTGTTGCGTATAGAAATGGTCTTCGTATTGTGGCATCGTAAAATAAAAGCAAATAAACAAAAATGTTGTTTTGCTATTTCCGAACAATCAAAAAAAATTAGGATGAAAACATGCAAAAGTTTATCGTGCTTGTTGATCTCATTGATGCCGTTTTTTTGTCATGCGCAATTGACCATGAAAAACGATACGGTGACAGTAGCAGCAAATACGATCTGCACCATTCAAACACATGCAACGAACTACGCAAATATCGTTACCGGATCAGTGACTATGTCATGGAATCCAACGATACTGCAATGGTTAGGTTGCGTACCCAATGATTCTGTACTGACAAATCATGTCTTCTCTGTTGATAGTAGCATTACTACTCAAGGAGAAGTGCGTATGTTCTGGATCGATACTCTCGGTCAAGGACACACAATCAATGACTCTCTTGCTTTATTGATGCAAACATTTCGTGCAATAAATGAAGGAGCAATTATCATTGAATCAGCCTATACGGCCAATGAACAAAAAGATTCATTACCCACACAACTTGCTCAAGGATTAGTGAAAATACCAATAAATTTGTTTTCACTTAACCCAATAAATGTGCAAATCAACTGTCGTAATGAAAAACTATTCGTTCAATGGAGTGTATTGGATCAAGAAAACATCACCTTTTTTGATGTACAAGAATCACGTACTGGAGTTGTATGGGAAACCATAGACAAATCACTACCACACAACACAAGAGACAACAATGGAACATTCCATTATCTCTTTGTAACGGTTGCCCCACAAGCAAGACGTTATTATCGCATTGTTGCTCATACAACACAAGAACTACTTATCAGTCCTATTGTGTCGCAATATTGCAATGATAAAACAAATCTATTTCCTCACATATTTCCCAACCCAACGACTAATAGACTAATGATTGCGACCCCGACATCAGAAGTAGTAACGATGCAACTTTTTGATCATCTAGGTCGAATGGTCATGACAAAACAGTGGCAAAACACTCATCACGGAGATGTGAAAACCATGGATATTGACCTCCCAGGAGGGAACTACCATGCTCACATTATCTGTGATGAAACAACTTCAACACAATTACTCACTATAATAAAAGACTAAAAATAATACAAAAAATGAAAAACAAAAAAAGAATGCTATCATGTTTTTTGTGTGTCTCATTGAGTATGGCTTGGGTAGCAAGTGTTGCCCAAACGATCCGATGGGAAAAAAACTACCATCCAAAAAACGATGACACAGAAATACCCTATGCACAGCAAAACGCTCATTGCAAAAGAGAACTATACACGCAAGATCAACAGTACTTTTTGGTGCAGCAGGTTGATGAGCCATGTCGATATACTATGGAGCTTTTGGTGCAATTGCCTCCAGATACGCACGCTTCATCAGTATTTGCTATACCATTCAATCTGACTGTACAACTATGGGAAAATAATACCCTTGTTGCACAAGAAGTAGTTGCTAATAATCGTGTGCTATTTCTCGACATGGAAGGAAACAAAACGTATACACTAAGACTAACAGGACCTGTCCCTTTGTACATCAATCATGATCAGGCAGCTTTTTGGTATGCAGCTCACCAAAACGTATCTTGGTGGAGAAAGCGAAGTGCCGATTGCAATGCTGATGGATCGATTACTGGAGACGATGCAAAGCTGTTGCTCAATACTCGTGCTGGTAATGTTCCTATGATTACCAATCATTACGAACTACTGAACAGTACGACGACATTAACTAATCCTTTGGCTTCATATTCCTTTGATGTCTTGCTTGATAATGATAAGCAGCTCACAGGCTATGTCTTACGCAAAGGACAATGTGATTATTAAACCAACCAAAAACAAAAAAAGAAAAAAATGAGAACATTACATGTTTTGCTACTTTTGTGTAGCATGATTTCTGTGCTTACAGCCCAAACCTTTACTGTAAGTACCTCTGTCGATCCAACCAATACCTTGAGTACATTATCAGGGAAAACCTATATTGTTTCTATTCCTTTTTCGGGAGGAAGCAATGCTGGTTCTCCTGCAACAATGGCTAGTATTGAAGGAACGGCAACAGGTATTACCATTACTTCTAGCACACCAGGGAATACTGTTTCGCCACCAACAACGACCTACAAATGTGATGGTCGTTTACAATTATATCGACGCGATGGTTCTTCCACTATATTGGTGCAGACGATGACCTATCCTTGTAATGTTACAAATTGGTCATACACAATTCCTGCATCACAATTACATAATACAGGAACCAAAGAATATTTTGCTATTCTGTATCCTCATGGAATAAGTTGTGCACCGCCCACACAGCAATGTGTTGGTAACGATGGAATTAACCCAACAGTATGGCAACAAGGAGTCAATGGCAATGGTCATTACATGGGAACGTGGAATATTACAGCTACATTGCCTACAACACCACCTGCCAATGATGATCCTTGTACTGCACAAAATCTTTCATTGGGAGCGACATGTGCGTGGAATACTTACCACAACTATAGCGCCACCAATGCAAGTGTTGCTTCTCCAGGATGTGCAAACTACCAAGGAGAAGATGTATGGTTTAGTACTACGGTGCCATCAAATGGAGCGTATATTGTCAAACTACACAGTACGACATCAGGCCTCAACAATGGTGGTGCCGCAGCATATGCAGGATCATGCACTAGTATGACAATGCTAGAATGTGATGACAACAGTGGTTATGGATCAATGCCTCGATTAGAGCCAGTCAATATGTCACCAGGATCAACATCTTTGATTCGATTCTGGGACAAACATGGTGATGATCAGGGGACATTTGATATCTGTTTGCAAGAGATGAAAACAACAGTAGCCACACCCAATAATGCATGGGTTCCTGGTCATACTACAACGGTCTACTTGACCAAAAACTTTACCATGGCAGCTGCAACGCTCAAGCTTTACAAAGCAGGTGCTTTTGTGCAAACCCTACAGACGGGTATTACAACAGGAAGCACACATTTTACGGTACCTAGTGGCCTTGCAGCTGGTGCTGATTATCACTTACGTATTGAACATGAACACAGTGCTGCAGTCTATGGTATAAGCGGTTTGTTTACCGTAGCCGGTGCCGGTGGGCCATGTATTTTTACTAGTCCATTAGCCACGGATCCTGAATATCAAGCATTTTGCGATTTGGCAAACTGGGGTATTATTCAATATCGTAGCAATGGTTATCCCAATGATGTTATGCCTCGTGAAGATGCTGCATACGTATTGGTTACATCATGGGAAAATGGAACGGCAAGCCCAGCTCGTGATTATCCGATCTGGTCTATGGATTTACAATCACACAATGTAGAAACATTTAACGTCTTGCGTTCGTTGACCTACAATGATGATGAAGCAGTAGTCAAAACACAAATTAACTATCAACCTGGTGAACAAACACAATTGCGCTATTGGATCAAAATGCTATGGGAAACGTTCAATCTTCCTCGTTATTCTACACCAACAAGTGCTGGTCCAGCACCAGTATTTACTCTCTCTACAGGAGGGAGTGTGACACAGGGAGATTTTATGTATTCATATTTGCTGCCAGCATACGAATTGGGTATTCTAAGTACAGCAAACAATCTTGATCAAGGAACAACTCGGCGAACAGGGTTGTATCAGTTGTGGCAAGTGCTCAACAACCTCAATCAATCAGGTGGCTGGAGCATTCCAACGCCAAGTGGTACACAAATACGTACGCGACCAACAGCGAGTGATGTACTCAATCCATCCTACTACAAAAAACCGATCAACGCTGATTTGTATAATATTATCCAACCCAAAGACTTGTCTGACGGGATATTTGGTCAATATTTCAAATCAGGAATGAGTTTGAGCGGCGATGGTGGTATGGGCGCGAGTGTCAATGCATCATATAGCGGATTGTGGTCTCATCTTCCTGAAGCATTTCGTGCCAACAATGGAATGGGAGATAATCCCAATTGGACCTTAGATGTACATGATTATTTTCTCTATGTACCGGGTAGTCAGAAATCGACAAACCCATCGTACGAACATCAAACTTCTTATAGAGAAAAGGATTATTTTGTTCATCTGAATGCGACAGGAGTAGGAGAAGTTTGGGAAGCAGATATGAGTGGCGGTACCATGAAACAAGTACACCATGGGCCAAAAACAAAAAACGTAACGATAATGGTCAATACGCCAACACTCAAACAATTGCTTGTGCAATACAAAGGAGGTGGATCTGCTATTTATCGTTCTTATTACAAAAATGAATATGGGTATGATGTCTACATGTTGGGCATGATCACCAATAATTACAATCAAACAACCAAATTATACTACGAACAGGGTCAGACTATTACACTTCCCGATGGTTCGCCAGAAACTGCCTATCGACTCAAATATATTGAGCCTGCAGGCGGTGGGTCTCATCGTCGATTTGAATGTCATTATGATCCAAGTGCAACGAATGACAAACTGGTTGATATTGTGGATAACAGTGATGGAAGTGGAAAAGAACGTCATTTCCAGTTTAGCTATACAGGCGAAAACATCACAGCTATCACAGACGCAGAAAGCAATCAGTGGACCTATTCCTATCATACAGGAAGTCATGCGAACCACTTGCATTATATTACATGGCCCGAACAGAATGTAACGACACTGCATATGACCAATCATTATGTGACCAGCATAACAACGCCCAGCAATGGGACTATCGTCATTAATCCTTCCTTGGATTATCAGGCAGGTACGTACACCAAGCAGATGGATGTCTATGATGGAAACAACACCTTGGTTTCTTCTTCTTCCTCAACTGCTTCGTATGATAATGATTATGCAAATACAAATCATGGGTATACCCATCAGACAAGTACCACAATCAATGGTATGACGCATCAGTCGACTATCAGTTATAACAATGCTTCTTTGCCCAATATTCCTACTAGTGTGACAAGTTCTAATGGAATCACGCAGACGCTTCATTTTCAAGGGGATGTAGTGGTGCAGCGGGATATCACATCGAGTGCGACAGGCAAGACATTGGTAGAAAAATGGGAGTATGACGCAAATGATGCGTATGTAATAAAATATACAGACGCGAATGACGTTGAGTGGGAAGTTTCACGCAATGCTCAGGGTCGTGTAGAGGACATCAAGGATGCTGACGGTGTGGTAATGCAGTCATTTACCTATGACAACAAAGGACAAATAACCGACATAGACATACTTGGTGTAGAAAACATAACATTACAAAACTACAAACACGGTATTCCGCAGCTTATTCAGCAAGGAGATCGAATAGTACAAAATGTGGTCACAGGGCGAGGACTAGTCAGTGAAGAAATTGTTAATGGTCGATCATACAAGACGACTCAAGACAAAAATGACTTGGTCACGCAGACGCAAACACCTATGGGAAAGTCGTATGATTATGCATGGACTGGGAATGGTGAGTTACAAACAATCACCACCAATTGGGGGGATGTAACTACGTATGACTATGATCCTCATACACGTCTTTTGCACAAGATAGGACGATTTGGTAAATTTGTTGAATATACTTATGATGCAAATCATTTTTATCGTCTTGCTTCTGTCAAATTAGAGGACAATACTGTGCTCAATCAGACATATTTTGCAGGAGGCGCGCACGATGGTTTTCTCAAAGATAATGGGTATGCACAGATGACATATTACAATGCGCCATTGACGACTCATCACAATATGCTGCATACTATCAAAAATATCGACAGTGATATTGTTGATACCTATGAGTATGATGAGTTTGGCAGAGAAACAAAACATACTACAACATTTTCTGATGGAACAACACAAAAACATTTGTTGTTTGGTTATGATGATGTTGGCAACACAACGACAATAAACTACAACGGACCAGTGTGTCAATATTCCTATAATCATAACCGTCAAGTGGATACTATCAAATTTGATGGAATGGTCATAGGAATCAATACATACAACCAAAATGGGCAACTAATCAAAACCGTCTATGGAAATAATGTTGAAGAAGAATATATCTATAATACCTATGGTGAATTATTTCAACGTTTGGTACAAGATACATTACAACTACTTGGCGGTGAACGAATGTATTACAGCCTTAATGGAACAATTGATTCGGTATTGATGGCAGAAGGGTATCAGGAAGATCCGTGGCCTCAGCGAGAGTTCACGTATACGCCTAATCCCACCAACCAACAAGTACAAAGCTTACAAGGAAAAATGAATGGATTTCAGACGAGTATTACCGCTACCTATGATGATCGAGGCAACTTGATTAGCACAGGGGGAGATTTTCCTTCTACGCTGACCTATGACAAGCACAACAACGTATTGACCCAAACATATAATGGATCACTATTGTTGTACAGTGCTAAATACAATGGGTTAGGTTTGGTAGCAGAAGTCAAAGGTGATTTTCGCTATGTCTTGGACACAAGAGGAATGGGCGATTTGATGATAGAAATCAATGCACAAGGAAACGTGCGATGGTATTATATCTATGCCAATGGCGGATTGTTTGCTCGTGTAAGTCCTTATGGTGATGTAGAGTATTATCATTTCAATCATCGCGGTGACACCAAGATGATGACAGATAATGCAGGTACGGTAATCAATACCTATGATTATACGACCTATGGAGAGCCATACAATGTACAAGAAAATGGTGTACATTCCAATCAATTCCGTCACAGTGGAAAGTTTGGCGTACGTTATATCAATCAATTCTTGTCTTATCACCGAGCTCGTTACTACAACCCTATCTTCCGTCGCTTCAATAGCATGGATCCGGTGTATCACTCCAATCCATACCAATACTGCGATGGCAATCCAATAGATAAGGTTGATCCAAACGGTTTAGCGGCAATATCTTCAAACCTTTTTGGTGCTGGAAATTTATTTAAGGGGCCAACCAACTTGTTGGGAATTTTTAATAACAAGTTTACTTTTCAAAACAAACCTAATGATTTAAACTCAATTATGGTTGATTTATTTATTGGAGACCTTGTTGAAAGAGTATCTTTAAATAAAAATGCGGGCTTAATACCAGGTGTCGTTTTAGGACACATAAATATGGCAAATTATTATGATAATAGTAGTTATGTTATAGACGCTGCAGTTTCAAGCAACGTTGGTCCTTTGGTTACTGTTTTAAGTTACAAAGCATCGTCTTCTGTGTTTGCATCAGTTGCTTTTCCTGTAGTAGTAACTAAAGCAATTGTAGATTTAGGACATATTCCATTTGATATGTATAATCATGGTATAGATATAGCATTTGATAATCTAGGCAAAAAAGCAGCCTTTGGAGATTTTGTTGGGCTTGGAGTTAAGGCTTGGTACAAAATGGAAGATAATATAAAAAATCTTGCAATTTGGACTGTTTCTAAATTCAAATAAAAAAACAGCAAATTATTAATAAATCGGTAATGGTTTTATCCACTACCGATTTCTCTTTAAAGTTCTTATTTTTGAATTAAAGTAAATGCTCGTTTATCAATAAATCAAGAATTTATTTGTCACGTTGAGTAAACTGTGTGTATTTCATCTCATCGATGGTTCATAATTATTATTTTAGCAACAAAACCGATTACGTCATTAGACGTGTGAAATCACTCAAATATTATTTTTTTAATTACTTTTTCCTCTCATAAATAAATTTTCACCTTGTGATCTGTAAAATTAATCTTTCGCTCTTCAAAAAAATTCTTTAGCAAGCCAATTTTTCATCCGCCATAAGAGATTGGTTCGCTTATTCAAGTTAATGCAAAAGATCAAAAATAATAATTAGGTATATTGTTGTCCTTGAAATAAAATCAACTATTATCACATCATAATAAATTAGTTTTTTTAAAATTTTGGAGTGTTGGGAGTGCTATTCTCAAAACTTTGGAGTATTTTTGAATTTCTTTCTCTAATTTTTCTTCTTCCAATATTTTTTTATGTAATGATTCCTGTAATTGTTCTGTTCATCAGTAGATTTGTAATAATTTATCATAACAGTTGTTTATTTCTTTTTTTTTGGAAAATTGTTCTGTATTTACAATAGAATAAAATATGATAAAAAAAGTTACTCATAAGAAAAATAGACTCATACAAATTTTTAAAGCTTTTTTCATTTGATTTTTTATATAATGCTAAATATATTACATTTTTTTTATATTTTTATATAAATAAATCAATGGTATCAACTATAGTAAGTGTGTAAAAAATGAGTAGTAAAAAGATGGAATATAAGAAGAAATTACATAGAATATTTGTTTATTATACTTACTTTGCAATGAATAAGTGATACTATTATGTTATTTTACTTTTAGTTGCTGTACTACTTTATTTTTGGCACAAAAAATATTCTAAAATAAATTCTCAATATGAATCTGATGATAGTGTTATTCTTCCTGGACCTATAGCGCTGTTTAATAATTCCAGGGATCACTGCTTATGATTTGTATGAGATTTTTCTCCATCATATCATGATGAATTTTTTTATTTTTACACTATAGATTGCTTTAAAGAAATAGGAAAAAATAATCCATCTGAGTCTGAAGATATTTATTTCTCATTTGTAAATTACGATCAACAAATTAAACTAAAAGGTTCTTTCAATAAATTATTAAAAAATATTAAAAATTCTAAAAAAATAAGAGTTAAAAATAATAAAAACTTATTTTTAATTAAAGATTCTAAAGAAGTAAAAGAACGATTGCATAATTTTATAAAAATTATTGATATTGCATTAGAAAAAGAGCTTACCATATGATTACAACTTGATTGGTAGCTTTTGTTATTGAAATTGCCAATTTGGTAGAAATGCCTTTATCGCTAGAGTAGTAAATTCTAGCCTATTATTTGCAACATTTTTATAGTATATTTATTCTGTTAATATGTATTGTGAAAATATATTAAACTTTAATTACGATGGTCAAAATTATGCTATTCCCTATCGTATATGTAATGAAACTAAAGTAGAGAATATCATTCTTTTAGAAAAATATAAAATTACAAGACACCATAATGGTTTTGTGAGAGAGGCAGCTATACAAAAATTATTACAAGATAACGTAGGAGTATTGGGAACTATTTGTATATTATTACTAGTTGGTGAGTATGTATTGTCAATTATACAGCTAATATATGATCAAAGAGAAAAGATAGATCGTGATATATGTCATAAAATATTTTTACAAAATCCCTGATATCAACAACTTTTGTATGATAAAATAATAAGTTATCGGAATCAATATTATAGAAAAGAATTTCCTAATAAAAATGATTATCCTGGTATCAAGTTTTTCAATTATATTGTTAAATAAATTTTTTACGCTATAGATTGCTTTAAAGAAATAGATAAAAATAATTCATCTAAATTTGAAGGTATTTATTTCTCATTTACAAATTGCGATCAACAAATTAAAGCTAACTTTTTTGATCAATATCTGGAATAATTTTTCAATACAGAAATAGGAAAATATGATCTTTTATTGCTCAAGATTACTAATTGAAACCTTTGTAATCTTAAAAAGTACACAGTAAAAGTGGGAATATTTATTAGTTTTGGTAAAAATGTTATTTATATCAATAATTTTTATAATCCTATTTCTAGGAATTATCTTATTATTTCTTTATGAAGATAATGATAATAAAGATGAGATAGATTTGCCTCCATCATTTATCTATTTAGATAGTAATAATTGATCTTCTAATCAAACTTTTCTTGAATGAGAGAATGATTATTTTACTTATTATTATTCCATTCCAATTTTTAATAGTATAGGTAGAAAGGATCTATTAGATACGGGCGATGCTTATTTGTATTGTAGTTTTTTTTCTAAGGATCAAATCGTGACAACATTAGGTGTTATGAAATCTATGCTTCATGACTTAAATCATGTTTCACAAATACCTTCTATAACAGTCTATAATCATAAATGAGATAAGAATTATACAAAAAATAAAGAGGATGTTATGCACTGGCTTTCCAATATGATTGATTTACGAGAAACTTGCTTAAAAAAATGATATACGTTAGCAATTCAGACAGAACGGTAGTAATTGTTTTCAATGTCTTAAAGATGAAAGAATTATCTAAACTTATATAAAGATTTTAGACCAGGAAATTGATAAATATGATTCAAATTAACTGATTTGAGCTTTTAATTCAAATAGTTCAGCAAAATTTTATAGACTCAAACCAAGATCTACTATTAGATCAATGAGGTTGTAGCTATTTAGTTAGAGATATAGTAAGTTGAAGTAGTTTTTTGATTAAAGTTCCTACGATTCATAACAATAAAAAATTTATTGGTGATCAGTTTTGGGGGCTACCAGATGGAAAAACTTTAATTATTATATCTGATAGTATTATAACAATTGATATTGAAAGCAAAAAAGTTGTAACTTTTTCAAATCAGACATTGGGGCAGATTTTCGTCTCTAAATCAACTCAAGAATTACTTTTATTACATGAAGATAGGATTACTATTTTTTGAGAAAATTGAACTAAAGCTTTTAATTACTCAGATGACGAGTATAAAAGTTTGTTATCAACTAGTTGACTTTTAATTTTCCATTGAATAGAAATAAATAAAGTAACATTAGATAATATTTACTGAAAGGTTTATTCTTTCGTAAACTGAGAACATAAACGAGTTTCGTGAATTTTCTCTAAAAAAACTTGAGAATTTACTCAAATATAAATTTAAAACTAGTAAGATGTATAACTCTTGCTAGTTTTTTTGTATGTAAAATGAGTCAGAAATCTGTAGAAGAAAATTCTTATTTATATAAGCTTATTGCTACAATGGAAAAATTGATATACGTTATATCAATCAATTCTTATCTTATCACCGAGCTCGCTATTACAACCCTATTTTCCGTCGCTTCAACAGCATGGATCCGGTGTGTCACTCCAATCGATATCGATATCAATATTAAAGAAGTTCTTTTAAGTTTTTATTACATAGGGGTTATGTTTTCATAGCCCCTAATTCTAGCATTTTTTTATTGGAATTAAAAATCAACTGTACCAATAAAATAATTTTTACAAGAAAAGCATAGATAATGAACAAAAATTTTACCATAAAAAAATTTGATTTTTGAGTAAAAAATATTCATTTTTCAAAAGAAATAATAGAATTTTCTGATAGACAAGCTTGGATTATTGCTAGATTAATTGGATGAAGTCGTACTTTTATCAAAAGTGCAAGAGAAAAAATTATTAGTGATATACTAAATATAATAGCAGGAATGTCATATTGAAGAAATGAATCTGTATTTGCAAAGGAATATATTAGTGAATGGGAAGAAATTAATAAGAAAATCAAACCTTATAAAGATCATATGGTACAGAATATCGAATATGCAATTGTAGAAAGAGATTTTATTACTATACAACCAGGAAAAAAAGCATCAAATTTTTTAGAAAAAGTACTTATTTTCATTATTGCCCTCACTTTAGTAGGGGGGAGCTATTTCTGGTGAAAAAAAATTATTCTTGTTATAATAGGTTTAATAGTTTTTATTTATGGTTTGAATCAATCGGATCAAAAATGACTATTTGATAATGAGGGTGACTTTTTTATTTGACGTTGTGGTCAATGATTTGATGAACTTGTGTATTTCCCTCCGTTGTTGCATAAGGCAATACACGATAATATCTCTTTTTTTCTTGATGGTAAAATGAAGAAAATATCTGATGATGAAATTTATCCGACAATTACAATCAAAAAAATGAAACATCCAGCTATCATGTCATATATGAAAAAACAGGAATTATGAGATCTTTGGAATAATTATGTAACAGCACTTGAAAAATTTTTTGATGGAAAAACAAAAGAACTATATTTTGCTCACCAATTATAGAAAAATAATCTTTATTAAATAATCTTTGTTCATGAATCAGGCAGGTACAAAAGATCTTAGTAATTATTTTGCTGTATGAAACTATACAGAGTGTTCTGATATAATAAAAAACATGACTGAATGAGAGCAATGAGCAGAAACAAACTACATTTTTTCACATATACTTTTACAGAGCCAAGAAAAAGAGTCTGCCCAAGAAAGAGCAAAAGAGATATTTTCTTATGAGAATTTTCAATCATATCATGTTGCTTTTTTTCTATTATTGACCAATAAAAATAAAAAATATAATTTTTTTTTGAATAAAAATATTATTAACTCTTTAGTTGTATTGCAATCACCATTTCTTATTAAAAATGTTTTTTCTTGGTACCACAATCTAGGCCTTTACTCTTCTGTTATAAGTTACTGGAATAAAATTTTGCCCCTCTATGCCAATAATGATGAGCTGATTGCGAATATTGCACATATGGTTGGGGATTCTTTTTATAAATCAGGGAGTATAAAAAAAGCGTTAAAAATATACCGCAAAGATAAAGATATAAAAAAGAAACAAGACACAATAAAAAATAATTGTATACAATTGTGATTCACAACAACTCAGATATCTGAGGTTGAACCGATAATTGATTATCTTACCATTTTTGCTATGCAACAACAATACACTGTTGAAAACATGAATAACATGATACATGAGATAAAATCAAAACAAACTGAATCAATAGTATATAGTTATTTGTTGGCATTATGTTTTGAAAAACTCTCAAACTCTGAACATGTTATAGATGAAGTACAAGACTATTACCGGAATAAGTATGTCGTATTGTTAGAGAAGGTTATATCAACACACCCACTTAAAGAAATATTAAAAATATTAGTAGAAATTTTCCTTTTTGTAGAATGTGATATGGCAAAAGCAGATTATTATATAAAGAAAATTCCAGTCGCTAATGCTGAATATCGAGAATTTTCATATAAATACTTGGTTAAAAAAAAAGCTTTTAATGAGTTAAAAATTTTTTTTGGAGAATATAATGATATTTTTAAAGAAAAAGAGTGAGTGCTAGATAACTTTGGAGGTGAAATTATTGATTTTTTATCTCAACATAGAAGAGAATTATCTCATTGATATGGTAAAGTAATAGAAATACTTTTAAAAAGAAATCCATATTTTGCTCTTTCTAAACTACATAAGCAATCATTAAACAAATTATTGACTCATTTTTCTTTGGAAATTACTCAAAAAGTAATCAAGGAGTGGTCAAAAAATCAATGAAATGGGAATATTTTAATAGCTACCTATGAACAGTATTCACTAAGCAAGTCTCTTTACTGATTACATGCTGTAACAGAAAAACTATGTAATGCTCTCAAACATTACGAAGCAAATGAATATGAAATTTTTTTTGACTATAAAGAATGGATGGTTTGGGAATTGTATAAAAATTATAAGACACTATGAAATTATCAACAAAGTTTGGTGTGGTTAATGAAATATATTCGTATAAATTTTTATATAGTTTCAGATGAGGTACGAGAAGAGAAAAAAGTATTACAAAAAAATGTATTGTAATATAATGTGTGTTTGGAAGATTTTTTTGTCCATTCTTGATTAGGTGTTCATTAAAAATGGAGCTAGAACTAAAAGAGGTTGTATTGAAAAAAAGTACCGATTGTCAGACTTTTAAGGAATGCCTTGGAGTTGGTAGTATCTTTATATGCTTATAGTGTGATGATAAAAGAGGCTTTTGTGATAGATGTTGTTCATATAAGTGATGATGGAATAGAAGTTAAAGACTGAAGCTTTATGCTTCCTTACTATGATCAAAAATCCGCTTACTACGTAATATTTTTCTTGGAAAAAATCTTGGGTATTTCATTTATATGAGATTCTGTTATTCTTAAAAAGAATGAACTTAAACATTATCTGACTTCATTAGAGAATTATATTGAGTTGTTATTCAATGAAAAAAACGATTATGTTTATGTAGATGGTCTTTTGTGAGAGGCGTATAAGTTCCAATTACTGGAAATATTGGCTTGATTAGTTAGGGTTCTTTTTCGTTCAAAAGAATGGAACCAAGACTTACAATTCAAAAAGTTATAGATCTTTATTTTTGATAATAATCTGATGGTAGGAGTGATCCATGAAGAATCAGCAAGTGCCTTGTTTCTAACAGTCAACGGGAATGAAATAGAAGCAAACTTTTTCACTTTGGAAGGAGACTTTGATTTTATTGATTACCTAGAAAAATTACTTCTTTACGTTCCAAATCATGAAGTCTCTAATCATTGGATATCTCTTGAGTCTACATCACTAGATGCTTTGAAATTAATTGTCGAAAAAGAGATAAAGTTTTACCGAGAAAAAGATACCAAAATATTTTTTCGAGAGAATGAAAAGAAAATTTACAAGTACGCGATATTAGAGTTACTTTTTTGACTCATGAGAGTAATTTATGAAGCAAAAAAACAATGATATTGATTGAAATTTGTGTAAATACAAGAAGTAGAATTTACTTCTAGTAAAGAAATTAACCAATCTACAGGATTTTTGTAGATTGGTTTTTTTGTATGGTGAAAATATGTTACACTTTTTATATTTTTATATAAATAAATCAAAGGTATCAACTATAGTAAGTGTGTAAAAAATGAGTAGTAAAAAGATGGAATATAAGAAAAGATTAGATAGAATACTAATCAGAGCACATTGATAGGGTAAGTGGCATTTTTATGCAATATTTTTCTATGTCATGTTACACCAAATAGTAAAATACTACACTAATTGACAATTTTCTCATGCACAAAAAATGCTTGATGAGCTTGCTCATTTTCCTAGAAGAAATACGTTCTTTTTTATGGCAAAAAATGTGTATCAAGAAACCTGAGATTTTGTTTGATTAACAAATTTTTTATATAAATATTATAAATTTCTTGATCGTGGTTTAGATACAGAGAAAAAATTAAACAAATATTTTGTGTATCATAAAACAAATGATTACTACCAAAAGTTGTTTTCTATTTTATTTTTGTATCGTGAATATTATTTTTTTCTTTCGCCATGAGAAAAGCGATTCTCTTTTATCAAAAATAATTTACATGAAAATAGGAAAGAAATAAAATCAAAAGAGATTTCTTTTTATCTTTCTTATATGGTAGACTATTATGAACATGGGAATTGAACAAAAACGGATAAAAAGCATTTCACAAAAAAATTTAATGATCTGTTTGATTCCATCTCTTCACTTTTCCCATGAAAATGACATCTATTAGTACAAAAAATAGGCGATACACATTCTATTCAAGAAAAAAAACAAGTGTTGGAATCCTATAAACACAAGTTTGGTATGGATAAAGACTATCATGTAACTCTTGTTGAATTGTGTTGCAAATTTCCACGTATCTACTCTGAATCTATCTTTTTTTCTTCTTTGCAGTCATTATTGCACCAAGATATTTATTGTGAAAGTTATATTTTTTGATTACTACTACAATATATAGAAGAAAATAATGTTTCCATAACTCCAAAGTATTTAAACCTAATTTGTTATTTTTGATTTATAGAAATAATATATAATGATGATTCTATGCAACATCTATACAAAAATAATTCTACTATAAAAAAGAAAGTGCGTAATCATATAAAAAAAGAGAGTATTTACCAAAAAGTTTTAAAAAAAATGGAAAAAGGTGTAGAAACTCCCAAAATTATTTTAACAAGAGCAACTATTCTCGAAAAATACTTTTGAGTGTCAGATTCAATCACCTTTTTACAAGGCTACGCAGACAGTTTATATGAAGAAGAAAAAGAAGTGTATGCAAACATTTTTGTTGAATTATTTTTTCTTTATTTGCAGACAGGTGAATATGTCAAAGCAAAAGAAAACGTAAGTCAGTACTTACTACATTCGCTTTACGATGAGGAATACAATAAGCAATGGCTAGCTCCTTATTTGAAAAAAATTAAATTACACTGATAGAAAACACCTATGTTGTTTAATAATTAGGTTTTATAAAAAATAAAAAAAATGTTATTGTTCGATTGGAAAAACTTGATGCTATTCGATCTGAGGCAATAGAAAAAAAGTATAAAATCATAATACAAACAGAAGATTAGATCTGCTCGGTGCGCTAGTGAGATTTTTATATGTTTGCTTAGTTGTCTTATGAAAAATTGCCCTCCTCAAGTATGATATTATCAACTAGGAATAATTAGTTCGAATTTGCCAAATTTTGAAAATATTTTTTTGGAAGAACAAAAGATCTATTTTTACAACTTGATTATATCAGAACTATATAATGATGTTACTATTGTTAATAATAACATCGTTATACAAGGCGAGCTTCTACTGAAACTCATTAATAAACTTCGTAGGAATAGCCATATTCTTCATTGGGAATATTATTTTACTAATATAGAAAGAATTAAAAGAAGCATCAATAATCAAGAAAAATACGTTTTTTCAATAGGATTTATTTATTTTGAGCCTTACGATAGAATGAACAAAGACGGGATCTTTGTTTACTATAATATGGGACTTTTGGCTAAGACCTGGCAAGTGCTTTTTTTGATAATGTACATTGCAATTACCTCTTATCTGCTTGTTCGCATAATGATGTCGTTTAAACAAAGTGCCGAAAATGTCGTTATAATATTTGAAATAGCTGTTTTTCTTTTTGTCTTTCTATTTGTCTACTACTACCAAGATTTTTTTTTATGAAAATTCAGTTTCACAAAACAAAGATTAAAGAATGTGTGTTTTTTATTAAAAAGTACTAATTGATTGTGTAAAATTAAATTTGATGAAGGTGTGTTGCGCTGTTTGTATCAAATGAATGTGTTTTTTATTAAAAATCATAACTCACCAAAAAAAGAAGTAAAATTAGATGTAACTAATGCTCTTAAGTATGCATCAAATCCAAAGCAAACAATAGAAATAACATTACTAATGAACTTATTAAAAAAAGATAATACAGAGATTTATTTACAAAAATATTAAAATGTAAAAATTAACTTACTATCTGTTTGGCAATAAAAAACAGCTGTTATCAAATATAATGCCCTTACTTTTACATGCTTAGGTATCGCTAATGAAACAAACACATGTTTCTGATCTTACAGATATTAATTTTTTTGCACTATGGATTTCAAAATTAACTACACAAAATTCCGTAATCAGATTAACTAATGAAGAAGGAATCTTGCTGTTTGCTTTACTAGAAAAGTATTGAAAGTTAGAGATAAATAGTAATTTAACATGTAAATTTCTTTATAATCAAGAATTTGTTAATTTATTAAATTCTTTTCAAAAAATTAACCATTACCTTCCTTTTTTTTATCAATGACTAATTAAAAAAATTTCCAAAATTGAAACTGGTTCTTTAATTAACAATATTTCTGTAAAATTTTTACGTTCAAATGAATTTCCGGTAATATCTCACAATAATTTTTCCTCACTATGAGTAATTTTGTTTGGATTATCTGTATTCTTGATTTTTTTGACAATTATTTTTCAGCTTTCTATTAGTTTTAGCTATTTATTAATGTTTTTATTTGTGAGTTTAATGTTAATTTGTTATGGGCGATACGAACGTAAACATTTTTATTTATATCTAAATAATATCTTTCTATCTGAACAAAAATGATATAAAGAAAATATATATCTCCCGCCCGAAAGTATTTTGAATTATTTAGAATCATTTGTATTTTGAAATAAAAACTTGAAGAATTCATTTATCAAAAATGATACAAAATATTTTCCTATAAGGATAGAAGACTTGTTAGCTAAAACAAAAATATTAGATAAAAATCAAATAATGGTACATAAACTTTTTTTGGAAAAACTTGGTTCTATGAAAAAAACTGAAAAAGAAAAAATTTATGTATGAATTGTACTAGGCTAGATGATTAGTTTAAAATAATTCAAGTTTACTATTCGATTCCGCTTGTTCATTTATAAATAAATTATTCAGATGAAACTAACCACAAAAAAAATAACGATGGTTTTGATAGGAATAATATTAACAATTTTTTTATTTATTATTTCGACATACTTTGTAATTGTCCATAGAGTACAGCAATCAGATACAATTTGAAATTTGATAAATAGCACAATTGACGAAATTAACTGTATTCAGTTACAGGTTTTGGATTATAAAGAGTGTTTATGATCATTAGATACTCAATACTATATTGATAAGATTATAGAAGATGAGGATATTCAAAAGCGTTTAGCTGATATTATTGGAACCAAGATATTTAATGACTTTAAACCAAGAATATATTTGATGAAAGATATTTATGAATCTATTTCATATAACATAATATCTGACATGCTCTTGAAAAAAAGATGATTAACAACACCAAAGCAAAAAAAAGCTGCATTATTGGCTTACATTTTTAAGCTTGATGTAAACTATATGAATCCTTTCAATATAGTGAATCTCAAAGATATTAATGAATACACCAAGGACTCTAATGAGTTTGTAAAATATTCTCGAGCCCTTCGACAAACTAGATTAATTGTTTGAGTAAATTTTATGTGGTGAAGTTATGAGGAGTTATTGAAAAGTAACCCTCTGAAATTATCAGCCAACAGGATACTCCTATGAGAACTGCCAAAAAATGATAGGATAGGAAAAAGCTTTAGTATAATGAGAACATGGTCGCAAGAAGGCTTAATATCCTATGAACATGCAATAAAAATAATAGAGCAAATGCTTGAATGTGATATTAATAATTGTAGTCAGAAAAAACTTTTACAGTTGTTTGAGAAGTATTAACACAATATGAAATTCATACCATGTATTTTTTATTTTACCAACCTAGTTAAGATTATGCGAATTGCACAGAATACAACTATTTTTCCCAATTTAGTTGAGGAGAGTAGTGCCTCCCCAACAAACACCTCAATAATTCTTGTTATCTTTTACATCATTCTTTCACAAAAAGCTAATAAAAAACTTCTAAAATAGTGTATGTCAATTATTAGATACCCTTTTGGATGTCTGCCTAGTCAATCATCGTTGTAATGTGCGATATATGTGTTTCCATGCGCATAGATCGTTATAATTGAGTCAGTTCTAATTTTTATTTTGGCACTGACCAATAATACATGACACGTCTCCAACAACAAAGAGTCATGTGAGCAACGCTCATACTGTACATATTTGCTTATTTTGTACAGATCCTTTTTCCTATTGGAATGCACTATGTCGAAGCAGAAACTCCGGTTCCTGATGTAAAACTTGTTGCGGTGTTTGTCGATGAAGAATTGTACGATGATGCAACGATCAATGACGATGTGCAACGATACGCAACTGATTATATCCAACAACGTATGGGTGCAACCAAGGCACTAGTACTTCCTATCGACACGCAACAAATTAAGGCGCAAGATGTGGTAAGGATTTTGGAAAACCTTTATTTTGAAGGAGAGGAAGACGTTGCATCGACCTTGGAATGAGCTGTGTTTATTGGTGAGGATATTCCTTTACCAGTGGTTAACGATGAAGGATACATTTTCCCAACAGTTTTTCCTTATGTTGATTTTGAAAAGCAACGTTACTTGTGGAATAAGGAAACGCAATACTTTGAGCCAAACGACAATGATCAGAGCGAACCAGAAATCTGGCATGGATTAATTTTTTTATGAGATGACAATGATGCATATCATGAATATTTTCTCAAACTGCGTCGTTATGTTGATCAAGGAGCTGGTTTTGTAGGAAAAAACATTTGGTATGATGACTTCAAAGCATATGCAGAAACATTTAACCGTGATTTCTTGTCTTACTATATCAACAAATTTATCTTTGCAGAAGATATTAATTACAAAAGGTATACACAACGTCTGTTTGATCTTTTTAATGCAGATCACAATGCTAATGTAGAGGAGTTACTCAACAATCCTATCGATGTACAACCAGGTAGCTTCTATGCACAAAGTGCACAACAATTTAATAACAATCTGTCTGGAGGAGCACAAGCAGGAGGCGCTGCTTCACAAATCCAGGATGTGCCTGCAAAAATGATTGAAGCATCACTGACAAACTTCTTTAGAGATTACAAAGATCTACTAGGATCATCGTATCTACAAACTATGAGAGATAACATCATCGCAGGAGGAAGATATTTTGTCTCAAACATTGATACACATAGTGACTTTGTACAACTGCAGGACTCATTGTACGTTAGTAGCGAATGATCAAACGCGTTACTTATGCAATACAACAAAAGATTGCAAGATGTCGTACTTGAGCAGGTGCAACAAAATGATTACGCTGTTCGTACGCCTCTTCTGGTTTTTTACAGAGAAGACAAAAACCAAATCGTCAACGATGATGATAACCTTTCTTGTTGGAAAGATTGGTACTATCTTGATGGAGAATATGAAAATTTCTACTTTGGAAAAAACGCTTGGGACATCACAGGAGCACAAGATTTATCAATTTTTAAAGGAAGGTATCTCAATCTTCCTAGTCTGGCTGCATTGAGCGGATATGACTGGACAAGTGGAGGTACGTATGACTATCTCAAAACAAAATCCGTTGGGGGATCTTACAATGTACTCAATCAACAAATCGAAGCAAACAGGGGATATAACTTCTTTTTGACACAAAGTGATCTTGATGACGCACAAGAACAAGTAGATGACAAAGACAACACCGCGTGTGAAGACGAAAAAGTATACATTTCATGATACTGGTGAGGAAATACGCCTATCAACTTGGGAACATGACCAAACAACGAACTTGCTTTGAAGTTCTCTGATTTTTCTATCGCATGGAATCCTACATTTGACAGAAACATTGGAGGATGGTTGTATGACATGGCCGGTGCAAGAAAAACTCCATCAGAACAAGCAGCAGCTTATGATCGATCTGCATCACAAGAATTTGCCAATGTGCAAAGAGTGCAATGGGAAGAAAACGGAGAAGTCTTTATTGATTTGAGTCCTGATGATATTCTCTCATTATTGTTTAATTTGCAACCACCAACACCAGGGGAAAAAGTTCTCAAGGCCTGTGATATTGATGCAAGAAAAGTACTAAATTATCAAGATGTCAACTATTTTGATGTAATGAGTAGTTTTAATGCATTGGAATGATTTCACAAAAACGTACAAATTGTAACAGGAAATAAGATTCCTGAGTTATCAATCAATCCTGTTATTCTTGCAGAAAAAATTGAAGAACAAAGATGTGGTTTTGTTAATAAATTTACTTTCAATTTTGGAGGAGAATACAAAGCAAAACAGTGGTATCAATACAAAACAATTGATTCTATTGTTGTCAACGATGCACCCAATCCTGATCAATTCAACGCAATGAACCAATTCACAACCTTGGATGCGCCAGTTGATTCACTTAGATATATGACTTTCAAAGGGTTGCATGGAGAGACAATCAGATTTGATTTTCCTAATTTGTACCATGTTCCTGTGTACAATGAAGCAAACGGACAGCTCACACTCAAAACACCTCAGCAAATCGAACAATCACTAGAGGATTACCTAAGAACGGCAGTGCAAGACTACAATACAAAGCTACTCAATGCCTTGACACTGAGAAACACAGAGTATCAGTCACACCAGGACGCGTATGACCTTTTGGCGCAAGCTGATCCTTTGGCAACGGTCAATCGTGGTTATCAATTACTTGATGAAGACTTGCTTGTCAATCTATTGCCAGCCCAACTCAAAACAGAGTTTGCACAAATTCTTTGGTTGCAAAATTCGCCATGGCCAAAAAGAAATGTTGCTCAAACAGTAGTACAAGATATTACAGAAGCAAAACAAACAGCAGACCTCAACCTAAAAATCAAAGCAATTATTCAAACATATCTACAATATTTTGATGATCCTGACATGTTTGCTCAAGTTGGGTACAAGCAAGATGGGTACGAAGTTGCATACATCAATTCTGATGGTAATGACTACTTCCAGTTGGATGGAGCGCCTGCCTTTATTGCAAGAATTCTAAAGCAGCAAGGGGATATGTTTGCACAAATGGATGCAGCACAGCAAGATGATAGAGGAGACGATCAACTTGAATGTGGTGTACAACCAGATGGAACGGTACCATTGTTTGCTGATGACAACGAAATGAATTGGTTCCAAGCATTACAATGTTGGTTGGAATATACCATGGCAAACCCTGCAAAGCTCGAAGTAACATTCAAAGACGCGGAAGGTCCAGTACTGGTATTGGATCAGTTCAAAAATATCTTAAATGAGTACTCACAACCAGTACTTTCGGGTGCTCATGAAACATTAGAAACCTATGATCCTATGCGAATTGAATCATTGGAATCACAACAAAAAAACCAAGCATTGCTCAATGGTGAAAGCGGTTTGACCGGTTTGGATGTTATCAATATGCAGGACGTGTTGACGCATGTACAACCTGATATTGCGTCAAGAACCTTATTCTTGGAATCAGTCGCAGGAATGATACAAACACCGTATGTAAGTATTACTGCAACAAAAGATATTGAGGATATCACGTGGAAGCTCAGTACCAAATGAGCGAATTGTCTTGTCATTCAAGGAAAAAACATCTGTGATGAAAAGCACGAACTTGTACTCAATCCTTACCTCAATGAAACAGATATCAATGTACAGCTTGCCGACACCAAAGCAGGCCCAATGACGATTACACACGAATTGTGTAAGGGGGAGTATTGTGTTACCAAAACAAATACGGTATCGGTAGCTCCAGGAAATGTAGCAACAATCGACATAGATTTTCCTTACAACAAATTGCTTCGCGGAAGCGAAATGCCTATTGTAATTAGTGCAACAGATAGATTTGGTAATGAAATAAAAGAACAACTAGATCGTTTTCAAGTAACAACCAACCAAGGAAAAATTAATCAAAAAACAGCGCCACAAGAATTTACGCATTTTGGTAATACGACGGTATTGTTTACCTCAGAGGATATCACAACAGCATGAACAGTGACGATCAACGTACAACCACTGACTAACACATCATTGCCATCTGCTGTTGCTTCTTTTCAAGTCGTTGATGGATCGCTGACAGCACTGCAAGGAAATACACCTATTACGGCAATTGATTATACATTGCCTGATGCGTTTGACGCTATTCGTTTTACTGATCGTGGTGTGCAAAGCATCAATACGGGCGCTTTGCCAACTATCACATTAAATTTGCAAGATGATGCCTGAAATCCGCTTGATGTGATGGCGAGTGTAAGTGTCAAAAATGGTATTATCAAGCCATGATATTTTCAGAATGACACCAAAAAAGTTACCATCAACCAACAAAAAGTACAAGTACCTTATACGCAATTTATCGCATCAAATGTCGTAGCTATTCAAAATGGACAAGCAACGATATCCCTCATGCCACTGATGAGAGCAGGAACTGATGAGTTATTTATTAGTATACCAGGTCGTGAACCATTGGTTATTCCTGTTACTATCGCTCCATGATCAGCGAGAGTAATCAATGCAACCACAAAACTGACAGAAATGCAAATCAATGGAAGTGCAGAAATCGATCTCACGGTGACTGATATTTGGGAAAATGAGATCCCTGGGCAAACAGATCTTGATATTAGAGTATTGGGGTCGCTTGCATATGATGGACCGCTCACGATACAAGCAATTGATGGACAAGCGTCTGTGCAAGTAAGAGGGATAGAGCCAGGTGGAAAATGATATATGACCGCCTTGGTCAACGGAGTAGATTTTGACGTACAGTTGCCAGGATTTGTAAGTTTTACCATCCAAAACGGTTTCGTTCCCACAGAAAAACTCAACGTGATGTACATGAATATTTTTGGAGGAGATTGGGCAAACCAATGGGGATATTTTTCGGTCAATGATAAAGTAACATCAACGATGATCAATAATTCTCCAAAACTTCTTGCAGTCACTACGCAACTGACACAACCAGAAAAACTCTATCAGTTTGTAGCAACCTTGGACCCAGCAGGAAAATTGACGCCAGAGCAAGCAGAAAATCATGCAGTTACTATGCGTGATGATGGACTCTATCTTCAATCGACAACACAGTGATATGCTGTACCATTGGGGAAGCTAACAGACTTCACTATCGAGCAAAGACAAACACTCCAAGGAGTATCGCTCAATGGAGTCAGTGCTCCTACTATTTTCTATATTCCACAAATTCCGGATGCATCATTTACACAAAATATCGTGCAAGGTGATTCGATTCAAATCAATGGACAATCAGTCTTTGATCTTTCAGAAGAACAAAATAATTTGGTGATTTTGGGGACAAATCAAACTATTGATGGTGCGAATGTCTATGAAGTAAGACGACAAGCGATCAAAGTAGGAGAAATGCTGGTATATAGAAATGATAATGGAATTATTGACGCTATTTCGGATGCTATTGTAGGGCAGGAATTTGGTGTGACAGTGTTTTTTGGAGAAGGATCAACCAATGGAAAACAATCATTATGAGTGTATCAGTTGACAGCGCCAGGGGAGGCAAGATGATACGATTCAATAGAAGCAAGTGCTGACTATACCAAAAATATTTGATTTAGACATGGGTTTGAAAATGTTTCGGCGTTTTCTGCTGGTCATTCGGTGGGAGAAGCAACACAAGGATTTGCCTCACCTTATCTTGTCAACATTGGAGATCCATTGCTAACAAGAATTGATAGAAATGATACCAAGATTGGTACTGATTTTGATCCAGGTATTGGACAAGCAGTGGATACAGACGCGCAATGATCAATTCTCAAGGTGATAGAAGGAGATCTTAATAATGATTGACTGATCGATCTTATCACGATTTATCAGGACGGTCGCGTGAAGTGGATCAAAAATTACGGAGGAGATGATCCGATGCGTAACATGGGAGACTTGTTGAGCATTGCAGAGAATGTGGAGGATGCTCGGTTAGGCGATGTTGATGGAAACGATTATAACGATATCATTATTCGTACACAAAACGATAAACTGAGAGTATACAAAAATAATAATGTCGTGTTTGGAGTAGATGGCTTCCCTCTCTGTCTTGATCATGGAGGAGAACCAGATAGTTTTGCTGATGTTAATCAATTCTTTTTTGAAGATATGGATTTGGATGGAGCGAAAGATATTGTGCTCAATACCAATGCTGGTGAAGTCAAAATAATCTATGGAGGAACAACAGCATCAGGAGATACCTATGTTTCCAATAGTGTTTTGGGATGTGATAGCGAATGGCAACAAAGACAAGCAGGTAGTCAATTGTTGGTCAGACAGTATGGTTCGACGATTGATGATACACTCAAAATTGTTGATAATAGTTTATTGCACCGAGAAGGACTTGATGCAGATGATGAATTAGGAGACATTTTGACTCAGGATGTATCAGGGAATATTCCTCAATTAATTCCTGGACAAACAGGTCTTGATATGTCTACATTCAATCCATTAGGAATTCTTGATGATACAACAGATGCTATTTTGAGATGGACGGTATCACCGATCCAAGATGTTCCTAGTTATGAAACACTGACCGTTGATCAACTCAGATATGTTGCAATCAACCAAATAAGGCCAGAAGACGACATCGAAGTATTCAAAAAATACGAAGATCTCAATGGTGGTTTTCTTATGTCATGAGATGTAGTCAAAGTAACGGTTAACATTGAAGGAACAAGAGCAGAAAAAATGACCTATATTGATCAATTGCTTGGTCCTTGGGTTGTCGATGTCAATGCAGCAGGTTATGTGACATCATTCAACACAGGTTCGCTCAATGACGATATACTATACAAGCCGTTGCCTGACACAGATTATTTGTTGATGATTGATAATATTGATCTACAAAATACTAACCAGATGTTATTCACGTACGACGTGGTATACAACGGAGGACCATTGGTACGTATTGATGTCAATCACGTCAACGAGCAGGATGATGAGTATCCAGACATTCAAGTGTATCCGTTGGATGGATGTTTGCAGTATCGCCGAGATCTCATCAATACGGTGGATAATTTGTTGGTCTTCAGAGACTACAGAGAAGAACAAAAAGACTTGTGAGCAACGCTCTCTAATTATGTCGATCAACAAAATCAGCAATCACAAAACCATATAGGAGATATGACCAATGCAGTGACGGATGTTATCGGTAATCAAAGTACGGATGATCTGCAAGATATTACCTCATTGGGAGATGCATGGGATTTTTGATCTATTTTTGAAGGATTTGGTGAAGATCTATTGCAAGGAAATGGACAATTGAATTTGTGAAATATTGATTTAAACTTTTTTGAAGAAGAGTTTGGTGTTGTCAATGATTTTATTGATGATGCGCTCAAAGGACTATGTCAATGATTCCAACTAGAAAACGAATGATGTTCGGGATTGCCAATGCCATTCAATATGGCGTTCCTTGCACCGGGAGAATATAATATATTTGGATGTAAACCTAACTTCCCAACAATTAATCGTTTTTTCCCCGACGACAAAGGATTTCCTGTCTTTTGGTTTCCGGGAACATTACAAACCAATGTTGGTCCAATGCCGTTCCCATGGGGTCCACAAATGCTATCACAAGTGGATGATTTTGGTTATGGATTCCCTTCCGAGTGAGGAACATATCCATCGATGGTAAGAGTCTATCTTGCTCCTACCTTGACAATGAAACTTGGTCTTGCTGTGTGTCTTTGACCACAAGCAGGGTTTAATAACATACCTGCTCCTTTTCAAGATTTGGGAGGTAACTGTGTAGTACTTTCTATCCCAACACCACTTGCATGTGGTGACGACAGTGGCGGTGAACAGTGAGTTGATCCTGATCTGTATGATGCGCTACAAGGAGGAGACTGTAGTGCTCCACCTATTACTCCAGAACAACCAGGAGACACAGCGACATCGCCATGGAGCTTACAAGTAGCAGAGCCAAATGGAAGTATGAGACCACCATTTCCTGATGGAGTCTATGGATGATTTATCCAATTTGAATCATCGCCAATTTTGCGTGATAGCAGTATAGAAAAAACACAAGGAGCAGAACTCAAACCAGGAGAAAGACTAAAAACACAAATACAATGAGGAATGCAAGCAGTCAAAGGACTGGTAAAATGTATGGTAACAGACTGGATGGACAGACAGTTGAGGTATATTATCAATAATCTTACCAACATGACGGTTGGCGTGTATCTTCCTGATATTGCACAACTTGTTGAATGATTTGACCAGCTAACTATTGATGAATTTAATCAAAGAATTGATAGTCTCAAAACCTCACAAAATAAAGTACAAAAGAATGAAGAGTACAAACCATGAGATGTGTTAGGAAATGTTGGTGTGGCAGCGATGAGACAAACATGGCTACAAAAAGGAAAACTTCGCGAACTATCAGATGGTGCATCTAATCCATTTGATGCAGTTTCTACCATGTTTAATGCAGTGCCATTGGTTAATATCAACACAAGAGATGTCAATGTGACGATCCCGATGATTTATTCAGAAGATGTGCGTGCATACACGACCTATCTTCAATGATGGCTGGATGAAAATAGAGGAAGACTGCAAGAATGGGAAGGAATCCTACAAGGAGCTCTTGGGCTATGTGGTCAAGAACTCACGCCAGACCAAATCAAAAACGGTATTTCTAAGCTTGAGCAAGATGTCAACAACGCACCACAAGACATCAAAGCACAGATAAGCAAGATGCAAACAACCGTGAGGGATAAACGAACCAATATGAACAGTGAGCTCAAAAAACTACAACAATGTAAAGATGACCTAGCCAATGGAGGAGATGCTGCAGCATGTGGAGGGCAGTCTGCAGAGGTGCTCAACCAGCAAATTAGCAATTTGGATTCCTACGCAGGAGTCAACAATCAATGTATGAGTTTCCTTTTTGGAAATAAAGTGAACGGAAATTTTCAAACAGATATTGTCAATACTGACCTGAGTAATTTTATTACTTTTCAAGAAAACTCACAACAAGTAATTAGACAAGTGAGACAAAATTTGAGAATTCTTGAAAAATATAGACAGTACCCATTCCAGTTGTACGAATGGGTGCATATTTGGGATAGATATTTGAGTGAATTATCTTCTGTCTTGGATAGCTTCCTGTGATCAATTATGCACTGGATACAACAAAACGCCAGAAGATTCGAAAAATGGGTTGATGCAATCATTACACTGATTGGGGTGATCAAAACACGACAAGCAATTATTGATTTGAGTGTGAATCGATCATCCACATGTTCAAAATGTACCAATGAAAACTACGATAATTACTCGTGTAAACTCTCATTTTTATGTGTAGAGTTACCAATTATTCCTATACCAAAATTTAAAATACCAAGCATCTTCCTCGATTTTTCTCATATTGATTTGGGGATAGATATCCTTTTACCAAAATTCAATTTTGTTCCGACAAGAGTGCCATTGCCACAGTTGCCTAATCTACCGTCACCTCCACAGGTCAACGTAGATATCAACTTAGATTTGAAACTAGGAACAAAGTTTGATAACGAATTAAACTTATTCGGAAATCTTGTACTCAACCTCAATAGGGGACTTGATATTGGTTCCTTATCAATACCCAATATTCCACTATTGCCAGAACCACCAGATTTACCACCACTTCCATCAGTATTACCAACATTGGAGATGGAACTTCCATTGCTACCACCAGCGCCCAAGATTCCAAATCTTTCACCTGAAGTACAGACAGTAATTGATATTTTGGATGTAGTAGGAAAGATCTACTGTATCTTCAAATCAGGTATTGGATTGGTTTCAGAACCTTGAGTAAAAACAAGAATTGAACAAATGACTCAAAGAGAGTGGAATGTTCCATTCTTTGATTCGCTCGATTTGACAAGTCTCAATCAAGATAATCCATTGCGTGGATTTGATTGGAAACTTGATGCGTACTTTGAATTTAATTATAACTTCACGTACGTGTATGATTTGGTAAAATGATTTGCTGATATCTCAAACCAAGCAGTGAACCAAGTTATTGTACAACCGACCAATGAATGAATAGAAGAATTCAACAAAACCATCAATGAAGGAGCACAAAAATATGTACCGGATTTTTCAGAGCAAAATATTGATCTTAATATCAACATTCCATGAACAAACCCGCAAACAAACCTTTCATGACAAACGTCACTCCATTGGAATACTATTGCAGATCATATCGTATCTGCGATCCCTGGACCAAAACGTTATGAACAAATGATCGAAGTAGATGAGGCATATGAAATTGTAAGAAAAGGTCTTATTCTATTGCAAAACTCAGAAATGTTTGCTCGTGGAAAACCAGAAAGTAAAAAATTGGTAACCCAAGCGTTTGATTTGATCGATGCAGACAAACAAGTACTTCCTAATCATGAGTGAGTAAAAGCTATTCAAGAAGATGTGCAAGAAGTTATCAAAACTAAAAAAGATGAAGTGCTTGCTATTGCTGATATGATAGAAACGGATTATGACACATTCCTTGATTCAATGGGAACAGCGACATTGGTAAATAAAACACTAGATAAAACAAGTTATACGACCAATCTTTTTGATACTAATCCTGTGATCAAAAAAGCACTTGAAGAACAAGAACACCCAATGAGATCTTATCTTGAGTTGCATGATCAAATGCTTGATGGCTTTGATGCTGCATTGCAACGTCATTCTCCGCAACAGCTTCACATGGACATAGAAACACATGACAAAATCCAAGGACAGGTCAACTATCTCAAAACATCGGTGTGAGTCTTGATTGACGTGCTCAATGAAGAAGTAGGTGATACACAAGAGCTACACGATCGTTTGGAACGCGCCAAAAAGCTACAATATGTCAAAACAGAAAAATCTAATGCTCAAAAACTTATGGAGCATGCAATGAAAACGAAAGCTTATTGTCCAGCAGATGTACCACTGCTACAAGAGCAAAACAACCAAAAAGAGGAAGCTATCACGTCCGATCACTCTTTGACGATTGCAGCAGTGACAGATCCACTAAGCGATCCTGCTTCATTGTACGTTCCTACGTATCATTATGAGTCACAAGTACCATTATATGCGCAAGCAGGTGGAGGAGGAAATAATCCAGCAAGTGCACAAAATTCTGTTATGCAATATCTCAACTTCAAAGAATACCTGCAAGGAATTTATGTGAGAGGTCAATCGAGATTCATCAATGTCGTGCACTCTACATGGCACGCACTGCGCGTAGATGACAACTATCTTTTGGTTGATATCAACCAAGATGATAAAGATGATATAGTGATGCGAACTAATGATACCGTGTATATCAAGTACTCTGATCAAAAAGACCATGTTGGACCAGCAACAGGAGAAGTGTACTTTACCACATTGTATGAATTTGCTACGATTCAATCTATTGATAATTTGGCAAATCGTACCCAAAATACACAATGATATCTGACGGCCAAGAACAGTAACTTCAAAATGTATATGCCTCATTATGAAGTAAAAAATTTCTTTGTCAGTGGTGAATGATTTGAGTGAGTAAGTTATTCATGGAAAAACTCATCATTCCAAAACAAAGAAGAATCTGTTGATGGTTACTTAGTTCAAGTGGTATTGAGAGCTGATGTTAACCATACCAAAAAACAAACAGCTGCATATCTTGATGATGATCAAGATGTTACACAATACATTTTGATGTTACCAGATGGTCAAACACAAGAAAATGCAAGAATATTGGTGCCTGATTACTTGCCATTAGCAGCGGTTGACGATTACATGACAGGAACGATTATGAAAGTAGGAAATTATCTTAATTCCAATGATCTTATCTCGTATGCGTTGACTGATGTACCGAGAAAATGGTATTACTCAAGAATCATCTCATTAGAAAATATTGGAACAGCACAAAACCCAGTCTATATCAAACAGTCACCTTGGTCTCAACAAATACTAGGAGGGCAACAAATTATTGCAGACGAAGAACCACCGATTCCTACGATTACATTAGTGAGAAACGCAACAAGTGAAATTGTTGACGAATGAAATAATCTGGACGGATATATCAACACAAGTTATGATATGGTCGTACAATGGGAAGATAACGTCGCTGTAGAATCAAACGCGATTTATCAATCAGGGGTACTTCTTGCAAGCAATAGTGGCGATACAAGTGTGCTGACAGGTCTTTTCTTTGATGATTTGGCCCTTTCAAGTTATCAAATCACTGCGGTGGATATAAACGATAATGACGCAGAAGACGAAACACTGCTTACTATCGATATACCTAATTTGGAAATTACACAAATTGATGAAGTGCCATGAGGAAGAGACGTAATCACTAACCTTGACCAGGACCTTGATGAATGAAACATTAGATTTGAGAGAAACAGATTTGGATTGCGAGAACGCATTCAAGGTATGACCGGAGGAGTCTTGACAGAACTGTATCCTATCACGGTAGGGCAGTTCATTACGACTGGAGGAGTCTTTGAAAAAAATCCAAACATCGAACTAAAAGATAGCAATAATAATCTCATTGCTTCGCTCAATCCAGAACATGGTGAACTCTTTGTGTCCCCAAGTTATCAAGCACAAACACAAGTACGTGTTGGACTAGAACAACACATCCCAATCATGCAAGTATTCGATACCAACTTACAAAGCGTGCTATTTGCTATGTATTTGAAACCACAGGCATTGGTCGGAGCAAACCCGATACAACTTTTGAATGGAAGCTACTCGCTACAACCACTCAATGAAGCTCACTTTGGCGAGTTCTCTGATGGAACATGTGTGCAAAATGCAGCAAGTATTTGTGAGTTGTATGTGTCACCAACAGGAAAAATGTATATTCCTGAACCTTTCCATACAACATTACAAGCGACCTATCAATTCAATACTACACAAAAAACAATTACCTATAAGTTTGCATCACTACAAGGAGCACCTATCGCTTCCGTAACATTCCAAATGGAACCTATACAAGTACAATAATAGTACTGCCTTTTTGTTCATAAACCTGATACTATGAAACAACTACTACTATGTTGCCTCGTGCTCTTTTGTTTACCATCATTATCTTTTGCCAATTTTTCCAGTACGGATTGTCCCCTATTGGATGGATATTTTGGCGATGATGGAAAGCCACGTGACGAAAATGATCTGGATAATGCATGGAGTAGTTTGTTTGATGGTGGTGAGTGAAGCCCGGAGGCAGCAGCATTGGAGATTTATCCAAAAGAAAATATACAACAAGCACTAGAAAACCTCAAAGGATATTGTTGTCAACAAGGTTACAAAAAAGATGGATTCTGTAAGTCAGTCAATGTTGATGCTCCTCGTTGGGCGGAGTCAAGATTCTTGTATGACCATTTGATTGACGTAGGGTTTAGGCATCTAGACGGGATAACAAAGGAATCATACCGTTATCCTCTTATGGCTGATCCCGATCCACAAGGAAATAAACGAAGAACAGAAATCGCAAAAAAAGCGCTTGATCCTAATGGTGCGATACCTTTGGATATAGTCAACACGTTTGAGGAATATCGATATGATGCAGAAGATGGTACAAAAAAACCAAGTATTGCTCGTATTCAACACATAGATACCAACAGTAACTTTGAACAAGCAATGACCAAATATGCATGAGACAATTACAAAGATTTTGGGCTTGCATCAAAATATTATATCGCTTGTTATTCTGCATTGTTTCTCAATCCAGCCAAAGCAAAAAATGGAACAAAAAAATCAACCTATGAAGGATGTAGGAGGTTAGCAAACGAGAGAATCAATAAAGAAGTGACCTATGTAAAGGTACTAGAAATTGAACAAGGAGCACATATGTTACAAAAAAACATAGCAAACTACACAGCAGAATATTTTGTACAAAATAGAATGGTTAACCTTGTTGATAAGCGAGGAAACCTCGGAACGATGTTTAATTATTTAGCAAGAAAAACACAAGGAACACATAATTGTTCTAGTGGCTAAATGATAATGTTTAAAAATGTCAATATTGTATTGAAAGTGAGTGGATAATCAATAGAGTCATATCGCGGCAAAT
Organism: bacterium; assembly: GCA_020627925.1. Classification (GTDB taxonomy): domain Bacteria; phylum Patescibacteriota; class Gracilibacteria; order Absconditabacterales; family Absconditicoccaceae; genus JAHDFY01. Next base: position 98,793 of record JAHDFY010000005.1, read on the forward strand.
GCCGCAAAGAGGTGCGAACTGCAAGTATATTTTGTTGTCCATCTCTTTTTCCGTTTTCCAAAAAATATATATAATAATAAACATATGTCATCTCTTATCATTCTTGCTTCGTCACAAAAATAGCAAAAATAACAAAAGAAATATATGCTATAAAGGATAGTAAAAAGAAGTTTTTATGTAGTATTATTGCAAAACTATGAAGCAATGGTGAAATGATAGCAATACTTTTTCTTTGGATGGATTAGAAAATTCCCAGGTAGAACGACTTGATGTCAATGCTTGGGAAAATGGGACAATAGACAATGAACGTGCCAGCGCTCTTATGGAGGCGATGGGGCATGAAATTTTGCTATCGACAAAAAAAGAGAAAAAAATAGCAGAAGATATGTATGCAAACATGGCCCAAGAAATCAAAGATGGTCGTGTGAGTGGAGAACAATTTTGACAATGGTTTAAAGATAAGTGGAAGCAAATACAAAAACAACCACATGGTGGAAAAAATATTGCTCGCTGGTTGCTTTCTATGTTTCAAAAGCTGTTGTATGAAACGGGTTTGGATAATTTTTATAAAACAGGAGCAAAAGCAGGAAAAGCAAAAATAGCAATGACTATGCTCTTGTTGGTGACTTGATCAAATATTGCACAGGCAAAAAAGCAACATGAGCAAGAGTTGACAAAAGTACTGTCATCCAACGAAAAACCAACACGAAACACAAGTAGTAATTTATTACACCATTCAGAAACTATACAAACATTTGAACAAAACAAAGAAACGGAAAAAAAAATGGCGGAAGAATTGTATCAAACAAAAATACAGCTAAAAAATGTTGCTACTGAACTCAATGTGTTATTAGAAACAAAAGAATACTCTCCCGAACAAGTAGATAAGCTTAAAAGTGTCTACCCAAATTTTGTTGCCTTAATGAAAAAAGGAAACAAAGAGCAAAGAAAAGGAGCGATTCAAATGTTGTACGGTTGGATGGTAGCAAATGACCAAGATTGCTATAATGCATTTTCTAAACACTATTACAAAGCGCCAGGTTATAAATTCGATTCCCAAAAAGAACGAGAAGCGTTTACCAAAGAATGGGCAGTGCTTGAACTTGTTCCTTATCTACAAAAAAGATATTACCAAACGGTCATAATACCTCGTGAAGAAGATATCAGGGCTAAAACAAGCCGTGTTTACAAAGAAGAAATTGATCGTCGTAAAGAATCAAAAAATATTTGGGTGCAACAAGAAACAACACAGTTTGAAGCAGATAAAAAAGCTTTTGAAACCTTCGCAAAAGATCTACAATCACTCAATCAAAAGCAAGAAATACAGCAAATGCGTACTACTATAGAAACTCGTAATAAAGAGTTATTGGAAGCGAAACAAAACCTTTTGAGAAAACATGAACGTGTATTGCATGGAATTTCATCTCCTGAAGATCTTGCAAAATGATGGAGAGACTTTTCCAAAGATATTCGTTATTACTCTTGGTATCAACAACAAATAAATGAGCTCCATCATAATAACCAAGATCAATATCAAGAATACGAAAAAGCCATCCAAAACGTGAATGATTTTGATATAGAGAACATTGACAGGCAGTCAGGAGAAGTAATTATACAATATATTAAAGATCTCACAACTGCACTTGAGTGGATTGCTAAAGAGGAGAAGATATTGAATGATGGGCCATGGTTTCATATAAAAAAAGCAGATGAAATACTGAGAGAATTGATCACAATAGAGAATGAATTTCTTTTGGATGAATGAATCAAAAATCGTGTAAAAGAGTATCAAAAAACAATCAACATATACAAAAAAAATGCAGAAGCTTATTTTTACTCCAATAAAAAAATACAAGGTGAAGTTAAAGTAGGTAATTATCGTACCTATGAGTCATTTTTGCATAGAGCAAAAGCAAAACACAACGAAGATTATATACAATCATTGGGTGACTATAGTGAGCTGTGGCAAATGTATGAAACATCAACACAGCATGGTCTTGCCTCACTTGACAATAAAATGTTTCCTAGAATTCAGGAATATTACCATAGTGAAAAAGTGTATCATGAGTGAATGACTGTGTACGAAAGAGAGTGGAAAAAAAATAGTCCATATTACGCAATAGTGCACGATGGTTTGGTCGGAATCACAAATATGTTTTCAAGTGTTATTGATATTGGTGCAAATACAAGATATATGATTGAGTCGTGGGGTGCAAATGAGACCAAAATGACCATGCTCAATGATAAATACAATATTCTCAAAAATGCAACAACGATGAAAGTCTATGGAAAAGCAGCGGAACCTCTTTTGTTGGTTGACAAAAAAACAGGAGATGTTTCCCTCAACATAAATAAAAATAATTTATCATACGCAGTAGGAAGTGTGATTGCTGATTTTCAAATATTGGGTAAGTTTGCTCAATGAATACAACTGTCAACTAAGATGAGCGCATGATGATCACTATTTACGGCTTCAATGATTAGAGCAGTTCCCGAGCAATTTAAATTGAACAGAGATCTTGGTCTCACAGAGAGTGAATCGCTTGAGCTTGCTCTTGTCAAGTCTGTGGTGATCTCTGCTATTGAACAGGTAGGAAAAGCAGAAATAGGAAGCTCATTGCCCCAACTTGCAAAGATGAAGTTACCTAAACCAACCAATGCTCATGCAGCGACAATGCTTGCACAAACTATTGTGAAACCAATGGCTGCACATTTCAAAATTGGAGTAGAAGAAACAGCGGAGGAATGGTTGCAAGAAATGTCAGAGTATATGATGATCAATCCTTTGTATAACACCATGAAAGGACGAGAAGGAAAGCAAAAATTAAAGGATACTTACACGGCAGAAGAAATGTTTGCGACTGCTGTGGTGACTATGATTTCCATGAATGTACGTGGAGCAGCTATCAACGTTATGGACCTTTCTACCCAGGCAGATGTTATTTTTCAATCTACACAAAATCCAGACTTTGGTGAGCTTATTGATCATAATATTTCTCAATTACTTGCATTTGAGCAAGGAAAAATTGATGCATCAACAGCAAAAATACAGCAAGCAAAAACCTCGCACGAAAATGAAGCTGATATTGCTATTCACGAACAAGAAATTGCAAATGGACAAAAAACTATCAAAGCACTCAAAAAATGGCAAGAAGTTATTACGCAAGCAAAAAGTAATGGATGGAATTTAGAACAAATCAAAACAAAACTTGAAGAACTGCAAAACCAAGGTTTTGCAGCGCTACAAGAGCAAATAATGAAAATTGAAGATGTTGATTGGCATCAAAGATATAAACATGCACAAGAGCTTTTGCCTAGGTTAAATCCTCAGTCGCAGCACTACAATAATGAAATGGACAAAGATGTCCAAGAAGAATTAGAACAAGCACACAAGGCGCACAATGATTTAGAAGGATATGCAAAACTTAAAGCAAAAAGAGATTATCTTGAAAAAAACCTTCCTGAACTTACTGACGAAGAAATTTCAACATTGATGTATTTTGGTGTATTGGGGGTTGCACAAGTAGCAAAACCCCATGCTTGTTTGACACCAGAAGCTTTTCAGTATGCACTTAAAAAAAGTTGAGTAACAAAAAAATCACCTATCCCTGTGCACAGCTTCCCACAAGAAATTACACCTGAAAACGACAAAAAATATGATGCAATACAAATGAAGCCTGAACAAAATAGAACTAATGCAGAAAGAGAACGAGCTAGTAGTTATGAAACAAAAACAAGTAGAGAATACCAAAAATATAAAAAACTAACATCAGATCCCACAAAGTTAGATAGAAAATCAATAGCAGATATTGAGTGGCTTGTCGCATTTGAAAATCGTACACAAATGTATACATCAACATCTGTATTATATCATTGGTATAAACAAGAATTAAATAACCAAATGCAAAAAATACAGGCAGATCCGGAAGAGAGAAATGAGTTTTTAGTAGATCTGACCTATATTCATCCTCATAGTAATCAAAAAATAACATTGTCTTTTGAATTGACATTATCTAGATTTGACCATATTATAACTGGGCATACACTAGCTGGTCAGCGCATTCCGAAATTTTCTCGCTCCTCTCGTAGTGGAATGTTTGTGAATAATTATGACTTTAATCACATATTATCATTGATCAATAGTTTGCATAATGAAGATATCTCTTCATATATAAAACATAAAACAGAAAACTCAGTAGATCAATCAAATAACAGTATCGGTTTTGATCTAGAGATTAATGGAATCCAATATCTTCTAAGTATATGAGTAGAGGGAAGAGGTAGGCGTAGAGGAGAATATGTCATCAAAACCCTATTTCCTCCAGGAGGAGAGCCTCAAGCAATAAGACTTGGAAGAACATATATAACAAAGATGACAGATGCTATTAGAAAAATAAACGTGCAAAAGTATCCTGAGGAAGCAAGAGAACAAATTATACGCATAAAACAAAGTATTGACGCAAAAATTATATCTCGTCATACTGGAAAAGATGCTGAAAAATTAAAAAAATCTCTTGCCAAAAAAGCGAATGAATTGAATAGGATTGTTCATGAAAACCTTGCTAAAAAAATAACCATTTTTACAAACCATTTTGAAGAAGTAAAATGACAAAAAAGTAGCCAACCACAAGCACAACAAAACATACAAATGCAAGCAGCGTTAAAATCAGCAGTAAGTTATTGTAGTAGGCACAAGTTTACTGTTGAGGCATGAGCAAACATTGAACTAGAAGCAAAAATTAATCAACAAGCAAATTACCTAAGAAATGCAATCAGGGCAGTATCCGAATTCTATGTCACAAGCATAAAAGAGAAACAAGCGACTGCTAAAACATCGGAAGAGGTCAACCAATATGCCTCAGATGCAGAAGCAGTATTGACCTGGATGAGTGATTTTGCACAGACAGAAAAATCGCTATTACCAAAATGAGTTAAGTCAGGATATCTATGAGTTTTTTACAATGCATTAGTAGAAAGTTTTGTAAAGGATTTTGTCTCTATTCAAGCACTGATTGCTACCGTAGATCCCCAAAATGCAGAACCCGCATTGATTGGTCAATACATTACCAAACTTGATGCAATAAATAGAGTGCTTTCTTTGGTAAAAAAAGAGAAAAAGTTATCATCTGCATTGGCAAGAAAAGCAGCAATGAATATTGTTGACCGAAAAAATAATAATCCATCACCAATTGAACAAGAAATGATAAAAATTAGAGATATTGTAGAAGTTTATCTGATTGAGTCTGTGGAGGAACGTATTCAAAATGCAACCAATGTTACACAAGCAAAGAGAATAGCAAGTAATTTGGCAGCGTTGGCAGAAAATATCAAATTGATCATTACTAATAATCAATTAAGATATCCTGTTGCATCAGATAAATTCCATACGCTAGTATTAGTTACTGAAGAATTGCAATTAGAAGCAGAAGTGAAAGTAGAAGATTTGTCACAATAATAAATAGTTTATTTACTCAGTATGTTGAAAAAAATGGAGATAGTAAAAGGAGAGTCGGTGTCTGACTTGAGAAAGAGTAGTGAACCTCAAGACCAAATCGTTTCTCAAGACAACAAAAAAGAACTACACCATATATTGACTATGAAATGAGAAAAGAAGAAACCATGACAAGAAGAAAGGCAGTGAGAAAGCCCTAGTGCAGCGAACGATGTTTCCAAAACGCTCGCTGATTTGATCAGCAACAAAAAAACAATAGATTTGGATGATGCTGAGTGAGTAAAGGAGTGGATAGCGTTGCAAAAACAAGGGGACATACAAGCTGCACGCGAACGATATAGCGAAGCACAAGGATGGATAGATAATCCTTGTTTTATCAATAATTCTATAGAGGAAACCATTGGATATGTCAAAGAAATGATAGAAGTATTCTCTAGTGTTTCCGAAGAAGAAACGGGTTTAATGCTTCAAACGCTCATTGGCTCACTACAACGTGAATTGCAAGAGCTAGAATCCTAAAAAAAACGTGAGGGCCAATCAGCCCTCTTTTTTTTATTAATCTGCTGGACTTTGTACAAAAAATACCTACAATTAAAATAATTAGTTAGTAGAGGACGATAGTAGTTCGTCTCTACGATTTTTTTATAGAAAAAAACAAGAACGTATGGCTCTTAGAAATATTGCAATTATTGCGCACGTAGATCATGGTAAAACGACACTAGTTGATCAACTGTTGCAACAATCAGGGACGATTAAATCTGATGAAGGAAATACTCGTGTGATGGATAGTAATGACCAAGAAAAAGAAAGAGGAATTACTATTTATGCAAAAAATACTTCAGTAAAATGGAATGATGAAAGAATTAATATTATTGATACGCCAGGCCACGCCGATTTTGGAAGTGAGGTAGAAAGAGTATTGAGAATGGTTGATAGCGTGTTGCTGATTGTTGATGCATACGAAGGACCCATGCCACAAACAAAATTTGTACTAAAGAAGTCTTTGGAGCTTGGTCTACAACCATTGGTGGTGATCAACAAAATAGACAAACCAACAGCGAGACCAGATTGGGTAGTAGATGAACTATTTGATCTATTTGTGATGTTGGGAGCAACTGACGAACAAGCAGATTTTCCTATCGTTTATGCTTCTGCAAAAGAAGGATATGCAATGATGGATCCATCAGAAACATCGGACAATATGGATGCACTGTTCAAAGCCATTCTTGATAATGTGCCTGAAGCACCAAACAACGATGAAAAACCATTTCGTATGCAAATTGCATCATTGGGATACAATGATTACGTAGGAAGACTTGGTATTGGAAGAATTTATGAAGGAACAGTAAAATCAGGAGATAAGGTTACAATTATTGCAAATGATGGAACCAAAAGAACTGGAAAAATATCAAAACTATTCACCACCGAATGACTCAATCAAATCGAAGCAACGGAAGCAAAAAGTGGAGAAATTGTTACTATTGCATGAATCCCTGATATCTTTATTGGAGAAACAGTAGGAGCAGAAGCAGATGTAGAACCAATGCCAGCTATTACCATTGACGAACCAACACTAACGATGGACTTTCTTGTGAATGATTCGCCATTCGCAGGAAAAGAAGGAAAATACATGACAACAAGAATTTTGGAAGAAAGATTGCGTAAAGAAATGGAATCAAACGTTGGTCTAAAAGTTGATTTTGAAACAGAAGGAGCAAGATTCAAAGTATCAGGAAGAGGAGAACTTCACCTATGAGTATTGATCGAAACAATCAGAAGAGAGTGATTTGAAATGCAAGTATCATCACCGCAAGTAATTTTCAAAGAAGAAGGTGGAAAAAAGCTAGAACCTATTGAAAACGTTGTAATTAATGTTGCAGAAGATATGGCAGGAACAGTTATTGAAATGCTCTCAAATAGAAAAGGTCTTATGAAAGATATGAAAGCAGAAAACGGCCTGACTACTATCGAGTTTGAAGTACCAACGAGAGGACTGCTTGGATTCAGGTCTGCATTCATCCTTATGACTAAGGGAGATGGTATTGTTTACTCATCGTTTTCTCACTACGACCAATACAAAGGAGAAATCCCAAAAAGAAACAATGGGTCAATGATATCATGATTTGCTGGTAAAGTAATGAGATATTCTGTTTGGAAATTACAAGAGAGAGGAACTATTTTTGTTGAGCCTGGTCAACAAATGTACGAAGGAATGATTGTATGAGAAAGTGCAAAACCAGGAGACCTTGTGATCAATCTTACAAAAAATAAAAAATTAACTAATATGAGAGCTGCGTGATCTGATGAAGCAATGACATTAGTACCAATTAGAAAGCTAACATTAGAGGACGCATTAAGCTATATTGGTCCAGATGAATACGTCGAAATTACTCCAGAAAATATTAGACTAAGAAAGAAACATCTAAAAGAAAGTGACAGAAAATTAGCAGAAAAAGGCGCAAAATAAACCTACAGAAGAAACACAGCTGTGTTTCTTTTGAAGTTGTTTTTTTTCAACAAAACAATATGCTCCAGCTACTATCGCAAAAATATTTTATAATATAATATTAGGTAGATGCTGCATTTTTCCTATAATTCAGGGGACATGGGTATTGTTGATGTGCAGCGTTTATCGTTTACGATGCAAATCCTATTTTTTTATGACAAGAATATTTCTTTTGATCAAATGCATCTTTTGGAGCATTTGCTTCTGCATCCGAGAAGAAAAATCAAAAAAGGAAAATTGTCGCTGCATAATGTTATGCAATGATTCCCTCACATAGATGCATTGACTGCAGGAAACTTTCTTTCACTGAAATTGCGTTGCCATGTTGATGATGCAGAATATCTGTCAGAAATTATGCTTGATTTGATTACTGATGCACTCTATCTGGATGAAGAAATTATTGCAAAAGAAATTCAGATATTGATGGATGAAAATAAAAAAACAGATTCATTCAACTACTTACTCGAAAAATACACAAAAAATCCTATGTATCCAGAGGTAGACCTCAGTCAAATTGCTGCGAATCCCGAAATGGTAATGGACTGGTTTTTGTATACCATAAAAAACAATAAACCACTGATTCTTTTGTCAGGAAACACGCATCACGAAAGCGTCACCAAAGCAATTTCTAATGTAAATAACCGATTACAAAGCCAACCAGAAAAACGTTCTAATCGTGAAATTTTTTATAACGCAAACCTTCCACTTGGACAAAAAACTCATTTTGGTACAGGGAACAAGGAGCTAATTGTTTTTAGTTCCATGCCTCACATGGATCCGTTCAATTACTTTCATCACACCTTGCTCTTTTTTATGATCAATGAACTGTTTTTTGAAACATTTCGTGTAGAGGAATGAACTGATTATTCACCGTACTGAATAGATAGAAATACTCTTTATTCGCAAGAAATGGTTCATTCATTTACCACAGGGTTTGACTCAAAAAAATTATACGATTATATGCAAAATTTCTTTTATAAAGATAAAGATTTTTTTGAACTAAAGAAAAAGAAAATTGCAAAAATAGCAAGCTTGTGGCAAGATCAGTTTTCTGAGTATTATCAAATAGCACAAGTCTATTTCTTTACCAAAGTATTTAGAAGGTCATCATATGTAGTAGAGCAAATACTGTCTATTACTTACGAAGATTTTATGGAGTATTACAAAGAGCGATTTCACTATGTCTCTGTGTACTCATCAGATCAAACAAAAAAAGACGCAGATTAAATTTTATTGATTCTTATCATAGCATTGATATGGAAAACTTTCGTTCTATAAATATCGCACTATGGATTATTGCATTATTTGTAGTTGGTTACTTAGTTATGCAAGGAGCCGTTTTATTAATTCCGCTGTTGATCGCAGCATTGATTGCATTTTCTATTATTGCCATCACAAGCTTTTTGGAATCAAAATGAATTCCTGAATGGTGATGACTAGCACTGTCATTATTAGTGCATGTACTTGGTATGATGTTGATTGTATCTCTGCTGAACACCAATCTTACTATTATTATAAAGGTATTACCTACTTATCAAGATAGATTTTATGATGTTGCAGTGAGACTTTTTGAAGCATTTTGACAAAAAGCACCTTCAGATTTAGCACAAATGCTGCAACAATTTGATTTCACACTTCTTGCGACGTGATTGCTTACATTTGTACAAGAAACGCTCGCAAATATGGCACTCATATCCATCTACGTTGTTTTTTTTCTTTTTGAACATAAGTTTTTCAAAACAAAACTTATCGGTATTTTGTGAAAAGGAAAATGATTACAAAAAACAGAAAAAATTATAGAAAAAATACAAAAAGATGTAACACTATATTTTGTAGTAAAAGTACTTGTGAGCTCGATAACTGCAACATTGAGTTATCTATTTCTCAAAACAATGGGGTTTGATCTTGCATGAGTTGCAGGTATGCTTATTTTTGTACTTAATTTTATTCCAACGGTGTGATCTATTGTTGCAGTGCTTTTTCCTATGATGATTTCACTGGTACAGTATGAGTCATTACTGCCATTTGTAGTTATCACATTGGTTTTGTGATTTATACAAGTAATGATGGGAAACATATTAGAACCAAAATTTGTGGGAAATAGGTTGAATGTTTCTCCTTTAATTATATTGTTTAATTTAGCTTTACGAGGCGTTCTTCGAGGTATTCCAGGAATGTTTCTTTCAGTACCTATCATTGTAGGTATCAAAAGTATCTTGTCGCAATTTGAAACAACAAGAGCAATTGCTATTGCTCTTTCAGAAAAAGGAGAAGCATAATAATATTTTCTTACTCATTGTGTGACTTGATATAACATCATTGCTAACTATTCATCATTATTATTTATTCTTATGGCCGCAAACTCAAACAATAGCTTTTTTGAATGATGCAAGAAAACCTTTTCATATAGAAAAACTGCAGGCTATATTATTGTAGGAACGTTACAAGGAGAACTTGCAACCGTATTAGTAACTTCTCATACCTGAAGGGTCACCTTTCCCCAGTGAGGCATAGAAAAATGGGACAATAGTAGTGATGCACAACATACTGCCAAAAGAGAGCTATGGGAAGAAGCAAACATTTCTATTGATGAAGAAAGTATCAAACAAATTCCATGACGAACAAAAAAAATTCATAAAAAATCTCATTCTAAGCCCAAAACAGAGCAAGAAAAATCTGTTTTTAAGCTGTATGGCTATTGTCTTATCAAAGAAACAACGTTGTTCTTGGCGCAAGCGCTAGATATTCAGTCACTTGATATCCAATCAAACGATAGGGATATCGTGAAGGCGTCAATATATACCGAAAAGCAGTTAATGGAAGATTGAGTATCCATTATGTCGTATGAAGAAGAAAAAAAAGCATTGTTTGAGGCTTTTGATTTGCTTAGACCCTCGTATATTTAATCTCAAATGGCGATAGTTGAAATAGAATCAACAACCAACCATGCACTAGCAATGCCATATCATGTTTTATCAATAGCAAAAGGTGTTATTGTTTGTACATTTTCCAAAAAAACTAAAATAGCATATTTGTATTTTTTTTCCCAAGTACGAGAGTCTGGGTTGCTCAGACACATGCCCTCACCGTATTCTTGCACTATTTTTTCTGTTTGCAATCACTTTTCGTCTAATAAAAACTGTAGTACTTTTGTAACCTTTGCTTTTGCGCAAATAGCTTCGCCTGATTCTTTCAGATAAACAGTATCTCCGGTATTTATTCTATCTCGAGGAGCCCTTTTGGTCATATACCATCTGGTCTCTATCGTTTTTTTTCCTTCAAGTATTTTACGTAAAATTTTTTCTTTTTTGCGTAGAATGACTACATGATCCATTATTTGTTCAATAAGACATATAAAAATCCTCTCTGAGTAATGATACACCAGAGAGGGTTTTTTATTATTTTTTCAAAGCAAAGAAGACTGATTGCTTTCATAGTACTACTTCTTTTTTGATGTCTGGTGAGTCAATCGAGTCAACCAGCGTGCTCAAGGTTTCTTCCATGATGAAATCTCCAAATTCAGCAATAATTGCTTTGGTAAGTTCTCCGCTTTCTGTTGTAGGAGTGATACAAAGAGTTATTCTATCGGCGATATCATATCCCGCTTCTTTACGAGCATCTTGTATTTGTCTCATTAAGTCACGAGTAAATCATTCACGTTGCAGTGCTGGCGTGATAGTGCCATCCACACTCACAACAATGCCATTCTCTACCTCAATATCTAAGCCAGGATTACTTTTTATATAACTAATTTCAAATTCTTCAGGTTGTAACCTAAAATGACCAACACTGACTGTTCCATCATCATGCTCTTCAAAATTTCCATTTTTTGCTTCAGTAATGATTGTTTTTACATCTTTTCCATATTTTGGTCCGATCAATCTTCCGTTTGGCTTACAAATTTTGGTCACAGCATCGTTAACACTTGGATCAATATACACTTGTTTTACATTGAGTTCTTCGGCAATAATAGACGAAAAATATTCATCAAGTGCAACCCCGACTGTAATTGATGGTAATGGTTGTCTTACTCTTATATTGTTACGAGCTCTCCAAGAAAGACCAATACGAATGATTTCTTGTACTTTCTTCATAGTCGCCGAAAGTTCCTCATTCATGTTTTCTTTGCTTGCGACAGGGTAGTATGTCAAATGAACAGATTCTTCTCCCGTCAATGCTTTGTAAATGTATTCGGTAATAAACGGCATATATGGCGCAGCCACCTGACAGAATGTGGTGAGTACGTGGTAGAGCGTTGTGTAGGCTTGCAGCTTGTCTGCATCGCTTTCTGATTTCCAAAAACGTCTTCTCGATCTACGAATATACCAGTTGGTTAGATTATCCAAAAATGTGACAATAGGTTTTGCTCCACCTTGTATATCATAATGTGCTAGAGCGCTATCAACCTCAGCTGTCAATGTTTGTAGCTCTGCCATCATCCATTGATCAAGAATATTATCTCTTGAATGATCTGCTTTATCCAAAGTAAAACCGTCAATATTGGCATAAGTAGTGAAAAATGAGAATGAATTCCATAATGGAAGCATAATCTTTTTTACATTTTCTAAGAAAGCTTCTTCTTTGACAGATAAATCACCTCCGTATACAACAGGAGAGTTGAGTGAATGCATTCTAATAGCATCTCCACCATATTGTTTGAGTGATCACTTGGGGTCAGGAAAGTTTCCGAGACTTTTTGACATTTTACGTCCATCATTTCCTTGCATAACACCGGTACAAATTACATTTTTGTATGCAGGTTTATCAAAAAGAATAACTCCTAAGACATGCATGATATAAAACCATGCTCTAATTTGACCAGTATATTCTACAATATAATCAGCTGGAAAACTTGCTTCCATTTTTTCCTTGTTTTCAAATGGATAGTGCATTTGAGCGTATGGCATAGAACCAGATTCAAACCAACAATCAAGTACTTCAGGAATTCTAAATAATTCTTTACCTGTGTCAGGACTAGTAATTCTTATTTCGTCAATATATGGTCTGTGAAGGTCAAGTTTTTTTGCTGTTTCACTGAATACATAGTCAGTTTTGACAGGAGCTTCATGGTGGTAGTTGTCAAACATGACATGTCTTTTCTTTTCTTCATATTCACACCCTTCCATATACATTTCCATTAGCTTAAGCGGTTCTGCATGTGAACAAATCACAATGGTTTCTCCTGGATGCTTTTTGATGACATCCTCCAAAAAACTAGCGATTCTTTCAAAACATTGTGGTACTGATTCCCCATCCTGTTCATCGACAGGTTCATCAATATAGACCCAGCTATCTGATGAAAAAACATTGCCATTATTTGCTGGCATATCGATTTCTCTCAGTCTTCTATCGGCGATAGCTTCTGTTCATAAATTTTCAAGGAGCGGTTCCAATGTTTGTAAACATCTTTGTTGAGGAGAAGTATATACGGCATCAACACTAACTCCATTAAGCATATGAGCAACTTTTTGTGCTTGTTGTTTTCCTTGATCAGAAAGTAATGACGCATCGATAGCATAGTCATCGGCTTTATTTTCATCAGAAAAATTTGTATGACCGTGTCTTACAAAAATCACTTTGGTGAGTTGTTTATAATCTTTATTTAATGCAAAAAGTTCTTCACGAGATCCAATCACAAGTGTTTCATCTTTGGTGCAAAGACCTTCTGCGTCCTTTTGTCTATACACTGGCATAGGCGTTCCCCAATATCTTGTTCTCGAAATACACCAGTCAGGTGCTGCTTCGATAGACTTTGCAAAACGACCATGTTTAAAGTGCGAAGGAAACCAATTGATTTCTTCGTTTTTTTCTAGCAGTTTTGGTTTTATTCATTGAATATCGACAAACCATGAGTCTTGTGCTTTGTACACAAGTGGCACATTAGTTCTTGGACAAAACGCAACTCTGTGAGTAATAGACGCTTTGTGAAAAAGAAGCCCCATATCTGCCAATTTATCCATTACCGTAGGGTTGGCATCTCTGTAGAAAGTCCCTGTCATATCGTGAATTTCTTCACTATAACGTCCAAGATCATCCATCGCTTCCGTGATAGTCAGTCCTTCTTTTTTTCCAAGATTAAAATCATCTTCACCAAATTCAGGAGCCTGGTGGACAATTCCAGTTCCGCTTTCGTCTGTCGCGAAATCAGCAAACACGATGCGATGGTTGTTCACGTTTCCTGTTCTCTCATAGTAGTAATCAAACGGTGGCTTATATTTCTTACCAACCAAGGCAGATCCTTTGAACTCATCTACAATTTCGAATGCTTTGTCCTTGAAAATATCTTCTACTCTTGCTTTTGCAACAATATAGAAGTTTTTCTCATATGAGACTTTTACATAATCAATGTCATTATGAACACCCAGAGCCATATTGGCTGGAATAGTCCATGGCGTTGTTGTCCACGCAAGTACATAGGTTTGCTCTTCTCATGACGAATCTAATAGCTCAAATTTCACCGTAATTGCAGGATCATTCACGTCACCATAGGTGTTATCCATCGCTACCTCAAAATTAGAAATCGGTGTAGAAAGTTTTGTCGAGTACATACTTACTCTTTTTCCTTCGTACATGAGCTTTTTTTGGTAGATTGATTTGAATACCCACCAAACAGATTCCATATATTCATTATCCATTGTTTTGTAAGCATTGTCCATATCAACCCATCTACCTACTGCGTCAACATACCAATTCCACTCAGCAGAGTTACTTTTTGTGTATTCATAACATCATTGAATAAATGTATCAATACCGTTTGCTTCTATCTCATTTTTGTTGGTCAGTCCAAGTTTTTTTTGTACTTTTTCTTCAATAGGAATACCGTGACAGTCCCAACCTCGAACCCTTTCAACTCTTTTACCTTTCATTGTGTGATATCTTGGAATCACGTCTTTACAATAAGAACTCAGTAGTGAACCATAATGGGGAAGCCCTGTTACAAAAGGAGGCCCATCATAAAATCTATATGGTTTGTCAGCAGGTCTTTGTTCTACAGATTTTTCAAAAATTTTCTCTTTTTTCCAAAAATTATTGATATCTTGGCTTATTTTCCAAAAGTCTGGTTTTGATGGTTGTTCAGCAAATGTCATGGTAGTCTTATCTAATTCTAAACATTACAGATATACTAATTTTGCTAAATGTTGCAAAACAAAATAACTTTATTCTTTTTTGGTGTGACATTAAAGTAAAAAACGCATTGTTGGCTTTGTTTTATTATAATAATGACTATTACAACATTAGAAATAAAAAACCTAAAACTAAAACAACAATTATAAACAAAACCAAATTTACAGTAACACATGAAGAAAATATTTTTTTTAGCCGTACCTACACTTCTACTTTTTTTTCTTACAAGTTGTTCAAAGTCATTTTATGACAAATTACCAACCCGTAAGTTGATTATGATTGATGGACGATTATTTTACTACTATGAAAATGATTACACCCAAGATCTGAAACGAATTTCAATGAAATTAAAAGGGGGGACTTTTGAGTTTCAAGCAGATGAGTATATAATTTTCACAAGAACGGTTGATGGCCAAGAGGCAAAACTGTCTCTATTTTTTTTACAGGGTTCACCATTCTTTGCTATTTATGATTATCATAATTATAATGAGCAGAAAGTCGAACAAATCATTTTTAATTTTAAGAAATATCATGGCTTCTTCGCTAATGAAGCGAAAACACATATTATTCCTTGGGAAGAATATGTAAAACTTGGAAATAAGTTAGGGTTTTATTCCCTCGAGAATAAAAAAACAGAAGAAGCTTTGAGAATAATACAACCGTAATCGCGGTCTGCATTTAATAAAGAGCCATAAGTATTTTTTTGTGGCTCTTTTCTCGTTATAGTGAAATTATTTATCTCGTGTTGCATGGTAGAGGCTTTTGTCTCTTGTAAAATACAGGGGCTGTAGCTTGATTCCATAGTGAGATATTGCAAAAGTAATCGCCATACCTCTTAATGTGTCAGTAAATGGTTGATCAAAGACAAAATTCCCCAAACTATAAATGATAGGAACTCATTTGTAATATTCTATATTTTGAACAACGTGCGGGTGATGACCAATGATAAAATCCACTCACGCTTCATCAATAAGTTGGTGAGCACGGTTTGCCTGATAAACATTATTGTTAAAAACATATTCTGTACCCCAGTGTATATTGACGATAACACGATATCACTGTGATTTGTATTCCTTGATAAGTGCTGTATTTTTTTCTCGATCGTTGGGAGTATCAATAGTATTAAACCCGAATCGAGCAACTTTTAGTCAACGGTGGGTTGTTGTCATAACGCCACTTGAGTAGCGAGTATGACCAAAATGAGAAATACCAGATTCATCCAGATATTTTTGTGTTGCAGTAAATCAAGATTCTCTACAATCATGGCTGTGATTGTTGGCAAGTGTTGTCGTGGTGAAACCCATATTGACAAATACATCTAACCAGGAAGCATCGGTTCTAAAGATAATTCATTTCCCTGGCCATCTACTGCATTCTTCCGGTGTTGCAATAGCTGTTTCCAAATTGAAACCTGCAATATCAAACCCATAAAGAGGCTTGTGGTACCATTCCAAACCTGTCAAAAATAGAGATTGTTCTTGGCTCAAAAATTGCATAATTTTTTCTTTGTAGCGGTCGTTGGTCTGGTGGCGATACAAAATTCCTCTTGTGTAGTGTGCGTCACCAAACCATATCCCAACCAAGTGTGGAATGCTCCCATCGGCAATGACTTCTTGAATAGCGCTGGTGTGCTGCACTCATGACCAAAAAAGATAACCTGACAGCAGTCACAGAGGGTCATGTGTTCACGTTGTACCTACAAAAGGTTTTTTATTACTTTCATAAAATACCCCAAACATGTGACTTGCAAAACTTCCACTTTTTCATGCAGTAATGCTTTGGTTATCACCATAGAAAAGGGGTAAAAAATGCCTGTTTCACAGCGCACCTGCTAGACGAGTAAGCAGTGTAACGCCATTGGGGCTTTCTAAGTTAAGGCGTTTTTTTTCAAAGCTGTTGTATTGTATCGTCTGTAATGTAACCCAATCATGCCAGACCGAGAAATCAGTAGGAACATGCCTTGTGAAGCGAAACGATCAAATAACTATGGTGTCTCCCATGGGCAGTCCTTGTATGATTTTTTGTACTAGTGCATCAGTGAGTTGGTAATTTTCTTTTTCGTGCTCAATAACAATAGGATACAAAGTAACTCCTGTACCAAAAGTCTGACCGACTGAACTGATCCAACTTCCCAATGTGTCGGAAGCAACGAGATGATCTAACTGGTTTCATGACAAATTAGTGAGTCAAGGGTAGTGGTGAGCAGGAAGGCAGGTGCTCTCATAACATAGTTGTTGAGTGGTTGTGGCTATCGTATGAGCAAAACTATTGGTTGGGTTGTCCTTTTTGTTGAGCGTGATAATGACAATATTGTGTGGATGAGGCATAAGGTCTTGTATCTTGTCGAAAAATTGATCACGAAGAGAAGCCGCCCTTTTGTCGTATGATCCTATGCCAAAAAGAACACGGCGGTGTGATGGAGTAAGAGGAGAAAAAATACTACCAGTACTATGAGCATTCTGGTCCTGAGGAGACAGTTGGTGATGTAATCGTCACGCGGCAACAAAAGTCAGTAAAAAAAATCCTATGACATTAAGCCCAAGAATAATTGGTAATAGTGTGTCTTGTAGGGTTTTTTTCATAGCGTTGTATTGTAATTAAGATAGAACCGACTATAATTATCGTAATTTTATTTTCTAGACATCTTTGATGAATAGACTTGTCGTTTTTGCAAAATGATTACTTATGTGAGCGTGTGATGTTGTGCCTGGAGTATCCGGAGGAACAATCGCATTCATCACAGGAATTTATGAAAGATTGATTGATGCCATTCACTGATTTGATAAGCAAGCAATTGTTTTTTTCTTTACAGGGAAACGAAAGAAATTTTTTAAAAAAATAGATGCCTGATTTTTATTGACGTTATTGTTGTGAATTTTCACGGCGATCATCTCATTCGCAAAACTTATCCAACATCTTCTCGAAACACAACCTGTTGCTATTTGGTCGACATTTGGAGGATTATTGATTGCATCTATTATTATCATTGTCCGTCATCTTCCTCAATGGACTACAAAGTTAGTACTATGGATGTGATTGGGGGCTGTGTGAGGATGGTTGCTGACTTCACTTCCTTTGACACAAATAGAACCTACCAATTTGTCTACATCATGAGCGGGCGCAATTGCTATCATGGCAATGGTGTTACCTTGAATTAGTGGATCATATATTCTGTTGATGTTGAATCATTATCAACACATCATCAATACATTAGTTGCTACTATTGATGGTATCAAAGAAGTGATTCTTTTGGCTGCAGATGGTTTGTGGAGTGGTGCATGGTATCATTTCACTACCTTGCCTTGGGACACATTATTTTCTTTTGCATTGGGCGCTGCGATAGGGGTTATTGTTTTTGTAAAACTATTACATCGAGTCAAAAAGCATTATCATGATCAATTGATAGCAGTGCTTATTGGACTAATGATTGGGGCACTACACAAGGTATGGCCATACAAAAAAGTACTAGAAGAATTTACCGACAGACATGGAGAAGTAAGACCATTGATCGAACAAAATATCCTTCCTCCTACACGAGAATCTGCCTTATGGGGAATAGCGTTTGTTGTATTGGGAATGGTCCTTGTTCTAGGAATTGATTTCCTTGCTAAAAAGAAGTAATGAATAATCTTATCATATTGGAAAATATACGTTCAGCCTACAATGTAGGAAATATTGTTCGTACCGCTGACGCGTTGGGTCGGGATGTATTGGTGGCAGGTTATACACCATCTCCCATTACTCATCCCAAGGTAAAAAAAACGTCGCTATGAGCAGAGGAGTCGGTGACTATTCATGAAGAATGGAAAGTAGACAACGCACTCAAACGAGCAAAAGTACAGTGATATACATTACTAGCAGCAGAAATAACAGACAACTCGCAAGACATACGTGAATATACTAAGCAAAACAACATAAGCAGTCAGTCTATTGCTTTGGTGATGGGTAATGAACCATCAGGAGTCAGCGAAACAACACTGGCCCTTGTTCATTCTATTGTGCATATACCAATGTATGGTCAAAAAGCATCTCTCAATGTTGGTCAAGCAGCAGCTATTCTTATGCGAGAGCTCAATAAAAATAACTAAAAGACTGCTATTGACATTTTGTGTTGAATTGGTAAGTTTTTTATTGAAATAAAATGTTAATCAATAAAATCATGTGACGTGAAAACATATGTTATTACCCCAATACTTATTATCCTTTTGTCTTTTTTTTCTTCTTCTGTTTCTGCACAAGTAAGTGTAGAAAAATATGAAGCAATGACTACGAAAATTCCTATGAATAGTTATGAAAAAAACTTGGTAGAGCAATCTATCAATGAGTATCAAAAATCGAAAAAAAAATTAGATAACTATGCTCAGCGAATTCAACCATGCTTAGATAGACAATCTATATCTTGTGCAGAAGCCTTGGAGTTGTTGGTGAATAACAGCGCCACCTCTGACCAAATTGAAGCATCTCAAAAAAAATGCGATAGATTGGAGCGACACAACCGCCCCAAAATTCAAAAAAAATTATATTTGCGAGAGAATCTTTCTCAAGCAGAAAGAGAAGCAAAGAGAGTATGCATCAATATTCTCATTGATCATAGCTTTGGAAACCAACAAGAACTAAAGCTTGAGTTACAAAAGCTTGAGTTACAGAAGAGATAAGTATTAAAAAATGACAGAAGTATCTTGTTCTGTCATTTTTTTTATATAGGTGAGTAATTATTCCATATTATCTGCCATTTTTCATGCTATTTTTATAGATGGTTTGATTGTTTTTGCTCCTGTATTCCAGCTTGCAGGACATGCATAACCAGGATTTTTTCTTACGAATGCAAGTGCTTTGAGTTTTCTTAATAGCTCGTGGCTGCTTCTTCCAATCGGTTCGGTAACAACTTCTATCGATTTGATGATTCCCTCTGGCGATATGATGAAAGTCCCTCTTTCACTGTTTCCAGAATCTTTGTTGTAACAGTTGAAGTATTTACTAATAGTCCCTTTTCTGTCAGAAATCATTTCAATACCAAATCCTTCGAGAAGTCTTTCTGTTTCCACCCATCTTTTATGACTAAAAACAGTATCAGTACTGATAACAAATAACTTTGCATTTTGCTCTTCAAATTCTTCTTTGATGCTGTTGAGGTCTTTGAGCTCTGTTGGACAAACAAAGGTAAAATCTGCAGGGTAGAAGAATAATACTACCCATTTTCCTTCAAATTCTGTGATATTATGTTCAACCATTGCATCTTTTTGTGGGTCATAGACATCAAAATGCATCGAATCAATGTGTGTTTCCAAACAAATATTTTTTTTCTCCATACTATTCTTTTCAAAAAAGTTAAACTAAGGTAACACTACTTGAAAAATCTTTTTTTGCAATTGAGGTTTTTTTATTCCCATTGACGTTTTGTTATAGTGGTATGTTGTTACAGTTCCTTGTTTTCATCTCTTTGATTACATAGATTCCTTGTTCTTTTTCTCCAGCTCCCAAAAGAATAACAAAGGGGATTCCTTTTTTATCTGCATACCCAAACTGTTTTCATAGCTTGACAGGTTCTGGGTATATTTCGACGGTTTTTCACTCTGATGCAAGTTGGTGAGCCAATGCAAAGATATTATCTTGTGTATCTTCAAAATTGATTAATAGGTATTCTGTTTGTGTTTGTTGCGTAATCATTTGTGTTTTCATTGTTTCGTCTTCTTGTATCAATGTAAACAATCTTGATAACCCAATACTCCCACCAACACCATCGAATCTTTGTGATTTTTGATCAATTGATTGAGTAAGATTTGCGTATCTACCTCCACTACACAAACTTCCCAGACCGATATCATTTTCTACCAATGTTTCAAATACCGTACCGGTATAGTATGCCAAACCTCTTACAATAAAAGGATCGTAGTAGACACTAATAGCATTATCTGCATTAAGCTTTCCAAAGTATGAAAATACTTGTTGTATTTCTTGTACTCATTGGGCAAATAATTCATTGTTGTCGTAGTTGTTGCTATCTAATTCATGAATAGGTGTAGCAACAAAATCTTCCACTTGCTGTATTTGGTCTGCAGTGAGTCATGCTTTTTGCAATCCTTGCAAAAAGGTATCATGACCAATTTTGTAATAATCATCAAACAGCTTGTATAATGCTTTTGTCTGATCCTTGTTGTCTTGTGTTAATGACTGAAAAAAACCAGAGAGTAATTTTCTGTTATTGACGCGTAACATCCAATTTTGTTCAGGAAAATATTTTTTCCTTATGATTTCGACCGTTGATCTGAGGGTATAAAGCATTTCTGCATCGTAGTACAGATAACTGTTATTTTCACTATATCTCCAAATGGCATCGATATCACATTGCATAAACTGCCTAAATCTCCCTCTTTGTGGTCTTTCCCCTCTAAAACAAAATTGTTGTTGATATCTTTTGAAAGGAAAAGTAAGTGATCCCTGATGATCCAAAACATATCTTGCAAAAGGAATAGTTAGATCAAAGTTAAGACCATATGGTTTAATATCTTCAGGACCTGTTGCCATTCCATACAAACCAAAAATTTCATTAGATGCACTTTCGCCTCATTTAAAAAGAATTTCCTTACGTTCAACCGCAGGTGTTTCGATATGAACATAACCAAAACGTTCATAGCTGTCTTTTATTATCTTTTTTAATTCATTGAAGACGAGTTGTTCTCCTGGTGTGTATTCCGGGAATCATCCTATTTTACGTGTCATGATAGCGGCGTGAGAAAATGATAAATGACAGATGGGCGCGCCTATCTATCCAATAGTTGGAGAAGGTACAATAGAAGGTTGATAACATCAATATAGATAGTCAATGCAAACTGTGTTGCTAATTGCCAATTTTCTGCTGCTCCTTCATAGTTACTTACTTGGGCCAGTCTGTTGAAGTCATAAATAAGATAGACAGTAAAAAGAAGCGAACCAAGAACTGTTCTGACTAGTTTCCCTGTATGACCTTCGATTCTTCTTCGTAGGACTATCACATTCCAGACAATAAGCCCGATGAGTAACACAAACAAGATAGGTCACAAAAAGCTTAAGTCGTTGGTCGTAGTGAAACCAAAATATCCTACAGTGATGGTGATAAGAGCTGTAAGAGAAAGAGCATTTTTGACGATTTCTTCGCTATATGATGGAAGAATCAACGCAAGTTCTACTCCAAAAATTGCACCAAAAGCTAAGAGACCCAAAAGAGAGTAGGGCCATGGAGCTAGGCTTACTGCAAAAATAAGTACAAATGGTACCAAAAACAATGCCCACACATATTTTCCTTGGATTTTTTGTGTCCAACCTTGAGCAAGGGAATATAAGTAAGTACCATAAGTAACAAGAATAGTTGCCACCAAAAGTAGTAATGTTTTTTCTAGTAAGGTGTCTGTTAATGCTGCAAACATAGTAACATATATAATCTAAACAGTAATACATAATAGCAATTTTTTGACACTGCACAAGTGATTATACTTGAATTCGCATATAAAAAAACATATACACAAAAACACAAGACAATAAAAATGTAAATAAAACGCAAAAAAATAATTATGGAAGAATTAACCCTTTTTTACGAGCAATTTATAGAAAATCATACAAATAGGATTGAAAATACTCTTTCCTACCTAAAAAATACCAGACACTTTAGTAATAATATTGAACAAGCATATAGAACTTTTTGGAGAAATGATGTAGGAAAAAATCTGCTCATTAATTTCGTTATTGATTGTTCCGCCCTTCTCTTACGACTGCTTTTATTACTTTTGGCAATTGATTTATTGTACAGTAATTTGGGGTTTGGGTCGGTAGTTATTCGTTATTCGTTCTATGGTTACTGTGTGGTCACCATAATAGCGACAGTAATAACTCTGATAAGGGCAACTTTGTATCTTTGTTCACAAAATATAAAGCTAAAACTTTGGTTGGCAATAGATCTTTTTGAACTAATGAGATTTAAAAGAGTTAATCTATTAATTTTGTTCTTTACTATGCTGTTGTTAATGTTTTCGCAACACATATTGTATGCAGCTCTTGTTATCAGCACGGTTCTTATTCGATTGACTGTAAAAACTATTTTCAAAAAAAAAGTAATAAAAAAAATTATTTCACTATAATCAAAAAAAGCCTCGGAATATGTATCCAGGGCTTTTTTAGTTGGTAGCAAAAACACTATCCCAAAGGAATGATGCGGCTACCAAGAGCGGTAAGAGCATCGGTCAGTGCTTTTTCTTCATGGTTGCGAAGAAAATCTTGATAGCTCACCAATTCGACCACAATAAGGCTATCGCGATACTGGTCTTTTTCCTCTTTTTTTCCTTCTGTTATCGCCAAAAAAAGCTGACTGACGCTAGCAAGTGTCGGCTTATGATTGTAAGTGTAGGTGTAAGGATTGAGTGTTGCGCTTGCTTCAATGTTGGTAATTCCATTTTCGTCAGGAAGCCCAATGTCACCCATTGTCATGTAATCTTCGGGAGTAATCTGTCCTTTGACTAGCTGATCAAAATAGTACAAAACAAATCCAAAAGTATGCATAGTGACAACATGAGAGTATTGCTGTGATTCGATGATGGTTCCTATTGCTTCATAATCTTTTTGAGGAAATATTTCATTGATATCACAATAAGTGGAGAGGTATTGTAACATAATATAGCAAAAAAACTAAATTCTTTCTACTCGATGATGAACTGTTCAAAAGTCCTTATTTTTGACAATATCGACAATTTTTTTTGGAAGAACACGATGATGAGGCTCGTGTATATCAATCCACTTGATGTCATTGACTTCGTAAGCATGACTCGCCGTACTCAGATCAAATCATACAAAATCAGCACTATTTCCGATCAAATACATAAAATCAACACGAATGATATCTCCTTTGATAAGCTCTTGTATTGCAATGAGTTGAGGGTTTTGGGCTTTGATTCCCAACTCTTCGTATAGTTCTCTGATAACACATTCTTGCGTGTCTTCTCCTGGATCAATTTTTCCTCCAGGAAGGCAATGTATTTTTCCTTGGTCGGCAATGAGGAGTTGTTCATTGTGAACAATCACTCATCTAGCAGAAATTTCAATAGTCATCGTGTATTGTCTAATAAATTAAACTACTTTTTGGACAATCATGGTTTGTAGTTGTTTTATTGTTTCTTCATCAATTTTTTTGAAATGTTCGAGAATATTGGTGACGTATCATTCTACAATAAGCTTGTTGGCATCAGTTTGTTTGATTCATCTACTTGTCATGTAAAATAGCTTGTGCGCATCTACTTTGTCAATTTTGCATCCATGTGACGCGCTCACATCATTAGATCTTACATCAAGCATAGGAAGGGTTTTGATTTTTATTTTTTCTCCTAAAATAAGATTTTCTTCCATCAGATGACCAGAAGCTTTGATGATGCTTGGTCCAATGTCAACACTTCCATCTACGTGTATATTGCTGTGATTTCATAGCAATGAAAGAAGATACATATCGCTTGTTGTGTGAGAGGCTCTTAATGCTCCAGTGATGGTTGATTTGGTGACACTATCTTGACTTCCAACAAACAAACAAAAAATAGTTGCCTGACTATTGTCGCCATGATTGATGATACTCACGTCCAGCGATGAATCTTCACACACAAGAAGATAGGTAAGTTCAGCTCCTTCTTCAATGATAATTTTTTTCTTTCATTCTTGGCCATGGACAACATCAACTATATGTGCCTGAACATTTTCGGGAATAAGTAGATCATCCAAGTTGTTCTCATAAATATCTTGAATAAGGTGGTAGGTGGTAAGTTCACTCATAATTTTTTTCGCAAAACAAAAAATCTCTATGTCACCATAGCGATTTTTGTGGGTAAAGCAATGATAAAGACTAAAAACGAACCCTTGTTCCCAATGATGGAGCAAAATCAACATGACTCACGCTTCCTTGGTCAATACACAGGTCGTGTTGTAGTCTAAGAAGTAATTGTATGGTTGCTTGTTCAACTTGGTGGATATCAACGGTTACATCTAAGCGACTCTTGATTGTTTCGGGATCCAGACGTCCCATCCAGTCTAGAGACACTTTTGCTCCTAGATCTTGTTTAGCACGCAAGGTAAGCTCCAAGCAATCATCGTCTTGCAGGGGAAGTTTGATTCTACATTCTAATTTACCATGTTCGATTTTTTGCACAAATCATACATAACCAGCAATATTGACGGGTTTCCCCGGTTGAAGCGTTGTTATGAGACCAGCGTGTATTTTTTGTTGTAATCCTGGTGTAGTGGTAAGACCCATTCTCGTTTTACTCTTGAGTGAATGTGCAAAGTCGGTTCACGTTTCATTAAGCTTGTTTTCTAGATTACTTCTATTGATGAGAGAAAATTGCAATTCTTTGGTTATATCGCTGGTTATTTTAGTGCGAGTTTCGGTTTTTTGTGGTATGGTCGTGATGTGAGTGCTCGACGAAAAATCTTGAGCT
This sequence comes from bacterium, assembly GCA_020627925.1. GTDB lineage: Bacteria > Patescibacteriota > Gracilibacteria > Absconditabacterales > Absconditicoccaceae > JAHDFY01. Next base: position 124,321 of record JAHDFY010000005.1, read on the forward strand.
CCTGCGGTCAGAGTCCCAGCAGCCATAACAGAAAGAAAAGTATTGTGCATAAATTTTGTCATAGCGTATATAGTAAGGTGACAAAGTGTAATTGTTTTGATGTTATTGTAGTGGAAATGAGTAAAAAATCAATTGTTTTATTTGAAATTAAAATATGTCAAGTTTTTTGTAGAAAAACAAACAGACAATTAGGAATATACTATGTGATAGATACACTTGTAGTAGATATTTATATTGCAATGTTTTTGTTACAATGCTTTTATCAAAGAAAGTTGTTCTCATTACAGGAGGAACATCAGGAATAGGAAAGGCAACAGTGCACACTTGTTTGAGGGAGTGAGCAATTGTTTTCTTTACTGGAAGAAATGATCAAAATGGACAAAAATTGCTGCAAGAATGCGGAAATAATGAAAACCTTTTTTTCATAAAAAATGATGTCACTAATGTTGCGTGATTAGAAAATGTCGTGAAAACGATAATACAACAATGTGGAACTATTGATGGTGTTTTTGCAAATGCATGAAGACATATGGTAGGAACTATTGAAGATACAACACTTGAGCAACGAAGAAATATGTTTGCTGTTGATGTAGAAGGGGTATTTTTGACATTAAAATATTGTCTTCCACATATGAAAAAACAAGGAGGATCTATTGTGATCATGTGATCTGATCAATGCTTGATCGGAAAAGGAGAATCAGCTGCGTATGGTGCTGCTAAAGGAGCAGTAGGTCAATTGACTAAATCAGCGGCAATCGATTATGCACAATACAACATTCGTATCAATGCCGTATGCCCATGAACGATTGATACCCCATTGGCTAGAGGAGCAATGAAAGGATTTGCAGACAAAAACTTTGACGGAGATTTTGACCAATGATATGCATTTTTGGAAAAAGCACAACCCATCCAAAGACTAGGAAAATCTGAAGAAGTGGCAGAACTTGTTACTTTTATGCTGAGCGATAAAGCTGGTTTTATGACAGGTTCTCTAGTGAGTATTGATGGAGGATATGTTGCCGGGTAAATTTCACTTGACTTTTGTACTCAAAATAATAACACATTTTTTATTAAATTATTAATTAACTAAAAACAATTGTACTTGTGAAATCAAAAAATTCAAAAGACTCAGAAAAAACAGGAGGCTCAAAAAAGAATCAAAAGGATCAGGTTTATAAAAATAAGAGTGGGTCAAAAAGAAACTAAAATTTAAATTTAATGAGTATTTCATTAGGGTCTAGGGTAGTTGAATAGCTATCTATAATCAATATACATAGTTCATGACTA
>JAHDFY010000008.1 GCA_020627925.1 bacterium
CCACAAACTCAAGTGGCTATTTTTTCTATAGGGGTTTTTAGTAGTCATGAACTATATATATTGATTATATATAGCTATTCAACTACTCTAGACCCTACTTTTTTAATGTCTGTTTTTTCGGGTGCTAAAAGATAAGAAAAATCCATATTGTAGTCAGCATCAATAGCTAATACTTTTTTATTGCTGTTTTGTAAAATATGCTCTGTTAATAGCCAACTAACGCTACTTTTCCCACTTCCGCCTTTTCCTACGACTGCTATTTTCATGATATGTTTCATACAATAAAAATGGTTGTTTGTTTACGATACTTTCATTAATTTTTCAAATGGGTCTTCGAATGAGAGGAATGATTGCTCTCGTTCTTCATCGGTAACGAAACAGCTATCTAGTTTTTTGATGACTTTTTCTTTGTTCATATCGATACCAATGAATACTAATTCATTTAATCTATCATCATAGGGTAATTGTTTGTAATAGTTATATGTGCGTGCTGTTTGCGGGTTGTGCATTGCGGCTATTTCTTGGGGAAGAAATGATGTGAGCCATCTTCCTCCAAATCAAAAAGTATCAGTTGCTCATGCAAATGATCGACCCAACGCTGCATCAGGCCTACTTGCTAACCAAGTGAATCATTTTCCTCTGATCATACCATCTTGTTGGTTTTTGAAGAATTTTCGAAGTCTTTTGGGATGAAATGGCCTTGGAGCTGTCTAGGTAAAAGAGCTGATCCCATATTCTTCTGTTTCGGGGATATGTTCATGTTCTAACTCTTTGATCCATGAAGCACTGCGAGAAGCTTTTTCAAAATCGAAAAGACCGGTATCAACGATTTGATCAATAGCAACGTCACTATAGTCTGTCGTGATTATTTTTGCTTGCGTTTGTAATCCACGAACAATTCCTAGCACTTTTTGTTGATCCGCTTTGTCAATACTACTTCGCTTGTTGATAATGCAGACATCACAAAACTCAATTTGATCAACGAGTAGGTTGGTGACTGTTCTTTCGTCTTCTTCTCAAAGAGCTAGCTGATGATCGTGTAACGTCTCTTTTCCATAAAAATAGTCAAGTAGAGTGCTTGCATCAACAACACTTACCATCGTGTCTATGTGTGCATATTCTGACAGATCAATTCCTGTTTCTTCATCAACATACGAAAAAGTTTGTGCTACAGGAATAGGCTCACCCACTCAGGTGCTTTCTATAATAATTTCATCATAGTTCCCAGAAGTACATAATTTTTTTACTTCTTTGAGTAGATCTTCACGTAGCGTACAACAGATGCATCCATTCGACATTTCAACTAATTTTTCGTTTGTTTGTGTAATGTCAATTTGGTTTTTTATGAGACGATTATCGATATTAATTTCTGCCATATCGTTGACGATAACAGCAACTTTTTTTTGATGATTTTGTGTCAGAATGTTTTTGAGTAGAGTGGTTTTTCCTGCTCATAAGTAACCTGAGAGTACGGTAACGGGTATCGTCTTTTTCATAATTGCAACATTGTTTCATTTAAAGCGATTGCAATTGATATACGATTTATTATGGTAAATGCAATACTATTTCACTTTTTCAATAATAATGTCTTACTTAGAAAGATCACTGACGACCTTGAAAAATAATTGATTTAAATTGACTACAAAACGTAAAAAAGCACTTGCATATATTCAATGTCATCATGGTGTTTTTTCTCCTTATGATTTTGTGGCCACCTATCCTGAAGCACAATTTGACAAAGTGACTCTCTACAGATTTTTTGATCTGCTAACTTCTTTGCATTTATTACAAAAAATACATAGCCTGAATGGCTATGTTCGTATAGACTGATGTGGTCATACGGATAGGCATCAACATTATTTTCTTGTCTGCCCTGATTGTCATACATGTGAAGAAAAAGTCTTTGCTGATGAAAAGCTACATCTGCACACGATGGGTATGTTTCCAAAAAACAAAAGTCTTGAACTTGTTTGATGTTGCCAGGACTGTACAACAAAACAAAAAACATCGCTTATGTAAGCGATGTTTTTTTGTATTATCTTTGTAGAAAGGTATTTACATGAATCGTAAAATATATATGATTTGTTATGTATACGAACATTGTGTTCTTGATTTTTTTATCTTTTTCGTTTTCTCATGAAAACATACAAAGAACGTTCCTCTTTTTTGGCAAAAGCTACTTCTTCATCTAAAACCTTGTCTCTTTCTTTGTTGACAGTGCTGCAGGTGGGATCTACAACGCTTCAAGCACAATCAAATACAGAACATTCTGTTGCTAAAGGAATTGGTTGGCTCATTGCTCATGACCATTCGATGCCTGCCTACACAACACCCAAGATTGATCGTATCTGTGTTCCTGAATGAACCTATAATAGTGCATTAGATTGCTCTATACAAAAAGGAGTTCCTGTTGTTGTTCATCAAATAATAGGAACGGGGGATACTGCTGTTGCCAAGGTGACTTATCCTTCTTTGGATGCACATAAAAAAACTGGCCAGGGAGGATTTATGTATATTCCCTTGCGTGCTGGAATATTTCATGAATCGTTGGATGGCGTTGACGTGTATCAGTGGCATGCTGTTTCTTCTGATCAGTTTAGCAAGAAAGTAAGACAGTATGATGGTTCATCGTATGTTTGGTGAGGTAATTTGGATCATGCAGAAATGGAGAAAGGATTTCCTGTGTTGGAGCAGCTTTCTTCTCATGATTCGACCAACATAGCAAAAGGAGGAATTGATTGTTCTGGATTGTATTCGGCATCTTTGATGGATGCTGCCTTGGTGGATACGCTTTCATGATCAAAAATACAAGAGAACCCGGCATTGCTTGCGACATTGCTCCCTTCATGAAGAAATACGTCTGAACTGCTTTGGGAAAATGATTCGGTTGCGATTTACAATAAAAATCTTGCGGGTATTGCTCATTCTTTGCAAGTAGGGGATTATATGGTTTGGAATGGGCATATGATTATTGTTGTTGAAAATCAGCAATGAAAATTGGTATGGGCAGAAAGCAGATATCCTGATGGTTATCAGGAAGTTGGTTTACTCAAAGGACTAAAAAAGGAAGCCCATGACGCTAGGCCTAGAAAATTGTTCGTTAATCCTAGTGATTATGACCATTTTTATGCTATTTATTTGTGACAACACAAAACCTACAAAGCCGTCAAAAAAATGTATCAAAAAAAGAAGCAAGCATTTTCTGATGGTCACATCACCAAAAAAGAACTCAAAAAGCGACAGAAAGAACTAGAAAAAGTATCTCATGCAAGAGAAAAACCTACTTTAGTAAGAAGAACATATCCTCAAGAATAGCTATATAGAGACATCCTTTGTGGAGGTCTCTTATTTTATTTTAATTTGTATTGATTTTGAGTTGAAAGTGGGTTTGTTTTGAGTATTGTGTGGGCTATTCGTTAACAAAATAATAAAATCGTGAAAAAAATTATAATTATTCCCTTTTTGTTTTGTCTTTTTTGTTCTTTTGGATCTTACGGACAGATTGTTCACAGAACATCACCACTACTAGAACCTGAAGTCCCCAACGTGCAAAACAGAAAAACTGAAGTTCCTAAAGGTCCTAAGACTGTTATGCAAGTCAAAGTTTTGAGTTTTGATAGGGACTCCTTAGTTGTATCTTATATGCAAAAAAACGGAAATAATATTGTGTATAACGCAAAAGATAGCAACCAAGTTAAATTCACTGTTAGTGATGGTAAAACTCTTATTATGAAGGTTGATTGTCTTTCATCTTCAGGTAAATCCTTAGGATTTGACCACTACTGGAAAGAATACCTTGATTCAAAAGGCATAAAAGAAGAGCAAATTCCTCAAATTATAATAAAGATGTAACATTTGTTGCTCTTTATTTATTAATAAAAAGATTGACTATAATGTGGTCAATCTTTTTTTGTTATAAAGTATTTTATATTGCTTTCTGATATGTATAATTATTGCATTATGAGAATGAATTGATCGCTTGTATGTATGAGAAAACCCTCTACTATAAGAATATATTTTGTTTCACTCTATCGCAAGAATATATGAAAAGAATCATAGCAAGTTTGTTGTTGGTTGCATATGTCTTGGGAAGTCAGTTTTTTGTGAAGTCTGGCTATATTTTTTCTATGGTTGGAGAATTAGTGAACAATGAATCAATACAAGCACTGACCTATGATCAATTTGATAGTAAGTATAGTTGTTGGAAAAAAAACACCACAACAGCGCTTGTTCCGTGATGAGCATTCTTTGCTGCCGTGGATTATCTTCCTCTGGTGTTTGCACAGAACAGATCTTCTTATTTGTTTGACTATGAGCAAATTGCATTGCTCTACGTAATTTACCCACCGCCTGATGAAAGGCTTATATCTCCTTGGGTTTTGCAAAAACAATCTATTGTCTTAGTAGTATAAAAAAAGAGGAAATCTTCTTCTTTTACATTCTTGGCATTATTATATGTGACTTGGATTATTATTAGTCTCTTTTTTGGGATGAGTGTTTACGGTACTTGCTCCTTGTACTTTACCTCTGTTACCTATCTTGATAGGAACAGGAGTTCCTGCCAAATGAAAACACAAACATAGGGCACTAGTTGTGATCTCATCTTTTGCTTTTTCTGTTTTTGTATTCAGCTTATTGGTTAATTGGTTGAGTAAAAATCTAGGAATATCACAAGCTGATATTACCTATATTGCAGGAATTATTCTAATTATTTTTGGAATACTTATGGTATTTCCAAAACCTCGACAACGAATAACACACGTGTTAAAAATAGATCAAAAAGCTGGTCAAATGGCAGCAAAAACTAAAAAAAATATATGGTGAGATGTTTTGTTAGGTTTGCTTTTGTGACCTATATTGCAATCATGTTCACCTACTTATGGTATTTTATTAGCTACTATTTTGCCTTGAACGTATTGGCGAGGAGTAATTAATATTATTTCATTTGTTTTGTGACTCTCCTTTGTCTTGTTGCTTATTATATATGGAGGTAGATCTATTATGATGCGCCTCAAATGGGTAAGTAACCCTTCTGGTATTGCTAGAAAAATAATGGCAATTATTGTTGTTGTTACTTGAGTACTTATTGTAACGTGACGAGAAAAATCAATTGGAAATTGGCTTACAGAACATGGAATTTGACTGGATGTCACTCAATTTGAATATAACTTATTACAATCAACTAAATAGTTTCATTTATTACTGATTAATTCTTATGAAAAAAACATTATCATTACTCTTACTGACTACAACAGTTGCGTTGGCAGGATGTAATTCCTCACTAGAAGAAAATAATACACCAAACGCAGAACAAACAGCCACAACACAACAAGTTGAAACAATAATGGAAACTGCTGTTATGGATTTTGATAACTATGCTAATTATAGCGATCAAGCATTGCAAACAGCTCTCAATGATGGAAAAAATGTTGTACTTTTTGTACATAATACATGATGTGGATCGTGTAATTTGCTTGATGGAAATATCAAAAAAGATGCTTCGTTGTTGCCTGATGAAGCGATGATTCTCAAAATTGATTATGCAACACAAAAAGACGTCATGAAAAAATTTGATGTGGATACATATCATACATTGATTTACCTTGATGCAGATGGGAAAGAAACTTCTCGTGTAAAAGGAACTACGTTTACTATTGATGACGTGTTGAATGATTGGCCTGTTGTGGAAGAGGCGCAAACCACGCAAGATGCTGTACAAGACACATCTGCTACAACTACACAAGAAGTAGCGACAACCAAAAAAATGGAAACAATTTCTACAGAAACACCAACTACGTCGGATGATATGATGGAGCAAAAAGGTGAATACGTTGTTTATTCAAAAGCAGCTCTCAATGAAGCGCTTTGAGCACAAAAGGATGTTGTTTTGTTTGTTCACAACAAAGGGTGTGGTTCATGTAACTTGTTGGACGGAAATATTAAAAAAGATTTGTCTTTGCTACCAGAAAACATGACAGTTCTCAAAGTAGACTATTCGACTCAAAAAGATGTTATGAAAGAATTTAATATTGATTCTTATCATACTTTGGTGTACCTTGATGCAAATGGAAAAGAAATTTCTCGTGTAAAAGGAATAACCTTTACTGTTAATGATATTATAGCATCAAAGTAGTCAACTTGTACTAACTTTTCGTTCTCTTATACAAAAACACCTCATCATGAGGTGTTTTTATGTAAAATTACATAATAGTATTATGTTGGCTTTTTTTTGTTGTGATTGTATGGTTTTGAGGTTAAATAAATAGTATAATCAAACCATACGAATTATGAAAATAGGAATATGTTTATTAGTCTCTTTTGCACTTTGCTTTAATTGTAACTTTGGCTATTCACAAAATAGAATAGACCAAATGGAACCAAGAGATGTAACTGTAAACTTAAGCTTTAAAGGGCCAAGTGACTTGCCCATATTGAAAACCTTGCCTCTTTATCAAACCTTAAAGCTCACGCCAGATGAGCTAAAAAAATTAGCCTCATTAGATGAGGAGCTTGCATATAGGCGGCAAAAATTCAATAGTTCTCTATTTTTTAAGAAATTTTTTTTGTTGGAGGTTCAAAAACAGGAAAGAATGATTTTTACTTTTTTGATTGAAAGTGTTTGCAATAAAAAAATATAAAAGTTAGTGATGTACAATATAATCCTTACAACTATTTGGGAGATAATGCGTCATACCTATATCGTGATTATGTAAACTATAATAGTAGTTTGCTAGCAAGTTATAGATACAAACTTTTAAGTAAAAAATTAAAACTATTGAAAATTATGATCATGAATGAACGGAATATGAAGTTTATTTTGTTAGAAGGACTAATAAATAATTAGTTATTCACTTATTCTATTCTTTTTCAAAATAAAATTGCTTCCGGTATTATCCAGAAGCAATTTTTTTATATGAATATATGTTATTTTTTTGCGTTGTTGTTGATTGTTTTACCTAGTATGTAGGCTGAAGTTTTTATTTTTTTTACTTTTTCTAATTTCTCACCGCTTTTTTTCAAGCTTAGCTTCATTTCATCTAATTGTTCTTGCCATGTTTTATCCTTGTTGTGGCTGACATTGATTGTAGTAGGAAGCTTTATCTGTATCTCATTTAAAAGACTGTCTATGTCTTTTAGGTAGACAGAATTTTTTTCTAATTTCTTTGTAGCTGTTTTTTTTATTTGCTGTATTTTTCTCGCTAGTTTTTTCGTTATTTTTTCTATTTTTTCGTTGTTCTCTTGGATCAGAACATGCATTGTAGTGAGTCTTTTCTTTACAATGATTATATTGTTCAGTAGTTCATTTTCTATGTTCTCAATGTCAAACTCTAAGGCCTTGAGTATAGCAATTTCTAAGGTAAGCTTTTTTGCTTTTTCTGCAGTATTCTTTGCGATATTTTCTTGCTCAAATATTACAACGCCTTCAGAATCACTAATACCAGGCTTTGGCAAGTATTGATAGTATATTTTTTGTGAAGTACCAAAGTCTGTAGCTAGTACCTGATACTCGATCAGCAAAAAACTATTCTGTAATGCATCATTTTCTGGTATTTTTTTGAGTGTGTCACGTATTTCATCTAGCCGTTTGCATAGACTGTTGCGTAACGCATGAAATGAGCTGTCTAAAGAGAGTAGTTTAGTGTCTATTCTCTGGTTACGCTCTTTATTGGATCTAATCAACACCTTAGCAATGAACTTGTCTGATTTTTCTATTGCTTCTTCAACGCCAACACTGATGCTGCTTTCTTCTGTCGTATTGGTGTTGGTGTTTTGCGCTTGAGCATAGACTGCTAATAAAAGCAAGATATACGTCATAATTGTCTTTGTCATTTTTTTTGTTTTATTTGTGTATTGAATGTGAGGATAATATGTTTTTTTTGGTTGAAAGTCAATGGTTTTTTGTGATTATAATGAGATTTGTTATCGTATATATTGTACGGAGAGGAGCAACGCCCAGTATGCTATAATCATCGAAGGAAAGAATGGAATGATCGCTTCTTGGCTTGTGTGAGACGTGCTATTTGTCTTACTGATGGCATATCGAAAAAGACCTGTGATAGCGCTCATTGTCATGAATAACGTGACTATGTAGGCCAATGAGAAAGCAGTCAGCTCTATTTTATTATAAGAAAAAATAAATGGAAATAATGCTCCTATTATTGCGGCTAGCCAAATATCTCCTTCTCCCAATCCTTCTTCTTTTTGATAGCGATGACGTGCGTATATTCACGCAAAAAAATAAATGATAAGAAACAAACAGACAAGGATAATAAGGCTTATGATGGCTTCTTGCATGGCTAGAGTGGTGCCCATACTATAATAGCCAGAAATCCAGACTGCTGTTAACGTTCGGATGGGCATGTGTAAGTGCATCGTGTAGACGTCTCGTAAAAGCAGCAATGTTAGCAACCAATTGGTGATTATCCAAAAAACGAGTATTTCTCGACCCTGTCCTGTGATGAGGTCAATGAGTCCATAATGAGCCAAAAGAGCATAAGTTGTTGCAACGACTATTCCGCACGTAATTTCTAGCACAAGATATAATGAAGAGATTGATTTTCCTGTTTTTTTTGACTTTCCTTTTTGGGTTATTCGAGAGTAAATTGGGATCAATTCTGTCCATCACAATGGTTGTTGTGTTTTTTGATCAAGAGAGCGACCAAAGAGGATGCTTGCGATTGTGTTTCGTCAACAACCTTTATCTAGCCTATACAAAAGCACTGATCAAAGAGATCAGAGTATTGTTCATACCACAAAAAAGAGTAAGACAAACATCATTACTTATATAAGTAATTAATTAAATAAGACTGTTTTTTTATGCTATATAACCATTGCAGAATGATGCTCGTGACGTTGCTGATTTTCCTTCTGGTTTTACTTTTAGGGTTTGTATACAAGGATTCACTGTTCCTTTTTTGTCGAGTAGAAGTCCTTTGGTTTTGTGCTCTTGGAATAATGTTTCATCAATAGTGAGTGTGTCTATAATCATATTTTTGTTTTCATTTTTTCGTCATTGGAGTGCAACAAAATGCGTTTTAGGTCGTAATGCATATGCTCTGTATTTTGCATAAATATCTTCAAGAGAGTCGGTCAAAGGATCTATTGCACCATCTTCTTTTGTAATTTTGCTACAGAGCGTTGCTTTACTGTCGTCTTGTGGTTTGTCTACAAGCCTATTATGAGCATACGCTTCCAATGTATTGTTAAGAAATGTTGGTCATGATTTCATAATTTCGTCAATCAGGTGACGGACTGTTCGTTCAAAAGGAAGAGGAATGGTATGAAAGTCGATCATGTCTCCAGTGTCGAGTGTCGCGTCCATTTTCATAATGGTGAGTCATGTTTCTTTACGTTTGTCCAAAAATACTGACTGAAGTGGTGATGCTCCACGATATTCGGGCAAGATTGATCCATGTACATTGATTGGAGCAAATGTCGGTATATCCAAGATGTGTTGACGAACAAGGTTTCCATAAGCAATCACTACGATGAAATCTGGTTGTAGTTCTTGTAATCGTTGATATGTTTCTTGTGCTTCTTTTCCATATTTTTTTGATTCAAGACGAAGTGAACGTGGTGTTTTGATGTCATGCTCATCCAGCATGGTGAGCGCTGTTTTTTTGATAATGTTTGGTTTTACCTTCATTCATCTTCCTGATGGTTGATCTGGCATAGTAACAACTCCTACTACATCATACCTTGGGTCTTTGTTGAGTGATTCCAAAAATGGCACACCAATAGGTGCTCCAGACATAAACACGACACGATAATGAGCTGGGTCATATGTTTTACCAAACCCTCATGTGCATTTGCTAATTCTTTCCATTATTTTTCGTCGAGAAGTAAAAATATTGTATCTTTTGAGACAAAGTATTGCATATTGACTGCAGTGAGGCTCGTGCATACAAACACGACCTTTGAGCCACCATGATAGTATTCATTTGTCTGGAGAGAGCGTTTTTTGATATACTTTTATCAAAAAAATTGATAGCTTGCGAAAGAACATATCGATAAAAGCGATCATGCTTGTCAAAATAGGTAAAAGTGCTACTGATAGAATCTTGTGTGTTGTACTAGTGTCTTTTTTAGGGAAAATATTATGAAATAGAAGAGGAAGCGTTGTGTTTGTTACTATCGCAAAACATCTCGGTTGCTGTATGCAACAACCGAGTGATAAATTTTTTATAAGAGTAATGTATATTCTAGTTTTGCTGGTGTCAGGTTTTTGTTGTATGCTGAAAATTCCAGATATGCATCATTGATGCAAAACCTTCCTGGTTGACTGTCCAATAGCCATGAAAACGTCGATGCCCCTTCTTTTTTTGTAGTAATTTTATCTGGATGCATTGGCGTTCCATTGGCTTCGTAGTTTATGTTCGTATGTATTTGTAATGTACTATGTGATAATGGTAACCATCGCCCTTTGTCACAAATCATGTAGTCATCTTGTATACGAGCTTTGAGATAACTATAGCCCCAACAGTTTTGATAATTAAAAAGTTGAGTATTCATACGACGATCAATACATGCCAAATGATGATTGCTGCTCGTATCTTGATATCTGTAATACTGATTTTCTTGTAGATTGCTTTGATAGCAAGGATCAATATGACGATGTCGTAATGTTTTGTATGGGTGATGCTGACCCGTTGGATCAAGTAAATAACTGATACTATCTTTGATTAGCCACATGCGGTGACAAAACATCACATAGCCTTTGTCGTTGACTAATTTGTCAAACTCATCGGTCATTGTTTTGTGATATTGTAATGTGCGATATTCGCTCCATAATTCATAATATAATTCATCATTAGCTTCCAAATCGACTTCTAGACGTTTGAGGCTATCAGCGAGCAAATTCATTCGTTGACGAATCTTTGATTCCCGCGAATAAAAGCCAATTGTGCTTTCCCATGTGATTCGATTGATTTCACCTTTATTTCGAAGAAATACTTCCAAATAGTGAAGTGACTCCATACTGTCTATACACAAATAAGTACCGTATACAGCATCGTGTTCGACGCGAATACCAGGCAGCGAAAAGATGCTATGATTGTTGGGGAGTGTTGTTGTTGGTGGTGTGGGGGCAGTGTCTGTGTTTTTTTGACATGAAGAAAATAATACACAGACGACTGATACCAAGACAAAATAATGTTTCATTTTTTGTATTTTTTTTTGTTGACGAAAATTTTTCCTGTTTTGAGCTTCTTGCTCAGGTCTTTTATAGTTCTTTGTTTTTGAGAAAACAACACCATAACTATAACGTGCTTTTTTTGTTGATAGCAATTAAGGTAGTATTATTTTATGATTTAGTTCTAGATTACGAAACAAAAATCGTTATAAGCAAGCTATTGTATCAATTATTTTTCTTATTGTTTGATGTCTGCAAAAATATTTCTTTTTACTGGTGAGGAGTCTTATCTATTATCTAATGAAATAAAAAGATGGAAAACCTTGTTTGCCGCCAAGTATGGTCATGATAATATCAAAGAATATGCTTCTTCTAATTTTTCTCTTGCTGATATTTCTAATGATTTGTTTGGTAGTGGACTTTTTTCTGAAAAAAAACTTATTGTCATGTATGGAATTCCTGATGACACATTTGCTCCTCATAAAATTCCCGCAGGGATTACCAGTGAATTAGCTATATTGATGGAAAAAAAACGAGAAAATATCAACCCAGACAATATTGTGATTTTTGTGTCTTACACACCGGACAAAAGAAAAAAATTATATAAATTTTTGACTGCGCATGTCTCGAAGCATCAAGAATTCAAAAAAATGAAAGGCAAGACGTTGCTCAAGTTTGTACTACAGGAAGCGGAATCATTGCTATCAGAGGAAACCGCGCGCTTTTTGATAGAGCGTGTTGGTACGGACACACAAAGATTAATCAAAGAATTAGATAAACTGCGTACTTATTGTTGAGTACACACTATCGCACAACCAGATACCTCTTTGATTGCTGAGATTGTCTATGGTGATGTAGAGTCAGATACGTTTGCATTGTTGGATGTGATCTACAAAGATAAGAAGGCTTCTCTTTGATTGATCGATCGTATGCGTGAAGGCGGGACAAACTGGAATCAGGTGATTGGTACGATGATGTGGGGAGTCAGAATCCTTGTATTGTATATCGATTGTCTCAAAAGAAAAGTCTCTTCCAAAGCTATCCCAAAAGAGATTGGCGTTCATCCATTTGTCATCATGAAGCATAGTAAACATTATGAAATTTTACTACAAAAAGAGCAACAAATGTCTTTTGCCCTCCAACAACTTCTTGATTTGGATTTCCATATAAAAAGTGGAAAATTACCTAGTAGTGTTTTTTGGCTGCAACTAAAAAAAATAATTTTAACTTTGCATTAACTCTCATTATTCAATGCGTATTGGAATTGTAACATCAGGGAATGAAAACCTTTATTTGTTTTCTTTTTTATCAAAAATTGATGCCTCGTTTGTGATCTATTATGATGGACAACATTGGCCATATGATGACAAATGATTTTCTGCGGCACAATCACTGGTCGAAAAAGGAATTTCTTATCTTACAGCGCAGTGATGTGATGCGATTATTGTTTCTCCTGTCTATGAGCTTTCACTTCTTGCACAAAAAAAATATGAAGGACTGCTAATCCCGTTATTTTCTCGTTATTTCACGTTTTGTCTTAGTCATTCATTGGTAGGAAAAATCTGATTAGCTGGAGATTTTTCGAGTATTGAGCAAGCACAGGAGATTTGTGCAACGTTTGCTTCGTGATTAACTCTCACCGACAAGCAAAAAAATACCAAACATTTTCAACAACCTTGGTCATGGTGGACAAGAGAAATGCCTTTGTGGAACTATCTTTTGAGACGTCTTTCTCCTCGTCAATATATGGTCAACAAAATAATAAAAACAGATTTGTCGTATTTTAAAGACGCAAATATAGACACCTTTGTTCCATTGCAATACAGTTACTTTTCTTATCAAAGAACTATTGCTCAGTATTTTTCTAGAAAAAAACATAAGTTCCATACGAGTGATATTTTACAGACTATGTTTATCGATTGGTTTGCAGCACAACAACAAACATCATCATATTCGGTTGCTATACATGCTACATGATGACTACACATGCTTCATCAACAAAAAAGCCTTTTACGACTGATGCAAAGAGGAAAGAATATAGAAATTTCCTATACTCATATAACATAACAATAGAGTAATAATGAAAAAGTCCCCAGGTTATTGGTGGCTTTTTTGTGTTAATCAAAACTTTTTTTTGACTCGTTGTTTGAGTGTTCTGGGAGATATGTATATGGTAACGCCATCTTTGGTGTGGACAGCAAGTAAACGATCACGGGACGTATGATACGAGACACTGTTTGATCATGATCGACGAGGAAATCGTGCTAGCTTTCATGGTGTTATTTTTGTGATATCGCTGTAGGGGATTGTGTATGATTTCTTTTTTTTGTTGGTGATGATTAGTTTGTCGTTGTCAAAAGTATAGCGAGTATTACGATATAATCTGATGTTGTTGTAGGTAAGTATTCATCAAAAAATAGCCACGACAAAGAATAGTATCTCCATTTGTCAAAAAAGTATCATATTGAGCGCAATGAGTGTTAGTATTCCGGTGGTGAGAAAAATGATTTTGTCGATAGTTGATTTATATCCAATAGTACTATATTTCATAAGGTTTGATAGCAAAATAATTGATTACAATTTTAGTTTTCTAAGAAATAATTGCAATCCTGATTGCGGATAAGAATTGAGCAATGGAAGTTGGTTGTTAAGATTGAGCAAAAATTGCTTGGTGTTGACTGCATCATCGTTGATGGTGTATATATAATGTACTCATTCTATGAGAATGACGATGTTTTTTATTTTTTCGGTATGTTTGTGAATTTCGAGTACAAAGCCTTGTATAGTTGATCGAGCATAGGTTTTTTTTCCTATACGGAAAAATTGCTCGTTGGTTTCCATAGTGATTGGTTCTAGTATCGTAATAGAAAAAGCCATATATCCACCTAGAAAAAAACATAATGTAATCACACCAACATAGTTTGCACTGAGTAGTAGCAGTACGATAAAAAATGTGAAAAAAATTGAAAAAAATACATACCAAGCTGGTCATCTCTCGAATACTTCACTATTGTATACTTTCAATTTCATGATGCTCGTCATGGATAAAAAAATATTGTTGTCTTGAGTATAATTGTGGCGAGTGCGTATGCAATTTTTTTGTTGCTGTTGACTGTTTGTACTGGACAAATTGGAGAAGCGTTATGTGTTATACTATTATTACACCATTTTTAGGAAAAAAGCCATGATAAAATTAGCTTTTACTTATGACTATCTGGCAAGTTTGTACATAATTCGTATACTTCTTGTATTATTATTTAGAGTATGAAATAATCTCATGAGATTGCTATGGATATATATGTTTACATTCGTGTCGTGCTGTGTTCTTTGGGTGGATGTTGGATTCGCCCAAGAGGAGACTAGTGACCAACTTAGTGAAACGGAAACAACCGTTGAAACGACCTACGAATATCCAGAAAAAAGCGTTGCAGAATCACTGACGCTCCAACAAAATAATCAACCTACTAACAATTGTTCGTTGATTGGTCGCCTTTCGATGAATCCAACAACTGAACAACTCAGAAAAGTTCGTCTTAAAATACATCGTCCAGAGGACGTGACACTTATGCTAGAAGAGAACTATATAGGAGCAACAAAAATATATGTTGAGCAGCATGATGCAGCGACTTATTTTACGATCGTAGCTGAAAATGAATTTTTTACGATAGGTAATGATTGATTGCTTCTTGATTTTTCTATCGATGGCGATCAAGACACAACCTTTGTTTCACTCAAAAAGGAAAGCTATTTTCAACTCATTGATGAAGCAAAAGTGTTTGTGACAGAAGATCCTATTTATTTGGATTTTGAAGAAGTTAATTGTATTGCTCCCTCTACACAAACAATTCATATTGGTCAAGTAACACCGGAGCATGTTCAGGTGGTGTTACCAGAAGTGATCAATCCTCAAGAAATCATTGTTCGTATTGATGATATCCCTTATGAAATTAATGATGTCATGGTGAGTAATGAAAACTGAGTATTGTTTGTTTCACCTATTGTTCCTTTGCAAAAATGAGAAGAAATTGCTATTCACGTTGTCCACAAACAAACGAACGAAATGCTATATGATCAGCGTCATGCTGTTTCTCCTCTGGGTCATAATGTAGAAGGAAGATTGCAGGCAATTGCTCAAAAAGCAGTAGAGCAAAGAATGATCGATATGCATTCATTATCTCCTTCATCTTCGTTGACCAATCAAGAATGTGATATTTTGTATCAACTTGAAAATAAGGTGCTAGCTATTCACAAAGAACAAATTGCTCTCATGAGAGAAAAGCTAGCTTGTACTACTCCTTCTCAGGTTCAAAATATTGTGTCTTTTTCTTCAGAATGAGAAGAACAAGCTCATGAAAGCGCGCCTATGCCACAAAAAGATTCTTCTATTTTTGGTCGTGTGTTTTGATATAGCGGATGGATACTGCTTTGTTTGTTGCTAGGATTGCACATTATGCAAAAGGTTCGCAGAAAAATCCGTATGAATATTGCGATAAAATCGTCAAAACAAGCAGCAAAAGTAATTCAAAAAGAACATGAATGAGCAGCTTGGCGGGAAGAGCTTTAACATGAAAGCTATGTAGACGTTCATAGTGGTCTTGATAAATATTTTTTTATTCTATCGTACTGACGTATGAAAAAAATAATGGGAATGATGCTGACGCTTGTAGTAATGAGTGTTGCCTTTGCACAAGCTGCGAAGCTGGGAGATTGGCAAAGCTTTGGAAGTGAACCGGAGCAAATTTTGAATAATGTTGCTGGTGATGTAAGCAAAGAAACTGGTATTCAGGATACGGAACTCAATAGGGTTTCTCGTGAAGAATGAGGTTATGCTAGCCAATATACGATTTCTAATACACTTGATTCTTTGAGGGTGAGGATTGCCCCTTATTTGCAATGGATTATTTATATTGGATTGTCTTTGGCTGTTATTTTCATCATTTATAATGGGTTTTTGATGGTGACGTGATCCGTTCATTCTATGGGAGAGTGGTCAGCAGTACAAAAAAGACTTTTGACTCTTGTGTTGTGAGTGCTATTGTTGACGTGATTCTATTTTGTGATTAGACTCATTGTGATTGTTGCCAATAGTCTTGTTCAGTAATCTATTTACATAAATTTTTGTATAAAATGATTAAAAAATTTCTAAAGAATATTTTCATGACAGCGGGAGTTTTATTGTTTTGATTTGGGCTTGTGCAAGGACAGCCAAATTTTAATGATGATTTTACTGATCATTTGTTTGAAGGACAACCTGATTCACAAGGGAGGATAGAAACCGTTTTTGATTGGGGAGTTGATAGAAACAAAACGCTTATTGAAAATATCAGAGTGTTGTTCTATCCCGATGCTTCTTGACAGGGAGGAAAAATTTATGATCTCTTGAGACCAATTATCTTTGCTATTTTTGTTGTGATGATTGTGGTCGCGGGAGCGTATGCAATTGTGAATGCATGAGATTTCAACAAAGCGAGAGACTCGATGAAATCAATTTTGTATATTATTTTGGGTGCCGTCATATTTTTTGGAGCGACGTGGTTGCTTGGTGTTGCCCTCAATCTTGATGGAAATATTCAGAGTGCGTGATTGTTAGAGAATGCACAGAATAATGTGATCTTTCAAATTTTTGCTTTTTTCAGGGCTGCTGCGTTTTTTGCTGCAATTATTATGACTATTTGGTATGGTTATAGAATGATGAGTGCTTTGGATGAAGAGGACAAATGGAAGTCTGCAAGACAAGGCGTGTTCAATGTTTTGATGGCCTTGGTGTTTATCAAAGTAATCGATTTCTTGTACTTTATTGCTCAAGAACAAGACTTTCAAAATAGAGCGACTGACGCTATTATTGCTACGGCGAGAGTGATGGGGTATCTCTTGGGAGCAGCGTTTACTTTCTTTGTGATTTATGCGTGATTTATGCTGATCATATGACAAGGAAAAACAGACAGCTTTGATAAACTCAAAAATGTTTTGACTGCAATATTTTTGTGAAGTATCATCATCTTCCTTTTCCTTCTAATTGTTTACCAAATTGTACAAGAATTTGGAGGATAGTTTTATCTTTTTTATGAAGGCAATGCTCGAAAAAATTAAAAAAATTGTTCTTGCATCTTATAGTGCTACTGAACCCAGAGGGGTATTCTTTTCGCTCTTTGATTCATCGTGAAAACTTATTGTATCAAATGGAGTAATCCAGTCAAATAAATCCCTGGAAGAAACAATGGAAACATTGTTTCATGGGATTGTAGAACAATATGTCCCTCAATTAGAGTCTCTAGTAGTCGACGTTGTTACTTCGGTCAAACAGGAAACGGACACTCAAACATTATTGGCTACTTCACTACAAGAATACGGTCTTTTTGTTAGTACGATTGACACAACAAAAAGTGCGGTTCTTTTGCCAAATACTTCAGGTATTGTTGATATCAAACAATGACTTACTACATTGCAAAACAAATTTGCTATGGAGGGAAACGTTTTGGTGTATATCTTCTCTTCTGAAAGATTTGTTATTCCTAGGCATTAATTTTTATTTTACGTATACGGTAATGAATCACGTTGCAACCAACCCATCTGCTGTGACAGAAAAACTTGCTATCAATGAGCAGACTGCAGAATCACAAAGTGATATTGCAGCTATTATGAGTACGGAGCCAACGGAGAAAAAAACTACTCAAGGACTTTCTTCTTTTTGGGCAGAATGAATGAGTGAATTAAAATTATTTTTTGCTGGCAATGAAACAAACTCGACAACGACTTTGCAAACAAAAGCACAGAATGAATCAGACACGATTGGGGAGGCTATTTCGTGATCTCCTGCAAGATCTGAATCGCTCAAACCAAGTCAAATTAGTTTTGATATGGAGGAACAAGAAAAAAATATTATAACCAAAAGAAAACACTAGGTTTATTTTGCTTGGTAATACATGAATCTATTTTTTGTGAGAAAAATATTCATCCATTTATTAACGATTGCTACCTACTTATGTAGCATTTATGCTCTTTTTTATGAAACAAGTTTTGTTGGAGCTCTTTTTTCGGTTGCTCTTTTTTATGCGTCACTCCATTTTAGTATGGTGGAGTTGAAACATGAAGCTCGCTTGAGACACTTCTTTATGATTCTCTTGATAGCAGCCACGTTGTTATCTATTTTTTTTGGGATCGATAATTTCTATTTTATTGTTTCTATTTACTTGTATCACACGGGAATATTCTTTCTTTTGCGATATATTTTGGAAGCACTGCAAAACAGAACCCGTCTTTCAACTTGGGAAATTGTTCATATTGGTGGATATATATTTACGGTCTTTATGACGATTAGTTTTGGTACTCTTATTTTGGCAAAATATCCAACTTTTCCTTTTACGTGTGAGGATATTTACAAAAACTCTGATAAAGTGATTGAAACGGTCACCTACCCATTTTCGGTGGGAAAAGAGACGCTACAACATATCAAAGCTAATGTGATTTCTACAACTCAGCTGTCTTTATGAGAAGCTCTGGGGGTAGCTACTTTGGCGCCATTGTCGGGTGATATCAATACTGGAGATTGATTATTTTCTCCCTTGCCAATTTCGGGTGAGCAAATACAAGAGGAGCAAAAAAAATGACTTTTAGGTTATCTTGATACGTACAAAACTCGTCTAGTTGACCAAGTTATTGCAGATAATTCGACTATTAATCAGACGACTTGTGAGTTTTTGGTAGGAGAAATTACCCACAAATACAATAATCCAGTTTTCCAGTTTTCTTTGGTCTTGTTGCTATTCTTCTTGTTCTATCCGTTTTTGAGAATGTTAGTCTTTTTGGTCGAGGTAGTGAGTTGGATTGTCCTAAAGATTCTTCTCTTGTTATGAGTATATACGATTGTTTTTATAGTAGAAGAAACGGAAGATCTGTTGTAAGACAGGCCTTCCGTTTTTTTGTTTCTAAAACTTCCATGCAGGTTTGGTAAAATACAATTCTATATTAAATGTTCCAAGTAGCACTTCGCTAATGCGAGTCTTGTTCATAAAAATATCTTGCCGGTCGCGTGATCCATAAATAATTTCCCATGAGTCGCGAGCGCTTTTGATGTATTGATAGATGGGCTGCGTCAGTTGTAAATCATAAATATTATTAAATGCTGACAACATTTTGTTGGGCAAGAGGCGAACATTTCATTGAATGCTTTCTTGTATAATAGTACTTACCCATCAAACACTATCTGCAAGTTCTGGAGACTCTTTGTGGATGATTCGTGATCGTCCTCTTGCGTGTTGTGATAATGTCGGAAAATTATATAAATCAAACGCGTCGGATTGTTTGGGTGCATTAGCAAACAAGGTGTCCCACAAAATAATATCAGAAAGAAACCCAAATGATGCCTTTCATTCATTATGTGAAAGAAAACAAATATGCGTATTGTTTTGGCAATAAGGCACTGTTTTTTGTTTTTGTGATTGTTTCTTTCTTCGTTGCAAAAAGCTTCGTTTGTTGTTGTTTTGTAGATCTATAAAACGCTTGGTATCGTTAATATTGTTTGTTTGGTATCGGTCTGCAACCAGTTGGTAAAGTGCTGCAAAATATGCTGGATAAGGTTGCTGTTGTTGCTTGAGCAGCGCAATGGTGGTTTGATCAAATCAAAATAATAATTCTTGATTGGGGTAGTGTTCGTGAATATCAAAGAGTGACGTGAAACTAGTCAGTCAAGTTTTTTTTGATTCACCAATGATAAGCAATGGATCAATAGCAAAAGGAATTGCTTGTGTGCTATTTTCTTGAAAAAACTTTCAGAACATAGGATGAAAAAATCATTGCATATTTTCTCTGGGAGTAAGTTCGTACGCATTGTATAAGTAGGATACCACTGCATCTGATCACACGAGTGCGATGTCTATAGAGTTATCCAATCGTCATTCTTGTAGATTATCATAATACTCTTCCATGATGGCACCTGTGATGAGTTGGTAGTCAATAGACGGATTTTGCTCTTTTGCGTTTTGTAGTAGTTCTCTCAGACCAGGAGAGAGCATTCGTGAAGGAAGCGCAATAGTAATTACTTTTTTCTCTTTTGTTTCGTTGTTATTATTGGTGTTCTCCCCTGTTGTTGCGACAGTATTCGTAGTTTCATTGATGGGTCAAAGAGGTCAGGTATTTTCTGCTACATCACTTCATGATGATGGGTTGATTTGTGGGTTGGATTCGGGTGGTTGAATAAGTTCTTGGTTTGGATTCGGGGATGATGTGAGCAATCAGATAATGACGCTTATCCGTGCAATGAATAAGAGTAAACCGCCACCTATGAGTAATTTTTTTGTGCGAAAATTCATTTTTTTAGAAAACAACAGTAAAGTCTCCAGCGGTATTTTGTTGGGTAGTTGGCTTGAATAATTGGATGCGTACTTCATAATCATTGATTCTTCCTATCCCTTCTATGTGATAGTATCTATCTGCAACTTCTCTTCCACCAAAGTCCATACTGTATTCTACAAAAGGAAATATGTCTCATTGATCGGTGCTTGCAAAATTGACCATTTGTATTTGTATGTAATTATTAGTCAAATTATTATTGCTATAGAGTTGACTAAATGTGCTTCAAGAAATGCTGTCGTCGGGTGCAATTAATGTATAGTATTCGATAGAAGAGGAATCGATTCACAATGATTTAGGATTTCTACTATTATCAAAAATAATACTGGTGCTAGGAGGATTTCCACTAAAGTCTAATTCTCTTACAAACGAATCTCCTTCCAAAATACTTGCTGGGTTTTCTGCTACATTAAGATGTTCTTTGGGATTGATGCGGTAAGCACTTCCTGAGTATTCTCCTCCTATGGATCGCGATACAAGAATATCATTCCTTGTTTTGTCTTGATCTTGATCACACAGACAAAAATTCGGAGAATGGAACCCTGTGCTATAAATGAATGGATTCATTCTTAGATTTATATCAATAGCATCACTGAGTCATTGACCAAGATATTGCGTGACATTACTGCTTGGTGTGTAGAATGCTTGAGGATCTGTTGTGGTATCTACTGCTAGTAGAATTTTTTCTACGGTATGATAACGCAAGGTGTTATAATCCTTCGACGTTGCATCAGAAAACACGTATGGAATATTGGCTGTCTGCTCTGAAGGAACACGATCCGTACTTGATTGAATAGTCCAGGCCAGGCGATTACGTCCATTGCTTATTTGTCCTAAGTCATTGTTGTTGTAGTCGCTTTGTGGTCAAATGTTATTGGGACCTAACCAACCTCCTGATCCATTGAATCCAGGTTGTTTATATCTTGTAATAAGTTGAGCTCTTTCAACACCTGCGATAGCTCCATAATAAGCAGTATTGTAAAATTTGATAGTACCGAGTGTTTCCAAAAATGGCAAAAACGTCGTATAGATCAAAAGACCTATACTTGTTCCCAGTATTACCAAAATTATTACAAATCATAATATCATATAATAATTATAGTTTTTTTTGCTTTCTTGGCTAGTTTTAGCACTGATTTTTCCTTTACAATTACAAAAAAAGAATGCATGATGCATTCTAATTTTTTGTCGTGCGATGGTGATATTCATACAAGGCTACTCCAAATAGTGCCATGAATGGATAGGTAATCATTCTATCAGAGAAACTATGGAGTACTAGTCATGCAATACTGAGTCAAATCATTCCAATAGAGAGTCAGACTACTATCCAGTCCATATAATATTTTTCACGATTTTTCTTGTTGTTGATTTTTTTTCCTTTTATGAGAGTTCGTGCTGGCTTTATCCCAACAAAGATGAAGTACATATAGACGATCATCCATCAGAAGAATCACACAAATCCGAACTCAACAATAATTTGTAAGAACTGATTTTCTGGATTAAATTCTTTGTCCTTGTCTTTGAGGTGAAAAGAACCTGGTCCTGCGGTGGCTGCTCATCGACCAAGCAGCGGTTTTTCTGCTATTTGTTCGACGGCTTGTAGAAGATATTTTATATGTCCACCATTGGATGCAGCCCTATCGATAAATTGTTCTCTTCCAAGATATAGTAGTCATGACAGTACCAAGGTAATTGGAATAATGACTCAAAAGACAAATTTTTTTATATGTTTTTTGTAGGTAAGCATTCCAAGAATAACTGCTTGAATAAAAATGCTTCCCCATGCTGATCTTGCAAATGTCACGACCACATTGATAAGGTACAAAAACCACCATCATCGAGTATCTTTGAGTGGTTTTTGTTTCAAGAAATGAATGTAAAATAAGGGCCAAAATGCGAGTAAAAAGAACCCAAAACTAATAGGTCTTTCAAAAAGAAATGAGTTACGAATATAGCCATATCGTTGTCCTGTTTTGTAGAGGATTGGTGGTGCTTTTCCTATATCTCCTTCAAAATATTGCAAGCTATAACCAAATCGTTCAAAAAAAGAAGGCTGCACAATGGCCATACACCACCAAAGTATTCCAAAGAAAAGTATATATTTGATCATGTGGGCGTATCGTTTGATCAGTCATGTTCTTTGTGTATCGCTGAGTACGTTTGCCAAATGATATGCCACAAAAAAGATAACAAATCAGAAGTAATCATACTTGAATGCCATGACAAACTCTCCTAGCCCTTGTCCATGATAGCCAATACTTATGATGAATGTGGTCAGTATTGTTATTGCAAGCACTACTTGTATTATGCCAATTCGTTTGTTGCTCCACAACCATTTGATTGTTCTGGTACTTATTGCGTGCCAGATGAGATAGAAGGCTCATGCAACGACGAATAGTTCTTTCCACATTCGTACGATGGTCATGAAATCTCGATCTCGCCTGAGTTGAAATGTTACAAAAGTATGCGCAAAAAACTGCAACAATAGCCCCAAAAAGAAAAATTTATAGGCGTTTTCTCGTGTACAATATGATTTTAGTTGTTGCATGAGATATTAAATTGATTGGTATAAAAGCATCGTAATAGCAATGGTGCACAAAATTCCTTGTACAAATCGAAATTTCATTACTACGGTAGTTTCTTTCATTCCGTTATGTTCGAGTAAGTGATGGAATGGTGCGATTTTGAATAGCTTTTTTTTGTATATTTTTTTCCAAAATATTTGAAGAAAACTAGAACTTATTTCGACAATAAATGTCATGAACATGATCAAAAATGGGATAATAATGCTGACTCCTCTCATGTTAAGTGTTAGTACTAATGCAGAAAGTAATCCACCCAATCAGAAAGCTCATGAATCTCCCATAAATACTTTGGCCGGATTGATGTTGAATCGCATGAATGCCACCAGGGATGCTATGATAATAACAACGAGTGTGCTTGCTATGTATGCTTGAGAAATAAACGTTGGTATCAGTAATGTAATCAAAATAAGCGTCATCATTCATCAAGCAAGTCCATCAAGCCCATCAGTAATGTTGATCGCATTGACCAATGATATGATGAAAAAGAAAGTAATGACAGGAAACAATAATCCAATGTTTCGCTGTGGATCAATACCAAATGGTACATTGAGAGGTCGTATATAAAGGTAATCAACACCTAGTTTACTATAGAACCAGTAACTCATAAATCCTGCAAAAAGAACCATTCCTGCTGTTTTTGCTCTTGCGCTCAGTCCTTTGACTTTTCCTCGACCTTTGATGTTAAATACATCATCAACAAGTCCAATAAATCCCATGCTATAAAAACCAAATAATAGCATATATGTTTCTTTTTGGTTGATAAGAGAATTATTGATAATACCATAATATTGCAGAACGAAAGCGATAATTATCATCACTGTTACGATAACCAAAAATAGTCATGCGCCCATGGTTGGGGTTCCTGCTTTGTGTTTGTGCATTGCTGCAAATATGACTGCTTTGTCTCCGGTCACGCTGTTTTCACGAATTGTTTTTCCAAATTTAGCATTTTTGAGAAAAGCAATATACGGGGGATATAACAATAGTCCGATGATCAATGCCGCTAGACCGTACAGGATGATATGAGTGAGTGCTTGAATCATTTATTCTATAATGCAAAAATAAACATGAATGTTTTCATGTCAGAGTAGTGTTTTGGCGTGCATTTTCAATATTTTTCGTTGTGTGCTTCTTTTTTAGTAAAAACATACATTTTGTTTTGCTATGTTGTTTTATATAATTAATATTCTATCTGTAAATACCTTTTTAATAAAAATAACAAAACAACAAAATAATTAAAACACACAAAAACTAATACCAAAATGACAAAAACAAAAACAAGAAGCATTTTTGCTTTGTTCGTAGTTGTACTTGCACTTGCATTTAGCTTTATGAAAGATTCTACAAAAGATTACTCATTGTTCTCATTAATGACAATGGGTTCAGAGAATACTCTTGTAGTGGTTAATGAACAACCTCGAGTTCTTTCTCCTGATGAAATCAAAAAACTTGCTTCTCAGAAAGAAGCGTTATCCGATTTTGATTTTGCCTGCCTTCAAAAGACGTTGGATGAAGGAGATCTTGATGAAGAAACACGACGACTCATTAGAATTCTTTTGTGTTTTTCAAAAGAAATTCTATTGTTAGAAGATCTAAAAATGCTTGATTCAATTTTGCTGGACCATAAAAGCTTATCAGATGTAATGTTGCATGTGTTCCAAAATCTTTTGCTAAAACACAAACTAAGCTACAAAACATTGTATAATGTTCACACTCTTCGTTTAGGTGCTCTTATTGAATATGACTATTTGCTTCTTACTATTGTAGCTCTTGTATCGATAGAAATAAGTCAGCGAGAGCAAGAACGATCTTATAAAGATTATTCTTTAGCACAGAAATCCTATGATTCTTTAGAAGTTGATAAAAAAGAAATTCTTCAACAAATAAAGGACATAAAAGATTTAAAAAAAAAAATTAGCAATGCAAAGATACAGGGAGATGATTCTTTATCAAAAGAAGAATTGATTCATTTTAGTGAGAAGCTTGCTGCTTTGCTTCTTTCAGATAAAAAGAACATCGTTGCACAAAAAGATTCTATTTCATTAAATGAACTTGAGAAAAAACTTCATGTTCTTGATGAAAAACTTGACACTTTAATACTCTCTCGTGATCGTTTTACTGTTTTGCTTCGGGAACAGAGAAAAATTGTAAAACGATTGAAAGAGTCTTATACAGAATCGGCTGACTGTTTGAAAAACAATAGTTCTTGGCTCTATTTTATCGAATCTAAACGTGTCATATCTCTTGATGAATTTGCAACATTGTTGATTGATTTAGCAAATAAAGAACGTGATGAGCGAATTGCTTTGTTTCTTGCAACCTTAAGTAGATTGAATATTAGTGGTTATGATTTGGCCGATATTGCTTCTCGCTTTAGAATGATGAGAAAACATTTTGACCATATTTTTTCTGAAGATATTCGAGAACAACTGCCTGATAGTCCTAAAGCACGACTAAGTGCTATATATAAATTTATTTCATCGAAGGAAAAAATAAGTAAGTGGCTAGAGGAGCAAGAAAAAAACATTAAGAAAATTCTTGATAAGTACAAAGAAGAGAAATACAAAAATCTTGATTCTCTTACTCAACAAGAATTAAACGAAGTCAAAAGAGATCTTGAATTTATTGAATCTATGCTTACTGAAATGAAAAAGCCACAATATAAAAAAAAGATGAACAATCTTTTGAAAGACTTTGGCCGTCTCAAAGAAGGATCCTCTTTTTTACCGACAAGTATACAAAGAGGAAAAGCACCGTCCGACAAAACAAGTCGAACTAATATCGATTATAACGGAGGATATGGTTACTAAAAATAAATAAAAATAGTAAAACACACAAAAACTAATACCAAAATGACAAAAACAAAAAAAAGAGGCATTGTTGCCTTGGTTGTACTAGCGCTAGTTGGGTTTAGTATTAAGAACTCTTCTACGGAAAATTTTTCATCGTTCTCATTAATGACAATAGGTTCAAAAAACTCTCTTGTAGTGATTAATGAACAGCCTCGGATTCTTTCTCCCGAGGAAGTGAAAGATTTATCAAAAAAAAAGGGCGGTTTATCTCAATTTGATTTGGCATGTTTAACTAAGACAAGAGAAAGTCTTAGTGACTCTCCTGATGATCAAAGGTTGAAAGATTTGATAGATTTTCTTATGTGGTTTGGAACAATCCAGGATCTTCGTATAGAGGATTTAAAGAAAATGGATAGTATACTTACTGTGACTCAATACCCTTATGAGGAGCTTGTAAAAGTAGCGGAAAAGATAGCAAAAAAGTTATTTATAAAGCTTCAGTTGCGTTATAAATCTTCGTTTGTAACTTTTTTACAAATTATTGAGCAAAATAAGGTCTATACTGAAGTTGATGCTCTGGCGTATCGAATATTTTGCTTAGCTAAAATACACCAAAATAACAACAAGCTGGCTCCCTTTATTGAGCAGAAAAAGCAAATAGAAAAAGAAATACAAGAACTTAATGCTACAAAAGATTTACTGAGTGGTGCTGAATCTTCTGAAGAATACCTTTCTTTAGAAAATGAAATAGAAAAAAAACAGAAAATAAAGGAGAAAATACAAAAAAAACAACAAGAAGAACCTATTCAGCAGTATAAAAAAGCATTGTCTTTTTTAGACGAACAAGCTCTTATTGTTGATGTTGAAGTTCTTTTAGAGCGCTTGCAAAGACTCAGGGAATTAAATCAATCGAAAAAATTAGATGAATTGATTTCTTTTTACGTTTTTTTGTTGGATGAGTTAGGCTTTAATAGGAAAGATGAGTTACATTCTTTGTCTATTAGATTTGTCAGAAGTTTAGATTTTTGGTTTAAGGGTGATCGAAAACATCTCCTTAAGTGGTCTCCACTTATTAATGCTGTACAAACAAAACTAGATAATGTTGATGAGATTGATGAAGTAGAACAAAAAGCTAAAGAGATCTGTCAAAAGAATAAAAACAAAAAATCCTTAGATGAGATGTCTGAAAAGGAGCTGAGCGAACTAGATAAAGAAATGAAATGGTTGCTAGCTAATCTTCACTTACTAAAAGGTGAAATTAAAAAAAGGGCTCAGTCTTTGTTAGAAGAATTAGGTTATATTGAGGAAGGTTCTAACTTTATGCCAGGACGTTCTTTGAAAAAATCAAAAGGAAACTTTTTTACTACAAACCGTAATTATCACGGTGGTAGCGGAAACCATTAATTTATTATTAAAAAACACGGTAAGGTAATTCTTTGCCGTGCTTTTTTGTTATAATTCTCCGAGTAACTGATTACTCATAAATTCTTCTTTAGTTTGGAAAACAAAGTTAATATGGAGTTTCTTCCCTGCAACGGTAGAAAGTATTTGTTCAAGGTACTCAATTGTTTCCTTCTTTTTGACTTGCATTTTTGCCATAGGATTGATCACTACCATATCAATCAGATTACCTGTGATACCAGTGAATTTGCTTTGGTCATGGAACATTTTTTTGAGTGAGGCTTTATCTATTGCTTCAATAAAATCGCCTGCTAATTGTGCTAAGTCTCCATCTCGTGATGAACTTACCGCTCCTTGTGGTATCACATTGTTCGTATTAGTTGTCGGAGTGGCTTTGGGCTTGTGGGATGGGGCTGCAGGTTGCTTGTTTGGTGTAGCGGAAGGTGCTGAGCTATTTTTTGTAAAATTGTTTGTCTGAGGCTGTGGAGGTAGAGAGGTCGGTGATGGTTGTAATGTCGGTTTAATGGCTGCTACTTCTCTTCCCATAACATAATGATAGAGCGCTGTTTTGTATAGCAGAATAGGTTGTGGGTATCGTTTGCTTTGTGAAATGATGTCCGTAAATACTTGTGCAATATCGCTCATTTTTTCTATATCATTGGTGAGATTTTCATCAATATAGATAAGTACTTGCTTGGTAAATTGTAAAAGGTCTATTCCTTGATTGTGTATATCCTGTATTGCTTGCAGCACTTCATCAAAGTGCTTTTTTCCTTTTGCGTCAAAGAGTTTTTGAATGAACGCATCAATCATATGATGTGACGCTATTCCCAAAAATTTGATGACGTTTTCTTCGTTGAGATCTCCTAGAATACTTACTTGATCAAGATACTTAATTGCATCACGCATACATCATTCAGACATTTGTGCGATCAATTGTAGTGCTCACGTGCTAGCAGTCAAATTCTCTTTTTGTGCAATTTCTTCTAATCTATTGATAATACCTTCATGAGTAATTCTTTTGAAATTGAATACTTGGCAACGTGAAACGATTGTGTCGATGACTTTATGTATTTCAGTGGTTGCTAAGATAAAACGAAGATTTTCTCCTGGTTCTTCCATGATTTTGAGCAATGCGTTGAACGCTCCTTTTGATAACATGTGCACTTCATCAATAATGTAGACCTTCATGCGCAATTGTGCAGGTGGATAACCAGCTTTATCGATAATTTCACTACGAATATTATCAACTCATGTATGTGACGCGGCATCGATTTCTACAATATCAAGAGACTTTTCATGGTTGATGATTGTACATGATTCGCATTCATTACAAGGGTTTCCTTGATGAGGGTTTTGACAGTTGAGTGCTTTTGCCAAAATTCTTGCACAAGTAGTTTTTCCTGTTC
>JAHDFY010000009.1 GCA_020627925.1 bacterium
TAGTCATGAACTATGTATATTGATTATAGATAGCTATTCAACTACCCTAGACCCTTATCTTATTATGAAAAATGGTGATACGCTGATTGGATTATTTCAGTGAATGTTCGAAAAACCAATGCTAACATTCAATCCTGGGTGGGATAGTAATGCAAAAAATATACCAACATTTGATGATGTGAGAAAAATACATCAAGATTTACATAATCAATGAGTCGCAACAGCCCAAGAGCAACTCACTACCAATTCATGACCATGAAGCTTTGTAATCACAGACCCAGATGGAAACTCCATTCTGATCGACCAACATAGGGAGTAGTAAAAAGATACTACTCCTACCCAAAAAACTTTTTTATTTTTTGCTTCATTTTTATAGCGTCTTTTTGTGACCTTGTTAATCTTAAGGTAAATTTATCTTTGATCGTAAATAATTTCTGATACATAGCGCTATTAAAATTTTGTTCACTTTTGACAGTAGAAAAAAAGATTGCAAAATACTCAGTAACTATTTCCGGAAAAACTATTTCCAAAATATAGTCCCCAAGAATACTTACACAATATCCTTTTTCCAAAAACGGAGTGTTGGTTGCAGTACATACATTGTAGCCATTCATGGTAATGAATGAGGCACCATATTTATCCAAAAAATTATCATTACCTATCAAATAATAGGTCGTAGGTATATATTTTGCCATAGAATCCAAGAAAGATTTCTCGGTTTGCGGAACACCCAAAATATGGTAAGGGTGAGACTTATAATAGTACCAATCTTGTTTGGGACAGAGCAAAACCAATGACGAAAAAATATCATTTCGTATAGGATCAAGAGACATTAATGTTGGGGCATGGAATTTTTGTTGCTCGCCATCACAAAGAGAAATATTGAATGCCTCTGGATGTTCGTACACTTTTTGTATGTTTGTAGAAAGCTGTTTGAGTTCCATCATCCATGTGGTGTGTAGAGAGAATACACCTCCAATTTTGACAACGACTTGTTTGTCCAACATTTCTGCAGTCAGTTTATAAACGTTTGCTAATGAGGTAACAACACGGTATTTTTTGTCGATCTGTTCCCAAATCTGGCGAGCGGAGAGACCTGGTTGTATTGCTAATACTTTGATAATTGCATCATAACTCTTTTTGTGAAACAACATAACAATATGAATAATAAATAATTTCTATTTTCAATAAAATATATAATTTAAAAATTATTTATCAACGATTTGTTTACATCTGTAAAGTAATGATTATGACATGTGTTACATAATGGATGAATTTTTCGAAATTATGAAACAATAAAAATTATTTTACATATTAGTCGCTATACTATGAACAAAAAGCATGCATACCATGGTGGAGCATTTTTTGGTGCTATTGGGAATGACTTCGCTACATTAGATAATTCGCAAAAAGTGATTGCCGCGGATACTCTTGATGCACGATTTGATCCGTCACCTCATGTGATCAAGAATAACTCAATATCTCCCCTTTGTAATAAAAACGTCGCCGCCTACACAAAGTAGCGGACTTATAAACACCATTGCAACCGTAAGAAAAATTCCAAGTAATAATATTTTGGTCGGAGGAGGGTCGTCGGATATCATGTTCACTATTTTTCCAAGGTTGATGAAAAAAGAGACAAAAATACTTATTCTTGATCCGATGTATGGTGAGTACGCACATATTTTTGAGAACGTGACGGGCAGTCAGATTATTAGGCATTTTCTAAACAAAGAAAATAATTTTGTAGTTGGTATCCAGCAATTACAAGAATCAATACAAAAGACAGCACCCGATATTGTTGTCTTGGTTAATCCCAATAGTCCCACGGGTCAATTTCATGAGACGGAGAGTTATCTTACGTTAGTAACAATGTTCCCACAGATATTGTTTGTGATAGATGAAACATATATTGATTACGTTCAAGGAGCAAAAAGTCTAGAATTAGAAGCAACCAAAAAAGAGAATTTGATCGCTATCAAGTCAATGTCCAAGGCGTACGCATTGAGTGGGGCTCGTGTTGCTTACATGGTCGCTCACAAAAAGATAATAGAAAAACTGATCGCTTTTTTCCCTCCGTGGTCAGTGAGTCTTTTGGGACAAATTGCTTGAGTAGAAGCACTCAAAGACCCTCTATATTACCAAAAAAAATACCAGGAAACACATGAACTTCGCAAGGAAATGGAGGAGTTATTACAAAAAAAATCTACAATAAAAGTATATCCATGAGTTGCAAACTTTGTACTGATTGAACTTTTGTCTAATACCTTATCCGCTAAGACTATTGTAAAAAATTTGAGAAAGAACAATATTTTCATTCGTAATTGTTCGTCAATGGGAACCAGTTTGGGAGATAAATTTCTAAGACTCGCCGTCAAAGACAAAAAAACAAATAAGGCACTATTGGATGCATTATGGAACGAGCTTCTATAATAAAAAAAATATTTCCTAAAATTTAACACGACGATCGTTTTATCCTGTATTACTTGAGCAAATTATTTATAAGTAGTAGTGCTTTGAATACCTAATTTATCTCAACGCTATTGCTTATGTTTAAAATATATTCCCGTGCAATTACCTTACATGTGTTTCCTTATTCATATAACATGAAAGATGTAGCTTTTTCACGTGTCTATACTATTGCAAAAAACAAAGAATGAAAAATATGACTAATTTTCAATAGTAAGAAAAATATACGAGGCTTTCCATGAGGACACACAGAAAAATGAGAAAGTATTTCTGATACAGCAAATCGTGAATATATCGAAGAAATTCGTTATAGTTTGAGCACGTGTTCGCCTAAATATGTTATAGAGTATGAAAGTGAAAAAAATGTAACAAAAGAAAGACATCTTATATGTTTTGGAACAGTTTGAGAAAAAAGTAATAAATATAGCGAGGAAAATGAGGCTGTTACAAAAATATGATTCTTCTCTACTGATGAAGCGCTAAAAAAAATATGAAATAGTGAATTATGGATAAATATTTTTGAAGATTTTAATCACTATAGTGCTGTTTCGATTAAGTAAAACAAATACCCTCTAATGCATACAAAAAAACAAGGCTCAGTTACTGAGTCTTGTTTTTTTTAACTTCTCGTTGGGCAAAATATTTTTTGATTTGCTGTGCATCATTACCGATGTAGGCGATATGTTTGTCTGGTCTGACCAAAATAAGATAGCTTTGTTTCAATCAAAAACAATCATCAATATTCATTACCTCACATGGAGCGTCCTCAAGACGAACATTGCAGTCAAGTATGATAAATCATTTTTGACGCAACTTTTCATAAAGAGCTGGAACATAAGGAAGTCTTTGTCCCGACTCAATGCTTCACAACGTGCTCGGAGTAATAGCATCACTTTTTGCATAAGCAATATCAAGCATACCAAGAAGAGGAAAAATTTTCTTACGAAATAGTCACAAATTTACAATAAGCGCTGCAATTCTAATAATAACAGTCCTAAAAAAGAACGAAAATAATTTGTTACTATTCACATAACCAAAGAGACGATCTGTCGAATGAATCAATTCTTGAGCAACAGGATACCTTTCTTGATTATACGTAGAAAGCAGTTTCTTGTCAGCTTTTCATGAGCTAACCATCGCCAATTTCCACGCAAGATTATACGCGTCTTGTATTCCGGTATTCATTCCTCTTCCACCCGCCGGAGTATGAATATGACACGCATCTCCAGCTAATAAAATATGACCATCTCCAAAAGACGAATATCTAGAATGTACGTGGTACGTAGAGAATCGATTGGTCTTCACGATAGTGATTGGCAATGAGAGATTTTCTATGACTTCTTTTTGGATCATTGCAAATGTGAGTTTTTTGATATCATCAAAATGTCTTGGTACCATACCAATAATTCTATAATGATTTTTTTGAGCATCAATAGGAAAAAGCATGCAAAATTGCTTGTCTCCAAATGAAATGTAAATTTCTTTTTTGTTTATTTTTTTTGATTGAATAATAGCATCTGCAACAAAAAAGTTTTCTTGTACCGTTGATCAACCAAAAGGAAGTTTTAGATAATGTCTTACAAAGCTTCTTGCTCAATCACATCCTACAACATAGTCAGCATCATAATTTTTACCATTAGCAAAAGAGAGTGTTTGTTTTTTCCCTTTGGGAGTAATGGATGTAATTTCATGGGATCGGTTGATAGTCACTCACGATTGTTGTAAGTGCTCAACTAATATGCTTTCTGTTTTGCTTTGTTCAATAGTCAGAACGTCAGGGAATTTAGTTAAACCTTTACCAATTTTGTTGAAATCAAACAAAGGTTTATTTTGGCTAATATTAAGAATCTTCACACTGGTGAGATGCTCTCCTTCTTTGACAAATGAGTCCGCAATACCAACATCATCAAAGGCCTCAAGTGATCTTGCATGCATGATCATTGCTTTAGAATATTTTGTTGTCTTTTTATTTTTTTCAAAAACCTCTACTTTGACCCCCATATGAGTCAAAAAAGCAGCCAGAGATAATCATGTTGGCCCTGCTCCAATAATAGCAATACGTGTCATTCAAAAAATATTTTGCAATAAAATGTTTTTGAGTATTATTGTAGTATAATTGTTTTATACATTTGAGGCAAATTATTGCTGGGATATATTTTGTATATTATAGGAGTTGAGTAGAAATTACAGTAAATAGAATTAAGAAAGATTGTTTTGGTTATTAATTATACCTTATTTCGTTGCTAAGATTCTCAATTTTATTTGCAACATTTTTTAGCTCTGCAATAATTGTTTTTAGCTCTTGCGAGATACTTTCTCAATTACCATTATTGATATTTTTTGTCATTTTTGTAAGTAAGTCAGTGACGCTGTTTCCTCTTACATTATAACCATTATAGCTATCGTATAGTCATTCCACATTATATGAAATTGTGGTAACCTCATTATTACTTTTAATAAAAGCTGCAAGAAATAGGAAATTTTGTATAATTATAATAAAAACGCCTAATAATAGTAAATTTTGGTGGTTTGTATATCTTTTGAAAAAAGACATGTTTGTTGTTTTCATTAGGCAATATAGTAGAGTATAAATACACAAAAAGTATCTACTTGTTTTTATTTTGCAAGACGATTGTAATGGCAAATATGATTAAAAAATAATAGTTTTTTTCAATGCTTCATATATTCTGACCATAGCTAAGCTATCTTGTCCACAATAGAGGAGCAAATCAATCAATGTTTGTTGTTTTTCTTCGGATGAAGTTTTTCATTGAAGTATGTGAGCGAGTGCCTTCATCGCAGCATCTCCTTTGCTAATAGCTAGATTATCATAGCTCATGTGAGGAACCAAGACAGGCAGCACTTTTTTGATTGACGAAGAACCTTTACAAGCTAGATCAAAATAATATCTTTTGCTAAAAATCTCTTTGAGGTCAAATGTTTGCTCATTTATTGTAAGATAGCTATCTGCAATATCATCAAACAATATTGCAGCTTCTTTGTTTCTTGCATTTTCAAATCATTGATGCCGCACAATGAATGATGAATTTGCAATATCTTCTCCGATATCATTAAGAAATTCATCTAATAAATCTTTGTAAGAGCCATAAATAATTTTTTCTGATTCATACGCAACGCGGTTGGGGTTCTCTGCAATGGTTATTTTCTCTACTTTTTTGTCAGTTGCCAAACCTCACAGAATTCCACCAAAATGCTCCATACGACCATCTTGATAATATTTATGAAGAGAGTATTGCACGACTACTTGCTGGTAAGGATAGGTCTTCTCCATAAAGGGAACAGGGACACTAACACTTTCATAATCGTAAAAACAAAGAGGAAACGTGAGAGCGCCTAACTCTTTTTTGATTGCATCACGATTGATCAAGGGTTGCCCTTTTTGTATACAATCCAAATAATAATAAATAAACTTTCCTGCGCTACCCGGTCACGAATTACCATAAAACTGCTTTATTTGCTCGTCGTTGAGAGATTGAATGTCATGAACACCTTCCTCATAAAGCGCTGCAACCACTGATGATTTGGGGCTCCCAGGAATTCCCATGATGGTGCCAAAAGGTTTTTCTTCTCCAAAATATTCAAGATACTTGTTGCCAGGAAAAGGATGAATGAGCGCAAATTGATCACTACTAAGAGGGAGTTCTTTTTTCATTGTTTGGACGATTCACGCGATCGTTTCGTGATCCAACAGATAATCTTCACGAATTTTTTCTACTTCTTTTGATTTTTGTACAACGGTCACGGTAGTAGCGATGTCTACTTGTTCACGGCGTAACAATTTTTCCATATCCAAAGGTCATTGTTTGCAGTATTCCTTATTGAGATAGTAGATATATTTGTTGCCAAGCGGTGGTAACTCATCTTCTTGGAGCGCATGATCAATGACATAAGACTGAAAACTAACGTCATCAATAAAGAGAGACTCGACAGCGCCTAATTTCTTTTTTTGGCCATGATCGCTGACATTTTTTCTTATTCCACTTTTTGCTTTTACCTCAATAAGATCATAGCGTCACTGTGTATTGAGTACCATAAAATCAGCCCTCACAAAACAACCGTTCCACAAAAAAGATGGCTGATAGAGTAGTGGGCGTTTTTCTTGCAATGCACGTAGTGTGTTGTTGATCGTTTTTTTGAGACGATCTTTGTTGTTTTCCTTCTTTTCATAGAGCCAATAGCTATTCTCCTTGCGTTGCTGTCAATGGTCATCATCTGGTGAAAGGTTGATGGCCTGTTGATTGTGTTGCATTTCCAGATATTGTTGTACAGCAGCCTCCACCGATGATCATAGTGCGATGATATCATGTTGCTGTTCATGGGTCTCTGTCTTTTTGATTTTTCTATATGTTGCCAGGTTATTTATCTTCCATCGGGCAAGCTTGGGAAATTGACGATAGTCAACAAAGAGTGACTTTGTGATAAGCATGAGACAATGATAAACAATAAAGGCTACGTAATATAATCACAATAATGTATAGCTATTTGATAGACCAATTACAAATAAGAAAAAATGCCATATTTTACTCTTGTATGGTGTAGTTGTTTTGAGTATAGTAAAGAAGTCGACACGACATACATACGACCTATTGTAAAACAAAACTTAAAAACTAGAAAACTATGGTTTCATTTGAAACAAAAGAAGAAGTCCTTCCTGCAAGCGGGACATCAGAAAAAAACCAACAACGAACAACAATAAAGAAGCCGAAAGGTTTTGTTCTTCCTCTATTTGGAATATTGATTTGCTTATTATTTTGCGTGATAGGCTATCATCATTATTTTGCAACAATTTCAATTGAAGAACTTGTTGAGCGTATTGAAAGAACACAAGATAAGAGTACTGACGACAAAAAATTACTGAGAATTTTGCAAAAAATTCGTGCTAAAATTGTTCTTAATTTAGCTGAGGTATCTTGGCTAAAACAAAATGAAAGGAAAATTCTTGACAAAGGAATGTCAAAAAGCATCCTTGCTGTACTATTTTCATCTCATAGAATTGCTCTTCTTTGGGAAGCAAGAAAACAGTATATGAAAAATGCTGCCAATAAAAATAGCCAGAGGCAAGAACAGAATATTTTACTAGTTTTTGAAAATGATTTTATTTTTGAAAGGTCATTATCAGAAAAAGATGTAAGAGACAATATCTACGACATCGAAGTACATGATTGTAGTGTGATGGAAGCTAGAGAAGTAATTGAGGCGAGAGTTAGTAACGGCTTCAATGTAATAGCTTTCAATATTGAAACTACTCCAAATCAGGTTGAAGTCTATATAACTCATTCTATAGGGAATGATGCATTTGATGGAATGGGTTTATGGGAAACACCTGCTTTTTTAGAGGGGAATATTACCTTTGAAGAGGAAGAAAATAGCGTTATGTACAATAATTTCTCTCAAGAAAAAATAAATATTTACACAGCATTTCCTTGGGCGCAAAACTTTGTTGAAGAATTCGTTGTCTTTATGACATCAGCTTCTGTAAAACAAACACAAAACATAGAGGTGACTGAAAGATTATTTATTGGTCCTGATTTGTCATTGATATTAGCAACAAAAACTGAAAAAATTTTTGCTTTGTCGATAATCAATGTTCAATCGATAGAATCAGCATTAAACAAATTACTAACAATGCCTTTTTCTGTTGCTGCTGTTCCAGATGTATTTATGGGAAGAACCCCAGGATCTTCTGATGTTGACCCTAATACTGACTATGATCATTGGCAGGAGTACCAGCCTTATGAAAACAAAGAAAACTAATATTTATGGAAAAAATACATATACAGCTATTGGATTTGTTTATGAATGCCGACAGATCACTGCTTGCAATATATGTTTGCGAGGATAGCGATGCGATAAAAACACTGCCTTGGAAAAAGCTGATTGATCAAGTTGGGTTGATTATCAACGATGTACCTACTCCAGCGAATAAAAACATTCCAACTGAACAAGAAATTGCTCTCATGCAGACTGTTTGGGAAGAATGTCTTAGTCTATTCCCGAGTCATACAGGGAATTGGACAGTATTATTGCGGAAAAAATTTAAAGAACATAAAAATAGTCTGAAATAAATTGAAAAAAACAATCTATATAAAAAAGCTCCCTATGTATTTCGTAAGGAGCTTTTCTTTTTTAATGTGGTATTTTTGGGCTTAGATTTTTACAATTTTCTTGCTATTGCCATTTAATATTCTAATTAAGTACATCGTCACTAAATACATAACAAAAAATAAGAGAAAAAACACAAGAGTTGTTAGCTGCAAAGCCAAAAAAATAAATCTTACTTTTTACCAACGCCAATATATATTTTCTTCCTTTGTCGCTCCTTTTTTAAAAATTTCTAGAGAGAGGAATTGCTGTCCATGATAGCGCTTTTTGAATATTTTTCATCAAAGTACTCACCAAACAACATCCCAAAAATCATGTATATATTGTAGCAATGTTTCTTTGCTAATTTCTTTTGGAATCACATGATACGTCACCGTGACAATAAAACTTGAAAATTCTTTTTCCGCTTCCTCATAAAGTTCATCTTCCAAATGTCCCGTAATATAATAATCATCATACGAAGAAAAAAGCTCTTGATCACAAATAATACTTGTCTTTGTTGAATATTTTGTCGGGTATTTTTTGTAATCAAAACTTTTTGCAAAATATTATATATACTAAAAAATAAAAGTGTGTTGATTTTTAGTTTTATTTCAGTAAAAACAATAATGCAAACTGCTATGAAAAACAAAAAAAAATGAACAAATGAAAACACTGAAATTAACATTCATATTAACCTTTTTTTTCTCCTTCTCTTTATTAGTAACTGCTCAAGACAATATTGCGCAGTCTAAAGAATCGACTAAAAAGCCTATTCGGGCCGACTATTTCGATGTCACACAAGTGAAGCTATTTCCCGACCAGCTGCCAACGGATACGGTAGCGATAATAATCATGGGAAAAAAACCATTCTATTATCGGAATGGAAAGTTGTATGAAAAAACAATAACTGTCTATATGATGGCTAGTTTTACGGAATTTATTCCGTTGACAGGTTGTGTAGGTGGAAAAATATTTTGTGACGGTATTGAGCATGTCTCTTTTAGAGGCGGTTTAGTCGCAAGATTTTGAGAGAAATCACCCCTTCCCCCCAATTACCCAATAAAAAAATCATTGCCGCTTAGGAATCCCTAAGTGTGTAATTTTTTTTATTGCTAAAAAATACATTGTTCTACGTAAAAAAACCGTCTATCGTTTTCTTATCATAATCAACAATCCAGCCATTATAGCGTTCATAAAGATGTTGGAGTGGTCAATTATTGTTTGCACTAATAGAGCAACCTCTATCATCATACATATAAAACCTTGTATGATTCACTGGATTATAAAAATGAATTGATTGATGAAGAAATGGATCAAATCATAGCTCATGATTGGCAATTCATGTAAGTATTGCGTCTATAATAGCTTTATTTTTTTTGATATGATAAACTCCTATTCAGACAGGTATTGGATCTTGCAGATCTTCGATTATTTTTTGAGGTTCTCCTTTTTCATTATTGAGTACATAAGCCGTGCGATAATGGTGAGTTTTTTGTTTTTCTCCACTGATAGTGATTTCTTTGAGTAATTCGTATAAGTAGTTGGGATTTGATCAGAAAAGTTGAGGATTAGTATAGTCATAGACCAAAATAATAAGCTCATCACAATCATGAAAGCATGCAGAAAATAAAGCACTAGCTCTTTGGGCAGCCTTTTTTGCTCTTTCTTCATAGCTTCATTCTCACGCTAATGCAAACCTTAGATATGGCCTTTGCTGTTGTGTGAAAAATATTTTATCTTGAATATGGGTTCCAGGGCAATAGATATCAAGGTGTGTTTGAAATCATCACAAAGAGAGTGGCTTATCCAACATTGAAAAAAAACAACAAATAAATGATTTCGTCATGTTATAAAATCTATATTATTGCTTCATTAATTTTCCATTCTTCCAAAGAAATTCTCCGTCTCCTGCATCACTATGGTAATGCAATGTAAAGGTGTTCGGATTGGCACCGCTAAGCAGCTTTCATTCAAAATAAACATGAATCGAATCCTTTGCGTATCCTCTGCCAATATCGTGATAGGTTTCAGGATCTTTTATTGGCATATCTTCTACTAGAGTATCATATATTCATTGACATATTCTTTTGTCGTGTTTTGATTGTGTCTGGCATGTATATCGTGTCTTCTTGTCAATTGTCGCATATTGATTGGCTTTTGAAAGAAATATTACTGGCTCATTTCCCCATAGCTGTTCTTGCTGGTGCTCATCGCCTTGATGGTAAAAAACAAGATCACTCATTTCCAAGTGAAGTCATTGTTTGTAAAACCTTCCTACAATATTCCCCAAAAAAACTCTATCACCCCAATAACCATCATAAGTAATATAGTTTCACCAAACAGGGTATCAAGCAGTGCAAATGTCGCTTTCACAAATGATTCCCATCATAGAAGAACCGCTGACAAGATTGGTCTCATAAACATTACTATATATGGTAATCTCATTAAACAAATTTTTTGATGGCCATTGATTATCTTCGCTGTTAATACGAGACTTTTCATAGTTGATCCAGGCACTATTTTTTTTTAATAACTCTAGATGCATACTCTTGATCCCAAAGCAGAGCATTATTTTGCTGCTCCACAAGAGCGATCATTGCATCTGCATCCAGCGTGTTGCTCAAAGAATAAGGAGAAGTCTTATGATCAACAACGATAATATCAATAACGTCTATATTCCACAATCATGGTTGAGAAAATACATAATAAGACCCATGTGACGTATTATCTATAGAATTCCATAATGTATAGACAGTGACGTATGTTTTTGCTCATGCAATGTTAACTTCTTTGATCTCTGCCTCCAATCCCAAAGGCGCTGTGCTTGTTTTGTCTACAAATGAAGTCCTAAAAAGAAATTCTTTGCTCTTTTCCGTAGCGAGTAATTGGTGCTGTGTTAATGTTGCTTGTGTCGTGTTCATTATTTTTTGTGTCAGTTGCATCCAAGAGATATGATGTCAAAAAAGATAGAACCCCAAGACAATCATAAAAAAAGAACTACTCATTATAACACAAGGACGCAAAGATACGTTCTTTTTCCATTGAGGAAAAAATGATATTCTAAACAAAAGTAATCTTCACAAGAGAGAAATAGCTCCTATGACAAAGAAGAAAAAAACCAAAAAATCATTGTACCTAAACAGGCCAAAAAAGTTGTTTAACAAAGACTCCAAAGAAATATAAAATCCAAATTCCACTCGTAACGCTTCTAACAAAAAAATTCCATATGGAACAAAAAACAAATGAAAAAGCATAGTGAGACTTCAACATATTTTTTTACCATGAGCCCATAAAAAAGCTCACGGTGCAACCAAAGCATAAATCTTATTAATCATTCCAGTAACCCGACAGTTAAAAAAAACAGTATCACAGATGATATATAGATTACACAAAAAAATAATAGATTTTTTTGTAATCTTTTGTTTTAGTTAGATAAAATTAGATAATCAGTCATTTGAATTATACTGTGCTTTGTTTTTTTATATAAACGAAGAATAACTATTGTTTATCTAATCTATTGCTTATGATTGATTTAAGATATGGAGAAATGCCTGTTGCTTTTGAACCTGCCGTGCAAAGGATAAAAAAAGAAGCAAACAACATAAATAAGTATCCTGATGAAAACTATACTCAATTAATTCATACTTTTGCACAAAAAGAGCAAATTAAGAAAGAAAATATTTTGATAACTAATGGAAGCATGAGTTCATTTAACATGATTCTATCTGCTTTGTATCAAAAAAATGCAT
Source organism: bacterium (assembly GCA_020627925.1). GTDB lineage: Bacteria > Patescibacteriota > Gracilibacteria > Absconditabacterales > Absconditicoccaceae > JAHDFY01. The sequence continues at coordinate 12,324 of JAHDFY010000009.1, forward strand.
CTATGCTGATACCAAGTCCTACCTTCTTTGGCTTTGAACAAAGCGCAAAACACTTAGGATATAAAATACAAACCCTACTTTTGGATCAAAAATTTTGATTAACGATTAATGCAATCAAAGAAAAAATTTTGCCACAGACAACGCTAATTGTCCTTGCAAATCCCAATAATCCAACATGAAATATGTTAGTAAATAATGATCAGATACAAGAGTTATTAGAAGAAATGAACGCATACATAATAATTGATGAGTCATATTTTGCGATAAGCCAAGAATCTTGCGTCCCTTTGATCAAACAATATGATAACCTTATTGTTCTAAGAGGATTTTCTAAATGATATGGTTTAGCTTGATTGAGAATTGGTGCAATTCTTGCAAATCCTTTACTAATACAACGTTTAGCCAATGATGCATCCTCACTCAACAAGTTTCCTGTTAATAGCATCGCAGTTCATGCGGCACAAGAAGTATTGCAGCAACAAAAAGAAATGGATCAGTATATTGCTACATTTTCTGCACTTAAAACAGATTTTGAGAAACAGTTGTGACAAATACCTGAAGTGCAAATATTGGCAACAAAAACAACGTTTTCACTCATTTATACACCTCTTTGTAATAGTGAGTTATGTAAAAAACTAGAAACTCATGGAGTTTTGATCAAAAAAACGTCTATTTATCCAAATTTAGAAAAAAATATGAGTGTTATATCGGTTCCTTCTAGGAACGACATGTCTCATGTTATTAAAGCATTTGTTACGGTGCTATGACAATAATTTTCTTGTAAGAATAATGAACTATTATCATTTTTTTCCTAGATAGTATCGATCTGTTCCTAGTGGAGTTTTTTCCGAGGGCATAATCATGATACAGTCTTTGGGGGCATAGAGAGTTTCTCATGAGTCATAAACAGCAATTGCCTCTCCTTTCCTAAGAACATCAAATTGTTTTCGAGGCTGAACAAAATGTCATTCTTCTTTTTTAAAAATAATATCTGTCATAACGATGGTTTGCTTGTTTGATGGAGGAGTACATTGCTCATACAAAATAAGCCCATAATGATGGAGAATATTTCTTATAAGATGGTATGCTCTGTCCACTGATTGAGGATCATCATGCTGTCATGCTTCATAAAGTACGCATGCTTTCCCTTTGCTATGAGCATATTGCAATGTATCATAAGAATCTATCGTCTCATACAATTGTGGCCATCAATTAATAACAGAATCAACTCCTGATGATTTTGCCAATGTAGCGCAAGCGGGCGTCGCATAATCTTGATAAAGGAAATCTTGTCACTCTGCTTGTAAAGAATGTAAATCTACAAAAACATCGCATTTATCAACAAAACTACAAAGTTTATTAGCAAGATGTTGTTCGTAACTACGAGGAGAGAGGGAAGGGCAAAAAATTCTATTGAGATTAGCGTCAATAAAAGTCTTTTTTTCTTGATAGGCTTGGGGGTTTGCAATGGGAACTAAATGAAGTTCTCCCTTAATGAGTGTAAGTTCCCCTTGATTGAGTTGTTGTTGCAACTTTTGTAGAGCAAGTGTCCCACTTGGCTCGTTCCCATGGATGGCACCAAAAAAAAGTATACATGGTCATGTATTCGCAGCTTCGTAAACAAAACGTTTTGGGAATTCCATAGCACAAAAAAACAATCAAAATAAATTATGATAGAATGATTCATTTGTTTTCTAGCGTCTTTTTTTGTTGAGCATATAATTTTTCTGCTTGAGAAATGTTTCCTGCTCACAATACCGGCACAACACCATATCCTTTTGTTTTTCATGATTCTTTGTCAGTACATAAGGAAAGAGGATATATGTCGTATGCTCCACTCACATGATCAGGATTTGACGTGAATGCTTTCAGTATTTCTTCTTGAGTTTTTCCAGACACTTCAAAACTTCCATAGTACAATCCTAGCTCATCAATTGATTGTTTATGAGTACTTTGCATATGGTTTTTTATTTGTGATGAGAGGATATTGACGGGACTAGAACCATTGGGCCTGATATTGAGATCATATACTTTTAGGTCATCAGTACCAGTCAATATTGTTTGTACTTGTGCCATGTCAAATCATATTTTTCCTCAAGGAAAGCCTGCCTCATAGAGTTTTTTTCATAGATCTTGTACAATGATATTGGTATATTGTTTAAGGTCATCAGTAATAAGATGATCTAAGTAGATGTTCCCACCATAGACTCACTTTTCATCGACCCTTTGAAAGCTTATTTTATCAACAAAAACGTCTCCATTGGCAAGAATACTAACACCAACATTATAACTTTGCTTAATATCCAAAAAATCCTCATAAACCATGTGGGTGTGTCCTTTCGTTTTCCACTCATTAATAATTTGATTAAAATACGGCTTGTTATGTGTCTCTTTGTGGAAAATTGCACATCAGTCTCCGCTAGCGCTTGGTATAGAGGTTTTGAGGACAAATGGTTGCTCAGAATTAAAGACCACGTCATCTATTGCAAAAAGTTCTTTTTTGTTGGTATATGATGAATACAAGTGAGCATTTTCCTTTTGATTCATATGATAGATGAGGTCTTTGCTTAAATAGTGATGTTGATCCTCTAAGTCTTGATAGGGATGTGTTACCACTGCTTTTTCTCCAAGTTCTTTGATTTTTTGGATGTATGATCTGCTGGTACCACTAAAATCAGTCAAAATGAGCCTCTCTTTTGATGGCATTGTTTCTGGGTAAAGATGAGACAGACATGCATAAACCCTTTCGTCGATATGAGGACAAATCACATCCATATCTCCCATTCATGGAATATGACGGTTGGACTCAGCACAAATACTTGTACGGTCTATAAATGGCGCTTCAAATGCATAGCGCTTATTAGGATTTATATCAATACCTGTTTCCGGATATTTAGCAAAGAAAACATGAGTATTTTCTTTTTCGTAATTGTGAATGTCAGCGTAAGTAGGTGGTATAATGGATTTCATGGTAAATAAGCAAAAACAAGATAAAAAATTTCATAGTAACAAAAATACCCACCGATTGCTCGGTAGGTATGTTGTGCATCATGAATATTGTTATAAAGACACCATTTTTATCTACCAAGAAATTAATCAGATTGCTCTGATTCTTCTCTTAGCTGATCTCATTGCTGCCATAATGTGCATAAACATGATAAGATAATATGAATAAAGTTACTATAATTTTCCTCTACCTAGTGTCAAGTATAAGTTCTTCAAATTCATCGAGAATTGTACTAAATTGTTCCAAACTATCAAAAACGAATAGCGTTTTGTGAGGTTTATGAGGGCTTGGTTCTGTTGTGATAATTTGTTCTAATGTTGCAGGTATTAATTCAAATTCTCCATCAATAAAACGCTGTAAATCTCCTGGTGATGACAAAATTCCAGCACCGATGGCTTTGGGAATACCGTTTTCCATGATTGCACCATATTCGATACTATACCAAGAAAGAGCATAGAGTTGCTGCTTTTGTTCAGTCGTTTGTAAGCTATAAAACAAGCGAGCAGTTTTGTGTTCTATTGCTGCAAATTCATCAATAAACATTTGCGGCATATGACCAAAATATTCATGAAATAGATCGGGTAGAGGTGTGAAATCAATATCTTTGAAACTGCGAATATAGCTCGTAACTGGAAACCTTTTCTCAATGAGGTGAGCAAATCGATCATTCATTGATAAGTAAGGATTTTCTGCGTCAATGAGAGTTCGTCCATTCTTTTGTGACAGTAGTGCTGAAGTTTCATGAGAATCAGGTATGGTATGAGCAGACAAAGGAGCGAGAGAAAGTCCATGTAAGAAAAGCGTGGATACTTTATCCGTTGAGGCTAGTAAGTCACGTTGTCTTTGATACATGATCGACCAAACTTTGTGTTCTTCTTGTGAAAATGTTTTTCTTGTTAGTTTCATAGTAGTATCTTATTGATGTATAAAAAAAACCTCACCTAGCGTAAACTAATTGAGGCGTATAATAAGGAGCATTTTTTTGATCACAAAATTATTACCTCTAAGGAAAGCAGTAATAATAATACATGTGTGCTAGAATGATCATTGAGAAAAATGACGTATAAAAAAAACTACTTCCTATCTTATACCGAAGTATACAATAAGGAAGTAGTTGAGAAAAAATATAATCAAGACAAAAATCTTCCTTACGAGAGGAAGTAATAATACGATTGGCTGTGTGTCATGAATGTTGTCATATTTTTTATTATCAAGTATAACTGTATACCATACTAGAGTTTGTTACACAAAATGCAACAATTTTTTTTGATAAAGACTATTTCCTCTGTACACTAATGTGAAATGGTGTTTTACTGTGTCGTAACCTATTTGCATTTACCTAACATTTCATTACGATGAACACGAGCAATACTTATTTACCTCTATGTCCAATAACCTATGCCTTTACCAAGACTATAATCAAGAGACTCTCCATATTACCAAAAAAAAGCAGCCTGTCATCCAAGCCGCCTTTTTTCTTTTTATTGTAAAAACTGTTGCGCAATTCCTCATCTAAACGCATCGTCTCCTAATGCCTGTCTTTGTTTCCACATTGCTTGTGCATCATTACCAGCAAGATATCTCATGCGATCATTCTCATCAGTCGCAGCATCAAAAATAATGCTTGCAATGTGTTCGGCTGTAGAGTATTGTGCAGCTCTGTCGGATTGAGAAAAGAAACTCCTGATTTTGTTCACGGTTTCATCATAGTCATGAAGCCCTTCTTGTTCTAGTATGTCCAAGGACCTTCCAGCAAAATCTGTTTGTACTCATCCTGGTTCTACTATCTTGACTTTAATTCCCAGTGGTGCAAGTTCAAAAGAAAGCGATTCACTAAATCATTCAACAGCCCATTTTGTTGCATGGTAAAGAGAAAATGTGGGGAAAGTAACCAATCATCCGATTGATGATATGTTGATAAACAGTCCTGATTTTTTTTCTCTAAAATGTGGCAACATAGCTTTTGTTACATCAAAAAGACCAAAAAGATTGACATCAAATTGCCTTCTAATTTGTTCGTCTGTTGCCGCTTCAAATGCACCAGCTGTTCCATATCCTGCATTATTAACCACGACATCAATCGTGCCAAATGTATCTATTCATTTTTGTATTGCTTGTTGTATTGTTTCCTTTTTAGTCACGTCTAATGTGGTGACAAGAATATTATCTACTTTGGTTAGTTCCGTTTCCTTCTCAGGTGATCTCATAGTTGCAACAACATTTCGCCCTTTTTGCGCAAAGTAGTGAGCAGTTGCTTTTCCTATACCGCTACTTGATCAAGTAATTAGAATTGTTTTCATGTGGTGAGTAAGTACACTAGATAAACATGTCATAGATGAATAACAAATGACACATTAATGAATAAATATTCATTAATAAAAAAGCAAGAACTTTTATCAAAAAAATATTTTCGGTAGTATGCGTCTAAAAGATGAAAAAAAGATCGCTCTCATATATGAGGCGACATTGGCGTGCGTTAGTAGTGTCGGTATAGACTCCATTACCATGTCAGTGATTGCTAAGAAGGCTAGCATTGCCACAGGAACGCTCTATATTTATTTCCCCAACAAAAATGCTTTGCTCAATGAACTGTACCATGAAGTAAAACAAAAAGCATTGTCTCAACTATCAATCAGGGAACTTTCGTGAAATTTTACACAAAAATTTGAAACCTTTCGAAAAAAAATATTTCTTTACAAAAAAAATCATGTCAAAGAATATCTTTTTTTGCAATTATTTTCTCAATCAAAAAATCTTTCGCAAAAAAATAGAGATCTGAGTACTACGTTTCATCAATGATTAGACGATTTAATTGAAGAATGAAAACAGACTGGATATTTTGGATTTATCGAAAAAAAGCTTATCATCAATATGATTAATACAATTATTGATACGATGGTTGATTATGCCAATACAACTAATCAAGATCTGCAAACACTTATACAACAATGAATCGCAATGACAAAAAAAGCACTCCAGTAAATTGATTTTATCCGTACGCTCATTGGTTGCTTGCAAAAAAGGTCTTGTAGATACATTTTTTGGCTGCAATTGCTCATGTAAGAGCAAGGATAGTTCAACAAATTTGTAATGTGAGAATGATAGCTGCACTATCAATGGGATCAAGAGCGACCCTTTTGGCGTAAATACCATAAAAAGCCCAGACAATAACAAACGCAAATGGCACATTAGATTTTTTATAAATGGCAGTGAGCCCAAGACCTGTTGCAAAAAGAATAACAACAATAGTCCAAAAAACCTTGCTTAACCCTCGCATACCCCATTCCATGGCGTGAAGCACGATGGCTATGTTAGCAATAGTTGCTATAGAAACCCATCCAAGATAAATACTGATAGGAGCGTAGATAAGAATTTTAAAATCACATCATACACATTGCTTTACACGAGTTCTTTGATTGATCACACAAAACCTTTTTGCTGTGATTTTATTCATAATAACAATCAAACTGATCAAAAGAATGATCATAATGATCAAAGACAGAAAAACATATTGATGGTGCCAGGCAAAAACCCATGCTATGTTTGCAAGTGAGGAAATGATAAACCAAGGGCCGATAATTTCAGTAAATCATTGTGGTCTTTTTTCATAGAGATCCATAATTTGCATCACTACAAAACCCAAAAGAAGCAAGTAGATAAGTATCCAAATCGAAAAAGTAAATCCAGCAGGAACGAATAATGTTGGATAAAGACTTGAGAGCTGTCTGGTATCCATTCAACCGATAGGAATATGGTTCGCTAAGTAATTAATGACGATTGTTGCTGCAAGAAATAATGCATTAGTATACGCCAAAAGCTGTGTTTTCATCAGTACTAGAAAAGATAAAAAGACTTAAGTTATTCTCACTGTAACAAATATTTTGTTTTACGCTAATATAACAGTAAATCTATTCAAAATAGAACTTATGTTTTTGGGATAAAATAATATTGTTTATTTACTCTTTTGTTATTTTATTGATGATTGTTTTTTTATGATGTGATTGGTTGCTAAATATATTGTTGATTGTTCCTTTTGTTTCACAATACGTGATACAAAAAAACAGCAGCGACACCGCTGCTGTTTTTATTATAGATTATTTTTCTTTTTTGAAAACTCTTCTTGAAGATAATTGATGATCGGGCGAAGTGATCGCTTTTTTTCTTTGATCGTATCAAGCTTTTTGATGACCATTGTAAGAATTGCAACTTGTTTATCTGTATTGCTTGAGTACTTACTTTCTAATTTACTCATAAACTTTGAAACAATGCTATCCAGCCTGTTTTTCATTCTATTTGATAATGTTTTATTGGTGTTGTTTGTTGTGCTATTAGCATTGTTTGTGTAGGAAGTATTTGATGTGTTACTAGTTGTGTTGTTTGTAGCGTTTTGATTCGTATTGGTATAGGTGTTTGTTCCACTCGTTGTCGCATTAGTGTTTGTAGAAGAACTGTTCGAGGTGTTATTCGAAGAACTGCTGTTGCTGCCATTTGTTTGAGAATTTGTCGTTGTATTGGTGTTGTTTGAATGATGACTGCGACTAGATGCTTGTGTATACAAGAAATTTCCTCCAGCAAGGTTGTTTTGTATTCATTGCCCAGCGTTGGTAGTATGTAGTCTAATGTCACCTTGTTGGTAATCAACAAAACCGATCAATGATGGGTCTTTTTCTACGATATTATTATTCATTTCTCCATTTTGAGGCTTTTTGATACCAAAGTATCATTCATGTCCAAATCAAATATTATCTTTGATAATGACCTTTTGAGGAGTGTACGTGACAATAGCAGAGTTACTTCCTCCTTCAATGGTATTGTTATATATTTCAAAAGTTCCATCTCTGTTAGCAAAACTAGGAGATTGGTTATTGAGGTAAAGTCCATTATAACCTGCCCCAAGTACCACATTATTGTATATTTTTGTATTTCCAAATGCATTAATTTGAATACCATTGGAATTTTCATTTCCGTTTTCAATCCAGTTTCCATAAATTTCAGCTTCGGAACCATCACCTACAAAAAGCCCTTCGTCATGACGACCTATATTGAGTCTTGCGTAATTGGTAATAATATTGTTATATACTTTTGCGTTGTAATGGGCATTCTTTAGTTGAATACCATCCCAACCAACATTATCAATAATATTGTTGTGTATGCTAATATTTCTTACATGGTGAGGATAATTTATTGTTGAACATCCATTGAGTTGTGCTCACTGCGATTTTCCATAACCAATATAGAGTCATTCTCCTCACACATCATGAATATAGTTATCATGAATAGAAATGTCTCTCAATTCAAAATTTCCCGCATCGGTGCTCCCTCCATTGGGATCATCAGAACAAATAGGTTGTGATTTTGCCATGATTCCAGCAAATCAAGACTCTTTATGAGTACCTCAAACGTGATCTCCTGCGATCTCAACGTGAGCGACCTCAAATTGATTACTTTTTTCTACTAACTTAAGATACGAGTTATTGTGTGTTGTAATTTTAAACCCATATTGGTGATTTGCATCTCCATTTCCCAGTATTTTAAAATGAGTAGAATTTTTAAACATCCATCAATAAGAGGCTGTTTCAGATCTGATTACAACTTGTCCGTTGGTATTGGTGATGATGATAGGGTTGCTTGCATCTCCGTGAATATTTTTCCACGTCAAAAATCTGTGAGGAACAGATCCGTCCACACAAACGACATCTCCTCCTTTGAGAGACAAGGGAGGGTTGTATTTGATATTATTTTGGGGGTGTTGGCTTGCTACAGCAGGATCATGGATAGTAATGTTAGGCATGTTCCCTATATCTTCACCATCAAGCAACCAATTCCAACTTGTTAGTGTATAGTCACAGGTATAGTTATTCTGTGCAAATGCCTCCCCATGAGTAGCAAAAAGCAAACAAAAAACAGCGAACAAAAAAATATTATTTTTGTTAAAAATCATAAGAGCTATATTCATTGGTATGAAAGAAATAAGGAACACAAATTCGTCCATTATATTATACATATATTTGCATTTTTTTCAATTATTTTCTCTGTATTTTGTTTTGTAAAAAAAAGCAAGATTGGTGGTTCCTTCTTCCACCTGTATTAGGGACACTATGGGTGTTCTGTGCCAATATTTTGCTAGAAGGAAGCCCTATTTTGCTTGTTGCAAAAACAGAGGGGTTTAAGATAATGCTAGCTCTAACAGGTACAGTTATCTATACTCACATAGGTAATAAGTACAAAAAAGAAGGCGGGATTGTATACGTTGTGGCCTGGTGTATGATTATAATGGGAATTCTTTCCCCGCTTACTATTATACAAAACGCTATATGCCTATAAATCCTATTCTATAACAAATTACAACCGTGTCTTATAAGGATATGGTTGTTTTTTTATTATTGGGCAGCATATATTTGTAACTTATCAATAACAAAACCTATCGAGGAATGGTACAAAAATGATACTCTTACTCAAGATGTTAGAACAATAACTATCTGTTTATCAAAACTATGGGGAGAATGTATAGCTCGGTCAATTCAAAGCGTTTCTATGTGATCCAAAAAATCTTTCAATCACGTTACACCGGACAATATGAATCCATTTTCTAAAGAAAGTAGTTGCGTGCGTGGATCAACACTGATCATCTCTAACAGATTATCCACAAACATATATTCTATATTGTTTTCAAAAAGAGAAAAATCCTCAGCTGTGTTTTCACCACCCAGTGAGTAACGCTTGCTGTTGTCACAAAAAGATATATCTTGGTAGCGCATGCAAACGTGCCTACCTTTATATGATCCGTGCTGCAAAAAATGAGTAATATCGAGAGGTTCCATACAAAGCATGATATACAGACAGTTACAAAAAATCAAATTGATCCTTGTCTTTTATCAAAAATATCCGTTGCATATATGTTTTTGTTTAATAAAACTGTAGCGCGACCCCAAAGTATCCTATGGGGAATAACTATTTCATTAAAACACAAGTTAAAAAATTAAAATTTATGCATTACTTCTTATTATTTATTGCCCTATTATTTGCAGGGTGCACTAGTGAAACAAAAAAAACTGTTGAGACAATCAACGTATTACAAAAGAAAGAAAAAGTAAAGTCAATTGGTGCTATTGCACCGCTGCTCTTTGATGTATTATGTGATCGATTTACGATAGATAGGGATAGTACTTTAAATAGTCTCGATTCGATATCTGAATCAAGAAAATTTTTTACGCTTCTTAGTTGTATGTACAAACCTACAACCTATGAAGTGGATTATGATGATAACAAGATTAGGGTTGATGTTCAATCCGATACAGCACCAGTAAGCTATTCTATGATGATTGCATCTCAAAAAGCTTATGAGGCTTTTAAAACATACGTGCAATCTGATGATCCAGAAGGAATAAGCTCTCCAGAGATTTTATTGCCACAGATCAATGATAGCAACGCAAAATATGCTGCTGGAATTTCTACTTCAACAATAACCTATGAAACGTTTGCTGAAAAGGTTAGCTACGAAGTTTCTAATCAAGTTGTCAAGTTTGGTTCGTACCATGATGATGCATACTTAATCACTTATCAGAATGATATCAAAACAGTTGTTGTCTGGGGTAAAGATCGAAAACAATTTGCAACGTTTACGATGGTGCATGATTCATTTAATATGTCTTTTCTGGATGAATTGTTGTATATGACCGACGTACAAAATATGATGGATAACAGAGAAAAAGCTGAATTGCTTTATCCAAACCTTGACCTGAAAAAAATATTGGTAGATTTTTCTTATTTGTCTGGTGTTTCATTTAAAACAAATGGAAAAAAAACACAAGAATACTCTCGAATAGTTGATGAGTTTACATTGGGAGAAATAAAAGGAGCAACTTCCTTGATGTTAAATAATCAAGGATCTACACAGCTTGATCAGATGATTGCTTCATCACAACCAAGAGGTGCAAACGACAAAAAAAGAGTTGTTATTGATGAAAAATTTACTTATGCAACTTGGTATTGTGAGGAAAAAAACAATATGAATACTAGGAAGCTAATAACAGCTTCACAAATACCAAAATCATACTTTATTCCACCAAATAAGATTAAATAAAGTAAAAAAGTAAACATCTTTCTAAATAAAATATAACCACAGAGTAATATGCTTTGTGGTTTTTTTTAGTGACACAAAAATGTTTAACAATTGCAATTTTACCAAAACCAAATATCATTAGAGTATTATTTATCTTATTCTTACAAAAATAATGAACAGTAATATTGTATGATGGTTTGAAATCTATGTTAATGACATGGAAAGAGCAAAAGCCTTTTACCAAAATGTCTTTCAAAAAGGAGATTGGATAGATCTATCAAATAATGATATGGAAATGTTCTGATTTCCACGAAAAGACGATGCTCCAGGTGCTGCATGAGCGCTAACAAAAATGAATGATTACGGTCCATCACCTAAAGGAACAATTGTGTATTTTGCAAGTGAGGACTGTGCAATAGAACAAGCAAGAGTTGAACAATTTGGTTGAAAAGTAAATCAACCAAAAACTTCAATAGGTGAACATGGGTTTATTTCTATCTTTACTGATACAGAAGGAAATACCATATGAATTCATTCAAACAAATAAAAAAAATAGCTCCTTGATCATAAGGAGCTATTTTTTTTATTTGTCATAGTATTTCTTTTATGATCTTGGTTATGTCTTTTTTTTGATAAAATGGTTGCTGTTGATCATCTATAAAATCGTAAAGTTGTGATGCGATGTAGATTCATGTATTATAAAGAAAATAACACTTTAATAAACGTGCTGATACTACTATGTCTCACAAAAGACCTTATCTATTGCTACTATTTTCTAGTATACTACTTCTTTTTTTAGGAGTAGTTTCTGCAACGTTTTTTCTGCTTCCATGACGAAATACCTCACCGGGCCCATGGAATAATGACAACTATATTGATAGTTCATTTTGGCCTACTGTTGCAAATTCCTGAGATATTGTTGAAGCTCTCTATGGAGTAACTCCTTCAGATAGTACTGCTTATACAAGACAATGGTGAGTAAGCCACAATTGTACTGCTATGAATGTACAAGTGATACAGTCAGGTTTTAACACATTCCCTGCCGCGCTGACTTGAAATAACATTTATGTCTTGGACTCATGAGACTACATTGTGGATAGAGAAACTACCGCAAATGGAAACTGTATTGCGGTAATTGGTTATGGGGATGTTCACGTCTTTTCTTCGCTTACTTTGTGAGGCGCTACATGATCTTTTATCAATGGTTCATGATCTTTTCAAATCTATGATAATATTATATTTAATGGCGCAGATGACTGACTTGGAGGAACGCATTCCAATAATATGCTAGGTCTATTTTTTATTGGTAGTAATGCTTCTTTTCATAAATTATACTTTACAAAATTTGCCTCACCTTTGTTACATAATGTTTCTACTTTTTCTCTGATTGGAGAAAGAATTTTTCCTGATTCGATCTATTCTTTTGATAATCTAGGTTGATGAATGAATATTTTTTTACAACATTCTAATGTCACAAATTTTACCTTAACATGAAATGGTGGATACGGATTGTCTATTTTGGGTGATGTATCAAGTATTACTCCTTTATATACCTGAAAAAATACATTTCTTACTTTTACTTCATGATCAATAGAAAATAACGCTAGCGGGTGAATTGTTGGGCAAAATATTCAAGATACCTCTTTTCATACTGTTGATTTAAAAAATAATGGGAATGTCGATGTAGAATTTTTAGAGTTAACTTCATCGAGTGGGAATACGATTGACAGTTTGGGGTTTTTTGACTTAATTATTGAGAATGCTATTTCATGATCAATGGCAGTAGTAATTGGATCGTGACATGATCGTGTGCTTTTTTCTAATGTATCGGTATCATGAGCAGGTATGCATATTGAATCAGGTATGAGTCTGTATGCAGGTAACCTTTCCGTTTCTAATACATATTTAACATGAATATTTGTAAGAAATGTGAAAGACTCACTCTTTGATAGGATCTCTATAATCAATGCATCTATCAACAGCAACAACGGTACGTATTATGATGCATTCTTTGGTACGTGAATGCTTAATACCACGTTTTTGAGTCCTACAATCATTGGGAATAATGGAAATGGAATTAAAATCGATAATGCTACAGGTATCTACATGAAAGATGTTCGTGCAATGGATAACATAGAATCTGCCTTGGACTTTGACGGGGTAGCGGATA
>JAHDFY010000006.1 GCA_020627925.1 bacterium
CGTGAACGCCACACTAACAAAAAAACCTGAACGTGAATGTTGTTCAGGTTTTTTTATAAACGCTACTTATGAGCACATAAATTCTTTCTTTTGTCTATTGTAATGTCCTGTGCAAACCACTATATTCTGATCATCAGCAAAAAAATTTACTATTCGATACAAAACGATCACATGTTGTGTCTGCACGTCAAAAACATTCATAAATCATTTTCTGATAAACCATTACTTGATGGTGTCGATTTTACCATTTTGAAGTGACAAAAAGTAGCGCTTGTCGCAAAAAACGGAGCGGGGAAGTCAACCTTGATCAAAATTCTTGAGTGATATATTGAGCCAAGCAAAGGAAGCGTACATTTTCACAAAAACATGACGGTGGGCTTCCTTTCTCAGTCGTTTGACGCACCAGGGGATATGACAGTATCTGATGCCATTTATCTATACAATAATCCCTTGGGGCAGCTTCTCAAAAAGTACGAATTATTGTTGGCTGATGAGCAAACAGAGCAAGAGTTATTGCATGAAACGCTTCATCAAATAGAAAAACAACATGGGCGAGAATTTGATGTAAAAGCAAAAACAATCATGTCACAACTCCAATTGACGTCTTTTTCTGATTCTCTTATGGGGTCGCTTTCGTGAGGTGAAGCAAAGCGTGTCGCCTTGGCAAGAGCCTTGATTGATGAACCTGATTTTTTGGTGTTGGATGAACCGACCAATCACCTTGATGTGGAAATGATTGAACGATTAGAAAAATATCTCAAAAAAACATCTATGACACTGTTGATGGTCACCCATGACCGCTATTTTCTTGAACGTGTGTGTACGGATATCTATGAATTGGATAGAGGAATTATTCACACCTACAAGGGGAATTACGAGTATTTTTTGACCAAAAAAGCAGAGCGTGAAGAACGCGAACAATTGCAAGTACACAAGCTTAAGCAGTTTTACAAAAGAGAGCTGGAATGGATTCGCAAAGCGCCAAGAGCGAGAGAAACCAAAAATGTAGATAGGCAGAAGGATTTTTATTCACTGGAATCACGTTACAAAACGAGCAAAAAAAGGCTCAGCGAGCAAGCAGTCAAACTTGAATTAAGCGTTCACAAAAAAAGACTCGGAGATAAAGTAATCAAAATTCACAACCTCAAAAAATCCTTTGGCGACAAAAAAATAGTCGATGGTTTTACTCACGATTTTAAGCAATGAGAGCGTGTTGGGATTATTGGAAAAAATGGAGTAGGGAAGACAACGTTTATGAATATGCTTGCACAACTGGAGGACTATGATAGCGGTTCTATGGTGTTGGGTAAAACGCTCAGTATCGGTTACTATAGGCAAAAACATATCACTATTGATTCCAACAAGAGTGTGATAGAATATATCAAAGGAATTGCAGACCGCATTGTCGTTGGGAAGTGAAAGATTCTAAGTGCGACAAAACTCCTTGAACGTTTTCTCTTCAGTCCCAGAAAGCAACAAGAACGTGTAGCCACCCTAAGTGGAGGAGAAAAAAAACGTTTACAGCTGTTGACTGTTCTTATACAAAGCCCCAATTTTCTTATTTTAGATGAGCCAACCAACGATCTCGATCTTGTGACATTAGGTGTGTTAGAAGATTTTTTGCTTTCGTATGAGGGGGTGCTGGTAATTATTTCCCATGATAGATTTTTTATGGACAAACTTGTTGATCACTTGTTTGTTTTTGAGGGAGAAGGTAAAGTAAGCGATTTTTGGTGAACGTATACAGAGTATAAGCAACAACAAAAAACCAAACAAAAGCTTACAAAAGAAAAACAAACCAAACAAGAAGAAACTATTCCAAAAACAACCTATTCTTCCGCTCCCAAAAAACTTTCGTATAAAGAAAAAACAGAATTTGAGGCATTAAGCGAGCAAATACATCAGTTAGAAGAGAGGAAGCATGAAATTAATCTTGTATTCCAGCAAGGAGATCTCGAACATGCACAAATCAAAGAGTTGGGGAAAGAATTGAATGTGCTTCTCTCAGAGCTAACCCAAAAAGAAGAAAGACGACTCGAGTTAGCAGAAAGGGCATAAAAGATGGTTGTGATTTAACTGGTAACAAAAAGAATATCTATGGTAGAAAAACAAACAAACCGCTGGCATATAAAAGAAGTTCACGAATCGGTTCTTCAAGCAGTTAATCAAATTATCAATGAATACCCTCATACACTAGAAAAGCGTGAATATGGTTGGAAGTGGAAATTTACCAATGGTATGTGGTGTGATCTGCTTTGTCATGATGCTACATGACCCGCTCACTTTAGGTTGAGTCGTGGTGCGTGGTTTGTACAACAAAATCCAGCATTGGCATTTCTTTTTGATAAAACCCAAAAGGTAATTGCAACACAATATCTTGCTTCTCTAGATGATATTGAGCAAAAACAAATCAAACCATTGGTAGCGTTGATGGCTAATGCACCCAAAAATATAGGATATATGGGAGAAAAAACATGTAAGTACTAGTTTTATATCACTAACAATAGCCTGAGATGAGCTTTTGTTGTATTTGTGGAGAACAAGGAAAGGTAAGACACGGTCTAAATATTTGTGATAAGCATTATAATCAAATTTCATTTTTTACCCAAGAAACAGTCCAAAAAAAAGTTGATACATATGGCGTTGCTTACGAAGATATGGTCAATCAGAGATTGGAAGAATTAGAAAAAAAGTACATAATGAGCAAACTAAAACTACTTGATATCAAAGAAAAATTGCACAAATTTATATAAGATTTTGCAATTTTGTTGAAAAAAGATTACAATGGGGCTGTTTATCTTTTATCAATTCCACCATGGTGAAAAAAGCAAAGAAAAAAATTGAAAGTTGGTTGAAAAAAAATGCTGACTGTTGCGAAGAAACTAATGGAAGCTGTAATGGAGCAGGATACTTTCTTGCATTCCTAGGGGCAGCAATCTATTATGTTGGAGCTGCCACATCATTTGGGGCTGGAGTAGTTGGTTTTCTCAAAGCGGTAGTATGGCCATTATTCCTCGTGCTCGAAGTATTGCAATACATTCACGGATAATTTTTCCCAATTACTTATTTCAAAAAGGAGCACAAAGTGCTCTTTTTTGTATGTTGCAGAATAGTATACTACTGTTATTCTTTTACCTTAAAAAACTACACAATGAAAAAGTATTCTTGATGGTGGCTAGTGCCTGCGGCGCTCCCATTACTTATTTATCCAGGAGTATTTATCGCTTCTATTATGTGACTAGCAGCTCATAGTGGAGGTACCCCTTGGTATGGTCTCTTGATTGTTAATGCTTTTTTTGTCACCACATTGGTATATCCTCTGACTTATATATGTTCATTGATTATATACTTTGTTTCTTCTACCATCAAAAATAAAAACTTTGCACTAATGCTTCCTTACGGAAACTTACTACTTGTCTTACTACTTTTGTCACTCCGAGCTATGTGATCATTCATTGTTTGATAATTTAGTATGCTATGACCTAAGACAGTAAATTATATCAAACAAAACTAAAAAATGAGCATTTGCCCATTTTTTAGTTGCAGTGTAGTAGTTAGTTTGTTTTTTCCAGCGCTCTTTCTTTATATTCTTTGCTCACTTGGGTAACGAGTTCACTTGTTGGTAATTCGTATTGCTTCTTACTTCTGTATTCTCTTACAGAAACAGTATTTTCTGTTTGTTCTTTTTCTCCGATGACCAGAATGTATGGTATTTTCATCATTTCAGCATTACGAATCTTCTTATTCAAGCTGTCCGTTGAATTGTCCAGTTTTACTCTCAATCCGGCCTCTTGTAATTGTTTTTGTACTTGTGCGCCATGGTCGTTGAAAGCATCAGCAACTGTCAAAATAGTTACTTGTGTTGGAGCAAGCCACACAGGGAAAGCACCCATAAAATGCTCAGTCAGCACCCCAATACAACGTTCTAGTGAACCACAAATTGCTCTATGAATAACAACAGGGCGCTCTTTTTCACCTTCTTCATTAACAAAGCTTAGATCAAAACGTTCTGGTAGGTTGAAGTCGAGTTGTATCGTAGCGAGTTGTCGTTCACGTTTGATAGCGTCTTTAAACATAAAATCAAGTTTTGGACCGTAGAATGCAGCTTCTCCTTCAATTTTTTTGTAAACGATGTTTTGTTCTTGTGCAAGTTCTTCGAGCGCGTTCTCCGCATTGTCCCATAGCTCGCTATCACCCATGTATTTGCTTGTATCGCTGTAATCTCTTACCGATAAACTTACCCAATACTCATCCATCATTCCCATTGTTTGATAGAATTGTTTGATAATCTCAACAATAGTTCCTACTTCTTCCTTGATTTGACTAACACGACAGAATAAATGCCCATCATCTTGAGTGATACATCTTACTCTGGTTAACCCTGATAATTGTCACGACTTTTCATCTCTATAGACTGTTCCTGGTTCAAAATATTTGACCGGCATGTCACGGTAAGAAAAATTATTGTCTGCAAATAATTGCATATGATGAGGACAGTTCATCGGTTTAACAAAAAAATCTTCTCCTGAGCTTCCGCCTTTTACCTTAAACATATCATCTAAGTAGTGTCCTGCATGTCCCGAACATTCATACAAACTTTCCTTTGCCAAGTGAGGAGTTCGTACTTTTTGATATCCTTTATCTTTGTGCATTGATCGCAAAAACTTTTCGAGTTCTTGACGAAGAATAGTTCCATTAGGATGAAATAATGGTAACCCAGCTCCAACAAGAGGAGAAATAGTAAAAAGTTTGAGCTTTTGTCCCAAAACTCTATGATCACGCTTTTTTGCTTCTTCCAAAAAGTTGATATGATCTGTTAATCCTTGCTTATTTTCAAAAGCATATCCATAAATCCTTGTCATCATAGGATTATTGGCATCACCCCTCCAGTAGGCACCAGCAATCTTTGACGCTTTGAACGCATTAGGTACAAGTTCCCCTGTATCATCAACGTGTGGTCCTTCACACAAATCAGCAAATGTGATAAACTTTCCTTCCAATGTAGGAATCTTTGTCCTAAAATAGTCCGTGATGATTTCATACTTTTTTTTGAATGTTGGCGCAGCATCTTTAAGTGCAAATTCCGCTGCTTTTTCAGAAATGACATTGAGATAATACGTTACCTTCGTATCACCTTCTTCTTTGAATTTATTTAGCAAATCCAATTTAAATTCCTGACCGAACATTTTGAGTATGGTCTCCGATTCTTCAAAGTTTGACTCGTAATGTACGAATTCTTGCTTCTCTTTTATTATTTGCTGCATCAGTTTATTGATCGGCTTTAGTTGTGCTTCGTGAAACTCAATTCCTTCCGAAAAAATAAAATCATAATAAAAACCATTGTCGATCGCAGGACCGATTCCAAGTTTTACATCAGGATCGAGTAATCTTTGTACCGCCTGTGCCATGATATGGGCAAGCGAATGTCTATGTGTTGCTATTGGATACTCTTTTTTTTCTTTGTCAGCCATACTGATATAATAATCATAATAAAAGAAAACTCCTTGCATGGAGATGCAGGGAGTTTTGTTTGAGCTTATTTATTACACAAAAATCCCTACGCAGGCGTAGTTGATGTTTTTGTCGTAACGGTATTTAGTGCTCTCATGTTACACATAATATGTGATAAACCATTTGTAGTATAGAAAGCACATGTATTTTTGCAAGAGAATTTTTGTGAGAGTCTTCTTGTTAAGAAACTCTTTCTTATAAAGCATTGTAGGTCGCCTGTATAATGACTTGTTTTTGTACTCAAAAAGAATACACTATAACTCATAATGATAACAAGTCGCTGG
This sequence comes from bacterium, assembly GCA_020627925.1. Classification (GTDB taxonomy): domain Bacteria; phylum Patescibacteriota; class Gracilibacteria; order Absconditabacterales; family Absconditicoccaceae; genus JAHDFY01. Next base: position 5,796 of record JAHDFY010000006.1, read on the forward strand.
TGAAAAATTATAAAATATTTATTTCTCAATAAAAAAACAGGATGGATAATCTATTAAATGTATTGGCATTTTTATATGCAGCAACAGGGGTTATTGCTCTTTTTTGATCATTTCCTACTATTAGAGATTTGTTAGCCTACAAAGCAAGCGCAAACGTTTCGTCGTATGTCATACGAACATTTTGTCATGGAGTAAGTTTTCTTTACGCAGTATTGATGATTTCTGATCGATTGCTTACTCTAGTAGTATGACTTAATTTTGCAGCAGTTGTCTGTGTTTTGGTATTATCACTAAGACTAAGATATTTCAGAAAAAATTTGGTGGAAGTAGAGTAGTTGTGATCTTATTCTTTTGAGTAACAACTATTATTACAAGAAGCTACTTTATTCCATGGAGCGAAGGCAAGGAGCTTGGACATAGCACAAATACCCGTTGCTCATGCAAAAAGCAATCCAGCTCAAACAAAACCACTCATAAGTAACCAGTAAGGATTAGCCCAAAAACCAAGAATAACTCATAAAAGAATCATTGTTCATGCGATCAAAAACGTTTGCCTCATAATAGGTAGCGTTTTTTTCTTTTGATCAATGGGAAGACTACTCCTTTCCCAAGCAATCATCCCTCCAATAAGATTCATCACATGGGTATGGCCTGCTTCATGAGCTTTTTGATAAAATTTAGTGCTATCAATTCCTGTGTTGCAATATGCAATCACATGCTTTGCTTGCTGTAGACGAGGTAGATGACGATGGCTATCACTGAGAGGAATATTGATCGCGTTATGCAGTCACGAAATAGCAAATTCTTCTTTTGTTCTTACATCAACAATAAGCACGTCGCTGTTCTTTATAGTAGTAATTTTTTTGTAAATATTTTGAGGATCTAAGTGAGCCATGATATGATTGAAATAATAAAAAATAGTAATTGTTTAAAAAATATTATAACTGCTGGTCACATTGAGCGATCAATATTTTACCGTTGATCAAGCAGTCTGTCTGCTTTTTTCTTCCACTTTGATAAATTCTCGCAAAAACGGTCTTGGATATGTCCATTTTGTCAGCAGCAGCTTGCATGGATAATTGTTCAAGGTCCTTGTAGGCAAGTGCTTGTAGCTCATCAGGGGCGATAAAAACCTTTTCAAGTTTTTTAAGCTCTTGATGTGATAGTTTTAGGGGTCCCATACAAGAACATATCATCGAATCAATATCCAGACAGATAGTTCTTTTTATTTTTTTTCTTCCTCTCATCGGTAATTGTTACATAAAAAAACGGAATATATCCCAAAAATAAACATTGAATATTATATTGCAAGATTTTTTTAGGAATATGTTCCAAAAAATAAAAAAAGAGCATTATCTTGCTCTCTTCGTTTTATTCGTTACTATTTTTGTAGATTTTTTTATTGTTTTATGTGCAAATGATGAAACCTCAAATTAATATGATAGGTATTGTAACCTCTAATTTTAATGATATGTTACTGTTTTATCGTGACAAGTTATGATTTGAAGTGACCTATGAAATGAAAGGAAACTATGTAGAATTCAAAAATGAATGAGTAAGGTTTGCTATTACGACTCATCAAGTAATGAAAGATGCAACGTGATTAGAAGAATATCTAACCAAAAAACATGGTCACTGTCTAGAGTTAGCATTTTCTGTTACTACGCCTGAAGAAGTCGACAAAAGCATAGAGGATCTTTTGCACAAATGAGTAACCATTATAAAACAAGCATCGGATATGCCTCGAGGGCAAAGAACTGCTTTTTTTGCTGATCCAGATGGTAATGTCCATGAAATATTTTGTGATTTACCACAGCAATAATGCTTTCTAGGTAGCATTGAAAAGAAAAAAACGAAAGACATAGTCCTTCGCTTTCCCTCTTGATTATAGTATATTCTCCTTATAAGGATAAATAATAAAAAACAAAGAAAAAAACAGAAAAATCATTCATATTTTTGTTGGCATATCTTTTTTCTTTTTCATTGAATAAAAATGATTTGTGAGTAATTTCTTCTAGCCGCCCAACCTCCTGCGAACTACAATGGAGGTTGGGGGATCATTTTTTTGTTTCGTATAATTTTTTTGATTTTTAGCTTTTTGTTGTACTGATGACTCACCGCTCTTTCCACTTTAATCCTCAATGGTCGCGCAAAAGAATGTTTATTGAACCATTGCGTGCTCTTTGGGTAAGATATGCAATCACTTCGTTTGTCTCTGTCTTGCAAGCTTTGTATGGTATTATTGTTGTTTGGTTTTCTTCTTCTATGCTAGGTGCCTTTGAGAGAAATGACCCTGCTGCTTATCAATGGTATGTAAGCGCTTTTGTTTGATTTATGCTATTCTTTTATGCAGTAAGGTGGTCAACAAGACACTTTAATAGCGATACAGACTACATAGTAGCAAGTAGACTCAAAAAATTTCTCTACGAAAGATTTCTTGCGATGGATAACAACCAAGTAGAATCGAAAGGAACAGGAAGAGTTACCGCTATTTTGTGAGAAGGGGTTGGAGGACGAAATAGTCTTCTACGATTCTTGGCGAGAAGATTGCTGAGAGAAGTAATGACAGTTGTCTTTTCTCTCATCTTTATTGCAACTATTTCATGGCAGTTTTTTGGTCTGGCAGTGATATACATTTTATTGTTAGGAGCTTTTATGTTTTGGCTCAACAAAAAAATGCATCACCTAAGAAAAGAAAGAAAACAGTTGTGAATAGAAGAAAATAGACATAAGCTCAAAATTATGATGTCAAAATTTGAAGTACTACAAAGCGAAAAAACACAACAAGAACTTGATGAAGTCGGTATGTTTACCGAAAAGAAAAGACTCGTACAAAGACAAATAAACAACTACAATTATCCTATGTATGACTTGCCAGGATTAGGAAACTCATGAATTAGATTAGTAGTGATGTTGACTATCGGTATGGCAGTTTTTTCTTGATCGAGCTCGATCGAAGAATTCGCCGCGTTGATGGGAGCAATTGGTTATTTGTCATCAATGATTTTTAGGGTAACAGATTCTCACAAATTTTGGCAAGAAAAAACCGTTCATGTAGAAAAACTATATGACTTTCTCGAGGAAATCAATCCAATCCAATGACTGAACTCATGAAATGATTTTGTTTACAAAAAAGGAGATATCAAGATTGCCAATTTACGTTTTGGCTACGGTGATGAGTTGATTTTTGACGATTTTAGTCTGCAGCTTCAATGATGAAAAAAAACAGCCTTTGTCGGAGAAAGTTGATCAGGAAAATCAACACTGATGAAACTTATTGCTGGTTATCTTCATGGAGATGAATGAGAAATAAGTATTGACCAACAACCACTTTCCAAGACCAAACTTCAAAGCTACTATCGTAATATAGGATACTTGACGCAAGAGCCCTCAGTCTTTGATGGAACGATTATAGAAAACTTAACTTACGCATCTTTCTGACCGATAAGCTCTAAAGCAATACAAAAAGCAATTTCGTTGGCAAAGTGTAATTTTATCAACGATTTTAAAGACGGATTGCAAACAGAAATTGGAGAACGCTGAATCAAGTTGTCATGATGACAGCGCCAGCGTCTCGCTATTGCAAAAATATTCCTCAAAAATCCTCAAATAATTCTATTGGATGAACCAACTTCCGCGCTTGATTCTTTCTCTGAAGAAGCGATTACGGAGGCAATGCATAATCTTTTTGCATGACGCACGGTCGTTATTATTGCACATAGATTGCAAACTGTCAAACAAGCTGACGACATTATTGTTTTTGACAAAGGAAAAATAGTCGAAAGGGGAACACACAAAGAGCTCCTCAAACAAAAAGGACAATACGCCAAAATGCTTGAGTTACAAAGCGGATTTTAATAATATGTTATACGAGCCTTGCTCCGTTGGGAACTTCCCAATCAGGGCTAATCAATACTATCTCTTTTTGCTCGTCATCAAAACCAGTGACAAGGACTTCGGACATCCGAGGTCCTATTTGTTTTGGCGGAAAATTAGTGACAGCTAGTACTTGTTTGCCTACTAGTTTTTGAGGCGTATAATGACCAGTGATTTGGGCAGAAGATTTTTTAATTCCCAATGCAGATCAAAAATCTATCCTCATTTTGATTGCTGGCTTACGAGCTTCAGGAAAATCCATTGCTTCCACAATAGTTCCAACCCTCAGTTCAACTTTGTCAAAATCTTCTCGTGTAATAGTCATTATGCAGTAGTGTTGTGTAAAATTTAGTGTGCTGCTGATTTCCAATAATATGATCCATCCAACTCCTTATCAACATGGTGCTTGACATATAATTCACGCTTCAAAAGTGATGCATTACCAAAACTATGCCACTTTTCCAAAAAATCATGAAATTCTTTTTCAGTAAAATTTGTCTTAGGAGGTATATGACTTGCAAGATAACGAAGAACGATTTGTTGTTTTATTTGTGTCGATGGCCATTGTTTAATAATACCGCTAGCATCCAAAAATCACCTTATGCGTTCAAAATCAGTCATGATAAAACATAAAAAATAAGAATAAACCTTTACTATATTATACGATAAACAACAAAAAACGTGACAGAATGCTATAGTATTTTGTCACTTTTGTGATGTAGAAAGCGTAGCAATACTATGATGATTTACTTATTTTGATACAAATAATGTTTACACCGTATGTACTTCACAAAGGGTCTTTGTCTTTTACTGACATTGCCATAGAGCACACAACCCATTCCTCTTTTTGTATTGATGAAGCAACCAATGCCCGTGTCAGCGACGTACGGCAAACATTGCAACTTCGTCGTAAAGAAGAGTGAAGGCTTTGTTTCAATGGAAACTACTATAGAGTAGAAACAATACAACAACAATCACCACAGCAACTTGCTATTGGTTTGAGTACGATTCGCTACCAATACATTGCTGCATACAGATCTATGCAAGATTTTTTTGAATCATCACCCGAGCATCATCTCAATCATTTGTCCGTTGCTGCGATGATCAAAACAAGCGACAACAAATACGTTTTTGGTGTCCGTTCACACAACGGAAGTATTGACTTAATTGGCGGAGGAGTACAAAAAGATGAGCTGTTGGTGCAATCAGGAACTGATATACAAAAAACTTTGTACAAAGAATGCAAAGAAGAAATCTGACTGGATTCATGTCATATCTCATCTTGTACGTATGTGGGTACACTGTTTTCGTATACCTCCAACAATATCGTTATTGCTTCCATGCAGCTAGCTATCTCTTCGCAAGAATTGAGTGAGCTTTTTCATCAAAAAACAGATGAAGAAATGAAATGACTGCTTTATATAGAGCCACAAGATATACAACACTTTCTTGGCAAAATGAAAAGTTATAGACCGCTTATCAATGACATACGAACACCGTAATAGTATCCTCAAAATAAAATCAATTTATTGTTTTTGTGTGATATAATTAAAAAACTTGCCACATACAATGGTAAATCATCATCAAAAAAGTAATGTCTGTTATAGTAAATAAAAATAAAACTTATTACATACACAACCAAAAGGCTTGAAATCAAGCCAATTAAAATTCAAAATCATGAAACTAAAATGTATCATTCTTTCTTTTCTTTTTTACAATTGTGTTTTTGCGCAAGATAATAATCAGGTTACAATAAATAACTGCCAAAGATCAGTTAGTGTAAAGAACTATAGAGAAGGATATGTCGTTGTGCCAAAACCGACGGCAATGCTAGGTAAAAAAGAAGGTGTTATATATGCCGAATTACCAAAAAATAAGAAATATAAGCTTACTATTAATAGTAATCAAATTACTATGTCAGGATATGGCGCTACTAAGACTATCACACACACTGTACATGATAAAATAGTTGTTTATATTAGGAAGGGACAAAACCTAAAAATAGAAATTAAAAACTCACAAAGAGTTGCTCTTAATTTGCTTGATTGTAAGTTTTTGGACTTATCTCTTACAAATAAATCTATTTGTTCAGCTCTCGTTGTTGGGTCTGATTCTACTAGTGTTTCGTTGATTAATTCTCAGATGTTTTTAGAAAAAAGCAGCTTTATTTCTGTGTACGTAGATGCTGATAAATCATCATTTTCCGCAAAAGATGACAAATCATCAGGACTAGCAATAAAAGCGGCTAATGGGAGTACTATTCAGTGCAAAACAACAATACCTAGTGCGGATATTGATTTAATTACCGATGCAACATCAACATTTATTGATAATGACTCAATAAAGTAGAATGTAACAAGAAAATTAATTGTATAGCGAAAGAGCCTCTGTAATCAGCTGGCTCTTTTCTTAATCAATCAAAGAAAGAGACACCAACACCTTACTTCATTCCTCAATTCTGAGCTCTTTACGAATGGCTGACTTGAGTGGTAAAAGATAGGTACCACTTTTTTTATCGGGAAAAATACTTGTTTCTCGTGAAACAAAGCCAATGGTTGCTTTTACTTTGACGGATCCTCGTCATTTTCTCGGTTTGCTTGCAGCGAGTGCTTGAATAGCTTGAGAAGACCCCTGGTCGACATTGACAAAATATCGCGAACCTTTGTGTTTACCGTTATTTCGAATCCAAACGGTATCATTAAAACGAAATTCCGAACAGAGAGATGGCATCGTAATAATCATATAATACTAAATAATTTCTATGGTGTTTATTCAAAGAAATTGCGCATAAGAATGTGCTGCTTTTTCCATATGTGAGGAGGATAGCGCTATGTTCTGGTCAAGATGATTGATTTGTATGCGTATTTTATCTTTGAGCAGCGTGCGTTTTCGTGTTCCTGCTATGTTTCCATCAACAACCACAAGTGGCCAAAAAGTTCCATTTTTTGCGTATTGTGTTTGGTGAATTGCCAATGAGTTCCACAATTTGTCTTTGTATCCAAGAAAAAATTCATCATATGCTCACAAAAAAAATATTTCTCAAGACTGATGTCACGTTTTTTCTCCCCATGTAGGTGGCGTCGCTATGTATGTTTTCCCTTCATATTCTTGTTGTATAAGCATCTTTCATGCTCAAGCAATTCACTGGCGGCAATCTGTTTTTCCAAGTTTTGTCCATCTTGCCATATCATCAACAGTTGCTGGTCCATGAGCACGAAAAAACATTGTTGCTAATTTTATCAATGCTTCCTCTCTTGTGGGTTGAAGAGGTTTATTGACCCATTCGTTGAGCAGTACAAATGTATCTTCGTTGCCTTTGCGAGGACCAAAACAGATAAGTTTTTTTGTTGCTGCATAGTTGAGTAGGTGGTATATCCGTTGTTTTTTGAGAGCTATTCATTTGTCTTCCCAATAATGAGCTATTTGTTTACGTGTCATTTGTTTGCCACCTCTGAGCATTTCATCCAAAAGATCCAATGCTGTAGTTGCTTGTTTATCGGAGATTCACAGATATTCTCTACGTCATGCAAAGCTACCCAACATTTTTGATGCACACAGGTCCATCATCCAATGCACATTCTGAGGCAACAAAAAATGAATAGTACCACGCATGGGTCGTGTACGAATTATTTTTCATTGAGCAATTGTTTCGGTGATGGTTTGGTATGATTGACCTGAACGAATTCCTATTGCTCGTGTTGCCCAATGGTAATCTTGTGCTTGCATACATCCAAAATGCTGTACGACGTCGACAGCTCACGTCAATAAAGAGCTAGACAATCATTGCTGTGATAAACGTTGAGAGATAAGAGTCATAAGAAAGCAGTCAGGCTAAATATTTTTATCTTGTTCTTTTGGTGGCAGTCAGTAGTATTGCAATAGAAAATGTTTATTTTGTTCTTCTTACATTAATGGCTACAAAAAAAATATGGACCTATTGTTTTCATGTGGCAAGATTGCTTGCTGCAGTGATTCTTCTACAAACACTCTATTTCAAATTTTGAGCGCTACCAGAGTCTGTGGAAATCTTCACTATGTTGTGAGTAGAACCGTGGGGGAGGATCGGTAGCGGTCTTGTTGAGTTGCTCGCAGGATTACTTCTTTTGTGGCCAGCAACAGCATGGTACGGAGCTATTATTGCAGTGGTTGTCATGCTAGGAGCCATTGTTGCACATGTCGCTATTTTGTGAATAAATTCTTTGTTCTTCATGGCAATAATAACATTATTTGCTGCATTTACCACCATAATCCTCATACAAAAAAAACTACACGTAGTAAAAAAGTAAGAAAAAACAGGCTATAAGCCTGTTTTTTGCTAATGATTTTTTCTTCTCTTATTGTGTTTGTTTTTTTCCTCTAGATCGTGTATTGTTTTCGTCTCCTGCATCTGCATAACGAGCATAGACATGAAATGTTGCTGGGTTTGCTCACACAAGAATCTCATCATAATAGTAAACATGTTGTGAATCTTTGCTATAGCCCTCACCCAAGTATTGGTATGTCTTTGGGTCAATAAAAGGGAAATCTTTTTTATCAACAGAGACTGAATAAAGTTTTTGCCTACATCATTCTTTAAAAGCGCTTGTTTCTTGATCACAAGTATAGTATGTTTCACCATTGTTGTACGTAGCAAAAGTTGTTCCATAGTTACGAAATGAAACCCCTGTTTCTCCCAAAATTTGTACTGCTTCACCGCTATGTGGATAAAACGTCAAACTCGTTGGTTCTAAGTGAGTGCCAAATAGCTCAAACGAACCAGCTAGTTGTCATAAACTTTCCCAATCGCTGCTTGGTGAAAACTCATTTTTTTTGGTCCATCATTCGACATTAAAACCTGCCCAACATTTTTTTTCATCACAAATAACTCCTATGTTGCTGCCTTTCGTATTATGTCGATTTCACCAGTCAATACTGTGATTTTTGTAATGTGAATAGGTATCATTGAGATATTGCTTTCGTGATGCATCTTTCATAGTGGCTTTTTGCGCATAATTTTGCCAAAAGACATCCCTTCCATAGTTGTTTTGTGAGCTTCTGAGTAAATGTGTTGGCGTTTCATGCTCTTCAAAAAGCTGTGTTCCATTGAGAAAATAAGGTTCTTGTTGGAAATCAAAAATAATATAATCAATAATATCCGCTCCAAAAATTGTTTTACGAACTAATGCAGCCGATTCAGCATCACCATCATAAGGACTGTGAGAAGCAACAAGGTACAAATTTCCTATCGAGGTATTAACTGGATAATTTACAGTATTCCCCCCATGAAAATAGACAACTTGATTGTTGTGTAATTCATGCTGATGAAGCTCCTGCATGATCGTTGGTTGCACTTTGAGCAAAAAAATCGTCGAAGAAGCATGATGACCAAAGAGCCAAACAGACAGCATGAGCAAAAGATACAACAAGAACGCCTTCACGATTGCTCCAAAATGATGACGTTTGGATCGTTTTTTGTGTGATGCAACATACATGATACCAATTCTTGTACAAAGATATACCGCAACAAAAAGCAACAAAAGAGGAAACATTCATTCTGGTAGAATATGACCAATAAACGGCATCGAATGCGAATGATTAAAGAAAATATAATTCCATGTTCGCATCTCTATATGAAAAAAGACAAGAAGAATATACCCAAACATGACCAAATGAAAAAACATGACAAGTAGTCATAATATTTTTTTGTTTTGAGTATACAAAAAGACACCAGGACTCAAAAACACAGCAAAAAAGCGAGAAAACATAGACAAATAATTCTTAAGACAAATAAAAAAACACAGAACACTGCGTTTGTAATCATTTTGCCAGAGAAATCTACAGAGAGATATGATAAGAAAAAAAATAAAAGAACATATTACAGAAATACTTTATAGAAATTAATGACAAATAGAAAAGCACCTTCAAGAATGACCTGAGGGTGCTTTTTTTATGCAATACCTATTCCTCTTTTTTGGGCATAAGTAAAAGATATGATGCTTCATCGACGCGATCCTTGTTCTTCTTGAAGTAATAGGGGTCAAATGAAAATTTATCGATGATAGGAATCAGATTTTTTGGAAAAAAAATTGGTTGTTGGCGAAAAATACCTAGTTTCCTTTTGGGTTCTGGTAATATGATTTTAGATGAAAAAGAGAAAAGCCCAAAGTTTTCCAATCATAAAAAGTCCTCCGGTATAGTACCATGATAAACGCCATAGTCGTGATTAATTTCTTTGAGATTTGTGAGAAAAATAATTGTTTTGTCAAAATCAAACGTTTCCATTCTTTTCAAATTGATTTCTTCTAACGATGAAAAATTATTTCCCAGTCATTTCAGGTCCAGTATTCTCGTGTGATTTTCTGGTAATGATTTATTGCTTAGTGCTAATTTTTTTAGCTGGGGAAGGTGAATAGAAGTGATGTTTTCCAAAGAGTGATTTTGTATACAAAGTTCTTGAATAGTTTCCCAACCTTTCCATTGTTTGGGGAGCGTAGAAAAAAAATAATTTTCTAAACGTACAGTAGATAAACGAGGCAAGGTACTCAGTATCCCAAGGTCGTCTGCGGTTAATGTTCCTGGGCGTCCTGCTTTGTGTTCTTTGCTCCCTTTTTTGGTGGTTAATCAGACTTCTTTGTAAGTACCTATTGATAAGTCTATTTTTTGTAGCGAATGTAATTGTCAAAAGCTATCGGGTAAACTCTCTACATTAGCAACTCATAAACCAAGGTCTTGGAGGCTCCCCATTTCGCCAAACCATGACGGGAGTGATTGCCCACTATAGTTTTTGATCGAAAGTGTTTGTAATCCTTCCAGGTGCAATAAAAAATCAGGAATTTCTTCTACAACAAGATTTGTTTCAAAGCTTTTTAGCTTTTGAGCATGTTTCAGTGATTGAGGAATTTTTGCAACGAATCTGGTATAAGTTAGTCTGTCATTGACGCAAAAATGGGTTAAATTGCTACAATAAGCTAGTTCATCAAAAGAAGGAAATGTAGAACCAAAGTACGATGTAATAGTTATCGTGTCGATTGATTCCCAAAATTCTTTTTTGTCTTTGTATTTTTTTGCAAAAAAAATTCGTTGTTCGATCGAAACTCATTCGCTCAAAAATTCTTTGGTTATTTCTTCTTCGCCCTCATGAATAAACGTTGATTTATGTTTCAAAACATTCAGTAAATCATCTTTACAAAATGACGACGGATTATTCTCAAAGTGGCTTTCCTTGCTATACTCATTTATTTCAACCATCAATAACACTGTTATTGCTAAACTATATTTATTATAAACAAAAGAAACAAAATAACAAAAAATGACTAAATAGATTTTCGCAAGACAATCACGATTGCTTTTGCTTGATAAAACAAGTGTAGTGAGTACATCTAAGATAATTTATTCTTCGCTATACAAACGCATGCTGAGTATTTCACGTCCACGTTTTTGGATGTACACAATTGGTCCCTATTTGCTCGGAACGGTTGCAGGATTGACCTCGGTTTTGGACAATCCACTTATTTTTTCCTGGATGGTGCTGCCATCTTACTTGCAATTGATTTGGTGACTGTGACTGCTGTATTTTACGTTTCCTGCAAATTTTTTGATCTATGGTGTGAATGATATTCGAGATTACGAAACAGATAAACACAACCCCAAAAAACAACATTATGAAACGTTGGTGACACCAAAAAAACACAATGATCTGACTCGCGTAATTGTTCGAACGACAATTCCATTTTTGCTCGTTTTTTTGTGAGCAGTCGTGTATCAAGCTTCTTTGTTGCAAAACATGACGTATGCGGTTTCTCTTATGGGAGCGCTCGCTTTATTTGTCTTTTTGTGAATATTTTATAGTGCCAAACCGATAAGAGCAAAAGCAATTCCGTTTGTGGATGGGATTTTTAACTTTTTGTATGTAGTTCCTGGGATTATCTCATTTTTGTTGGTGAGAATGTCCTGAGTAGAAATTGATGGGTGAGTACTGCTTGCGGCCTTATTTTGGGTCATGGCAATGCATGCATATTCTGCGGTACCCGACATTCAAGCCGATAACGCAGCTTGAATTCCAACCGTAGCGACATTACTAACAAAAGATCTGACTTTACTCTACTGTCTGTTGCTCTATAGTGGCGCAGCATTCTTGACCTTTGACTATCTGCAATATGTGGGCGTTGCCATCGGAGCTATATATGGACTGATGATGATTGCTTCTATGTTTGTGCGCGATATCTTTGCTCTCTATCGCTGGTTTCCTCTAATCAATACGCTTTTGTGATTTGCTATTTTTATCTTTCTTGCATTCTTCTAAATGACAAAAAATATACTTATTATCTGATGATGATTTGGTGGTCTTGCGTCTGCTATTTTGATGGCAAAAGATGGTCATAAGGTGACACTAATCGAAAAAAACGACCACGTAGGAGGAAGAGCAAGTTTGCTCAAAAAAGATGGTTTTGAACGAGATATGTGACCAAGTCGATATCTTATGCCAGACGTTTTTCAAAAATTCTTTGAATCGATAGGCGAAAACGTACAAGATCACCTTACTCTGACAAAATTATCTCCTCAGTATAGAATTTATTTTGAAGAAGATACCGAACAAAAAGAACCTCACTACATCGAAATTACCGGTGACATAGCTAAGGACATGAAAACATTAGAAGCCATTGAACCAGGAGTTAGTGATGCGTTTATGGATTATCTCAAAAAATCAGAGCTGCAGTACGATGTAGGTATGCAGTATGTTTACAAGAACTATGATTCTATTTTTGATTTTTTTACTTTTGAGATCCTACAACAGTGACTCAAACTCAAAATTTTTTCTACCTTTTCTACTTATGTCAAAAAGTTTTTTGCAACAAGTAAAATGCACAAAATCGTGCAATACCCATTAGTTTTTTTGGGTACAGCGCCATATGATGCACCTGCTTTGTACAATATCATGAGTCATGTTGATTTTAATCTATGATTGTTTTATCCGCAAGGAGGGATTTATGAAATTGTGAGAGTACTCAAAAAAATAGGAAAAAAACATGGAGTAACCTATCTAACCAATACAGAAGCACAACAACTAAACATCGATCCCCAAACAAAAAAAATTACCACAGTCCAAACGTCACAGGGGTCTTTTACTCCCGATCTTGTCATCTGTAATGCAGATATGGCCTGGGCGGAGACGACGCTTCTCGCACCAGAATATCAAACCTATCCTGCAACATACTGGCACAAAAAAACCTTTGCTCCGAGCGCGTTTCTTGTTTATTTGTGAGTAAACAAAAAGCTGCCCATTCTTCACCATACCTTGATTTTTTCTGAAGATCGAAAGAAGAATTTTGGCGCCATTTTTGATACAAAAGAATTACCAGAAAATCCATCGCTCTATATATGCACACCTTCAAAAACTGATCCTACTGTAGCGCCCGAGGGGAGGGAAAATCTGTTTGTTCTCGTACCGATTCCCAATGGTATAACCGTTGATAAAGAAACCGAGGATCGCTATGAAAAAATGATTTTTGACTACATTGAACGTACGTGCCACATTTCTTTTCAAGAAAATATCGTGTCTAAGCATCGTTTTCACGTTGCGGATTTTCAAAGCAGATACAACGCACGAAATGGCACTGCACTTGGTCTCGCTCACAAACTGAGCCAAACAGCACTCCGAAGACCCAACAACATCAGCAAAAAAGTAAAAAATCTATTTTATGTAGGACATAACACAAACCCTGGTATCGGTATGCCAATGGTGATGGTAAGCGCAATGCTTGCTCACCAAAGAGTCACTAATTACCTAAAAAAACACTGATAGTACTACAAAAACAATGGACTCTCAACAAAAGATGATTATTATAAGAGGGATTTAATCTTTGATAAAAAAATATGCTTAATAATGTAGCAATCACACAATCGTGCCTTATTTTCAATGAAGAATGACTGATTCTTGCGCTCAAAAGAGCCGATAATGTACAAGAAAGACCTGGTTTATGGGATATTCCGGGAAGGTTGCTTGATGCACAAACACTTGCCACATTGGAGTGAGATATTATCCATGCACATCTACATCATATGATCAAAGAGCAAATAGGCGCTACGGTGGAAGATGACTCACCACTGCTAGTAAGCTCAAGCAATAATGATGGAACAACAACGATGCACATGATGTATCTTGCTATGTATCACTGAGATAAAATTAAACTTTCTGAGGAACATGCAGCATATGAGCGACTTTCACCCCTTGATTTCCTTGAGCGTGATTCGGGATGGCTGGGATACGAAGTAGAAAAAGCAATCAGACAATTACAAGATGAGGATGAAGATCAAGAAGAGGAGGACGACGAGTAGAAATAAAAAATCACAAATGTTTATATTATAGAACTTTTGTTATGACAAAGCAGCAAATCCTCTACATTCATGGAGGAATGACTCATAAAAACAAAGAAAACTATATAAATTTTTTGAAAAACAGAAGAATTAAGCTAGAGAAGAAAAAGAAGCGACGTGATGAGTATTTGCCCAAAACATTATGAGATAATTTTCAAGTCATTGTTCCTCGTATACCATGCCAAGATAATGCGCAATATGAAGAGTGGAAAATACATTGTGAAAAATATCTAGATTTGCTTGATGATAATCCAATTTTGATTTGATCTTCTTTGGGAGGTATTTTTCTTGCAAAATATCTTTCTGAAAATAAATTAGACAAAAAAATTCTTAAATCATATATTATCTGTCCACCATTTGATGATACCATAGAAGGTGAAGACCTTGTTGGAGGGTTCGAACTGGGAGACGATTTGAGCCTTCTTATGGAAAATTTTCCTCAAACAACTTTTATGTTCTCCGAAGATGATCCTGTGATACCAATTGATCACGCAGATAAATACAAAAAAGCCTTACCTGATGCGGAGTATATTATCTATGAAAGTAAAAACGGACATTTTGCTATCGAAGAATTCCCTGAAATCATACAAATGATAAAAAAAGATGTCCATCACCAAAGCACTTCGTAGAAGTGCTTTTTTTATGTATAGGAAATTTTAAATTTATAATATCATACCACATCTACGCTTAGAATATATTTTTGTTTGTAATGTAGATAATATGTTGACATATGTTAGATTCTTGTGTATTATTTTGCTGCTAACATCATTGCATAAAAACAGATTAAAAAACAAAAAATGTTTCATTACAAACGACACCGTTTTGATTACACAAGACTTAGATTTAGTGAAAAAAGCATCAGAATAGCAACCGTTGCATTATGGGTTTGTCCCGCAATGTATGCGAGTAACCTATTTCTTCATTTCCTTTCACTAGGTAATGGTTGGAATTGGACTCCGTATCAGACTTTTTTTATGATACCGTGTGTTTATCTTTTCTATCTATATGTAGCTGGTAAGTTGCATGACTGGTCTAGTTACCAGGACCCTGAGAAAAAAAAATTGTACAAAGCTGGCCGAATGCTAAAGGATTATGAACAAGCAATAAGAGAACGAAGATTTGCTATAACCGCTCCGATTGTATATATAGGGAGATTCCTATGTTTGTCTTTATATGTATATGCTGCTTGGCAATACATCGGTGAAGTAAATATAAACCTAATCATGCTACTTATGATATATGCTTTTATTACAGTTGTTATAGGAGTTTCTATTGTTGTTTTATTAGGGATTATTGATGCTATAAAATCAAAATAGAGTATAGTCCTTAATATTATTTTGAATATCCTGATGCGATGTGCATCAGGATGTTTTTATAAAGAAAAAAATATTCTATTCTTGATTAAATATCTTTTTTACAAAAAATCTATTTGCAAAAATCCTCAAAACAAGTTCCCCATATTTAAAACAAAGAAGAATATTGATTGATACGATGATACATAATGCTAATATGTATCATATAATTTTAATCAAAAAAGGAGGATGAATTCAGAAAAATTAAAAAAATCACATGAAAAAGTATATAAAGAGTTTTTTGTAAAAAATTCATTAGTTTTTTCTCTTCCATTTGTTTTTAATTGGACGTCTGGTGGAGACTATTTTGAATCAAGCTCTATGAAACAAAAGGCCCCATTTCGTATGTATATTTGAATAAATTATCATGGAAAAGAAAAAGTAAATTTAGGAAAATTGATAAGTTATGATTTTGATTTGTCTCAGTTTAAATCATCAAAAATTAAGCAGTGAATTAAACGACATCAAAAAATAACTAATTTTTTTTATGAGCATGTAAAAGGTTTAGATAAAAATATCACAATATCAGTTTTGTCTGAGCTTGAAAGCCTTATATGACTCGATTTTGAAAGAATTTTAAGTTTGTTAGTAGCCACAGTTAAATCTAGATTTGAACAAGGTTCATTTGATAAAAAAATTCTAAAAAATCAAAATGATAAAATACAAAGTTTGTGAGGAAGCTTAGTTGAAAAAATAATAGAGGACTCAAAAAAAATATCTTTTGAATTAAATAACAAACCATGTTCTTTAATAGAAATCACATCAATAGTAAACAGTAATTATCCGCTATTAACAATAAATACCGACAAAACAATAACAGTAAGGCAGCAATTTGAAAAAACGATTAGGGCTTCTGAAATATATGATGACATAAAAGAGGTTCCTTTTGCTTCGGTTGATTATATGCTAGTATATTCTTGATCACCCCAAATAGATTGCGAAAAAAATAACTGAACAGAATATCTTATAAAGAAAGAAAAAACAGATAAGCTTTTTAAAGCTTTAGAGAAAAAAATAAAAATAAAAAAACAAGATTATGATTACGATAGAGATACATACATAAAAAAAGCTGAAAATTTTTCGGAAATAGTAAATAATAACGCAATATGTGCAGTAATTGAATTCTTTAGATTTCCTAATGATGAGGAAAATATCGCAAAAAACATAAGCATTTGTTGAAAATCTAGATTTGTTATGTACATTGCTTCAAATTTTTGAAGAAAATTTACAACGGCAACAAATGTTTTTATTAGAAAATATTTTCAAGAATATGGAAATTTGTGAATAATTGGTCATACAAGAAATTGTGTTTGATGATGTTTTCTAGTTGTCGTTGAACTAAACAGATCAAGAAGTAACTTGAATGAGCGTCTTGAAAAAGTAAAAGAATTGTTCCCCTCAGCCTGCTGCCTATTCAGATCACGAGAGGATGAGTATGATGAGCGTGGCTTGGTGATAGAGCATGATATAGAAAATGGAATAATTTCTGATATGTTGGATCCTAATTTGCATATTTATTCTCGTCCGGATGGCTCGTATATTACTGGTTCATTTCATGGAATACTAGAAAATCCTGAGGTAGATGTTGCATTTGATATTGGGGATGGGAAAATCTACGTCAATGGTGAGAAAACAACGTCCAAAGAAATTCTCTCACAAACAGCCATCGTCGAGCTTATGGCATATATGATAGAAAATAAGAAACGAACAATCATGAATACGGACTTGCCTAGATCAAGTTTTACCAGAAATAAAAACACCCTCAACGCCAAAATCATCAACCCACTCAAAAAACTCATCCGACAAAAATCGTGAAAAGAGCTGTATCTTTCTAGTAGCGGTTCTCTCACACAATTTGAAATAAGCTTGAGCCCAAGTGACGTATCTATTGGTATCATGAAAAGAGTAAGACCTCCAAAATACTAAAAAATAAAACTCATTACTGTTATTTGATGGGAATTATGTTTTTTTCATCTCTCTCTTTTTTTATTCTCAGTTAACAGTTGTCCTTATGAAAAAACTACACATTACAATTTTTTACTCTCTTATCATTATTTTTTTTGTCTCGTATTTTTTTTATTATAAGAAACCTATCGATTATTCTTTATTCCATCATGTTTTTTCTTCTTGAGGTAAATGTGTGGCAGGTGATTTTATTATTCAGACAACGTCTTGAGCCATATCAAAAGAAAGTTTTCTTGGTACAGTAGATGAGAAAAGAGAATCTGATTGGATAATTACTTCTTATTCATTAGATTCGTTTGCAATTGATACCTCTGTGTTACAAGTTTTTTGTGAAAATGATGGAACATATGTAGCCTGATCTTGGTCCGATAATCTTTATCAAAACGGCTGATTTGCTTATCATAATAGATTTTTATTGAAACATTTTTTTACTCTTTTGTGAGAAAAAAAACGAGAAAATGTTGTAGCTATAATGAAAAAATATAGTTGAGAAAATTATTTGTTACCATTATATATTCCTCTCAATATATTCTCTTTTTCAATAGCAGATGAATGAATTCATGGTATAGGTTTTGATTCTCATTGAATTGCCATCGTTTATTATCGTTTTTTTGAAAAAGATAATGAGTTAGTATTCAAATATACTCCATTGATGTTTCTGGGTGATAAGTCATTAGATTATGAAACTGAGCAATGGGACGATTGTTATGTTGATCCTTGATATGAACAAAAAGAAAAAAAATGTTACACGTTTTTTGAAAGCGAACGAGAAAAGTATCTACAAGAAAAAGTGTCATTTTTTGATCAGTACAACGATATTATTAAGAAATAAATTATTCAAATACTAAAAAATAGCGACATGTCTGTCGCTATTTTTTTGATAGTACTATTCCTACAATGTCAAGTTATATAACTACCAATAATTCTCTTATTTGTCAAAAGAAAGCAAGACTCATACACTTATGATAGAGCAAATTTTACCCTTTGTATGATAATGCGAGTTGATTTAGAGGAATTTCGTACATTAGATCCGGAGAATAAGTTGAAGACAGTAAGAGCCGCAGCTGATTCTATGAAGGAGACACAGTCAATGGCCGCCAATTATGCGACCTATTTATCGGCAAATAGAAGGTTTGACGATAATATGCTGTTTATTATGTACGAGTCAATGTATGCTTTTTATGCAAAAGCAGAGTGAGCATATGCAACACAAGTTGCCCAAAAAGCAGAAAAAGTGCAGGAGCATATCAAGCATATGCAAGCAATTGATGAAGCAGAACATCAGCAAGCAGACGAAGAACTCATGGCTGAACTTGAAGGTTTGGAGGAGTAACGTCAACAATATTCATCATGTAATTTTTTTATTATTTTAGTGTAGATATACCTATGGGAGTTGAGTCATGAAACTATAGAGAGTCAGCCGATTATTCCAATTTGGACGCAAAGGAGAGCAAAAAAGAAAAAGAGATCAGAGAGCTCATTGAGGATGCGGATTCACCAATTGCAAAACAAGAAGCAGCAAACAAAATGAATGATCATTTTAAGTTTGTCTCTATTGCTAATGACTTGAAAAATACGTTTCCGACACAGGCAACGATCACTCCACAAGATATCAAAAATTTCTTGGATACAAAACTACCAACACCAGAACAGCAAGAAGATTTTTGGCAAAATTTTGCTTTATGGCTCAAGACAGAAGAGGTTATTTTTGTAGGAACAGGAAGTCAATCCTATGATTGTCGTAATATTCCTATCGGAAACCAACCAATGGCCGGAACACAAGCAGCAGGAGAGTTTATGTTGAGAGTGTTGGCTGGTGATACATCGTGAGTAGATGCAACGAATACGACAGAAATTTGGTTGCCACAGACTATTGCCAACTCCGCCGAGAATGTCTACAAAATGCAAGCGGTCAATGCAGGAGCAAAATTTAATGCCTCTATCGATGCGATCAATGATACCGACCGTGCGATCAAAAGAGCAACGGGAGAGCAAAACAGGGAGTTGCAAAACAAAAAATTAGAACAAGAGTCTGCAATGCAAAGAGAACTTGATGCCTTGTCTCACGCGATTGTAGGGATGTTGAAGTCAGACCCTAGAGGACAAAACAAGGAAACAAGACAAATACTCAAGGCATACAAAGATGCAAAAAAATCATATGGCGTGTACCTTGAAGACCACGAGGTGGATACCTGATGGAATCAAATGAAGCAATACGACGATCGTATCAAAGAAACTAGCGCCAAGATATATACCATTCAAGTGCTCGCCCGAGAGGATCATATGGAAAATATGTATCTAGGGAGCTATGATCAAGCGATGCAAAATATTACTCAGACATGGGTACACAATGATTTTGTCCCGATGAAAGACCCGGTCAGGAGACAAGCAATGGAGCGTGCGATGGGGAAATGAATTCCTAAATTTATTGCACAAGTTCGTGACAAAGAGTGAATTGACGGAATTCTGACCTTGCTGGATACTGTACAAGCAAAAATGGACCAAAACAATCGGCAGTCAACCAATCTGCAATGATTCTACAAGATATTCGCCACGGTGTTGCAACAATCGGTAGGAGCGGAGATGATCAATGGGGCGACTCCCCAGCAAGATATTCAGTTTTTTAAGCTGATCACTGGAAGAACTCTTGAGGATACACCACAAGAAGAAGGAAAGCAATCAATTGCCAGGTGGCTCTATCACAATAATCCAATTACAACCTGAGCAAAAGCCGCTGCTGGATTGTTCTCATATAACTCGGCGAGGATTGATGACAATGTCAAAAATTTTGATTTGGCGGAAGTTGTTGGTTTCAAAATGATGGCTGATTCGTGACTCACTGAGTCTATCGCACAACAAAACAGAGAAGTGATGTGATTTCCTAATCAGCAAGAATTTGATGCGCAAATGAAGAAATTTGACGCATTCACCGTCAAGACTCCTGATTGACAGTCGTTGCAGTATGACGTTCGTCAGGCTCTCGGGTTAGATCCATCCATGAAGGTAGAAGAAATGACACTCAGTCAACTAAAAATATTCAATACGCTCCAAGAAACCGCTAATGATAGAGCGCTTGCTAATCTTTGGCCCAATGGAGAACAAGCAAATTTGGAAAAATTCTTCAAAGTCTTTGGAGAAGCCGCACAAAAAGTCGAAGAAGAAACAAATGCTTCTCTTGTTGTTGCTTTGGGAATTGCCAATGAAGGCAATTTATCAGCAAAACAAAAGGATGTATTCACCCTTATCAAGGACTACTATGGACAAGGCGGTCTCTTTGACATCTCTGATAGAAACTCAATGAAAGCCAAGCAATGGGCAAAAAAAATTGCTGTGATAGGCGCTACAGCTGCAGTGGCTGCAGCGACAGCATGATCATGACTACCATTTTTGTGAGCAGCAATAGTAACCGGAGCTTCATGAGCTGCTATTGATGTTGCCATCAATCAGAGAGGATTTGATACTCATTTTGAGTGAGTGAAGTTCTTTGGGTTTAATGCATTGCAATCGGTTATTCTAGGATGATTTGGTAAAATCCCTGCTATCAAAAATATTGGATTTGGTGTCGATGATGCAGCAGAAGCAAGCATCAAAGAAGTAGGATTGACCACATGGCTCAAGACAGTCGGGATCAATAGGGTAAAAGCAAAAGCAAACAAAACACTACAAGATACACTCAAAAAACCTATCAAGAACACCTTGGGTGAAGCAAGAGAAGCTCTTGTGTTTGATAAAGAGGTCGACATCAATCAAGTGATGGACAACCTTTTCAATAAACTATGATCTAATGCAGGAATGGAACTTCTGACACAATTAGCTATTGATACTGATGATATGTCGGTGCTTGATTCGGTCGCTGACAAGCTGGAAACTGAGTCAAAGAACATTATTCCACAATATCAACAAGCCTTAGAAAAAGCACAATCACCACAAGAAAAACAAGCAATACAAACAATGTTAGAGCATCGACAGTTTGCTGGAGGAATCAAAGCACAATTGATCGAAGCAAGATGATAAAATACTGTTTTATATAGAATACTCTCATGAGTAAACTAGAATCGTTGCATCATGTAGCAACCAATGAAAGTGATGAAACCAAATTGCTCAAAGAGCTTGATGAAAGGCATGAAAGAAGGATTGCATATCAAGAACTCATGACAAGTGGGGAGTTGACTTCATTGCAAGACACGATCAAAAAAGAGCTTATTGCGTGAACAAAAAAGTCGCTAGCAAATGCGATCAATAATGCTGCTATTCGTGCAAAAATGCTTTCCTTGACTTGGGAAGAAGCAAAGCAAAATACAGAAGCAAATGCAGAGGCCCAAGCGGCACTTGCATTGGTTTTTCTTTTGGCAAAATTGAATGCAGAGGACGCAAATTATGATGGTTCTTTTGCTGATGCACATCTGTTATTGAGTAAAGCACAATCGTGGATTACCAATCAAAACTTTTTGAATGAGATTGGTCAGGTAGCTGATGTTGCGGCATGAGGAGACGCTCCTACAACGAGAGGAGAAGGAAGACCAAAGCCAAAGAATACCCCAAACATTCCTACTCCAAAAAATGATGACAAAGAAAGAAGAAAAAACAACCTAGAAAAACAATTAAAAACATCCTTACAAGGAGTAACTTTCTTTGCGTCCAAAAATGATACCTCTATCTTGTATCTCAAAGATCACCAAACAGGAAAGAAACAACAAATGAAATATGATGCTGAAACTAATGTATACGAATACACAATGGGTGATGATTTTTACTTTACTTTTGCCAAAAGCGGTGATGACGTATCACTTGTTGGATACTGCACAAAAGAGGGATGTTCACCACTGGATGATATAAAAGATCTTGCGGGACTCAAAAAAATATACCAGGAACATCAAAAAAAACATCCTCCAACTCCCAACAAGCCCAAAAACAAACCAACACCATTATCGTACGAAAAAGAACTTGTTTTATGAAAAAATCTTATTGAAATCAATAAAGGAACTGCAGTTCCTGACTGGTCAAAATACTGCAATGATCCCAATCAAACAACCGTTGCAATTGTCTCAACACACTGGTGTAGGGATTGTGGCCATTTTAAAAAAGAGATCCTGGCAAAAAAGCGACCAGCGAACACCAAATTTCTTTTTATTGATATGTCTTCGGACAATGGAAAGAAACTAGATTATGCTACTGATATAAAGGCTGGAGCATATAAGAGTGGTTATGTAAAACGAAGACAAAACCATGGATTGAGCTGATGGCCCCACGTAATGACCTGGAAAGGAAACCATTATACATGATCGCTATGATATGATTATAATGCTCCAGTCAAAAATGAGCTGCGCACTCAAGTCAGTCCGTGATTTTCTATAAAAGACAAAATGAAAAATATGAAGATGATCATTGATGACAACAATAGTTCAGATAACACAACGATCAAAAGCAATTTTGCGAATTATTTACAACGCTTTGAAGCAAGAAATCCTGGTCATACGATAAATAATTATGGTAAGGTAGTTGATAAAACAGCACCAAAAGATCCAGAAGCATTTGATGAAAGAACCGATATAAAATTACCTTATGGACTTAAGTATTTGGATATAGAACAATGAGACCTAAAAGGATCATGGGGGTTAGAGATTCCATCAAATTCACAAGCTATCTTTCTTTCTAATTCACAAAAACAATATACCGATGCAAACGGTAACTTAGACTTCACAAAAATTAAAACAAACATTGAAAAATCGACAGGAAAAAAGGTAATTCTACAAATGGCCGGTGGGATGACCTCCATAGTCAAAAAAAATGGCCTCAATGTCAAAGTTCCTAATGCAGGAACAAGAGTCAATGGAAAAGAAGTCGGAGATCCAAACAATAACACTGGTTGGCTTTCATCGCTTGCTATTGATGCAAATGGAAAAATTAATTTAGTTCCTTCGAGTAGTAATTATCAAAATGGCTTTAAGACCATGGGAATTGTTAAAAATGGAAAAGTTGCTAAAATGATAGCAAAAAGGGTAAAAGAGCGAAGGGTCTTAGCAAAAACAAAATCAGGAAAATTGCTGATGATTGATAGGCCACGAGGTAAAAAAGCCAATGAATTTGCCCAAGAATTAGTTGCAAAAGACCGAAATGGTGAAAAAATCGAAGATGCTATGATTATCGATTCTCAATGAACTCCTTGGGAATATGTGCAAGTAGGATGATGAATCACCGTTCCATGAAATCCTTCCATCAAACAACACGCACAATGATTTAGTAATGTTATCGTCTTTGTACAATAACAAACCACAATTCTCACTCTTGTAGTGGGAATTTTTTTTATTTCCTTTTACAAGAAAACAAACTTCGTATACTAAAAAAGCGAATTTGAAAATGCCTTTATCTATTCATAAAAAAATATGTGTGGAATATTTGCTTATCAATGAAACAAACAAGCGTTACCTATCTTACAACGTGGTTTAGAGAGATTGGAATATCGTGGTTATGACTCAGCCTGAGTCTGTGTCATGGATGCTCAAGGCTCAACCAAACTTATCAAATCAGTAGGAAAAGTAAGTGAACTTGAAAGTAAAATTAGTAAACAAACAAAAGGCAAAGAAGAAGAACTGAACGCATTCACGCGTGGGATTGCTCATACACGTTGGGCTACTCATGGTGTCGCGTCAGAAGTGAATACCCATCCTCACCATGATGCAGGAAATCATTTCTACGTTATACACAATGGTATTATAGAGAACCATGCAAAACTCAAAAAACAACTAAGAGAAAAATGATATACATTTTATTCACAAACAGATTCCGAGGTTGTACCGGCTCTTTTGGCAGAGCATTGGACAGGGGATTTACTAGAAACAGTAGAAAAAGTACTGCCATTGCTGCATGGTGCATATGCACTGGTCATTATGACAACGCATGCACCAAACGAGATTGTTGCGCTCAAACGATGAAGCCCATTGATTTTGTGAACGGCGCCTGATGGTTTTTATTGTAGTTCTGATATGCAAGCGCTTGCCGGATACGCAACGCAAACAGTGACCTTGAGTGATGGTGAACTTGTCTATATCAAAAACAACGATTATATTATCAAAGCAGAATGAAAAATAATCAAAAAAGACTTAGAAAAATTAGATATAAAAGCAATGGATGAATCAAGAGGAGAATATGAAACATTCATGCGTAAAGAAATTGATGAGCAACCAGCCATTATCAGGAGAGCATTTATGGGAAGAGTGAATTTTGACGAAAAAGCAATTCATGCAGACGCAACCAAATATCTCAAAGATAAAGAAATCCAAAAAGTCGTATTTGTGGGGTGTGGTACCTCATATAATGCTGGGCAAATGGGGGCTCTTTGGATGCAAAATATTGCAGGAATTGATGCATCAGCCAAGATTGCAAGCGAATACATGCATCAAAGAATTCCCACCGACCCAAAAACATTGCATGTGTTTCTTTCACAATCATGAGAAACAGCAGACAGTATTGAAGTACTCAAACATATCAAAGATAAAGGAGGTCTAACGTTTGGGATTGTCAATGTCGTAGGTTCAACTATTGCGACGATGACTGATTGTGGTTTTTTCTTGAGAGCAGGGTATGAAATCGGTGTTGCTTCAACAAAAGCCTTTACTGCTCAAATGATCAATATTTTGATGCTCACACTTTTTTTGTGAAAAAAATGATCACTCAGTTATGACCGTTATACCAATATCCTCCATGCTATGAAAACAGTGCCTAGCCTGATGGAGCAAATCATTGCACAAGAAGATGCTATTGCCAACGTAGCCAAAGAGATGAGCAGATTCAATAATATGTTTTTCTTGGGAAGAAAGTACGAGTACGTTGTTGCAGATGAAGGATCTCTCAAGCTCAAAGAACTAAGCTATATTCACTCAGAAAGCTATCCTGCTGGGGAACTAAAACATGGGCCTCTGGCACTTATTGAAGAATCTTTTCCTTGTGTCTTAATCGCTCCGCATGATGGATTATTTGAACAAAATATGTCTTCAATGGCTGAAATACAATCAAGAAAGTGAAAAGTTCTTGTTGTTTCTAACAGGGAAACAGAATGAGCAGACCGAATGATTACAATCCCCTCTGCGCATCCTGCTGTGATGCCTTTTTTGACAACGATGGTGGTGCAATTACTTTCATATCATGTTGCCAAAGAATTAGGAAGAGATATAGACAAGCCAAGAAACCTTGCAAAAAGTGTTACTGTGAAATAATAACCTATATGTATTGACAAGATAAATTGATAATGTATAATACATATACATCATTAATTAAAACAAAACATCAATTTTTATGAAAAAAATACTATATGTCGGAGATTTCTCTTTGGGTTTAGAATCTTTCGAAGATTGGGAGAATGGATTTGATAGAGATAAAATGGGGAAAGACCATCCTCCTATCTTAATTGATGGTCCAGATGGTCATATGGCGCTACTCGACTTTGAGGAGGATCAAACAATCATCTTTACCAGAGTCATTTCTGATAATTTGTCAGATCCTGATTATAAGGCATCGAACACCTATTATCAAGTGTCTGTTGTTCCTGGTTTACTTAGGAATGTAGACGAGATTAATAATTTTGATTACAAAGGAGCTCAATTAAGTATTTCTTGGGGTGATTACTTTGAGGAAGAAAAAACGATCCTAGGAATCAAAAATTTATATTTCTACTATTATGTAGAAATTGAATCTGATTTAGAGAGAATAGGATTTCTCTTGTAATAACTCTATCAGAAAATTTATAAATAAAATCATCAACCTGGATCAGGTTGATGATTTTTTGTGAAATATTTTGCGGAATAGTTTAGTAGCCTCCTGGAGGTTCATAAAATTTCCCCTGATTATTCTCTACTCCTTCTCTTTGAGCCAGGTGAGCATTCATTCAACAAAGGTTCTTTGAGAGGTTGCTTTGGGGATTTTGTATTGCCCGCCAAGTCTGTTGGTTGCTTTGGCATAGGCAGTGAATGTTCCGGGAGCTACAAAATGCACAATTGGCTCTCCAAGCCAAAATTCTCCTACACTATTTTGCGTGGAACGCTTTGTTTTGTAGTCATCATTCAGCTCTTGTAGATACAGATCTATTTGTTGGCGAATGTTGGTCTGCTTTGCGGTGTTGTCGCAAATAGCATGAGGAACCTCCACAATCCATTCCAAACGTTGTATCCCGTCAGAATCTTTTCCTGTATTTCAAGTAACACTAAACAATGTAATTGCTGTATCCAGGCGAGCTATCGCGCTCATGACTTGGTGTTCAGAAACTTCCTCACCTGTCATATTGATCGACGCAGGCCTTCACAAAAGAGTGTATCTCAATGGTTGCACACAAGTAATTTGAATGATATCCATCGGGCAGCGGAGCAATCAAGGAACGGAAACAATAAGACCTACTTTTTTGTTGAGCCATTGATCAGGGTGTTGGCATAGATCACTATAATCAACAATTTTGTCGTAATGTTTCTTAGGAATGTTCCACTCACTATCATAGTACTCTACAGGAATAAATTCCGCAAAAAATCACTGTGTAGGGCGATATTGCGTTTGTTGTTGATGTATCCCTCCATTGTGATCTGTCCAGGCTTGAAAACCAAAAATACCCTCACTGGCATTATACACACCGACCAAATTTTCCTCCAGCGAGAGTCACATCGCAAGAAATGAAGACAAAAATGGTTGTATCGAAACACCTCACCAAACAACAACCTCCAATGATGGTAAGACCTCCTTGATTGAAGTGCTGCCTTGCTGACCATGAAGTGCGATAATTCTTTTCAACAACATCTCTTCCCATTTTGTTACTCCATAGAGAAGAGAAATATTTTTTTGAGGAAGTGTGTTTTCGTATAACACACTTTTTTGGCTCCATGGTTGTAGAAGCGTTTGTTTAGGGTATGCGTAGAGGAGTGAAGCAAGCAAAAAATTAGCTGATTGGGTAAGCAATGCCGATACATCACCGCCAATATAATTATTTTTTTTGTCTACTTTTTGAATAGTTCATCCCAAAGAGTGATGCTTTCCTGCAAAAATTGTTGGTTTTTGACGTTTGCGGTGGATCATCGATTGCAAATACAAACCGTTGCGAATATTGGTTTTTTTGGTATCGCGAGTAAAAGGAATTCGCTTCCCTTTGCTAGTTGTTCACGATGATTTACTAAATGCTGTAATTTTTCCTGGCCACAAAATATTCTTTTTTTTCATGGATTGAGGAATCCATTTTTTTTGATAGTCACTGCCTGTAATGATTGGAAGGTCACGTTTCCAGTGTTGTTGAAGTTTTTTTGCATTCCACTTATTCATTCCTAGAGAATGACCTATCGCAGTACGAGAAAATTGTTGATACAAAAAACGCTGATAGTCCTTTTGGTAGGACGCATAATGTTTGTCAAAATGCTCAAAACGAGGATAAGTTATTTTATCCAAGTAAAACGAAAAAAGATGAGCAAATAATTTTTTGATAGAGGTGATCATACAAACAATCTAGTGTTTCATGGGTGGTTTGCAAGCGCTCACCAAAAAAATGATCACCATTGTGTTTATTCGTATCTTAGGGCATCAATAGGCTTCATTTTGGCTGCTTTTCTTGCTGGTCAAACACCAAACAACACTCACACAGACAATGAAAATACTATCGCAACCATGAGGGTATCAAAGTTCATCAGGGCAGGTATTCACGCAAATTGAAGTCCCGTAATAATTCCCCAACTCGCAAGCACTCACAAAAGACAACCAAACAATCAAAGAATAATTGACTCGGTCAAAAATTGAAGCATGATGTCACTATCTTTTGCTCCTATTGCTTTACGAATTCCTATTTCACGAGTTCTCTCGGTGACAGATACAAGCATAATATTCATTACTCCAATTCCTCCGACCAAAAGGGCAATACCACCAATTCCTCATAAAGCTAATTGCAGTAGCGAAGTAATTGTATTAAATTGTTCTATAAACGTTTGCGTAGAAATAACCTGAAATTGTGCATCATCTACATGAGTGGCTCCCGTACGCTTGAGCATGAGCAATTGAGTGAGTTGTAGCGCATAATCCAAATCAGTTCCTCTTTGTATTTTGAGCACAAGATACTGATAAAATGGGTCTCACAAAAATTTGAGCTGCACGGTACTGACCGGTAAATACATCACCAGTGGAGAAAAAAAGCCAACGGTCGGCGCCTCACTGACACCAATTACTGTAAAATGTTGATCTCCAATAATAAGCTCTTTTCCTACGCCACTTTCTCCATCAAAGACCTCTTCTACAAAGTTTGATGAAACAACCACATAGTTCCTTGCGTGAGTAATATCTTGCTCAATAAATCGTCTTCCTTCTACAATATCAATCGATTCAATTACATCCATTCCCACATCGACACCGGCCATTTGTTCAACATTGACGTTAAGACCGCGATAGGTAACCGGTTCGCTAATACTTGATCACGCCTCAATCTCATTCACAAACGGCATAGCCTGCTTGAGATAACTAATTTCAGCATCAGTAAAGCCAGGAAACTCTTGTGATCTTTGCGGATTGAATGGATTAAAATTTTGCCCAGCAATGAGAGTAATCGTATTTCTGGAAATATCATTAAGCTCGCTTGCTATTTGGTTTTGCAATCATTCAACGAGAGATACCATGACGGTAATCGACAGAACACCAATCACCAACCCCAAAATACTCAAAAAAGATCTGAGCTTATTGGCGCTGAGTGTACGTATTGCTTGTAATATATGATCAACCAGTAGCATGTTTTCCCTCACAAAATAAAGTTATTTTTTTCTTCTCTTTTGGGGTTTTTCGTCTGAAGTAATCAGTCCATCTTTGATGTGAATGACTCTTTGTGCAACAGATGCAACATCCGAATCATGCGTAATCATGATGATTGTTTTGCCTTCACGATGCAGTTCTTTGAATATTTTTAGGATGTCTTTTCCGGTTTTACTATCTAATGAACCAGTGGGCTCATCTGCGAGGATAAGTGCTGGATCATTGGCAAGAGCTCTTGCTATTGCGACTCTTTGTTGTTCTCCTCATGATAACATATCAGGAGTAGATGCGAGCCTATCACCCAACCCTACACGTTCCAATAACTTTTTTGCTCTTTGATACCTTTCTTGGTAACCCCATCATCTATAAGTGAGGGGAAGTTCGACTTGATATCTTGCTGCTAATCTTGGTAACAAATCAAAATCTTGAAAAACGAATCCAACAAACTCGCTACGCAATGATGCTTTTTCTCTTTCTGTAAGATCGTTTGACTGATGATCATTGAAAATATACTCCCCAGAGCTAGGAACATCCAACATACCAATAAGGTTCATCATCGTCGATTTTCCTGATCCTGATGGTCACATGATTGCCAAAAATTCTCACTGTTTGATAGTGAGTGAGATTCCTTGTAGTACCGCAACATCTCTTCCTCCAATAAGGTAAGACTTGGTAACATTATTAAACACAATCATGTTAAGAAACCATACAATTAAAATTATTTATTCACTGCCAAATATACTATCTCATTCAGCACTAATGCCATATTGAGCAAAATCTTCATCAGTAATAACACTTGCACGAATTTCGTCGCCCATGCTAACACCAGAAAGTACTTCAGTATAAAAATTATCACTCATTCCTACTGTTACTTCTTGGGGTAGTAGAGTATTATTTTCTTGTACAACATAAACAACCTGTTCTCCATTTACTTCGTCAATAGCAAGCGAAGGTACAACCAAAGTATCTCTTTTTTCTTCAACAGTGACGATAGCAAGTGCAGTCATCCCCGCATAAATAGTAATATTTTGTTTTTCTAAGAGAACGGTTGCTTTGTAGCTTGTCCCACCTCTTTTGTTGGGAATAGGGTTTCCATTGATGCTATCAATAGTCGATGAAATAGCTATCTGAGGGTATGCATCAAACGTCAGTAACACAGGATTTCATTCTTTCATATCCACGATATCAATTTGACTGACAGTCAGCTCTAATTCAATGAGATCAGGATTTTCAATGACAACAAATTCTCTATCTTCAAAATTGTATTGCTCTCATTCTGTTATGTCGATAGAACGAATGCGTCCATTAAACTCAGCAACAATTTGGTAATCATCTTTTTGTTCTCTAATATTTTCTATTGATAATTCTGCTTGACGCACAGCATTTTGAGCTTGATTAATATCATACGAGTCAGGCCCATCAATAATGTCCTCTAGTTCTTGATAGGACAATGCTATATTGTTTTTTATGGTGTCAATTTTTGTTTGTTGTCTTTCTAGTTGATTTGCTTGTGATGATTTTTGTGTAGCAATTCCTTCTTGAAGGAGAGCAATTTCATCATAAAGCGACTCGACCGAAACTTGTTGTTTTTTGTAATTAGTAACCTGAGATGCAACATTGTTTTCAAAAGTAGATTGTTGCAAATCATCAGAAATTAATGCATCAATTCTTGCTCTCAACTGATTGAGTGAATCTCTATACGAAAGAAAAGATGTTCTTGCTGTTGCAACGGTTACTGCATGCGAATCAATGGTCGCTTCTGTATATGCAATACTTACTTCTGACGCATTAATGGCGTCAGAGGCATTGCTAGTCAGCATAACCAATACTTCCAATTCATTATACAAGTTGATAATGTAGGCAGCTAATGCTTTGGGAGTGCTTTCTATCGAATCAAGTGTGTTTCTTTGGTTCTTAAGTATATTGTATGAGTGAGAGATAGCAGATTTTGTTTTTCTTTTGAAAGAAGCATCATTAGAAGACAAATAGGCTTCATATTTATCGTCATAGAGTCTAAATTGCGGACTGTAAGCAAAAATTTTATCCAACTCAACGATGTGACTTTCCATGTCATCAAGAGAAGCAAGAATCGTTGCTCTCACATCATTTATTGTTTGAGCGCTAGCGTGAAGCGTTTCATTGTTTTGTTCTTCTTGCGTTTCGACATTAGTAACCAGTGTTTTTGCAGATGTTTGTAGGCTTTGACGAGCAATTTCCAAATCTTTGCTACGTTGCGCTAGTTGGTTTTTTTTGGATTGTAATGATTGTTCTAATTGTTGAGTAAGAATGAGGTATTGCTCCTCTTCCAAATTAAGGTTATTTTGCATTTCACGTATTCTTGCACGTATTTGGCTTTGCGCAAGAGAGGTATCATTGTGAAGTAATTTTTGTAAGGCTAGTTTACTATTGGCAAGTTGTAATTCGGCGTTTTTTAGGGTATTATTATACACATCCAAATCAAGCTCTGCCAACACTTGACCGGCTTCTACGTTGTCTCAGACATTTGCAAATATTTTTGTAATTTTTCCTTCTTGACCAAAAGATAATTGTTGTTCGTCGAGCAGTTTTGCTTCACCAGAAACTTTTACTTCTACCAAAATATCTCCCGTATTGACTACGTGGGTCGCAAACTCTAATCCATTTCCATTTTTGTATAAATAATAATATGACGAACCAATAATTGCTCCTGCCACAACAATAGTTCATCACAATCCCATCAAAAATTTCTTTGCCATACCTTCTTTCCTAGCGATAAAAAAATAATCTTATACACAGCAAATAGATAACTTTTCCTGTATTGCTATGATAAAAGCGTTTCACAACTAAGATTATGGCTTTAGGAGCAAAAACTCAAAATTTTATTGCACTAATTGTTGTATTGATGGACTTCTTTTATTTTTACTATATAGTGCTCTATTGGATGTTTTATAAAAATAGTTTTACTATTGATTATATGATTTTATTTGTGTCGCTATACTTTGTACGAAGCAAAAACATACAACAACCAATAATAATGAGAAGAAAAAAGTTGTTTGCTTTGATCGTTTCGTAGTGTGTTGTCGATTTTTCATGATCTTTGATAAGACTTCCGATGGTATCAAAAATCGAAATAAAATCTTCTTGCGCAAAAACTTTATAAAAAACACCATCGCTAGCGATCGCAATACTTTCAAGTAATGCAAGATCAATGCTCGTAGTAACTCTTACACCATCATGCATTCTCCCAATAAGTTGCTCCTCGCGACCTATCCCCAAAACATAAATTGGCACATTGGCTTTTCCAGCAATATTTGCGGCTTCTCTTGGATTTATTCCTGTGTTAGCATCTCCATCAGTGAGCAAAATAATAATTCCTGATTTGCTATCACGTTGTGCTTCACTATGAAGCTTTTTCAAAGCTAACAGTATTGCGTCTCCCATAGCTGTCCCTTGAAAATTATCCGTTGGGGGAAAATCAGCAAAGCTTGTATGAGAAAAAGCATTATATAACGCAGTATTATTGGTGCTAAATGGGAGATGTACAATTGATTGGCCAGCAAACGCAATAATCCCTATATTATAGCCACTCAGGTTGTCAATGAGGTGGAGGATAGATTGCTTTGCAGCTTCAAATCTACTGGGTAGAATGTCCGTAGCAGCCATGGAAATCGAAACGTCATATACTATTTGGACGTTCAATGTTTTTTCTTTGATTGTTTTTTCTCCAGTGATCCATTGTATATGAAGAGGGAGGAGAGATAAGCAAAAAATCAGTATGATAGTAACCGAGCAGGTGATAACTTTGCGGGTGGTCGAAATCATTCTTGTAGGTACGGCAAAATGAGGGCGTGGTTGTCGCCACCACCATCCCAAAGAAACAATGATTATTGCTAGGCTATAGGGCCACATTGCTGTTTCTCGTACCATAAATCTTGCTATCTAAAAAACATCATTGAACAGTTGTACGTCAATGATGCCTCTCATGCAAGTAGATTTTGTTTTCCACTATGGTATTTTTCAAAAAAAGTTAGATAAGTCAGCTTTCTTTGTATTTGTCATAACTCGATTTGTCTACTTCGAGGGTTTTTTTGTCTGCAGTTTGCTTTTTTTCTTTTCATTTTTGCTTCTTGATAATAAGATCTACTTCACTGTCTTTGGCAAAGTTTACTTGAAATTTCTCTGCCGAGTCCAAAAAATATGTTCTAATATATTTGGCCACAAAAGGTATAAGCGACAACTCAGACACTTTAAAAAAAGCAATAAAAATAAATATAAGCAGTATTGGTAAGGCCATAATAATTGCCACAACTCTCCCAAAACCACTGCTGCTTGCCAATTGAAAAATACCCAAAAAACCAGCTATTCCTATAGCCAATATCAAAAGTTGTATAAGAGTCACACTAAATGGTCCAATATTGAAGGTCAGTGAGGCAAAAATACCTTTTTGTATGTTTCTTGGAAACAGTATCTTAGGCATAAAAACTGCTTGGTAAGCAATAAAATCTCCACTCTAAGTATATCGTTATCACACTATATTCGCAAATTTTTGTGTACAAAAAAAAGAGATCAGAATAGATTGATCTCTTCTTAGTTGTTTTTTTATTGAGGAATAAACGAAGAAAGTTGTTCATCAAGCTTGTAGTGATCAGGAGCAAACGATGGTGTATCTACTCACAGGTTAGGTTGCGTAATGACAAAATGCTCTTCTGCAGCAATCGAGCCGTTTGCTATTTGATAGAGACTATAGCGCTGGGTAATATATGGTTTGTCGCTGATAGCTCCCATTGCATCAGCGGGATCAGGTCTCGCAATGTATAATATGTTGTCTTTTGTCTTGTGTAAGCCAACAATATCAATGCTTGCAGGAAATGATAACCATTGCAATTCCGTTGTATAACGTCATTTATACGATTTATCGCTATAGTCGTAGAGACATATTTCTACGGGTGTCGCTCCTTCTGGTTCGTTTGTAGTGCCTACAGGTCCATAGCTAATAAGTGTATTTCATTGGAATTGATGATTTCCCCACATCTCTCATCACATACATGCATA
Organism: bacterium; assembly: GCA_020627925.1. Lineage (GTDB taxonomy): Bacteria > Patescibacteriota > Gracilibacteria > Absconditabacterales > Absconditicoccaceae > JAHDFY01. The sequence goes on from JAHDFY010000006.1 coordinate 40,130, forward strand.
GTTGTTTAGTTCATCAACAGTTGCCGCAGCAACATCAATCATGACATGTTTTTTTATTCGCGAATCTTGATATTCGTCATACAGATGATATGCAGCATATAGATGGGTTCCATCCTTATTGATTTCATAGTGACTGACATGCGTCAAGAGATAGACAGACTTCTCGTTATGGCGAACATCTACAACATAGTCAAATGAACTCGCATCAGCAAATTCATAAACAACATAGGTTATCCCATTTGCAAAACCTTCGTTGTAAGTATTAGCATGATAGATACTTCCTGCATATTCAGGATCTTTATCAATGTTATCCAAAGTACTATAATCTACAAAATTAGGTTGAATGCTAAACAGCAAATTGCTCGCTATCTTATCTGTCGCATTTTCGGAAAGAGTTGATCACTTGAGTGCTAATGACGAGTTAAGCGAATGTTGTCTTGTAACAAGATTAACAAATGTATCGTCTTTGTGAGCAAAATAATGTTCACTAAATCATCCGACTCACCCATTTCCCATTACAACAACAAGTCATGAACCATCAGCGTAAATATCTTGACGCGTAAGCACACTGACAAATTCTTCCGTCGTATCTGCTGTTGGATAATACCATGACAGAGGAACAAAACCATCTTTTTTGTCATAAGAAACAGCAAATGCTTCTAGTTCCGTACAGTTAGCAGCATTGGGCTGAAAATAAACAAAAACGTCTTTTCCACCCACGACATGATGATCAACCGTTGCATCAAATTCTGTGTTTTCAACAAACACAAGAGAATCAAAAGACAGTGTCTGATCACTTTTTTGCAAGGTAAAAGATCCCTGTTTATAGTGATCTCCTACAATACCACAAAAATCATTCTTTCCATCAACAACTCCTTTGGTTGTTTGATTTGCAACAAAAGAAACTTTTTCTAATCATCAAGTTTGACTGCTATCACGTTCTTTTTCCTCATCACGAGAAAGCGATGCTTCATCATGATTTTTTTTATTTCCACTTGATAGGGTACTGGTTTCCATTTTTTCACCTGTTTGATTGGTTTTTGATCATGTTACCAATTGGTTTACATGTACTTTTTGTTGCTCTCCAGATACGCTGGTATCTTGATCTTGATTTGTACCGCATCCTGCAAGCAACAATACCACGCAGCCCAGTATAAAAAACTTTTTCATTACCTTTGCTATGTGTTAAAACTATTCCTTGAACGTTTTCATTGCTTCTACTACTTCCATTGTAAATTCTTCAAGGGGGATATTGAGAAATGTTTCACAGTTTTTGACATGTTCTCTATCAACTCCCGCTGCAAATTTTTTATCTTTGATCTTTTTCTTGATAGAACTTCGTTTCATTCCTTCAAACCCTTCCGGTCTCATACGCGCATATGCATACAATAGTCCACTGAGCTCGTCAACAGCCGCAAGATATTTTCTAATCAGCAGATTTACTGGTACTCCTGTTTTTTCTTCGTAATGCGACTTGATATCATCAACCAGTGCCTGTGGCAAATTGATTTCTTTGACAATGGTATCAAAATGTTCTCCCAAGTGGAGTGCAGGATCTTTGTTGATGTGATCCCAATCTATATCGTGAAGTAGTCCAGCCAAATACCAGACATGCTCGTCTTGATTTAATTTTTTTGCAAAATATTCCATGATGTGACCAACTTGTTCACAGTGTAATTTGGTCTCTGTGAGATATTTTTCTGTCAATGCATGTGCTTGTGATCTGTCAGGAACGTTCTCATAGCTCACTGTTACTGTTTCCTCTTGAGAAGAGGGAGATGCTGCACTAGCAACATTTGCGGTTGTTCCTGTTTGTGTATTTGCTTCAGGCTTGATTAATGGAAACAAGATAACATCTCTAATATTGGTTTGTTCTGTCAAAATAGCCAAAATTCTACCAATTCCCATTCCCCAACCTGATTGAGGAGGCATTCCATATTCCATTGCTTTGACAAAATCATCATCACCAGCAGTTGCTTCTTCATCTCCTCTAGCAAGCGCTCCTGCTTGTTCATCAAAATTAGCTTGTTGCAAGAGAGGATCCACCAACTCTGAGTAAGCTTTGATGAGTTCCCAACCATTAACCAGCAATTGCCATTGCTCTACCATATTGGCGTCTGTGTCGCTGACACGCGCAAGCGGTTGCATTGTTTTGGGATAATTATAAATGAAGGCAGGTCAAACAATTTGTGGCCTGGTTACTTTCTTGTATAGATAGTCGATCAACGTAGCGGTTGCTTGCATGTGAATGCCTTCCCAGTGATGTCCTTTTGCTTGTATGTCGGCTCTTAATCTGTCTTCATCCTCTGGTCCATATTGTGAAACATCAATACCAGAATCTTTTTTGATTTGTTCGATATAATCAACACGTTGCCACGGAGTAGTAAAGTCAACTTCTTTGGTAGTACCTTTCTTGTCTGTGACTTTTATGATTCTGCTTAATGCCGGTACTTTATCAAAAATACAATCAAACATTTGTTCGGTAAATTTCATGTTGTCTTCAAAATTCCAGTAAGCAGCATAGTGTTCGATCATAGTAAATTCTTGGTGATGACTCGGGTCAGATCATTCATTACGGAAATCTTTCGCTACTTCAAAAACCTTTTCAAACATACCAACAGTTGCTTTTTTGAGCGCAGTTTCTGGCGAAATCCTTAGATACATAGGCATATCAAAAGCATTGTGATGGGTCACAAATGGTGCAGCAGCGGCTCCCGAAGCAGAGTTACCCAGTACTGGTGTTTCAATTTCCATGAAGCCATTGTCGTGATAGAAATCTCTAATGGTTTTCAAAAAAGTTGATCTTAGCTTCATTCTTTTGCGTGTTGATTCGTTGTGAATCATGTCTAAGTATCTTTGTCTATATGCTGTTTCTTGACCCGCAACACCATGGAATTTGTCTCCCAAAGATTGCACTGCTTTTGCCAAAAAAGTGAATGATGAAACATAAATGGTGAGCTCTCCTTTGTGGGTATAAAACAACTCTCCATCAATTCCCATAAAATCACCTACATCAACAAACTTATCCATAAATTTGTATGCAGTGACTTCATCTCCTTTTGCATTGCTAACATGCGCAACTGTTTCTATTACTTTGTCCCCTTCCACTTTGTTGAGATAGCAATGATCTCTATGAAACATTAATTGAATTTCTCCAGTTTCATCCATCAGTTTTCCAAACGACAGTTTTCCATGTGACCTAAAAAGCATCAAACGTCAGGCTGTTTTTACGTTGGGTTGGGGATTTTTGATGATATCGTTGACATCACGAAATGGTGATGTCCCTTCCAAATGTTTGCCGTGTTTGTCCACAAGTTTGCCAACCATTACCTGTTTATCAAATTTTTGAGCATAAGGATTTACGCCCATAGCACGCATTGCGTGTACTTTTTCGATACGAACATCACGTTCAGACATTTGCATTTGTGTCATAATTAATCATCATAGTATAAACAAGGCTTTTATAGTGTTCTTTTCTCAGTTTTCAAGTTGCTATCGTAGATTTTACAACAACAAAAATACAATACAAAAAAACTCCACCTCTAATCAAGAGGGGAGTTCGGTAGATTTTTCTTTATTGTGATGGCATAGAAGGAGTTGTTGAAGCGACTGTCTCAGTAGTTTGTGCTGCCTGGGTAGTCGTAGGCGCAGTAGTTGTCGGAGCTGCTGGTGATACTACTGGTGTTGGCGTCACTGCAGGAGGAGTAGCAGGTTTTGTTTGAGGAACTGGTGCTTTAGTAACAACAGGCGGTGTCGGTGTTGTTTCCACTGGTTTGGGAGTCTCCAAAGGCGTTGTAGAAACTTCCGCTGCATTGCTTTTTGTTTGGTTCGCTACCGTTGCTTCAGGAGCTGGAGGAGTTGCGACAGGGGAAGGAGTTGTCTCTGGTGTTACAACAGGTTGTGGAGCAACAACTTTTTGTGGCTGCTTAGGCATAGGTGTTTGCACGGTTGCTTCTTTTTGTAAAGATTTCTTATCTTGTTCATGAAGATATTGATTGATTTGATTCACAAAATTATGAAGATTGGCAAGATCGCTTTCAAGGTTTGCAACTCTTTGTTCAAGGGCGTTGCCCGTGACAGTAGGGGCTGCTGTAGTGGGTGTTGTTTGCTGCGGTGCAGATACTGCCGCATTTGCTGCAACAGGAGAAGCATTTACTTGTGCTCACGGAGTAGCAGAAGCTTGTTGTGGTGTTGCCTCTTTTTTCTTTGCACCTAAACCAACCATTCAAAGCATCCCTTCAATAGTGTTGTTAAATGTATCTTCAAAGCTTGCCATTATTACAAAAAATATTACCGATTAAAATAACTTAATACCCAAAGCTAATCTGTACCAAGTATAACCACAAGTAATAAAAACACCAACAATCAAAAAAGCCAGATCCATTAGGACCTGACAAAAAATATTTTTATGTTATAGTATGATGTGCTAGGTGTTTTAGAGTGTTTCTTTTGTGACAAAACCTCCTGAGACACAACCATTTTCTTCTCCTAATGATACTGCTTTGGCTCTATATGGAGCAAAAGGGCTTCCTGAGTAACTTACTTCTCGGTTTGCAGCGATTCCTTTGAGTACAAGATAGGTATCACACGATACTTTTGTTTGTGGTTTAATCTTTTTTCCTATCATTCTTTTGAGCGCAGCTGTGTTGAATGCTCCATAGTCTGCATCAAATTTACTGATATAAGTGAATGATGTTTTTTTGGTAGAAGATGGTGAGAGAGTATAGCGTTGTACCAAATAAGGAATAATAACGCGATAACTTAGATAACCACTAGGAAAATCTGTTGTATTTTCTTGAGTACTATCGAGGTTACTGTTGGTATTATTGTCAGAAACTTGTCCGGTTGTAGTGCTTGTTTCTATTGTCTCAAGATCACTTGGAACAGTTCCAGTAGTGCTGTTTCCTGTTGAGGTAGTACCTGTTTGTGTGATGCCTGTTGCAACAACTCCCGTCCCTACAACTGCTCCCGAAATAGTAGCGATTTGTCCGGTCGTGTTGTCTCCTGTTAGAATGTTTCCTGTTGTTGTATTTTGTGGTGTTACTTCTCCTGTTGTCGCGTTTCCTGTGGCAAAAAATTCATCGATATAATGATTAATACTGTCCATCACATCTATTTGTTGTAGTTGATCGCTCGTAGGAAGATAGGCGGTAACTCCGGCAATAATGCTCACAAACAACGCAGCAAAGGTAGTTAGCTTAAATGTTCGAAGTTTCCATATATTGTTTCCGTTGATAAGTCATAGTCCTTTGATCATCACAAGCAAGATGAGAACCATTGACCATAAACTTACTGATGCTCTTGCCCACCAAGACAGATTTTCAAGAACAAACCATACCACGCAAGCAAGCGTCAATGTTACCCAAAAAGCCCAATCAGTAGAAAGCATTTTTCTATGTCCTACATAAATTCCTCTTTGATGGATATGTGTATAACCAATTGCTATAACACTGAAGAAAAGCAAGGTCCCTGCTAGCATAGCTACAAGTCCTCGCATATTAGTTGCGTATACCAAGTAGAAATCAATGGTCAACGTCAATAACACGAAAACGGGAAAAAACACATATGACGCGACTTTGTTCTTTTGTTCTTTTTGGTCTTCGCTTGCCATCGTTTGGTAAATAAACGCAGCCCCCAAAAACAAAAGACAATTAAAAATTCCCATGCTGACCAATATGGTCGTCAGCGATAGTCGTGGCAGTAGCGCACCAATCACGATCGGCTCAATACCAAGAACGATCATTCCTAACAACAGTAATCACAAATGCATTGCTTTATCTTCTATTTATATAAATCACCTTAGAAGATAACAAAAGGTCTGACCATTGCAACTATAATCTCTCCACAAATCGATAACTATTTGTTCAAAATTAAAACCCCTTAGGAAATTCCCAAGGAGCTTTATTATGATTTTGATATTATTTCATTTTCACTTCAAATTGAAGTACTTTTCATCTATTTCACTGAAATTAACCTTTTTACCATTTATTTTATAGACAACTTGTGACAATGGTTGGTTACTGTAAAAGAAAATCTCTATCTTTGTACCTTTTTCATTATCTGTTTTGTCAATTATTTGAATAGTATTAGATCCTCCTATTTCTTCATTAGAAAAATAAGAGTATAAAACATTATTCTTTTTGAGAAAAATATATGCTACATAATCTTCACCTTTCTCTTTTATTATGTGTATTAGTTCTTTTATTTTGAGGGAAGCTGGTTTTTGACTTTCCAAAAAGGTTTTTGTATGGTAAGGAAGGTAACTTACAATATTATCAAAGATCTCTGTTACCTCTCTTATTATCGCTTTCTTTTTATTTGAAGGGAGTAAGGTAAAGTACTCCCCATTCAATAAGTTGTATTCAAACTCAGCATTTTGCTGAAAATTTATTACAATATGCTGCTTGTTTGTTGTTTTGATACCCATTGAAGAGTATTTGTTATGCTCATCTAAATAAACAGTATATTGACTACCATTATCCATGAGAAAGTAGTAATTTCCATTTTCTAATTTTTTGCCACCACTCATTATGTGGCTTTTAACATCATTTGCCAAGTCCTGCCACGTAGATTCTACTTGAGCATTGGTAAGTGTAGCAGTAAATAAAATAATGGCAAAAAGGCTCGATAAGTTTTTAAATGTTTTCACGTAATTGTTTTTTTAATTTCGAAATTTTATTAACGTTATTTTTTAATGATTTATTTATAGTATGTCAATGGTTTTTGCAAAAAACTAACTCACTCTATCGCTTGAAAAAGCATGATAGAGTCTTATTTTATTGCTAGTGAGTTTTTATTTTGTGTGTAGTTGATGACGTTGCTTCCTCCCTATCATGGTAGCCCAATGAGAATTGATGTTTTTTTGGCGGGGCGCTTTGAGTACTCTAGAAGTTTTTTTCATCATATTATCAAGAGATGAGGAGTGACGGTCAATGACAAGCAAATCAAAAAATCGTATAAATTACAGGAAGGCGATCAGATTATTATCGATGATTTGCAAAGGTATCTTGAGCCGATAATGTTGGAAGAAGCACCAGCGATAGATATTCCTATTGTTTATGAGACCGACCATATTTTGGTCATCAATAAGCCCAAAGGTGTCCTTTCTCATCCTAATTCGGTGCGGGATGTGCAAACACCTTCTGTCGTGGGATTTTTGTACCATAAATACAAAAATTTACCGAGCACAGGTTCTTTTATTAGATCGGGGCTGATTCATAGGTTAGACAAAGAGACAGATGGACTGATGATCGTAGCAAAAACAGAGCAATGACTCGCTCATTTCAAAAAACTTTTTAGTGCAAAATCGGAGGCAGACTCCATTCACGACAAAGAATCAATCCCGTTGCGTAAGTATTATCGTGCGTCCTGTTATCTCACGTCTTCATGACGTTCATTCTTGGATACGATTGAAAAATTCCCTTATTATGTACAAAGAGATGTCGTACCACAGACACCTCGTTCGGTGGTCAAGCATGGCATCACAAAAATAATGAAGGTACAAAATATTGATCAACAAACAGTACAAATCGATCTAGAAATATTGACAGGTCGTACTCATCAAATTAGATACCACCTTTCATACTATGGACTGCCTATTATCGGAGATTATCTATACGGTCAGTGAGATGATCAAAATCCTATGGCATTGACTGCTTATCAGTTAGCGTTTCAAGATATAGATGGGAAAACAAAAACACTAACACTAACACTTCCCTCGTAGGAGAAATAAAAAAAACTACTCATTTGAGAGTAGTTTTTTATAAAAACATATAACTAAATGCTAGTATTAATCAGAGGATAGTACCTATAATAAATGATTTGACATAAATACCTGTTGTCTTTGTTTCGGGGTGTTTGTTGTGTTCTCGTATGTGGGCAATAAGGTATCCCAACATAAGACCACAAAACAGCAAATATCCTGGCATAAGAAATTGAAAAATAGTGTGATATGCCTGACCTTGAATTAGTTGTTGCCCTCTCAAGTAAAAAACCCCCACAACAAGTGTGAGCAACAAAAAAATGAATTTTATAACGTCATAAAGAAGAATCATCGGTACCGACTGATCAGAAAAACATAAAGTAGAGTAGTATCTTATTCTGATTAGTTATTGTTTGCTTCTTCTTCGATAGTCTTTTCTATAAATTGGAAGAAATCTTCTATTTCTTTATCTTCTGCTGCAGGAGTTATTTCTCCTCCTGTTTCTGTTGGATTTGCGATTTCTGATGGATTATTATTCGGTCCAAGACCACATCCAGCAAAAATAATCATACTCATTCATGCAAAAAGTACGAGAATTCTTTTCATGGTGAGAACTATAATAATATCTAAATAGTGAATCCACTATATTGTTTACCTAGGTGTTTGCAAGTCTATCCTTGTGGTAAGCTATTGTTTTCTTTCAAAGTCAAGAATCTTTTTTGTCACTTCTTTGCAATTTTTACGTATTCTATTATAGTGACACTAATACAATTACTTTATTTTTTGATTGTAATGTTTATGAAAAAATTAGGTGTAGTGTTGAGTGTTTTATTGATATGAAACACTGCCTTTGCTCAAACTACTGACAATTCTCTTATTGACGAGGTTGATAAGGCGCAACAAAAACAATTAGAAACAGTACAAGAACAATTTTCATTTCAAGCATTTGAATCATGTGTTGATATGAATAGTGTTTTGACTGATTGGATCAAAAAGTTTGAAAATCAATATCCTGATTACAGAAGAGGGGGCATTATAGAAACCTTCGCTGTTGATGGAAATACTTTTGCACCAGAAGATGCTGATTTTGATGATGCAGCAGCTCCAGCAATGCTAAAATCAACACAAAATAACCTAGCAGGAGGTGCAGACACTGAAGAAGTAGCATTTTCCGAGACTAATCTACAAAAAAAAGGTGTTGATGAGCCAGAAATTATCAAGAGTAATGGGGAATTTCTCTATTACTATAATCAACAAGAAAGAAAAGTATCAGTAATTAAAACACCATTACAGGCAAATAAATCAAGTTTTGATTATGATCTTACTGATGTGTTGTCAGAAATTGCAATTCCTCAAACAATGAATGATGTAGAAATGTTTTTGTATGGAGATAAATTGGTCCTTGCAGGAACAAGACGGTTGCAATTTGATATCCCTCACTCAATTATTAGTAAGCGTTCAAGAACAGTTGTAGCTATTTATGATATGTCTGATGTAAAAAATCCTAACCTTATCAAATTTCATGATATTGATGGGTCGCTCAATAATATGAGAATGATAGACAATAAACTTTACGTTCTAACCTACCTTCCTCTCAATTGGCATCAATTTTTTGCTTATTCTTGAGATATACCAGAATGACTGGAAGCATCACAACAAAGTCTACCAAAAGTGTATTCAGTAGGAGCAGACAACAAAGTAGAATTACATACAACTGATTGTCAAAAAGTAAGTTATGTGATGCCTTCGGATGAAACAATCAAACAATCTGGTCTTTCACCACAATTCACTATGATTACCGCTCTTGATATTGAGAAACACGATGTGGAAACAACAATAGCTTTTGGTAATGCATGACAAATACACATGTCTGCCGATTCACTGTATATGGTTCAAAATCACTGGGTTCCAGATAATTATTATATGGACTGTCCAAGAGGAATGGCATGTATTAGGCCTCGTATGTGAGGAGGAGAATATTCGCTTATTCATAAGTTTGCTATAGATGAGATGAGCGTTTTATACAAAAACTCTAATGTTGTCCCAGGAAGCATGCTTACCCAATATAGTATGGATGAGGACAGAAATGGTTTTTTCAGAATTCTTACATCAGTCTGGTCTCCTGAACAAGCAACAAACTTCTATGTTTTAGACAATAAGTTAGAGTTAGAAGGAAAACTAGAATGAATTGAACCAGGAGAACGTTTCCAATCATCAAGATATATTGGCGACAAGCTCTACTTGGTGACGTTCAGGCAAGTTGATCCATTATTTGTAGTAGATATTGCAAACCCAGCAACACCAAAAATCATAGGAGAGTTAAAAATACCTGGTTTTTCTACCTATCTTCACCCTATGGGAGGCTTGGAAAACAACAAACAATACCTTATTGGTCTTGGTCATGATGCAGACGAAAACGGTCGTAGACAAGGGTTGCAATTGTCGTTGTATGAAGTTGATTACCAAGAAAAAGAAACCGTTGAGTCAAAATGTAGTTGGCTTGAAGCAAATGAAAAAGAATACAACAAATGTAAAGCAGAAGTGAATCCAGAAAATATTCGTGTATCGCAAATCGACTCTCTCATTCAATGAGGAGAAGGAAGTCGATCAGAAGCAATGCAAAACCCAAGAATGTTTGTGATGAATACTGATTTTGACGTCACACTACCAATGTTGCTCAAAGAGAAGGAAGAAGGAGGACAAAATTGTCAAGTATTCTATGATGCGAACAATAAAGAAGTTGGTAAAGAATGTTATGATATAGAAACATATGTAACCAAATTTCTTTGACTTAAATCATTCGCTTTTGACAAAAAAGACGGTATTAAAGAAATTAAAAGCGTTGATTATCAAGAGATGCTAGAAAAAACAATGATGATACACGATGATAGATATAATCAAGGAATTTCTTCTCGACAATTGCATGATCTTATGATGAGAGTTGGTTTCATTGGAGATACTATGTACTCAATCAACAATGATTTCGCACACTTTTTCAATGCTGAACAAGAAAGATACCTCAATTTTGATCCTATTTTGCAAGGCCAAAAAGTAAACTGTGACACATTAGATGCTAGACAATGTGAAATCAATCCACAATGTGAAGCTATACGAGAAAACCCACCATGTGATGCAGAAGCGTGTATAGAAATTGTGAATTATGTCGGATGTAGAGAAATTGAATAGTATTTAGAAATAGTAATCGTTCTATGAAATATCAAATAATGTGAGTAATGATCATTGTACTGATAGGCTTAACAGCTTATCAGTTTCAATGGTTACAGCAAATAAAACCACACAAAACCAATGCTATCAATGAAAAAATACACTCATGAACAGTCGCGAGTAAAGATGTTTCAGTAATTTTTCCTGACTTGCAAGTTACATTGATTTCATGATGGATATCTTCCACAGAAGAAAAAGTATTTGAAGGACAGCATCGACGTACAAAAACATACGAAAAAAATGGTTATATGATCAAATTGGTGCAAAGACAAAAAAGCGTGTTGGATAACGGAGGTGGAGCATTACTCAATTCTCTTGACTATGTAAAACTTCCTACCAACTTGAATGCTGAATTTTGGAGAAACAACACTCCATATTCTCTTGAGTGAATAGGGCCTTGATCTGGTCCCATTCCTGTCTATATGGATTTGTTTGTATTGGATGAGCTTTTTGAAACACCACAGCATGTTGGTAGTACAAAATATTTTTGAAAAGCATTGAGTGAATTAAATATGGGGAGTTCTGCTCTGATGGCAAATTATCTAATTCCTGTCACCGTAGAACAATACAAAGCAGGTGATTACAATCAATCCCTTCTCAATGAAATGGATCAAATTATTGAATCCCTTTGATAGTAGTCTTTACTTTATTGCAAAATACTCATGAGATATCTTTTTTTATGTGTTCTTGCCTTGATGCAATTAACCAACATCTATGCATTAGATCTAGGACAAGCACTGCAATTAACGCAATCTCAAATACAAGGAGAAATACCACAAGTCAATAATAATGAGTTAGAAGATGCCGTGGTATGGATGTTTGAACAATGATTAACCAAATTTGACACTGTCACAGCCTTTGAACCTAACGGTACATTGACTAGAGAAGCCGCATCAAAATTTATTGGTGTTTTTGCGGTAAATACGCTAAAATTACAAGAAGACAAACAAAAAAATACATGTGAGTTTTCTGATAATGCTACGGCTCATCAATGACTGTTGCCTAGTATTATGCAAGCTTGCTATATGGGTCTTTTCAAAGGATCTGATGGTAAATTTTTACCAAAACAAAATCTTACCAATGGGCAAGCGCTGACGGTGTTGATGAAATCAGTATTGGGAGAATCACCAGATACTGTGTGATGAGATCATTTCTCTGATATATACCGCAACGCGGCAAAAGATTGGTGACTAGATATGAATAGCAATATTGCTCGTTCATCATCTTCGATGAGAGATGCTGCAGCAACAAGAGGTGATATTGCAATATTCATGTACAGAGTATGGAAACAATACAATCAAAAATAATAACCACCTATCACAAAACCAAAAACATTCAATCTTTATCGGTTGAGTGTTTTTTCACCTCAAAAAAAAACTATCTCATAAGGCAAAAAATGTAATACCTCAAAACTAGCAAAACGGAAGAGGTATATTGCTTGCGAAGCGTGCTAATGTTTGCATTAGTGAAGTTCTTTTACTATAGTAGTAGTGGAGCTTCACGATGCTATAATGATCGCAGGGAGATTTAGTTATTTGGCAAAAGGTTCGTTGAATACTTAAACCTCCTTACGGTAAAATCGACATTATACGAGAAGTTTTGTATTTATTCTTCAAAAAATAATATGGCCGTAACAAAAAGAGAGTTAAACGTCATTTCTCATTCATTTGAATGGGAAGGACAAACAATTTCATTTGAAACAGGAAAACTTGCGCCTCATGCAGACGGAGCAGTTAAAATTCAAATGGGTGAGAATATTTTGCTTGTCACCGCAGTGATTAACAAAAAACCAGACCTATCAAAAGATTTTCTTCCATTGATGATTGATTGGAGAGAAATGTATTCTGCAGCAGGAAGAATTGCTGGAGCTGCGTACAGAAGAAGAGAAGGAAGACCATCAGATAATGCTATTCTTTATGCAAGGTTGACTGATAGAACAATTAGACCATTATTTCCCAAAGGAATGATCAATGATATGGTGCTTTCTATCACACCTCTTGCAATAGACGGGACCGAAGATCTTGGTGTTATGAGTATTATTGGTGCATCAGTAGCTATGATGGCAGCAGGGATTCCTATGTCTAGTGTTGCGGGAGCAGCCAGAATTGGGCGTGTTGATGGACAATTTATTATCAATCCAACCAAAGAACAAATTGAAAAAGGTGATTGTAACCTGCTTGTCGCATGACCAAAAGGAGTCATGAATATGATTGAATGTGATGCAACAGAAATAGAAGAAGCTGATATCAAAAAAGCCTTTGAACTGGGACAAAAACATATTGATCTTATGTGTGATGTCCAAGAAGAGTTCCTAAAAAAATTGACAATCACTTCAAAACAACCAATGTTTAATAATCCATCAGAAATGTTGATGAGTTATGTGCATGGTCTTTTGACGCAAGATTGGAAAGAGAAATTTTTTGGCCCTGAAGCTAATTTTAACGATGCATTCTATGCGTTTCAGGATGAAGTATTTGCCTTAGCAAAAGACAAAATTGATGACAACGACAATGAAGACTTCACCCCAGTAAAAATTAAAATTGCTGTCTTCAGAACATTAAAACACGAGATTAGACACAAAACAATTCATGAATGAGTGAGGCTAGATGGAAGAGCAATGGACCAAATTAGACCATTGTACTGTGAAGTTGACGCAGTGCCAAGAGTGCACGGATCTGGACTATTTTGGAGAGGAGGTACGCAAGTACACACAACGCTGACACTTGGTGCTCCATCTGACTATCTCATTCTTGACAATATGGAGGATGATCAAGTACATCAAAAATATTTCCATCACTACAACTTTCCTCCATTCTCTACGAATGAAGCAAGAGGAACCAGAGGCGCTGGACGTAGAGAAATTGGACACGGAAAATTGGCAGAAAAAGCTCTGGAAATTATGATGCCAGACAAAGTTGATTTTCCTTATACTATAAGAGTAGTATCTGAATGTCTATGATCGTGAGGGTCAACTTCAATGGGTTCTGTCTGTGGTTCGACGTTGGCTTTGATGGCGTGATGAGTACCAATCAAGTCACCCGTCTCAGGAATTGCAATGGGAATGATGTCAGAAAAAGATGACAACGGAAATATTACCAAATACCAAATCCTTACAGATTTAAAGGGAACAGAAGACTTTACGTGAGACATGGATTTCAAAGTAGCAGGAACAAAAAAAGGAGTAACTGCTATCCAATTAGATACAAAAGTAAAAGGTCTAACACTCCCTATGGTGTTTGAAACAATAGAAAAAGCAAATATTGGAAGAAACGAAATTCTGGATTTCATGTTACAAACTATTGCAGAGCCTAGGAAAGAAACAAGTCCTTATGCTCCAAAAATTGTTTCATTTGTAATTCCTGAAGATAGAATCAGAAAAGTAATTGGAAAAGGAGGTGAAACAATTGATAAGATCATCGAAGCAGCAGGTGGCGTAAAAATTGATTTTGAAGATGACGGTACTGTTTTTATTGCTGATACAGATATGGCAAAAATCCAAAAAGCAAGAGAGCTTATTGAGGATATTGCACTAGACTTGCCACTCAATCAAGAAATTGAATGAAAAGTAGCAAGAGTAGAAGCATACGGAGTATTCGTAGAATTACCAAGAAACAAAAGTGGACTTTGTCATATCAAAGCGCTTGGTCTCAAGTGAGGAACTGTTGAAGCTGCTTTCAAAGTAGGAGACCCAATCAAGGTATTGATTACAGAAATTGATCAAAAAGGAAGATACAACCTAAAAAGAGTGTTATAAATTTCAATGCTCTCAAACAGAACAGGTTGTAATAATAAAAAAACGTCATTGCTGATCATTACAATGACGTTTTTATTTTTCAGTTATTACCCAATCATTATTCAATAATGCTAATATGAGGAAATGCTCATCAGCAAATTCTTTTTATGTTCCCATGGTCTGAACTGTTAACAAAAATGTGGTCAACCCCCGCTATCGTGATAGGGGCTTCTTGAGATGACTCTAATAATTTTTTTGTAGTGTGCTCAGGAATACTAAAAAAGTAGTCTTTGACAAGTGTTTTGTTGTATGGTTTAAATAACCATTCTTGCCCTCCAAATATAGTATTATCACGAAGACATCATAGCGGAACAGTGGCATCTTTTTTTCAGAAATTTTTATCGTAGTGCTCTTCTTCTTTGTTGGTGACTACAAAGTAGACCATGTTATACTCGTAGATGACTTCATCTTCACAAGTAAACTCACTACCACCCATTCATGGGATGCAATTTTCATAGCCTTGTTCTCTCACAACCGTTGTATATCCTTGCAAAATTTCGTGTCAACCTCGAAAAAAACTATTTCTTGATCAATTAGGGATATTGGTATCAAGACAACCATTAAAAAAATCATTAAATAAATATTTGTCATAATAGCGCAGTAGGTAGTCTGTATATTTTTTTCCTAAGAATGATTCTATTGCTTGCCTTTTTTGTGACAAAATAGTGTGTATTTTTGCTCTAAATGCAGTGGTATTTTTTTGTTTATAAAGAATTGTATCTATTCTTTCTATAAGCTGTTGTAACTGCAAAAACTGCGGAGCACATTCATATGCACTAAGCGCATCATGAATTTTTTCTTGCTGTTGTGTAGATAATTCTTCAATCACTGTTTCTTGTGGTAGTGGAGGATCTATGTAGCCGTTAGTTACTTGGCAAAAACTAATAACAAAAACGAACATAAATAAGATATATGCAAAGTAGTGTTGTTTCATATTTTGTATTTGTTAAATAAAACATTGGAATAGAGTATACCTATCCCAATGCAAAATAACAGTAATTATTGATTAAATAAAAATGGCGTGCTTTGTCCGTTGGATTTGAGCAACATACAATGAGCGTGAGGAGAGGTAGCTCCTGTGCTTCCTAATCGAGCAATTGGTTCTCCTGATCGGACGTAATCTCCTTGCTGAACAAAAGTATCTGATTGTATATGTCCATACATAAAGCGAACATAGGAATCTCCGTACATTTGTTTTATAATAATTTGATATGCGGTGCGAACACTATTGTTGATAGTAACCTGGTAGGTACTAATATTCTCCACTATCCCATCGACAGGGGAAGCTAATATTTTGCCATTATCAGAAAAAGGAAAGCTTGTGTTCCAGTTCCAATCCTGGCTGTAATAAAAATTTCCCGTGTGCGCATTGCATCCATGACCACACCCCATTGTCCACAGCCCAGGGCTGTTCCAACTAGATTGATCTTCATGACCAAAAGGCCAGACCAAATGACTTGTTGAATGGGGATCAATCCTGACCCTTGTGTTGTCTACATAAGAATTCCATGGTAGTGCAATAGCGCTGTTGTTATTGTCCGTGTATAAGTATCTCCATGCCCAGTGACCAGGTAAAGAAAGCGGACCATACCAATACCAAATCCTTCCATTACTATGCCGTATCAAATTGATATAATAGGTAACTCGATCAGGCCCAAAAATACGAACTTGTGGCGCTTGAGTGAGACTACCACCGTCGTCAATTGCCCACAAATAGTTGAAGCCAGGACTTTCTACAATTTTATCATTGAGAGATCCTCGATAAAATTGTAATGCATTCCTTCCTCGATGCTTTTCCATAGATGTAATCTCTTGTTCTGCTATTGCATTAAGAGTAAGAGACTCCTGTAAAAAAGAATGTTGTTTGTCAGGATTGTTGGCGCATTCCATAGTTTCCTTTTTGCATGCACTCAGTGTGCCCAAAAAACACACCATCAAAATAATTCTTTTCATAATTTTTGTATAAAATTTTGTTAATAATGATTATCATATTTGATGAAATATGATACACAAATTTTATAAAAAGAAAAACAAAAGAGAAGAGAGAAACGTAGTACAAAAATTCAATGTTTTTGAGGAAAAGGTGTTATTGTTTGTATGATGATATTTTTATTATGCAAAAATTTTACAAATGCCTATAAAATTGCTATAATTAAGCTGTTTACCATTGTGGAAAGGAAAACATGAAACAATTATTGATGACTTTCATTGTATGTAGTGTGATAGCAAGCCTCACGTCAATCGTGTCAGGCCCTATTTTTGCACAATTACAATATATTGATCCAGACAATCCAAATATAACGCAGGATATAGATGATGTCATTGATACCACAGATGTGGGCGGTCCACAGTGACAAAATACCAATAGTATTAGGGCAGGAACTCGTTTCCCTATTGCCTCACCAGATAATTCTGAGAATATTGGAGTGATCGATCAGGGAGAAATTCAGACTTACGAGCAAGGGCAGTTGCAAACATTGACGGTGGTGAAGAGAATGCTCAATTATTTTCTGGGTTTTCTAGGTCTTGTTGCGTTAATGTTGTTTATTTACACTGGAATCCAGATTGTGACTGCTGGTGAAGATGACAGCAAGTACAAAGAAGCTACATCCCAATTTAGAAAAGTTGCCATGGCAATCGGAGGAATCGGTTTGAGTTGGTTTATTGTGACATTCTTATTCTATGTTATCGGACTTATCGTAGCATAAACATTTTATTTTTTTGAAGACTCATGAAAAAAATTTTCTTGGCTGCATTGGGGGTCTTGCTTGGAGTGGGCGTGAGTACCATGACCATCAATGCTCAGTCTGATGAATTCTACTATAATACAATTGATACTACGCAGCAAGCAGATACGGAGCTGTGAACTTATGTACATGATGATGTCATCGATGAGCAGCAAGGTTTTGTGCAGAGATTGTTAGCGTTGTTTGGCTTGGATCAATATGCATCATGAACTAATCCAGCCACAGGTGAGACCTATGGAGCAACTAACTTTATTGTGAGACTAACCAACTTGGCATTAAGTTTGTCTGCATTTGTTGCATTCCTTGTATTGGTATATGGATTTGCTATGATGTTATTTTCTTCCGAAGAAGACGGTATTGCCAAAGCAAGAAAATATATTGTATGAGCAGCTATTGCGATCGCGATACTCGGAGTTTCATGGTTTATTGTTTCATGAATATTTTACGCATACAGAGTGATTCAAGATTTTTAGCGCACTAATTTAGTACAGAAAAATAGACATCATATGATGTCTATTTTTTTATACCAATATATTCTTCTAATTAACTAATTCTGGAGTCTCTTAAAACCTTTGAATTATATCAAAATTTGTCTTGGTTTTGCTCATTCTTGAGGTCATACAACTCATCTTTCTTCTAATGCATCCATAATTCTCGCAGCACGAGCAAATCACACATTGAGTTTACGTTGTAACATGGTTGCTGAGGCTTTACGGTGTTGAATAATTAATTCCATAGCTTTTTGGATAAGTTCTTCATCGCCACTTTTGTTGTTAGATGAAAAAACATTTCAAGAAAGTTCTGCTTTTCACTCAAGAATACGAACAATTTCGGGATGGTATACATCTTCTTCGGTGAGTCATTGCATATATTTTTCTTTGAGAGCTTCCATTATTTTTTCAATTTCTGGAGTATCAACAAACGGTCATTGCATTCTGACGGGGTATTTTGTTTTGGTATCCAAATAAAGGAGGTCTCCTTTTCCAACAAGATCTTCTGCTCCTTTCATCCCCAAAATTGTTCTAGAATCAATTTGTGATACTACTCCAAAGGCTACTCTTGTAGGAATATTTGCTTTGATAAGACCGGTCAAAACATTGACCGAAGGTCTTTGTGTTGCAATAATAAGGTGCATACCAACGGCACGAGCTTTTTGCGCGATACGGGTGATACACGTTTCCACTTCTTTTTTATTTCCTGACATCATCAAATCCGCTAATTCATCAACTACGATCACAATACGGTACATAAAATCATCAGGATTTTTGGTGTTATATTCCGAAAGTTTTTTTGCTTTTGCTTTTTTGAGTTTGGTGTATCTTGCTTCCATTTCTTCTACTGCCCATTGCAATAACTTGAGCGCTTTGGCTGGTCTGGTTACAATTGGCGCAAGAAGATATGGTAGTCCGTTATAAAATTCTAGTTCTACTTGCTTTGGATCTACCATAAGAAATTTAAGCTCAGCAGGAGTATTTTGGTACATGAGAGAAAGAATCATTCCATTTACTCATACCGATTTACCGGCTCCTGTTGCTCACGCAATCAAGAGGTGAGGCATTTCTTCTAGTGATTTGACTATATTAGTTCCGTCGATTCCTACTCACAAAGCTAAGTTCGTCAGATTTTTGTTGACTCACTTTGCAAATTCGTGTGAATTGAATACATCAGCCAAATAAACCATCCTTGGTTGAGGATTCGGGATTTGTATACCGACACAATCAGTTCCTGGGATTGGTGATATAATTCTTAGTGATTTTGTTTTCATAGAAAGGGCTATGTCATTTTTGAGGTTTTCTATGGTAGAGACTTTGATTCACGAATCAGGTCTCACTCTCACTTGCACGATCGACGGTCAAATGTCAAATCCGTCAATGGTAACAGGAACATTGAATTCCATCAGTTTATTTTGCAATGCTTTTGCATTTTGAATCAAAAATGTTTCATCAACATTAACTTCTTTACCGCTTGAGGATGGCATTAAGCTGATAGGATATGTTGGTTTGTCTGCAGGAAAATCAATTTTCATTAAGTTTTTTTCATGCATTGTGTCATTGACCTTTTTGCTAATATTATTTTTGAGAATATCTTTGAGTAGTGACTTATCGCTTCAGGTTTTTCCTAATACTCATCCTGGTTGAGAAGATGCGCCAATAAGTGGTAGTTTGCTTTTGTTTGTCGCTGCTTTGACTTTGGCAGTAATCCCTCATTGCAAGAGAGAGCCTGACGCTTTGGTCTTGCTGCTTGATTTTGACGTTTTTGCTTGTTCATGTAAGAGACGAACACTCATTGAGGGTAATGAAACATTGTGGCTGTACAGTATTCGCCCAATAAGACAAAGCATGAGAATAAGTACAAATGATTTGATAGCCATGGGTTGACTACCAAACATGCTATCAAGTGCTCGCAAAAGTGGCCAAGAAAAATAGCCACCAAATTGTTCATATGCTAATGATGGATTGTCAATAACTGGAAAATTAAACACTCAAGAAAGGAAAAACAAAAGTAACAAAAATTGATGAAAAACGGTTTTCATCATATGACCTCTTATCATAAAAAGAAAACCGACAAGGATACATAATCAGAAAAAAGGCTGGGTTCCAATTTCTCCAAACACAAGAAAAGCTCCTTGTTCAAAAAGGCGCAAAATTGGAGAACCTTGCGCAAGAGTAAACGCAAAAAAATAAAGTCATCACAATATGATAAAAAATGATCCCAATTTGTATTTATTAATGACGAGCTGTTTGCTTTTTCTTTTCCTTCTTCTTTTTCTTGGCATGAATTGAAACTATATAAACTATTGCTAATCTAATACAAAAATATATATACAATCCAGACTACTATTGCAACTGAATTCAGTCCGCATCTTGCTTTTATATCGCTTTGTTATAATGATTTTTGGTCTTGCCCCTATGGATGGAATTACCGATTGTATATTCCGTACTATTACCAATGAAGTTTTTTTGCGTTACAACAAAAACACTAACGATGAACTGTGGACGTGGACTGAGTTTATGAATGCTGATGGGTATATGATCAATCCGCCTAGACTTGTCAGACACATCGTACTCAATGATGCAGAAACAAAATTGATCGCCCAAATTTATGGATGAAACGAAGATACTTTAGTCAAAACAGCGATCGACATTGAACGTAAGTATCCTCAATATATGGGAATAGAGCTCAACATTGGCTGTCCATCACCAAAAGTAATGGCATGTGGTGCATGATCAGGAATGCTGAGGGACAAAAAAAACTGTCTTGGTATTATCAAATCAATTAGTGAAGCAATCAACATGCCATTTTCTATCAAAACAAGAGCATGACTAAACCCTGATGACAAAGTAGAACAGTTTGATTTTCTTGTTGAAGCTGCACAATATTGTCATGCGGTAGGTATTCATTGAAGAACTTATGGACAATGACATAGCGGATTTGTTGACCGAGAAATGATTGCAGCCGTCAAACAAAAAGTTGGTGATAATTGTAAAATATTAGGAAATGGATGAATTAAAACATATCAAGAGCATATAGAAATAACAGCAAAATATAGCCTGGATGGCATTATGTCAGCACAAGCAGCTATAGCAAATCCCCGATTGTTTGTCGATTACCAACCAACAACAAAAGATAGGTATGAAATAATACTCAGACACATGAAACTTCTTGCTGCATTTGAAATCTATTTTAATGATAACGTAGGACCCGAGTACTCAAACAAACAAATTATCATTAATAGACGTAAACACGCCGATAGTAATGATGACACTAAGGGAAATGATCTGGAGCCTATTGATTTTCATGATTATCTTTTTCCTATGCCAACTCTTGTGCAACTGGAAGAAATTGCTAATTCGTTTCCAGTAGAGGAATTGGTCGGATTAAGATCGTGTATTGAGTTTCGTAAGTATTTATTCAATTACGTCAAAGGTATCCCTGGCTCAAAAGAATTTAAAAACGAAGTAGCACAAATTAGAGACTATCCAACGTTGTTTGAAGCTGTAGATAGGTTTTTTCTTCCTATTGTTACATAAATGTTCTATTCTGACAATAAAAAATGAAGACATTGTGTCTTCATTTTTATTTTTCTGATCATTTTTTTCAAAAGTCGACGCTCTTTTTTCCCAAAGCTCTGTTGACTATTCATTGCACATATCACGTAGATATCAATCAGTGAGAAACATACTCTGTAGCTGAATATTGACCATTTTCCATCTTTTCAAAAAGGAGAACCTGAGGGGATTCATGTTTAACGTTGGCATATTCAGCGATATGCTGAGAAATATGTTTTTCATTAATGACGTCCACTTTGTATACTACATTGTTTGCGTTTTCAATCATACCCATAGCTGCTTCAACGTTGCGACAAGCACTGCTTGATACAACACAGACAGGGCTATGTTTATAAATAACAAATGGTTCTTCTTTTTTGATTAAACGTTCAAAGTCTTGCAAAGATTTCAAAGATTTCATGTGGGAAGTGTAATATAGAGTAAACGTTGCTATGCAATGCAGTATAACGCTTATTTATTCTCAAATCAAACGAAAAAAATGTGACGTGGCAATAATGGGGTGTATTTTTCGCTTTTCTGTTATGTAGAAACCTTTCCTTTACAGCTATCTGGTCCGTCTCCAAAATTTCCTTTGAATGAAATATGAAGATCTTCCAAGGTAAATCCTTGAGGAAATTCAATTCATGACAGATCAATCATGTCTATATTGATATCAAAAATTCTATTTGACAATTTGCAAATAACATGGCCATGAGATGGCTTAATCCTTTCATAGATAGTATGTTCGGTAAGTCCATTGGTTTTCATTAGCTTTCATTCATCCACAAGTTCAGTTAGATTTCTATAGACAGTTCACAGGCCAATACTTGGATAAATTCTTCTTAGTTTTTGGTGAAGTAATTGGGCTGTGGTGTGATCATTTCCAATCATAATTAAAATTTCTTGTTTATAGCGGTGTTTGTTAGTCATAGTAAGCAGACAAGGTTATGTAATGATAAATTGACAAGGAAAAATAGTCTAATAATTCAGTGTATTAGCTTGAATTTCTCGTACGTAAGCCTAGAGTATCATAGGTAATACGAATGCAACTAAAAGGGATTTTTGTTGCCTTCGCTGGTATTTGCCCCAAAACTATTACAAGATTCTTTACTTTTTATATTTTTACCTATGTTTTATCGTACGGAAACTCATTTGGTCGGTCCTATAGGAAATAATGAGTTCGCCTATGAAAAAAGGGGCAAAATAGAACTCAATCCTAAGCTTTTGGTACCTTCTCTTATCAATGGTTCACTATCTGATGTTATCTTAGGTGATACTACTTGTTTTGTCGAGTGGAATGATAAAAAAAGTGAACTCAAATATAATACGTGATTAAAACATCTCGTACAACGAGAAAGCGATCAGACTTATTTTTTTGTGATGGATAATCATAACCATGCTTTTTATGCTCGATGGAAAGCAATTGCACAGCAACAAGTGCAAAAGGGAGCATATCTCATTCATTTGGATCAACACAGTGATTTAGTAGAACCTACCTACTATCCTGCTCATGATAATATGGACTCAGAAGAATATGTTGCTAATTATACCAATAATGTGTTACAAATAGCGACCTTTATTCAGCCAGCCTTATCGGTGGGAATGATTACAGAGCAACAACAAATTAGATCAGAGTGGTGATTACTACATTATGAATTTCCTGTGACAGCAAGTGATATTATTCTTGATATTGATCTGGATTTTTGGGCCCCAGAAATGTGTATAGAACACTATAAAAAGACCATACAAAAAGCACAATCGTTGATCAAATATCCCCAAACGAAGCTTGTTACCATTGCTACTTCACCTCATTTTATTGAACAAAAAAAAGCACTAGATGTGCTTCATGATTTATTGCAGTAGTAACAACATATCATCCCAAGTTACTTCTTCTAATCTTTTGCTTGCGATATGGGGAAAGAGAGGGCAGACAGAAATTCATTTTTTTTCAAGCATTTTTCGTATTTTTCCCATTGTTTTTCTTTTGTAAGGACTAATGTGATCCAAGAGAGAAACAAGTGTTGCAAATTGTTCTCTGCTCCCACTAGCAGAGTGTTTGGGTACAAAGGAAAGAAGGCAACTTTGAACTTTGGGAGCAGGAGAGAATGCCTTGGCTGGTACTGTTTTGCTATAGTGAACCTCATGTGCAAAGTTACATAATCGCCATAAGTAGGATTTTTTGGGAGCATCTTGTTTGATCTTGTCACCGACCTCTCTTTGCATCATAAAAAAGCCTCATCCATATTGGCTTTGTTCA
This sequence comes from bacterium, assembly GCA_020627925.1. Taxonomy (GTDB): domain Bacteria; phylum Patescibacteriota; class Gracilibacteria; order Absconditabacterales; family Absconditicoccaceae; genus JAHDFY01. The sequence goes on from JAHDFY010000006.1 coordinate 63,903, forward strand.
TTTCCAAAAAACTTTCTTACAATAGGGGACGTGATATAATAAGGTAAATTTCCCACAATCAATGCGTTTTCGGGGCGTATTCCATGAGTGTGTAATAGTGAAAAAACATTAGCTTCCAAAACATCTTGGTGTATGATTTGTTCCTCTTGTAGAATGTCTTTTTCAAGAAGACATGCAACCATTTTGGGATCTTTTTCAATAACAAAAAATTGCTTTCCAATATTTTTGATTTTTTTGGTAATAGCTCATTTTCATGGACCAATTTCGATAATGGTATCGCATTGTTGTTGCTCATATAGATCGCTTATTTTTTGTGTAATGAAGCTAATTATCTTGCTATCTTTGAGAAAATTTTGACCGAGGTAGGTTGACATAGTACACAAAACAAAATGAAAACTTGCATTACTTGTATGTATGGCTAGAATAAAAGTCAAGTTATTCCTGCTTTATCAATGTTTTTTTTGATGTACAATCTGTATCAATCACCATTGCGAAATGACATAAACCACAAGGTTTTTCAAAAACCTATGTTTGAGATAAAACTTTTTGGTAAGCTTCACAAAGGTATTATCAAAGAGATGAAACTGGGCCCATTGAAATTCAAGTGGTTTCAAGTGCTTGGGGTTGTACTACCTGATGATATTGAGTACGTCAAAAAAGAAGTAGCACGTATACAAAAAGAATATGGAGATAAGTTTGGTTGTATCATGTTTCAACGATGAATAATCAACCCTATGGTACAATTTGAAAATGTATCACATAGATCAAAGCAATTCAAAGAAGATATGAGAAATATGAGATTAAATTTGCGTCGTTGGCTGACAACTGCAACAAAGATGAAACTTTCAATAAGGGAAAATATGCCACAGGCAAATATTGTCTATGAAATAAGCAAATCTGATGAACAACTACTTAACGAAATGAATTCTGGTTGTAAAGAACGTGTCAAAAAATCAATCAAAAAATGAGCAACATTCAGAGTTGCTTCGGTAGATGAATATGATCAGTATTACCAAGACCGAAAGAGGCTAGCATGATCAAAATGATTTAATATTATCCCTTACGAATCATACAAAAAATTAGTCGACTATATAAGAGAAAATGATTGCGGTGATGTTTTTATTGCCGAAATTGATGGTGAAATAATAGCATGAAGTATCTGTATTTATGATGAGCATCGTATTATTTATCATTCAGGTTTTGCAACTCGTGAAAAGAAATTTCGTAATATTGGTGCACATCATTTTCTTAAATTTAAGATTTTTTGATGGGCAAGAAAAAAAGGATTGACCTACTGTGATATGTTGGGAGGAGCTCCTACTGGTTTTCACGAACATCCATTGGCATGAGTGAGTAAATTTAAAGAAGCTTTGGGGGGAATAAAAATCGAATATTATGGAAATTACGATATTGTACTTAATCCTTTACTGTACAAATTGTTTGCATGGAGACAATTTTTCAAAAAAACAAACAAGACAAAGAAGAAGAAATAAGAACGACTGTCGTTATGTATGGTAAAGCTTATAGCAAAACAATAAATTTCTCTGGTTAGAGATGTGTAATGCGTCGTTTTGATAGATCGATCCTGAATAAACTAAGCAAAAAAGCAAAAAGTCAATAAAAATTTGCCAAAAAACAATCTAAGTAGTATAATCTGATTAATATCAATGATACTTTAGATTGTTGAGCACATACTAACGATGAGAATGAAAGTACACAAAATGAATAGCTTTTTGTCTATGGGTTCCACTTTTGTAGCCGCAGTGTTTGTAGTTTTTCATGTTGTTCCAGTTGGGCGACTTGCAAGCGCACAAGAGGTAAATGCAGAAACAGCAACGCAACCAGAAACGGTAGTAGATCAACCAGCACAAACTCCACCAGAACCAATAGTGGTTGAAGTGGTGGACCAACCAGAAACGTCTCAAGAAGAGAATAGTACAGCAACAGATAATACAACAGATACAGCAAATGATGCATGAGGGAACACGAGTGATGAGGCAACGGTTACTGATAATGCAACTGATGCATCCGCTGATGATAACACAACTAATAACAATACAACGCAAATAATTGTTGATGACGCAACGACGCAAGAAAACGATCAATCAAATGATTCTACTGATGATACTTCTACAGAAACAACACAAGAAGAAACTGATCAAACAAACACAGATACAGAAACACAGTCACAATCATGAGCAACTACATCAGGAGGTGTTTCTTCATGAACAGTAACAACAGGAATAGTGACAACAGGAACTATTACAACAGGAGTTAATCTAGGAAGTGGACTGACAAATACAGGAAGCGGAATAGTAGGAAGTGGCCTTGTTGGTACTGGGATTATTGGTAGTGGAGTAGTAGGAACAGGAGCGATTGGAACAGGAATTATTGGTACTGGTGTGATAGGTACTGGGTTAACAACAACAGGAAATACATGATCAGGAGATGATCTGACAATTGCCGAAATCGAAGCAGCAAGTCCTCCTCCACCAGTCAGTGATGATAAATTGGACCTTGTTATTTATGACGAAAACAGTTATATAGACGAGTTTGAAAATGAGTTTAATATTCCTCGTGCATTGCCACAAATAGAGGAGCTAGAATTCTTTCAAATCAAGCCAGAAGATATTATCGATCAATATTCAGCACAAGGAGGAAAAGTTCATGTAACAACAACTCAAAAAGGAACTTTTCTTCGTGTGAAGCTAAAATAATTATCAATACCTATAACAAAACAAAAAAGCGGTTTTATACCGCTTTTTGTTATGCAATCTATTATGTTGTTGCTTGATGAGAGAGCTTTGCAGGGCTCTTTTTTTGTGTATTAGAGTGAGTGGTGTCAATAATAGTATTCTTTCCAAAAGGAACAGGATATGCATGAATAGTTCCGTCGTGATGTGTGTTCCATCGAGGAGTATGTTGTGCTGCATTGACGTTCTCACTTTCATCGATAATATCACTAGCTTTTGACTCTTCAACAGGAATAATCGATCAGATTACTTCCTCTTGCCCACTATAATCAAGTAGAATATCTTTGATATCCGTTGTATCAATATTGATAAAACTAGCATGGATGAGAACAGCTCTTTGCTCAGTGGTATAACCAGCAAGATCGTCGATAGCAAAATCGTTGTGAGATAGCTCTTGCATCGTACTTATAAGCCGATCTTTTTGAACCCATTCTTGGTATGATTCATAACCATCATAGTCATAAGTGTTATGCAAGAGCGAGATCATCATATCCCATTGTTCATGATTGGCATCATCAATAGGTAGGCCATTTTCTACCGATTTCATGAATATTTCAGAGCTTCATTCTCTGTCCGCTTTCCAAATTTGATCTACTATTTGATGTGATAGTTCGTTTCACGTTTCTTTTCCTGCAATGTTGATCATTGTATCCCACAATGTCGCATTGTTATCCGATTGTAATTGTTGTATAAATTGTTTGTATTGATCGTCAGTAAGAATTTCTTGGAGTTCGTCGACAAGTTGTATATCTAAGTTTTTTGCATCACTGGTATAAACAATTTCTTCTCACTCAAGACGAATATCATCATTGTTTTGCAGTATTGATTCAATCTCTTCTTTGGTGAACGAGTGAGATGCAGGATCCATATCATTATCAAGCAAGTATTTGTACAGTGGATTTTCTTGTGAAATAGTCATATCAAACAATTCTCCAGCAGCATATGCAACAGATGTGCTTGCTAATGTTGGCCAGAGGTATCATCAAATCCATCAAGTAAATCAAGTAATTACTCACGACATAATCCCATCTCTTCGCGCATAGCTATTGGCATGACGATGGTATGCCTTACGAGATGTTGCAAGTGTCGCACTGTAATCTTTGATGAATTTTTTGAATGTTGACGAATTAACGATTTCTTGGTTATTGTCTTGGTTGATGATATCATAACCGAGCAAAGTCGCTCATAAAATAACTGATTTGTACAAATATAATATGGTTTGTTCCTTTTGTTCTTGACGTTGAACTGCAAAAGTAGGTACTTGCTTTTCTTTTTGGAAATGAAGGTGTGCAAGTGTAAGATCTACATTGGTTTTGATTGCTTCTGTCTGTTGATTGACAACTGATCTAATGATATTTTTGGCTAATGTGCTCGCAAGAACTGGATTTTCTAGAAGTTCTGGTTGGAGAGAGGTGTAAATCATACGAGTGTCTTTTGCTTTTTTTCCTAGTTTTCCAACATTTTGTAGTACCGTTTCTTTTTGTGCTTTTTCTAGCGTGTTGTGGCTTGCAAATCTACCAATGTAATGTTGTATGCTGTGTAGGTAGTCTGCTTTTGTTTTACAAAATTGTTTGAGCAGGATGAAAAGAGGTAAGACAAGCAATGTCCATCCTCCCAAGAATGCTGCAGATGCAACGACCCCAGCGATCACAAGAATTTTTACCCACCAAGGTAACCATTTCCACGCGAGACCGCAACGAGTAACAAAAGAGCTGTACGGGCTTTTTTGCAAATCAAAACTTCAAAATGATGTAGTTGGAGGAATGATATGCACAGTCAGTTGGTAGATATTGCTCATGAGTTGTGTAAGTTTTTCTTTAGTTGCTGGTGTTGCCAAAGAGTTCTCTACTTCTTGATCAATTTTTTCTACTCCCAAAAGTCTCAACGCAAGTGGTATTTGTTGATAACGCATGATAAAACTATCAATATCTTTTTGTGCTTGTGGTATTGCTCCAGTAAGCAATTTGCGCGTAATTGCTATATTTGCTCTGTAACTTTGTAATTGTAATAGTAGATCTGAACTAATGTTGCATTGTTTACATGATTTTTTTACAAAAGTCTTATATGCACCATTATTAGAAGAAAACTGTTGGAACATCTCCATAAATAACTGTTTTGCTTCATCATCTGATTTATTGCTAAAAACACCTTGTCCTAAGATATAATCATTTGCAAGGTTGTTTAGTTGATCATCAGTGAATGTTTGTGATTTTTTTCCTGTTGCTTTTTTTCCTATTGAGTAGTGAAAAGCTATGTTTGAACGATAAGCAAAAGCAGTTCTTTCAGGATGAAAGAATATATTTTTGTTGTTTTCTGAAGCAAATTTTGCTCTTTCTGTTTGTTGATATCGTTCTCTTGTTTCTTTTTCACTAAAATAGTACCAAACTTTTCTTATTGGTGTAAACCAATCTTTTTGGTGAAAATTTTTTGCAAGAGCAAGGTTTGCTCTGTGTTTGATAATTTCTTCGTCAAGTATCGTTGTGTCAACAATTGCTGCGTGTATTGCAATTTGAATAGCGTCCATAGTCCTCATCTGATGAATAAATATTCCATGGTGATCGATCACATATAGCAAAGACTATAGCAATCACATTATTGAATGCAACGAATTTGTTGACATTTTATCAAAAAATAAAAGTACTATGTTGTTTGTGATAAAACTAATTCTGCCTCTTTATATCATATACTAATAAGGGCTTCATATTTTTTGAAATCAACAAAATCATAGCCTGAAAGATTCGGTCTTAATAGTGTAATTGCTGCATCGCTTAATGCAAGAGATAGCTCTTCATTTTGTTTAATCAAGAGCGTTATTGATTTGGACAGTATTCGCTTATTGGTATGAAAATATTGTGCAATACTGTTGCGAGAAAAACCTTTTGTATTGCTTGGTTGCGACTCAATTACTCATCAAGTAGTGGAAACAGCAATGAGAGTGTCTTGCTGACACGCATCAATAGGAAGGTTTGATGTTAGCCCACCATCAACCAACAAACGCCCATCAATATCTACTGGTGCAAAAACCCCAGGAAGGCTCAATGAGGCTCTTACCGCAGCTGCAATACTCCCGGAACTATGCACAACGGTTTCTCCTGTTTCAATATCAGTAGAAACAATACGAAGAGGAATGACGCAGTCATCAAACGTACTGTGAGCAAACAGAGTATCCAAATACTCATATACTTTGTTCCCTTTGAAAAGCCCTTCGCCTCGATGAAAATCAGCAAATTCCAGTAGCGAAAAATCTTTTATCATCTGATGCATATAATTAGCATCAATTCAGAGAGAAAAGGCCGCACCAATAATAGCTCCCATGCTTGTCCCTACAATTTCTTGGGGGAATCTCTTTTTTTCAATGAGATACTGAATAACTCCTATATGAATAACTCACTTTGCAGAACCTCCTCACAGCACTAGTCAGAATTTTTCACTGCTTGTTCGAGCGTGTTTTTTTGACGGAGGGTGAATGGTCGAAATATAAGATGACTTGTTATTTCGTCGCAATAATTTTTTTCTCATTCGCCCTGCTAAAGGATAGAAAAAACCAAGCATAAGCCAGCTATGAACGATATTTTGTATTGCTCTTTGATACCAATAGCGGTGTTGCGAAAGCAGATCCAATTCACGAGCTGCATCAACTCCCTGATATATTGTTTCATCAATAATTGCGATCATTCACTGATTGATATCAAAACCTTTTTCCAAAAGATCGGCAACAAGAGGGGCGTTTTCACGTGCATTCTTGATATCCAATGTATGTTCTTTTTTGAGTGTGATGTAAGTGGCATATTTGCTGCAAATCCAACAATCACCATCATTAACAAGAGTAATATGTACCATAACTAAAGCATTAAAAACAAAAAGTCAAATAGAATAGCAATAGTATAAAAAACAAAAAAAGCTTTGCCAGTGCATATTTCGCTTAAAATGCAAAAACATACAACAAAAAATCTATTTCTATACAAAGAAATAGATTACTGTATAACCAACATTATACATAGTTGTTGTGTTTTCTCTTTTTTGTTGCCAAGTGCTAGTAGTTTCTTTTATTTAGTTCACATAAAGTCGAATACATAAAAGATACTCAAAGAGTGGACCATTCCACCTGTTTTTGTTTTTAGTGTTTGTTCATAGTAGTTTTGAGTTCCAACACTGGTAATGCTATTATAGTATTGGCCTCCTTAATTGTCAAATTTTTCAAAACAAAAAACAAGCATAGATGAATAATCATTGCTTGTATTTATTTTTTTTGCTATCATCGTATAGCTTATTCTTCCTTTGCGCTCGCGACAAATTAATTGATTGAAACACAGCTAAAGTCCACAAGACAAAACATATAAATAAATATCTTGGAAAACTCATCTTTTTTTTGTTTTGGTTTTTTTACAATGAAATATATTTACTCAAAAACACTACACTTGCAAGATAAAATAGAATAAATAAAGTAAAAAGTAATATCCCATCTATTGATAAACCCCATGACAAATACCATAAATTACTTGCAATTGGAGTATCGTTTACATAAATAAACAAGAGATATTTTACCTTTTCGGGCCCGTAGTATTGATGGCAAAAGCGTGAACAAACCTTGTGATTGTGGAGTCTCCAGCAAAGTCAAAAACAATCAAAAAATACCTTTGAGCATGATTTGAAGTGAAGGCGTCGTATGGTCACGTTGCAGATCTTGTAAAGAAAAATATGGGTGTTGATATAGAAAATGGTTTTGAACCTAAATATGAAATTTCAGCAGAGAAAAAAAAGGTGATTAAAGAGCTTAAATCATTAGCAAAAAAAGTAGATACCGTATGGATTGCAACGGATGAAGACCGCGAAGGAGAAGCAATTGGATGGCATGTAGCAAGAGCTTTGTGACTGGATATAGAAAAAACTCCAAGAATTGTTTTCCACGAAATTACAAAACCAGCAATCCAGCATGCAATTAAAAATCCAAGAACACTAGATATGAATCTTATTGATGCACAACAAGCAAGAAGAATTCTCGATAGATTGGTAGGATTCGAACTTTCTCCAGTATTATGGAAAAAAATAAGAGGAGGGTTGAGTGCAGGTAGAGTGCAGTCAGTCGCAGTGAGATTGTTGGTGGAAAGAGAGAGAGAAATTCACGGATTTGAATCAAAGTCGGCATTTAAGGTGGTTGCGGACTGTTCAGCAAAAACCAAGGGATTCAAAGCAGAATTAGCAAGAAAAATTGTCAGTGAAGACACCGTACGTAAGTTTATTGAGGCCGCTCAAGTCTCTACACTGACGGTCAAGAGTCTCGAGACAAAACCGTGAAAGAAGTCTGCTACAGCTCCTTTTACTACATCGACATTGCAACAAGAAGCGAGTAGAAAATTGTGATATGCGGTAGGACAAACAATGCGTGTCGCGCAAAAACTCTATGAGGCAGGACATATTACTTATATGAGAACGGATTCGGTGAATATTTCCGATACAGCAATGAAAGCAGCAGAAAAGGAAATCAAAAAGCGTTATGGCGCAGATTATGCGAAGCCAACGAAATATAAAGGAAAAACAGCAGGTGCACAAGAAGCGCATGAGTGTATTAGACCTACCCATATGGATAAGGATGTTGCATGAGCAAATGCACAAGAAAAAAAACTCTACAGCTTGATATGGAAGAGAATGATAGCGTCGCAAATGGCTGATGCAAAACTAGAAAAAACAAAGGCTGTTATTGATGTTTCGCTAGCAAAACAAGATCTTATTGCAAAAGGAGAAGTCATCAGATTTGATGGCTTTCTCAAGGTATATTCAGAAGGAAAAGACGAAGAACACGACGCAGATGATGCAAAGCAAGATGGAATGCTACCGGCAATGGAAGAAGGAATGATTATCAAATTGAAACAGTTAACCGCAACAGAAACATTCGATCGTCACCCTCCAAGATATACGGAAGCGTCTTTGGTAAAAAAATTAGAAAAAGAAGGAATCGGTCGTCCATCAACTTATGCACCAACTATTGCTACGATTCAAAGAAGATGATATGTGGTATTAGAAGATAGAGCTTGAAAAGAAAGGGACACAAAAATTATTGCTCTCAAAGGAGGAAAGATTACACAAGAAGTAATCAAGAAGGTGTATGGCGCAGAAAAGAAAAAACTTTTTCCTACTGATATGGGACTGCTGGTAACTGATTTTTTGGTAGAAAATTTTGCAGATATTGTTGATTACCACTTTACCGCAACAGTAGAAGAGCAATTCGATCATATTGCACATGGAAAGCTTGCTTGGAAAAAAATGCTTACAGATTTTTATGGACCATTTCACGAAGAAGTAAGTAACGCGGTTGATCATGCAGATCGTATGACGGGAGAAAGAGAATTAGGTATAGATCCTAAAACGAAAAAAGTGGTGATCGCGAGAATGGGAAGATATGGTCCTCTTGTGCAAATTGGAGATCAAGAAGACGAAAATAAAAAATTTGCCAAAATTAGACCAGGTCGATCATTGGAAGATATAACATTAGAACAAGCACTAGAATGTTTTGCGTTACCAAGGAATCTAGGAGACTATAATGGAGAGGAAGTACAAGTAAATATAGGAAGATTCTGACCCTATGTACGTTGGGGCTCATTATTTGTGTCAATCCCGAAACCAACGGAGGAAACACCCCATGATGAACCATATACTATCACCGTAGAGAGATGTAGAGAGCTAATTGATGCAAAAATCAAAGCAGACAAAGAAAAGATTATCAATGAATTTGAGCATGAAGGAACCAAAATTGTCGTGGAAAAAGGTCGTCGAGGTCCATTTGTAAGATTTGGTAAAAAGAATCTCAAACTACCCAAAGATCTCAAAGAGTCTCCAGAAAAAGTAACACTGGAAGATATTCTCAAACTTGCTGAAGAACAAAAATAAGATAAAAAGATCTCTATGCTAAACGGAGATCTTTTTTTAATGATTGCCGATATAAGTGTGCAAAAAATATATTGCAATTAACGGTGATAGTAGTAATCTCTTCCTCTGTTAAGTAGATTTTATCTAATTAAAACAAAAAAAATGAATATAACTAAAAAAGTATTGTTTCTTCTTGTCGGTAGTGCTATGCTCTTCGTGGCAGGATGTAAACAAAAAGAGGTCATGGAGCCTCAATCAGGTAGTTCTATGGAAATATCAACAGAACAAGTAAGAGATGAAATTACGCCTGTGATTCAAGGTTTCTTTGATTCTCAGTATCGCTATCTTGTGGGACAAGACAAAAAGCCACAATGGAATCAGTATATAGAAAATGGAAGTAAAGAGTTACAGATTGCCATGGATAGGTATATGCGCATCGATGGAAAAGATGGTGCTCGCAACATTGATTACAAAAGTACCGCTATTCTCAAAGATGCTATTATCACACAAAAAGATGCCACCACATGGCACTTGGATATGGTATACGACCACTTTACCCTTATGATTCAATATTCTGATGAGGAGCCTTTTGCTTCAAAAGGGGGTTGGAAATATGAGTTTACTGTTCAGTACAGAAACAATTCATGGATGATCATAGATTGGCAAGAATCAGATGGTATTGGCGGAAATAATCGCTGGTATATTGCTACGAGCAATCAATTAGGTTATCAAGGAAGCGAAGAAACAAATCTTGGTTATAGTCGCTCCGCAACCTATTACAACAGAGCAACTGCTATTAGTTATGCTTTAGCACATTATAATACTCCTAGTGGGAATTATCCTGATTACGCTAGTTATGGAGGTGACTGCACCAATTTTATCAGTCAGTGTTTACAAGCAGGAGGATGGACACAAACATCTACACAACTACCTCGTATGAGTGCCCAAGCATGGTATCATGTTCTAGGAAGCTCAATGCCTACTTTATCTCAGAGAAGTGCAAGCTGGACATCTGCAAGGTATCTAAATGACTATCTTTCACAAAGTACTAGAGTACACACTCCGCATAGTCTATATGCTCCTTATTTGGGAGATGTAATTCAATTAGAAGATTGGAATGGAAATATATACCATAGTATGATTGTTACTAGAGGATATGGTGCTGATGCATATGTAACATACCGCAATGCTACTGGATATCTTCCTAGGGTAAACAGAAAGCTAAGTTCAATAGCAAGCCTTCCGATTCTTCATAAATTAAAAACATACTATTGATAGTGTGTTATGATTAATATAATTTAATTCACTATAAAATCTACTTACATGGAGAGACAGATAATTTCTGTTCTCTCTTTTCTTAGCTTTAAAATCAACAGTTTTATTCTCCTATTTTAATTTGTTTTGTGGACTATCTCCTGTGCTAATTTCCTACAAAAAGCTACTTTTCTCTGGTATTTTATAATAAAACTGCTACTATTCAAAGCAATAAAATAACGCATTCAATTTTTTTGTTTACCACAATACCTAATGAAACTTACCAAACAAGAATTACAAAAACTACAAGATCTCGCTGCATTGCAATTACCACAAGAGGATGTAGATGATTTTTTGTCTAAGTTCAATGATGTGGTAGGATACTTGCAAAAGCTCCAAGAAATTCCTACAGAAAAAAAAGAATGACTGACAGGTATCACGAATAATTTTATGATTCCACGTTCGGGAGTGAAATCATGTGATCATACTCAAGAATTACTCTCCAATGTAGAACACCAACTCACGTGAAACGCTATCACTATTCAATCATTCAAAAAAAACACCCAAGACGAATAATCGGGGTGTTTTTACTTTTTTGTACTATCCATAACCAATGATCAAAACAAAACGATGCAAACGTATTGCCATATTGGTTTTTGTCTATCTGTGTATTACAAATTTTTTCTTCGTACGACTTTTTGCAAGCTTAGATTTAAGAGGAGGAAGTTGAATAATTACACCGGAGCAGCAGAGAATATATGAGAGAATGGATTTTTGTAGAGAAAAATATGAGAATATGCTGATACAAAATAAGCTAATACAAACTCTTTGTGTTTTCCCAGTAGCCCAGAAAGAAGTGTTGCGCGACCCTTCTCAGTATTTTTCCCCTTTTGTCTTATTATATTGGTGGTTTATTGATTTGGTAAATCATGATGTGTCATCGTAAATTTATGGGTTAATAATCATGCGCTATTCTCATTCATTTGTCTTTGAGGGCTTTCAGGGTTTTTTCTAATTCATTTTCAAAGATGAGTAAATAGTCTTTTGAAAATCAACAAACGACACAAACATTGGCTCATGCTTGTGCAATAGTACTTGTAATAAATGAAAGAAATCATACTGCATAAAATGAAGGTTCCAACATAGTTATTTCAAGTAAAACAAACGTACCTGCCTGGCTTCATCATTTTTCACCTTGTTCTCCTACCTTGGTGATGATAGTCGTTTCATAAGAGGTTCTGATGAGAGCAAAATGGTTTCCGGGAGGGATAGTCGCGTCGGGGCCAACGGAGTAGTATGCATACAGTCATGTAAGTACTTTAACTTCTGTACTTTTGATTGTACGTATAAGAGACATTGTGAAGTTTTATTGCTATAAAACAATGGGGATTATAGTAATAATCCTCAAAATTTCATCAACAAATCTGTTACATGTTGTAAAGATATTTTATGTGGAAATAATACATAGAACAGAAATACTCTTGCAAACTTGAATAATAATACTATATATGACAGCATTCAGATACTTTTTTTTATTTGTAAAAATTGCTCAGAAAAATGGCAGACAAGATTCCATTGAATAAAGTGAGAAACGTAGGAATTATCGCACACGTGGACGCTGGAAAAACAACTACAACAGAAAGAATTCTTTACTATACAGGTAAAAAGCACAAAATCGGAGAAGTTCACGATGGTGCTGCTGAAATGGACTGGATGGAACAAGAACAAGAAAGAGGTATTACAATTACTTCTGCTGCTACAACTTGTTTCTGGAAAGATCACAGAATTAATATTATTGATACGCCAGGTCACGTGGATTTCACGGTAGAAGTAGAAAGATCTATGAGAGTACTTGACGGTGCTGTGACAGTATTTTCTAGTTCTGATGGTGTACAACCACAAACAGAAACAGTATGGAGACAAGGAGACAAGTACAACGTACCAAGAATGTGTTTTGTAAACAAGATGGATAAGGTTGGAGCTGACTTCAAAATGTGTATTGAATCAATCAAATCAAGACTATCAGAAAACGCAATTGCACTGCAAATTCCTTTTGGAGCAGCAAATGAGTTCAAAGGTATTGTGAACTTGGTTAACATGAGATACTATACATTTGAAGGTGAAAAAGGAGAACAACAAGTAGAACATGATATCCCAGCAGAAATGAAGGATGAAGCAGAAGAAGCAAGAGAAGAATTGATTGATGCAATTTCTCTTTTCGATGATGAACTAGCAGAAAAATACCTAGAAGGAGAAGAAATTACTGAAGAAGAAATCAAAAAAGCTGTAAGAGCTGGAGTGATTCAAAACAAACTATATCCAGTACTATGTGGTTCTGCATTGAGAAATGCGGGAGTACAAATGATGCTTGATGCTGCAGTAGACTTCTTGCCATCACCACTTGATGTTGGAGCTGTTCCTGGAGTAAATCCAGACACAGAAGAAGAAGAAATGAGAGAACCAAAAGGAGATGCACCAGTTTCTGCACTAGCGTTCAAAATCATGTCAGATCCTTATGTAGGAACACTTACATTTGTAAGAGTATACTCAGGAACAATTAAGACAGGAGATCAACTATTGAACTCAGTAACAGGTAAAAAAGAAAGAGTAGGAAGGTTGCTTTTGATGCACTCAAATAAGAAAGAAGAAATTTCAGAAATTGGAGCTGGACATATTGCTGCTTTCCTTGGTCTAAAGGAAACAGGAACATGACACACACTTTGTGATAATGATAAACCAGTTATTCTTGAAAAGATTGAAGCTCCAGATCCAGTAATCTCGCTTGCTGTAGAGCCAAAATCAAAGAAAGATCAAGAAAAAATGGGTTCTGGTTTGGCAAAACTAGCTGCTGAAGATCCATCATTGAGATTCTATACTGACGAAGAATCAAACCAAACAATTATCGCAGGAATGGGAGAATTGCACTTGGAAATTATTGTTGATAGACTGAAGAGAGAATACAAAGTAGAAGTAGAAACAGGAGCTCCACAAGTTGCTTACAGAGAAGCAATTACAAAAACTGCTGAAGCAAGAGGTATTTTCAAGAGACAAACAGGTGGACGTGGACAATTTGGAGATGTTGAACTAAGACTAGATGTACTAGAACCTACAGAAGAAAATGAAGGATACGAATTTAACAATGAAATTACTGGAGGAGTTATTCCTAGAGAATTTATTCCTGCTATTGATAAAGGAGCAAAAGAAACAATGAAATCTGGTATTCTTGCTGGATTCCCTATTATTAATGTAAAAGTTTCTCCATTCTTTGGATCATACCACGATGTTGATTCGTCTGAAGTTGCCTTCAAAATTGCTACATTTAGGGCATTCAAAGACGCGTTTATGAAAGCTGATCCTGTTCTTCTAGAACCTGTGATGGATGTAGAAGTAGTAACTCCAGAAGACTATGTTGGAGACGTGATGGGAGATCTTTCTTCAAGAAGAGGAATGATCCAAGGTCAAGAACAAAGAGGAAATGCAACAGTAGTAAATGCAAAAGTACCTCTTTCAGAAATGTTCGGATATGCAACATCGTTGAGATCTGCAACACAAGGTAGAGCATCATTTACTATGCACTTCTCATCATACGAAAAAGTACCTTCTGGTATCGCTGACGACATTATCGCAGAAAGAGCTGGAAAAGTGAAATCTATGGATGACGAGTAAAAGGAAAAGGAAGACCCATAAAAGTACGAGCAGTATGCGAAGTAATTTTATGTAGTGTCCCCTTTCGCAAATTATTTAGGTAAAACTCCAAAGTTAAAAACGAGGAGTTTTGCCAAATAATCTTGCGTAGGAAGATAAAAGAACAAGACAAAAATATGATTTACAAATCAAAGAGCTAAAACTCGAATAAGCATTGTGAGTAGAGTTTTAGCCTTGAAACTTGTTACTATTGAAACTCCCTTTAGCAAATTACCGAGCAAAGTTTGTTTACTTTGCTGATAATCTTGTTATGTGCGAATAGATAGTGTTATCATAGCTTCTTAAAAAATACAGACATTTGTCTGTATTTTTTTAATAATTCCATTATTTTTTGCATTTAAGTGATAGTACAATTATTATTGGTACTAATAGTTTTATTATACTAATTTTTTGTGATTCATGAAATCCAAATTAGATGTATTTAAAGAACAAGAATTAGAAAAACAACGTGAAACACTTATGCATATGTTAGATCCATTCAAAGAAAGATCAGCAGTGTTTGCAAAAGTATTAACCAAAGTACAACAAGCGACATCTTCGATAACATTGATTCCTATAATGGAAAGAATGTTGCAAATTTCTGATAATATCAAAACCAAAAAGAAGGAAGAATGAGTACAAAAATTGAGCGGGTATCAAGAAAAAATAAAACGCATCCATGAGCAAGAAATTTCCGAAACGGAAGAAGACCTTGATAAAATGTTAGATAAAGCATTGGAAGGAGTATAGTATTGACATGTTTGTTAATGTGTATATGTCTTGTTATTGTCTTTTTTTTTATTAAAAATATATGACTTTAGTTTCATTATTTTTAATGGAAAGTTTGCTCTATCAACTTACGGAAGTTGGGAAAAAAATAAATACTCTTATAAAGGAAGGTAGTAGTAATATTTTTTTTGCTCTTGTTTTTTCGGGGTCAATTTCTCTTCCTAGCAGGACATTATCACAGAATTTAATGCTACAAAATTACACAGAAGATTATTGCCACTCTGTGTCGGACTCCGATTTTCAACAACTTCTGTATGATCGCATGAATAGCGAAGTATTGCAAACACATAATGAGAACTGACTTATTTTGAAAATTTGCTTGCCTGATGATAACATATTGACTTCAGATACTGTAAAGCTAACAAGAAATTGGCAAACAGTTTTTTCTTTGGAGCATGCTAAACAAATGAATAAAATGCTCAAGAGAAAGAAGATAAATACGCTTGATTTATATAATATGGTAGAATCAGCAGAAGAAATATCTACGTGCTTTCTTTATTTTGATCGTGATGTCTTCGATCAGGATTGAATAAACATTATATGATATAATAGAGAAATTTATGATGAAAATTTAATCTTATTGGCAAATGAGATTGTTCGCCATGGTAAATGAATAATAATCAAAAATAGTTCTGTATCGCGTTCAAAGAAAAATTACATTGACGCATACTTGTTTCAAAAAGAGAAATCTACTTACAAAGTAGAAGAAAAAAAATGAAGATATTTACAAAGGCAGTTTGCCAAAAAAATGACGTAACCATACTGACCTGTTTTTATTGTTATAGAAAAAGACGAAAAATTTGCATTATTTTTTATTTGTCTATATAATGTTATTATTAAGAAACAAAAAAATAACATTTATATGTTCATTAACCAATAAAAAGATGGCAATGATGGAAAATTTAGACAACTCAGAAAATACCAATTTTGATGTTGCAGAAATGACAAACCTTATTAATGAAAACACAGATGACTTCCTAAAATGAATGGAGGGACTTGACCAAATAGAATCGATAGAAGAATCGATGCAAAGCGCATTAAAGTGAATGTTTGAAGACCTCGGATTTAATGATCAATTAAAAACAGGAAAAACTTTTGAAGATGTTCTTAACGAAGTTGCTAATCGTGAAGTAAAAATTAATACAAATGCAAAAAAGAATCAAATTACATTTAAGTCATTAAAAGAAATGGATGACAAACACGAAGAAGCTGTAGTACTTTTGTGTCTATTTAATCAGCATTTACCAAAGGCTATTAGCTGAGATGAGCTTGCTATTAATCGAGTAAGAAAAGCATTTACTCATCTAATTGCAACTTTATGAGTAGGACAAAAAGCTGAAGCAAGTAGAAAAATACTCAAAGCAAAAATCGCTTTATGAATACTTGAAAATGGAGGCTCTTCAGACACAGTATCTGCACTTTTTACAGAAAAAGATACCGTAACTCCACTTGAATCTAATGCAACAGAAGCTCTGTTCATAGGTAGGGCCTCAAAAGAAGAGTTACAAAATGAGATTGATCATCGAGAAAAAGAACTAGCAAAAATAAAATACTAATTGTCGTTGAAAATAACATCAACTATCTTACCATCTAATCTTGCATTAGATGGTTTTTTTTAATAAGTTAAAAATATATATGCTCTTCCTACTAAGATATTTCAAAAACTATAAATGATTATTGTTGCTGACACTGTTGCTCGCAACGACCAATCAGCTTTTTTCTCTTTTAGATCCACAGATATTTAGGTGGCTGATTGATGAATATGTTACAAAGCATGCTGAATATAGTCAGCAAGATTTCTTATATTGAATCGTATGGGGTCTGGCTGGTTTGGTGTGAGTAGCAATGGTTTCACGTTTGGCAAAGACCTTCCAAGATTATTACGTCAATGTTATGACACAAAAAATTGGTATGTCATTGTACCAAGATGCTATTCGTCATATTTTTGATTTGCCCTACAAGACCTTTGAAAATCAGCAATCAGGACAATTGCTACAAAAGCTGCAAAAAGCCAGACAAGACATTCAAAACTTTATTAAAACCTTAATCGGTACCATCTTTTTTGGACTTATCGGTTTGGCTTTTGTAATCACTTATGCATTTACCGTGCACTGGGTAATTGGTCTGTTGTTTCTTTTGTTAGTGCCTATTATGGGAGTGACTTTCTACCTGATGTCCAAAAAAATCAGAGAGGCACAACGCCTTATTGTGATGGAATCATCGCTGTTAGCGTGAGCAACCACAGAAAGCATCAGAAATGTTGCGCTGATCAAATCGCTTGGTCTTGTAGAACAAGAAATGGATAGATTGGAAAATACCAATACCAACGTACTCAAATTAGAAATTAAAAAAATTAAAATATTAAGAACAATTCTTTTTGTGCAAGGAACACTCATCAACTTCTTGAGAATCGTCATCATGGGAATCATGTTCCGATTTGTTTACACGCAAGCAATTTCCTTGGGAGAATTTATGTCATTATTCTTTTATACCTTCTTTGTTTTTGGTCCATTGAGACAAGCTGGAGAAATTATTAATAACTATCAAGACGCAAAAGCTAGTCACGAATTGGTAGAAGAGTTGATGACCTTCCCCTCTGAACCTCATCCTGAATCTCCTGAATCGTTTACTACAACAAACCAAAAAGGTCGCATTGAAAGTATTGCCTTTGATTACGTTGGGTTTAGTTATGATGAGTTGACTGCTGACAAGCAGACACCAGCATATATTCTTGATGACATTAGTTTTGAGGTGAAAGCATGAGAAACTATTGCGTTTGTAGGCCCTTCAGGAGCAGGAAAATCTACAATATTAAAGCTACTCTACAAGCTTTATCCCCCTGTAGAATGAAAAATAACAATCAATGGTATTTCTTTGTCCAATTTGTTGCTCCATGAATTCAAGGAAAAACTTGGAATTGTAAGTCAGGAAGCACAACTTTTTGCAGGAACTATCAAACAAAATCTTTTATTTGCAAATCCGCAAGCAACCGAAAAAGACTGTTTGGATGTACTCAAACAAGCATCTCTGGAAAAACTTTTGCAAGAAAATGCAGAATGATTAGAAACAAAAATTGGAGAAGGATGATTAAAACTTTCGTGAGGACAACGCCAACGTTTGGCTATTGCTAGAGCCTTATTGAGGAATCCTGATGTCTTGATTTTTGATGAAGCGACTTCTGCATTGGATTCACTTGTCGAAAAAGAGATTACCGATACAATCAAACAAGTAACAAAAAAGAGAGATAACTTGATCACAATTCTTGTTGCACACCGTCTTTCGACAATTATGCACGCTGATCACATCTTTGTGCTTGAAAAAGGAAAAATTGTAGAACATTGAACACACGAAAACCTTATTAAAACAGGAAAAGCAGGTCTATACAAAGCAATGTGGAGACAACAAGCTGGAGAATCTATCTAGCAAAAAACCGATATGCATTATTGCATATAGGTTTTTTTATTGTTACAGAGGAAAAAAATATTAGTTAATTCTTGCATTGACGTCAGTCAATAATTCTTTGAGCATGTCGATCATATCCAAAAGTTGTCCATTTTCTTCTAAAGAAGAAGCCTTGTCTTCTAACTTTTCAATATGATTAGTTAGTTTATCTGCTATTTTTGTGAAAATTTCGTCAGCGTTTTCTTTTTGTGCGATTGTATCAAGTTTTGATCATAGTTTTTCAATTCTTTGCTTTCTTTTTTCTGTCATTGCAGCTCTTCTTTCTTCTCTTTTTGCTTCCATTTCTGCTCTATGTGCTTCCAATTGTTCAAAAGCATCAGCAGGAAGAACGTCCTTGAGTTGGTTCATGTGGTCTTCTCTAAGTTCTTGTGCCGCTTGTTTAAATCCTTCCTTGTCATCAGCGTATTGTTCTTTCAACGCATTCATTTCTTCTTTGTGTGATTCCTTGATTGATTGAAGAGCTGTTTGTGTTTCTTCACTCAGATTTTGTGTCATTTCTTCCATGAAACCTTTGTTCGCTTTTTTCATTCCTTTTTTCATCTTATTGCGGAATTCTCCTTTTTCTCCATCGAATTTTTTCATCATGTGAGGTCTGTTGTCGTCGTTGGCTGTTGTGTCTGTGATGTCATTTGCTGAAACAGCTAGAGTTCCTGCTGTGAGGACAACACCAGCAACAACTAGGGTAGATAGTAATTTGTTCATTGTGAATAATGATAATAAGTATAAATGAAATTATGGTTGTGGTGAAAGCCAGCTTCATCATGGTATCGGTGTTCAACAAAGAAGATCTACAACGTTGATACGGGATAATACATGACTTTCATGATATAGGACATGCTAGCTTTCAAAAAATTTCACTTTTTTATTACTTTTTTAGTGCAGAAACGATTGTTAGTAGTTCTGATCTTAGTTCTTTCATTATCAATTTCATATCAGAGCGTTGCTTTTTCAGAGTACTTTTGATTGTTTCACGAGTAATTTGCTTCTCTTTTATTTGTTGTTTGAGTCATGTAAGCATTGCTTGTTCCTGGTCGAGCTTTTCAAGAATAGCTGGCAGGTTTCCTACCGACATATTGTATTTTTTGAGTAGCGCAATAATGGAAGTAGTACGATCCTTGATAGTAGCAATGAATTCTTGGTGGCGCTTGATAATATCCATCGCTTTTCTTGCTTTATGATGATCTTTGGGGCGCTTATCTTTGGGAGGAGATTGACGTTCTACATATTGCTGCTTCGTTCTTTGTTTTTGTGGTTCCATTATTCTCGTTGTTTGAGAAGGCGATGCATGTTCACGGTACATAGCCGCAACATCAACATGCACAAAGCTGCAAATACTCGCTAGCATACTGACAAATAAAATGTGTTTCATCGTCATAATTGGAAGAAAATATAAATATTATTGTAGTTCGTCAAATTCTCGCGAAGCATCATCGTCCAAAAACGCCACAAATGTATCTATTTCATCGAGAGTAGTGGTAATCGATTCGGTATCTATCGCTGTATTTTGAGAAGATGCTTGGTTTGTAGAAGCAATTGCTTTGACTTGTGGTTTGTTGATGGTGTTATTGTTTCCTGATTCTTGTGCAATGATGGTCGTATTGCTGTTGTTGTTTTCCGGTGGAGTAGTAGCAAAAATCCCTAAAAGAAGAACGCAACCCACGACAAAGCTAGCACTAACGTAGCGGAAGTATTGTCGTTTGCATGTCAATCAACGTTTTTTCTGCGTGCGACTTCACATAATATGAGCAAACACACGATCATCGACAGATTGTGGTACATGTTGTTGGGGGAAATCACGTGAATGGAGTCTTTTGTTGTCTGTTGTCATGAGAGTACCTAGCTATAAACTAAAAAGATTTGTTTTTCATTGTTGTTTAATAATATCCTGTAGCTTCTTTTTTGCTCTAGAGAGAATAGTTCCTACAGTATTTTTGTTTGATCATATGATGTGAGCGATTTCTTGATAGTCTTTTTCTTCATGGTAGTACATATAGATAACATCTCTTTGTGTTGCATCAAGTAATGAAAGGCATTCCTTG
>JAHDFY010000010.1 GCA_020627925.1 bacterium
CGTGAACGCCACACTAACAAAAAAACCTGAACGTGAATGTTGTTCAGGTTTTTTTTTGTTGTTTGTATAAATATTAATCAATAATTACGCATTTTTTCTTTTCGATATCTTCTTTCACTTTTTTGTATTTAACGTCATGGTGGATTGAACCATCATTATACCTTACACTTACTTTATCGTTGGGTCTTAATTTTTTCTTTGTTTCAATAACCTGAGTTGTGGTTGCTGCTTCATTTTCATCTTCTACTTCAAATATTTCAAATCACTCTTCGCTCTCGTAAACTGTTTTGTTTTTTTGTAGATTTGATTGTGTGTCTGCAGATCTTTGTACCGTTATTTTTTCTCCTGCTGGTGTTTTGATTTCTTTTGCTACATTTTTGAGCATTCCCATTAGTGTTGCTTCTGCTTCCTTGGTAGCATTACTTTCTTCTTGTTTTGGTTGAATTTGGGAAAAGTCGGTGTTCATAATAGCAACAAGAGTGTTTAGTTTTACATTGTGAAGCAATGTTTGAAATTTTTCAAAAGCTTCTTTTTTGTATACTACCAACGGATCTTGTTTTGCATATCACATGAGCCCTACTTTATCTCTTAAGTGTTGCATTGCATCAATATGATCAATCCAGTGTCTATCTATGACATTAAGATAGATTCTTGTAAGCACTGTTTCAATGATGATAGGATTGGTGTACTGCGTTAATAATGTATTGAGATAGTCAGTAATGTGAGTGCTTATATGAGCATGGAGATTTTCATAAGAATTTTCGTCAAAATGGTTGTCGCTTACTTGTAAGTTGAATTCTTTTTGTAGGACATGAATCATATCTTCTGTTGGTGTTTGTAGCGATATATGAGTAGTAACAAACTCACTCACCACTGGATCAACAAACGATGTTACTTCATCTAATACCTTTGATTCATCATTATGTGAGTTTTCTTGTTGTAGTGCTTTACCTTCTGCTTCTTTGAGTGCAAAAAGCATTTCATCTCTTTTGTTGTATATTCTCATTCTTTGTCTGTTGATGACATTATCATAGTCAAAGAGATGTTTTCTAATCCCAAAGTGCCATCACTCCATTTGTTTTTGTGATCTGATGATCGAATTGGTGAATTGTTTTTGTGTGAGTTCCATTTTTTCTCTTTCTTCTTTGGGAAGAATGAGTGATGCGATTCATTGGATTTTTTCTCCTCACATTTTTTTCATTATCATGTCATCAAGCGCTACGTAGAAGACTGATATTCCAGGATCTCCTTGTCTTCCTGCACGACCACGAAGCTGATTATCTATTCTTCTTGATTCATGTTTTTCTGTTCCTAGTATGCATAAACCGAAGTGTACATCAATTTCTATTACTGAAGCATCGTTGCTGTCGGTTGGACGGAAAACAATTTCGGCAAATGCATCGGTAGGTTGTTTCTTTTTGCGGTTGTATGTTATTTTGAATGTATGACCATGATCAGTACGAGTCCAATCTTTAGCTGCGTTATTGACTTGCTCATCAGTTAGTCCGTATTGATGTGTCACTGCGTCCATTAGCCATTCAAACTCTACATCTGAATACACAACAGCAGACACCCCATTTACTTCTTTTTGTCCTATTGCTTTCCCATGTAAATTGTCATCGATTCGTTCTACATAGTTGTTTGCAAGTTTGGTATTTAGTTCTTTATCTAGCTTGATATCTGTTCCACGTCATGCCATATTTGTTGCAACCATGATACTTTTGTATTTTCCTGCGTTTGATACAATGTGAGCCTCTTTTTCATGGTATTTTGCATTCAAGACGCTGTGCGTGAGATTATGTTTTTTGAGTAATTGAGAAATATACTCAGACGTGTGTATTGAGGATGTTCCAATAAGTACTGGTTGTCCTATTTTGTGAGCAAATGTAATGTGATCAATAATTGCATTCCATTTTGCTGTTTGATTAAAGAATACTTTATCATCTTTGTCCACTCTTAATATTGGCTTGTTGGTAGGGATAACACGAACTTCCAAATTGTAAATTTTATCAAATTCTTCTCCTTCCGTGATACCTGTTCCTGTCATTCCTGACGCTTTTTTGTATATTTTGAAGAAATTTTGGTAGGTAATAGTTGCAATCGTTTTAGATTCTTTTTGGATAGTGAGCCCTTCTTTTGCTTCTATTGCTTGGTGAAGTCCTTGACCGAATCTTCTTCCTGGCATTGCACGACCTGTATTTTGATCAACAATAAGTACATCTTTCCCTGCAATAATATAGTCGGTGTCTTTCCTATATACTGCTTGCGCCTTGAGTGCATTTTCTATGTGGTGAATTTCTTGATATCCTAATTCTTGGTAGATATTTTTTACTCAAAGAATTTCTTCTAGTTTTTCGATACCCAAAGAACTGAGGGACGCAGTTTTTGTTTTTTCGTCAAGATAATAATGACCATCATCAGCAGTCGTTTCTTCTTTTTCATCATTTTTGATGTCATTAATCATTTCATGTAGGAATCATTTGCTTACTTTCTTCTTGAATTTACTTGGTTTGAGTATTTTTACTATTTTTGCATAATATTCGTATTTATCTGTCGGAGTATCATCAGGATTTGATATAATCAATGGCGTTCTTGCATCATCGATAAGGATGCTATCTACTTCGTCGACAATTGCATAGTGCATAGGTCTTCGCGTTAATACTCTTTGATCAAGAGATTTTACTAAGTTATCTCTCAAATAATCAAAACCAAGTTGAGCATTTTCAACGTAAGTAATGTCTTTTTCGTATTCAGCTCTTCTTTGTTGTACGGGCGTACTTTGTACCACACTTCCTACCGAAAGATCCAACCATTCGTAGACTGGCTTCATCCATTGAGCATCACGAGATGCAAGATAGTCATTAACAGTAACAACGTGTACTCCTTTTCATTCCAATGCGTTGAGGTAGGTTGCAAGAGATGCAACGAGTGTTTTTCCTTCTCCTGTTTTCATCTCTGCGATTTTTCCTTGATGGAGTATGATACCACCAATAAGTTGTACATCATAGGGAACCATATTCCATACTACGTCGTCTCATTTTACTTTATATTGGTGTCCAACAAGTCTGCGACAAGCTTGTTTTACTGTTGCAAACGCTTCATCAAGAATATCTTCGAGTGTTTCTCCATTATGAAGTCTTGATTGAAATTCCGCTGTTTTTTTCTTTATTTCTTCGTCGGACAAATCCATCATTTCTTGATCAATTTTATTGATTTTTTCTACTCTTTGTCGTAGTTTATTCAATTCTTTCTGGTTGTAGTTTCCAGCGATTTTTTCTAAAATTCGATTGAGCATGTAGTGAATTCAGATTGAGTAAAACAAACAGTTTTTTAGTCATTCTTGTTTGACCAAAATTTTACTGCGGAATTATAACGGTAATACTCGTTTTTGCAAAGGAGAACAAAAGAGTGAAGTTGACATTTTAGATAACTATTCTTTACGTTTTTTATTCCTTTCTTGATTTTTCTGATTTTTATTCTGAAAATGAAAAAAACTTAGCACTTATAAGTGCTAAGTTTTTTTGTTATGAGCAAATGACTACTACTGTGTCACTTGCTTCAAATGAGATAGTTTTTGCTTTGGTTACACCACGTATATCATCATGGAATAATTTGATGGTATTGAGGTACTCTTCGGGTCATTGAATAGTGAGCGATTCTAATTCAGCTCCGAGAGAGAGTTGATTTTCTGTTTTGTATCATCTTACGTCAGAAATGATTTGTTTAATATTTTCCATTGCTTCTTCGTGGGTATCTTGGTATTTGTTTGCCTTGGGGTAGGCAGCAGTATGAATACTTTTCACGCCTTCGCCTGCAGCAAAATAATCTTGATAGATTCCTTCGGTTACATGAGGAAGATACGGAGCAATCAATTTTATGATGGCGTTGTATGCATGATATAGTACGTGTTGTGCTGATTTTCTTTGTTCAATACCGTTGTCAAATAACTCTGGTTTGTATAGTCTCAGTTTTACTATTTCTAAATAATTGTCACAGAAATCATGTCGGAAGAAATCTTCAAAAGCAATTTTTGCTAATCCGAATTCATAACGTTCAAGGTAGTCTGTCATTTTTTCTATTGTTTTGTTGAGATTGTCTAGTAACCAAGCATCTGTCGGATAAAGATTTTCTCTGTTTGCATAGTGATTTGCAGTGCTTGGATCATAATCTTCCAAATGCATTTTTACAAAATTGAATGAATTTCGTAGTTTCATGATGAGCTTTCTTCCGTTTTTGAGTGTCGCTTCATCAAAAATGATATCTTTTCCTAACTGTCCTGTGAGTGCCCAATATCTCGTTGCGTCAGCACCAAATTGTTTATGAAGTTGTTCAGGGCCAAATTTTGCGTTTCCTTTTGATTTGGATATCTTTTCTCCTTTCCCTGCCAAAACATGTCCAGAAATCATCACATCATTGAAAGCAATATCTCCCGTTCTATAGAATGCTTGTAGTGTTGTATAAAGCAACCATGTACGAATGATATCATGCGCTTGTACTCTTAATGTCATTGGTGTTATGTTGATGTCGCATCCATCATTTTTGAGTTTTTGTTGGTTGATGACAGGTGTGAGACCAGAAGTGAACCAGGTATCTAGTACCATCGTTTCTGCATAAATGTCATCATAAGTATGGTTTGCTGGCAAAGTGTCTGGCTTGTCTGTGCTCGGGTCAACAGGAAGTTGCTCTAGTGATGGAAGAATAACCTCATCTGTTTTCTTGCTGTACCATACAGGAATTGGTATTCCAAATTTTCTGCTACGAGAAATATTCCAATCCCACTCTAAATTTTGAATCCAGTCTGTCGATCTTTTTTTCATGAATTCTGGGTACCATGTCATTTTGTCGTTGAGTTTATAGAGATCTTCTTTGTGATCAAGAATATCGACAAACCATTGGTGTACAGGAATAATTTCTACAGGTACTTTTCCTCTTTCTGTAATTGCTTTTGACTGAATGATTGCTGTTCTTTTTACTACAGCGCCTTTGCTTTCTAATAACTCCATTATTTTTTCTCTTGCATCAGCTATTTTTAGTCACTCTATTTCTTCGATGTGTGAATTTTCTATTTTTCCGTATCTATTGACGATAATTTTTGTAGGAAGTTGGTGTTTCATAATCCAATAAACATCGGTTTCATCACCGTAGCTACAACACATTACTGCACCAGTTCCTTTGTCCATTTTTACTTTGTCATCGGCGAGTAGTGGGACTTTGTCGCCTAGCGCAGTAGTGACATCACTACCGATAAGATCAGCGTATCTTTCATCATCTGGATGGACGAAACAAGCCACACAAGCCGGCATTAATTCAGGTCTTGTTGTTGCTATGATCAAGTCATCGCCATTGGCAAGAGTGAAACGAATATCATTAAAAAATTCATTGAATTCTTTGTCTTCTGTTTCCGCTTGTGCAATTGTTGTTTGATTTTTGGTACACCAGAGTGCAGGAAATTCTTTTTTGTTGATTTTTGCTCCTAGGTCGCTTTTTCCTTGATATAGTTCGATGAATCTTTGTTGCGCAATTTTTTGCACTTCAGGAGATATCGTTGAATATGCTCTTGTGAAATCCATAGAAAAACCAAAAGATTTCATAAGATCTTGGTACAATCCTCTGTGCTTTTTCGTTACTTCTAAACATTTTTGGACAAATTCTTGTCTTTCAACATCTCTAATTCTGATTTTTAGCTCTTTTTCTACCAAAATTTCGGTAGGAATACCGTTATCATCAAATCCGACAGGGTAGAAAACATTATATCCCATCATTCTTTTGAATCTTGCCATGGCTTCTGCCTGTGTGTAAGAAAAGACGTGACCAATATGGAGTTTTCCACTGACAGTTGGTGGAGGAGTGTCAATACTGAAAATTGGCTTGTTGTCTTTATTTTCTAAATCAAAAGCATAGACATTGTTCTCATACCAAAAATCTTGTCGTTTTTTTTCCTGATCGGGGATGTTGTATTTGTTGGACATTTGCCTTTATGTGTATAAGAATAAAAAAGAGGATTTATCTCATGATATTTGTTGCTATTTACAATAAGTAGTACAAAAAAATCCCTGACTGCTATCACGTCTCGATTTGACAATGACAGTAGGCAGAGATTTGAGTTTTGATACAAATATGAACGTCTCTCCCTACATCTTAGAGAGTGACCACGACCGATGAAAAGAAAAACGTGCTAGCAATCATATTGTTTTTTTTGATAAATCTATCTTTGGTAATAATGTTTTGTCGATACATTGCAATTGATTTTTTGTTGGGAAGGTGTACAATCTGTGCTATCTATTATGAATTTATCTACTTGAAAAGCATAGCATATGGAAAATTTTGCATTTTATCAGTTTGTAGAACAAATTTATTTGGCTAAGCCAGCTCTCAAACAGCATGATGAATTGGTTCGTCAGTTTTTGCGTGATGAACTCAAAGGAAGAAAATCATTTGTTGTTGATGAAACAGTTGTGGCAAAAGCACAAACTTTTGTTGATAAAAGAACGCATGTAACTAAGGTCGGCGACCAATTGTTGCAAAATGATGCGATGCTTTTTCAAGAAGATGAGCAAACAACACAAGAAGATGAGGCAGTGATTGAAGTTGTAGTACAAAAGGAGGAAGTAGTTATGTTGCAACCAAGAAAACCTTCCAAACAAAAAACTCGTGTAGGTGTTTTTTTCTTGGGATTCTTTTTGGGCGGACTTATTGTTGGTGCTATTTTTGTCTATAACTTTATTATTGCGCCTACTAATGAATTGCCAGTATTGTTTTAAATAAACTATGTTGTTTTCTTTCTGGTTCTGCTACTATTTAATTCTTATTATTTCATATTTTATTCTTCAGGCATTGATTGCGTCACGAATCATTCTTTCATTTGCGTTCAGTTGTGATTTACCGCTCTTAATTTCCAAAAAAACTACTTGTTTTATAGATTTTTCTGCTAAACCATCAAAAACAATGTAATCGATACCTTTTCCCACAAAAGTAAGATCTTTGTAATGGTAAGGAAAATTGGGTAAAAGAGGGGCTATTTTTTCGTTGACTTGCCCCAGTATGACTGAAGAAGATTGTTTCACCGCATGTTTGCGGTGTTTTTTTACTTTTATGAGAAATGCCATTTTTGCAAAAAGGTACCCGATACTTATTCCAATAATTATTCCTATTATGAGATAAATGGTTGTTGTACTGTCTATGCTCATTGTGGTATGATTAGTTAATTAAAGATGTCCTGATTTTTTGCATTGTCCTATTATTTTATTTTTTTGTTTTTTATGCCAATTGTAACTCGTTCTTTGTTCTTGAAAAATCAGAAAAAATGACTATCTTGGGCATTATATGCTTTATTTTTTTCTATTACAATGCGTTTTTCGTATTGATGGACAAAAAGATGCTCATTGAGTAAAAAATACGTGAATTAGATGAAGTGTATTCTAATACGTAAAGATATTCAAAATATTTGACAATGTTTGAAAAATACATATATGCTATATTAGCTACTTGTTAGATAAAAATAAAAATTTTTACTATTGATTCATTATAGATGTTGTTTAATTTTCTTGCTTTTGTAGAAGAACTTAGAAAAAAAGAAGATAAAAAAGAAGTCGTCGAAAAATATGAAAAGCATTTTTGACCCGTTTCTGGAACAATTCAAGACCAAATTTGGTACAAGGAATACCTTATTAATTTTGCTACTATCCCTTTTAGAGTTCCTAAAGAACTAAAAAATGAATTTGATTGGGATTTGTTGCAAAAGCTTGTTGCTGCATCATTTAGTAGTGAATGTGTCTTTGAAAAACCATCGAGTGATGTAGAAACGGCTCCATCAAATGATGAAGAAAATCCAGTAATGCGCGACTTTATTATTTCGGTAAAGAGCGGTGATCAATCTGTTGTCAAAAGAGTTGAAGAACTTTGGTCTTTCCAAATTTTGAGACTGTATGAAATATACATTGAAGAACAAATGAATCTTCAAGTACTAATGAAAGAAGATGAAAAAGAAAAGAGTGCTATTTTGGGACAAAGACAAGGTAGATTGCAAAGATGGAAATTGGTAATAGATTCTTTAGATAAAGAAGAATTAGAAAAACAAGCAGCAGCTGAAAAAGAAGAAAAGCTTTCTGATCTCTATAGTCAGTTATAATTATATATTTGTCATTGCGAGAGAGATCCCGTGATGACATTTTTTTTATTGTCGTGATATAAAATATGGTAGCATTAAGTATTGGTCCCATCACTATTTATTGGTATGGAATTATGTATTTGTTGTCTTTTGTGATAGGATATTGATTTTTTTATTTGGTGGGTAAATATGGCCGAGTTCACCATCTTCCACAACTACATAAAGTAATAACCAAAAAACTTGATGACATTGCATTGGTCATTATTTTGTGAGTTATTATAGGGGGAAGATTGGGAGAGATCTTGTTTTATCAGCTGCCTTATTATCTCAATAATCCATTGAAAATATTCTATGTGTGGGAAGGTGGTATGTCCTTTGTCGGATGATTTATTGGAGTGCTTGTAGGAATTATTCTTTTTGCAAAAAAGAATAAATTAACACTTTCTACAACGTTTTGATTGTTTGACGTGATTACCGCTTTTTTGCCATTGTGAATTGTTGCAGGGAGGTTTGGAAATTTTCTTAATCAAGAGCTGTATTGATTGCCTGTTCCTTCGGACGCGTGGGGATTGCCTGAGGGAGTTGTTGCTTTTTTGACGAATACGGGTTTTTTTTATGTGTATCCGGCTGTTGATGATTTGTTGAGAGTGAATACAAATTTCTTGTCTATGTTGTTTGAGGGGGCGCTACTGCTGCTTTTGTTAATGAGTTGTTTTTTTTCTCGATACAGAAAATGACGTATGTATATTTGATCAATTACTGCGTTATTTATGGTAGGATATGCGTTGTTTAGATTTATTTTTGATTATCTCAGAGTTGATGCGCAAACACAATATTATCTATTATTGACAACAACGCAGTGGTTTTCGTTGCTTTTTGTAATAATTGCAGGAGTGATTGTTTCTTTTCGTTCTGATCTACAAAAAAAATAATTTTTTGCTGCTTATTTACATTTTACAAACTAGCGTTATTGCTGGTTTTTTTGTTTGCAATTTGGACGATTTTTAGTATATGTGTAAGGTT
The DNA here is from genome assembly GCA_020627925.1 of bacterium. Classification (GTDB taxonomy): domain Bacteria; phylum Patescibacteriota; class Gracilibacteria; order Absconditabacterales; family Absconditicoccaceae; genus JAHDFY01. Next base: position 9,131 of record JAHDFY010000010.1, read on the forward strand.
GGGATTTCTCTAATTGCCCCTGTAGTTCAATGGATAGAATAACTCCCTCCTAAGGAGTAGATATAGGTTCGATCCCTGTCAGGGGTAATGGATGCTGCATGCAAGGTGAAAACTTTGTTGCAAGCGTTACTCTCTATTTATATTATTAATAATTACTAATGGCAGAAGCAAAAAAAGCTGCAAAGAAAACTCCTGCTAAAAAAGCAGCAGTGAAAGAAACATGGTACAAAAGACATGATTCTGATACTGGATCTCCAGAGTATCAAATTTTCTTGATGACTGAAAAGATTACTATGCTACAAGCTCATCTTAAAGTTAACCACAAAGATTATGATGCAAAAAGATCGTTGCTTAGACTAGTTGCGAGAAGAAGACAATTGCTTAAGTATCTTAAAAACAATAATTTGGAAAGATACCAAGTTGTTGCTAAAAAGATGGGACTTAAGGCATAATGTCATTGGCTCATTGCCAGTAATTATTGACGCTGTGGAGTAATTCGGTTGCTAAGCTGAATACTTCCATAAGTATTATTTTATTCATTACATTTTATATTTATGAAAGCTACTGACTTGCTAAAGCAAATCCAGTCTGAAGGTCTTGGTTTACCACGTGTTTCTGAATGAAGCAAAGTACAAGGAGTCGTAAGAAAGAAAATTGAAAACGGTATTCTTGTTGATTGTGAAAATGGAATCTTTACTGGAGTTATTTTGCAAAAAGAAGTAAAAGATCTAGAAAGAAATGGTGTAGACCTTTCTCCTGGAGCTACTATTGAAGCGGAAGTTATCAACCCTTCTATTAGACATAAACACGGATACTACATTATTTCGATTTCTAAACTCCTACAAGTTGATGTATGGAATAACATTATCGCTAAAGCTGATACTAACGAGATTCTTACAGTTGTTCCAACTGAAGCAAATCTTGGAGGATTGCTTGTTGATATGCACGGAATCAAATGATTTATCCCTCTTTCTCAACTTGCACCTGTTCACTACCCTAGAGTAGAAGATGGTGATCAAGAAGTAATCTTCAATAAGTTGCTTGATTTGATTGGAAAAGAATTCAAAGTAAGAGTAATCAGTATTGATGAAGAAGAAAAGAGAATTATTCTTTCTGAAAGAGAAGCTTTGAAGGAAGAAACTGAAACAATCCTTGCTGAAATTGAAGTTGGAAAGGAATACGAAGGAGTTGTGAGCGGAATTTCAAGTTACGGTGTATTTGTAACATTGGGAGGAAGTGTTGAAGGACTTGTTCATATTTCGGAACTTACCTATGGACACGTACAAAATATTGAAAGAATGGGTAACGTTGGAAACGAAATGAAGGTAAAGGTTATCGGTCTTGAAAATGGTAAAATTTCTCTTTCTCGTAAGAAATTGAAAGTGGACCCTTGGAAAGAAATTCCGAAGAAATTCTCTGTTGGTGACATCATCGAAGGAGAAGTTGTAAGATTTGTTCCTTATGGTGTATTCGTAAGAATGTACGATGATATTAACGGTTTGATTCACTTGAGTGAACTTTCAAACAAAGCTGTTGATAATCCATCAGATGCTGTAAAACTTTGACAAAAAGTTCGTGCTAAACTAATTCTTCTTGATGATAGAAGTAGAAAAATTGGTTTGAGTATGAAAGCATTGTATGAAGATAACAAGAAAGAAAATAAAGAAAATTCAAAATAGTTCATTGGGCTATACAAATTAAAAAAAGACGTCATAGCTTTGCTTAACGTCTCTTGAGAAATAAACACTGGCCTAAAAATCAGTGTTTATTTCTTTTTTTATGTACTTGATATTATAGTAGAGGAGGAAACCTTGTAATCCAATGTAGGTACTAATTAGTGCAAAAAGCAAACTTCCGTCTATGTTTATTTGTCCTAGGAAGAATATGTTGATGGGGATACCAATGATATTAGTTCCTATTCGATATCGATAATCTTCGTTTTTGATGAGTCCATAAGGTATGACGCTGTCACTATACAAAATAAGAAGTGAATTAGCAACATTTCGAATAATTCATAGTGAGGCGATGATGATTGCTTCTGATCATGATAGATAGATTATATTGGTATAGATTGCAAAGTTTATAATGATAAACACAAAAACCCTTTGTCGTGTAGGCAGTCTATCGTGTTTTTGGATAAGAACAAAGTTGATAAAAAATAAAATAATACTTGATCGGTAGAGGAGCTGTTCGTGAAATATTGGTGCGTTGTTGGTAAAAACAACTACATAATAAGCCATAATCAATAGTATTAAAAGACTATTATAACTGTCTATAATTAGATTGATTCGAGGGTGGAGGTTGCTAAGAAATTCTCTAAATTTTTTCATATAAACTGGTTGTTTTTTTTCAAGCTGTTGTATTTGGCGATGGTAATCTAAAACTTTCCTTCCTGCCAAAATATCTTTGGCGCTAATTGGCTTCATTCTTTGCGGCTTGTAATCAGATCAGAGGATATAATTGGTGAAATAATATGTGATGGTGAGATAAAGTTGTGCTATAACTAAGTATAGTAATGTAACTTTTCCTATAATCATAAATATCGACCAAATCACCGTAAGGTGTAAATACGCATAAGTTAATCCTTTGGTTCCTTTACCTATTGAAGTATAAATACCGATGATAAATGTAATAAATGCATATAACCCAAGATGCAAGGGGATACTATAGCCTAAAATCATCATAATTCCTACTGCATTGACCACGGTACTTGCAACTACAATGAGTGCTGCATAACTGACATAATACATGACATGAAATAATTTGATCCCATCCTTATATCATGAAACATATGATCACATCCATAAAATAAGATTGATTATAATCATATAGATTGCTGTGTATATTTTATCTATACCCAAAAATACAAATAATCAACTAATCCCTAATAGGATGAGCGTTCGTGATATATAAAGACTGTTACGTTCAATAACTTCTCTTATATTGACGTTGGGTTTGACATTAAAAAGAGAGTTTGCAGTAAAAATAAGAACACAGGCTAGGGGAATAGTCATTAACCAAGGTGCTCCTATCAGGTGAAAATAAACAGAGAATGCTATCATGCTGATAAGTATGATAATATGAGTCATGATTGTTGTTCATGTATAAAGACATTAATTGCTTTCAAAAAATATTATATAAGAGCGAAATTCATCACAATAAGTGTGCTGATCAAAAAATAGGTAAGTATTGCTACTATTATTTGGATTAGGGTCATGAGAATATTTTTTTTCCCTAGTCAAAAAGCCAGAAAATTACCTATTCACAAGCTTCATAAATGTATAGCAACGAGTAATAGTCTTGTGTTGAATGATGTACCCATAGCATTATTGATAAAAAATGTTGCTCCTATAATAACGAGTATCAAAATAATTGAGAAAGTGACCAGACTGACAGCATCATACAAAACACTGTTTAAATTTTCAAAGCTATTGAAAAAATCTTTTTTTATAAATTTTTGATAGATTCATATTTTTCAAAAAAATGCATAGTATTTGTCATTGGCAGATTTTTCTACCCCGGCATCACTCACTACTTGCGCTTTTTTGAATTTATCAAGTTCTCCTTTTACATCAACATTTGAAACAGAAGAGCTCATAAATATTTGTTTTTCTTGTTCCTTCATTGCATCTAAATGTTCCGTTTCTATTGTTTCCATTAATCAAAATATTTTTTCTAGTAATTGCGTAATTTTTTCTTTATTGGAACCCATTTTGACAACTCTTAGATCAGCTTCTAGCTGGTTGAGTTGATCGATATTCGTTTGTGAAACTCCATCGAGCTCGTTTTTTTTCATCTCTTCTATATCTTCAATAGTTTTTTGTACAATAGTAATCATTTTTGATTTCTCTTGATCCTTGTATTTTTTTTGTTGTTGATCGGTTCTTTCGTTGACTGAGCGTGAGTAGTTGTGCTGTTTTTTTTGATAGTCATTTTTTGCTGATTGGAGAGTTTGCTGTATTGTTTCATCAGAAAGTGGTTTTGATCTATCATTGAAGTGAGTGACGTTAAACCCGATTGCAAAAAAATTAATAATTGTGTCGTGAAAAGGTTCTTTTGTTATAATTTCTAATGATGTATTGTTGTTACTTTTTAGTCTCAATTGTATGGTTCAGAATTCTTGGATGGTTCCCAAAAATTTTTCAAGCGATACAATGATCATTTGGTGCTGTTGTAAAAGATTTCTTATAGAGCTCTCTTCTCTCGCTTCAATTAAAAATTCGCTATTGATTTTTCCAATCGTTGATTGGGTAATAGCAACTACTTTCCATAACATATATCACTTTTTAGTGAAAAAACAAAAGAAAAAAATGGCTTTTTAACTAGGCTATTTATAGTTTTTATTGAAAAAATCATAAAAATCAATATAAGGCGCCAGTAATAAAAACGCAAAGTTTTTACTTTATAAAATCCTTCATGGACGTTATAAAAGGAAATAGTGTGCTTGATGTCTTCTTTGCTGAAGATACCATGTCTGTGCACTTTAAAGAAAATAATCAAATTTTCAAAAAAAATGGAAAGCCATGAGCTCGAGAATCTACTCATGAAGATAAGACCGTTACTCATGGAGAATTGACTCAATTGATTGATCAGCTGTTTAAGGAGGTTGAGCAAAAAGACGACGGTTTCTTGGAAATAGATAAACCTCTTTCTAAAGTAATGCAAATAGGTCCATACAGGATAGTTATTGTTTACCCTCCTTTATCGGATGGTTTAGAAATGACAGTGGTAAAACCTATCAAAAGATTAACTTTGGAAGATTACAATCTTGACGACAAAATTCTTGATATGCTTCAACATCAATCGAAAGGTATTCTTGTTTCAGGTTCTCCTGGTTCATGAAAAACAACTTTTGCCCAAGCGGTTGTTGATATGTATGTGGATATGAACAAAGTAATCAAAACATTGGAGTCACCTCGCGACCTTATGGTTCCTAATGACGTTGTTCAGTATAGTTTCTCGTATGGTTCACACAATGAGTTGAGAGATATTCTGCTCTTGTCTAGGCCTGATTTCACGGTATACGACGAAGTAAGAAACAATGAAGATTTCCAATTATACAAAGATCTTAGACTGACTGGTATTGGATTGTTATGAGTGATTCACGCTACGAGAGCTGTTGATGGTATTCAAAGATTTATAGGTGTTATTGAACTTGGAATTATTCCGCAAGTTATTGATACGGTTATTTATATAAAAAATGGAGCAATTGATCAAATATATACCCTTGCTCTTAAGGTAAAAGTTCCTTCATGAATGAATTCAGAAGACTTGTCTCGTCCAGTTATTGAAGTGACAAACTTTGCGACAGGGGAGTTAGAATATGAAATTTATACATATGGGGAACAAGTTGTTGTGATCCCTCTTAAAGATATTGAAAGTTGATCATTTTCTGATCAAGATAAGTCACTCCACTATGCAACATTGTACTTGCAAGATTATTTCAATACTATGATGGGCTTCCCGACGTTGGTGCACATGAAATCTGCTTGATCATTAACTGTTTATTTAGAAGCAAGCAACAAAGGAAGTATTATTGGTAAAGGTGGAGAAAAAATTGCTGCATTGGAAAAGAAACTTGGAGTGAGCATCCAAGTAAAACCATATGATGATATGCCTTTTTTGACTATGAATCCTGATATTGAAGTAGGAAAAAAGAGGTCCTATATGACCGTGAGCCTGCCTTCATCATTTGCTGGTCAAACTGTCTCAGTCTTAGTAGGAAAAAAACTACTGACGCTTCATTGTGGTCCTGATGCTACATTTACTCTCACCAAAAAACAAATAATAAGAGACGTTGAAAATAAGGGAATTCGTATTGTTGATCATAGACAATTGTAAGCTATCCTTTGTATTACATTATTTATTAATTTGATAAGTACATAAATGAATAATTTAGACTACGTAAAATTAATTGCAACTGTTTCAAAGCCACTTTCTAAAGAAACAATTCTTTCTAAGCTCATTAATTTTGTTACTGTTTTTAGGGTAAATTTGGCAGATAAAGTCTTTGATGATTACCAAAAAAAATATATTGATACAATCCTAAAGCTCGACAATAGTAAAACTATTATGTTTGAGACAAAATGAGAAGAGATTAAGGTAAAAAATATAAATCCTTTTTCATTGAAAGAAAATGATGCGATTATTGTTGATTTTTCGGAATTCAAAGAAGAAGAAAATGACGCAATTTATATCAATTATGGTTATATTCCAGACGTTCCTGTTGGTGCAAAAATTGGTTTTTTGGATAGTGATTTGATTCTTCAAGTGAAAAGCGTAAGAAACGACAAGCTCTATTGTGTCGTAACTAGTGCAGGAAAAATTTGATTGAATCAGATTCTAAAATTTATTGACTATAAACCGAAACTTTCATTTTTGTCTGAAAAAGATAAGAAAAATGTTATTTGGGGATTGCAAAGTGGTGTGAACTTGTTGGCTGCTTCTTCTGTGAAATCACCAGAAGACATTGAAGACCTCAGATCATTTTTGGAAAAAAACAATGGCGAGTGAGTTAAGCTATTTATTAGAATACACACAAAGTCTTCACTAAAACATTTGGATGAAATTATTTCTATGTCCGATGGTATTATTGTTACTCACGGGAAAATTCAAGAAATAACAGAGGATAAGTCTTTGGATGAGTTTGCAATACTAGAGAAATGTAAGGCAAAAGGAAAACCATTTGTTTTGTGTATCAATGGACAAACATATAAAGACAACAAGAAAAAATTAGATAGGCTAGTAGTTCCATATAAAGAAAAGTGAGTGGATTCTTTTATGGTGACAGAAAAAATCGTCGATGAAGAGAATCCATTGGATGATATTTTGCACACATATGATGCAATTACACAACCAATTTCTCCTATTGATGTTTCGTACCGTCTTGATAATTATTACAACTCAGATAGTGAAGATCAAGAACTCAATGATTATGTTGTCTATTCTGCTCATAGAATAACAAAAGAACTAAATATCAAAGCAATTATATGTTATACCCATGATGGTTCGACCGCTGCAAAATTAGCATCGTTAGGATCTGAAATACCAGTTATTGCTTTTACAAAAAGTGATCCTGTTTATAGGTTTATTAATATGTTGTGGGGAGTAAAATGATACAAAATTTCACAAACATTTAATGACTCATGATTAAAAAGAATTGGTAAAGAAATGATTAGAATTATTTTCAAAGGAAATATTTCTCTTGATGACAAAGTACTTATTGTGCAAACTCAAGAAGTTGATAAATGAGGTGAATATGCAAATATTGTTAATGGTGCTGAAGTGTATAAGTTCAAAAACATCTAAAAAAAAAGAGCTCTCTATAAACTGGGAGTTTTTTTGTTACATAAAAAATCAAAGTAAGTTATTTACTTGAGCTTTAATTATCTATATTTTAACAGTTATTTTTGTAATGTTATTTGCCTTAACAATATATGATTCTGCTGGTAAAGACGATATTCAATGAAGTAAAAACTTTGTGAAAAATTTTTATAAAAAATAATTTTATTGTCATAGTGATAATACTATCAGGAATATCAATGTAAAAATTTCTGATTTTTAGATTACTTCTATTGGTATTAATAAGGTAATTGACAATTATATAATTGTTATCAACTACCTTGTGACTGGCTGTAACACATATGCTGTAGTAAGGCACAAAACAATATCTTGTGATAAATAGTGTTGCTGTCCATTATAAATATTACATGATTGTTTATTATCTATTAATATCACTAAAATGGTTGCCTATGGTAAGATAGATCGCTTCCTGTTGGTATTTTTTGTTTTACTTGTCTATAATTGTAGTAGAAAAACTTTATTTCTCCCTCAAATACATGGCATCATTTAATGAGTGTCAAAAACAACTATTTGAAACCTATGAGGCAAATACCAATGTTGCAAAAAGCCAAAGTTTTTGGCAGAAACAAGCTTGGTGATCTGCTCAAGAGGAGTGTGTCACTCTTTTTGAACAAAATCAAGAAGATCTTTTGTTATTTATGAAAAAAATTGAGGCAGGATATGTAGTCACGTCTGACTTATGATGAACGACACAAGTAGTATGAACGTCTAATGACTCATCTTTTTTTTCTTCTCTGGATAGTCTTGGTACGAATATTGGTTGGTATGCCAAAATGGCAGGTTATATATTTCTGCTTTTGATTATTGGGTATATATTGTGGAGACTTATTAGGTATTTGTTTGTATTTTTCTATGATGTGCTTAATGCAAATAGAATAGTTTTTTTGAAAGTATTGCAAACAAGAGGAGAGAGTAAGTCAGAACGTGAAGTACAAAAAGAATTAGCAAAGGACATGAAAGAAAAAATTTCTCGTATGTCTCAAGTATATAATAATTTTCATAAATTATGAGAATTATCTGCTTTTGATAATATTTTGAGATATCTTTTTAAGAAACCTAAAATTAGTTTAATTTTACAATATGAAGAGGGAAGTCTGAACTTTATTTTGGGGGTTTATCCTGAATATCAATCTATTGTTGAAGGAGCTTTGTCGGCTCAATATTCAAACTCATCAATAGAGCAGGTAGCAAAACCTGAGTTTTTTGCTAAAAAGCATAACGAAATTATTCCACTTCAACCGACAAGAGAAGGCGCATATACTATTAAAACGTTTAAGCATATGCCCGATGATCCTCTCAATAATGTTATTGATGCAATTGGAAAAGTGAGCAAATATGACACAGTGAGTATCGTCATGCCTATCAAGCCTCTTGGAAAGGCATTTAATAAGAGAGCGCAATTTGTTGCGGATGCACTTTATAGAAAGAAAAAAGCACTCCTCAAAAAAAACAGCTGGCGAACCTACCTGCTAATGCCATGGAAAATTATTGATTTTTTGATTAATGGCCCAAGTAAAGAACTTATCGAATCTTGATCGGATTGATGATCTGATGGAATGGTTCGTATGGTAAAATCACAAGAAGATTCTTACAATACCATGGCCGAAGAAGCATCGAATTGGGCTTTTTCTACAGGTCTTTTGTTGATCAGTTCTTCTGATGAACCGAACAATCCTAAATCAAATCTTAACAATCTTATAAGTACTTATTCTATATACACCGATCAATACGCGAATTCTCTGGATCAACCAGAATGGCTGGCAGATTTACTTGGTTTTTTTGTTAAACCATTATGGAAGTTTGCAGCAAATTTTTTCTTGCCTGATTTCTTTTATGTACAAAATCAATTTTCGGTGAATGAGTTAAGTTCTATTTTTCATTTGCCTGATGGTGTGTATAACCGTTCGCCAATTATTTCATGGCTTAACTATAAAGTATTACCAGGCCCTGATAATTTACCAAAATTTGATGACGATGATTTTAACTGATTTGTCATGAGTGGAATTGTTGCAGAAAATTTTAAATGAGGAAAGCTGACAGATATTCTTGCTAATAGTCCCCACTGGGCTGTATGATCAAAAAAAGATAAAAAAGAAAAATTAGAACCTATTGAAAAGTTTAGTGCAAAAGAAATACAAGACAAAGAAATTGTCGAAAAAGACGGTAAAAAATTCGTCAAAACCTACGAAGAAAAAACAGTTCGATGATATAAAATGTATAGGGCATGAGTACTTCTTGGGATCAATATTTATAGAAACAAATATGCTCCTGTCTACTTTAAAAGAGATGACAGAACTAGACATCATTACTGTATTGGAAAATCGGGAACGTGAAAATCTGTGTTTTTGCAAAGTATTGCTAGACAAGATGTATGGAGTGGTGATGGTATTTG